>JBMOOO010000013.1:0-304063 GCA_049324475.1 Pseudomonadota bacterium | reverse complement strand
TGGGAGGGCGCAGGTGAGGGTTCTCTTGGTGAGCTAGTTGATGCATTGCTTTCAGTGCGTGTGTCGGCTAACAATTCGCTGCAGGCGCGACGGCCCTGACGGGCCGCGGCCTGAGCTCAAACGTTAGCCGCATTGGAGAGGTTGGCATGAAGAAAATCATTGTGATGCTTGCCGCGATTTCTATGGCCCAAATGGTCAGTGCCGCATCTGGAGGTGGCGCTGAGTTCAGTGCGCTCTACTGCACTGGAACAGGCTATGACCCTCTGATACCCGGTGGACAGGCAACGACAGATGCCCTTGTCCAAATTTCTGCGAAAGCGGTTTCGATCGAGATATCAACCATAGGCCGAGCACAGGCAAGCATGCCACTTATGCCGCTTTCCGGGGTTCTCGTTGGCGGTGCTATGCAACTTGAACCCGCATTGCAAGGACAAGGGCGCAAAGAGGTTTGGGTGAACTTGAACAGATACAGCGGTGATTTCGTGCTAATGGAGAAGGGGTCTCAAAAGAGCGCCATTATCTTTTCTGGGCAATGCAAGCCGGCAAAGGCTTTATTTTAACGAATGCGGCTAACCATTCGCTGCAGGGTCGACGGCCCTGACGGGCCGCGCCCTGAGCTCACACGTTAGGCCCTATATCTCGAGTTCTGAAGTTGGGTTGTGCCGCTTTCATCGTGCCGCGTCCGCGAGTTCTTCAAACACCGAAGCAGCGTAGTGCCAGAGAAAACCCGGGTGCGAAGTACTTCGTCAGCTAGCGCGGTGTTCGTGAGTGCTGGTAGTTTCCAGTTCAAGTAGGAGAGGCCGGGGCAGCCGGTAGCGAAGGAGTGCCAGCGTCTCTGTGCGCTGTAGCCAGTTGGGCACTTCTCGTGGCTGTAGCTGTTCCGGCCTAACAATTCGTTGAAGGCGGACCCCGCTGACGCGGGTCCGCCTTAACTCAAACGTTAGATGGCATAGAGAGCATCGTGGAAATCGAAAACTTCTACAAAGCGGCTAACGCCTACTGCGAATGGGCAGAAGGAGCTGCATCATCCCCAGAACTGGAGGTTGTTGAGGCGCTTAAGCACCTGACGACGCTATACCGACTTGCGCTGAGTCTCCCTGATGTCTATGGAGAGGAGGATGCGCCGGAGATACTAGAGCTTGATGAGAGGCGGGTCGCTCGTCGGTTCTCACAGTTTCCCTTTCAACTATATGTGGTTTGCTTCAATCCGCTGGAGTTGGAAGAAAAGCCAGTGGTAGGTGCCATGTCCGATGACCTGAGCGACATCTGGCGTGACCTTCGAGGGGGCGTAGATCTGTATAGGTTGGGGCACGTATCGGCAGCGGCCTGGCACTGGCGTTTCCACTTCTTGCTTCATTGGGGGCAGCATGTGGTGGCGGCCAGCGCCGCTCTTCACGCGTGGCTTGCGGAGAATCCCGGAGCGCTGCCATCTAACAATTCGCTCCAGGCGCGACGGCCCTGACGGGCCGCGGCCTGAGCTCAAACGTTAGCCGCCGCTCAGCTCGGTCTCGACATCCATGTTTTTGTGCAGGATCCGCACGACCTCAATCATGCAGTCGGTGCCGTCGCGGTAAAAGATGAGGTGGCTTCCCTGCGGAAACTTCCGGTAGCCAACCTTGATGTAGTCGCACTCTTTGCCGGCTGCAGGGTGCTTCGCCAGAAGGTGAAATGCCTCATCGAATTGCTTGGTGTAAATGTTTCGCTGGGCAACGCCCCAACGCTGTTCCGTGTAAATGGCAATCTCGAGTAAGTCGGCCTTGGCTTTCTTGGTGAGCGCAAATGGCTTCATTTCGGGCGGGCGTCCAGCTCGGCAATCAGCTGGTCATGGCTGTACTCGGCGCGCCCACTTTGCTCACCCTCGGTGAGCAGGCGGCGAAGCGTGGCCAGTTTGTTCTCGTTGTCTTCAAGCAGGCGCAGGCCGGCGCGCACCACTTCGCTGGCTGAGCCGTAACGGCCAGTCTCAACCTGGTGGGCAATGAAGCCTTCAAAGTGATCGCCGAGGCTTACGCTGGTGTTCTTGGCCATGGGGCACCTCCAATTACCAATGAGTACCAAATATAGGTACTTTGGCCGGGTGCGGTCAAGAAGTGAGCAGGGCTGAGTGGGCTAGGCTTGGGGGCCAAAGGCCCAAGCCACTTCAGGCGGCGGCTAACCATTCGCTGCAGCGGACGGCGAACTCAGGCCTTGGTTCTTCCCTGGCCATGGTGTGCGCCGCCGCTGAGCTCAAACGTTAGGCGTCTTAACGCGGTTTCTATCAAGAGAAGGGTGGCGCTTGGGGCTTTTGCTCTGTCCCTGGGCCATTCGGAGCTGAGTTATCCCCAGGGTGGCTCCAAAAAAATTAAAAGCACCGTCCCGAATCAGTTCGAGGTTAAGGCAGCCAAACGAAGTTCTTGCGGGGTCGCGTTAGCTGGTGGGTTGTTCTTGGGGTGCTTTCTGTGTGAAAAGTACGCCTAACCATTCGCCGCAGGCGCGACGGCCCTGACGAATCGCAACCCGGGCGCAGGCGCCGGGCCATCCGGCAAGGAGAGGAGAGTCGCCATGACCAGCCGGAAGGCCTTGCTCCTGAACGCGTCGCTTGCCGCGTTGACCGCGGCGATGCCTGCCCGGGCGGCAGAATGGCTTCTTCTCTCCCGCGAGGGCGGGTGCGCAACCCTGGATGTCCTGCAGCGCAAGCTTCCGGACCTGCCTCCCGTGCAGACGCCGGACCAGCTTGAGGCCTACCTCAAGACGGCTGGCCTGCAGTATTCGCGCAAGGCGCACCCGGACGGCGGCCGCGGCTTCCAGGAGTTCGTTGTCCCGTCTGCCGGCCTGTCCGTTGTACTCGCACCGCGAACGCAGTGCCGGGAAGTCCTGCCCGGGCCGCAACAGGCGCGATGATCCGTTGCTGCTGGCGCGCAGCAAAAACCCGTGTCATGTGCGGGTGCATGATTGCCTGCCGGCAGTCGACCGCGCTGACGTACTTCTGCCCTGGCCCGAATACCAAGGCGCTCCGGGAGGAAAAATGGATGTTGCCGAAGTCCAGGAACATTGCAGTCGCTATCCCGGCGCATCGTCGAAGATGTTTGGGCCGCCCGGCAACGTGCTCGTTTATTACTCGGGCGGCAGGAAGTTCGCCTATTTCAAGACCAGCGATCCGGAAAAGTGGCGTTTCAGCATTCGCGCAACCCCTGAGCGTCTCCTGGAACTGACCGATGTGCCCGGCATCAAGCCCGCGCGTTACATGGCCAGATTCCACTGGGTCACCATCGTGAACGTCAGCGCTGTCCCTGCCGACTACATGCAGGAACTGATTGCGTGGTCTTATGCCCGGGCGATCAGGCGTTCCGCGAGAGCTGCAGGCCGTCGCCATGGCTGATGCGCCGGTTCCCCGGGAGCCCGGCAAGGGCGGCGAGCCGCGTTCCTGGCGCTTCGTGATGCGGGCGATGCTGGTCGTCTATCTGATATCACTGCCTGCCTGCACAAGTGATGCGGGCCACTTCGGCCCGGGTTTCTTCCCGCTGCTTGCGGCGCTGTTTCTGGTCCCGGTGTTTGCGATGGTCTCATTCGTGGATGCGGTACTCGCCTGGGGCGCCGTGACCATGAAAGACGGTGTCAGGGCCAACCTGCCGGCGGCCGCCTTCATGAGCCTGGTGACGGCAGGATACTGGGCGCTGATCGTGCTCGTCATTGTTGAAAAGAGTGGCGGATGACCTGGCGCGAGCGCATCGAGAAGCAGAGGGTTCGGCATTCGCTGTGTGCGCCGCGCGGGATCGCGAGGAAGACCGGTAACCGTCTGCGGGGGTGGCGGTTCGCTGTCGCGGGGCAAGCCGGCCGGCGGGCTGTGCAAGCCATTCGGTGGAACGCGCCATTCGACGGAAAGAGTTGATGGCGACGGTCAAGGAGTGCCAGCCTCGCTGGACCGGATGACAGCAGGAGGGCTGCTGTGCGCCAACCGACCCCCCGCGTGATGGCCAGACTGTTGCTGATGCTGGTTCTGCTGGTGCAGACGACGGGCAGCGCGTGGGCTTCGGCAGGGGACTGCTGCGACGACGGGTATGCCGCCTGTTTCACCAACGCATCGCCTGGCACCTGTTCTTTCTGCGCGGCTGCCTTGCCGGCAGTGCCCGGAAACAGCGCGGGCGTGACCCTGCGGGTTGCGGTGACAACATTCCCGGCCCAGGAATCCGTGCATGTTTCTTCCGGCCAGAGAATGATCTGGCGACCTCCGATTGAACGATCTGTGTGACGGGATTTTGCACATTCAATCGTTATCGTGAGGTTCATATGAAAACCGCAATCACCCGTATGACGCTGGCAGTCCTTGCGTACGCCGCCTCTCCGTGGGCGCTCGCGGCCGGCGCCTGCTGTGTTGCAGGCGCGGCCTGCTGCATCGGCATGCCCTGTTGCCCGTGATGGTTGAGCCTTTCCAGGCTCTGTTTGGCAAAAACCCGGCTCATCGCAGGATGAGCCGGGTTTTTCATGTGTGCTTGCAGGTTGGCTCGCGATACCCGCCCGGGCGGCAGACGCATCGACCTCGGCCGTGTCATCGTTGTGGCCAGCCGGCGGCTTGCCGGAACAAGGAGGCATTTTCATGAGCATCACTGCGTTTCGCGCGATCCTGATCCTGCTTGCCGCCGCCTTCACCATCGTCTTCATGGCGGTCTGCATTCCGCCGTTTCTGCAGGACCCGGACATCCTGGCGGCGTTTGGTGCCGGGTTCGTGAATCCGTACGCCTCGGGCTATGCGCTGGACATCTTTTTCACCTGGGCCGTTCTGGCGGCGTGGGTGGTGTACGAGGCAAAGGTGAAAGGCATTCGCCACGGCTGGGTGGCCCTGGCGCTGGGCGTGGTGCCGGGCGTGGCTGCCGGCTTTGCTCTCTATCTGCTGCTGCGCCTCGGGCAGGAGCGAACCGGTGACTGATTCCATGCGGGTAGCGCGCCGATGATCTGGCTTGCCGGAGTGATCCTCGCGTTCATGGCCGTTCCGTTCCTGGTCGGCCCGGTGCTGGTTCTCATGCAGCAGAGACTGCCGGCGCGGTACCGCTTCGAAAAGCGGGAGAGCCGGACGTTCCTGGCGGAACAGACGCCCACCTTTCTGGCGCTGCACCATGCACTCCTGCAGAAAGGGTTCAATCCTGCGGGCGCTTCCGTGCTGCAGATGCGGCACGTGAAGACGGATTTCAGTCTTTACCTGGACGAGCAGGCGGGCGTCATCTGCACCCTGTCTACTGCGGCCAGCAGTCTGGGTGTATCCACCCAGGCCGAGTTCACGCAGATGTACAGCGACGGATCCCTCGTCAATGTGAACAATCATCCGGTTATCAACGTGTATCCCCGTAATCCCCGGAGGGAGGCCTACCGGTTTCCGGAGCTCAATGATCTGGATGCCTTGCTGGCGGCTGCGATGAAAATTTTCGCTGCCCGCGGTTCGGGCCGGCAGGTTTCCCGTTATCCGCTCGATGAGGTGTGGCTGGCGATGGAAGTCTGGCTGGATGCCGAGCTGGACGCGCTGATTGCCGGGGGATATGTGTCGGAGACGGTGCAGGACGGGCAGCGGCGCCTGACGGTGAAGGGGGCCATCCTGATGACCTGGAAGCTGTGCTGGCCGGTCAAGCCTGTGCTGGCCCGGATTGATCGGGCATCTGCGAGACAGGCGCTGGCCCGGGCAGGCTGAGTATCCTGCCGTTTCGTACCGTTCGTTGCCGGAGGCGGATGCCATGATGCTGAAAGCCGTCCTGATCTGGATCACCGGCCTGCTCACGCTGGTGCCGTACGGAACGTATTACCTGTTCGTGCATGCGACGCAGGATCAGTATGCGCTTCTGATCGTCCTGGTCCTGTTCTGGATCTTCGGATACTGGGGCGTGGTGGGCCCGTTGCTGGCTGCGCTGAAAGTCCGTTCCGTGTTCCGCGCGATCGTGCAGGCGCATGCCCGGGGGCAATTGAAAGAAGCGTTGCGCAGTCCGGAAACCCGGGCACTCGCCGTGGAGATCATCGCCAGCGAGAACCGCATCCCGCGTTTTCTTGCTGACCGGGTTTATCGCCTGCTGGCCGAACGACTGACGGAAGACCGCCAGGGTTGATCCGCTGGTGATCGTGCGGGCCGCCGTGCGTCTGCCACGATGCAATCGCCGTACAATTGCCACCGACACGGGCGGGCACGCGGACGCAGCGCGTCAACATGTTCCCGGAATTCATATACTCCCGAAGGGACGGCACAACATGAAATGCCTGGTGGTGGGTGGCGGGCTGGCGGGGCTGGCCTCGGCAGTGTGGTTGTCGGAAGCGGGACACCGCGTCACGTTGCTGGAGAAACGCGGGTCACTCGGCGGCCGCACCATCGCGATTCCGCAGCCGGAAGTCGACGATGTGCCGGACAACGGCCAGCACGTGTTCGCCAGCGGTTACGAACACCTGATGCGCTATCTGGACAGCGTCGGTACGCGCCGGTACGTGCACTTCCCGGGGCAGATGTCGTTCCGCATGCCGGGCGGTGACGTGCGCCGGAACCGTTCGACCGGCATCGATGCCCTGCGCGCGGCGCTCGGCGACCTGCCGGGTGTCACCGGGCTGGACCGCGCACGCACGGCCCTCGCGCAGATGAAGCTGATCCGGCAAGCGCTGAAGCAGCCGGCGGACCTCGACGAGATCACCGCCGATGAATGGTTCCGCCGGCTCGGCATGCCGGAATCCGCGCGCAAGGCGCAGTGGGACGGCATCGTCATCGGCCTCACCGGCGACCGGCCGGAGATTTCCTCGGCCAGGGTGCCGGCGGATCTGTTGGCCACCGGCATACGCCAGGCCATCCGGACGCGCACACCGGTTTCCATCGGATACCCGACCACCGATCTCGACACGCTGTTCGTCACCAGTGCAGAAAAAGTATTTGCACAACGCGGCGTGGAAGTCCGCCACCGGGCGCCGGTGCGCAGCGTGGATGTGGCCGACGGCCGGGTGCGGGGCGTGACGCTGCAGGACGGCGAGCAGGTGCCTGCCGATATCGTGATCTGTGCGGTGCCGGTCTGGCAGGTGCGCGGGCTGCTGGATCAGGTGCCGGAGCATGCGCAGATCTATCGTGCCTGCGACCATCTGACACCGGTGCCGATTGTCAGCGTGAATCTGTATCTCGATCGGTCAATCGGCATGGCCGACTGGGGAGAGATCCTGTATGGCGGCGAGGGCGTGCTGGAGCAGGTCTGGGATCGCCAGAAGATGCACGGACGCAAACCCGTGAAGAACTGGTTCTATTCGACCACGGTGTCGGCCGCCTATGAACTCATCAAGGGCTCGAACCGGGAGATCGTCGATACGCAGATGGACATGCTGCGCCGTTATTATCCCGATGCCCGCGATGCACAGGTGGTGCACAGCCACATCGTGCGCATGCCGAACTCGACCTTCGCACAGCGGCCCGGCACCGCCGGCGTGCGCCCGCCACAGCGTACTTCGGTGCGGGGCCTTGCCATTGCCGGCGACTGGACGCGCACCGACTGGACCACGACGATGGAAGGCGCGTGCCAGAGCGCCGCAAGAGCGGTGGAAGCGGTGCTTGCACCGTCGGGTTGAGGAGGCGCACCGATGTTCTTTCTGCTGGCCACCGCCGTCTGGGGCTACTTCACGTGGTCTGCGTACCAGGCCGGACGGCAGTCGCTGGCCCTGGCCCTGTTCGTCCCGGGCGCGGTGAATCTCTGTCTCGTCCTCGTGTTCGGCATGGCCCGGTGGGGGCTGGCGATCATGGCGGTGCTGGCCGTGGTTGCGGCGATTGCCGACCGGTACGGGAAGCGATAGTTCCCGTAGTTTGCCGATGGTCTTGCCGGCACCGTGACTGCCCGCACAAAACGCACAAAACCTCCCTTGAGTCGTCTGCCTCGCTGGCTACACTGCCCCGGCGTTTCCCGCATTACCGAGGAGATACTCATGAAAACCCTGCAAACCCTGTCCCTGGCTACCCTGCTGGCTGCCTCTGTTGGCGCCCAGGCAGCCGGTTTTTCCTACGACTATCTGGAAGGCGGTTTCGGCGAACTCGATGAAGCCGATGCCATCTATCTGGGTGGCGCCAAGAGCCTGGGCAAGGAGTTTGGTCTGACCGGCGCACTGGGCCTGATCGATTTCGACGGCGGTGACGGCACGGTGCTCCGTGGCGGCGGCCTGTTCCACACGCCGATCCAGAAGGATCTGGATTTCGTCGGCACGCTGGAACTTGTCTTCTCGGATTTCGAAGTCGATCTGCCCGGCGGCTCGGTCAGCGATGACGATCTCGGCTTCGCGGCCGGCGCCGGCGTCCGCTACAGCGTCCAGGACAACTTCCAGCTGGAAGGCAAACTGGTGCTGGTGGAAGTCGATCCGTTCGATGACGGTCTCGGCATCTCCCTGAACGCGCGCTATTACATGAACCGTCAGCTCTCGGCGGCCGTCGGCGTGGCCGACGATGCCGACTATGACGGTCTGTACGTGAACCTGCGCTACGACCTGAAGTGATACACACCGCATCGTCATGACCCTGCCCGGCAAGGACGCAGCGCAGCAGCGCGTGGATGACATCCACGCGTTCCGGCGCGAACTGGCACGCCTGAAGGAAGAAGGCACCCCCGGTCTCGACGATGCCCTGTGCGGCGCGCTGGAAGCCCGTCACCGGGAACTTCTGGCGCGCTACGCGCAGGCGCTTGATGTCGATGTCGATACGCGTGCCCGGCAACTGTCGCTGGGCATGCGCATCGCTTCCTTTCTCGGCGCGCTGGCACTGGCAGCCAGCGTGTTCTTCCTGTTCTGGCAATTCTGGGGCGGGCTGGGCACGGCGGTGCAGCTGCTGATCCTGATTGCCGCGCCGGTGCTGCTGCTGGTGGCGACGCTGTGGGTGCGCGACCGCGACGCGTCCGGATACTTCGCGAAGCTGGTGGCGATGGTGGCGTTCACCTGCTTCGTGCTGAACGTGGCCATGCTGGGCCAGATCTTCAACATCACGCCGTCGGACAAGGCCTTGCTGCCCTGGGCGGCGTTTGCCTTCCTGCTGGCCTATGCCTGCGACCTGCGCCTGCTGCTGGCGACAGGCATTCTCTGCGTGATCGCCTTCGTGTCGGCACGCACCGGCACCTGGGGCGGTCTCTACTGGCTGGATTTCGGCATGCGGCCCGAGAATTTCTTCCCGGCCGCGCTGCTGATCTTCGCGGTGCCGATGGTGATCGACCACCGGCACCGGGCAGGATTCGCGCCGGTCTATCGCGTGTTCGGCCTGCTGGCCCTGTTCCTGCCGGTGCTGGTGCTGGCCAACTGGGGCGCGGCGAGCTACCTGGACATCGACCGCGATGTGATCGAGGTGATGTACCAGCTGCTGGGTTTCACCGGCGCTGCCGCCGTGATCTGGCTGGGCGTGAAGCGCGGCTGGAATGACACGGTGAACACCGGTGTCGTGCTGTTCGTGATCTTTCTGTACACCCGCCTGTTCGACTGGTGGTGGGATTACATGCCGAAGTACCTGTTCTTCCTGGTGCTGGGTCTGGTGGCCGTGCTGCTGTTGCTGGTGCTGCGCCGCCTGCGCACGCTGGCCGGCGCTGTGGAGCGTGCCGCATGAACCTGCGTTCGCGCGTGCTGTGGGCCGGCCTCGGCATCGTGCTGGCCACGAATGCGGTGGCGCTGCTGGGCGCTGCCTGGAACCGCAGCGGCGAACCGGACAGCCTGCTGGTGATGAGCGAGCGTGAGCTGGCCAGCCCCTGGGGCCATGCCGGTGTGCGTGAGAACAGCGGCGTTGCCTTCCGCCTGGACTGGCGCATCCTGCGCACCGGCGAGCAGTGGTTCCATCTGCAAGGCCATCCGGTGCCGGGCGTGGATGCCAGGGACTGGATCACGGAAGAGAAGCTGCTGGCGCTGGGTTTCGACAAGCCCGCGCCGTCGTACCTGCGCTACGGGGACGCGTTCTGGCGGGAAGACGAGCGGGACGTGGTCCTGGTGCTGGAGCTGGACGGTGCCGCGTACCGCGCCTCGGTGCAGGCTGCGCAGGACAACCTGGCGCGGGTGCGCAAGGAAGCCGCCATCCAGGAAGATCCGAAGGCCGCGAAAAGCATGGTGGACGAGGCAACGCGTGCGCTGACCTTCGAGGAAAGGCATGCCAGCCGCTTGTTCGTGATCGATGCCGGGCTGGATCTCCATGCGCTGCATGCGCAATACCCGGACAGCAAGCGCCATGCGTTCGTGCGCGGCCGCATCGCCGCGATTGCCGGTGACGCGCCGGACGGCAGGCCGTTCCTGCGCGGCTACATCAGCGACGTCGCCGTCACGCAGCTGCACCTGCCGGTGCAGTTCCATCCTGCCCTGCAGAACGAGAACGGCGACGGCCGCGGGAAATTCCTGGCCACGATCGCCTGGGGACAGCGGCTGGAGCCGTGGGTGGTGGACGTGCAGGCCATGGGAACCGCTGCTCAGACCCGCGAATAGCGCACCGCTTCGCCGATCCAGCGCCGGATCAGCGGCGGGACCCGCTGTGGATACTGTTGCTCCAGCGCTTTCGCCAGTTCGCGGCTCACGTCCACCAGCTCCGCATCGCGCATCAGGTCGGCCACGCGCAGCACCAGATCGCCGGTCTGCCGCGTGCCCAGCACTTCGCCCGGGCCACGCAGTTCGAGATCCTTCTCGGCGATGCGGAAGCCGTCGGTGGTCTCGCGCATGGTGGCCAGCCGTTCGCGGCCGAGCTGTGACAGCGGCGGCTTGTACAGCAGCACGCAGAAACTCTGCTGCGCACCGCGCCCGACCCGGCCACGCAGCTGGTGCAGCTGCGCGAGACCGAGACGTTCGGCGTTCTCGATGATCATCAGGCTGGCGTTGGGCACGTCCACGCCCACCTCGATCACGGTGGTGGCCACCAGCAGATCGATGTCGCCGCTCTTGAAGGCGGCCATGGTGGCGGCTTTCTCTGCGGCCTTCAGCCGGCCATGCACCAGGCCGATACGGATTTCCGGCAGCGCGGCGGCCAGTTCCTCGCGGGTGGTTTCCGCAGCCTGCGCTTCCACCTCTTCCGAATCCTCGATCAGCGGGCACACCCAGTAGGCCTGCTTTTTCTCGGCGCAGGCGCGACGGATGCGCTCGATGATGTCGGGCCTGCGCTCGTCGCCCAGCACCACGGTCTGCACCGGCGTGCGTCCCGGCGGCAGCTCGTCGATGGCGGACACGTCAAGATCGCCGTAGGCGCTCATGGCGAGCGTGCGCGGGATCGGTGTCGCCGTCATGATGAGCTGGTGCGGCACGCCGGCGCTGCCCGGCGACGCGTTGCCCTTGTCGCGCAGCGCCAGGCGCTGCTGCACGCCGAACCGGTGCTGCTCGTCGACGATCACCAGCCCCAGTTTCGCGAAGCGGATCTCATCCTGGAACAGGGCATGGGTTCCGATCACCAGCGGCAGCGAGCCGTCGGCGAGCGCGGCTGTGGTGGTGTCGCGCTCCTTCTTTTTCAGGCGCGAGGTCAGCCAGCCGACTTTCATGCCCAGCGGCCCGAACCAGTGCGTGAAAGTACGGAAATGCTGCTCGGCGAGGATTTCCGTGGGCGCCATCAGCGCCACCTGGGTGCCGGCGGCCAGCGCCTGTGCCGCGGCCAGCGCCGCCACCGCGGTCTTGCCGGAGCCGACGTCGCCCTGCACCAGACGCAGCATCGGTACCGGCTGTGCAAGATCGTCGGCGATCTCCGCCAGCACGCGCGTCTGCGCGCCGGTCAGGCGGAACGGCAGGGCGGCGGACAGTTTCTTCACCAGTGCCGGATGCTTCGCGAGTGCCGGTGCCCGGTGGCTGCGGATCTCGTTGCGTACGGCCAGCATGCTCAGGTGATGCGCGGACAACTCTTCCAGCGCCAGCCGCCGTATCGCCGGGTGGCTGCCGTCGGTGAGCGTGACCGTGCGTGTGCCCGGTGGCGGGTGATGAACGAAATCCAGCGCCTCGCGCAGCGACGGCAGCCGGAACTGCGCCAGCAGGGTATCCGGCAGCAGTTCCGACGGCGCGTGGCGTTTCAGCGTCAGCAAGGCTGCATCGACCAGCGCGCGCACGCGCGGCTGGGTGACGCCCTCGGTGATGCCGTAGACGGGCGTGAGCCGGTCCGCCAGCGGCAGGTTCCCGTCCGGATGCACGATGCGGTATTCCGGATGGTAGAACTCCAGGCCGCTCGAGCCGGGGCGTGCGTCGCCGAAGGCGCGCACCACGGCACCGCGCACGAACGACGCTTTCTGCGTGGCATTGAAGTGATAGAAGCGCAGCGCGACGATGCCGGTGCGGTCGGAAATCTTCACCAGCAGGCTGCGCCGGCGCCCGAACACCACGTCCGCCGCCAGCACTTCGCCCTGTACCTGCGCCGTGGTGAACGGCCGCACGCTGCCGATGGGCGAGATGCGTGTGCGGTCTTCGTAGCGCAGCGGCAGGTGGAACAGCAGGTCTTCCTGCGTTTCGATGCCCAGCGCCTGCAGGCGTGCGGCCAGCGCCGGGCCGACCCCGCGCAGTGTGGCCACGCTTTCCTGCAGCGGATTGGCAGACGTTGCCGGCACGGTCAGGCGGCAACCTCGCGGGTGCCGCGCTTCTTCGCGGCTTCACGCGTGGCGGCGATCAGGACGTCGATGGCCTTGGTGCGCGGGAAGCTGGAGCGCCAGGCCAGCGCCACGCGCCGGTGCGGTTCCGGTGCGGTGAAGGGCCGGGTCACCAGCACGTCGTCACCGTAGAACGGCGAGGCGCAGGCCGTCTGCGGCAGCACCGACACACCCATGCCGGCCGCCACCATGTGACGGATGGTTTCCAGCGAACTGGACGCCACCTCGGTGGCGGTGCCGTTCTCGCTGCGGATGTGCGGACAGAAGCTCAGCACCTGGTCGCGCAGGCAGTGGCCTTCGCCGAGCATCAGCACGCGTTCGGCGTCGAGCGCCTGCGGTTCGATGCGCTTCGCGCGGGTGAGCGGGTGCCTGGCCGGCAGCAGCACCTCGAACGTCTCGTCGTACAGCGGCGTGACCACCACGCCGGGTTCGGCGAAGGGCAGCGCGATCAGGATGGCATCGACCTCGCCGTCGGCCAGACGCCGCGCCAGCACGTGTGTGAAGTTTTCCTCGATGGCCAGCGGCAGCTGCGGTGCGATCCGGCGCACCGCCTGCACCAGCGCCGGAAACAGGTAGGGGCCGATGGTATGGATGGCGCCGACCCGCAGCGGTTCACCGAACTGCTGGATCTCCGGATCGGCCAGCTGGCGCAGCTTTTCCGTTTCTTCCAGCACGCGCTGGGCCTGGGCGATCACGGTTTCACCGACGGCGGTCACGCGCACGTCATGGCGATGCCGCTCGAACAGCTGCACGCCCAGCTCGTCCTCGAGCTTCTTGATGGCGATGGACAGGGTCGGCTGGGTCACCGAGCAGGTGGCGGCAGCCCGGCCGAAGTGACGCTCGCGGGCCAGCGCGACGGCGTAGCGCAACTCGGTAAGATTCATGGCAGGCCCGGGTCGACAGGGAAATCCGATAGTCTTCGCCTATCGAATTGGCGTCAATGCGAGGGGTGCGTCATGGCGACGGTCTTGTTTGCCGGTTACGGCGATCTCGGGCAGGCAGCAGGGCGCCTGCTGGCGGATGCCGGATTGCACGTGGTGGCCCTGAAGCGCACGCCGGCGGCACTGCCGGGCGTCACCGTGCACGCGGTCGATCTCACGGCGCCCTTCACCCTGCCGGCGATGGCGGAGCTGCCGGCCGCGGTGGTGATTGCCGTGAGCCCGGCACGCCGTGAGCCGGCGGATTACGAGGCGATCTACGTGGGCGCGGTACGGCATACGCTGCGCGCGCTGCAGGCGGCGGGTGCGCGGCCGAAGCTGGTGCTGTTCGTGTCCAGCACGGCGGTGTGGTCGGAAAGCGCGGACCTGTGGCTGACCGAGGACGTGCCGGCGCAGCCGGATGCCTGGAACGGCGAGATCATGCTGCGTGCCGAACAGACACTGGCGGCCGGCCCGTTTCCGGCGACCTCGCTGCGGCTGGCCGGCATCTACGGTCCGGGCCGCTACATGATGATCCGCAAGGCGGAGGCGATTGCCGCCGGGCGCGAGCCGGTGCCGGCGCCGGCATGGACCAACCGCATCCACCGCGACGATGCGGCGCGCATGATGGCCTTCCTGGTGAACCGCGCCCTGGCCGGCGTGACCCTGGATCGCGTCTACACCGGCGTCGACAACGAGCCGTCGCTGAACACCGACACGCTGGCGTACATCCGCGATCTGCTCGCCGGCGCGCCGGCGGAAATGGACTTTGCCGCGCCGGTCAACGGTGCCGTGTCCACCGGCGGCAAGCGCGTGGGCAACGCCCGCATCCGGGCGCTGGGCTTTGCCTTCCGGTATCCGGATTTCCGCGCGGGCTACCTGCCACTGGTGGCGGAATGGAAAAAATCCGGCGGGAAATGAACCGCGATCAGTCCAGCACGATCACCGCATCCATCTCGACCTGCGCACCTTTCGGCAGCGCGGCAACGCCGATGGCGGCGCGGGCGGGATAGGGCTGGGCAAAGTAGCGGGACATCACTTCGTTGACGCGCGGGAAATGGCCGAGGTCGGTGAGAAACACGTTGAGTTTCACCACCTGTGCCAGCGAACCGCCGCCGGCTTCCGCCACGGCTTTCAGGTTCTCGAACACGCGGGTGATGTGCGCGTCGATATCGCCTTCCACCATCTGCATGGTCTTCGGGTCCAGCGGGATCTGCCCGGAGAGATACAGCGTGTTGCCGGCCCGGATGGCCTGCGAGTAAGTGCCGATGGCGGCCGGAGCCTGGTCGGTGTGGATCGGGGTTCGGGGCATGGCGGGGTTTCCTGTCAGCTCTTGCCGCGCGAGATCTTGCCGACGCCGGGCACGCGACGCAAGCGCTTGATGATGCGCGCCAGGTGCACGCGGTCGCGCACGCTGATCATGATCGAGACCACGCCGATCTGCGGGTCCTTCTCGACGATGTTGATGCCGTCGATGTTCGAATCGTTCTCGGCAATGATGGTGGCGAGCGTGGCCAGCGCACCGCGCCGGTTGCCGAGCTCCACCCGCAGTTCCACCGGGAAGTCGCCCTGGACTTTTTTCTCCCAGCGCAGCGGCAGGCAGCGTTCCGGGTTGTCCTTGAGTTCCGATTCGATGTTGCGGCAATTGTCGCGGTGCACGACCAGCCCGCGCCCGGCCGAGAGGTGCCCCTGGATTTCGTCGCCGGGCAGCGGATAGCAGCACTTGGCGTAGGTCACCACCATGCCTTCGGTGCCGCGGATGGCCAGCGGCTTGCCGTCGGCCTGTTCGCCGCCGCCCACCGGATCGACCGCGGCCAGTTGCCGCGCCACCAGCGGTGCCGCGCGGTTGCCCATGCCGATGTCTTCCAGCAGGTCATCGAACTGCGCGTAGCCGGAATGCGCCAGCTCGCCGATCACCCGCTCGATGGGAATGTCGTTCACGACGACGTCGTACTCCGCCAGTGCCTGCTCCAGCAGCCGCTGGCCCAGCGCGACCGATTCGCCCTTGCGCTGTGTCTTCAGGAAGTTGCGGATGTAGGTGCGCGCCTTGGAGGTGACCACGAAGTTCAGCCAGGCCGGACTCGGCACGGCACCCGGCGCGGTGATGACTTCCACCGTCTGGCCGCTCTTGAGCGGTGTGGACAGCGGCACCATGCGGTGGTCGACGCGTGCGGCGACGCAGGAATTGCCCACCGAGGTGTGCACGGAGTAGGCGAAGTCGACCGGCGTGGCGCCGGCCGGCAGTTCCATGATGTCGCCCTTGGGCGTGAACACGTAGACCTCGTCCGGGAACAGGTCGATCTTCACGTTCTCGATGAATTCCACCGAGTTGCCGACCTGTTTCTGGATATCGAGCAGGCCCTTCATCCACTGGCGCGCGCGCGCCTGCGGGCCGCTGGCTTTCTCGCGGTCCTCGGTCTTGTACAGCCAGTGGGCGGCAATGCCGTTGTTGGCCATGTTCTCCATGTCCTCGGTGCGGATCTGCACCTCGATGGGAACGCCCGAGTGCGACTTCAGCGTGGTGTGCAGCGACTGGTAGCCGTTTGCCTTGGGAATGGCGATGTAGTCCTTGAAGCGGCCCGGGATCGGCTTGAAGTAGTTGTGCAGGATGCCGAGCACGCGGTAGCAGGTATCGACCCGGTCGACGATCACGCGGAAGCCGTAGAAGTCCATGATCTCGTCGAACGGCTTTTTCTGCTCGCGCATCTTGCAGTAGATGCTGTACAGGTGCTTCTCGCGGCCCATGATGCGGGCCGGGATGCCCTCGGCCTTGAGCAGCTGCTCCATGGTGTCCTTGAGCTTGGTGACCACTTCCTTGCGGTTGCCGCGCACGGACTTCACGGCGCGCGAGATGCGCTGGGCCCGCATCGGGTACAGCGCGGCGAAGGCGAGGTCCTCGAATTCGGTGCGGATGTTGTTCATGCCGAGCCGGTTGGCGATCGGCGCGAAGATGTCCAGTGTTTCCTGGGCGATGCGCTTGCGCTTGGCCGGCGGCAGCGAGTGCAGCGTGCGCATGTTGTGCAGGCGATCGGCCAGTTTCACCAGGATGACGCGGATGTCCTTGGTCATCGCCAGGATCATCTTGCGCAGGTTCTCTGCCTGTTGCTCCTGGCGCGTGGGGAATTCGATCAGGGTGATCTTGGAAACGCCGTCCACCAGCTCCGCCACATCGGGGCCGAAGTCGTCGGCCAGGCGATCCTTGGCGACGCCGCAGTCTTCCAGCACGTCGTGCAGCAGCGCTGCGGACAGCGACTGCGCGTCCATGTGCATGTCGGTGAGGATGCCGGCGACCGCCAGCGGGTGCGTGATGTAGGGGTCGCCGTCCTTGCGGAACTGGCCTTCGTGGGCATCCCGGGCAAAGCGGTACGCCTTGCGGACGAGCCCGACCTGCTCGTCCGGAAGGTAACTTTCGAGGCGCTTGGTGAGGCTCTCGATGGTGGCCACAGGGAATGCCCGTCTCCCGGCGCCTTGTGGGCACCGGTATTTCGCAAGGGATGGTTTACCGGAATCTGAGGACATCCGTGCCGGATGTCAACGCGGGACGAGAGAGGAAAAGCCCGTAGGGAAAAGAGGTTAGAGGCGGAGGCTCATGCCAGGGGTCAGGTTTGTGCGGCAGGGTAGGGCAGAGACCGCCGGCTGCCGGAAACAAAAACCCCGGCATGGGCCGGGGCTTTGTGAAGAGCGGGCGGTGCAGCCGGATGGATCAGTCGCGGTCGTCGTTGAAGTCGATGGCGGTGACGATGCGCGGCGGCGGGTTGGCCAGGAAGTCCAGCGACGGCGGGGCTTCTTCCTGGTCCGGTTCGTCGAGGATGGTGCGGTCGACGTGACCGTCGGCGATCTCGCGCAGGGCGACCACGGTGGGCTTGTCGTTCTCCCACTGGACCTTGGGCTCCTTGCCGCCGATGGAGAGCTGGCGTGCGCGCTTGGAAGCGACCAGGACGAGCTCGAAGCGGTTGTCCAGTTTCTCGAGGCAGTCTTCGACGGTGACGCGGGCCATGGGGACCTCGGGTGTACGGGTACGCAAAGGGGCGGGAAGTCTAGCCGAGGGGCCGGGGGTGGCTCAATGCCGGTTTGCGGCCCGCGGTGCCCGCCGCCCCCGCCGGGGGGGTCCCCGGAGGGGTGCTCAGGGGGCGCCCAGGATGCGGTTGATCTGTTCGGCCCGGCGGCCGGCCAGGCGGTCCACCCGCACCCGGCGGGCCAGCACCACGGCGCGCAGTTCGGCCAGGGCCTGGTCGAACACGTCGTTGATGATGACGTAGTCGAATTCGGAGAAGTGCGACATGTCCTCGCTGGCGCAGGCCAGCCGTTTCTCGATCACCTCGGGACTGTCGGTCTGGCGGCCGACCAGGCGTTCGCGCAGGATTTCCCGGCTGGGCGGCAGGATGAAAATGCTGACCGTTTCCGGCAGCAGGCGGCGGATCTGCTGCGCACCCTGCCAGTCGATCTCGAGGATGACGTCCTGCCCCCGGTCCAGCGTTTCGCGCACCCACACCGACGAGGTGCCGTACAGGTTGCCGAACACGTCCGCGTGCTCGAGGAATTCGCCGCGGCCGGCCATGGCCAGAAAGGTTCCGCGATCGGTGAAATGGTAGTTCACCCCGTCGGTCTCCCCCGGGCGCTGCGCGCGCGTGGTGTGGGAAATCGACACGCCGATGTTGTCGGTGGCGGCCAGCAGTGCTTTCACCAGGCTGGTCTTGCCGGCGCCGGACGGTGCCGAGATGACGTAGAGAGAACCTTTCACGTGGGGATCCCTGCGGAGGAATGATGTCGTTGTCGTGGGGTTTCCGGTTGCGCCAACCTACACCACCTTCTGCCGGTGCGGCAGGCGCCGCCAGACGAACAGCGTCACGCCGAGCACCAGCAGGCCGCAGCTGCCGGCCAGCAGGGCCATCAGCACGCCCCAGGGCAGTCGCGGCGAGTTGTCCATGATGGCGAAGCGTGCCGGCCAGTCGCGGGCGACCAGCGCGCGGAAGCGCGGGTAGTCGAGCTGCTGGTAGAAGCGCTCGCTGTCGAACAGGGCGCCGCTGTCGATTTCGCGCATGGAGGCTGCCAGATAATCGGCGCGGTCCGAAATGCGCTCGAAGGCCTGCGCCATGCCCAGCAGTGTCGAGATGCGCATGCGCTCGAAATCCTGTTCGGGAATGCCCTGCGTGCGCACTTCGTCGGTCAATGCCTGCAGGTATTGCATGACGTATGCCGTGTCGGCCGGTTCGGTGCCGATGCTGAACACCGTCAGCAGGGAATTTTCCTGGTATTCAACGCCGACATCCGGCGTGTAGGCGATGCCGCGCTCGCTGCGCAACTCGCGGAACATGCGATCGTTCAGCCAGGACTCCACCAGCAGCATGGCGTAGTAGCCTTCCCAGTCGGTGAAGGGCGAGATGCCCGCGGCCGCCGGCTCTCCCTGATGTGCGGCGCCGGACAGCCAGCCGGATACGTAACGGTGTTCAGCCGGCATCGCGATACGTTGCGGCGGCAATGCCGGTGCCGGCCGGGCCGGCAATGCGGAAAACGCGGCCCGCGCCGCGGCGATGCCGTCGTCCGTCAGGTCGCCCACCAGCACCAGGATCATGTTGGCCGGCACGTAGTGCTGCGTGAATGCCGTGCGGACATCGTCCACGGTCAGGTGCTGCACGGGCAGCAGCGCCTGCGGGCAGTCCAGACCGGCATCAATGCCGAACGCGGTGAGTGCGCGCTGCGTGAAAGGCTGCGCGGACCACCAGAGACGGAACGGGCTGTGCGCCACGCCGGACTCGCGCTCCACCACCAGTTTCTCACGCTCGACATCGTCGGCCTGCGGGGCAAAGTCGTGGATCATGGTGGCCAGCAGCTGCATGGCCTCGGCCTGGAACTGCGCGTGCACGTCCAGCACCACATCGGTCTGGGCCGGATAGGTAAAGGCATTCACGGCGCCGCCCCAGGCCGTGACCTGGTCGTCGATCCGCGATTCCTCCAGCTGTGCGTTCGCGGAGAACAGCAGGTGCTCGACCAGGTGCGGCAGTTCGCGGTTCTCGCAGCTGAAATGCCCGGTGCCGGTCCGGGTCACCAGCCTGGCCGATACGTAGGGCGCGCTGTGCACACGCTGCACGACGATGCGAAGACCGTTGTCCAGGCGGGTCTGCTCGTAGGAGAACGCACCGGCCGGAAGGAAACTGTCGGCCCGGGCAAGGCCGGACAGCAACAGCAGCAGGATGGCTAGGCGTGCGGCCGTCATTCGATGTTCTGCACCTGTTCGCGCATCTGCTCGATCAGGACCTTGATCTCGACGGCCGCCTGGGTGGTGTCGGCGCTGATCGACTTGGACGACAGCGTGTTCGCTTCGCGGTTGAGCTCCTGCATCAGGAAATCCAGCTTCCGGCCGACGCTGCCGCCTTCGGAAAGGCAGCGCTTCACTTCGTTGATGTGCGTGGCCAGCCGGTCCAGTTCTTCGGCAACGTCCGAGCGGCCGACCAGCAGGGCGATTTCCTGTTCAAGGCGGTCCGGATCCGGGGTGGCGATCACTTCCTCGACGCGAGTGCGGATTTTCTGCCGCTGCGCATCGAGGATCTGCGGCAGTACGGCACGCACGCGCGCGGCTTCCCGCCCGATGGCATCCAGCCGCTGGCGGATCAGCTCCGCCAGCTCGGCGCCTTCGCGTTCGCGGGCACGGATGAAATCGGCCAGCGCCTCATCGAACAGGGCCAGCGCCTGCCTGCCCAGGGTCTCGGCGTCGATTTCCTGGGCGGTGGTCACGCCCGGCCAGCGCAGCACGTCGACCGGGTCGACGGTCACCGGTTGCCTCGACAGTTGCGACACGCGGTTCACGGCCTGCATCAGTGCCGCCAGCGCCGGTTCGTTCAGGGCCACGGAGGCCGCCGCGGTTTCCATGCCGCCCATGCGCAATGTGCACTCGACCTTGCCGCGCGACAGGCGCTTGCGCAGGGCCTCGCGCACCGCCGGCTCGATGTCGCGCAGCGCGTCCGGCAGGCGCAGGCCCGGCTCCAGGTAGCGGTGGTTGACGGAGCGCAGCTCCCAGCCGAGCGTGATGCCCTGGCCGGCGACATCGATGCGCTGCTCGCGACGGCTGAAGGCGGTCATGCTGCGGATCATGGAAGGAGTCCTCGCGGGGTGAGCGGGCGATTGTACTAGAATGGCCGCCCTTTCCCGTTTGCCTGCCCGAGGTTCCCATGCGCCCATCCGGCCGCGCACCCGATCAGCTGCGCGATGTGCGCATCACCCGCCATTACACCCGTCATGCCGAGGGCTCGGTGCTGGTGGAATTCGGTGACACCCGGGTTATCTGCACGGCCTCGGTGACCGAGGGCGTGCCGCGCTTCCTCAAGGGCAAGGGGCAGGGCTGGCTGACCGCCGAGTACGGCATGCTTCCGCGCGCCACCGGCACGCGCAATGACCGCGAGGCAGCCCGGGGCAAGCAGGGTGGCCGCACGCTGGAGATCCAGCGGCTGATCGGCCGCTCGCTGCGGGCCGCGGTCGACCTGAAAAAGCTCGGCGAGAACACCATCGCCATCGATTGCGACGTGATCCAGGCCGATGGCGGCACGCGTACGGCGTCGATTACCGGTGCCTGCGTGGCTGCAGTCGATGCGCTCAGCTGGATGCTGCAGAAGAAAATCATCAAGGACGATCCGCTGGTGCAGCTGGTGGCGGCGGTTTCCGTCGGCATTCACGAGGGCAAGGCGGTTCTGGATCTCGACTATGTCGAGGATTCGTCGGCGGAAACCGACATGAACATCGTGATGACCCAGCACGGCGGATTCATCGAGATCCAGGGTACGGCGGAAGGTGCGCCGTTCACGCGCGAGCAGGCCGACGCGATGATGGCGCTGGGTGCAGCCGGCATCACGCAGCTGGTGAGCGCGCAGAAGAAAGCGCTGGGCTGGTAATTACAGGTCGTAATCGATGATCAGCGGCGCGTGGTCGCTGAAGCGTTCGTCCTTGTAGATCGACGCCGATTTCACGGCATCGCGCAGCCCCGGCGTGGTGATCTGGTAATCGATGCGCCAGCCCACGTTCTTCGCCCAGGCCTGGCCGCGGTTGCTCCACCAGGTGTACTGGTCGGCGCGGTCATCGACCACGCGGAATGCATCCACCAGCCGGTACTCGTCGAACAGCGTGTCCAGCCAGGCGCGCTCCTCCGGCAGGAAGCCGGAATTCTTCTGGTTGCCGCGCCAGTTCTTCAGGTCGACCGGTTTGTGTGCGATGTTCCAGTCGCCGCACAGGATGTATTCACGCTTCTTTTTCCGCAGTGCGGCCAGCTGCGGTTCGTACGCGGCCATGAACTCGAACTTGCGTTGCTGGGCCAGTTCGCTGGACGAACCCGACGGCAGGTACAGCGAGGCCACCGACAGCCCGGCGAAATCCACCTGCAGATAGCGCCCCTCGGTGTCGGCCAGCGTGAAACCCAGCCCCTTGTGAACCGCACGCGGTTTCTCGCGTGCATACACGGCGGTGCCGCTGTAGCCGGGCTTCACGGCGTCGAAGTAGTACGCATGA
Organism: Pseudomonadota bacterium; assembly: GCA_049324475.1. GTDB lineage: Bacteria > Pseudomonadota > Gammaproteobacteria > Pseudomonadales > JADFDG01 > JADFDG01. The sequence goes on along the minus strand of JBMOOO010000013.1, from coordinate 282,123 downwards.
AAGCCGGCCGGCGCCAGCACATGGGCCGCCAGCTGGTGTTCCTGGGCCTTGGTTTCCTGGATGCAGACCACGTCGGCCTGCACGGCCGGCAGCCAGGTGAACAGCCCCTTGCGGTCGGCGGAGCGGATGCCGTTGGCGTTGAGCGTGACGATGCGCATAGGCGGCGTATCATACGCGCCGTCATTGATGTGCCGTAGCGGACCGGAGCCCCGATGCAGCCGTACCAGCGAGAGTTCATCCAGTTCTGCCTGGCGCGCAACGTGCTGCGCTTCGGTGAGTTCACCCTCAAGTCCGGGCGGCAGAGCCCGTATTTCTTCAATGCCGGCCTGTTCAACACCGGGGCGGCGCTGGCCGGTCTGGGTCGTTTCTATGCCGAGACCGTGCAGGCTTCCGGCGTGTCGTTCGACCTGCTGTTCGGGCCCGCCTACAAGGGCATCCCGCTGGTGTCGGCCACGGCCGTGGCACTGGCGGATCGTGGCCGCGACCTGCCCTGGTGTTTCAACCGCAAGGAAGCGAAGGATCATGGCGAGGGCGGCACACTGGTGGGCGCACCGCTGGCGGGCCGGGTGCTGATCGTCGACGACGTGATCACCGCCGGCACGGCCATCCGGGAGGTCATGCAGATCGTGCAGGCGGCCGGCGCACAGGCCGTCGGCGTGCTGGTGGCGCTGGACCGGCAGGAAAAGGGCAAAGGGGAGCTGTCCGCCATCCAGGAAGTGGAACGGGACTTCGGCCTGAAGGTCTACAGCATTGTGTCCCTGACCCAGATCATCGCTTTCCTGCGTGATGACCCGACCCGGGTCGCAGATCTGGCGCGGGTCGAAGCCTATCGTGACAAGTACGGGGTTGCTGCCGGCCTTGCCGGCTGAGCGGCCGCCCTATAATCCCGCTTCCCGTGTCGCCCGAAGTCATCATCCGGAACAGAACCATGTCCAGACAGCTGCTGCCACTTGCCGCCCTGATTGCCCTGTCGCTGACCGCGGGCGCTGCCGTTGCCGCACCGGCAGGATCCGGCAAGCCTTCCATCCAGTTGTACAAGTACAAGAACGACAAGGGCCAGGTCGTGATCGAGAACTCGATTCCGCCCGAGTACGCCACCCGCGGTTACCAGATCATCACGCCGTCGGGCACCCTGATCCAGGACGTGCCGCCGGCCGCTTCGCAGAGCGATCAGGATGCCGCGCGCAAGAAGCGGGAAGAAGACGCGATCATGGGCCGCAAGGACGCTGAACTGCGCAAGCTGTACAGCTCGCCGGAAGATGCCGTGCGCCTGCGCAACCGGCAGATGGATGCCGTGAGCATCAACGTCGATTTCGCCAAGGGCCAGTTGCTGCAACTCACCAACAAGCGCAAGGCGGAGCTGGAGCAGGCGGCCAGAATCGAGCGCAAGGGTCAGAAAGTGTCGCAGCCGATGCGTGACAGCATCGACCGGCTGAACCGCAATGTTCAGGAGAAGGAAGCGCAGATCAAGGCCTACGAGGCCGACCGCGAGAAGATCCGTGCGGACTTCCAGCCGATCATCGAACGGTTGAATGCGCTGTATCCGGACAAGGCCATTGCGCTGGATGTTCCGGCTGCTGCACCGGCAGCGCCGGCGCCCGTTGCAGCGCCCGCTGCCGCCGCACCGAAAGCGGCGCCTGCCGCACACTGAGTCCGTTGCGGGCGTGCTGACGCCGGGCGTTCAGGGCTTGTAGAAGAGCTGCCCGGCCACCAGCGCCCACTGTTCCGGCCACTGCTCGGTCGGCAGTTTGCGGAAACCGCTGCGGGTGAACTGGGCGATCCTGCCTTCGGCCACCGCCATCAGCAGGTTGGCGGTGGCGGCCGCCGTGATGGTGGGGCGCAGGCCTTCGCGGGCCTCTGCCTCGCGCACGATCTGGCGCAGCTGCATCTCGAACTTTTCCAGCACCTGGCCGATGCGCTGGTGCAGGCGCTCGGTTTCACCGGTGAGCGCATCGCCGGTCAGCAGACGCGAAATGCCGGGGTTGCGCTCGGCAAAACCGAGCAGCAGCACCAGGCACTTTTCCAGCTGGGCCGCGGCGCCGGGCTCTTCAGCCATGATCTTGTTGGTGCGCGTGAACAGGGTCTCCTCGATGAACTCGATCAGGCCCTCGAACATCTTCGCCTTGCTGGGGAAGTGACGGTACAGCGCCGCCTCCGACACGCCGACTTCCCGTGCCAGTGCGGCTGTGGTGATGCGGGCGCCGGGTTCCCGTTCCAGCATCTGGGCCAGACACTGCAGGATGTGCTGGCGCCGGGAAATTTTCTGTTCGCGCACGACGGTTCCGTCCCTGAGTCTGGTCTGTTGGGTGCGATCAGCCGTTGCCGGTGATCAGCGTACCGATGCCGCGATCGGTGAAGATTTCCAGCAGTACGGCATGCATGATGCGGCCGTCGATGATGTGCGCACTGCGCACGCCACCGGCAACCGCATCCAGCGCGCACTGGATCTTCGGCAGCATGCCGCCATAGATGGTGCCATCGGCCACCAGGGCATCGACGTCCGCCAGTGTGAGGCCGGTGAGGATGTTCTTCTGCCGGTCCATGATGCCCGGCACGTTGGTGAGCAACAGCAGCTTTTCGGCGCGCAGCGCCTCGGCCACCTTGCCGGCGACAAGGTCGGCATTGATGTTGTAGGAGACGCCGCTCTCATCGACGCCGATTGGTGCGATCACCGGAATGAAGTCCGAGTGCACCAGCATGTCGATCACGGACGTATCGACCGAGACCACTTCGCCGACATGGCCGATGTCGACGATTTCGGGCGCGGTATTGGCCGGCGCATCGGCGTTCTGCCGGGTGATGAGCAGTTTCTTCGCACGGATGAACTGGCCGTCCTTGCCGGTCAGGCCCACGGCGCGGCCGCCGGCCTGGTTCACCAGGTTGACGATGGCCTTGTTGACCTGACCGCCGAGCACCATTTCCACCACATCCATGGTTTCGGTATCGGTCACGCGCATGCCGTCGACGAAGCGCGATTCCTTGCCGATGCGTTTCAGCAGATCGGAAATCTGCGGGCCGCCGCCGTGCACTACCACCGGGTTGATGCCGACAGCCTTGAGCAAAACGATGTCGCGCGCGAAGCTCATCTCCAGTGCGTCGTCGACCATGGCGTTGCCGCCGTACTTGACCACGAAGGTCTTGCCGGCAAAACGCTGGATATAGGGCAGTGCCTCGGTCAGGACCCGGGCAATGCTGTCGGAGTTCGGAACGGTGTTGCTCATGCGCCTGCGTGCCTGTACGGAATCGTGGTGTCAGAACGGGATGCGGAGTGCGCTGTCGATGCGCAAGAGCTGGTCGCGGAAGACGGTGCGCACCTGCTCGAGATCGGCTTCGCTGCGGCCTTCGAAACGGCATACCAGCGTGGCGGTGGTGTTGGATGCGCGCACCAGTCCCCAGGATGCCGGATAGTCGACCCGCACGCCGTCGATGGTGTTGACGCTGCCGCCGCTGAAGTCGCCCTGTTTCTGCAGCTGCTCGACCAGCCGGAACTTGCTGTCTTCCGAAACGTTGATGTGCAGCTCCGGCGTGGAAATGTTGGACGGGAACTCGGCGAACACCTCGTCGGCCGGCGCCACTTCCAGCGACAGGATCTCCAGCAGGCGCGCGGCGGCATACATGGCGTCGTCGAAGCCGGGCCAGCGGTCGTTGAAGAAGATGTGGCCGCTCATCTCGCCGGCCAGTGCGGCGCCGGTTTCCTTGAGCTTCGCCTTGATCAGCGAGTGGCCGGTTTTCCACATGACCGGCCGCCCGCCGTGCTGGCTGATCACGGCAGCAAGATCACGCGTGCACTTGACGTCGAAAATGATGTCGGCGCCGGGGCTGCGCATCAGCAGGTCCTTGGCGAACAGCATCATCAGGCGGTCCGGCCAGATGATGTTGCCCTGCGGTGTCACCACGCCGATGCGGTCGCCGTCGCCGTCGAAGGCCAGGCCCAGGTCTGCGCCTTCGGAAGTGACCTTCGCGATGAGATCGCGCAGGTTGTCCGGCTTGCTCGGGTCGGGATGGTGATTGGGGAAATGGCCGTCGACATCGCAGAACAGCGGAATCACGCTGCAACCCAGGGAGCTCAGCAGGCCGGGCGCGGTGGCGCCGGCAATGCCGTTGCCGCAGTCGACCACGATCTTCATCGGGCGTGCCAGCACGATGTCGTCGCGGATGCGCTCGACGTACTTCGGCGCGATGTCCTGGGTTTCTGCGGCGCCCTTGCCGGTGCGGAAATTGCGTTTCAGGACGCGTTCCTTCAGACCCTGGATGCGCTTGTCGGCCAGGGTCTCGCCGTTGATCACGATCTTCAGGCCGTTGTGATCGGCCGGGTTGTGGCTGCCGGTGAGGATGACGCCGGATTTCACCGCGGAATTGTTGCAGGCGAAGTACACCAGCGGAGTGGCCACCATGCCCAGGTTGATGACGCGGCAGCCGGTGCTGGTAAGGCCCTGGATCAGCGCCTCGACCAGTTGCGGCCCGGACAGGCGTCCGTCACGGCCGACGTAGATGGCCTGCTGGCCGGCATCCAGTGCTTCCGAGCCGATGGCCTGGCCGAGCAGGCGTACGGTGTCTTCGGTCAGTGTTTTGCCGACCACGCCACGGATGTCGTAAGCGCGGAAGATTTCGTCCGGCAGCTGCGACGCACCGCCGCTTGCCTGCGTGTCGTCGTCCGCGTCCAGCAGCGAAGCGTCCTCGCCGGAGATCTCCACATCAAGCGATCCGACCCGTGCGGTACGGCGTGCAGCCGGAACCGGCGCCCGGGTGCCGTCACTGCCGCCCGCCGCAGGAACCCGCGACAGCGAGGAGGCGACTTCCTGGAAGACATCGATGTCGAACTGGATGCCGGCCGGTGTCGGTGCACGGCGCAGCAGGCTTTCGGCAAACTGCAGCAGCATGGACGAGTTCCGGAACAGTGCGCGACGCAGCAGCAGATGTGCCAGGAAGATGGAGGCGATGACCAGCAGGATCATGGCCGCAATGGCGATCCAGTAGAGCTGGGCGGTGTCGTTGGCCAGCAGCTGCGGGTTGAGGCTGAAAACGATGCGCAGGTTCGGATGGATGGTCTCGACGGATTGTGCGAACGGGCTGCTCTGGTGGGAGGCAGAGCCATAGCTGAGCACAGTCTGCTCTTCCGGAGAATCCTCGAAGCGCTGCACCAGCGACATGTAGCCGGAGTTGGCATCGAAGATCTTCAGGTTGGCGCTGATCTCGTTGAGGTCGAAGCCGACCAGCAGCACGCCGATTACGCGCTGCTGGTCGCGGACGCTGTAGGCCAGCAACAGCAGCGGGTTTTCCTTGAAGGGGATGACCTCTGCCTTGATCTCTTCGCCGCGCCGTGCGCGTTCGGCCATGTTCTGGGCGGCAAAGCCCAGCGGGATTTCCGAAGTCGAGTGCTGCTCGGCGATCAGGAAGACCTGCGACTTGCTGCCCAGCGATGCGGCAATCGTTTCCGCCGCGCTGGCCATCTGTGCGGGATCGCCCGAGGCAACGGCGCGCACGGTGCTGCCCGCTGCGGCCACACCCGACAGTTGGCGCGAGGCCTGGGAGAAAACCTGGTTGAAAAAGCCGGCGTACTGGTAGGCGTAGCTGGTCGCCATCTGGCTGCCGTACTTGTCGATGGATTTCGACATCAGCTGGGTCTGGATCAGCCATGCGCCGACCAGGATGGCGATCATGCTGGCGAAGACGGTTATCAGCGTGTACCGGAACACGCCACCGACCTGCGGGCCTTCATTGGCCACCTTGCGGGATTTCTGTGCCGGTTCCGGGCTGCGGGGTTCTTCCGCGACGGCTTTCTTCACCATGACTGCATTCCATCCTTTTATTCGTATTGCCGGTCTTTGTTCTTGTCGGGCCCGCCGGCCCGTATGAATCGGAGTTCTGTCCTGTCAGCCCTGCCCGGTGTGGCCAAAGCCGCCGGCCCCGCGTTCGCTGCCGGTGAAATGCTCGACCACCACCAGATTTGCCTGCACTACCGGCACGATCACCAGCTGGGCAATCCGCTCGCCGGGGCTGATCGTGTAGGCGACGCCGCTGCGGTTCCAGCACGACACCATCAGCTCGCCCTGGTAGTCGGAATCGATCAGGCCCACCAGATTGCCCAGCACGAGTCCGTGTTTGTGCCCCAGGCCCGAGCGCGGCAGGATCATGGCCGCAAGCCCGGTGTCCTCAAGATGGATGGCCAGCCCGGTCGGCACGAGATAGGTGGCGCCTGGCTGCAGGCTGACCGGATGCTCGATGCAGGCGCGCAGATCCATGCCGGCCGAACCGTCGGTGGCATAGGCGGGCAACGGAATGTCGCGCCCGACGCGCGGATTGAGAATCTTGACCTGCAGCTGCTTTCTCATGGCGCGCTGTTTCCCTGTGTCGGTGGATTGTTGCGGCGGTATTGCGCGGCAACCAGCTCGACCAGCTGGCGGGCAATGGTCGGCTTGCCGGCCGCGGCCAGCTCCCGGTGCCCGTCCGGCCAGATGACGGTGACGGCATTGTCGTCGCTGCCGAAGCCGATGGCCGGATTGCTGACGTCGTTGGCAACAATCATGTCGAGTTGCTTCCGGGCCAGTTTGTCGCGCCCGTAGGCCACGACATCGTTGGTTTCAGCCGCAAAGCCTACCGTGAAGGGTTTGCGCGCCAGTGCGGCGACGGTACCGATGATGTCCGGATTGCGGATCATCCGGATCGTCATTTCCCCGGCGGTTTTCTTGATCTTGCGGTCGGCGCATTCGGCCGGCGTGTAATCGGCGACCGCTGCCGTGCCGATGAAGATGTCGCATGCCTCGGCACGTGCCAGCACGGCAGCATGCATGTCGCGCGCGGAAACCACATCGACACGGGTGACGCGTTCCGGTGTCGCCAGATGCACCGGGCCGCAAACCAGCGTCACCTGCGCGCCCGCATCCACACAGGCGCGAGCCAGCGAGAAACCCATCTTGCCGGTGCTGTGGTTGCTGACATATCGCACCGGATCGATGGCTTCGCGCGTGGGCCCGGCAGTGAGAAGCACGCGCACGCCGTCCAGCAAGCGGCTCTGGAACAGGCCGGCCGCGGCTGCTGCAATGCCGGCCGGTTCGAGCATGCGCCCGGGGCCGATGTCGCCGCAGGCCTGGTCTCCGTCGTCCGGCCCGAAGCGGTGTACGCCGCGCCCGGCCAGCAGCGCGAGATTCGCCTGGGTGGCGGGGTCGCGGTACATGCCCTGGTTCATGGCCGGTGCGATGGCGATCGGTGCTGCGGTGGCCAGGCACAGGGTGGACAGCAGGTCGTCCGCCGAACCGCCGGCCAGCCGGGCAATGAAATCGGCGGTCGCGGGTGCGATCAGCACCAGGTCGGCCCAGCGGGCCAGTTCGATGTGTCCCATGGCGGCTTCGGCCGCCGGATCCAGGAGATCGGTATGCACAGGGTTCCCGGAAAGGGCCTGCAGGGTCAGCGGCGTGATGAACGCCTGACCGCCACGGGTCATCACCACGCGCACGTCGGCACCGGCCTTTTTCAGCAGCCGTACCAGCTCGGCGCTCTTGTAGGCGGCAATGCCGCCGGTGACGCCGAGAACAATCCGGCGATTGGCCAGCCGTTGCATCTAGCGGGGATCCTGGTCGGCCGGAAGGCGGGTGCCGCCCGGGCGATTCCGGAAAAGAAAGGGACGCAGAAGATAGCACCGCAGGAAGCGGTATGTGCAGGGAGTTGGTAAATGCCTGCTAACGGCGATGGCCCCCGGGAGCGCCTGCTGGTGTCGGGTGCCCGGACACTCGCGGACGAAGACCTGCTGGCCGTGTTTCTCGGCACCGGCATTGCCGGTCGCCCGGTGACCCTGCTGGCCCGTGACCTGCTGGCGGGGGCCGGAGGGCTGCGCGCCCTGATCGAGCGGGAGCCATCGGCCCTGGCAACCCTGCCCGGTGTCGGGCCGGCCCGTGCCGCCCGGTTTGCGGCCGGGCTTGAAATGGCGCGTCGCTGCCTGGAGCAGGCCCTGGTGCGGACCGATGCGCTGGCCAACCCGGCGCAGACCCGGCGTTTTCTCACGGCCCGGCTGCGCCATCTGCGTTACGAGGTCTTCTGCTGCCTGTTCCTGGACAGCCAGCACCGGGTGATTGCCTTCCGGGAGCTGTTCCGTGGAACGATAGACGGCGCGAGCGTATACCCGCGCGAGGTGGTGGCCGAATGCATCGGGCACAATGCCGCGGCCGTGATCTTCGCCCACAACCATCCCAGCGGCGTTGCCGAGCCGAGCCATGCGGACCGGCAGATCACCCGCCGCCTGACCGATGCCCTGGCCCTGGTGGACGTGCGGGTGCTGGATCACGTGGTGGTCGGCGAGGGCGAGCCGGTGAGCTTTGCCGAACGCGGCCTGCTCTGAGGGGCCCGGCCACCGCCGTTTCCGGCGTTGTACGGGGTGATCTTTTCGGGTATAAATCGCGTCCCTTTGTGCCCGGCCCCGCCCCGACCGGATCGGAAGCGAGCCTGCAACAGCTGCCGGCGCACGGTGTCATCGGAGAGTGTCATGTCCAAGGTCTGCCAGGTTACCGGCAAGAAGCCCATCGTCGGCAACAGCGTTTCGCACTCGAACATCAAGACCAAGCGTCGTTTCGAGCCGAACCTGCACTATCACCGTTTCTGGCTGGAAAGCGAGAAGCGTTTCGTTCGTCTGCGCGTGTCTTCGCACGGCCTGCGCGTGATCGACAAGGTCGGCATTGATCAGGTGGTTGCTGATCTGCGCGGCCGCGGCGAAAAAGTCTGAAGAATTTCTGAGAGAACGCAGCCATGGCCAAGGGCATTCGCGAGAAGGTGAAGCTGGTTTCGACCGCCGGCACCGGCTACTACTACACGACCGACAAGAACAAGCGGAACACGCCGGACAAGATGGAATTCAGCAAGTACGATCCGGTCGTGCGCAAGCACGTGATTTTCAAGGAAGCCAAGATCAAGTAATGCCTGCCGCCATCGGCGGCAGATATGAAAAAGCCCGGCAGATGCCGGGCTTTTTGTTTTCTGACCGGTGCTTCAGAAGAAGCGACGCATGCCGAAGCTCATGCCGCTCTGGGTGTAGTTGTCCTCGTCCATCAGGATGCGATAGTCGAGTTCGAAGCTGTTGCCCCAGAAGCCGGGGAAGTCGAGGCCGACACCGTAGGCCAGGCCGTCTTCCTCTTCGGTGGTGGCACCTGCGCCGCCGCTTTCCGAGCGCGTGTTGACATAGGCGTAGCCGGCATAGCCATAGAGGCCGGCCTTGCCCATGTTCAGGCGGTAGAGCCCGCTCAGGGTGTAGGAGTTCTGCGTTTTCACTTTCATGCCGGCTTCGGAATCGGCGCCCAGGCCAAGGGTCACGTCTGCCTGCAGGCCCCAGGACGGCTTCAGCATGGTGCCGAAGCGAAGGCGGACGTTGTCGGTGTTGAACTCGCCGCCGCCATCGAATTCGTAGGTCATCATCTCGTAGTCGAGACCGAAGAACGGGCGCTCCACGGCCACGGCCGGGGAGGCCAGGGTGGCGATGGCGACTGCTGCGAGGACTTTTTTCATTGCTGTATTCCTGCCCTGGGGGAGAGACCGGCGCTGCCGGGGTCGACAGGGCAGGATTCTAGCAATGGCGCCGTTGTTTAAACAATACTCTAATTACCGCGCTTAACTCTTTGTTAATTAGGAGAAAGGCTGTGCCGGAACTGCCGGAGGTGGAAACCACAGTCCGTGCCCTCAGGCCTCGTCTTGAAGGGCGCCGCATTGCGCGGCTGGTGGTCAGGGACCGGCGGCTGCGCTGGCCGGTCCCGGCCAGTCTTGCGGCCAGGCTGTCGGGGGTGCCGGTGCTCCGGGTCGTGCGCCGGGCCAAGTACATCCTGGTCGAGACCGGCGAGGGAACGCTGATCATCCATCTGGGCATGTCCGGCAGTCTGCGGATACTGCCGGCCGAGCAGGCACCGGGCAAGCACGATCATGTCGACATTGTCACCGATCATGGGGACATCATCCGCTATTGTGACCCGAGGCGCTTTGGGTGCCTGCTCTGGCAGCCGGGAGAGGCCGCCCGGCACGCACTGCTGCGGGATCTGGGTCCCGAGCCCTGGGACCCGGGCTGTACCGGGGACTCCCTGTTCGAGCGCTCCCGCGGGCGCCGCAGCCCGGTGAAGACCTTTCTCATGGACAGCGGGATCATCGTCGGTGTCGGGAACATCTATGCCAACGAGGCCCTGTTCGATGCGGGTATCCGGCCCGGGCGGGCCGCGGGGCGCGTGACCCGGGAGGAGTACGGGCGTCTGCTGGCCGCGGTGCGTGCCGTGCTGGAAGCGGCCATCCGCGCCGGCGGCACGACCTTGCGGGACTTTGTCTCCGGCGATGCCCGGCCTGGCTACTTCCAGGTCGACCTGAAGGTCTACGGGCGGGGCGGGCTGCCGTGCCCCGGCTGCGGCGGGCTGCTGAAAGAGGTCCGGATCAGCAACCGCAGCACGGTCTATTGCCCGTCCTGTCAGCGATAAAGGGGCTGCTGTCTTTGACAAAAGGGCTTTGAGATTAGCGACTTAACGCGTAAAGTACGAAAATCACTTTAAGTCCCTGCCTGCGGGGACGCCAACCACAAGCAACAACAAGGCAGATCACACGAGGGTCGACTCATGGCGAAGGGCAACAAGTTGCTGGCGATGTCGCTGGCCGCAACGCTGGCGACGGGTTCCGTACTGACTTCCGTGGCACATGCCGATCAGCTGTCGGATGTTGTGTTTGACGAGGCACAGCCCCGGGGCGGCTCGATCGTCGTTGATGCGCTCATTGCCCGCCCGATCCTGACGGCTTCAACCGTGGTCGGCAGCGCATTGTTCATCGCCTCGCTGCCGTTCTCGCTGCCCGGCGGTACGGTTGCCAATACCTGGGACACGCTGGTGCTGACCCCGTCCGAGCAGGCATTCATCCGCTGCCTGGGCTGCACGCCGACCCAGCACGAGCGGATCCGCGCAGAACGCAAAACGGCCCAGCTTGCAGAAGATGCCGCCCGCAGCGAGGCGGAAAAAGCAGAGGCAGCCGCGCCGGTCAACTGACCGGCGCCCCGTCGCTACTGGCTCAGGCCAAGCCCGACACCGCGTGCATCGCTGGCCGCCGTTACGCGGCCTGACGTTTTTTCCCAGAGCACCAGCTGCACATTGCCGTAGTTGCGTCCGGTGGAGCGGATCACGTGTCCGCGTGCACGCAACTCCCGTGCGGCATTGCTGCCGAAATATTCCGGTTCGGCCTCCACCACATCAGGCAGGTACTGATGGTGGAAACGTGGCGCTGCCAGCGCTGCCACCGGATCCTTCGCATCCAGCAGGGCCAGTGTGGTGGCAAGCACCATGCCCGGGATCCGGCTGCCGCCGGGTGAGCCGAGGATGGCAACGCGATCGTTGAACTCCACGAATGTCGGCGTCATCGATGACAGCGGTCGTTTGCCCGGCATGATCGCGTTTGCCGGAGAGCCGGTCAGGCCGTAGGCGTTTGCCGTACCGGTGCCGGTCGAAAAGTCGTCCATCTCGTTGTTCAGCAGCACGCCGGTTCCCGGCACGGTGAAGCCGGAGCCGAATGCCAGGTTGATGCTCAGGGTTGCGGCAACGCGATTGCCGGCCTGATCGAGAATCGACAGGTGTGTGGTTTGTGTGCCCTGGTTGCCGGGAGCAACGGCCTTGCCCAGTGATTCGCTGGCGGTGGCCTTGAGCCGATCGATCGAAGACGCCTGCTGCCGCGCATGTTCCATGGAAACCAGCTCGGCAACCGGCACCACCACGAAGTCAGGGTCGCCGAGATGCAGGGCGCGGTCACGGAAGGCACGCCGCATCGCCTCGATCACCAGGTGATCACGCACGGTGCCGCTCGCCGATGCATAGCCTGCCGCATCAAGGATGTTGAGCATGTCGATGAGGGCAATGCCGCCGGCGGATGGCGGCGGCACGGTAACTATCCGGGCGCCGCGGTGATGGGCCACCAGCGGGGCACGCTCCAGCACGCGGTAATTGGCCAGATCGTCCGGCAGCCAGATGCCGCCGGCTTCGCTGACGGCATCGATCAGGCGTTGCGCGAAAGGTCCGCGATAGAAACCGTCGTGACCTTCCTTGCCGAGCAGCTCCAGCGTGGCCGCCAGCTCGGGCTGACGGATCATGGTGCCCAGTGCCGGTACATCGCCCTTGAACAGGAAAGTGCGCGATGTATCGGCAAAGCGCCGCAGGACCTCCAGGCGCTGGCGTGCCATCTGGCGATAGCGCTCGTCGACCGGGAAGCCGTCACGGGCAATCCGTATGGCCGGCTTGAGACTGTCTGCCAGCGGCAGGCGACCGTAATTTTTCGACAGATGCACCAGTGCAGCCGGAACGCCGGGAATGGCGGCCGCCAGCGGACCGTTGGTGGCCCAGTCGCGCACCACCTCGCCCTTGCGATCCTGGAACATTTCCGGCATTGCCTGCGCCGGTGCGATCTCGCGGGCATCGATCACCACTTCCTTGCCGGAGCGCTCGTCACGCAGCAGGAAGAAGCCGCCGCCGCCCAGTCCGGACCCGTAAGGCTCGACAACGGCCAGCGTCGCCGATACCGCCACGGCGGCGTCGAAGGCATTGCCGCCGGCAGCCAGCACTTCCATGCCGGCACCTGACGCCAGCGGATGGGCGCTGGCAATGGCGGCTTTCGGCGGGCCTGCGTGCGCCGCGGCGGCCAGGAAAAGAAGGAAGGCGAGCGTGGTGCGCAGCGATGCGGACCACATCCGTGTCGTCGACATGACGAGGCTCCCGGCTGCTCTCTGGCAGCGCTTATTGTTGTTTTACTGCCTTGCGCGTGTTGCCGCCTGTGCTTACTGCGCGCGGGTCAGGCGATGGTACTTGGCCTGCAACTGCCCAACCGTTTCCGGATGGGCTTCATCCTTCGGTATGCAGTCTTCCGGGCATACCTGCACACATTGCGGCGTATCGAAGTGGCCTACACATTCGGTGCAGCGATCCGGATCGATTACGTAGATCTTCTCTCCGGGATAGATGGCCTGGTTCGGACATACCGGCTCGCAGACGTCGCAATTGATGCACTGATCAGTGATGCGCAGCGCCATCGTATTTCCGGAGGCCGGTCAGCGGGCGCCCTTGCGCCGCAAGGCCTCGACCACGTTGCCCGGCACAAACTGGTGCACGTCGCCGCCGAGCAGGGCGATTTCCCGCACCAGGCTCGACGAGATGAAGGACAGGTGTTCGGCGGGTGTCAGGAACACAGTCTCGATTTCCGGCGCCAGTGCGCGGTTCATGTTGGCCAGCTGGAATTCGTATTCGAAGTCGGAAACTGCACGCAGGCCGCGCAGCAGTACATTGGCTTTCTGGTCGCGGACGAAATACGCGAGCAGCTTGTTGAATCCGATGACCTCGATGTTGGTCAGGTGACCCAGGGCTTCCCGGGCCAGCGCCACACGTTCGTCCAGCGTGAACAGCGGATTCTTCTTCTGGCTGTCGGCCACGGCCACGATCACATGATCGAACATGCGGGCGGCTCGTTCCACGAGGTCGCGGTGGCCGTTGGTGATCGGGTCGAACGTTCCGGGGTAGACGACGCGGTTGGCCATGTAGTCGGTGATCCTGCTGCGGGCCCGGGGATGTTAGCGCATCCGGCCCCGGGCGGGCAGGTTGCCGGGGCCGCTCCGGCGGCCCCGGCCGTGCTCAGGCGGGCTTCAGCTCGCTGGCCAGGTTACTGGCCAGCCGGGCGACCAGGCCGTAGATCGACAGCTGCGGGTTGGCACCGATCGAGGTGGGGAACAGCGAGCCGTCGAACACCGACAGATCACGCACACGGTGTACGCGGCCACGGCTGTCGCACACGCCGGTCCGGTCGTCCTCGCTCATGCAGGAGCCGCCCATGACGTGTGCGGAGGCGTACTTCACGTGGTGCGGCTTGTACTCGAAGCCGGCGAGCGCCTGGCGGGCTTCATCCAGGCTGCCGAACCAGCGTGGATCGGACAGCAGCGGCCGCACGCGTTTCGCACCGGCAGCAAACTGGATTGCCATCATCACGTCATGCGCGCGGCGGGTGGCGTCGAGCAGATAGTCGTTGATCGGATAATCCAGCAGGGGGGCACCGTCGCTGTTGAGTTCGACGCTGCCGCCCTGGCTCTGTTCGTGGAATCCGTCGCGGAACAGCGCCAGCATGGCGCTGGAGTTCGGCAGCATGCGCATGTCCTCGGCATGGCGCGCGCCGTGCGTTCCGGTCAGGGCGGCCACCAGCCCCGGATGCATCGGCATGGTTTCCAGCTTGAAGCCGAGCACGCCGTCACTCACGTCCTGCCACTGGAAATGATCGGAGTACACCGACTGCGGGGCGCCGTAGAACGGATCGACCTGCTCCGGGAACTGCGCAAAGGTGCCTGGCACCACGTGCAGGAACGTCCGCTTGCCGATGCGCTCGTGCGGATCGGGAAGTTGTGAGCGCAGCAACAGCCCGGGCGTGTTGATGCCGCCGGCGGCCACGACGGTATGACGCGCGCGGATGCTGACACGCTGACGGCCGGGTTGCTGGCCGTCCGGCGTCAGGGCCACGCAATCCACGCCGGTCACGCGGTCGCCCTGCAGCGTCACGCGCTCGGCACGCAGGCGCCAGTACAGTTGCGCCCCTTTGGCCAGTGCGCCGGGAATGGTAGTCACCAGCATGGATTGCTTGGCGTTGGTCGGGCAGCCCATGCCGCAATAGCCGAGGTTCCAGCAACCGTTGACGTTGCGCGGGATGATGTTCCAGCTGTAGCCGAGTTTTTCGCAGCCGATGCGCATCAGGTTGTTGTTGGTATTCGGCGGCAGCAGCCATTTGTGCACGTTCAGGCGCTGCTCCATGCGCTCGAACCAGGGCGCCATCTCCGTCGGCGTCACGTTCTTCACGCCGAAGCGCTCGCCCCAGTAGTTGAGTGTCTGGTCGGGTGTGCGGAAGCTGGACGTCCAGTTGACCGTGGTGGTGCCGCCGACGCTGCGGCCCTGCAGGATGCCGATCGAGCCGTCTTTTGTGGCCCGTGCGGAACCGTCCTGGTAGAGATCGCGATACGCTTCGCGCTCGTTGAGGTTGAAGCTGTCGGATGTCTTGAGCATTCCGTCCTCGACCATGATCACGGACAGGCCCGCGCCGGCGAGGATTTCTGCTGTGGTGCCGCCGCCGGCACCGGTGCCGACAATCACCACGTCGGCTTCGAGTGTCAGGTCCTTGTCGAGCGTGGCGGCGTTGAAGACTTTCCAGCCGCTGGCCAGGCCGGTTTTCCAGGGATCGGGAACGCGGATTTCGAGTTCGTTCAGCGACATGTGCGGCGTGCTCCGGTCAGGCCTGTGCATTCGGTGCGGTTTCGATCACCACCTTGCGTGGCGGACCGGGGTAATGCGCGTCGGCGCCGTGCGCCGGCTCGAGATACCAGGCCATGGTCGCGGTGGCATTCAGGCCGTTGTAGGCGCCGCGCATGAAGCTGGTGGAGCTGGCGGCCCAGCGATCGAGAAAGGCCACCGCATCGTCGTCGGTGGCCTCGTCCCAGGATTTCCACAGACCGAACAGCGGTCCGCGCGTCAGCCCCATGGTCAGCAGGTCCAGCAACGGCAGGAATGCAGCGCGAACCACCGGTGACGTGTCGGCCAGCAACTGATCGTAGGAATGCACGAGTTGCTGCACGGCCTGCACGCGTGCGGCCGGTTCCGCCGGCACGACCGGGCCGACCACGGCCGGCAGCAGGCGCTCCAGCATCGGCAGATCCTGCGGGCGCAGCACCCGGAAGCCCCGGGCAACTGCCGCGTCACGGGAACAGCCGGTGAGCCAGGCGCCGGCGCTGACGACGGTGGCCAGGGCCACGGGCATGGTGAATGCGGTGTGCAGGAATTCGCGGCGGCCGGGGACGTCCGGCAGGGGCTCGGGCGCGACAGGGTTCGGCATGGGAAATGTCCGGAGTTCTTGTTGGATGTCTGCCGGCAGGGCAGAAGCCTTGGGTTTCTAGAGTAATTACTCTAGACTGTCAACGAATCGGCCGGACAGGTCGTTGTCCTTTTGCGCCACCGTGCCCGAAGCGTTTTCCAGCCCGTACGCCCGTCCCGAACCGCCATGCACGCGCCCGTCAAAACCCGCGATCGCATCCTGCAGACGAGTCTCGAGCTCTTCAACGAGCGCGGCGAGCGCAACGTCACGACCAATCACATCGCGCAGGCGCTGGGCATGAGCCCGGGCAACCTCTATTACCACTTCCGCAACAAGGGCGAGATCATCTTCGAACTGTTCCTGCAGTACGAAGGCGAGATGGCGCAACTGCTGGACGTGCCGCGCGATCGCGCCATGACCTGGCAGGACAAGATGGGTTACTTCGAGGCGATCTTCCGCAGCCTGTGGGAGTACCGCTTCCTGCACCGGGATCTCGAGCAGCTGTTCGCGGAGAATCCGGCGCTGCGTGTCCGTTACAGCGAGTTCGCCGGCATGTCGATGCGTCAGGCCCGTGCGATCTATGACGGCATGATTTCCGCCGGCCTGATCGTGGCGAAACCGGAAGAGCTGGATGCGCTGGTGCTGAATCTCTGGGTGCTGGCGACGTCCTGGAGCAGCTTCCTGCACACCACGGCAGCGCACACCGGCGATGCACGCCTGTTGTCGGAAACCATGCTGCGTTATGGCATCTACCAGATCATCTGTCTGGAAGAACCCTATGTGCGCGGTGAGGCGCTCACGCACCTGCCGGAAATCAAGGCGCGTTACCGGCCTGCCGGTGCCCCGGGTCCGCTGGAAATGATCGCATCGGCGCTTGCGGTTTCTCCGGCCCTGGCCGCGAGCCAGCCCGGTATCGCTTCTTCCAGCCAGTAGCGCGGCTGCCACGGCGTGCCGTGCACGAAGCCGACATGGCCGCCGTGCGGCGACACCATCAGCTCGACACTTTCCGAAACCTCGTGTGCCGTCGGCGTCACTCCCGGCGTCATGAACGGGTCATCCCTGGCGTGAACCAGCAGTGCCGGAATGCGTATGGACGGCAGGAACTGCCGGCCTGACGACTTCGCGTAGTAATCGTCGGCATCGCGAAACCCGTGCAGTGGCGCGATGATGCGCTGATCGTATTCGCGGAAGGTCCGTATGGATGCGATATCGCCCAGCGCCCGCAGGGCTGCGGCATGATCCGTGTCGCCGGCGGCGGCCATGGCATCGCGTTTCCGCAGGGTGTTGCCCAGCAGTTCCTTCAGCAGACGGTCGCGATAGACGCGCGCGAAGCCGTGGTTGAGCTGTTCGGCACAGGCCGCAAGGTCCAGCGGTGCGGAAACGGCACAGGCGGCACGCAGTGGCGTGGCGGTGCCACGCTCGCCCAGGTATTTCAGCAGGACGTTGCCGCCCAGCGAATAGCCGATGGCCAGCAGCGGTCTCCGTGGAAAGCGTTCGTGCATGGCCGTCAGCACGGCGGCCAGATCGCCGGTATCGCCGGCGTGGTAGCTGCGTGGCAGCCGGTTCGGTTCGCCGCCGGCGCTCCGGAAATACATGGTGACGGAATCGATCCCGAGCGCATGCAGTGCCTGCTGCATGCCGGTGATGTAGACCGAATCGCCGCTGCCGGCGAGGCCGTGCAGCAGGATGGCCATCGGCGAGGTTTCCCTTTCCTGCGCGCCGACGTGATCCAGACGCAGGAAATCGCCGTCCGCCAGTTCCAGCCGTTCCGTGCGGCGGGGCAGCGGCCGCAGGTGCCGCATCAACGGGGCCCACACGGTTTGCAGATGACGGTTGGCAATCCAGCCCGGCGCGGAAAACGGCGTCATGCAGGCACTCGCCTGTACAGCGAGCAGCAGACCTGGCCGGCTTCCTGGCGCCGGTGCAGGTGCCAGGTGTTCGGCACGGCGGTATTGTCCGGAGCCGTTTCCGATTCCGCGTAGATCCATGCCCGTTCGGTCAGCAGTCCGTACTGTTCCAGCGCCTGCATGGCCGGCAGCAGCAAGCCCCGATGATAGGGAGGGTCGAGGAACACCACGTCGAACGGCGCACTGCCACGGCGTGCCGCGCCGGCGAGAAACGACTGCGCATCGCTGCGCACGATCTCGCCGGTTGCGCCATTCAGTTGTGCCAGCTCTTTCTTCAGTTGTGTGCACACGATGGCGGAGCTGTCGACAAGGACGGCCTCGCGCGCACCACGGGAGAGCGACTCGAACGCCAGTGCGCCACTGCCGGCAAACAGGTCCAGCACGCGCACTCCGTTCATTTCATGCATCAGCCAGTTGAACAGGGTCTCGCGCAGGCGCGCCGGTGTCGGGCGCAGGCCTTCGCCATCCGGGAAGCGGATCTTCCGGCCACCCCAGCGGCCGGCGATCAGCTTCACCGTGTTTTGATCGCCGGCAGGGCGCTGTGCGGGTGGCACCGGGTTACCGTGCAGCGGCCGGTTTCGGCGCGACGGATTTCTGCGAGGGCACGGTGGTCGGCACCGGCTTCTCCGGCCCCAGCGTGATGACCATCAGCTTGTCCACCGGCACGTGCCTGGCAAACGCATCGCGCACCTGTTCCGCGGTGGCGCTTTCGATGCCGGCCAGCTGGCGCTCCAGATAATCGTCGGGCAGATTGTAGAAGCCCATCATGCCCAGCGTGCTCACCAGCGAGCTGTTGCCGGCCAGTTGCAGTGGATAGCTGCCGACCAGCTGCCGTCGGGCATCATCGAGTTGCTGTGCCGTCGGGCCTTCCTTGGCAAATTTTTTGAGCGTTTCCAGCGTGACGCCCAGCGCTTCGCCGGCGGATTCGTTGCGGGTCTGCATGCTGACCACAAAAGGCCCTGCCGCGCGCATGGGCTGGAAGCTGCTGCCGGCGGAGTAGGCCAGCCCGCGCTTGTTGCGGATTTCTTCCGCCAGCAGCGAGGTCAGTCCGCCGCCACCCAGCACTTCGTTGGCCACCATCAGCGCCGCTTCGTCCGGATCGTTGCGTTTGATCGCGGGCAGTCCCAGGAGGATGTGGGTCTGTTTCGAGCTGAACTTCACGTGGAAGTTGCCGCCGCGGGTGTCCGGCGGTGCCGGCAGCTGCGTTGCCGGTTGCCCTTCGGCAAGCCCCGCGGTGATCTGGTCCGCGATCTTCTCTGCCTGGACGCGATCGACGGCACCGGCAATCGCGACCACCGCGTTGCGCGCCACGTAATAGCGCTGGTGGAAGGCGCGCAGGTCCTCGACCCGTATGGTGGGTACGGTTTCGGTGGTGCCTTCCGGCGGCGTTGCGTATGGATGCACGAGATACAGTGTTGCCATGAAGGCGCGCGAGGCAATGGTGCCCGGTTCTTCCTCGTCGCGTTCCAGCCCGACCAGCATCTGGCCGCGGGTGCGATCGACGGCATCTTTCGGGAAAGACGGTTTGGCCACTACGTCGGCAAACAGTGCCAGCGACGGGTTCAGCAGGTCCGGCGTCGTCAGCGAGCGCAGTTCGACCACGGCCATGTCACGGTAGGACGCGGTATGGAAGCGGGCGCCGACCGCCTCGAAACCTTCGTTGATCTCGTCGACCGACAGCCTGGGCGTGCCTTCGCCGATCATGGCACTGGTGAACCGTGCCAGCCCGTTCAGGCCGCCGTCGCGCGCGCCACCAGCGTCGAACACGATGCGGATATCCAGCATCGGCAGTTCCGGTGCGGGCAGGAAATAGACGCGTGCGCCATTCTTGCTGCGCCAGCGCTGCGGTTTCAGTTGCGGGCGGCTGACCGGCGTGCCGTCAAGAGAGGCAATCACCTCCTTGACGTTGGTGCCGCCGGCCGTTACCGATGCCACGGTGGCATGCAGGCTGTCGGCCACGCCGACCCGGGTCAGTTGCCAGACCATGAACACGGCCAGCAGCAACAGCGCGGCCAGCAAAAGCAGGGTGGTGTTGTCGCGGAAGATTTTTCGCAACATGGTTTATTCCTGACGCTTGCTGTCGGCAGGCACGATGCGGCCGACCGTCAGGCGGTCGTCGACCAGATATTTTTTTGCAACCCGTTGCACGTCGGAGGCACTGACCTGCCGGATGTTGTCAGCCCAGCGGTCCTTGAGCCGCCAGTCGTAACCCATGCTGGCCAGCGCGCCGATCAGTTGTGCCTGCCCGGCCAGCGAGTCCTGGTCGTAAACCATTTCTGCAACGACCTGCGCCTTCACGCGCGCCAGCTCCGCATCGGACGGCGGTGAATCGCGCAGTGCCTCGACCTGTTCGCGCACAGCCTTGTAAAGCTCGTCCAGTGTCTTGCCCCCGGCCGGCACGGCGTTGACGGTGAACAGACCGTCACCGCGTTCCAGCGGGTTGTAGCCGGCGCCGGTGCCGGCTGCGACCTTGCGCTTGCGCACCAGCTCGCGTTCGAAACGTGCGCTGAGACCGCCATCCAGCACGCCGGCCAGCACAGCCAGTGCCCAGGCATCGTTGTTCTGCCCGGCAGTCATCAGGCTGGGTACGTTCCACAGCAGGGCCAGTGTCGGTACACGCGCAGGCACCGGCAGGGTGAGTTCGCGCAGGCCGGGGTTCGCCGGCGTGCGCGGTGGCGGCGTGATGGCGATGCGACGCGATTTCAGCGCCCCGAACTGTCGCTCGGCTGCGAGAAAGACCTCGTCAGGCTTCACGTCGCCCACCACCACCAGGATGGCGTTGTTGGGTGCATACCAGGTGTCGTACCAGTCACGCAGGCTGGCGACGGAAATGTTGGCCAGATCGTCAGGCCAGCCGATCACGGGTTGCCCGGTCGAGGTGCCGAGGAAGGCCACGGCGCGCAGTTTTTCCCAGGCGGTCGATGTCGGGTTGTCTTCCACCCGCATGCGACGCTCTTCCTTCACCACCTCGATTTCCTTGCGGAACTCGCCCTCGTCGATGACCAGCTGGCGCATGCGGTCCGCTTCCAGTGCCAGGGCGAGTGGCAGGCGGGACTTGTCGTAGTACTGGTAATAGCCGGTGTAGTGGGTCGAGGTGAAAGCGTTCTGCTCGCCACCGAAGCGGCTGACCAGCCGCGCCAGTTCGCCGGGGCCGATATCGCGCGTGCCCTTGAACATCATGTGTTCCAGCACATGGGAAATGCCGGTGAGGCCGGGCGGCTCATGGCTGGAGCCGATGCGGTACCAGACCTGGATCATGGCCACCGGCGCCCGGTGGTCCTCCTGCACGATCACGCGCAGGCCGTTGCCGAGCTGGCGTTCGCTGCCGGTTGCGCCCGGCGCCGCGGTCGCCGGCAGCGCAGACAGGAGTGCGGCCGCCAGGGCAACCGCGCGGAGTGAGGTTCGCAGGGGGATTCGCATGGCGGGCAATGATACGATAGCCGCCCGCCGAATCACCCCGCAGGCCCGGGATCCATCAGGGAATTGCCGCGTTTTGCCCGCCGCTTCCCGTTCCCGGACATCCCCGGTATCACGCCCGGAACGCAGGACCCATGAACCCGACCACGTCCGATCCTTCCGCCACCGGCAAGGCCACCGCTGAATCCGGCCGCAGCCTGTTCGACCGCATGAAGGCCGGTCTGGCGAAGACCCGTACCGTGCTGGCCACCGGCATCGTCAATGTGCTGGTCGGCAAGAAGGAAATCGATGACGAGATCTTCGAGGAGATCGAGACCCAGCTTCTGCTGGCCGATGTCGGTGTCGATGCCACGCGCCGCATCATCGACAACCTTACCGGCCGGGTCAGCCGCAAGGAGCTGATCGATGCCGATGCACTCTACGAGGCCCTGAAGGAGGAGCTGGCGGCACTGCTGGTGAAGGTGGAGGCGCCGCTGGAATTCCCCTCAGACAGGAAGCCGGCTGTGATCCTGGTGGTCGGCGTCAATGGTGTCGGCAAGACCACGACCATCGGCAAGCTGGCGAAACGTCAGCTGAACGAGGGCCGCAGCGTGTTGCTGGCCGCCGGCGATACCTTTCGCGCCGCGGCCGTGGAGCAACTGCAGGTGTGGGGTGAGCGCAACGGTGTGCCTGTGATTGCCCAGCACTCCGGAGCCGATTCCGCCAGTGTGTGCTACGACGCGCTGGCCGCCGCGCAATCGCGCGGCGTCGACCTGCTGATCGCCGACACCGCCGGCCGCCTCCAGAACAAGAGCGGCCTCATGGACGAGTTGCGCAAGGTCAAGCGGGTGATGGGCAAGCTCGATCCGTCGGCGCCGCACGAAGTCCTGCTGGTGATCGATGCCGGTACGGGCCAGAACGCCATCAACCAGGTGCGTGAATTCCAGGAAGCGGCCGGTGTTACCGGACTCGTGGTCACGAAGCTGGACGGCACCGCCAAGGGCGGTATCGTGTTCGCGCTGGCGGAGAAGTTCGGTCTGCCGATCCGTTTCATCGGCGTCGGCGAGAAAATCGACGACCTGCGCGTGTTCCGCGCCCGTGAATTCGTCGACGCGCTTTTTGCGCAGGGCTGAACATGATCGCCTTCGACCGGGTATCGAAGAAGTATCCGAACGGGCATGAGGCGCTGCGCAACGTATCGTTCGAGCTGCCGCCCGGCGAGATGACCTTTCTCACCGGGCATTCCGGTGCCGGCAAGTCCACCGTGCTCCGCTTGATCCTGCTGATGGAAAAGGCCAGTGCCGGCACGGTGCGCGTGCACGATCTGGATCTGTCGCGGGCGACCCGTCGCGATATTCCGGCCTTGCGCCGCAGCATCGGCATGGTGCACCAGAACCACCATCTGCTGTTCGATCGCAGCGTGTTCGACAACGTGGCCCTGCCGCTGGTGGTGGCCGGTTTCCGCCAGGCCGATGTCGAGCGGCGTGTGCGGGCTGCGCTCGACAAGGTCGGCCTGCTGGGCAAGGAAAAACTCAATCCTGTCCAGCTGTCCGGCGGTGAGCAGCAGCGGGTTGGTATCGCGCGTGCGGTGGTGAACCGTCCGCCGGTATTGCTGGCGGACGAACCCACCGGCAACCTGGATCCGGCGTTGTCGGCTGAAATCATGGACATCTTCAGCGAGTTCGCCCGGGTCGGCACCACGGTGCTGATCGCCACGCACGATCTCGCGCTGATCGCCCGTTACCGTCATCGCCTGCTGACCCTGCGCAGTGGTGAGCTGGTGAAGGACATCGGAGATGCGCATGGTCACTGAACGTCGTCCTCCCGGGAGTGGCGCATCGGCGCTGCAGGTCGGCTGGCGGGATCGTCTCGATGCCGCGCGCATGCATCACCGGCTGAGCGCGCTGGATGCGCTGGGGCGGCTGCGGCGTGCGCCGGCCGGTTCGTTTTTGACGGCGCTGGTGCTGGCGGTGGCACTCAGCCTGCCGGCAGCGCTGTACCTCGCGCTGGACAACCTGCGGGCACTGGCCGGCAACGTTCAGGGGCAGGCGCAGATTTCGCTGTTCCTGAAGATGGACGTTGCCGAGAGTGCCCAGCGCGCGCTGGCGAAGCGCATCGGTGCGCGGGCCGATGTCGGCGCCGTGCAGGTGATCACGCGCGAGCAGGCGCTGGCGGAATTCCGCAGCCAGTCCGGCTATGCCGATGCGCTTGATGCGCTGGAAGGCAATCCGTTGCCGGGTGTGATTGTGGTGCAGCCGGCAACCGTGGAGGCGGCACCGGCCCTGCAGAAAGTGCTGGCGCAGGAAGCCGGTGTGGACAGCGCACAACTCGACAGTGCCTGGCTGCAGAAGCTGGGCGCCATGCTGGAAATCGGCGAGCGCCTGGCCCAGGCGCTGGCGCTGGCGTTTGCCCTGGCGGTACTGCTGGTGGTGGTGAACACCATCCGGCTGGCCATCGAGAGCCGGCGCGACGAGGTGCTGGTGGCCCGGCTGGTCGGCGCCACCGATGCCTTCGTGCGCCGCCCCTTCCTTTATACGGGCCTGTGGTTCGGGCTGGCCGGCGGCCTGCTGGCGCTGTTGCTGATGGCGGCACTGGTGCTCTGGCTGTCCGGGCCGGTGGACCGGCTGGCCGGGCTGTACGGATCGGCCTTTTCGCTGGCCGGGCTGGGCTGGCGGGAGTCCCTGGCCCTGCCCCTTGGCGGCGCCCTGCTGGGCGTGGCCGGTGCCTGGCTGGCGGTGGGCCGGCACTTGCGGGACAGCGAGTCCCTGTAGCCGGCGGGGGTGTTAACCCCTTGATTCCATGGGGTGGTTATAAGGAACTTCCGAACCGTTTTAGCACTCGAAATGACCGAGTGCTAGAATCGCAGCGTTCCAAGGGAGGTTCCAAACCATGTCGACTTCATTGTCCTCGAACGCCCTGACCATCCCGGCCCTGCCTTCGCTGTCCGTGCCGGGCGCCAGCCTGGAAGCCTACATGCAGGCGGTGAACACCGTGCCCGTGCTGTCCGCCGAGGACGAGCAGGCGCTGGCCCGTCGTTACCGCGACGGGGAAGACCTCGATGCCGCCCGCCAGCTGGTGCTCTCACACCTGCGCTTCGTGGTGCACGTGGCGCGCGGTTATACCGGTTACGGCCTGCCCACCGCAGACCTGATCCAGGAAGGCAACGTCGGCCTGATGAAAGCGGTGAAACGCTTCAACCCGGATGTCGGTGTGCGCCTGGTTTCGTTTGCCGTGCACTGGATCAAGTCCGAGATCCATGAATACGTGCTGCGCAACTGGCGCATCGTGAAGGTCGCCACCACCAAGGCCCAGCGCAAGCTGTTCTTCAACCTGCGCGGCGCCAAGAAGCGCGTGGGTCGCATGACGCTGGCGGAAGCCGAGCAGGTGGCGAAGGACCTGAACGTGCCGGTGGAGCAGGTGATCGAGATGGAAGGGCGCCTGTATGCGCACGACCTCAGCTTCGACCTGCCCGGCGACGATGACGACGACGCACCGCCGGCGCCGGTGCAGTACCTGGAAGCGGTGAATGCCGACCCGGCCCGTGTGCTCGAGCACGAG
Source organism: Pseudomonadota bacterium (assembly GCA_049324475.1). Taxonomy (GTDB): domain Bacteria; phylum Pseudomonadota; class Gammaproteobacteria; order Pseudomonadales; family JADFDG01; genus JADFDG01. Next base: position 257,440 of record JBMOOO010000013.1, on the reverse strand, counting down.
GACAGCGAGCAGGACGAGTCTTCCCGCCTGCACGATGCCATGGCGAAGCTGGATGCCCGCTCGCGCGACATCCTCGAGCGCCGCTGGCTGCGCGAGGACCAGAAAGCCACGCTGCAGGAGCTGGCCGACCAGTACGGTGTGTCCGCCGAGCGGATCCGCCAGCTGGAAGCCAACGCCATGAAAAAGCTGAAGGCGGCGATGCTGGAGGCGTGAGGTCCGGTTGTATCCCCGGGGCCGCGTATAATCACGCGGCCCTTTCATTTGTGCCGGACCCTGCCCATGAACTGGATCCTCGCCGCCGGCGCCATCAACGGCGCACTTGCCGTGATGGCCGGCGCCTTCGGTGCGCACGGCCTGAAGGCGCGGCTCACGCCGGAATTGCTGGCCACCTGGAACACGGCGGCCGGGTACCACATGTATCACGCGCTGGCGCTGGTGCTGATCGGCGTGTTGCTGGCTGCGCAGCCGCAGCCGTCGCTCAATGGCCCGGGTGTGGCGATGCTGGTCGGCATCGTGCTGTTTTCCGGCAGTCTCTATGCGCTCGCGCTCACCGGCATCAAGGTGCTGGGTGCGATCACGCCGATCGGCGGCACGGCGTTCATCGTCGGCTGGCTGTGGCTGGCCTGGCTGGCACTGCGGAGCGCATGAACATGCGTCTGACCGTGAACGGCGAGGCGCGTGAGCTGGCGGACGGGTCTTCGGTGTCCGTGCTGCTGGCACAACTGGATCTGGCCGGCCGGCGGCTGGCCGTGGAAGTGAACGAAGACATCGTGCCGCGCAGCGCGCACGCCACCCATGTGCTGCAGGACGGCGATCGCGTGGAAATCGTGCACGCCATCGGCGGCGGCTGACAGTCTTACGGAAACGTCATGAGCAACGATGCATTCGTCCTGGCCGGCAAGGCCTATACCTCGCGCCTGCTGGTCGGCACGGGAAAGTACAAGGACTTCGATGAAACGCGTACCGCGATCGAGGCCAGCGGCGCGCAGATCGTGACGGTGGCGCTGCGCCGCACCAACATCGGCCAGAACGCCGGCGAGCCCAATCTGCTCGATTACATCCCGCCCTCGAAGTACACCATCCTGCCGAACACGGCAGGCTGCTATACCGCGAAGGAAGCCGTGCGTACCTGCCGGCTGGCACGCGAGCTGCTGGACGGCCACAATCTGGTGAAGCTGGAAGTGCTGGCCGATCCGAAAACGCTGTATCCGCACGTCACGGAAACGCTGACGGCGGCCGAGGAACTGGTGAAGGCCGGCTTCCAGGTGATGGTCTACACCAGTGATGATCCGGTGGTCGCGAAGCGGCTGGAGGAAATCGGCTGCGTGGCGGTGATGCCGCTGGGTTCGCTGATCGGTTCCGGGCTGGGCATCGTCAATCCGTACAACCTGCGCATCATTCTCGAGCAGGCGAAAGTGCCGGTGCTGGTCGATGCCGGTGTCGGTACAGCCAGCGATGCCGCCATCGCCATGGAGCTGGGTTGTGAGGGTGTGCTGATGAACACCGCGATCGCTGCCGCGAAGGATCCCGTGCTCATGGCGTCCGCAATGAAAAAGGCGGTGGAGGCGGGGCGTGAAGCCTTCCGTGCCGGCCGCATGCCGAAGAAGCTCTACGGCGGCGCGTCCTCGCCGGAAGCCGGCCTCATTTCCTGAAACGCAGCGCATGATCGACGTCTACACGCCCGAGTTCGATCCGGAAACCGGCAAGCCGTTGCGCAAGGTGCAGAGCTTTGTGCTGCGCGAGGGTCGCCTGACCAAAGGCCAGGAGCGGGCGCTGGCGGAACTCTGGCCGCGCTTTGGTGTGGAATACGTGGCCAGCCCGGTCGATCCCGCCGCGCTGTTCGGCCGCGATGCGCCGCTGGTGCTGGAGATCGGGTTCGGCATGGGCCAGTCACTGCTGGCGCAGGCGCAGGCCGAGCCGGGGAAAAACTTTCTCGGCATCGAGGTGCATGCGCCCGGCGTCGGCGCTGCCCTGATGGGCATCGAGGAGAAGTCCGTCGGCAATCTGCGCGTGATGCGTCATGATGCCGTCGAGGTGCTGACCCGCATGCTGCCGGATGCCGGCATCGACCGGTTGCAGCTTTATTTCCCTGACCCCTGGCACAAGAAGCGTCACCACAAGCGCCGCATTGTGCAGCCGGAATTCGTGGCCTTGCTGGTTCGCCGCATGAAACCGGGCGGCCTGGTGCATTTCGCCACCGACTGGCAGCCGTATGCAGAATGGATGCTGGACATCCTGCGCAACGAGCCAGGTCTGAAGAACCTGTCGCCGGCCGGGGATTACGTGCCGGTGCCGGCCTGGCGCCCGCATACCAAGTTCGAGGCCCGCGGCGAAAGACTGGGGCACGGGGTGTGGGATCTGCTGTTCGTCCGGGAATGACGGGTGCCGCCCGGCGCTGACGGGCGGGATTGTTCACGGCGGCCTGCCGGCCGTATCGTTGCGCGGAGACTGGCGGGTTCTCGCCCGTCGGCCCGACAACAACAACGACAGGACTTCTGCCCATGAAACGCTCCCGCCTTGCCCTGCTGCCGGCATTTGCCGCCAGCCTGCTGCTGTCCGGCTGCTACGTGAACCTGGCCAGCCCGACCCCGAACCTCACCGTCAAGCTGGATGCCGACTCCGCGCCGAAAAGCGGCGAGGCCACCTGCACCGGCTTCCTCTGGGCCTTCGCCACCGGCGATTGTTCGGTCGACACCGCCATGAAGCGCGGCAAGATCTCGAAAGTGCATCACGTTGACGGCAAGACCAAGGTGATCCTCTGGGGCGCCTACTCGGAAGGAACCGTGGTGGTACACGGCGAATAAACCGGCATGGCGTTTGCGATACGCGTTCCGCGCATCACACAGGAAAACCGCAAGGGCTTCTTCTGGCCGGCTGCCTTTTTCCTGTATTTCTCGTACACGCTGACCGGAGCATATCCGGTGTTCGAGCCCTGGCATCCACCGGCAACACCGGTGGATGCGTGGGTTCCGTTTCTGCCCGGTACGATCTGGATCTATCTCTCGCACATCGCCATGCTGTTCACGGCCTGGTGGTGGATACCGCGTTCGCCCGACGGCACACGCGTGTTCTGGGCGCTGGTGCTGTGTGCCGTTCTGGCCACGCTCTATTTTTTCTTTTTCCCCACGGAGCTGCCGCGACGCACGCTGGATGCGATCGACGCCGGTCCGGTGACACAGGCGGCCTGGGCGTTCCTGCTGCAGGCGGACAATCCCACCAACAGTTTTCCGTCCATGCATGTGGCGATGTCCGCGCTCACGGCGATCGGCCTGATGCGCGCGCATCCGCACTGGGGCTGGCTGGCACCGGTGTGGACCGGTGCCATCGCCATGTCCACTCTCACCACCGAGCAGCACGTGCTGGTGGATGTGCTGGGCGGGATTGGCGTGGCCGTGTTCTGTCTGTGGCTGGCCCACCGCATCCTGCTGGTGGGCGACGAGCCGTCGCCGTTGCCCGGCGGCACGGCCAGTGACTGAGTCCGTGCCGGTCCTGTCTGCGGCTGCCTGGCAGGCGCGCGGTGCCTGCCACCGCGTGCTCGGGCACGAACTGTTTGTGGTGGATGAAGGCCCGCGCGACGCGCCGGTGCTGGCCGTGCTGCACGGTTTCCCCAGCGCATCCTACGATTTCTGGCGTGTGCTGCCGGCGCTGGCGCGGCAGCATCGTGTGATCCTGCACGATCACGTCGGTTTCGGTTTTTCCGCCAGGCCGCGCGATTATTCCTATTCCATTCTCGATCAGGTCGCGCACGCGCTGGCCCTGTGGCAATCGCTGGGCATCGGGCGGGTGCACCTGCTGGCGCACGACTACGGCTGTTCGGTGGCGACGGAGCTGTTCTTCCGCCGCTGTCACGGCGGCATTCCCGTGCAGTTGCAGAGTGCGACGCTGGTGAACTCCGGCCTCTACTACCACATGGCGGGGTTGCGTCTGGTGCAGCATCTGCTGCGCCTGAAAGTCACGCGGCCGGTATTCTCGCGTCTGGCCGGCGGCTACATGTACCGGCTCAACATGCGCCGGTTGTGGGGTACGCCCGGGCCGGATCTGGACGCCGAGCTTGACGAGCTCTGGACCATGACCCGGCGCGACAACGGCAAGGTTGCGCTGGGCTGGTTGTCGGAGTACCTGGAAGAGCGCCGCTGGAAGTACACGGAACGGTGGAACGCCGGCATACGCGGCTTCGACGCGCCGGCCCATGTGCTGTGGGGCGACCGGGACCCGGTGGGCATTCCCGCCATTGCCGAGCGGCTGGCCCGCGAACTGCCGCAGGCCACGCTGACCTGGCTGCCCGGCGTTGGCCACTACCCCATGATCGAGAGCCCGGGCCCTTTCGCGGATGCCGTGCTGGCCTTCACCGGGCGGCACTGACCGCACGCGCCGGGGTCACCGGCCACTGACCGGCCGTTCACCCGGTTTCCGGCGGACCGGGGCAGCCCCCGCCGGTGTAGAATGCCGGCCTTCCCCGCACACCGACATTTCCGGCGCATCGACCCCATGGGCCATCGCACCCCGTTGTATGAACAGCACCTGGCCGCCGGCGCCAAAATGGTCGATTTCGGCGGCTGGGACATGCCGATCAACTACGGTTCGCAGATTGCCGAGCACAAGCGGGTGCGCAGTGCGGCCGGTGTGTTCGACGTGTCGCACATGACCGTGGTGGACGTGACCGGTGCCGGCGCCCGTGACTTCCTGCGCTTCCTGCTCGCCAACGATGTCGACCGCCTGCAGAAAAACGGCAAGGCGCTGTACACGGCGATGTGTCGTCCGGACGGCGGCGTTATCGATGATCTCATCGTCTACCGCACCGACCCCGGCTACCGGCTGGTGGTGAACTGCGGTACCCGCGAGAAGGATCTGGCCTGGCTGGCTGAGCAGAGCGCCGGGTTTGCTGTCGATGTGCGAGAGCGGGCCGATCTTGCCATGGTGGCGGTGCAGGGCCCGCAGGCGATCGACAAGGTCTGCAGCCTTCTGCCGGATGCCGCGTCTGCAATTCGTTCTCTGGAAAACTTCGAAGGCACGGCACAGGGTGGCTGGTACATTGCCCGCACCGGCTACACCGGCGAAGACGGCGTGGAGGTCATTCTGCCGGACAACGCCGTGACGGATTTCTGGAAGCAGCTGCTGGCTGCCGGCGTGGCGCCGGCCGGGCTCGGTGCCCGCGACACGCTGCGTCTGGAGGCCGGCATGAACCTGTATGGCAACGACATGGACGAAACGGTGAACCCGCTGGAATCCGGCATGGGCTGGACCGTTGCGTGGGAACCGGAAGAACGTGATTTCATCGGCCGTGCCGCGCTGGAAAAACTGCGCGGGAAAAGCCCGCGCAAGCTGGTCGGGCTGGTGCTGACGGACAAGGGCGTGCTGCGCGGCCACCAGAAAGTGATCGTGGATGGTATCGGCGAAGGCGAAATCACCAGCGGCACTTTCTCGCCGACGCTGGATTACAGCATTGCGCTGGCCCGCGTGCCGGCGGCCACCAACGGCACGGCGAAGGTCGATATGCGCGGCAAGCTGGTGGACGTGAAGGTGGTGAAGCCGCCGTTCGTACGTCACGGGAAACAGGTATACGCGCCGTAGGAGCCTCTTCGAGGGGCGACTGTTCTTGTGTAGGGGCGCCGTCAGGCGCGATCTGGAAGGGGGAGAGAAACGATGAGCGACATTCCGGGCAACCTCCGTTACGCGAAAACCCACGAGTGGATTCGCCTCGAAGGTGACGGCACTGCCACCGTCGGAATCACCGACCACGCGCAGGACGCCATGGGCGATCTGGTTTATGTGCAGTTGCCCGAGACCGGTGAGCAGAAGACTGCCGGCGACGAGACCGGTGTGGTCGAATCGGTGAAGGCGGCTTCCGACATCTACTCGCCGGTGGACGGTGAGGTGATCGAGGTGAACACCCAGCTGGAAGACACGCCGGAGACCGTGAACGAGGATCCGTACGGTCGCGGCTGGCTGTTCCGGCTGAAGGTGAACGATCCCCGCCAGGTGGAAAGCCTGCTCACGGCCGACCAGTACCAGGCGCAGCTCGACGCGTAAGCGTTTCCGCGATTCTGCTCGTTGCAAGAACGGCGGCGCCTGCAGGCGCCGCTTCCGCATTCAGGACCTGACGCTCCCGGACCCGCCATGCCGTTCATTCCGCACACACCCGACGATGTCACCGCCATGCTGGGCACCATCGGTGTCAAAAGCATTGATGACCTGTTCGATGAAATTCCCGCGCGTATCCGTGCCGAGGGCCTGAAGCACACGCCGGAGGGCCTGTCGGAAATGGCCGTGACGCGCCTGATGCGCGAGCGCGCCGCCCGGGACGAGGGCTTGCTGTGTTTCCTCGGTGCCGGCGCCTACGAGCACCATGTGCCGGCTGCGGTCTGGGAAATTGCCACGCGTGGCGAGTTCTACACCGCCTATACGCCGTACCAGGCCGAGGCCAGCCAGGGCACGCTGCAGGTCATCTACGAATACCAGTCGATGATCGCGCACCTGACCGGCATGGATGTGTCGAATGCTTCCGTCTATGACGGCGGCTCGGGCCTGAGCGAAGCCGTGCTGATGGCGGTGCGTGCGCACCGCAAGTCGAAATCGAAGCAGGTGCTGGTGCTGGGCGCGCTCAATCCGCGCTGGAAGCGCGCCTGCGATGCCATCGTGTCCAACCAGGATGTCGGCCTTGTCGAAGTGCCGTTCGACGCGAAGTCCGGTGTCACCGCGCTGGCTGAGCTGCAGAAATTCGCCGGCCAGGATTTTGCCGGCATCGTCGTGGCACAACCCAACTTCTTCGGTCGCCTGGAAGACGTCGACGCCATCACCGACTTCGCGCACGCACAGGGCTGGCTGGTGATTGCCGCCGTGAACCCGACGTCGCTGGCCGTTCTCAAGGCGCCGGGGCAGTGGGGCGCAGAGGCGAAAGGTGCGGACATCGTGATCGGCGATGGCCAGCCACTGGGTATTCCGCTGGCGAGCGGTGGCCCGTACTTCGGCTTCATGTGCTGCAAGATGGACATCGTGCGCAACATGCCGGGCCGCATCATCGGCCGCACGGTCGATCTCGAAGGCAAGCCCGGTTTCGTGCTCACCCTGCAGGCGCGCGAGCAGCACATCCGCCGCGCCAAGGCGACCAGCAACATCTGCACCAACCAGGGTCTGGCCATGACCGCCGCCACGGTCTACATGAGCCTGATGGGTGCCGGTGGCCTGGAGGAAGTGGCCTCCATCTCGCACGCCAACACCCGCAAGCTGGTGACTGCCCTCGCGGGCGTGAAGGGCGTGACGAAAGTGTTCGACGGCCCGTACTTCCATGAAGCGGTGATCCGTCTGCCGAAAGATGCCGCGCAGGTGCTGGCACAGCTGGCGGACAAGGGCATCCTCGGCGGCTATGCGCTGGGCCGGGATTTCCCGCAGCTCAAGGACTGCGTGCTGGTGTGCGCCACCGAAACGCGCACCGATGCCGACATCGAAAAATACCGTTCCGCGCTTGCCGCGGTGCTGGCGTAAGGGGGGAGACGGGACATGACAACACTGATTTTCGAGCGCTCCGCGCCAGGCCGTCGTGCACACGCGCAATCGCCGGGCTCCGTCGCCGCGCTGGACGACATCCCGCAGAGCCTGCGCCGTGCGCAGAAGCCGCTGCTGCCGGAGGTCTCCGAAATGCAGGTGGTCCGGCATTACACCAACCTGTCGACGCGCAACTTTGCCATCGACAAGCAGTTCTATCCGCTGGGTTCCTGCACCATGAAATACAACCCGCGCGGTGCCAATCGTGCGGCCATGTTGCCGGGCTTCATCGGGCGCCATCCGCTGGCGCCGGAATCGCACTCGCAGGGTTTCCTCGCCTGCCTGTACGAGCTGCAGGAGATCCTCAAGGATGTCACCGGCATGAAAGGCGTGTCGTTGACGCCGATGGCCGGTGCGCAGGGTGAATTTGCCGGCATCGCCATGATCCGGGCGTACCACGACGCCCGCAAGGATCACGCGCGGAAGGAGATCCTTGTTCCGTCCGCCGCCCACGGCACCAACCCGGCGACGGCGGTCATGTGCGGTTACTCCGTGCGCGAAATTCCGGTGACGGCCGAAGGCGATGTCGATCTCGATGCGCTGATTGCGGCGGTGGGTCCGCACACCGCCGGCCTGATGATGACCAACCCGTCGACGGTGGGTGTGTTCGAGCGCTCGATCGACAGGATCGCGAAAGTCGTGCACGACGCCGGTGGTCTGCTTTATTACGACGGCGCCAACCTGAACGCGATTCTCGGCAAGGTGCGTCCGGGCGACATGGGCTTCGACGTGCTGCACATGAACCTGCACAAGACCTTCGCCACACCGCACGGCGGCGGTGGCCCGGGCGCCGGCCCGGTGGGTGTCGGCGAGCGCCTGCTGCCGTTCCTGCCGACGCCGATCGTCGGCCGCGACGGCGAAGGGGAGTCCGCGAAATACCGCTGGCTGACCGAGAAGGATCTGCCGCAGACCATCGGCCCCATGTCGGCTTTCATGGGCAACGCCGGCGTGCTGCTGCGTGCGTTCTTCTACGCGCGCGTGCTCGGCCGCGAGGGCATGCACCGCGTCGGCGAGTATTCCTCGCTCAACGCCAATTACCTGATGCACCGGCTGGAGAAGGCCGGTTTCGAGCTGGCCTACCCCACGCGCCGCGCCAGCCACGAGTTCATCATCACCTTCGCGAAACTGGCGAAGGAGCACGGCATCACCGCGATGGACGTGGCCAAGCGCCTGCTCGACTACGGCTTTCACGCGCCGACCACCTACTTCCCGTTGCTGGTGCCCGAGTGCCATCTGATAGAGCCGACCGAAACCGAGAGCCGGGACGAGCTCGATGCGTTTGCGGCGGTGCTGGAAAAAATCATGGAAGAGGCCAGGACCCAGCCCGAGCTGGTCAAGGGTGCGCCCTGGAGCATGCCGGTGCGGCGTCTTGATGACGTGCGTGCGGCCCGGGAGCTGGATCTGGTGTGGAAGCCGGCAGGCTGAGCGCGGCACGGCGGCCGGATCACCGTGGTCCAGGGCAGCCTGCTCGCGCAGCCTGAGGAGATCGCGCCGGATATCTGGCTGTTGCCACAGTTCACATCTGCGCAGGCATTGTGGGGCGATCTGCAGGCCGTTGCGGGGCGTGCACCGTTTCGCCACATGATGACGCACACCGGCTACCCGACCGCCGCGGCCATGACCAACTGCGGCGCGGTGGGCTGGACTTCGGAGGCCGGGGGCTATTCCTATCGCCCGCACGATCCGGAAACGGGCAAGCCGTGGCCGGAAATCCCGATGGCCTGGTGCATGCTGGCGCAACGCGCTGCGATGACCGCCGGCTACCCGGATTACATGCCGGACATATGTCTGGTCAATCGTTATTCGGTCGGCACCGGGATGGGGCGGCATTGCGACAACAGCGAGCAGGATTTCTCGCATCCGATTGTCTCCGTCTCGCTCGGATTGCCGACCACGTTCGCGTGGTGGGGTGCAACGCCTTCGGGATCCGGACAAAACCTGCTGCTGCAGGATGGCGATGTGCTGGTGTGGGGTCGCACTGCGCGGCTCGGCTATCACGCCGTGCGACCGGTGCCGGACGGTCAGCATTCGCTCTGCGGCAGGTATCGCTACAACCTGACATTCAGGAAGGCGCGATAGTCGCCCTGTTTTTTACAGGGGATTTCCGACGAACGAGGTGGCGATTTCCGGTTTCTGGCAGTTATTGTGACGCCGCCGCAAATTGATTGCTGCGGCAAACGGATTTGATTTCATACCCATGAAGGTGCCCATTCCATGATCAGGATGCTGATTGCCGTTCTGGCAATGTCTTTTTCTTTTTCTGTTTTTGCCGAAGGCGAAGGAAAATCTCCGGAAGCAAAAACCCCGGAATCCGTATCCCTGAAGGATCTCGCGGCGGCCCCGTGCACGCCGGGAGAGATATACGACACCAGGGCGGACGGAACCCGCCTGACGCCGTCCGGGCAGGGAGCGCTGCTGCGGTTCCCCGGCAAGCAGGGTCAGTTTGCCGATGTTACGGAAACCGAACGGAAATCCCGCATTGCCGAAGACCTTGCCAAGCTCCTGAAGTACCTGGCCGATCGAACCAGCACCATGGATGCAGCAACCGATGCGAAGCCGCACTGCTTTGAATTCAATCAGGCGTATCAGCGTTCCACGATCGATATCGTTTTCAAGGACGCCGGCAAGCAGGAAATCAACCGGCGTACTGGCCTGATCGCCGGCCCGGAGGAACACTGGTACATCACGGCTGATGCGCCGGTCACCAATCCCAAACAGCTCAAGTTCGACGCCGGCGAGGGAAAGGTTGTCGAGAAAGAGGTGCCGTCGGTGTTCTACCTGGGCATCAATTACCAGATCGGTGACCTGTACAGGAATTACGATGTCGAGTGGACCAGCTGGAAAGGCTGGTTCAGCAGGAAGGAAGGGCCTGAAAACTGGCGGAACTTTGGCAACAGGCTGTCACTGAAAGCCATGCTAAAGGCGGACAAGGATCCGTCCGAATCCTGGGGGCTGGGCCTTGGCTACACGACCCATTATGTGGATTTCTTCGTGGCCAATGTCTGGACCCAGCAGGAAGTGGCGACTGCCGGCAAAGAACTGCACCACACGGACAACGTGGTGTATGGCGTCAGCTTCAACGTATCGCGTGGCATTGAATGGCTGAGCGGAGCCGTGAAGTGATACGGGCGGGCGGGTACGTCTCCGCGGGAGCGCCGACGCTTCTGCTGATGGCCTGTGTTCTGGCGGGCATGGCGTGGCCGTGGCCGGCCAGAGGGCAGGAGACGAGTTTTGTTGTTGAAGGTGTCCCCGCCGGGAAACTGAAGGATCTGATCAAGGCCTATCCGTCCGCCACTCCCCAGCTGAAAAATCTGGGGGGTGGCAGCCAGGTGCTTTCCGTGAGTGGCGAGTCTCCGGTTGGTTTGCAGTTGCGCCAGCTCGCGACGGATTACGGCGGTTCTGTGGCTGAATGGCGTGCCGATTACACCAGTCTCCTGGTGCCGGCCTCGCTCGCGGAACTGACTGAAGCGCAGCAGGAGCGGGTGAGCGGGTTGTCTGCATCTCGCCTGGGCGTAAAGACCTCGATTGTGAAGCTGGCCCCCGAGGCACTCCGGAACTATGCCCTTCAGAAGGGTTTTGGTGTGGCAGACCGGATGGCGAACCCGAAAAGCTTTTCCATCGGGATGCCGGGAGACGATGTCGTTCAGGCAAGTCGCAGCAGTATCGAGAAGACTGCACAGCGGACCGTATGGGAAGGCCATGTCGATGGCGGCGACACCATCCTGATTTCCGATCCCGCGGGAGTTCGCGGCAGTATCCGGAGCGGGGACTCGGTCAAGGTTATCTTTCCTGTTGGCGGAGATTACAGCGCCATCAGCGAATACTCGTTCCGGAAACTGCCGCCTGAACACCCGGAAGGCATCGAAGCCGGTGATGATTCCGGCAGCAACGGGGAGCTGATGGACAAACCCAAGCCGGAGCCGATCGGCTTGCTGGAGAATGTGACCATTGATCTGCTGGTTGTGTACACCGCAGAGGCTGCCGGCCTGTATGCCGATGCCGAGGACCTCGCTCTCGATCTGGCCGTGGAAGAAGCCAACCGGTCGTTCGTCACCAGCCGGATCGGGGGGTTGAAGTTGCGTGTTGTCCGGGCCTACAAAGGCTCTCTTCCCGAGAGCGGCGACTGGGAAGAATACATGGATCGGCTGGTCGGTACGGGGGACGGATACCTCGATGAGGTTCATGTCGAGCGGGAAAAATACAAGGCGGATGTTGTTGTCCTTCTCGTGGCGGACGATTCTTCGTGCGGGTATGCGAAAAAGGTTTTTGCCACAAAAAAGACGGCTTTTGCGGTCGTCAATATGCAGTGCGCAGTCGTCAATTATTCCTTGGCCCACGAGATCGGCCACTTGATTGGCGCCAGGCATGATGTTTGTGTCGAGAAGAGGAACGACCCGTTCCGGTATGGCCATGGCTACATCACACCCGACAACTCCTGGCGTACGCTGATGGCCTATGGCGATTGTTGTGCATCCTGTGTGCGGGAAGGTGTCTGGTCTTCTCCGTCCCTGACACACAAGGGAGTACCGGCAGGCAATAATGATCTGGCGAACGATGCCCGGGTGATTTCGGAATATGCAAAACGGGTGAGCCGCTTCATGCAGTAGTATGTAGCCTGTCTGATGACCCGGGAGCAATCATGACCGCGCAACCCAAGCCCGCCTGGATCACGGTACTCGGCGTGTTCGTGATCCTGTTCGGGGCGACGTCCCTGTTCCGCGGCGCCACCACCATGGCGACACCGGCACTGGTCGATTTCCAGAAGGAATTCTTTGCCGGTGTCGGCAAGGTGATCGAAAAGGATATCGCCCGCAAGACCCAGGAAGGCGACGCAACGGCAGAAAGACAGGCGCAGGATTTCGAGCAGGCGAAGGAAATGTTTTCCTCGCTCGAGAAATTCCTGGACGTGCCGCAGTGGTACCTGGACTGGTCGTTGCTGATCGGGCTGGTGACGACGCTGGTGGCCGGCTTTTACCTGCTGTCCGGGATATTCCTGGTGATGGTGCGCCCGGGAGCGGACCGCTGGCTGCTGGCCGCGTTGCTGTTGTCGCTGCTGTGGGGGGCGATCCTGGCCGTGATACACGGTTCGTCAGATTCGCTTTATGTGCAATCGCTGTTGCCCAACACCGTGATCGGCATGGTCATCGACAGCATCCTGCTGGCCGTTCTGCTGACGGTGGACCGGTCGCCGTTCCGGCCATCGTCGGGCCCGGGTGCCACGGTTTCGATGTGATCTGTTTCACCTGTCCGGCAGCCGTTTGTCGCGCCGCCGGGTACTGCCGGGGCCCGGGCATACGCATGTGCGGCTGTCGGAGTATGCTCCGGGAGCGTTTCGTCCCTGCCTTTTCTCATGCCTCATAACGGAGTGTGTTCCATGAAACAGGTCATTCATGCGGTTGCTGCCGTTGCCTTCGTGTTTGTTTCCGGCACGGCCTTCGCCCAGATCAAGCCTTGCGAAGAGCTTAAAACGGAAATTGCCGCCAAGCTGGACGCCAAGGGTGTGGTTGGCTACTCGCTCACGATCACGCCGAACGACCAGGTCAAGCCGGAGGACAAAGTGGTCGGCAGCTGTGACGGCAGCACGCAGAAGATTGTCTATGTGCGTGGCGGTGCCGCAGCAGCCCCTGCGCCGGCACCGGTTGAATGAGCGCTGCGGAAGCTGTCGATGTGCGGGTGCTGCTGGTGCAGCACCCGCGCGTCATCCTCTTTGACGGTGTCTGCAATGTCTGCAACGGCTGGGTGAAATTCGTCACCGCGCGTGATCCGCAGGCGAAATTCCACTTTGCGTCCATGCAGTCCCCGGCCGGTCAGGCGCTGCTGGCCCATGTCGGCCTCCCGCTGGATCACTACGACACGCTGGTCTACATCGAGAACGGTGAGCACTTCCTGCGCTCGACCGCCGTGATGAAAGTGGTCTCCCAGCTGTCCGGTCCCGCGTCCCTGTTGTCGGCCATGCGCATACTGCCGCGGCCGCTGCGCGATTTCGGTTATGACCGCTTCGCGCAGAACCGGTACCGCCTGTTCGGGCAGAGCGACACCTGCATGGTACCCACGCCGGCGCTGAGGCAGCGCTTCCTGTAAACGGGCGCCCGGTCAGGCCGTGGCGGCGTTGTACCGGGAGGCGTCCGTGGTGTACTCGGCGTGGCCGTAGCTCACCAGCAGCTTGTTGATCTCGTGGATCAGCATCTTGTCCGAGAGTTCGTCCGCGAACGGTACGCGCTCGGCCAGGTGATGCGCTGCCATGCGCGGCAGGATGTACAGGTTGCCGGCGATGAACAGCGCGTAGTCCAGCAATGACGGCTGCACGCCCATCAGCTCGGCCTTGGAACGCTGTACCTGGAAGGCGCGGGTAAAGAACACCTTGGAAAAGCTCTTCTCCAGCGTGTCGAAAGCGCGGCTCTTCAGGCTGTTGTCCGGCGGCATGTAGGCGGACATGGTTGCGCGCACGAGTGCACCGTTGGTTTCGTCGTCATAACCATCGCGCAGCGTTGCCGCGTAGGTGGTCATGGCATCGAAGATGCCCTGCGGCGTATTCGGCAGCAGGTCTTCCGGCAGGCCCAGCAGATAGCACTGGTAGCGGCAGAACTCGACCGTGGCCTGTTCGCGCGGCGTGAAGGTGTCGCGGCCGGCCTTCACCACCTTGAACGCGGTGATGAACGACGGCATGGTGCCGGCCGGCATCTGGTCCACTTGGGGAATCGGAATGCCATACACGTTGATATCCCACTTCGGCGCGTGCTTCAGCAGGTTGAAGCGCACCATCGAGTGCATCAGGCGCACCATGGCGGCTGCACGGAAGCCGGTACCGTAACGGGTCAATGCGCCCGGCAACGTGGCGGTGGTGAAAAAGCTGGCGGTTTCCTTCACGCGTTGCACCGAGGTTTCCTGCGACAGCGCACCGGTCAGTGCCATCGGCAGGCCGGAGTACTTGTTGAGGAACGTGGCGATGAAGGCACCGCGGATGGCGAACGGCACGATGTTGGCCATGGCCACGCGGCCGGCGCGCGCACCCTGCTCGACCAGTTCCATGTCCAGCCAGTCCGGTGTCTTTTCCATGGAGGCGATAAAGGTCGCCAGCTCTGCCGGTGCATCGGGAACGGCGTCGATGCCCTGCTCGCAGGCTTTCACCAGCATGTCGATCAGGCGACGGAAACCGTACTTCGGCGTCAGGGCCGCATAGGCATCGGCCACGTTGTCGCCCAGCATGGTGTAGGCCAGTGCACGATCGATCTTTTCCTGGTTGGCCAGGATGCCGCGCCGGTATTTCCGTGCGAAGGGTGGCGGCAGCATGCTGCGTTCGCCGGCATCGGTGGTGAAACGCTCCGGCACGATGTCGAAATCGACGTTGCCGTACAGGGACGGGATCAGGGTCTTCTGGGCGCGGACCTGGGCCTGGAGTTCGGCAAGGGTCTGGGTCATCGCAAGGGCGCTCCGGCAAGGGTGTTGACCCCCGGGATGCTAGCCGTACCGGCGATCCAGAACCAGTGGGTTCCAGGTGCGGCCGTATTGTGGATTTCCACCCCGGGTATGGCCTCTGATGACAAATCCGTGACCCCTGAGGGCCTGCCTCTTGGTCGCCCGGCCAAATAATGTCGGTCTGGTCTTGGTTGCAGCACCAAATCCGGAGGTTCCCGCCCATGGGCAGCAGGATGAACAGCAAGGCAGTCGCCCTGGCAGGCAGCGTCGCCGGCCGGCAGAAACAGGCCGCAGCACCGCTGCGCCATCGCCGCACGAAGTTCGATTTCAGCGACGTGCCGGTGCACTGGGCCAACGGCGATGCCTTCTTCACCCGTTTCATCGACGCGCTGTCCATCAATTTTCCGGACGGCGAGCGCTTCTTCATGGACGCCGTGCGCAACTACGAAGCGCAGGTGACCGATCCGAAGCTGCTGGAAGACATCCGCATTTTCGTGCGTCAGGAAGCCCAGCACGGCCATGCCCACGAACAGTTCAATGACATGATCCAGTCGCAGGGCGTGCGTGCGGATCGTGTGGTGAAGATCCTGAAGAAGCAGAAAGCCTGGGCACAGCGGAAAATTTCCAGGAAATTCCAGCTGGCGCTGACGGCGGCGGCCGAGCATTTCACCTCCACGCTGGGTGAAGGTCTGCTGGAGCTGGCGCCGGAGCGCCTGCAGACAGCACATCCGGAAATGCGCGGCCTTTACTTCTGGCACGCGGTGGAGGAGGTCGAGCACAAGGCGGTGGCCTACGACACCTATTGTTCGGCTGCCGGGGGCGGGTATGCCACACGTGCTGCCGCCATGGTCCTGTTCACTCTCTGGCTGCACATCAAGATCGCGCAGATCATGACTCACATGTTCAGGGTTGACGGCATCGCGGGCGATCGCCGCATGATCCTTCGCGGCATTCTGGATCTGTATGGCCCGCGCGGTTTCCTGACGAAGCTGGTGCCACGCTATCTGGCCTGGTTCAAGCCCGGTTTTCATCCGTTCGATACCCGGCTGCCGCCGCTGGCGAAAGCCTGGATGGCGGAATACGAGAAACACCAGGATCCGAAGCGCGCTGCCGCCGTGGCCTACGGCGAGGCAGTTGCTGCGTGAATTCCCCGGCCGCTGGCAAGCGTCGCCGTGCCGAAGCGGTGGACCGCGAGCGCGTGCTTGATGCGGCGGCCACGCTTTTCCGTGAGCAGGGTTTCGAGAAGACCACCCTCAAGGAGATCGCCGAAGCCTGCGGCATGCTGCCTGGCAGCCTGCACTACCGCTACGCCTCCAAGGAACTCCTGCTGGTGGACATGATGCGTCTGGCCATGACGCGGGTGACCCAAGCGGCGGTGGAAGCCTGTGCCGGCATCGACGACCCCCTGGAGCAGGTGCGACGCACGTTGCTGGCGCATCTGCATACCGCGGTTGCCGGCTCCGATACCGTCTATGTGCTGCTGTTCGACTGGCGTTCGCTGGGCGGGCAGGCGCGCGACGACGTGATCGATCTTCGCGACCGCTATGAAGACCAGTGGATGTACATGCTGAAGCAGCTGCGCAACCGCGGGCTGGTGCGCGAGGACATCGACCTGCATCTGCTGCGCCTGGTCGGGCTCGGTGCCATCAACTGGGTGGCCACCTGGTATCGCGCCGACGGCCGCTACTCATTGGCAGACATCGGCAATTTCATCTGGCAAATGATCAGCGATGCCGTGCTCACGCCGGAAGCGCGGCAGAACCATCAGGCCCGGTATCCGCAGCCGCGGAAACCGGCATGACGGAACAGAGGACAACAACAATGACGGCAGAACAGGCTTTCCTCACCGAAATCGGCGGCGCTTATCTGGCCCGCGCACAGGCGCCGGATGCGGAAGCCCTGCAGCGCTGGCAGCCGGCCGGGCTGGTGTGGCCGCTGGTGCGCGACTTCCAGAGCCGCGTTGCCGGCATGCGCAAGCAACACGCAGAGATCGACGGCCTGCGTTTCGTCTGGCTGGAGGGCGGCAATGCCCGCGGCACGCCGGTGGTGTTGTTGCACGGCTTCGGCGCCAGCAAGGAAAACTGGCTGCCGTTGCTGCCGTTCCTCGCGCGCCGCCATCGCCTGTTCATTCCGGATCTGCCGGGCTGGGGCGAGAGCCGCTTCCGTTTCGGCGACAGCTACGCGATTGACCGGCAGGTGGCGCGTATCGGCCACTGGCTGGAGAAACACGTGCCGGGCCCCGCGCATATTGTCGGCAGCTCCATGGGCGGACTGATCGCCGGCTTCACGGCGGCGCGCCATCCGGAGCGTGTGGAATCGCTGACCCTGATGAACGCCGCGGGCGTGCGCGGTACGCAGTCCAGCGAATTCGAAGACGGCCTGCTACAGGGCCGCAATGCACTGGTGACGCACAGTTTTTCCGATGTATTCCGCCTGTTCACCATCGCGACCGAGCGTAACCGTCATCTGTTGGCGGCCATGCTGGGCCCGCTGATGTCCGGCCAGATGATTCATCGCCGGCATGTGAACACGCACATGTTCCACCAGCTGCTCGAACATCCGCCGGCGGAGACGCTGCCGGGCGTGACCGATGTGCAGGCGCCGACGCTGGTGCTCTGGGGCGAACAGGATCGCGTGCTGCACGTGTCCTGCGCCGATACCTTTCAAGCGCTGATCCCGCACGCGAGCGTCCATCGCCTGCGCGGGATCGGCCACCTGCCGATGGTGGAAGCACCGGCAGTCACCGCCCGCTGTCTGCACCGGTTCTGGCGCGAACAGACGCGGGCTCACCGCAGTCAACGGAGACAGGCATCATGACCGTTGTGACCACCATGAAAACCCGCAAGCTGGCCGGCGCCAGTGTCGGCATTCCGCCACGCCAGATGGATTTCAACCTGCCGAAGGACTCGCCGCGCTATTTCTACGACGACAACGCCACGGCAACGCTGTTCTTCGCCATGCTGTCGTCCTGGTTCCCGCCGGGCGAGCGCTTCTTCATGGAGTCGGTGCGCAATTTCCGTGATCGCGTCACCGACGAGAAGCTGAAGGCGGAAGTGTCCGGGTTCATGGGCCAGGAGGCGATCCATGGCCGCGAGCACGATCGCCTGAACGATCTGCTTGAAGAGCGCGGAATTGACCTGGGTTTCCCGACCGCGGCCGTGAGGTTCGGCCTGGCCGTGATGGAGCGCATGCCGCATTCCACGCAGCTGGCGGCAACCACCTTCATGGAGCATTTCACCGCATTGCTGGCCGAGCAGTTGCTTACCGATCCGCATTTCCGCAGCAGGGCGGACGCGGAGATGATCAAGCTCTGGCAATGGCATGCGCTGGAAGAGCTGGAGCACAAGGCGGTGGCATACGACGTCTATGAGCTGGCCGGCAACAGCCGCTCCGAGCGCATCGCAGCCGGCGCCGCCGTGGCGGCGACGCTGGTGCCGGCGGCTATCGCCAGCTGGGCCTGGCTGGTGATCCAGGAGGGCAAGGCCACAGACCTGAAGGATGTGCGCAAGGGCGTGAGGCTGCTGCTGGGCCGTGGCGGGTTTGTCAGTCGTATCCTGCCGAAGATGTCGCTGTTCTGGCGCAAGGGCTATCACCCGTCCAAACACAAGACGCGTGAACTGGAAGCACAGTGGCGCGAGATCATGTTCGGTGCCAACGGTACGCTCAACGGCGAGTTGCGCAACCGCGAAGCAGTGGCCTGAGCCCGGTCCGGAATGAAGCAGGGGCGCCGCAAGGCGCCCCTGTCGTTTGTGGCGGCAGCCGTCAGGGCACGCCGCGTTCGCGGGCCAGCGCCACGACGGCCGTCCGCAGGCCGCGCTTGAGCTGCGTATAGGTCGGACGATGTTTCGTGGCCAGCTCCATGGCCAGCTTCATGGCTTCCGCGTCGAGCTGCTCCAGTGGCAGGGCCCGGTCCACGACCCGGCGCTGCGCGCACTCCTCGCCGCCCAGCGCGCGGCCGGTCATGGTCATCTCCCACACGGTGCCGGCATCGTGCTGCAGCCGCGCGATCTCGAACATCACCGGCGTGAACGCCATCCTGATATTGATCTCGGAATAGCACAGGCGGCCCCGGTCGGCCCGCATCAGGCGGAAATCGCAGGCATTGGCCAGCAGGGCGCCGCCGGCATAGGCATTGCCGTTGATGGCGGCCACCACCGGCAGGTTCAGCGTTGCCACGCGCAGCAGCAGGTTTTCCAGTTCTCGCACGAAGGTGGCAACGGTTTCCGGCGGCTGCTTCATCAGCCACTGCAGATCGATGCCGTTGCAGAAGGTCTTGGGGTGTTCGCAGCGGATCAGCAGGCTGGCGTCGCCGGTACCGGCGCTGATTGTGTCAAATGCAGCATTCCACTCGGCCAGCACTTCCAGATTGAAAGTGTTGTCCCGGTCGCCGTTGACGAGCGTGAGGACGTGGACATTGTCTTTCCTGTCGAGCGCAAGCGTGGCCATGTGCGGCACATCTCCGATGCGGCGGTTACCCCGATATCGGCCGGCAGGATAGTCCTGCCCCCGGGATAGTTCTACTATCCGGCCTCCGTGTCCCGACCGCCGTTCCGGAGCTCTACATGGCAAGCCGTTCTGTATCTTCCCGCAAGGCCCTGTCGTCGCGTCCGGACCACGAGATCGTGATCATCGGCGCCGGCTTCTCCGGCATCGGCGCCGCCATCAAGCTGGATGAGGCCGGCTTCTCCGACTTCGTCATCCTTGAGCAGGATGACGGCGTGGGCGGTGCCTGGCATGCGAACACCTATCCCGGCATCGCGGTTGACATCCCTTCACTCAGCTATTCGTTTTCCTTCGAGCAGAATCCGGCCTGGTCGCGCGTGTTCGCGCGTGGCCCGGAGCTGAAAGCCTATGCGGAACACTGCGTGTCCAGGTACAACCTGCGTTCGCGGATCCGGCTCGGGACCGGGGTGACCGCTGCGGCATACGATGACCGCAACCATGTTTGGTCGCTGACCACGACGGACGGCAGAGAGATCACGGCGCGTTTCGTCATCGGTGCCACCGGCGTGCTCACCCAGCCGAAGAAGCCGGACATCCCCGGTATCGACCTCTTTGCCGGCACCACCATGCACACGGCACGCTGGAACCACGCGGTGAGTCTGAAGGGAAAAAAGGTGGCGATCATCGGCACCGGCGCCTCGGCACTGCAGGTGATTCCGGAAATTGCACCGGAGACCGCGCACCTGACCGTGTTCCAGCGCACGCCGATCTGGGTGCTGCCAAAACCGGATGCGCCGATTCCGGGTGGTGTACAGAAGCTGCTGGGGCGTGTGCCCGGCCTGCAATCCGCCGCGCGTCTGGTGAGTCAGGGGTTTGTCGAGCTGGCGTTTGTGGTCACGGCGCACTATCACGCCTACCTGCCGCTGGCGAAAATCTATGAGCGCATGGCGCTGGATCATCTGAGCCGACAGGTCAAGGATCCGGTGCTGCGTGAGAAGCTGACGCCGCGCTATGGCTTCGGCTGCAAGCGGCCCAGCATTTCCAATACCTATCTGCAGACCTTCAACCGCAGCAATGTCACGCTGGAAACCACGCCGATCCGCGAGATCACCAGGGATGGCATCGTCACCGGCGACGGCAAGCTGCACGAGGCCGATGTCCTGATCTGCGCCACCGGTTTCAAGGTGTTCGAGAAAGGCAACATGCCGGCCTTTCCGGTTCGCGGTGCTGGCGGCAGGGATCTGGAGCAGTGGTGGGACGCCAACCGGTATCAAGCCTACGAGGGGGTATCGGTGCCGCGCTTTCCCAACTTCTTTACCATCCTGGGCCCGAACGGCTACAACGGCGCGTCCTACTTCCAGCTGATCGAGATGCAGTCACGCCACATCGTTCGCTGCCTCAGGCGTGCGCGCAAAGACGGTGCTACCCAGGTGGAAGTCAAACAGGAAGCGAACGACCGCTATTTCCGCGACATGCAGGCGCGCCGCGGCAGCCAGGTGTTCTTCAGCAACAATTGCAGTACCGCCAACAGCTATTACTTCGACCGGCATGGCGACGTGCCGTTCCGGCCGGCCACCAGTGTGGAAGCACACTGGCGCAGCATGAGCTTTGATCTGGATGATTACCGCTACACGCAGGCCGGCACGTCCCGTTGACGCCCGGTGCGTCCGGGGGCACCGGATTACAGCTCGTCCAGGAATGCCAGTACGGCATCGAGGAATACGTCGTTGCGGTCACCGGCCACCATGTGGCCGGCACCGCTGACGTCGGCGACCCGGGCCTGCGGAATGCGGGCCTGGAATTCACGGGTGATATCTTCGCTGACCACATCGCTCTGGGCGCCGCGCACCAGCAACACCGGCTGTGTGAGGCCTTCCGCAGCGCGGTACAGCGCATCTTCGTCGCTGGTTTCGTCGCGTGTGCGCCGGAATTGCGCGAGCATGTCCGGATCCCAGTGCCAGTACCAGCGGCCGTCGTCGGCCTGGCGCAGGTTCTTGCGCAGGCCGGAGTTGTCGCTGCGCTGGG
Source organism: Pseudomonadota bacterium (assembly GCA_049324475.1). Taxonomy (GTDB): domain Bacteria; phylum Pseudomonadota; class Gammaproteobacteria; order Pseudomonadales; family JADFDG01; genus JADFDG01. The sequence continues at coordinate 236,014 of JBMOOO010000013.1, read as the reverse complement.
TGCGCTGCGGCTGGTAGGCCGCGACGGCCGCCGCCGCCTCGTCCAGCGAGGCAAAGCCGGCAGTATGCGCCGCCATGAAATCGAGAATGCGGTTGACCCCTTCCGGATTCACCCGCGGCGCGATGTCGACCAGCACCAGCGCGCGCGAGATTTCCACCGGCGTGCCGGGCGCTGCGCCATGGCCGGCGTTGGCGATCATGGCAGCAATGCCGCCCAGTGAGGCGCCGACGATGACGGGTTTCTGCCGTTGCGATTCCGCCAGCGCCCGGACGTCGTCGGCGAAATCCGTGGCGTGGTAGTTCGCCACGCGATCGCTGTCGCCGTGGCCGCGCATGTCGACGCAGAGCGCACGCCAGCCGCGTTTGCCGAGGGCCTCGCCGGCACGGCCCCAGGCATGACGGGTCTGGCCGCCACCGTGGAAGAACAATACCGGCCGGCCGTCGGCCGGGCCAAACACGGACAATGCCAGGCGATGCCCGGCCGGTGTCGTGAAGTAATCGGTTTGCACGTTTCTGCTTCCGGGGATTTCTGTGGCCGGCGTCAGCCGGCATGCGGAGTTGCGCGCCTGATGATGGCGCGGCAGTCGGTGCCGCGCACAAGCGTGCCGTAGTTGTGGTGGCCGGTACTGCCGAGACGGGACGTGCAGAAGGCGTCGGCAATGACAGCGGGTGCGTGTTGTACCAGCAGCGCCGCCTGCAGGGCCAGTGCCATGCGGTCGACGATGTCGCGGGCCCGGAATTCGAGATCCGCCGGTTCCTGCTTGCTGCCGGTGAATTCCTTCTGCAGTGCCTTCACGTGTGCATCCAGCACGGTGTTGCCGCCTTTGGCTTTCGATACTTCCGCGAAGAAGGCCTGGACCACGGCAGGCGTTTTTTCCATGGCGCGCAGCACGTCCAGACACTGCACGTTGCCGCTGCCTTCCCAGATGGCGTTGATCGGCGCTTCGCGGTACAGCCGCGGCATCATCGAATCTTCCATCACGCCACTGCCGCCGATGCACTCCATCGCTTCGTACGCATGGTTGGCCGTGCGCTTGCAGATCCAGTACTTGCCGACGGCGGTGCCCAGGCGTACCAGCAGGTCTTCGTGTTCGTCCTGCCGGCCGCCCTGGTTTGCGTCCAGCGCGCGGCCGATGCGCATGGTCAGGGCCACCGCCGCTTCGCTTTCGATGGCCAGGTCGGCCAGCACGTTCTGCATCAGCGGCTGCTCGTTGAGGACCTTGCCGAAGGCGTGGCGGATCGAGCAATGATGCAGGGCCTGCGAGGCGGCCATGCGCAGGCCGGCGCTGGAGCCGATCATGCAGTCGAAGCGCGTCATGCTGACCATACCGATGATGGTGCGCACACCGCGGCCTTCCTCGCCGACCAGCCAGCCCAGTGCGCCGCGGAATTCGACTTCGCTGGATGCATTGGAGACGTTGCCCATTTTCTTCTTCAGGCGCAGCACCTGCAGGGGGTTCTTCGTGCCGTCCGGACGCCAGCGCGGAACCAGGAAGCAGGAGAGTCCGCCGGGTGCCTGCGCCAGCACGAGGAACAGGTCGCACATCGGCGCCGAGAGGAAAAATTTGTGGCCGACCAGCTCGTAGGCCTGTGCCGGGCCGCCGGGGCCCACCGGATACGCGCGCGTGGTGTTGGCGCGGACGTCGGAGCCGCCCTGCTTTTCGGTCATGCCCATGCCGACCGTGAGCCCCTGCTTCTGTTCGGCCGGCAGGTTGCGCGGGTCGTAAACCGGCGCGGTGATCTTCGGTTCCCAGAGGTTCGCCAGCGCCGGCGTCGTGCGCAGCGACGGTACGGCGGCGAACGTCATGGTGACCGGGCAGCCGTGTCCGGCCTCGATCTGGGTGTGCATGTAGGACATCGCGGCGCGCGCAACGTGGGCGCCGGGCTGCGGATGCGTCCACGGGGAAGCATGCAGGCCATGCTCGATCGCGGTCTTCATCAGCTCGTGGTAGGCCGGGTGGTATTTCACCAGATCGACACGGTTGCCGAAGCGGTCGTGAGTATCGAATTCCGGCGGGAACCGGTTGGCCAGTGCGCCCAGTTCGAGATAACCGGTGGAACCCACGAGCGCGCCGAACGAGGCCAGTCGGGGTGTGGCCCAGTCGGCGCCTTCGCGGCGCACGGCTTCCTGCAGGGCCATGTCCCGGGTGTACAGGTTGTAGTCGGCCAGTTCGCGCGAGACGTTGGTGACGTCGTGCGTGCTGGCGAGCCACGCGGATCCGGTCGACATGCAATTTCTCCTGCAGTGGGCCCGAAGGCGGTCCTACGACAGCGACGAAACGGTTTTCAGGACATCGAGATAACCCGGCGGCTCCGCCACCGCACCGCGTTCACGCAGCAGCCGGTGCATCAGCGGCAAGCGGAACCAGGGCACGGAGGCCATGACGTGATGCTCGATGTGATGGTTCACGTGGATGGGCGCCACGGTCATGCGGGCCAGCAACCCTGCGCGGGTCGTGCGCGTGTTGCGGAACATGTCCGGGGAATTCTCCGTGCAGGCGTGCTCGGCCATGGACCGGATACGCAGGAAAAGCGGAAACGGCGTGATGTAGCTCAGTACCCAGCAGGCGTACAGCCACGGGTACCCGGCCAGCCAGCACAGGGCGAACAGCAGCCCGTTCACCAGTGCTGCGCCGGCCGCATTGCGCAGCAGATCGCGCGGGTAGTCGAACCAGCGGCGGCCGTCCTGCGGCAGCTTCACCACGTCGTTCGATACCGTCCACTTGAGAACCCCGGCATCCATCAGCAGACGGCCGAACAGGAACTTGATGCCGGTCAGGCCGGAGAGGTCGCGCGCGAATTTCCGCCACAGCGAGGCGCGCGAGCAGGGCAGGCCGGTCACCAGCGACAGATCGGTGTCTTCCGGCTGACCGGTCTTCGTGTGGTGCACGAAGTGGTGTGCGCGGTATCTGTGCACGCTGTTCCAGATCGGTTTTGCACAGACCCAGTCGGCGAAGGTGTCGTTCAGCCAGCGTGTCCTGAACAGGGTGGCGTGGGAGGCTTCGTGCATCAGGATGGCCAGCGCCAGATGCCGCCCGCCCAGTATGATGAAACCGGACACGAACAGCGGCACAGCGTACGCCGGCGAAAGCTGCGAGGCCCAGGCGAGCATGGCCAGCGTGGCGGTGATCACCAGCCAGGTGCGGCCCACGGCGACAAAACCCATGGCATCGGAGCGCTCGGTGAGCAACCGGATCTCATCGCGGGTGAAAATGTCCGTCACCTTGCGGCGTGTGGCGGCCGGCAATTCGGAAGGCGTTGCGGAGACGGGTACGGTCATTGCCGGGAACCTCAGTGCGTGACGGCCTGCAGTGGCCGGGTGGCTGATGCGGCAGGCAACAGGCGCAGCCGGCGCCAGATGTCGTGGCCGATGCGGTCATAGCGGATGACGCTGTCGACGAAGGCACGGCGCGCGCCGGTGTCCACCAGCGGTGCCGGCAGCAGCGGATCGAACACCAGTGAACGGATCGCTTCATTGCCGAGCCGGTAGGATTCGCGGGCGGCGACTTCCGGTTCCAGTTCGTCGATGCGTGCCAGCGAGTCGTCGAGCGTTTTCCGCGAGTCGTGGTAGTGCCGGTTCAGGGCCTTGCCGTCCCACAGTGCGCGAGCCTGCTGCTCGCGTGCGGCATCGAAGCCGCTGGCGCGGAACACGGCAGCGCCGGCATCGAGCCCGAGTGCGTGCAGGCGTTCGCGCAGGGCGGCAACGCCGCCCGCCAGATTGTCCGGACGCAGGTACAGGCCGCGTTCCAGTTCACGCAGGCCCAGGATCCGGAAAGCGCGATCGCGCGCACGCAGGGCAACACGGTCACTGCGGCCGAGCGCGGCGGTGTGTACCGCAATCCAGCCGCCGTCCCAGTCCTGCACGCGCTGCTCCGCCGTGCGCCACCCGGCGATTTCCGCGGCCAGTGCCGTGGCCTTCGGGCCCAGCCGGTAGGCGCCACGTCCGGCGGCCTCGATCAGCCCGGCGGCCGACAGCCGGACCAGGGCGACCCGCAGGCTGTTCTCGCGGATGCCGAACAGGGCCGCCGTGGCGACGGCCTCGCGGGAGGAGAGCGGCTCGCCATCCGAGGCCTGCAGCAGGGTCAGGAGGAGGGTGCGCGGGTTGGTCGCCATGATCATTACGGCCTGTGGAACAGATATGGCGTCTAGCGTAATGTTACGCATGACGCCATCTCAAGCCTCAGGATGTAATTTCTTTATGCCTGCACCCCTGATCCTGACCGACCGCCGTCCGCCCCTGCTGTGGGTAACCCTCAACCGGCCGGGGGTCCGCAATGCCGTGGACGGCCCGACGGCCGCGGCCCTGGCCGAAGCCTTCCGGGCCTTCGAGGCCGATCCGGATCTGAAGGTGGCGATCCTGTCCGGTGCCGGCGGGCACTTCTGCGCCGGTGCGGACCTGAAAGCGATGGCGGCCGGCGATGTGTCCCGTGCCAATCGCATTTCCACCGAAGGCGATGGCCCCATGGGGCCGACCCGCATGCTGCTGTCGAAGCCGGTGATCGCGATGGTGTCCGGTTACTGCGTGGCCGGCGGCCTCGAGCTCGCGCTCTGGTGCGATCTGCGCGTGGCGGACGAGGGCGCGGTGTTCGGTGTGTTCTGCCGCCGCTTCGGTGTGCCGCTGATTGACGGCGGTACGGTGCGCCTGCCGCGTGCGATCGGCATGAGCCGCGCCATGGACATGATTCTCACCGGCCGCGCGGTGGCGGCGCAGGAAGCACTGTCCTTCGGGTTGGCCAATCGTGTGGTACCGGAAGAGGCCCTGCGTGCGGAAACGGAAAAGCTGGCACTGCAGATTGCGGAGTTCCCGCAGACCTGCATGCGCAACGACCGGCGCAGCGCCCTCGACCAGTGGGGCATGAGCGAGCGCGAGGCGCTGGCCAGTGAGTTCGCGCTGGGGCTGAAGACATTGCAGAGCGGCGAGACGCGCGCCGGTGCCACGAAGTTCACCGGCGGCGCCGGCCGCGGCGGCCATTTCGATACGTAGGCGCCTTGCCCCGCTGCGACCGCCATCCCCCGGGTCTGCAGGCTCTTCTACAAGGCAGAATCCCGCATCCCCTGCTCGGCACTGGCAGACACCAGTCGCACCACGCCGTCCACGAACTGCTCGAAGGTGATGCGCGGCTGCGGTGTGCTCAGAAAGCGGATCATGGCGAACACGCCGCCGTTGATCAGCACGTAGATGACGCCCTGCAGGTTCGGCAGCCGCGCGAACACCGGATTCTGCAGCAGGTATTGCATCACCAGATCCATCAGTGCCGCTTCCAGCCGGTCCATGTCCTGGCCGAAGTCGAACTGCATCGCATGGCGCGCATACACCAGATAGCGGTCATTGTCCTTGCGCGCCCAGTCGCGGAAACGGAACAGCAGCATCGACGTGCCTTCGCGTACGTCCTTTTGCAGCAGCTCCGGCGTCAGCTCGCGCAGGAACACGATCAGGTCTGTGACCACGCGTTGCTGCATCGCCGCGTAGACCGCCTGCTTGTCCGGGAAGTACTGGTACAGCGAGCCGACGCTGATGCCGGCGATGTCGGCGATGTGCCGGGTCGTGGTGCCTTCCGGCCCGTTGCGGGCCAGCGAGACGAAGCCGGCCTCGACGATGGCATCGACCATCGCCTGCGAACGCTGCTGTCGGGGTTGTTTGCGCATGGCGGGCGCCCGGGATGCGAATTGAATGCGAACAAATGTTCGCGTTAGTGTGCCCCGGTGGCCGGAACCGGGCAAGTCCGGACCACGGGAGCCGGCCGCCCGGGCCGGACCGCCATTCCAGACAGGAGCCAACCCCATGTTCGGCAGCAAACCTTCCCGCAAGGCTTCGGCCCTGGTGACCGGCGCCGGCAGCGGCATCGGCCGGGCCTTTGCCCTCGAGATCGCCCGCCGCGGCGGGCGCGTGGCCTGTGCCGACATCAATCCGGAGACAGCGCGGGGCACGGTGGACCTGGTCACTGCCGCGGGTGGCGAGGCGGCGGCCTTTACCTGTGATGTGGCAGAACTCGCTGCCGTGGAAAAGCTCGCGACCGATGCCGAACGCTGGCTGAAGGGCCCGATCGATCTGGTGATCAACAACGCCGGTGTCGGCGTGGGCGGCAAGCCGGTCGGCGATGTGCCGATGGAAGACTGGCAATGGATCATGGGCATCAATTTGTGGGGCGTGATACACGGCTGCCACGTGTTCGCGCCGAAACTGCGCGCGCTGGGCCGCGGCGGCATCGTCAACGTGGCATCAAGCGCCAGCTTCGGCGCTGCGCCGACCATGGGCCCCTACAACGTCACCAAGGCCGGTGTGCTGGCATTGTCGGAAACGATGGCGGCGGAGCTGGCCGGCAGTGGCGTGAAGATCTCGGTGCTGTGCCCGACCTTCGTGCATACCAACATCGCGCGCGATGCACGCGTCGGCGATACGAAGATCAACGACTTCGCCCAGAAACTCATGGACCGCACCGGCATCCCGCCGGAGCGCGTGGCGAAAGTGACACTGGATGCGCTTGATCGCGGCAGGCTGCATGTGCTGCCGCAGTTCGACGCCCGCATGCTGTGGCGTGCCAAGCGGCTGGCGCCGGCCACCTACACGCAGGGCATGGGCCTGATCAGCCGGCTCACGCGCGACGCACTCTGATGACCCGCACAGGAGAAACGTCATGGCCAGCATAGACCTCGACCAGATGTTGACGAAGATCCGCAGCAGCCAGTGGGCGCTGGCAGACATTGACTGGGATGCGCCCGGTGCCGAACGGATTACGCCCGAGCAGTTTCCGAAGCTGAAGGCCTTCATGGCCGATCTGATGTGGATCGAGCATGTGGGGGCACGCGGATTCGCTGCCATGGCAAAAAAGGCGGAGAACGAAACCCTGAAGGAAATCTACCGCTGGTTCCATGCCGAGGAGCAGCGGCACGCCAATGCCGAGATGGCGTTGATGCGGCGCTGGGGCATGCTGGACGGAGACGAGATTCCGGAGCCCAACGTCAACCTGCGTTTCGTCATCGAGTGGCTGGACCGCTACAGTGACGACATGCCGGTGGAGGCGCTCAGCTCGGTGATCCCGATGCTGGAAGTGGCGCTTGACGGCGCGCTGTGCAAGTTCCTGCTCGACACCGTTGACGACCCGGTCTGCCATGCCGTGTTCGCGAAGATCAATGAGGATGAATCGCGGCACCTCGGTGTCGGCTTTCACACACTGGAAATGCAGGGCCGCGGGCCGATGTACCGTTTGCTGCTGAAATGGGCCGGCACCACGCTGGACCCCCGGCTGATTCTCGGCATTGCCGCCTATTTCCCGCTGCTCAACCGCATGCGTGACAACCTGGTCGGTCTCGGACTGGCGGAAGAAAAGCTGTACGGCGCGATGAAGAAATTCGAGAAGATCGGCGGCCGCACTGAACAGGGCCGACGCAATCCCTGGTACCAGGTGCTCAGCCGGCACGGCAAGATCATGGTCGACCGCCGCAATCGCTGGTACCACGCGCCGGTCGACGCCGCCGTTGCCGCCAGCGATTACGTGCCGAAGTGGGCGTTGCCGCCGGTCCCGACCTGGGTGAAGGCGATCACCTGGAAGACGGAGGCGTGAACGTGGAAAAGCCTGTTTCGGTGGCGATCATCGGCGCCGGCTTTGCCGGCCTGGGGGCAGCCATCCGCCTGCTGGAAAACGGCATCGACGATATCGTGGTTCTCGAGCGCGCGGAACGCGCCGGCGGGACCTGGCGCGACAATACCTATCCGGGCGCCGCCTGCGACATTCCGTCCAATCTGTACTCGTATTCGTTCGCACCCAACCCGCACTGGTCGCGCGGCTACTCCGGCAGCCGCGAGATCCTCGGTTACATCGACAATCTGGTCGAGCGCTGGCGGCTGAACCGCTTCATCCGCTACCGCAGCAACGTCGACGGGTTGTCCTTCGATGCGGCTTCCGGTTTGTGGCAGGTCCGCCTGGGTGACGGCGGGACCGTGCAGGCCCGCGCCGTGGTCATGGCCAGCGGTCCGCTGTCGAATGTCAGCCTGCCGAAGATGCCGGGCATCGAAAGCTACGAGGGGCACAAGGTCCACAGCGCGCGCTGGGATCACGGCTACGATTTCCGCGGCAAGCGGGTGGCGGTGATCGGCACCGGTGCCAGCGCCGTGCAGATCGTGCCGGAACTGGTGAAACAGGCGGACCGGTTGAAGGTGTTCCAGCGCACGCCAGGCTGGGTGCTGCCGCGTCTCGATTACGCCACCGCGGACTGGAACCGCAGCCTGTTCCGGCGGTTTCCGGGCGCACAGCAGGCGGTGCGCGATGCACTCTACTGGGGCCACGAGACCATGGCGCTGGGCGTGGTGTGGACCACGCCGATGACGCGCGTGCTCGAGCAGGCGTCGCGGCTCTACCTGCAACAGCAGGTGAAGGACGCCTGGCTGCGCCGGCAGCTGACGCCGGACTACCGCATCGGCTGCAAGCGCATCCTGATGACCAGCGATTACCTGCCGGCGCTGCAGCAGCCGAACTGCGAGCTGATCACCTGGCCGATTGCCACGCTGTCGCCGAAGGGCATACGCACTGCGGAAGGCGTCGAACATGTGGTGGATTGCATTGTGTTTGCCACCGGCTTCGATGTCGGCAAGGCCGGCACACCGTTTCCCGTCACCGGTCTGGGCGGCCGCCGCCTGCAGGAGGAATGGGCGCGCGGTGTGCAGGCCTACAAGAGCGTGAGTGTGTCCGGATATCCAAACCTGTTCCTGACCTTCGGGCCGAACTCGGGGCCGGGCCACAATTCCGCGCTGGTGTACCTGGAAGCCCAGCTGGATTACATCGTGCAGGGCATCCGGCACCTGCTGGCCGGGCCGGCACGTTTCCTCGACGTCCGCGCGCCGGTGCAGGCGGCCTTCAACCGCACCATCCAGGAGCGGCTGAAGACCACCAACTGGAACAGCGGCTGCCGCAGCTGGTACCTCACCGAAGACGGTTTCAACCCGACCATGTATCCGGGCTTTGCCACCCAGTTCCGGCGCCAGATGCAGCGCTTCGACCTGCAGGATTACCGTTCGGAACCCGCATAGGTCCCGGGGTCGCACCCGGCGGGCGCTCCTACTATGATGCGGGACCCGTTCAGTACCGCTATCGAGGACAACGCGCATGGCCCAGCAACGCATCGAGGTCGTCCAGGACTTCCGGAAACCGGTCGAGGAAGTTTTCGCTTACCTCGCCGACCACAACAACCTGTCGAAAGTCTTCGGCATCCCGGTCAAGCGCATCAAGGATGGCCAGGGCGATGTGAACGGCGTCGGTTCCGTGCGCGCGCTGGGCTTCGCGCCGCTGGCTACCGAGGAAACCGTGGTGGCGGTGGTGCCGAATGAAGTCATCGAATACACCATCACTAAGAACGGTGGCCCGCTGCAGAACCACTACGGCCGCATGGTGTTCTCCAGCACCGGTCGCGGTTCGCGTCTGGAATGGACCATTACCTTCGATTCCCTGCCGGTGGTCGGCACGGTGGTCGGCAAGATCCTGCAGACCGGCATCACCCGCGGTCTGGGCAAAATGGCCTGAGTTTCCGCCGACATGAAAAAGCCCGGCCATGCCGGGCTTTTTCATGTCGGGCGCGCGTCAGGCGGCCTGCCGGACCACGCCGGGTGATTTCTCCAGATAACGCAGCGCCGTTTCCGTATCGGCTTCGCGCACCGGGTCGTACCAGGGCGTGAGGTAGCGGAGTTCATCCATCAGCAGCGAGCCCAGCGATGGCAGGCGGTCGCGCTTCGCGGCACGCATCCATTCGCGCCAGAACCAGGGACGGAACGGTGACGGCCTGTTGCCGGCCAGATCCGGGTCCTGGCGCATCAGGTGCGTGGCGGCGGTGGCCTGCAGGCCGAGCACCAGCGGCGTCGACAGCAACATCAGGTAGTAGCGGGTGGGGTAACTGCCGCCGAGATGGCGATACAGGTCGAAGGCCACGCTGCGGTGTTCCACTTCCTCGGCGCCGTGCCAGCGCAGCATGTCGGTCATCACCGGATCGGCGCCGTCGTTTTCCCAGCGCTCGTTGTCCAGCATGTACTTGCCGACCACGCAGGTGAAATGCTCGACTGCAGCGATCACGCCCACCTGGAAGACCAGCCACTGTTTCTGCAGCGGGCCGGGCACCTTCACGTTGAACAGGCGGTGGTTGCCGGCCCACGCCAGCAGGGCGTTCACGCGCTGCAGATAGTCGTCGACCTCGATGCCGTGTGCTGCCAGGTATTTCTGCGCGGCGCCGTCATGGGCACGGGCATGCATGGCTTCCTGGCGTATGAAGGCCTGGACGTCGGCCCGCAGTTTCTCGTCGGTGACATAGGGCAGCGCCTGGTTGAACACGCGGCAGAATGCGAACTCGCCCACCGGCAGCATCAGGTGGAAGGCATTCCACATGTGGCTCTCGTAGGGCTGCCCCGGAATCCAGTGCAGCGGGGTTTCCGACCAGTCGAAGGCGACCTTGCGTGCGGTAAGCGTGTGGGTGCTGCGGGATGCCGGACTGCGTGGCATTGGCGCGGATTCCTGGACGAGGGGCGCACACAGTCTGTCTGCACCGCCGCGGTGCGTTAATGGCAGAATGGTCCGGTTTGCTGTCACTTCGGGACAACACGAGGCGGCAGCCGCCATCACCACAAGAACAAGAACGGAGCCTGCGCATGTACCCGTCCCGCCGATCCCTGTCGCTGTTTGCCGCCACTCTGCTCGCCGCGGGCACGGTGCCTGCCGCCGGACCGGAGCCGGAGGGCGCTGCTGTCGAGGCGGCGGTTCCCGCCGTGGTGGTGGAAGAGGCCGCCGGCACGGCCTGGAGCGTCACCGCGTTGTGGGACAGCAAGTACATGTTCCAGGGCCGTGATGTGCTGGCCGGCGACGGCGGCCTGGCCTCGATCGACGCCAGCGCGGTCTGGAGCAACTGCACGGCCGGCATCTGGGCTGCGCAGGCCGACAGCAACGAGTACGCCGAAGTCGACCTGTATGCGCAGTACGCACGTGACGTCGGCCCGGTGAATGCGTCGTTCACCTGGTCACGCTTCGAGTACACGGACAGCGGCGACAGTGACAACGAACTGGCGCTGGGTGTGTCCTCGGACATCGGCGACGCCCTGTCGGTCGGTCTGGAATACGCGTGGTCGACCGAGCTGGAGGGTGGTTTCGCCGAGCTCACCGTGAGCACCGAGTTCGCGGTCGACGACGAGAAGATCACGCTGTCGCCCTACCTGATGCAGGCTTTCGATTTCGGTTATGCCACGCCCGGCCACGACGGTCCCAACCATCTCCAGGCCGGCATTGATGGCAGTTATGCGCTGGGTGAGCACTACAGTGTCGTGCTGTCGCTGGCGCATGCCTTTGCGCAGGAAGACGTGGAACGCAGCGGGCAGGACGACGAATCCTGGGTGTCGGTCGGTTTGTCGGCGAGCTACTGAGCGCGTTCGCGCCGCAGCAGCTCGCGCTTGCGTTCGATGCCCCAGCGGTAGCCGCCGTCTCCGCCATCGCCGCGCAGCACGCGATGGCAGGGAATCAGCAGCGCGATGCGGTTGCTGCCGCAGGCGGTGCCGACCGCGCGCGCCGAGCCCGGTGCGCCGATAGCAGCGGCCACTTGCGCATAGCTGCGGGTTTCGCCGCACGGAATCTTCTGCAGGTATTGCCAGACCCGGCGCTGGAAGGCGGTGCCGCCGATGTCCAGCGGCAGTCCGGCCTCCGCCCGTGATCCGTCCAGCAGGGCCTGCAGTGTCTGCATCCAGCGCGCGAACTGGGTGGCGGCGGATGCCGGCATGGGCGTGATGGCCGCACGGGGGAATTCCTGCTGCAGCCCTGCCAGCAGTGCATCCCGGCTGTCGCCCAGCTGCACGCTGCAGATGCCGCGGTCGGTCGCGGCCAGCATCAGCAGGCCCAGCGAGGTTTTCTGCGTGGCCCAGGAGATGGCGAGCCCGGCGCCGCCCTTCGCATACTGCGCCGGCGTCATGCCCAGTTGCGCGTTGCTCTTTTCGTAGACGCGGCTGTCCGAGCCGAAGCCGGCCTCCTGTATGGCATCACTGACGCGCAGGCCCGTGCGCAGCTGCTGCCGGAGCGTGCCGAGCCGGCAGGCATCCTGGTACTGCTTCGGGGAAATGCCGACCGCGGCCGTGAAGCGCCGCTGCAGGTGATGGGCGCTGACGCCGGCGACGCGCGACAGCTCCGCCAGCGTCAGGGATTCCTGTACGTTTGCCTCGATGTGGCGGCACAGCCGGACGATCCAGTCTTCATGCTTCGGGGTTGCCGTTTTCATGCGCCGATTATGTAAGGCGCATGCGGCGTCAACCATCCGTTTCTTGCGCGACGGTCGTGGCGGGCAGTCTGGCCTTCATCGCGTGCCGGGCATCCCCCGGGTAGCGGAGCGGCACCGGCAGCCACTCGAAGGCCCGGCGTACGCGGCGCTGCCAGGCGGCGAAGCGCGCGGCATCGCCGTCGCCCCAGGGCAGATGCTCCGGGAAGCGTTCGCGCAGCACCGGCGGCAGGCTGCCCAGCGTCAGCAGGTGCATGCGTTGCTGCAGCGGCTTCCACAATCCGCGCCAGAGCGGTGCCGGCAGCAGCGACAGCGCCGGGGGAGCGGGCGGTACGGGCATGTCCGGGTCGAGCAGGTACGCGAGGATGTCGCTCCATTCCACGGTGTGGCGCATGGCGTGGTCCCAGAACGCTTCGTATTCCTCCAGCGTCCGCGGCAGGTCCTGCTCGCGCAGCCCGAAGAAGTGGCCACCCTCGCGCCACTCGCAGAACAGCAGGCGCTGCTCCGCGCGCGTCAGCGGCGTGCCGAACAGGGCATGTGCCGTGATGGTGGTATCGAGAAAGACCGCATGCACCCAGCCATAGGTTTCCGGGTTGAGCGCGTGATAGCGCCGGCCATGGCTGTCCGTGCCCTTGATGTCGCGGTGCAGCTCCCGCAGGCGTACACCTTCGGCGCGCGCAGCGTCCGGGCCGCTGTACATGAAGCGGCGTCCGGATTCGCGGATCTCGCGCAGGCGCTTCCACGGATCCTCGCGGAAAGCCGAGTGCTGCCAGACGCCGGCCCCGACCGCGGGGTGTGCCACCTGCAGCACGAACATGCGCTGTGCCAGCAGGGCCACGCGCAGGTCTCCGCCGTAGCGCAGGCTCATCGAGTCGGGGCGGTGCAGCAGGCTGGTCTGCATGGTCGGGCTCCGGAGCAGGGTTCTGATGAAGGACATTCTTATCCGAGTAATTACTCGGATAAACTCGGGTTCCCCGAGCCGCCCCGGGCACCGCCATGGCACCCGCTCCGAACCGGCAATTGCCTGATTTCGAACCGAAAAAGCGCCCGCGCCAGGAGCGTGCGCAGGTCACCTACGAGTCCCTGGTCGAGGCCTGTGCTCGGTTATTGCCGGTGCGCGGCTATGCCGGCGTCACCACCAACCACGTCGCCGAGGCGGCCGGTGTGGGGATTGCGTCCCTGTACGAATACTTTCCCGGCAAGGACGCGCTGGTGGCGGAGGTGGCCGCGCGGCTGGTGTCGCGGGTGATGGCGGCGCTGGCGGCAGCGATGACGCAGGCCATTGCCTCGCCGCCGGAACGCGCGGTGCGCCTGTGGATCTCGGCCATCCATGACACGCTGCGGCAGGAACGCGAACTGGTGGAGGTGTTCGTGTACCAGGTGCCGTACACCAACCGGCTGCCGGTGATACGCGGGCTCACGCCGCTGTTGCTGCAGTTCACGCAGGCGGCGCGCGCGCGCGTGGCCGATCGCGTGCAGATCGACCCCTCGCCAGCCTCGTTGCTGCTGCTCAACAACCTCGTGGTATCGACCATCCTGCAACTGGTGCTGGAACCACCGGAAAACGTACCGGAAGAAGACGTGCTCGAAGCGCTGTCCAGGCGCGTGCAGCAATGGCTGGAGGGCGGCTGACCGGGCCTACTTCTTCGCGAGGGCCTGCTCCCAGCGTTCGCACAGTGTTTTCAGGATCTGCAGGCGCGCGCTGTACTTGTCGTTGGCAGCGACCAGTGTCCAGGGCGCAATCTCCGTGCTGGTGCGATCCACCATGTCGCACACGGCGCGCTCGTACTGCGGCCACTTCTCGCGGTTGCGCCAGTCCTCGTCGGTGATCTTGAATTTCTTGTACCCGGTTTTCTCGCGCTCCCGGAACCGCTTCAGCTGCTCCTGAGGTGTGATCGCCAGCCAGAACTTGGACAGGATCAGGCCATGCCGATCCATCTGTTCCTCGAAATCGTTGATTTCCGCATAGGCGCGCATCCAGGCGGCCTCGCTGCAGAAACCCTCCACCCGTTCCACCAGCACGCGGCCGTACCAGCTGCGGTCGAAGATGGTGACGTGGCCGCGGCGCGGCAGGTGGCGCCAGAAACGCCACAGGTAGGGCTGGGCCCGCTCCTCTTCCGTGGGCGCCGCCACCGGAATGATCGAGTAGTGGCGGGCATCGAGCGCCTGCGTGATGCGGCGGACGGAACCGCCCTTGCCGGCGGCATCCTGGCCCTCGAAAACGCACACCGCACTGTGCTTGCGGAACCGTGGATGGCGGGAAAGCAGGTTCAGCTCGCCCTGGTACTTTTCCAGTTCGTGCTCGTATTTCTTCTTCGGGGTCCGGGATTTCTGGTCCAGTGCGGACAGCACGTTCCTGCCGTCGATGGGCGGTTTTGGCAGCGGTGCAGCCCGTGTTTCCTTCGGCACGTCTTTCTGCGCAAGACGGTCCTGCAGCGCGGCCAGCAGGATGCGGCCGGCGGTGAGGCTTCGGTAACGATGGTCGCTGCCCTCGATCACGATCCACGGAGCTTCGCCGGTGGATGTTTCCCGCAGGGTGTGTTCGGACACCTTCCGGAATCGGTCGTAGTTCCCGAAGCGTTTCCAGTCTTCCTTCGTGACCCGCCAGCGTGTGAGCGGGTTCTTCTCGAGTTCACGCAGACGCTTCTTCTGCGCTTTCTCCGAGAGATGGAACCACAGTTTCACCAGCAGCACGTTTTCCTGCGCCAGCATGCGTTCGAAATGGCGGATGGATTCGATGTGCTGATCGAGATCGGCTTTCGATATCCGCCGCCCGACCCGGTCGACAATCGGGTCGGTGTACCAGGAGCCGAACAGCATGCCGATGCGGCCTTTCGGCGGCAGCGCACGCCAGAACCGCCACATCGGCGGGCGGTCGTCCTCTTCGTCCGAAGGCGGTCCGAAGGCATGGGTCTGGATATGACGCGGGTCCATCCATTCGTTGAACAGATTGACCGTTTCACCCTTGCCGGCGCCGTCGACACCGCCGATCAGCACCACCACCGCGGTCTTTTTCTGCGCCAGCAGCGCGTACTGGGCCGCCAGCAGGGCGGAGCGCAGCTCCGGTTCCTCGCGATCGAATGTGTCCTTGTCGATGCTGTGGCCGAGTTCCGCCGATTCGAACATGTTGCCGCTCCCGCGCCGCTTCCGTTGCCGACCTGTCGTAGAATCCTCGCCCCGATTCCGAGTGCCTGTCCATGACGCCCGTCAGCCCGAGCCTGCCCCCGCTGCGCCTGAAGAAGAACGAGGAGCGCCGCCTGCGGGCCGGACATGCCTGGATCTACTCCAACGAAGTCGATACCGAAGCCACGCCCCTCAAGGGTCTGGTGCCCGGCACGCAGGTGACGGTGCAGGATTCGCGCGGCAAATCGCTGGGCTCGGCCTTCGTCAACCCGAACACCCTGATTGCGGCGCGCCTGTATGCCCGCGAAGCGGACAAGCCGCTGGATGCCTCGCTGCTGGTGCATCGCATCAATATTGCACTTTCGCTGCGCGAACGCGTGTTTCCGACCCCGCACTATCGCCTGGTCTACGGTGACAGCGATGGCCTGCCGGGGCTGGTGGTGGATCGCTACGGCGACGTGCTGGTGGTGCAGATCGGTACGGCCGGCATGGAAGCCCTGCGTGAACAGGTGGTGGCTGCGCTGGTAAAGGTGATCAAGCCGTTCGGCATCCTGTTGCGCAACGATGCGTCAGTGCGTGCCCTGGAAAACCTGCCGGAAGAAATTGCCGTGGCGCACGGTTCGGTACCGGATCTGGTGGAGCTGGAGGAAAACGGCGTGCGCTTCGAGGCGCCGGTGAAAGACGGTCAGAAGACAGGCTGGTTCTACGACCATCGCGACAACCGGGCCCGCCTGATGGCACTGGTTGCGCGGTCAAGGGGCGCACGCGTGCTCGACGTGTTCAGCTATGTCGGCGGCTGGGGCGTGCAGGCGGCGGTGGCGGGTGCCGGCGAGGTGCTGTGCGTGGATGCGTCGGAAACTGCACTGTCGCGCGTAGCCGGAAATGCTGCCCTGAACAAGGTCGGCGCGTGCGTGCGCACACAGGCCGGCGATGCCTTCCAGGTGATGAAGGCGCTGCTGGATGCCGGTGAGCGCTTCGATATCGTGGTGATGGACCCGCCCGCTTTCATCAAGCGGCGCAAGGATGTGGAGCAGGGCACCATTGCCTACCGGCGCGTCAACGAGCTGGCGATGCGGCTGTTGCAGAAGGACGGCCTGCTGGTGTCCGGTTCCTGCTCCATGCATCTGTCGCGCACGGATCTGCTGGATGTGGTGCGCGCGACCGGCCGGCAGGTGGACCGTCATGTGCAGGTGATCTCGCAGGGCGGGCAGGGTGCGGATCACCCGGTGCTGCCGGCGATTCCGGAGACGGATTATCTGAAAGCCGTGTTCGCGCGGGTGATACCTACCCTGTAGGGACGCTGTCGGGCGCCGTCACGCTCCACGGATCATCCAGTGCGGCGGGGCAAGCGCCTCCGCGGGCTGAGCGCTCCGGCGCGGCGCGTCCACTGCCGTGCGAACCGTTGACCGGAAGCGACTTACCGCGCTCTCCGCTTATGCCCGCTATGGCGCTGCCCCGCCGCACCGGATGATCCGTGCGAATTCCGTGGCGCCCGGAAGCACTCCTGAAAATTCAGCGCAGCGAAACGACTTCCCAGCCGCGCCGCTGCGCTTCCGCGCGCAGCTTGTCGTCCGGATCCACCGCCACTGCGCGATCGACCTTCGCCAGCAACGGGATGTCGTTGTGCGAATCGGAGTAGAACACGCTGCCGGCCAGCGTGTGCCCGGTATCGCGCAACCACGCATCCAGTCGCGTCACTTTTCCTTCCCGGTAGCAGGGCGTGCCGGACAGCCGGCCGGTATAACGCTCCCCGGAAAACTCCGCCGTGGTCGCCAGCAGATCGCGCACGCCCAGGCGCCGGGCGATCGGCGCGGTCACGAAATCGTTGGTGGCGGTGATGATCAGCAGGTGATCGCCGGCAGCGCGGTGTTTCGCGATCAGTGCCTCGCCCTTCGCCAGGATCATCGGCTCGACCACGTCCCGCATGAAATCCCGGTGCCAGGCATCCAGCTGTTCCTTCGGGTGCTCGGACAGCACCTTCAGCGAGAACTCCAGGTAGGCGCGGATGTCGAGCCGGCCCGCCACGTAGTCCTCGTAGAAGCGGTCGTTGGTGGCCTTGTAGTGGCTGCCGTCCACCACCCCGCGCCCGATCAGGAAATCGCCCCAGGCATGGTCGCTGTCGCCGGCCAGCAGGGTGTTGTCGAGATCGAACAGCGCGAGTCGGGTCATGGCGGTGGACACGGGGCGGTCATCGAGGGGGCGCCATCATAGCGCGGGCGGCGCTGCATTCCTGACGGACTTCGTTGCCGGCCCGGCGTCGCTCGTGTACACATGACCCATTGGCTTGCCTCCCTGTTTCCGGTGTTCCCGTGATCGATTCCGAAGGTTTCCGCCCCAATGTGGGCATCATTGTCTGCAACGGCGATGGCCGGGTGCTGTGGGCGCGTCGCCGCGGCCACGACGCCTGGCAGTTCCCCCAGGGCGGCATCGCCGGCGGTGAATCGCCGGACGAGGCCATGTACCGCGAATTGCATGAAGAGGTCGGGCTGCTGCCGGGGCATGTGAAGATCCTGGCCCGCACCCAGGGCTGGCTGCGTTACCACCTGCCGGAGCGGTTCATCCGCAGGCAGGAGAATCCGCGCTGCATCGGCCAGAAACAGAAATGGTTCCTGCTGGAGCTGACCGGCCCGGAAAGCGACATCAACCTGAAGGTGATGCAGAAACCGGAGTTCGACGACTGGATGTGGGTCAGCTACTGGTATCCGCTGGACCAGGTGATCGACTTCAAGCGCAACGTGTATCTGCAGGCCCTGAAGCAGCTGGCGCCGGCGCTGCCGGTGCACAGGGCACCGCAGGAGCCCCTTCAGGCGCGACAGGTTTAATTGCAGGCGCTCCTTCGGGGGCAATCAGGAACAACAGGAGACATCCGTGCTCGACGTTTTGCGCCGCATAGTCCAGGAAGTGAACACCGCGCCCGACGTACCGTCGGCGCTGGCGTTGCTGGTCAAGCGCGTGCGCGACGCCATGGGTGCGGAAGTCTGTTCCGTGTATCTGCTCGATGAAGCGGTCAGCCGCTGGGTGCTGATGGCCACCGAAGGCCTCAAGAAGGAGGCGATCGGCAAGGCCGGCATGGGCATTGCCGAAGGTCTGGTCGGCCAGGTCGGCCTGCGCGAAGAACCGATCAACCTGGAGGACGCGTTCACGCATCCGAAGTTCCAGTACCTGCCGGAAGTCGGCGAAGAAGCTTTCCACGCCTTCCTCGGCGTGCCGGTGATCAGTCAGGGCAAGACGCTGGGTGTGCTGATCGTGCAGCAGCGCGACCGGCGCCGTTTCGACCAGAGCGAGGAAGCCTTCCTGGTCACCATTGCCGCGCAGCTGTCAGGTCTGGTTGCGCATGCGCGTGCCACGGCGCGGGCCGCTGCCATCGCGGAAGTCACGCCCGAGCACGACAAGGTTTTCATCGGCGTGGCGGGCAGCCCCGGTGCGGCCATCGGCAAGGTGAAAGTGATCTATCCGCCGGCGGAGCTGGAATCGGTACCGGACCGTGCGGTGGAGAACGTCGAGAAGGAGGTGTCGCGCCTGGAGAACGCGCTGATGGCCGTGCGTACGGAAGTGCGCCGTCTCGGCGAGCGCGTGGCCGGGCAGCTGCGCCCGGAAGAACAGGCCCTGTTCGATGTCTGGCTGCGGATGCTGGACAAGAACGCGCTGGGCGGCGAGATCGTCAACAAGGTGCGCGAGACCGGCAACTGGGCCGAGGGTGCGCTGCGGCAGGTGATCACCACGCATGTGGAATCGTTCCGCCGCATGGAAGACGTGTACCTGCGCGAGCGCGCCACCGATGTGCGCGATCTCGGCCTGCGCGTGCTGGCACAACTGCAGGCGCGTGCGCTGCCGGCACTGGCGGATTTCCCGGACGACGCCGTGGTGATGGCCGAGGAAATGAGCGCCACCACGCTGATGGACCTGCCGCGGGAGAAGATCCGCGCCATTGCCACGGTCGAGGGCTCCGCGACTTCGCACATGGCGATCGTGGCCCGGACCATGGGCATTCCGGTGGTGCTGGGCCTTTCCGATCTGCCGCTGACGCAGGTGGACGGGCGCCAGATCATCGCGGACGGTTTCCGCGGCCGGGTGATCGTCGACCCGGGCCGTGAATTCCGCTCGCAGTACGAGCAGATCATCCGCGACGAGCAGAACCTGGTTCGCGAGCTGGAACCGCTGCGCAACCTGCCGGCTGCTACCCAGGACGGGCATCACGTGTCGCTGATGGTGAACACCGGCCTGCTGGCCGACGTGCAACGTTCGCTGGGCCGTGGTGCCGAGGGCGTCGGTCTTTACCGTACCGAGATTCCGTTCATGGTGCGTGATCGTTTCCCGTCCGAGGAAGAGCAACGCAACATCTACCGCCAGCAGCTGGAGGCCTTCGCACCGCATCCGGTGGTGATGCGTACGCTCGATGTGGGTGGCGACAAGATGCTGCCGTATTTCCCGGTGGAGGAGCTGAATCCGTTCCTGGGCTGGCGCGGCGTGCGCATCACGCTGGACCACCCGGACATTTTCCTCGTGCAGGTGCGCGCCATGCTCAAGGCCGGCGCGAAACTGAACAACCTGCGCATCCTGGTGCCGATGATCACCACGGTGTTCGAGGCCGAGGAGGCCATGCACCTGGTGCACCGCGCGTGGCTGGAAGTGCGCGAGGAGGGCGTCGATGTCGACATGCCGCCGGTGGGTGTGATGATCGAGGTGCCGGCGGCGGTCTATCAGGCGCGCGAGCTGGCGCAGCGCGTGGATTTCCTGTCGGTCGGGTCCAATGACCTGACCCAGTACATCCTGGCGGTGGACCGGAACAACCCGCGTGTGGCCAGCCTCTACACCGGATTCCATCCGGCGGTGCTGGCGGCCCTGAAGCACGTGGTGGAGGCCGGGCATGCCGAAGGGAAGCCGGTGAGCATTTGCGGTGAGCTGGCCGGCGATCCGCTGGCAGCGCCGCTGCTGATGGCCATGGGCTTCGACTCGCTGTCGATGAACGCGTCGTCGCTGCTCAAGGTGAAGTGGATCGTACGCAATTCGACCATGGCGGGCGCGCGTGCGTTGCTCGATGAGGTCATGGCGATGGACAACGCGCAGGTGATCCAGTCGCACCTGAATCGCGTGCTGGACAAGCAGGGTTTCGGAATGGTTCTGGGGCGGAAGGAGAAGGTGGCCGCTGCCTGACGGTGTCAGTTCAGCGAAGTCCGCTTCCTTTCTTTCCCTGCTCTTGCCGCCACGCCACCGGCGCCATGCCGGTCCAGCGCCGGAACGCGCGCCGGAAGGCTGTCGCGTCGCGGTAGCCGATCGCCAGTGCCGCCGACTCCACGCTATGTCCCTTTTCCAGCAACAATTCCGCCGACTGCCGCGCCAGCTCGGCATCCAGCAGTTGTTGCCAGGCGCACCCTTCCGCTTTCAGCTGACGGATCAGCGTGCGTGGCGAGACGTGGAAATGCGCGGCGACTTCCGCCAGCGTCCACAGCGCGCCGGGATTCGCCTGCAACAGTTGCGTGACACGATCACGCCAGCGGGCGCGATCGCCGGCCAGCGCGCTGGCGGCCTGCTCGCAGCGGCGCAGCGCTGCGTGGTAGAGCGTGTCGTCGCGGAACGGGTTGGGCTCTTCCATCAGCTGACGCGGGATGCACCAGGCGGTGCAGTCGCCGCCGAAGGTGTACGGGCTGTGCAGGACCGTCGCGTAATCGGCGGCGTGCGGCGGCATCGTATGGACGAGCAGCAGGCGAGCCTCCCGCAGCCGGCGACCGATGATCAGCTCGATGCTGCGCTGCACGGTGACCACCATCACTTCGACGAGGAACAACCGCACATCGTCCGGCGCAACATCCGCCCGCAGGTGAATCCACACCTCGCCCGCGCGTACCTCGCGGCGCACCGTCACCAGTGGCACCCGCAGCGCGTGGAAGCGTTCGAGCGCCGCCCAGGCGTCGCCCAGGGTCGGGCTGGCCGCCAGCAACTGGCCGAGCGGACCGTGGGCGGCGAGCGGCAGCCGGTTGCCGAGCGCCAGGCCGAGGCCCGGCCGGTCGGCGATCGCCAGCGCATTGCGGATGACGGTGAGTTGCTCGTCCTGGCCGATGAGCCGTTCGAGCGCCAGCAGGTCGTCCGGCCGCAGCCGCGTGCCGGCCAGCAGCCGGGTCTGGCCGGCGCGGTCCAGCCGCAGTTCCCGCGCCAGCAGGCGCGAGTAGGTGATGGGGAAGCGCACGGTGTGCCCGCGAGGGGTTGTCACTTTCTGCATGGGTGTTGTCACTATCCTGACTCGCGGCGGGGTGGTCAACCGGCCATCCTCGCCCCCGGTTCGACGGTCGCGCCGGGCGCTCCCCGCCGCGCGGCGACGATCGTCTTCCGGCGGAGGTCACCATGCAGTCCCCTTGGCAGCGGCAGCGCGAACTGGCGGCAGCGACGCGTCGGCTTGAGGCCGCCACCGATTACGCACAGTGGCAGGTTGCCGCGCGGCAGCACGACGCGCTGACAGGACTCGCGCGTTGGCGGAAGCAGGGCAACAGTTCCCTCTACGACAGCGCGGAGCTGCGTGCTCGCCACGCGCGCCTGCGCGAACTGATCGCCGCCGGCAACGTGCACGAACTGTTGTACGTGCTCAACGAGGGCATCCACGGCAACCTCTGCGGTATGGGTCGCCCGGTGCTTTACAACCGCGCGTTGTCCGGGACCCAGCACCTTATCGATCACTACGTTGCGACCGTG
This sequence comes from Pseudomonadota bacterium, assembly GCA_049324475.1. GTDB lineage: Bacteria > Pseudomonadota > Gammaproteobacteria > Pseudomonadales > JADFDG01 > JADFDG01. The sequence goes on along the minus strand of JBMOOO010000013.1, from coordinate 213,977 downwards.
GTCGAGGCGCTGCGCTGCATCGAGGCCGCTGATGCGTGCGAGGTGTCGCTGCCGGAGAAGGTCGATTTCTTCCGCCGTGCCAGTCATTGCTATGGGCGTTCCGCGCTGATGATGAGTGGCGGTGCCGGCCTGATTTACTTCCATCACGGTGTCGCCCAGGCGCTGGTAGACGAGGACCTGCTGCCGAACGTGCTGTCCGGTGCAAGCGCCGGTTCCTGGATCTGCGCACAGATCGGAACCCGCACCAACATCGAGTTGCGGGCTGGCTACTTCGACAATTTCCGCTATGACTTGCCGCACCACCTGAACGCGTTCAAGGTGCTGGCCGGCCTGGATCCGGAAGCGAACTCGCTGACCGTGAAGCAGATGGCGATCGACAGTTTCGCCAACAACATGACGTTCCAGGAGGCCTGGGAACACACCGGGCGCTACATCAATATCTCGATCGCCTCTGCCGACCGCCACCACGCGTCGCGCCTGCTGAACGCGATCACGTCGCCGAATGTCTACGTGCGATCGGCGATCGATGCATCCGGCAGCGTCCCGGGCGTGGTGCCGCCGGTTACGCTGTATGCGAAGGGTACGGATGGCAAGCCAAAACCCTACCTGCCATCCCAGAAATGGGTCGACGGATCGTTCGCGCAGGATTTGCCTGCCAAGCGCCTTTCGCGGCTTTTCGGTGTCAATCATTACATCGTCAGCCTGATCAATCCGGTCGCGCTGCCCTTCATCCGCGATACCAAGTCGACGCCTCGAAAGACGCTGGGGGACCGCCTTCGGCCGCTGGCGCAGACGTTGTTGCGCGACGGGCTCGAAGTGCTGGAGCAGTACGGATCGGCAATTGGTCCGTCGTCACTCAGCCCGGCGCTGCTGATGCTGCACAGTCTGGTTGACCAGGATTACATCGGCGACATCAACATCATCCTGCCTGGCGACCGGTATCGCCTGATGAACGTGTTGTTTACCTACGATGGCGAACCGGAGGTCCGGTCGTTGATCGATGCCGGCAAACGCGCGACATGGCCAAAACTGGCCCAGATACGCAACGCAACGTTGATTGCCCGCACACTCGACGAGATTCTCGCCCGTCTTGATGCGCGCGAGTACGGTTGCGCGCCGGGCAACTTCCCGCGCATAACAACTGCCACCTGAAAACGCCGGCGGTCAGGCCGGTCCCGACATCCCGCGCTTCCCACGGAGATCCCCATGGCCACAAGCATTCCTCCGCGACTTGTCCTGCAGCAGGGCGGTGTCATTGGCGCTTTCGTCGCTGGCGCCACGAAATCGCTGCTGCCGCGGCGCGGCGCGGCGCTGGATCGCTCGGAAATCGTGCGCCATGCCGGGGCGCCGTCGGTGGAGCTGCAGCAGGCTTACGCGGCATGGTCGCGGGCAGCGGCCGGTCGCTATGACGGCACGATCCCGATACCGATGATCCCGTCGCAGATCGCGTTGCCGGTGATTTCGGCGCTCACCGCCCGTTCACCGTACCCGCTGCTGGGTGTGCTCAACCAGGGCATCCATCTGCGCCTGCACCGGCCGCTGCCGGCGACCGCCGCTCTGCAGGTGCGCGGGCATCTCGTCGAGGCCGGCGACGACGGCTACCGCGCGCGCATCCACTCGATGCTGACCGTGGGTACTGCCGCCGATCCGCGCGCGGTCGAACTCGACGCCTACGCGGCGGTGGTGCTGAAGCGCCGCGCCGATGGCGGTGCGTCGCCGCGCGAGGAAGCGGCGTGGACCACCGTGGGCGTCTGGCAGGCGGCCGCCGACGAGGGCCGCAAGTTCTTTTACCTTACCGGCGATTTCAATCCGATCCACACCTGGGCCTGGTTCGCGAAGCGCACGCCGTTCAGGAGCTGCATCATGCACGGCTACGGTGCGTTCACGCAGATCTTTGAGACGATCCGCAACGCGGGCCATCACGTGTTCGACATCGATTCGAAGTTCGTGCGGCCGCTGCCGCTGCCGAGCCCGCCGCTGCAGGTCCAGGTAACGACGCAGCCGGCCGCCGACGGCCGCCTTGGCTTCCGCCTCGTCGACACCGACGGCGTGCTTTACCAGGTCGGAACCTTCCTGCCGCGCGGAGCAGGCAACGCATGAGCACCCTCGACGCTTCCCGCCTGCCGGTGCTGGTCGACGGCGCCCGCACGGCGTTCCTCGAAAGCGCCGGCGCCTATTCGCCGCTGTACAGTTACGAGCTGGGTGCGCAGGCCATCGCCGGTCTGCTGAAGAAGGTCCCGCTGCTGGATCCGCACGATCTGGGCCTGGTGGTCATGGGCACCGTGCTGCACGAGATCAACACCACCAATGTCGCGCGCGAGTGCATGCTTGCTGCCGGGTTGCCGAGCCGGGTGCCGGCATACACGGTGGCGATGGCGGGCATCTCGCCGGGCGTCGGCGTGCTCAATCTCTGCGACCAGATCGGCATGGGCCGGCTGCGCGCGGGCATCGCCGGTGGCACCGAGAATTTTTCCGACGTGCCGATCCGGCTGGGACGCGGCGTTCGCCGCGCTGCGATGCGGGTGCGCCAGGCGCGCACCGCCGGTGAACGCATCGCCGCGCTGGGTGTGATTCGCCTGCGCGACCTTGGCCTTGACTTGCCGGCGAGTGCTGATTTCACCACCGGCCTCACCATGGGCAGCGCCTGCGAGGCCATGGCCCGCAAGTTTGGCGCATCGCGCGCGGAGGCTGATGATTTTGCCGCGAGTAGCCACGCGCGCGCTGTCGCTGCACTGACAGCCGGCCGTTTCAGCAATCAGGTCGTGCCGGTGACCATCGACGGCGTGGCGCGGGATATCGTCGACAACACGCCGCGCGCCGATGCTACCCTGGAACGATTGGTCCGGTTGCCGCCGATTTTCGATCGCGAGCACGGCGTCATTACGGCCGGCAACGCCTCACGTTTCTCCGATGGGGCTGGTGCGCTTCTGCTGGCCAGCCGCGAATACGCGGCGATTCATGGTCTGCGCGAGCAGGCGGTGATCCGCGATTACCAGCTGACCGGCGTCGATAGCCTGAAGGAGGAAATGCTGCTTGGCCCGGCGATGTCGATTCCACGTCTCTTGGCACGGAATGGACTCGTCTTCGACGACGTCGATGTCTGGGAAATCCACGAAGCGTTCGCTACCCAGGTGCTGGTCAACCGTGCCTGCATGGCGTCGCCGTCGTTTGTGCACGAGCGGTTCGGCGACGGCGTTCCCGCGGGTGTGATCCCGCTGGAAAAGCTCAACACCTGGGGCGGCTCGCTGTCGCTGGGCAACCCGTTTGCGGCCACCGGGGTGCGCCTGCTGCTCACCGCCGCGCAGCGCCTGGAGGAGTCCGGAGAGCGCTACGCGGTGGTGTCGACCTGTGCGGGCGGCGGCCTCGGTGCGGCGGTCTTGCTGGAGAATCCGCGTTTTGTGGCGTGATCGTGTGGAGCGTCGTCCGGATCAGAACAGACCGGCATCCAGCCCGGCGGCCACGTACATCCCCGTTTCCTCCGCCTGCATGACGAATTCCTCTTTCCACTCGCCGCGACAGGTGAGCGGTTCCTGCACCAGCTTCCAGCGCAGCCCCGTGAGTATCGATTCCAGTGCGCGGCGCGTGCCGGTGCCGTCGTGGCCGGCACGGATGACAATGGCACAGGGCAGGCCCTGCTTTTCTTCCAGTACCGGATAGTAGCTGCGGTCGAAGAAATCCTTCATGGCGCCGCTCATGTAGCCGAGGTTCTCGGTGGTGAACAGCACGATGGCGTCGCAGGCACGGATGTCGTCGGGCCCGGCCGACAGCGGCGCCACGCACGTCACGTCCACATTGCCGATGTCCGGGTGGCGGGCACCGCGCTCGATCGCTTCGGCCATGCGCCGGGTGTTGCCGGACGGCGTGTGGGCGACGATCAACAGGCGCTTGCGAGTCATGCGCTCAGCGCCGTGGCGTGAAGGCGATGAACTCGTTGATCTTGTCGGCGAACTCGGCCGGTGAATCCTCCTGCAGGAAGTGGCCGCCGCGCAGGCGCGCGTGCGGCATGCCGGCGCAGCCGGGAATGCGTGCCTGCAGGTAACGGTCGCCGCCGCGCGTGATCGGATCGCCGCCGCTGAAGCAGGTCAGGAACGGTTTGTCCCATGCCGACAGCACTTCCCAGGCCGCGAGGTTGGCCGGCGTGGCCGGGTTGTCCGGCGTCACCGGCACCAGCGCCGGAAAAGCACGCGCGCCGGCCTTGTAGCGTTTGTCCGGAAACGGGGCGTCATAGGCGGCGATTTCTTCCTTCGAGAGCTTTCGGCCGGTGCCGGCGGCGACGATGCGGCCGATCGGGAACCAGGGGCTGTGCAGGGCGAACGCCTTCCACACCTTGAATGCCGGCGGAATCGCCTCATGGCCGGTGGGCAACATGCCGTTGCCGATCACGATGCGCGCGAAGCGTTGCGGATTTTCGGCAGCCAGGCGCAGACCGATCAGGGAGCCCCAGTCCTGGCCGACCAGCGTGATGTTTTTCAGATCCAGCTTCTCGATGAAGGCTTTCATCCAGGCAACATGGCCGGCAAAGCTGTAGGCGCCGACGTCGGTGATCTTGTCGGACTTGCCGAAGCCGATCAGGTCCGGCGCAATGACCCGGTTGCCGGCACGTGCGCATACCGGAATCATGTTCCGGTACAGGTAAGACCAGCTCGGCTCACCGTGCAGCATCAGCACCGGATCGTCGGCAGGCAAGCCTGCCTCAACGTAGTGCATGCGCAATCCCGGTGCGACGTCGGTGTAATTCGGCGCGTACTCGTAGCCGGGCAGGTTCCGGAAGCGCTCTTCCGGTGTGCGCAGGATATTCATGTATCAGCCTCCGTCAGACTGCACGTTACGCCATGCGCGTTGCATGCGAAGGCTCAAAGATAGCCCAATGGCAGCGCCGTTGTATCGATCACGCGCCGCATCACGAAACTGGAATGCACACCGGAAACGCCTTCGATGCGCGTGATCTTGTTGAGCAGGAATTCCTGGTAGGCGTCCATGTCCGGCACTGTCACCAGCAGTTGGTAATCGGCATCCTGGCCGGTGATCAGGAAGCAGGACAGCACTTCCGGGTACTGCATGACCGTCTGCTCGAATTTCCCGAAGCGTTCCGGGGTGTGGCGGTCCATGGAGATCTGGATCAGCGCGGTGAGCGAGAGCCCGAGTTTCTTGCGCTCCAGCAGGGTGACGCGCTTCAGGATGACCCCGGCCTCTTCCAGCGCCTTGACCCGGCGCAGGCAGGGCGAGGGCGAGAGCCCGACCCGCTCGGCCAGCTCCTGGTTGGTGAGGCCACCGTCCTGCTGGAGCTCCTCCAGGATGCGGCGGTCGATGCGGTCCGGTTTGAAGTCGGCCATGGCAGGTTGAAGCCCTTTTCTGACTTTATTGAGCAATAATCTGCCGATAATTCAGGATTTCAGGGCAAATTCGCAAGCCTTTTGCGCCCGCCCGCCCCTAGACTTTGTTTCCGGTCAGAAGGCGGCCACCCCGCCCGAGACCCGCCCCGCCGGCCACGAGCCGCGGGGCCCTCATTTCCCCCTGCTGCCGAACGGACCGCGCCACCATGGCCTACGACCACCGCAAATACGCCGCCTACCCGACCATCAACCTTCCGGACCGCCAGTGGCCGTCGCGCGTGATCACGCAGACGCCGGACTGGTGCTCGGTCGACCTGCGCGACGGCAACCAGGCGCTGGTCAAGCCGATGAACAGCGACCAGAAGACGCGGATGTTCAAGCTGCTGGTCGACATGGGCTACAAGGAAATCGAGGTCGGGTTCCCGTCGGCGTCGCAGCCGGACTTCGATTTCACGCGCAAGATCATCGAGGAAGGCCTGGTGCCGGATGATGTCACCGTGCAGATCCTCTGCCAGTGTCGCGAAGACCTCATCAAGCGCAGCTTCGAGGCGCTCAAGGGCGCCAAGAAGGCCAATGTTCACATCTACAACTCCACCTCCACCGTGCAGCGCGAGCGGGTGTTCGGCCTCGACCGCGAGGCGATCAAGGCCATCGCCATCCAGGGCGCGAAGTGGGTGAAAGAGCACGCGGCAAAAGCGCCTGAAACCCAGTGGGAGTTCCAGTACTCGCCGGAAAGCTTCACCGGCACCGAACTCGACTACGCGCTGGAAGTGGTGAACGCCGTCATCGACGTGTGGCAGCCGGAGAAAGGCCAGAAGGTGGTGATCAACCTGCCGGCGACGGTCGAGGTGGCCACGCCCAACGTCTACGCGGACCAGATCGAGTGGATGTGCCGCAACATCAAACACCGCGACAAGCTGCGTGTCAGCCTGCACACGCACAATGACCGCGGCTGCGGCGTTGCCGCCGCCGAGCTGGCGGTGATGGCCGGCGCCGACCGCGTGGAGGGCACGCTGCTGGGCAACGGCGAGCGCACCGGCAACATGTGTCTGGTCACCATGGGCATGAACCTGTATTCACAGGGCATCGACCCGAAAATCGATTTCTCCGATCTCCGCCGCATTGTCGACACCGTCGAGTACTGCACCGAGATCAAGACACACCCGCGCCATGCCTACGTCGGCGAGCTGGTCTATACCGCGTTCAGCGGCAGCCACCAGGACGCGATCCGCAAGTCGCTGGCGAAGCAGAAGGACAACGAACCCTGGCAGGTCGCCTATCTGCCGATCGATCCGCGCGATCTCGGCCGTCGCTACGAGGAAGTGGTGCGCATCAACAGCCAGTCCGGCAAGGGCGGGGTGTTGTATGTGCTGGAGCGCGATTTCGGCATCACGCTGCCGCGCTGGCTGCAGATCGAATTCTCGCGCGTGGTGCAGAACCACGCCGAGAAAACCGGCGGCGAGGTTGAGGGGGCGGCGATCCGCCAGCTGTTCGACACCTCCTACGTCACCGTGCCGCAGGGCTGGCGCATCGGCAACTACGACATCAAGCGCAGCGGTGACAAGGTCAGCGTGGATGTCGCCATCGAAGGCAAGAGCGTCAAGGGCGAAGGCCACGGCGCGGTCGAAGCGCTCATGGATGCGGTGAAGCGTGTGCACGGCGTGAGCGGCCAGATCGAGGCCTTCGACGAGTACGCGCTGGGCACCGGTACCGGCGCCAGCGCGATGGCCTGCATCAAGTTCCGCGTCGGCGAGGAGGTCACGGTGGGCGTTGCGCTCGCCGAGGACACCACCACCGCCACGCTGCAGGCGGTGCTCAGCGCCGTGGGCCGTCAGTCGGCGGTGCAGTCGAAGGCGCAGCGCACGGCCTGATCCTGCAGGAGCGGGCTCGCGGCGGCGGCGCTTTGCCCCGCCGCCGCAGACAGAGTGCAGAACACATCGCCCCCGCAGGGGCTCTACAGACCCAGCCGGGTTTCGCCTTCGAAGGCGCCGCCGGCGCCCCAGCGCTTTTCGTGCATGGATATGCGGCCGTCATGGCCAATCAGCAGCACGCTGCTGGCGCGGGTGCCGTAGGCATCCCCGGCGATGAAGATCGACGACAGTGCCCGCTCCATGTCGCGGCCAACGCCGGTATCGGGCAGTTCGTGTTCCTCGCCGGGTGTCCGGTCCGCCAGCAGCGCGAACAGCGCGTCCTCATCGAGTTGTTCCGCAGCCACCAGCTTCGACAGTGCTTCGCGCCCGCGCCGCATCTTCGGCCAGTCATCGGCCAGCATGCCGTTGGAAAGACCGTACAGGCCGGGTGCCATCAGGCGCGCCACCGCGCCGCGATTGGACCAGTGCCACAACGTATCGGCATCGCCGGCAAACAGGTTGGTGCCGCCGAATTCACGGGCCACCGGATCAAGCTGCTGGGCGAAGCCGGACGGCGGCTGTTCGCCGCACACGAACTGCTGCACCAGTTCGCCGCGTGAACGCGGACCGGTCGAGGGCGGCACTTCGCGGAAATTGGTCACGGCAGCGAACCGGCCCGTGGCCGACGCGGCCAGCCAGCTGCCACCACCCTTGAGGTCCCGGCCGCCGATCACGTCGGCGCGCTGGCGCCAGTGATCAAGGGCAGCCGTAGGCCGTGCCCGGAACTCGTCGCGGTTTCCGGCCAGGATCAGGCGGTAGCGGGGGTGGGACTTCCAGGCGATGAACAGGACGCACATGGGCGGCCATCATAAGGCAGCCGGCTGCGAATGCGGATGCAGTGGGGGAGGCGGGGCACCGCTATAATCCCGCAGTCCCGCTACCTGCCTGGAAGTCGCCGTGCTGACTCACCCGCAACCCGATCCCGTCGCCTTCACCATTCCCCTGCCAGGGAGCTGGGATCTGGGCGTGCACTGGTACGGCCTGATGTACCTGCTCGGTTTTGCCGCTGCGCTCTGGCTGGGACACCGTCGCGCGAAGCAGGCCTGGCGTAACTGGAACGGCGAGCAGGTCGATGATCTGGTGTTCTACGCGGCGATGGGCGTGATCATCGGCGGCCGGGTCGGCTACATGCTGTTCTACGATCTCGCGCATTTCCTCGAGAATCCGCTGTCGCTGTTCATGCTCAGCCGCGGCGGCATGAGTTTCCACGGCGGCTTCCTTGGTGTACTGGTGGCCATGTGGCTGCTGGCACGCAAGCACGGCAAGGCCTACTGGGACGTGGTCGATTTCGTCGCGCCGCTGGTGCCCCCGGGCCTGTTTACCGGGCGCATCGGCAATTTCATCAACGGTGAACTGCCGGGTCGTCCGGCCGATCCGGATCTGTGGTGGTCGATGGTGTACCCGCAGGTGGATGCCATCGCGCGTCACCCGTCTGCGCTGTACCAGGCGCTGACCGAGGGCATCGTGCTGTTCCTGCTGGTGTGGATTTTCTCGCGTCGCCCGCGCCCGCGTTATGCCACCTCCGGCGTGTTTGCCCTCGGCTACGGCTGTTTCCGCTTCACCACGGAATTCTTCCGCACGCCGGACGCGCACATCGGTTTCGTGGCCTTTGGCTGGCTGACCATGGGCCAGCTGCTGTGCATCCCGATGATCCTGGTCGGCATCTTCATGCTGTGGCTGGCATACCGGAAACGCATCATGCCGGTGCTGGCGGGAGAAGCCGGCAAATGAAGCAGTACCTCGATCTGATGCGCCATGTGCGCGAGCACGGCACCTTCAAGAGCGACCGCACCGGTACCGGCACGTACAGTGTGTTCGGCCACCAGATGCGGTTCGACCTGGCGGAGGGCTTCCCGCTGGTCACCACCAAGAAGACGCACCTGAAGTCGATCATCCATGAGCTGCTGTGGTTCCTGCAGGGCGACACCAACATCCGTTACCTGAAGGAAAACGGCGTCTCGATCTGGGACGAGTGGGCGAACGAGAAAGGAGAGCTGGGCCCGGTCTACGGGTACCAGTGGCGATCCTGGCCGGCGCCGAACGGCGAGCACATTGACCAGATTGCACAGATCATCCAGCAGATCAGGACCAACCCGGATTCGCGCCGCATCATCGTCAGCGCCTGGAACGTCGCCGACATCCCGAAGATGGCACTGGCACCGTGCCATGCGTTTTTCCAGTTCTACGTGGCGGACGGCAAGCTCAGCTGCCAGCTGTACCAGCGCAGCGCGGACATTTTCCTCGGCGTGCCGTTCAACATTGCCAGCTATGCGCTGCTGACCATGATGGTGGCGCAGGTGTGCGGGCTGAAGTACGGCGATTTCGTCTGGACCGGCGGCGACTGCCACCTGTACAGCAATCACCTGGAGCAGGCCGATCTGCAGCTGACACGCGAGCCGCTGCCGCTGCCGGTGATGCGCATCAATCCGGACGTGAAGGACATTTTCGGTTTCCGCTACGAGGACTTCGCGCTGGAGAACTACCAGGCGCATCCGCACATCAAGGCACCGGTCGCGATCTGATGCTGGTTTCCCTGATTGCGGCCGTGGCGGACAACGGCGTCATCGGCCGCGACAACAAGTTGCCCTGGCACCTGCCGGGCGACCTGAAGTACTTCAAGGCCACGACGCTGGGCAAACCGGTCATCATGGGTCGCAAGACCTGGGAGTCGCTGGGCCGCCCGCTGCCGGGCCGTACCAACATCGTGATCACGCGGCAGTCCGGCTATGCGCCGGCCGGCGCAAAAGTCACGGCCTCGCTGGATGAAGCGCTGGCACTGGCAGCGCAGGTGGCGCTCATTGACGGCGTCGATGAGTGTGTCGTGATCGGTGGTGCGGAAATCTATGCGCAGGCATTGCCCCGTTGCGATCGTCTGTACCTCACCGAGGTGCGCGCGCAGGTGGCGGGCGATGCCTTCTTCCCTGCGTTCGATCGCCGCGACTGGCGGGAAACGAAGCGCGAGGACTTCCGTGCCGAGGGCCCGAATCCGTACGACTACGGTTTTGTCGTGTACGAGCGCGCCTGAACGGCACAAGACAAAAACGGGCCCCTGGGGCCCGTTTTTCGTTGCAGGGCGCAGAAACTCAGGGCACGCGCGGTTCGACGACGATCTGCGTCTTCACCGAGTTGGCGATGAAACAGTCGCGATTGGCTTTCTCGTGCAGTTGCTTCAGCTCGTCGACGGTGGGTTTCCGGTCGGTGCCGAAGGTGACTGTCGGCTGCAGCAATACGCGGGTAACCGCGATGCGGCCCTGCTCGTTCTTGTCGAGTATGCCGACGGCATGGTCTTCATAGCGGCTGACATGGAAACCGGCCTTGGCGGCGGCTGCCAGGAACGACAACAGGTGGCAACTGGAGAGCGAGCCGACAAAGGCTTCCTCCGGATCGAGGAAGCGGGGCGGGTCGTCCGGATTGCTCGGCGGCGTGCCGACGATCTCGGTGCCATTCTCGAGCTTCCAGCGATAGTGTTCGCTGCCCGATGCGGCATCCCAGCCCACGGTGATGTTGTATTGCGCCATGCGGCGTGCCTCGTGGCTTTGTTCTTTTTCGGCGGTTTGCCCGGCAGGGCCGCGCCAACACTAGCACTAAAGCGCCACGTCCCGTAATGGATTGTCAGACATACGTACCAAATGCCGGGCCGCGTTCAGGGGGCCCCGGATACGGCATTGCGCTTGCCGGGTACCACCGGAGAACTCGCCGGAGACTTACCAGAAGTATTTGCCCCACAACTCCGGATTGGCCCAGAAGCGCGGGTTGTTCCATTCGCGCTCGTGGTTGTAGGTGGCGAGGTCGTAGCTGTACAGGCTGAGTGTGCGCGTACCGTCCGACAGGTCGTTGTCGTGGCGAAAGCCCAGACTGATGAAATCGTCCAGCGACCATGAAGCGGCGGCATTGTCCCGGTCGATGAATACCAGCAGGCGTGCTGCGTGCAGGTTGCGCAGGCGCCCGAGCACGGCAATGCCCTGTGCTTTTGGCAGATGCTCGAGCAGGTCGGCCACCAGTGCGCAGTCATATCGGGTTTCGTCAGCAAGATCCTGCACGCCGGCCACGTCGGCGCGCACGGTGACGGCCAGTGCTGGGCCGCCACCGGTGTCGGCAAGGACGGGCGCCGGCTGCCGGCTCAGGTACAGCAGCGTGTGTGGCCGCCAGGCCGCGAGCCGGGCTTCGAGGGCGTTGAGCGGGGTCATCGGCGTCCGGACACAGCGTGCGGGGCGCCGATTATGCTCCTGTCCGCTGCGCGCGCATGACCAGCCAGGCGCCGAGCAGCATGGCCGGGAGGAAGACCCAGGCTGTCCACAGGCCCAGCCCGGCCGCGACCAGCGCGGGCCCCGGACAGAAACCGGCCAGCCCCCAGCCGACACCGAACAGTGCGGCCCCGCCGACCAGGCGGCGGTCGATGGTGCGGGACGGTGCGGCCGGCAGGCTGGCGCCGAGCAGGGACTTGCCGCGTCGGTTGGTCAGCGCGATGCCCGGCGTGGCGACGGCCAGTGCGGCTGTCATGACGACCAGCAGCGTCGGATCCCAGCCGGGCCCGAGCGTGAGGAAAGCCAGCACTCTGGCGGGATCGGCCAGGCCCGACAGCATCAGGCCGGCACCGAACAACAGGCCGGCCAGGCCGGCAGTCAAGGAAGATTTCATGGTGGCGTTCTCCGGGAGCCGTCAGGCCAGCAGGGGGCGCAGCAGGGTGGCCGTGACCATGCCCAGCGTCATGAACACGATCGTGGCGATGATCGAGCGCGGCGACAGGCGTGCGGTGCCGCAGATGCCATGGCCGCTGGTGCAGCCGCTGCCCAGGCGGGTGCCGATCCCGGTCAGCAGGCCGGCCGATGCCAGCAGCGCTGCCTGACCTGCGGTGAGGCTGCCGGGTGGTGTCAGCGCGAGCCCGAAGCCGGCTGCCAGCCAGCCGCCGAGCACCAGTCCGGCCAGAAAGAAAAGTCGCCAGGGTCGTTCGGCGCCGGCCGCCCGCTCGAGGGTGGCGGCATAGAGGATGCCGCTGACGCCGGCGACGCGGCCGGGTCCGGCGTAGAGCACGACGACGGCGCCGCCGATCAGCAGGCCGCCGAGCAGGGGGGTGGTGAAATCCATCGGGTTGTCCGCACTTGATACGATACCCCCTAGGGTATATAAGATGCCGCGTGGCAATCAAGTACGGAGTCATCCCATGCAGGACTGGAGCGAGAGCAAGAACAAGGTGCTGGCGCGCCTGAAGCGTGCCGAAGGGCAGGTGCGCGCGGTCAGTGCGATGGTCGAGCGCGAGGACGATTGCGAGCAGGTCGCCCAGCAGCTGGCAGCCGCGCGCAAGGCACTGGATCGCGCTTTCTTCGACCTGATGGCGTGCGTGACGCAGCGCGAGCTTGCCGAGGCCGGCGTGCAGCAGCCGAAGGTGCTGACCCGGCTCGCACATCTGAACGATCTGTTGGCCCGCTATGGTTGAGTGGCTGCCGGTCTCGCTGGGAGCGCTGGCCGGGCTGGTGCTCGGCCTGACCGGCGCCGGCGGTTCGCTGCTGGCGATCCCCCTGCTGGTCTACGGACTCGGCTGGTCGTTCGCGCAGGCGGTACCGGTTTCGTTGCTGGCCGTGAGTGCTGCCGCTTTCACAGGGACGGCGCTGGCCTGGCCGGCCGGGCTGGTGCGCTGGCGTGCGGCGCTGGTGATGGCCGCATTCGGTGGTCTGCTCACGCCGGCGGGCATGTATCTGTCCGATCGTCTGCCGGAAAACCTGCTGCTGTTGCTGTTCTCCGTGGTTGCCGCCGTGGTTGCGCTGCGCCTGTGGCGACAGGCGCGGGCCACGCCGGAAGATACGCGCATTGTGCGCGCACGTGTCGATCAGACGCCGGAGCGTACCGGCGGCGTGCCTTGCAGCGTCGATCCGGCCACGGGCCGATTGCAGTGGAACCGGCGCTGCTTTTCCGTGATAGCGGGCACCGGGGCACTGTCGGGCCTGCTCTCCGGCGCGCTGGGCGTGGGCGGCGGTTTCGTGATCGTGCCGGCGTTGCGCGCACGCACGGGGCTGACCATGCATGCCGCCGTCGCAACATCGCTGCTGGCGATTGCCCTGACCAGTGCGGCCGGTGTGACGGCTGCCGCTTTTGCCGGCCGTTTGCCGCCGGCATCCGGTGCGCTGCCCTTCGTGGCCGGCGCGTTGCTGGGAATGCTGGCCGGCCGTGTGCTGGCACCGCGCATCGCCGGTGCGGGGCTCCAGCAGGGATTTGCCGTGCTGATGTGGCTGGTTGCGACGGCCATGGCCGTCACCGTGCTGTCCGGCTGAGGAGAAAACGCGATGCTGTTCCGTCAGTTTTTTGATGCAACGAGCGGCACCTATACCTACCTGCTGGCATCGGCGCCGGGCCGCGAGGCCGTGCTGATTGATCCGGTGAAGGAAAACGTTCCGCAGTACCTGCAGGCCATTCGCGAGCTCGGCCTGCGCCTTGTGCGGGCCATCGACACACACACGCACGCGGATCACATCACCGGCCTGGGCGACCTGCGGGATGCAACCGGTTGCGTCACCGTGATGGGCGAACGCACGCGTGCTGAATGTGTGAGCCAGCACGTGAAGGACGGTGACCTGCTCGATATCGACGGCCTCCGGTTGCAGGCCGTGTACACACCGGGCCATACCGACGAATCGTTCAGCTTCGTGCTCGATCCGTCACAGCCGCGCGCGGTATTCACCGGTGACGTATTGCTGATCCGCGGTTCCGGACGCACCGATTTCCAGAGCGGTGATGCGCGTCAGTCCTGGCGATCGATCACGGAGAAACTGTTCCGCCTGCCGGACAACACGCTGGTTTACCCCGGGCATGACTACCGGGGCTGGACAGCCTCCAGCATCGGCGAAGAGAAACGCTTCAATCCACGACTGGCGGGCCGCACGGAAGACGAATACGTGGCCATCATGGCCGGTCTGAGATTGCCCGATCCGAAGCTGATGGATGTGGCGGTGCCGGCCAACCTGGGGTGTGGCCGGATGCACGCCGTCTGAACGGCCCGACGGCCCTTTCCGGGGCGGCTCCCAGCGACTAGGCTGTGCCTTCCGCTACGGGAGCCACGCCATGTCCGATTACAGGAACATCCGCTACACCGTCACCGACGGCATCGCCGAAATCCGTCTGTTTCGCCCGGACCGGATGAATGCCTTCACCATCGGCATGAAAAACGAACTGGTGGATGTGCTTGGCCGCATCGACCGCGATGACAGTGTGCGTGTCGCCATTCTCACCGGTGAAGGCAAGGCCTTCTGTGCCGGCATGGAACTGGAAGCCGAGGGCGATATCTTCGGTTACGACATCCCGCAGGGCGAAAAACTCAACATCCACGAGATCCGGGACTCCGGCGGCGAGGTGGTGCTGGCGGCCTACAACTGTCGCAAGCCGCTGATTGCTGCCATCAACGGCGCGGCGGTCGGTGTCGGTGTCACCATGACGCTGCCTTTCGATTTCCGCCTCTGCACGCACAAGGCCCGCTTCGGCTTCGTGTTTACCCAGCGCGGCATCGTGCCGGAGTCCTGCTCCATGTATTTCCTGCCGCGCATTGTCGGCATGCAGTGGGCGCTGGAATGGACCCTGACCGGCGACCTTTTCGACGCGCAGGAAGCGCTGCGTGCCGGCTTTGTGCGCTCGGTGCACGAGCCGGACGGCCTGCTGCCGGCAGCGTACGAGCTGGCGAAGCGCATCCGGGACCGCACCTCGCAGGTCTCCGTGGCCATCGCCCGGCAGATGATGTGGCGCAGCAGCGCGCTGGACCATCCGATGCAGGCGCACATCATCGATTCGAAGCTGATGTACGAGACCTACCAGATGCCGGACGGCAAGGACGGTTTTGCTGCCTTCCTGGAAAAACGTGCGCCGGTGTTCCATGCGAAGGCAAGCCGCGACCTGCCGAAATCCTACCCCTGGTGGCAGGAGCCGGAACTCAAATGATGCGCATGCTTCCGCTGCTGTTTGTCCTGCTGCTGCCGTGGGCGGCCGCCGCGAAAACAGCCGAGCCGGGCTGGGACTTCGCAGGAGAAGGCGACGGCATCAAGGTCTGGACCAAGACCATACCCGGCGCACCGCTCAAGGACTTTCGCGGTGTGATGCAAGTCGACCTGCCGCTGGCGGTGGTGGTGGCTGCAGTGACCGATATTGCCGCCATGCCGGAGTGGTTTTTCCGCATGAGCGAGTCGCGCATCGTCGACAGCCAGTCGCTGGCGGATGCGCACGTGTATTTCGTGCTGCAGGGTATCTGGCCGGTGAGCGACCGCGATGCGGTGATCAAGGCCGGTGTGGCCCAGGACCCGCAGACGCTGGTGCTGAGCATGATGGCCGACGCGGCCCCGGCGAAGCTGCCGGCCGTCGAAGGCCGGGTGCGCATTCCGCGCATGCATTCCGGCTGGAAGCTGACACCGTTGTCGCCGACCCGCACCGAGATCGAGCTGATCGGCAATGCCGATCCCGGAGGCATGATCCCGCTGTGGCTGGCCAACGCCGTGGTGGTGTTGATGCCGAAGGAAACGCTCAAGCGTCTGCGCAAGCAGATGACATTGCCGAAATACCGGGATCCGGAAGCGATTTTTGCGCGCGATCCGCTGCTGCGCGAGCTGCGCTCCCGCATTCGCATGCCCGGCGAGGAGAAACCGTGAGCATTGATCGCAACGCGCCGGACGTGAAAGCCCTGGGCATTCCCGACGGTTTCCGTCACTGGGCCGGCGATCCTGCCGAAGACCGGATCGGCCCGTTCTTCTGGCGCCAGACGGCGCCGGGGCGTGTCGAGTCCGTATTCCGGGTGCAGCCACACCACGTCAACACCTACGGCGCGGTGCACGGTGGCGTGCTGATGACGTTCGCCGATTACACCCTGTGCCTGGCGGCGATCGAACAGGAAGGGGACACCGTGGTGACGGTGAGCGCGACCTGCGACTTCGTGGATGCCGGCCGCAACGGCGAGTTGCTGACCGGCATCGGCGAAACCACGCGGCTGACCGGTTCGCTGGCGTTTACCCGGGCCACCCTGTATGCGGGGGAGCGCGTGCTGATGACCGCCAGCGGTGTGATCAAGCGCTCAGCACGAAAATCGCCACCCAGCACGCCGTAGCTGCGGCCCAGACCAGCGAACGCAGCGGCGCGCGGTCGGCGATGTACAGCACGCCGTAGAGCACACGCAGGATCACCCAGGCGATGGCCAGCTGGTCCAGGCGGGCCGGATCGATCCTGCCGACCGTCGTGGCCACGAGCACCGCCGCCGCGAACGGCGGGAACGCCTCGAAGGAATTCAGCTGCGCCCAGTGCGCCCGTTTGCGCGCGCCTTCCAGCGTGTCCAGGAAGTCCCGCGGTTTGTAGTTGTGGCGCGGCTTGAAGCCATCGCCGGTGAACTTGGCATACCAGGTCCATGCCAGCGGCAGCAGGCCGCCGATCATCACGCACCACAGGGCTATGGTCATGGCTGTCTCCTCGGGAAAGGGAAATCGGGAAGCGGAACGGGAATCTCAGACAGAGCTGCGGAACATGAAGTACACCGCACCGACCAGGCACAGGCCGGCCCAGAGGAAATCGAGCCGCAGCGGTTCCTTCATGTACAGGATCGCGAACGGTACGAACACGCTCAGGGTGATCACCTCCTGCAGGATCTTCAGCTGGCCCAGATCCATCACGGTATAACCGATGCGATTGGCCGGCACCTGCAGCAGGTACTCGAACAGGGCGATACCCCAGCTGGCGAGCGCGGCTATCAGCCACGGCTTGCCGTTGAGGTTTTTCAGGTGTGCATACCAGGCGAACGTCATGAATACGTTCGAGGCGATCAGCAGCAGGGTGGTTTGCAGGATGACCGGCATGGGATGTGACGGGCTGACAGGAGGGGCGCAGGGATTGTAGACCGTGCCGTTGCCGGCAGGCATGCTTCGCGGGTCCGCATTGTGCTGAAGGAGCAACCATGCACTGCCCGTCCTGTTACCGTCCGATCTCGGATACGGACCGCAACTGCCCCTCCTGCGGTATTTCCCTCTCGGTGTGGAATCCGCCGGCCTCCAACCCTGCGGCACGCCGGGCCCGGCTTGATGAAGAGCGGACCTTCGGCGGTTTCTGGAAGCGCTTCGCCGCTTACCTGATCGATTCCCTGATCCTGTTCGTGGGCAGCATGATCCTCGCGGTCCCGCTGGTCCTGCTGCTGGGCACGGACGAGGCCAGCATCGCGCGTTACGAGTTGCCGCTGAACCTGCTGTCGATCGTGGTCGGCTGGCTGTACTTCGCGATCATGGAGAGCTCGGAGCGGCAAGCTACCTTCGGCAAGCAGGTGCTGGGCATCCGTGTGACGGACCTGGACGGCGAACGGATCAGCTTCGCGCGGGCCAGCGGCCGTCACTTCGCCAAGATCCTGTCGTTCCTGACACTGCTCATCGGTTTCATCATGGCCGGTTTCACGGCGCGCAAGCAGGGCCTGCACGACATGATTGCCGGCACGGTGGTGGTGAACGAGCCGGGCAGCGGCTCCAAGCTGGGCTGCATCATCGTGTCCGTGGTGGTTGTGCTCGGCGGCGTGGTGCTGGCAGGCATCCTGGCGGCGGTTGCCATTCCGGCCTACCAGGACTACGTGCGGAAAGCGAAAGCCATGCAGGAGCAGGAAGAAGGCGCGCTGCCGGCCGACGATGCTGCGGGCGATGTGCAGGCCCCGGATGCCGGATCCGGGACGACCGATGTGGTGGCGGCGCACGGTGACGCCGTGGCCAGGGCGATCGGCTCGCATGCCCGTGCCCATGGCGAGATGCCGGCCGCGCTGTCGGACGTTGCGGACATGCCGGTCGATGACGGCGGCGGGCCGCTGGTGTCGTACAGCCCGGAGATCAGCGAGATCACCATCGCCTCGCGCGATGGCAGTCTGATCCTCGTGATGACCGGCATGACCGGAAACAACGGCAATATTGTCTGGAGCTGTCGCGGCCTGAAGCCCGGGGATTATCCGCCCAGCTGCGCCGCCTGGTGATGTGCCGGCAGAACATGCCGGGATGAATGTGCGACAACAAAAAGGCGGGCCATGGCCCGCCTTTTTGTTGTCCGCGACCGATCAGAGATTCTTGTCGGTCACCGCGCCTTCGGAGGCGGAAGACACCGTTGCCGCGTACTTGGCCAGCACGCCGCGCCGGTACTTCGGTTCCGGGCGCTTCCACGCCGCGAGACGTTTCTTCACTTCCGCCGCGTCGACGTGCAGCGTGATCTCGCGCGTCTCGGCGTCGATGGTGATGCGGTCGCCGTTCTGGACGATGGCCAGCGGGCCGCCTTCGAAGGCTTCCGGCGCGATGTGGCCGACCACGAAGCCGTGCGAGCCGCCGGAGAAGCGGCCGTCGGTGATCAGCGCGACGTCCTTGCCCAGGCCCTTGCCCATGACGGCGGACGTCGGCGACAGCATTTCGCGCATGCCGGGACCGCCCTTCGGACCTTCGAACTGGATGACGATGACGTCGCCGGCCTTCACTTCGCCGTTGAGGATACCGGTGAGCGCGCCTTCCTCGCCCTGGTACACGCGCGCGCTGCCTTCGAAGCGCAGGCCTTCCTTGCCGGTGATCTTGGCGACGGCGCCGGCCGGGGCGAGATTGCCGCGCAGCACGACCAGATGCGAATCCTTTTTGATCGGCTTGTCGAACGGGTAAATGATGTCCTGGCCGGCCGGGTAGTCCTGCACGCCCTTCAGGTTCTCGGCGAGCGTCTCGCCGGTGACGGTCATCACGTCGCCGTGCAGCAGGCCGGCATCGAGCATGCGCTTCATCAGCGGCTGGATGCCGCCGATGGCGACCAGCTCGCTCATCATGTACTTGCCGGACGGACGCAGGTCGGCCAGCAGCGGCGTGTCCTTGCCCAGCCGCACGAAATCGTCCAGCGACAGATCGACGTCGCATTCATGCGCCATGGCGATCAGGTGCAGCACGGCGTTGGTCGAGCCGCCCAGCGCAATGACCACGCGGATCGAGTTCTCGAACGCCTTCTTGGTCATGATGTCGCGCGGCTTGATATCGAGCTTCAGCAGGTTGATCACGGCTTCGCCGGCGCGCACGCAATCGTTTTTCTTGTCCTGCGAAATCGCGTCCTGCGCCGACGAGCCCGGCAGCGACATACCGAGCGCCTCGATGGCGCTGGCCATGGTGTTCGCGGTGTACATGCCGCCGCAGGAGCCGGGACCGGGGATCGCCACTTCCTCGATCTGCTTGACCTGGATGGCGTTCAGTTCGCCGCGCGCGTGGCGGCCCACTGCTTCGAACACGGAAATGATGTCGGTGTGGCCGGCGCCCGGCTTGATGGTGCCGCCGTAGACAAACACGGACGGACGGTTCAGGCGCGCCATGGCCATGATGCAGCCGGGCATGTTCTTGTCGCAGCCGCCGATGGTGACCAGGCCGTCGAAACCTTCGCAGCCGGTCACTGCTTCGATGGAGTCGGCGATGATCTCGCGCGACACCAGCGAATACTTCATGCCTTCGGTGCCGTTGGCGATGCCGTCGGAAATGGTGATGGTGTTGAAGATCACCGCCTTGCCGCCGGCGGCATTGGCGCCTTTCTCGGCTTCCAGTGCCAGCTTGTCGATGTGCATGTTGCAGGGCGTGACCATCGCCCAGGTGGAGGCGATGCCGATCTGCGGTTTCTTGAAGTCCGCGTCGGTGAAGCCGACGGCGCGCAGCATGGAGCGCGCCGGGGCGCACTCGATGCCGTCAACGACTTCGGAGGAATGTTTGCGCAGCTTGTCGTCGGTCATTGCTTTGGGTTCTCTCTGGATGCGCAGGAGCGCCTTCAGGCGCGATGGCGTTCCGCCCCGAAGGGGCTCCTACAGGGGTTTCACGAACACTTTCGAATTGCGCTGCCAGTTGTACAGCGATTTTTTCGGTTCCGGCAGTGCTTCCGGTGCACTGGCCGCAAAGCCGTGCTCCTGGAAGAAATGCGCGGTCTGCGTGGTCAGGGTGAACAGCCGGACCATGCCCTGGGCCTTTGCCCGTTTCTCGATTTCCTCCAGCAGGCGCGCCGCACGCCCTGCTTTCTGGTAGTCGGGATGCACGGCCACGCAGGCCAGTTCGCCGGCGCGCTCCCCGGAATCGGTGGCCAGCGGATACAGGGCGGCGCAGCCGATGATGGAGCCGTCACGCTCGGCCACATGGAAGTGCCGGATCTCGGTTTCCAGCAACTCGCGCGAGCGCTTCACCAGCACGCCGGATTCTTCCAGCGGCCGGATCAGCTCCAGGATGCCGCCGACATCCTCCACGCCGGCGGCGCGCACGATCTCGAACGATTCGCGCGACACCAGCGTGCCGCAGCCGTCGCGGGTGAACAGTTCCTGCAGCAGTGCGCCGTCGCGCATGTGCGAGATCAGGTGCGCGCGTGCAACGCCATGGGCGGTGGCGTGGGCTGCGGAAGCCAGGTGCCGCGCCGCGATCACGTTCAGGATCTTCTTTCCGCCCAGCAGCTCTACCGCCTGTTGCGGCGTCAGGTCGCGCAGCAGGTGACCCTGGTCGTTGCGCACGCCGTCATCGTCGCCAAGGAAAATCAGCTTGTCGGCCTTGAGCGACACGGCGGCCACGGTGGCGACTTCCTCGGAATTGAGGTTGAACACCTCGCCGGTGGGCGAGTAGCCCAGAGGCGACAGCAGCACGATGGCGCCGGCATCCAGGGCGGCGGTGACGGCAGCGGTGTCGATGCGGCGGATTTCGCCGGTGTGCTGGTAATCGAAACCGTCGCGCACGCCCACCGGCCGTGCGGTAACGAAATTGCCGGACATCACCCGCAGCCGGGCGTTGTGCATCGGCGAGTTGGCGAGACCCATCGACAGCTGCGCCTCGATCCGGAAGCGCACGCGGCCGACCGCATCCTCGATGAAGGGCAGTGCTTCGGCGGTAGTGATGCGGGTGTGACGGTCGAAACGGGAGACGATGCTGTTCTGCGCCAGGTGCGCGTCGATCTGCGGGCGCGCGCCGTGTACCAGCACCAGCCGGATGCCGAGGCTGTCCAGCAGCGCGATGTCGTGTATCAGCGTCGCGAAGCGCGCGCTGGCCACCGCTTCGCCCGGCACGAACAGCACGAAGGTGCGCCGGTGGTGGGCGTTGATGTAGGGCGAAGCGTTGCGGAACCACTGCACCCAGGCAGCTGTGTCCTGCATGTCGGCATGCTCGTCGCGGAAGCGGAGCGGCCGATTATAGCGGCCAGTTCCGCCGCCCGTGTGCTCAGGTGGCGGATCCGGTGGCGAGCGAGCGCCAGTGTGCGACGAAGGCGTCGGCCCGGCCGGGTGCGTCGAGTACCGGGTGCAACCGGCAGGCCAGCGTGCGGCATTCACGCCAGCGCAGGGTGGCGGCCGAGACCGGATAGGCCGGGCTGCCCGGCGCGACGCCCACCAGTCCGGCCGGCTCCGGCAAGCCGTCGCCGTGAAAGCCCGGCGGCGGCCAGTCACCCAGGTTCGACCAGGAACCGGCGTGACGCCCGGCCGGCGCGCGAATCAGCCGGTACAGCAGGCGGACGCCGCCGGCGCCGATCCAGCGACCGATGTTCAGGCCGTGCCACTGCGCGAGATGCTCACCGGCGGCCAGTCTCGCGGCGGTCTGTGCGTGCAGGTCGCCGGCACCGGTGCCGGCATCCAGTTGCACGGTGATGCCGCTGCAGTGGTTCATGGTTTCGCGTGGCGCCGTGACGGCACCGCGCAGGTTGACCGGGAACACCCAGGGCAGCGCGGCATCGGCTTCTGCCAGCAGGGCGCGCGTGGTGCGGTCGGCCGTCCACAGCAGCCAGCTGGACGTGCTGACGCCGGCAGTGCGTGCCGCGCGGTCTATCTGCAGGGATTCGTCCGCATCGAGCAGCACGGCCGCCGGCGGTTGCTGTGCGGTTTCACCGGTCCGCTGCACATCGAGAGCCCGCCAGCGCGGAATGCCGCGGGCCGGCGGCGGGCGCGGTGCCTGCCTGCCGGGTCGTGCCAGCAGGCCGGGGAGTTTCCGGTCGCGCCCGGCCGGCAGGCTGTCGATGCGCCAGCCGCACTGCGCGAACAGCACGGCAAGCGCCCCGATGCCGTCGTAGTGGCGATGACTGAGTGTCACCCAGTGCGGCGCGGCACCCGGGCACTCGAAGAAACCGAACCACATGCGATCGTCGACGCCGTCGGTCAGGCGCGCGCGATACCACAGGCCGACCGGATCGATGTCGCCGGGTTCGGCAACGGGTGCACTGTCGGGAGGAATGAAGGGTTGCGGCATGACGCAGGCCCGGCGCGGATCGGAACCGGCCATTGTCGGCGCGGGCGGGCAGCAGGCCTTTGTCGGCAGCGGCCAGAAAAGCCGCCGCCGTTACTTGTTGAGCAGGATGATGCCGATGAACACCAGGGTGCCGCCAAGGAACGGCCGCATGACCTTGTCCGGTACGCGGAAGCCGAACTTCGTGCCCAGCCAGATGCCCGGCAGCGAGCCCAGCAGCATCCACCCGAGCAGGCCGAAGTCGACGTTGCCGGAACCCATGTGGCCGAGCCCGGCAACCAGCGTCAGCGGAATCGCGTAGGCAAGATCGGTGCCGACGATGGACACCGTCGGCAGGCGCGGATACAGCATCAGCAGCAGTGTGGCGACGATGGCGCCGGCACCGACCGACGACAGCGTTACAGTGGCGCCGACCACCACGCCCATCACCACCACCAGCGGCTCGCGTGCCGGGCCGTGCACCCAGTGCACCGCCGGCTGTTCTTCCCGCTGTGCCGCTTTTTTCAGCAGGTTGTTGAACAGCGTGACCAGACCGGTGGCGATGATCATGACGGCCAGCGTTTTCGTGATCAGCGAAAATTTGATGCCGTCCTCGCCCAGCATGTGCAGCACCCACAGCGACGCCGCGCAGGCCGGCAGCGAGCCGGCGGCCAGCAGGCCGACGATGCGCCAGTTCACCGTGCCCCGGGTGCGATGCAGCCAGACGCCGAAGCTCTTGGTGATGCAGGCGTACAGCAGGTCGGTACCGACCGCCATCGCCGGTTTCACGCTGAACACCAGGATCAGGATCGGTGTCATCAGCGAGCCGCCGCCGACACCGGTGGCGCCGACCAGCATGCCGACCAGCAGGCCGGCGATCGAGTAGCCGAAATTTCCGATATCCATGGATTCAGGCGCCGAACAGGAACTTGAGTATCAGGAAGATCAGCATGGACAGCAGGGCTCCGACCGGAAGGGTTATCACCCAGCTGGTGAAGATGCCGCCGATCACGCCCAGATTGAGCGAACCGATGCCGCGCGCCAGACCGACCCCGAGTACGGCACCGACCAGCGTATGTGTGGTGGAAATCGGCATGCCCATGCCGGAAGCGATCACCACCGTGGTGGCTGCGGCGAATTCGGCGGCAAAGCCGCGGCTGGGGGTCAGCTCCGTGATCTTTTCGCCGATGGTGGCGATGACCTTGTAGCCGTAGGTGGCTAGGCCGATGACGATGCCCACCGCACCCATGAGCAGAACCCACTGCGGCGTGGCTGATTTGGCCGCGATCTCGCCGCCGGACTGCACCACGCCGAGTACCGCGGCCAGCGGGCCGATGGCGTTGGCGACATCGTTGGAGCCGTGTGCAAATGCCATGGAGCAGGCGGTGAAGATCATCAGCACGCCGAACACTTTCTCCACGCTGGCGTAGCGGAATTCACGATCGGCCTCGGGGTCGGGCTCGATGCGGCGCATCATGAACATGCCCAGGGCCATCACCAGCGCGCCGATGGCCACCGACAGCATCAGCGCCTCCGTGTTGGAAAGCGGCAGGCCGATATGCTTGAGGCCCTTGGTCATGGTCACCATGGCCAGGATGAACCCGACCGCGAACATGTACCAGGGAATGAATTTCTTGGCGTTCCGGAACGGATCGTCGGTGTCGAGGATCAGTCGCTGCGCGGAACGGAACAGGAAATAGGCAACGATGGCGGCGCTGACCGGCGACACCACCCAGCTGATGGCGATCTCGCCGACCTGGTCCCAGTGGATGGCCTGACTGCCGCCGGCAATGAGGCCGAAGCCGATAATGGCGCCGACGATCGAGTGCGTGGTCGATACCGGCCAGCCCATGGTGGAGGCCACCAGCAGCCAGATGGCCGCTGCCAGCAGCGAGGCCAGCATGCCGAGCACGAAATCAAACGGCATGTGGGTGAAATCCGAAGCGTCAACAATGCCGCTGCGTATGGTGCTGGTCACCTCGCCGCCGGCGAAGTAGGCGCCGGCAAACTCGAACACCATGGCGACGATGATCGCCTGCTTGATGGTGAACACTTTCGAGCCCACCGACGTGCCCATGGCATTGGAAACGTCGTTGGCGCCGATACCCCAGGCCATGAAAAGACCAAAGGCGCAGGCAAGGATGACGAGTACGTCGCCGTACTGGGCAAGCAGTTCCATGACAGGTTCCGGAGCGGGAAGGGTTGATCGGTCAGGTCCGGCTTCAGGCCGGCATTGTTTTTTGCGGCGCGACGTTCAGCGTGCCAGCAGCATCTGCAGCTGGCCGCCCACGCGCTGGGCACGGTTGGCGAGATCGCCGATCTGCTCGATCACCTGGTAGAGGAAAATCACGTCCACCGGGTACATCTGCTTCTCGACCTTGAACAGCGCCAGCCGGATTTCGATCTGCTGCTCGTCGGTGTCGTGCTCCAGCACGTCCAGTTCCTCGATCAGCTTTTCCACCAGCTTCACTTCGTGGCCACCGAAGCCGGTTTCGATCAGCTCATCCAGTTCGCCGATGGCCTTCACCGCCTGCGACGAGGCCGCCACCGAGCCGCGCACGAAGCGCAGGATCGGCTCGGCCAGATCGGCCGGGATTTCCATGTGACGCCCGTACATCAGGCCGGCGATGTCCTTGGCCTTGTTGGCGACCTTGTCCTGCGTGGAGACCAGATCCAGCAGATCCTCGCGCGGCATCGGCAGGAACAGGCTCTTGGGCAGTTGCTTGCGGATGTCCCGCTTGAACACGTCGGCCTCGCGTTCGACCGAGGCAATTTTCTGCTGCAGCTCCAGTGCCTGTTCCCAGCGGCCGGCGAGTACCGACTCCGTGAACGGGATCAGCAGCTCGGCGCACTGGTGGCACTTCTTCATGTGCTCCTGGATCGGCTTGATCGGCGAGCGGCCGAACATTCCGGCGAGCGAGGAACCGATGGGCATGGCGGATCTCCGTCAGCAGCCCGGCAGGGCCGCCACATGGCTGTCAGGGTCGGGGCGCGCAGTATACGGACTCCTGCCGTGCCCGGTTCAGGGCGTCTGCTGCCAGTGGCGGTCGATGCGTTCCCGGGTGCCGTTGCGGCGGATTTCCGCCATGCCCCGGTTGAACAGCCGCAGGGCTTCCGGGGCGTCCGGATGGGTGCGGGAGAAGGACAGGTAGATAGGCACGTCCTGGAAGCTGCCGACCGCCGTGACCCGCCCCTGCAGGTCCGGCCAGGTCCGGAACAGGTACCGGGCCACCTGCTCGAACACCAGGGCGTGGTCGACCCGGCCGGCAGCCAGCATGCGCAGGGCGGTCAGGTCGCTGTCGACCACCTCCTGGCGGATCCGGGTGTTGAGGTGGAACTCATCGCCGTAGAAGTAGCCGTTGGTGATGGCGACCCGGGTGCCTTCCAGATCGACCGGCCCGGTGACCACATGTGCCCTGCCGGCCTGGGCGAAGACCTGCGAACGGGCCAGGAACAGGGGGACGTCGTGCCACAGGTAGCGGGTCTCGATGCGCCGGTCCCGCGGGGTATCGAAGCAGCCTGCCAGCTTGCCGGCGTCGACCAGTGCCATGCAGCGGGCATACGGCAGCGAGATCAGCTCCAGGCGGGCACCGGCAGCCTCGTAGATGGCGGCAACCAGGTCCACGGCATAACCGGTGGGTCGCCCGTCCTGTTCCGCCGAGTAGGGATACCAGTCGTCCTCGGCGGCGATCAGCACCACCGGTTGCGGCGGTGGCGGCGCGGCCCGCCCTGCCGGCGGCAACAGGGCCGCCAGCAAGGCAAAAGCACAGGCAGGGAACCATCCTGCAGATCTTGTTGCCGGCATGTGACGCCGTCCTCCATGACCGCGCCGGCCGCTGCTGACGGTGCCGGTGCGAGCCTATAAAGTAGCCCGGACGAGCGGGTCCTGCCTGACCGAATGTCACGGCAAACGCACCGCAGGGGAGTCCACTTGAGCACTGCCAAACCGGGCGAAGCTGCCGCTGCCGCCAAGACCGAATCCCGCCCCATGGCCGAGCGCCTGCGTCAGGCCAGCTACCTGATCGATACCCGCTGGGTGCTGGACCAGCTGCTGGCCGACGGCGTCCTGACCCAGCGCGACGTCAACCTGTGTGCCGGCAGCACCCGCGAGAAGCACGAGCTGAACTGGCATGGCCTGCAGATGGTGGCCAAGCACCAGTTCCGGCACGCCGCGCAGCCGGCCCAGAAACTCACCCTCGACTGGCTCAGCCAGTGGCTGGCGCAGAAGGCCGGCCTGCCCTGGTTCCACCTCGACCCGCTGAAGGTCAATGTGGCGAAGATCTCCGACGTCATGTCGTACAAGTTCGCCGAGCGCCACCACATCATGGCGGTGCAGGTGGGCAAGGAAGAGATGGTCATCGCCACCGACCAGCCGTTCTATTCCGACTGGCTGGCGCAGCTGGAGCAGACCGCGCGCGGCAAGGAAATAAAAATCGTTGTCGCCAACCCGGAAGACCTGTCGCGCTACCGGCTGGAGTTCTACAACCTGTCGCGCTCCATCCAGCGTGCCGCCGGCGAGAGCGGGCAGTCGTCGGCCGGCGCACTCAACTTCGAGCAGCTGCTGGAAATGGGCAAGGCATCCTCGGATGCCAATGACCAGCACATCGTCGCCATTGTCGACTGGATCCTTCAGTACGCCTTCGAGCAGCGCGCCAGCGACATCCACCTCGAGCCGCGCCGCGAGACCGGCAAGATGCGCTTTCGCATCGACGGCGTGTTGCACGATGTCTATGAGCTGCCGGCCATGATCATGACCGCCGTGACGGCGCGCCTGAAGATCCTGGGCCGGCTGAACGTGGCGGAAAAGCGCAAGCCGCAGGATGGCCGCATCAAGACACGCTCACCGGCCGGCGATGAAATCGAGCTGCGTCTGTCCACCCTGCCGACGGCGTTCGGCGAGAAAATGGTGATGCGGATCTTCGATCCGGAAGTGCTGGTGCGTTCGTTCGAGCAGCTCGGTCTGGCCGCCGAGGATTTCCAGAAATGGCAGACGATGACCGAGGCCGCGCACGGCATCGTGTTCGTTACCGGCCCGACCGGCTCCGGCAAGACCACCACGCTGTATTCCACGCTCAAGCGTCTGGCCACGCCGGACGTGAATGTGTGCACCATCGAAGATCCGATCGAGATGGTGGAAGGCAGCTTCAACCAGATGCAGATCCAGCAGAACATCGATGTCGGTTTTGCCGAAGGCGTGAAGGCGCTGCTGCGGCAGGACCCGGACATCATCATGGTCGGCGAGATCCGCGACCTGGCGACCGGCGACATGGCCGTGCAGGCAGCCCTCACCGGCCATCTGGTGCTGTCGACGCTGCACACCAACGACGCGCCGTCCTCGATCACCCGTCTGCTGGATCTCGGCATTCCGCCCTACCTGATCAGCGCCACGGTGGTCGGTGTGATGGCACAGCGTCTGGTGCGTACGCTGTGTCCGCACTGCAAGAAGGAAGCGGAGACCGACGAATCCATCTGGAAGGAGCTGGTGACGCCGTTCAAGTCACGGGTGCCGCCGAAGGTGTATGTGCCGGGCGGTTGCCTGGAGTGCCGCGACACCGGCTATCTCGGCCGGATGGGCGTCTACGAGATCATGCCGTTGTCGCAACCGCTGCGTAAGCTGATTGCCCAGCACGCGGACGTTGCCGACATCCGCAAGCAGGCGATCAAGGAAGGCATGAAGCCGCTGCGGCTGGCCGGCGCACAGAAAGTGGCGGCCGGCCTGACCACGATCGAGGAAGTGATGCGGCTGACGCCGTCCATGGAAATGTTCGACTGACACGGTTTCGACTGATACAACGCCATCAAGGAGCGAGTCATGGGTTTTGGTATTGCCGGTTTCTTCCTGATTTTCCTGGTCGTGCTGGCCATCGTCACGGTCATGAAAGGCCTGGCCTTCGTGCCGCAGGGCTATGCCTGGACGCTGGAGCGTTTCGGCCGCTACACGCAGACCCTGCAGCCGGGGCTGAATGTGTTCTTCCCGTACGTGTACGGCGTTGGCCGCAAGATGAACATGATGGAGCAGGTGCTGGACGTGCCGCCGCAGGAAGTCATTTCCCGCGACAACGCCATGGTCACCATCGATGCGGTAGTCTTCTTCCAGATCATTGATGCGCCCAAGGCCGCCTACGAGGTGAGTGGCCTCGAGCACGCCATCCGCAATCTGGTGATGACCAACATCCGGACCGTGCTGGGCTCCATGGATCTGGATGACATGCTGAGCCAGCGTGACCAGATCAATGCCAAGCTGCTCAGTGTGGTGGATCACGCCACCAATCCCTGGGGTGTGAAGATCACCCGTATCGAGATCAAGGACATCCGTCCGCCGGTGGATCTGGTGGCGGCGATGGGCTCGCAGATGAAGGCCGAGCGGGAAAAGCGCGCCAACATCCTGGAGGCAGAGGGTTTCCGGCAGGCGGCCATTCTCAAGGCCGAAGGCGAGAAGCAGAGCGAGGTCCTGCGCGCCGAAGGCGAGAAGCAGGCTGCGTTCCTGCAGGCAGAAGCGCGTGAGCGCCAGGCCGAGGCGGAGGCGAAAGCCACGCACATGGTGTCGCAGGCCATTGCCAAGGGCGACGTGCAGGCGGTGAACTATTTTGTGGCGCTGAAATACGTGGAAGCACTGGGCCACCTGACGGCCAGCAACAATTCCAAGGTGATCCTGCTGCCGCTGGAGGCCACCAGCGTGGCGAGCTCCGTGGCCGGTATCGCCGAGCTCGTCAACGAGTCGATCAGCAAACAGAAAATCAAGACGGGAAGCCCATCCTGATGTCCCTCGCAGACGTTCAATACTGGCACTGGCTGATACTCGGCGTGCTGCTGCTGGTGGCCGAGCTGGCCGCGGCCGGCAGCAGTTTCATGATGTGGATCGGTTTTGCAGCGCTGGCCACCGGCGTGCTGGCCTTCCTGTTGCCGATCGGCTGGCCGGTCGAGCTGGTGCTGTTCGCCGTGTTTTCCGTGCTGAGTGTCTGGCTGTGGAAGAAATACGTGAAGGAAGCGCCGGCGCCGGATGCTCCCATCCTCAATCGCCGCGGTGCCGAGCATGTCGGCAAGGTGGTGCGTCTGGAGGAAGCCATCGTCGGCGGCAGTGGCCGGATCCGCATCGACGACACGCTCTGGACGGTACGCGGTGACGATGCGCCTGCCGGCAGCAAGGTGAGAATTCGCGCCCAGGACGGCAACCTGTTCGACGTCGATCCGGTCGATCCGTCGTAGGCGCCTTCCGGCGCACGTCTGTACAACATGCCGCAGTCCCGCATTGCCCAGGCCATGGCGGCGCTTCCTGCGCCGCTCGTGGCCCTGGTCGATACCCACTGGCGCAACTACATCGAGCGGCTGGAGGCTGCCGGCATTCCGTTGCCGGGCCTGACCGATGCCGTTGCCGGCGAGCTGGTGCGGGTCTGGGCCGGCAGCGATTACGCGGCCCGCCAGTGCGCGCGGCGGCCGCAGGTGCTCGCGGCGCTGCTGGAATCCGGTGAATTGCAGCGCAGGTATCACGACGGCGAGCTGCGTACACACGCCGTTGCCGCGCTGGCGGATGCCGCCGACGATGACACCCTGATGGCTGCGCTGCGTGCGCTGCGCCACCGGGAAATGCTGCGCATCATCTGGCGCGATCTGGCCGGCACGGCCGACCTTGCCGAAACCGTGCGCGATCTTTCCGATCTGGCCGATGCCGGCATCGATCTGGCCCTGGAGAAGATTTCCGGCTGGGTCGAGCGCGACTTCGGCGTGCCCGTGGGCGAGCAAAGCGGTACGCCGCAGAAGCTGGTCGTGCTTGGCATGGGCAAGCTGGGCGCACGGGAGCTGAACCTGTCGTCAGACGTCGATCTGATCTTTGCCTATCCGGAAGAAGGCGAGACGGTGGGCGCGGCGAAGCCGATGTCCAATCATGAATTCTTCACGCGCCTGGGGCGGCGCCTCATCCGCGCACTGGATGCCGTGACCGATGACGGCTTCGTCTTCCGTGTCGACATGCGGCTGCGACCCTGGGGCACCAGCGGTGCGCTCGCTGCGGGTTTCGATGCCATGGAAGGCTATTACGAGGAACAGGGTCGCCCCTGGGAGCGTTACGCCATGATCAAGGCCCGCGTGGTGGCGGGTGACGTTGTGGCAGGGGAGCAGCTGATGAAGCGCCTGCGCCCCTTTGTGTACCGCCGCTATCTGGATTACAGCGCCTTTGGCGCGCTGCGTGAACTGAAAGGCATGATCGCGCGGGAAGTGCAGCGCAAGGGCATGGCCGGCAACGTGAAGCTGGGCCCGGGCGGTATCCGGGAAGTCGAATTCATCGCCCAGGCTTTCCAGCTGATCCGTGGAGGTCTCGACACGCGCCTGCAGGAGCGCGCGTTGTTGCCGGTGCTGGCGACCCTGGTGGAGATCGGCGTTTTCACGCCGGCGGCGCGTGACGAGCTGGCGGCCGCCTACGATTTCCTGCGCCGGGTGGAGCACCGCCTGCAGGCCATCGAGGATGCGCAGACCCAGACGCTGCCGGATGACGACACGACGCGGCTGCGCATCGCCTTCGCCATGGGTTTTTCCGGCTGGGAAGCGTTCGCGGTCGCACTCGACGGCCACCGTGCCGTGGTCGAGCGGCATTTCCGTGCATCGATCAGCACCGGCGAGGAAACCACGGCACCGGTCGAGGCCGGTGATGAGTGGCTGGATCTGTGGCTGGGACGGCTGCCGGAGCCGTCGGCGCTCGGCCTGCTGGAGGCGCAAGGGTTGCTGCCGGCCGGTGCCGTCCTGCAGCGTCTGCGCGAATTCCGCGAAGACCGCCACGTGATCAACCTGCAGGCCGTTGCCCGCGAACGGCTTGATCGCCTGATGCCGCCGTTGCTGCGCGGCCTGCCCGGTTGCGCGGAGCCGGAGCCGGTGCTGGCGAGGGTGCTGCGTGTGCTGCAGTCGGTGCTGCGCCGCTCTGCCTACATGGTGCTGCTCAGCGAGAATCCGCAGGCACTGGCCGAGCTGGTGCGTCTTTGCGGTGCCAGCGAGTGGATTGCCGACGAGATCGCACGGCACCCCTCGTTGCTGGATGAGCTGATCAATGCGGGCACCCTGTACGCGCCACCGCAACTGGACGACCTGCGCGCCGACCTGCGGGCGCAGCTGGCGCGCATTCCGGAAGACGACAGCGAGCAGTTGCTGGAAGCCCTGCGGCATTTCCGGCTGGCGCATGTGCTCAAGGTGGCGGCCTCCGACGTGATGAGTACGCTGCCGCTGATGAAGGTGAGTGATTACCTGACCTGGATTGCCGAAGCCCTGCTGGGTGAAGTGCTGGCGATGGCGTGGCGCGATGTAGTGGCAAAACACGGCCGGCCGCGGGATGCCGACGGCAATCCCGTGGAGTCCGGCTTTGCCATCGTCGCCTACGGCAAGCTGGGTGGCATCGAGCTTTCGTACGGTTCCGATCTCGATCTGGTGTTTCTCTACGATGTGCCGCCGGACGGCAGCACCGACGGTGTGCGCGAACTGGCCAACGAAGCGTTCTACACGCGACTGGTGCAGCGCATCATCAATATCCTCACGACCCGCACTTTTTCCGGCGAACTGTACGAGGTCGACATGCGGCTGCGTCCGTCGGGTGCATCCGGGCTGCTGGTATCGACGCTGTCGGCGTTCCGGCGTTATCAGCAGGAAGGGGCATGGACCTGGGAGCACCAGGCGCTGGTCCGGGCGCGGCCGGTGGCCGGCGACCCTGTGGTCGCCGAACGCTTCATGGCCATACGCCGGGAAACCCTGTGCCGGGAACGGGAACCGGAGCGCCTGCGCAACGAAGTGGCCGCCATGCGCGACAAGATGATCGGGCACCTCGGGCTGGCTGCCGATGGCACCGCCAGTGCCGGGGAAAAGGCCCGTTTGTTCGATGTGAAGCACGATCCCGGCGGTATCGTGGATATCGAATTTCTGGTTCAATATCTCGCCCTGCGGTGGTCCAGCCGACACCCGGACCTCATCCGTCATACCGACAACGTTCGCCAGCTTGAAGCCATCGCGGCCGCCGGCCTGTTGCCGGCATCGGATGCGGATCTGCTGCGCGAGGCGTATCTGCGGTTCCGTACCCTGACGCACCACGCGGCGCTCGCCAAGGAGAAGTCCCGGGTCGAGGCCTCGGCGTACGCGGAGCTGCGGGCGGCGGTGCGGCGCATATGGCAGGCGGTGATCGGCGATGCCGCCACGGACGCGAAGCTGCACTGATTTTTCACGTTACGGCTTTTTCAAGTTACAGCAACGCCGGCAGGCGTCAGGAAATCCGAGGAGTCACGTTCATGTCCATGTCCGATCGCAACGGCGTCATCTGGTTCAACGGTGAACTGGTTCCGTGGCGCGAAGCGAAAGTCCATGTGCTCACGCACACGCTGCACTACGGCATGGGTGTATTCGAGGGTGTGCGGGCCTACGAAACGGACAAGGGCCCTGCGATCTTCCGCATGAAGGAGCACACCCGCCGTCTGTTCGACTCCGCGCACATCATGGCGATGAAAGTTCCGTTCACGCCTGACCAGATCAACGCCGCACAGACGGCGGTCATCCGCGAGAACAAGCTGCCGCATGCCTACCTGCGTCCGATGGTTTTCCTCGGTTCGGAGGCGCTGGGCCTGCGTGCCAAAGGGTTGTCGGTCAATGTGATCGTCGCCGCCTGGGAATGGCCCGCCTACATGTCCGCCGAAGCGCTGGAGCGCGGCATCACCGCCCGCACGTCCAGCTTCACGCGCCATCACGTCAACATTGCCATGACGCGCGCCAAGGCCAATGGCAACTACATCAACTCCATGCTGGCGCTCAATGAGGCGCTGTCCGGTGGTGCCGAGGAAGCGTTGCTGCTGGATCCGGAAGGCTACGTGGCCGAAGGCTCTGCGGAAAATGTGTTCATCGTCCGTGACGGTGTCATCTTCACCCCGGATGTCACCAGCTGCCTGGACGGGATCACCCGCAAGACGGTGATGCAGCTGGCGACCGAGCTGGGCTACACCGTGAAGGAAAAGCGCATTACCCGCGATGAGGTGTATATCGCCGACGAAGCCTTCTTCACCGGCACGGCCGCCGAAGTCACGCCGCTGCGCGAGCTGGATGGCCGCAGTATCGGCGCCGGCAAGCGCGGCCCGGTCACCACCCGGCTGCAGGCGCTCTACGCCGACGTCGTGCGTGGCAAGAGCGCGAAACACGCGGAATGGCTGACACTCTGCAAGTAAATCGCGCACGGCAGCTGGTTGTCTGGCTGCTCACCGACGGCAAGCCCGGTCATCGCAGCCAGCTTGAAGGGCTGGTGCGGGCGCTCGGCCGCCATGTCGAGGTCGCCGCACACTGGCTGGATGCCATGCCGCCGGCCGGTACGGCGTTCCGGGAATGGCTGCTCCGGCGCTTCACGGCGGGCTTGGCCCTGCCGGATCCCGACCTGATCGTGGGCTGCGGGCATGCCACGCATCTGCCGCTGCTGGCGGCAAAGCGTGCGCGCGGCGGCCTGTCGGTGGTGCTGATGCAGCCAAGCCTGCCGTTGTTCCTGTTCGATCTGTGCGTGATTCCGCAGCACGACCGCCCGCGCAAACGCGCCAACGTCGTCGCCACCCGGGGCGTGCTGAACACCTTGCGTGCGTCCGTGCACCAGAAGGCAACCCAGGGCCTGTTCCTGATCGGCGGGCCATCGAAGCATCACAAGTGGGACGAGAAAACGCTGATCACGCAGTTGCGGCAGATCGTCAAGGAAACACCGGACATGCACTGGGCGCTGACCACGTCGCGCCGCACGCCGGAATCGTCGCTGGGTCTGCTGAAGTCGTTGCGCGGCATCGGTGTCGAGGTGATCCCCTTCGAAAAGACCGATCCGGGCTGGGTGGCCGATGCCATCACGGTGAGCTCCACCGTATGGGTCACCGAAGACAGCGTGTCGATGATCTACGAGTCGCTGACGTCGGGTGCGCGCACCGGTCTGCTGTGGGTGCCGCGCCACGATCTCGACCGTGTGACAGCCGGGGTCGAGCAGCTGGTCAAGGACGGCCTGGTGACGCCGTTCCTGGTCTGGAAGGACAGCCGCACGCTGGTGAAACAGGACAAGCCGATCAACGAGGCGGAACGTGTTGCAGAAGAAATCCTGCAGCGTCTGGCAGGGTGGCAGACCTGATGCCCGCTGCGCCGCGTCGCCTCAAGGTGCTGCAGGTGCTGCCGTCGCTGGACAACGGCGGTGTCGAGCGCGGCACACTGGAAATTGCCCGTGCGCTGGTGGTTGCCGGCCACGATTCGTATGTGCTGTCGGCGGGCGGTACGCTGGTCCCCCGGCTGGAGCGCGAAGGCTCCCGGCACATTGCCATCGACCTGGGCCGGAAGTCGCCGCTGACCTTCCTGAAATTCCTTGCCATGCGCCGGCTGCTGGTGCGCGAAAAATTCGACATCCTGCATGTGCGCTCCCGTCTGCCGGCCTGGGTGATGTGGCTGGCCTGGCGCGGCATGGATCCGGCCACGCGGCCGAAGCTGGTGTCGACCGTGCACGGTCTGTACTCCGTGAACCGCTACAGCGAGATCATGTGCTGCGGTGAACGGGTGATCGCCGTTTCGGAAACCGTGCTCGATTACATCCGGAAAAATTATCCGCGCACTGACCTGTCGAAGGTCGAGCTTATCCATCGGGGCGTGGATCCGGAGGAGTTCCCGGCCGGCTACAAGCCGCCGCCCGAGTGGCTGGAGTCCTGGTACCAGCAGTTCCCCAACACGCGTAACCGCCTGCTGATCACGCTGCCCGGACGCATTACCCGTTTGAAAGGCCACCACGAATTCATCGATCTGGTAGCGCAGCTGCGTACCGAGGGCGTTCCGGTGCACGGCCTTATCGTTGGCGGCGAGGATCCGAAGCGGCGTGCCTACGCGCACGAGCTGCGGATGGAAGTCGTCGCCCGCGGCCTGGCAGGGGACATCACGTTCACCGGTTCCCGCAGTGACATCCGCGATGTCTATGCAATCTCGTCGGTCGTGCTGTCGCTGTCCACGCAGCCGGAGTCATTCGGGCGCACGGTGGTGGAGGCCCTGTCCATCGGCACGCCGGTGGTGGGGTACGACCACGGCGGTGTCGGCGAGATATTGCGCCGGCTGTACCCGGGCGGTGCGGTCCATGCCGGTGACCGCCACGGGCTGCGGCGCGCGGTCGAGAAGCTGCTGGCCAGCCCCGTCACGGTGTCTGTCGATCCCGTGTTCCTGCTGGAAACCATGACATCGCGCACGCTGGCGGTGTATGAAGAACTCCGGGCCGGTGCCGTTGCTGCCGGTCTCCCTGTCTTGTCACGTTCGGACCCCATGCCATGAAGATCACTGTTTTCGGTTCCGGTTATGTTGGCCTGGTCACCGGCGCCTGTCTGGCGGACGTCGGTCACGAAGTGCTGTGCGTCGATGTCGATGCCCGCAAGGTCGAAATGCTCCGGCGTGCAGAAGTGCCGATCTACGAACCGGGCCTGTCAGAGCTGGTAAAAGGCTGTCTGGCGCAGAAGACGCTGGCATTCACCACCTCGGCACAGGAAGGTGTGGCGCACGGCGAGCTGATCTTCATTGCCGTTGGCACGCCGCCGGACGAAGACGGTTCCTCGGACCTGAAATACGTGTTTGCCGTGGCGCGTTCGATTGCCGAGCACATGAGCGATACGAAGATCGTCATCGACAAGTCGACGGTGCCGGTGGGCACGGCCGAGAAAGTGGCCGGCGTGATTGCCGAGGGGCTGGCGAAGCGCGGCGTGAAGATTCCGTATCATGTCTGCTCGAATCCCGAGTTCCTGAAGGAAGGCAGTGCCATCGAGGATTTCACCCGTGCGGCACGCATCGTCATCGGGACGGATTCGGAAGACGTGCGCAATGCCATGCGCCAGTGCTATGCGCCCTACAACCGTAACCATGACAAGCTGATTTTCATGGGCGTGCGCGCCGCCGAACTGACCAAGTACGCAGCCAACGCCATGCTGGCCACCAAGATCAGTTTCATGAACGAGATGGCGCAGCTGGCCGAGCGGCTGGGCGTCGACATCGAGCAGGTGCGCATCGGCATCGGCTCCGATCCCCGCATCGGATTCCACTTCATCTATCCGGGCTGCGGCTACGGCGGATCCTGTTTCCCGAAGGACATCAAGGCGCTGCAGCACATCGCCACCACGTCCGGCTACACGCCGCGCATGCTGACGGCGGTGGAAGGCGTGAACGAAACCCAGAAGGGTTCGCTGTTTGCCAAGCTCTCGCATGCGCTGGGCGGCAGCGTGAAGGGGAAGACCATTGCGGTCTGGGGCCTGGCCTTCAAGCCGAACACCGATGACATGCGCGAGGCGCCGAGCCGCGTGCTGCTGGAGGCTGTGTGGGCGGCCGGTGGCAAGGTGCGGGCCTACGACCCTAAGGCGGCGGAAGAGACGCACCGGATCTATGGCGATCGCCCGGACCTGCTGCTGTGCGGCCAGCGCGACGAGGCGCTGCAGGGTGCCGATGCACTGGTGATCTGCACCGAATGGAAAGCCTTCCGCTCGGTCAACTTCGGCTGGCTGAAATCGCAACTGAAGCAGCCGGTGGTGGTTGATGGCCGCAACCTCTTCGATCCGGAGGATGTGGCGAAGTCCGGTATCCGTTATTACGCCGTAGGTCGCGGCCAGACCGTGTTCGGTGCTTGACGATGGCTGCCGTGAAGCAGTTCATCTGCATGAAGTGGGGCACGTTGTACGGGCCGGAGTATGTAAACCGTCTGTATGCCATGGTCCGCGCCAACGCCACGGGGCCGATCCGTTTCGTGTGCCTGACGGATGACCGTACCGGCATACGTGCCGAGGTCGAATGCCATGATTGCCCGGTCGTGGACATTCCCATGCCGCACCGCTTGCGGGGCTGGAGAAAGTTGAGCACCTACGCACGCAGCGAGCGACTGTTCGGCCTGACCGGGCAGTGGCTGTTCCTTGATCTCGATGTGGTCGTGACCGGCACGCTCGACGGGTTCTTCTCGTACATGCCGGAGAAAACCTTCATCGTCATGCAGAACTGGACGCAGCGCGGCAAGGGCATCGGCAACACATCCGTGTACCGGTTCACCGTCGGTTCCGAAGAGTACCTGCTCGAGAAACTCGTGAACGAGCATGAGAAGGTTTTCGCGGAATTCCGCAATTCACAGACCTACATTTCGCGCACGGTGAAGGATCTGGCTTTCTGGCCGGACGACTGGTGCGTGCTGTTCAAGACCCATTGTGTCCCGGCCTGGCCGCTGCGGTTTTTCGTGGCGCCCTCGTATCCACCCGGTACGCGCGTTGTTGCCTTTCCGGGTGTGCCGAATCCGCATGAGGCCGTGGTCGGTCAGTGGCCGGCGAAGCCCTGGAAGAAAATCTACAAGTTCATCCGGCCGGCAACCTGGATACGCGAGATCTGGGATCGTGCCGAACGCACGGTTTCCGGGCCGTCCTGAACGCGTCGGCAGATCCGCATGCAGATACTGATTGTCGACGAAGGCCACGCGGGGCATATGACCCAGTCGCGCGGCATTGCCGATGCGCTGGCTGCACGCTTGCGCGCTGAAGTGGCGGTATTGACTGCACATCTGACGCTGCGCGGTTTCCTGAGGCCCCTGTTGAGATGGCTGACAGGCCGGATGAACCGGGGCCTGCCGGATTTCCTGCTGTCGCTTGCCTATCGCTGGCCGCGCGTCCTGCCGGCACGCCCGGATCTGATCGTGACCAGCGGAGGGCAGGGCGTGCCGCTGGCGGTGAGCCTGGCGCGCCGTTTTCGCGTGCCGCTGGTGTTTTGCGGACATCCCGATCCGTATCCGGCGTCCTGGTTCGATGCGGTACTCAGCCCCCTGCCGATGCAGGGGCACCGTTGCGCGATACAGACCGAGCTGCTGTTGACCGGCATGTCGCCGGCCCGTGTTGCCGGTCGTGGTGATGCGTATCGTGCCGGTTTGCCGGCCGCCGGCGGAACGCAGCTGGGCAGCGTGCTGGTCGGTGGCGATTCGCGCAGTCATCGTTTCGTGACCGCGGACTGGGAGGCGCTGGCCGCGGGCCTGAACCGGCTTGGCCTGTGCGGCTGGCGCTGGTTGCTGACCACCTCGCGCCGCACGCCGCCGGAGGCGGAGCAGCTGCTGCGCGAACAGGTGCGCCCGGAATACCTGCTGCACGCGGTCTGGTGGCACGCGAAGCCGGAAAAAGTCGTGCTGGATTTCCTGGGAGCGGCCGACTGCGTGTTTGTCACCCAGGACAGCCTGAGCATGGTGAGCGAGGCCATATCGGCGGGCCGCCCGGTCGTGACACTGTTGCCGGCGCAGGTGATCTCCTCGGCCTTTCTGGAGCAGGTCCTCTCCATCCAGGAAGAGCGCCGACGGTTGCGTCGTGTACCGGTTTCCACGCTGGAAAGCTTCCGGTTTTCCATCGATGATTTCACCCCGGTGACGGCGGATCTGGCGGCATTGCATGCGCAGCAGATTTGCGATTCCCTGCAACTTGCCCCGCGATCCGGGTAAACGGCGTCATGGCATTCTCGTTTCGAAAGGCAACCCATTTCCTGCGGCGGATCCGCGCGGCCTGCACGGGGCGCGGCAATGTGCATTTCCTCCATATCCGGAAGACCGGTGGTACGGCGCTGAAAAGTGCGCTGACTCCCTTTCCCGTCACACCTCGCTGGGTCATCTACATGCACCCTCACCGGGTAACGTTGCGTGATGTGCCGCGAGGGCATTGCGTGATGTTTGTGACGCGGGATCCGCTGGCGCGTTACGTGAGTGGTTTCGGCAGTCGCCTGCGTCAGGGGGCGCCCTCCCACAACGTGCCGTGGACCGATGACGAGCGCATCGCCTTCGGGCATTTCCCGACACCGGAGTCGCTGGCGCTGGCACTGGATCCGCAGCATCCGGAACATGAGCGGGCCCTGCATGCCATGCGCAGCATCTCGCACCTGAACTGCTATTACAGCGACTGGTTCGGCAGCGAGCAGGAACTGGAGAAGCGGGCCGGAGATGTGTTGTTCATCGGCCGCACAGAAAGCCTGGATGCCGACTTTGCCGCACTGCGTGCCGCCCTGGAGCTGCCCGGGGGTCTGGCCCTTCCCGGCGATGCCCGGGCCGCCAACCGCACGTCGGGCGGCAGTGCGCCGGCCCTGTCGGCACGGGCGTCGACCCTGCTGAAGGACTGGTATGCAGCCGATTACCGGTTTCTCGACTGGTGCACGCACTGGCGCCGGGAGCAGGGCGGGCCGGTGGCGCGGCGATTCCTGCCGCCGGCTGGCCGTCCGGAATAGGGGTTTGTTATGGTGCGCCGGCTGCTGCCGTCGAACCAGGAGTCAGTGATGTCGTCCCGCAAGCAAGACCCGAACCGCCTGCGCAACCGACTGGGACTTTTGCTGTTCCGGCTGGGCAGTGCGGGTAAGGAAAAATTCGAATGCCCGATCTGCGGGTATGTCGGGCCATTCAGGGATGTGGCTCCGCACACCGGATTGCGTACCAGCGCCAGATGTCCGAAGTGTTTCTCCTTCGAACGGCACCGCAACCAGTTTCTGGTCATGCGTGATTTGCTGCAGAAGATCGGGCCGTCAAACCTTAAGATGCTGCACTTTGCGCCAGAACCATTCTTCCGCGACATGTTTGCCCGGCAGTTCGGCAGCTACGAGTGTGCCGACCTCAACCGAAAGGATGTCGATCACAATGTGGACCTGCAGAAGCTGCCGTTCGCGGACACCAGTTTCGATGTGGTCTATGCCTCTCATGTGCTTGAACACGTGCCGGATGATCGCAAAGCGATTGCCGAGATCCGTCGCATCCTTCGGCCTGGTGGTATTGCCGTGCTGCCGGTTCCCCTGGTGGTCCGGGAAACGATCGAGTACCCGCAACCGAATCCGAAGGAATCCGGGCACGTGCGTGCGCCCGGCGCTGATTATTTCGAGCGTTATCGTCCGTATTTTTCCCGGGTCGATCTGTACCGGTCCGGTGATTTCCCGGAGCGTTTCCAGCTTTACGTGCGTGAGGATCGCACGGTCTACCCCAGTGTCGACTGCCCGCTGCGCACACCCACACCCGGTGACCGGCACGAGGACATCGTGCCGGTTTGCCACGTCTGAGCGGATGATGCCATGAGCGATGTCAAACAGGTCCTGTGCATCAAATGGGGAACCCGGTACGGGCCGGAATATGTCAACCGTATTCATGGCATGGTGGCCCGCAACATCACGCCACCCTTTCGCGTGATCTGTTTCACCGACGACAGTCGCGGCATACGTCCGGAGGTCACCTGTTTCGGCCTGCCCGAGCTCGGCTGCCCGGTGCCGACCAACGCGCCGGGGAAATTCCGCAAGGTGTCGCTCTGGAACCAGGACCTGTTCGGTCTGACCGGAACAGCCCTGTTCATCGACCTGGACGTGGTCATTACCGGCAACCTGGATGATCTGTTCTCGTTCGGGAATCCCGACGACGTGGTGCTGGCCCGGAACTGGATCAAGCCTCTGGAGCGGCTTGGTCAGACCTCGGTGTTCCGTTTTCCGATCGGAAAGCACGGCTACATGCTGGAAGATTTCCGGCGGGATCCGGAAGGGCTGGCCGGCAAGTACCAGTTCGAGCAGCGTTATGTGACCAACTGCATCCGTGGCGGCGTGAAGTTCTTCCCGTCGGAATGGATTCGCCACTTCCGGCTCAACTGTCTCGGCCCCTGGCCGCTGCGCTATCTGCGCCCGGCGCCCTTGCCGCATGGCGCCCGGATCGTTATGTTCCCCGGGAAGCCTGATCCGGAAGATGCGATGCTCGGGCGCTGGTCCTCACGGCATCAGGCAAGACCGCCGCTTGAGCATGTGAGATTGTTGTTCTCGGCCCGGCGGCAAGGTTCTTTCGCTCGTCATCTCAAGCGCTATCTGCTTCCCGTGCCATGGGTCGCCGAGCACTGGCGGGAATAGTCATGGTTCATTGGAAATAAATATGCCTCCAGAGATGAAAACCGAGGTTGCTGCGGCCGCCGATGGAAGCTGCCCGGTATTCGTGGTGAATCTGCCGAAGGACGTTTCCCGCAAGGAGCGCATTTCTGCGCACCTTGCCGGGCTTGGCATGCGTGACGTGCGCGTCATTGAGGCTGTGCGCGGGGCCAGTCTGTCGGACGATGAGCGCAAGCGGCTGTACGATGATGCTCGTGCACGTACACGCAAGGGCTACTCGTTTTCGCCTGGCGAGATAGGTTGTGCTCTCAGCCATCTGAAGATATATCAATCGATGGTTGATGAAGGTATTCCGTGGGCTTTGGTGCTTGAGGATGATGCGCTCCTCTCGGTCAATGCCCCGGCTGTCATTTCGGCTGCAGGCAGCTGGGTTGTGCACCCCGAGCCCAGGGTCCTGCTGCTTACACCCATGATCCGCTTCATGCAGCGCGGCTATCTGCCCCTGCTGTCCCCGTACCGCAATGTGCGGATGTGGCGCGCCTGGATTTCGACGGGCTATCTCATAAACTTGTCGGCAGCGCGTGATTTTCTTCGGGTTAATCAGCCGGTGCATATCCTGTCTGACGATTGGATACGGTACCGGCAGTTTTCTGCGGTGGATGTCCGTGGTGTGGATCCTTTCTGCATCGGCTTGCATGAGAGCACCCTGGATTCCAACATTGCCGCAGAGCGGAAGGCGAACAAGAAGCTGCGGCGAAGTCACTATTATGTGTTCAGGGAGCGGCTGCAGCTTTTGTGGCGTCGTGTTGCGGAGGCCCTCTGGATAAAACCCTTGTACGGCCTGGGAAAACACAAACGGAATGACCGCCCATGAGCCAGGTTTCTGCCCGGCCTATGCCGCTTCTCCTGACTGTCGTCGTTGTCGTGCGCAGTCAGTCACGCAGGTTGAGCAGTCTCCTGGAGGGATTGTCGCAATTGCTGCCATCGCTGGTCAGCGATCACGAGATCATCGTGGTGGACAATTGTTCGGAAGACGATACCTTGCTTGCACTGAAGCGCCTGACTGGCGAGCAAGGGCTTCCGAATCTGCAGGTCTACGCATTGACCAAGCAGGTTGATACCGACACGGCCTCGTGGGTTGGCATCGAGAACGCCCTTGGCGACTATGTGGCGGTGATTGATCCGGAAACAAACGAGATCGGCGTGCTGAAAGGGATGCTGGCCAAGGCGACTGACGGGTCGGATGTGGTCTTTGCGTTCAATACGCGCAAGGCCGCCCATGGATTGGTCTATCGCTTTGCTGCCGGTGTTTTCAACTGGCTGTATTACTGGTTCAACGGAATCAGGCTTACGGAAGAGGCGCCGCAGTATCGTTTGCTGAGCAAACGGGTGATCAATTTCATGCTCCGTCACCCGCAACCAATCGTGGCTTACCGGCATCTGCCCATTACTGCAGGCTTCACCCGCAGCAATCTTGTCTTCAGTGCAGATCGCGTAGGGGTTCGTCGTCGCAG
Source organism: Pseudomonadota bacterium (assembly GCA_049324475.1). Classification (GTDB taxonomy): domain Bacteria; phylum Pseudomonadota; class Gammaproteobacteria; order Pseudomonadales; family JADFDG01; genus JADFDG01. The sequence continues at coordinate 171,219 of JBMOOO010000013.1, read as the reverse complement.
TCTGAGTGAAAGTGTGGATCGCGGGATAAGGCTGCTGGTCTCGACGACCCGCGCGCCGATGAGATTGGTGACGGCATTGTCGCTTGTGGGGGCGATATCGAATCTGATCTATTCAATCTGGATTATTGCCATGGCAATTGCCGGCGCAGATCTTGCGCCCGGCTGGGTTACCGTGTCACTGCAGCAATCCCTGATGTTTTTCCTGATATCGCTGGTATTGCTGGTGCTGGGTGAGTACATCCTGCACATGGCCAGTCTGTCGAATGAGGGTCCGCCTTATCATATTGGTCAGGAATTCAACAGCGTACGCATGACCCTGCGGGACCGGTTGAATGTGGATGAGCACTCCGGCGGGCCAGGTCTCGGTGACAGATACTGACGTTCCTGCCGCCCACTATGACGCGGTAGTCATTGGCGGCGGGTTTTTCGGCTGCGCGATTGCTGTTTATCTCGCGAAATCCAGGGGGCTTTCCCGGATTTTCCTCGTCGAGCGGGAGGCGGCCCTCATGCAGAGGGCTTCCTACAATAATCAGGCTCGGGCGCACGGCGGGTATCATTACCCGCGCAGCTTTACGACGGCTTTCCGCAGCCGGATCAATTTGCCGAGATTCGTACAGTCATGGCCGGATGCAATCAAAAGCGATTTCATAAAGCTTTACGCCATTGCACGCCGGAATTCCAAGGTAACAGCCAGGCAGTTTGAGCGATTCTCGGGGCAGATTGGCGCAAGGCTGCGCCCGGCCCCTGAGAAGCTTCGCCATCTTTTCGACGATTACTTTGTCGAGAACGCCTATCTGGTTGATGAGTACGGGTTTGATACGCGCGTGCTGGCCGAGTGGGCAAGCGGCGAGCTCAGGGAGAACGGGGTAGAGGTCAGGCTGCGATCCCGGGTGACAGGTTGCAGGAAAGCCCGTGACGGCATTGCGGTGACATGGCGGGAGGCGGATGCCGCAGAGCATACCTGCATTGCCCGGCGCGTCTTCAATTGCGCTTATAGCGGAATCAACCAGATCCAGGGGGATTTCGCCGGTGTATCGGCAGGTATCAAACAGGAAATCACGGAGATGGCACTGGTTGAAGTGCCACCCGAGCTTGCCTCGCTTGGAATCACCGTTATGGATGGGCCATTTTTTTCCCTGATGCCGTTCCCGGCAGCTGGCGTTCACTCCTTGTCGCACGTGCGCTATACCCCCCACACCAGTTGGCATGATCGACAGGGCGTCGACCCATACGGGCGTCTTGAGGATTGGAGCAAGAACAGCATGGCGGAGAGAATGTTGCGGGATGCCGCGCGCTATGTGCCCTCGGTGCGTGCCGCTCGGCAGGTCGGATCCATATTCGAGGTGAAAACCGTTCTCGTGCGCAACGAAGGGGATGATGGCAGGCCAATCCTCTTTGAGGCCAGCGCCGACATGCCGGGCTTTTACTCGATACTCGGGGGCAAGATTGACAACGTGTTTGACGTTATTGAGCGACTGGATAGCGAGGATATCGCTGGAGCGTAATGACGCCCTGCGAGGGAATACGAAGGAACTCTCAAGGAGGCGGCATGCCTGGGGCAGCACTTGTTGGCTATACGGGATTTGTCGGGTCGACCCTGCTGCGGCAGACCTCATTCTCCGAGCAGTACCGTTCGACCGACATTGCCGGTATTCGCGGGCGCGACCTGGACCTTTTGGTGTGTGCAGGCGCACCGGCAAAAAAGTGGATTGCCAACCGTGATCCGGCCATGGACGCGGCCCAGATTGATGATCTTGTGTCTCATCTGGCGCAAGTACGGTGCCGCCGCCTTGTGCTCATCAGTACGGTGGACGTATTCCTGAACCCCGATGGCGTGGATGAGAGATCGCCGGTACACACCGATAATCTGCATCCCTATGGAGCCAATCGCTATCGATTGGAAAGATTTGTTGGGGAGAACTTCCCGGGCTCATTGATTGTGCGTCTCCCCGGCCTTGTCGGGCCGGGGCTGCGGAAAAATGTTATTTATGATTTCTCCCACAACAACAATCTGCAGGCCATCGACAGCCGTGGGGTTTTCCAATTCTACCCGATGGTCAATTTGTGGTCTGACATCCGGGTCGCACTTGCAAATAACCTGTCGTTGGTGCATCTGACGTCAGAACCGATGTCTGTTGCAGATCTGGTATCCGATTGTTACGGACGGGAGTTCCACAACGAGCTTGCATCCCCGCCGGCGCGATACGATTTCCGGAGTTGTCATGCCGGCCTGTTTGGCAGCGCCTCGCCTTATCAGTATTCGCGTCGTGAGGTGGTGCTGGCGGTGCGCTCATATGCGCAGGGTGCGAGTGAGGCGGAGGCGCGGCATGCATGAAGATATCCATATCCAATATTGCCTGGGATCCTGACGAAGACGAGGAAGTGGCGGAGCTGTTGACCAGCAGGCTGATTTCCAGCATTGATGTCGCGCCCGGGAAGTATTTCCCGGATCCGGTTTCTGCCAAAGAGAGGGACGTCCTTGCCGTACGGGCGGCATGGGAGAAAAGAGGTTTCGCCATCGAGGGCATGCAGGCCCTCTTGTTCGGAACAGTCGGCATGAACATGTTCGGCCCGGAAGATGTTCGTTGCAGAATGCTGGATCACCTTTTGGCTGTTTGCCGTATCGGTGGATGGCTGGGTGCACGCAGGCTGGTTTTCGGGTCCCCCAGAAACCGTGATCGATCCGGTCTTGGCGACGAGGCTGCCATGGGTATGGCGCGCGATTTTTTCCGTCGTCTGGGAGACATTGCCGCCAATCATGGTGTTGTCGTTTGTCTGGAGCCGAATCCGCCGAGGTATGGCGCCAATTTCATGGTTGATGCAGCCTCGACGGCTGCCGTTGTGCGTGAGGTTGCTCACCCGGCGATACGCATGCAGTTTGATCTGGGGGCTGTCGTTGATAACCGCGAGGATCTTCTCGCCATCGTCAGGGAGTATGGCGGCCTGACAGGCCATATCCATCTTAGCGAGCCCGGCCTGGTGCCACTCGGTGATGCCGGGACGCAACACGACCTGATCGCGCCTGTCCTTCGCGGGGGATTCCCGGACAGATTGGCGTGCATAGAAATGGTCGCAACGACGGCAGAGCCGCATGTACAGGCAATAGCACGCGCGCTGGATGTCGCGTGTCGCTATTACGCCGGCCCTGACCAGGCTCAGTAGAGCGAGTGGTCGCCGCGCTGTGGCCGGGTCTTGAAGCGCTTGTGATACCACATGTACTGGCCGGGGGCCTTGCGGATACCGGCCTCTATGCAGGTGTTCATCAAGGTGGCGTCAGCAGCTTCGTCGCCTGACGGATACGTGCCGGGCAGCGGCGCGAATTCGCAGACGTAGGTACCGTCTTCCTTGCGGTGGAAGTCCACGCTCATGACGACGGAGTCGTTCACCCGGGCGAAGCGCGAGCCGGCGGTGACCGTGGCGGCAGTGACCCCGAAGAACGGAATGAACACGGCGTGCTTGCGCCCGAAATCCTGGTCGCCGGTGTACCAGACCACGTCACCTTCCTTCAGGGCACGGAAAATGGCGCGCACATCGAAGCGGTCCAGCTGTCGTTTGTATATGCGCGTACGGCGTCCGGATACGAAGCGTTCCATGGCCGCGTTGTTCTGCGGCCGGTAGATGGTGTCTATGGGAATGCGGGCGGACACGGCGGCACCCATCCATTCGAGCGTGGTGTAGTGCGCGCCCAGCAGCAGCACGCCACGACCTTCCGCGGCGGCAGCCTGCAGTTTTTCCAGCCCGATAAAGTGCGTGCGTGCTGCCAGCAGCCCGGGATCCCGCCACCAGGCCATGGCAGATTCGAAAACCGCGATGCCGGTGCTGCGGAAGGATTCGCGGGCGACCTGTTCGCGCCGTGCCGTGCTCCAGTCCGGGAAGCACAGCTCCAGGTTGCGGCGGGTGATGTGACGGCGCCCGGGCAGCGCCAGCCAGGTCAGATCGCCCAGCAGATTGCCCAGCAGGCGCTGGACCGGCCAGGGCAACCACGCGATGACAAACGTGAACGGAACCAGCAGCCAGGCCGGCCAGTAACGCGGGTGGGCGAGGGCAAGGCGGGACATCCGTAGCAGCCTGCAGTCGGGGGTACGGAGTATCGCACGGGGTGTCCGGCCCGGGCGCGGTTACAATGCGCCGGTTCGTACTGCCGGCCGTGCCCATGTTCCGGATTTTCTACTCCCTGCTGATTTACCTGCTGCTGCCGTTGCTGCTGCTGCGCGCGGTCTGGCGCGGCCGCGCTTCCGGTGCGGAACGCCCGCGGGAGCGTCTCGGGTTCGTTGCGCCGGACACGCGCCGACCGCTGCTGGTCCATTGCGTCTCGGTGGGCGAGACGATTGCGGCGCAGCCGTTGCTTGCCGCCTTGCTGGCACGCGGCGAACCCTTGTGGGTAACGAGCACAACGCTGACCGGCGCAGAGCGCGTCCGGCATGTCTTCGGCGAGCGTGTGCGCCGGAGTTTCCTGCCGGTTGATACCCCGGATGCCGTGGCGCGCTTCCTGGCACGGGTGAATCCGCGAGCGCTGCTGCTGATCGAAACCGAGATCTGGCCGAATCTGGTGCATGCCGCCCGGAAGCGCGGCATACCGGTTGTGCTGGTCAATGCGCGGCTCTCGGAGAAATCGGCGCGCGGATACGCACGCTTCGCCTGGCTGACCCGCCCCGCGCTGGCACAATTCACCGCGGTGCTGGCCCAGGCCGATGCCGATGCGGGCCGGTTCCGGTTGCTCGGCGCACCGGAGGTCCTGCAGACGGGCAATCTGAAATTCGACGTTGCCCACGATGCCGGGCTCGCATCGCGCGCTGCGGAGTTGCGTTCGGCCTGGGGGCGGCGCCTTGTGTGGCTTGCGGCCAGCACGCACGAGCGGGACGAGGAAGCGGTACTGGCAGCGCATGGCGCGCTGCTGGCCCGGTTCCCGGATCTGCTGCTGGTATTGGTGCCGCGACACCCGGAACGATTCGACGCTGTTGCCGCGCGCGCAGCCCGCGCGGGCTTCGGCTGTGCACGCCGCAGTGCCGGCGAGCGCGTGACCGACACAACCGCCGTGTATCTCGGCGACACCATGGGTGAATTGCCGCTGCTGTATGCGACGTCCGACGTGGCGTTTGTCGGTGGCAGTTTTTCCGGTACCGGCGGCCACAACATGCTGGAGCCTGCCTCGCTGGGCCTGCCGGTGGTTACCGGCCCCAGTCTCTACAACTTCCAGTCCGTGTCGGACGCCCTCGTGGCTGCAGGCGCACAGCGGGTGGCGGGCGATGACCGCGAGCTGGCGGAAACGGTCGGCCACTGGCTGGATGACGGCGATGCCCGCAGATCGGCCGGCCAGGCTGGCCGTGATTTCGTGCAGCGCAATCGCGGTGCTCTGGCGCGCTCGCTCGCTGCCATCGACAAGGTGCTGGCGCGCTAGGCCTTCTTCCGCTTTCCGGCCTTGCCGGTCAGGATGTAAAGCGCCCGCTTGGGTGTCTTGAGCAGTTCCAGCAGCAGATACTTCCAGGCCCGCCATTCGGTGGGGCGTATCCGTATTGCATATGCATGCCGGGCGAAGCGTGAATACAGTTCGAGCCAGGTTTTCGGGTAGCGGGAAATGCTTTTGGTGATGCCTTCGTCGAAATAGCGGATGTATTTCGAACCGAACGGATAACCCCAGATCCTGGTGCGGGTCGACAGTGTCATCCGGAAGCGCCATATGTTCGAGGCGCGGAATCTCCCGTCGAGACGTATGTCACCCAGGGCGCGGGTCGAAATCACATGTACCTTGTCGCCCTGGAGGGCTTCGCCGTACATGTAGTCGTCCAGCCAGTCGTAATAGCCCGCGGCTGTGATCTCGCGGGTTGATTTCTTGCGCTCGCCGTAAGTGTTGGAAATGAACCAGCCGACGTCCGGATGGGCAGCGATCTGTTCCATGGCCTTTTCCAGGCACTGGGGGTGCAGGCGCTCTTCGTCGTCGCAGAACACGAGGAAGTCGCAGCCTTCGCGGATCGCAGCGTCGATGGCGACATTGCGGGCATGATTGCAACCGTGGTTCCCGGGCGTACGCGTGTAGAAAATGCGTGCATCGTCCTTGATGGAGGCTTCAAAAGCGGAGTAATCACGGGCTGAACCGTCGTTGGTGATGAACAGGTTCCAGTTGTCGACGGTTTGTGCCCGCACTGCGTCCACGGCCTCGACCACGATGTCGGGGCGGTTGTAGGTCGGGATGATGATGCCGAATTTCATGCGGGCTCCGGGGCCTTCTTTATTGCAGCATGAGCTTCAGTCGTGCGCGCAATGCCGGATCCCGGGCAGCCACGGCCAGCGAGCCGGCCAGCAGACCTTCCGGTGTGCCGCAATCGATGCGCTGCCCTTCGAACCGGAAGCCGTGGAAAGGCACGCCGGGCAGGCAGTCGGCCATGGCGTCGGTCAGCTGGATCTCGCCACCGGCGCCGCGTCTGCCGCTGCCCAGTGCGCGCAGCACACGATTGTCCAGCACGTAGCGACCGATGATGGCCAGCCGCGACGGCGCTGCTTCCGGCTTCGGTTTTTCCACGAGACCGCGTGCGCGAGCCAGTTTTCCATTGTCGCTTTCAACGTCCAGGATGCCGTAGCGTGCGGTGTCCGCTGCCGGGACTTCCTCGACGGCAGCCATATTGCCGCCGGTCTCGCGCCATGCGTCGATCATCTGTGCCAGGCAGGCGCGCGGGGCCAGTACCAGATCGTCGGGCAGGATGACGGCAAACGGTTCATCACCCAGCAGGGCGCGTGCACACCAGACGGCGTGCCCGAGGCCGAGTGCTTCCGGCTGTCGCACAGACGACAGCGACACGTCCGGCGGCAGTGTGGCGCGCGCGGTGGCCAGGGCGTCCTGCTTGCCGCGCAGTTCCAGCGTGCGTTCAAGTTCCGGTGCACGGTCGAAGTGGTCTTCCAGCAGGGATTTGCCGCGCGCGGTGACCAGGATGATCTGTTCGATGCCGGCCGCTGCCGCTTCTTCGACGGCGTACTGGATCAGCGGTCGGTCGAACACCGGCAGCAGTTCTTTCGGCAGCACCTTGGTGGCCGGCAGACAGCGTGTGCCCAGGCCGGCAACCGGCAGGACAACCTTGCGGACAGGGGACTTGGATGCGGTCATGGGGGACAGGGCGTGTGCTAGAGTTGCGCGCATTCTAGCGCCTCACGCCGGCAAGCCCAGCACATCCATCGTGGCCATTGACGCCCTCCCTGAATGGCAAGCTCTGCGCGACCACGCCCGCACGGCGGGCGGGGTGCACCTGCGCGAGCTTTTTGCCGCGGATCCGCAGCGGGCAGCCCGGTTCTCGCACCGGTCCGGCCCGTTCCTGCTGGACCTGTCCCGGCAGCGGCTGACCGGCGATACGCTGGATCGCCTGCTGGCCCTGGCCAGTGCCACCGGGCTGCGTGGCTGGATCGATCGCCTGTTTGCCGGCGAGCACGTCAATCACACCGAGCACCAGGCTGCACTGCACACGGCGCTGCGGGCGCCACAGGATGCCCGCTATGTCGTCGACGGCACGGACATCGCGCCGGCCGTCGAGCGCGAGCGCATGCGCATGGCCGCGATGGTCGACCGGCTGCATGCCGGCCACTGGCGTGGCTACAGCGGCAGGGCCATCGTCGACATCGTCAATATCGGTGTGGGCGGTTCCGATCTGGGTCCGGCGCTGTCCTGCGAGGCACTGCACGATTTCACCCATCCGTCCGCGCAGCACGTGCGCGTACATTTCGCGTCCAGCATGGACGGCAGCCAGCTTGACCGTCTGCTGCGGGTGCTGGACCCGGAAACCACCCTGTTCATCGTTTCCTCGAAGTCGTTTTCCACGGCCGACACGCTGGCCAACGCCAAAACGGCGCGCGAGTGGCTGCGGGCGCATTGTCCGGATGAAGACCTGCTGCTGCGCCAGCACTTCATTGCGGTGACGGCCAGCCCGGCAAAAGCCGGGGCCTGGGGTGTGAGCGGTGACAACATCCTGCTGTTCTGGCCCTGGGTCGGTGGTCGCTACTCGTTGTGGTCGGCGATCGGCTTCCCGATTGCCGTGCAGGTGGGCATGTCCGCGTTCCGGGATCTGCTGGCCGGCGCGCATTTCATCGACGAGCATTTCCGCACGGCACCGTTCGAACAGAACATGCCGGTACTGCTTGGCCTGACCGGCGTCTGGAACGCGAGTTTTCTCGGCATCCGCGCGCAGGCCGTGCTGCCCTACGACGGCCGGCTGGCGATGTTTCCGGCGTATCTCGAGCAGCTGGCAATGGAAAGCAACGGCAAGAGCGTCGACCGCGACGGCAAGGTGGTCGGCTATGACACCTGCCCGGTGCTGTGGGGCGGTGTCGGCCCCAACGCACAGCATGCGTTCTACCAGTTGCTGCACCAGGGCACGGTGCCGGTGACCTGCGATTTCATCGCGCCGGTTCGGCGTTCGTTTCCGGTTCCCGGAGAAAAGGCGAGGCGGGAACTGGCATCGCAGCACCGGCTGGCGCTGGCGAACTGCCTGGCGCAGGCCAGCCTGCTGGCACTGGGAGACATTGCAGACGGTTCGCGCCCGGCATGGCGGCGCTATCACGGCAACCAGCCGTCGACCACGCTGCTGCTCGATGAGCTGACACCGTTCACGCTCGGTGGCCTGATCGCCCTGTACGAACACAAGGTGTTCGTGGAATCGGTGCTCTGGAACATCAATCCCTTCGATCAATGGGGCGTCGAGCTCGGCAAGCAGGTGGCGCACGAAACACTGGGTGTTCTGGACGGCAGCGGCGAATCCGGCGATGCCGCCACGCGCAATCTGGTGCAGCACATGCGCCGGATTCTCGGCGATGAGGGCCGGCCATGAGAGTCGTCGTGCATGGCAGCGGGCTGACTGCGCTGGTCACGGCTGCGGTGCTGGCCGGCAGTGGCCGCACCGTGCAGCTGGTGTGTGGCAGTGACAATGCCGTGGCCGACATCCGGTCCGGGCATCTGCCGTTTGCCGAGCCTGGCCTGACCGAGGCCCTGTCTGCCGCACGTACGCAATCGCGCCTGGATGTGGTCCCGTCCTTTGTTCCGGATACGGGCGGTGCCGCCGGCAGCGTGCATTTCCTGGCATGGCAGCCGGAAGAGCTGCCGCAGGTTGATGCGCTGCTGACAATCATTGCCGGCGATGCCGGCGATCTGCTGCTGGTGAACCAGGTGAATTTCGGTGTCGGCATCACGGACGGTTTTGCCGCGCGCCTGCAGGCCCTGCGCGCGGGCAAGGGCGTACGCACTGCCGCGCTCTGTCTGCCGGATTTCCTGCGACGCGGCACCGCGCTGGAGAATTTCCGCAATCCGGACCGGATCATCATCGGTACCGGCGAAGCCTGGGCCGGGCAGATCCTGCGTGGTCTTCTGGAGCCGCTGGCCGGGCACCCGGTGCCGGTGCTGTCGATGCCGGCCCGTGATGCCGAGTTCACCAAACAGGCGGTCAACGGCATGCTGGCCACGCGGCTTTCGTACATGAACGACATGGCGAACGTGGCTGATGCGCTTGGCATCGATGTTGAGAACGTGCGCCTGGGTGTCGGTTCCGACGAGCGCATCGGCAGCCATCACCTGCACCCGGGTTGCGGTTTCGGCGGCACCGGTTTCTACCAGGATCTGCTGTCGCTGAAGAGTACGCTGGACGATTCCGGCGTGGCATCGAAGCTGGTGGATACGGCCATCGCTGTGAACGAGGAGCAGAAGGAATTGCTGTTCCGCATCCTGTGGCGCCACTATCGCGGCGCGCTGGCCGGCCGGACAGTGGCTATCTGGGGCGTGGCTTTCAAACCCGATACCGATCGCGTCGACCACGCGCCGTCGCTGCGTATCGTGTCGGCGTTGCTGGCGCAGGGCGTGCAGGTGCGTGCGCACGATCCGAAGGCGCTGGGTCAGCTGCAGGCGCAGCTCGGCACGCATGCCGGCCTGACCCTTTGCAACGATGCCTGGGATGCTGCGGGCGGCGCCGACGCCCTGCTGGTGCTCACCGAATGGCAGCAGTACCGGCAGCCGGATTTCGCGCGGCTGGCAAAAGTGCTGAAGACCCCGGTGCTGCTGGACGGCCGCAACCTGTACGATCCGGCCGCGCTGCGTGCGGCGGGCTTCGCCTACTACGGTGTCGGACGCCGCTGATCATTTCGCGGTGTAGACATTCGAACAGCGGCGGCCGCCGCGCTCGCAGACCTGGTAGGTGGTGGTGCCACTGTAGTTCCAGGCCGTGCGCGACCCGCTGGCACCGCCGGTTTCGGTCTTCGCGCCCTTGACCAGGATGTCGACGTCACCGGTGGCACCGTCCCAGCTGAAGTTGATGTATTTCCACCACAGCACCTGATACGTCGATGCGGTGAGTGCGATCGTTTTTGGCGCGCTGTCGGCCGCGTAGCCGCCGTTGGTCATGCTGCCGGTGAAATAGGTGGCGCTGTGCCTGCCGGCGACCAGCGTCTGGTCCAGTCCGGTTTTCAGGCCGTTGAGCAGTGCCGTGTCGATGGCAGTCCCGCTGTCGCGGTTGACCACTAGCACGTAATGCCAGCCGGTCGCTGTTTCTCCGCTGTCGATGTCGTCCCACACCAGCAGCCGTCGGCCGCCGGCGTTGTCCGCCACCAGCAGGATCTCGTTGGCGACGCCGGACGGCGTGCTGCCGGTGCTGACTGTGGCCAGCACGCGCTTCTCGGTCACCACGGCGATATTGCCGAAGGAAGCGGGCAGGAACAGTTCGGTCGGCGCATCGCTGGCGCGGCCACGCCAGGTCAGCAGGGCCCAGCGTTCGTTGCGGAAATATTCCCGGTCGCCCGGCAACGGGCGCAGTGCCAGCCAGGGCAGGGGCGTGCCGCCGGCGTCGCGTACCAGCGCGTTGTACTGGAAGGCCAGAATGTCACCCTGGGCCGCGCGCGGATAGGCGCGCTCGATGTTGCGCGCGTCGATGTTGTAGTTCACGGTACCGTTGCTGGCGACGCTGATGACCGAAAAGTTCTCGTCGTTCCAGGCATCGTTATCCGTGAGCAGCTTCGATGGATTTCCGTTCATGATTTCGCTGTGGCGGTCGTGGTACCAGTCCCAGTGCCATTGCGTGGCGGACACCGGTGGCGAATAGGGATCCGTGAACCGGTCCTTTGCCGGCTTGAGGGCATCGGAAGCCTCAAGGCCCTGATAAATCGCGGCGATCATGCGGTTGGTGTCTTTCGGGCCGGTACCGGCCAGCCACATGCCGAATTCGGAGAGAAAGGGCGGCATGCCCAGCCAGCGTGCTTCGTCGCGCACCTGGTGCATGTGCGTGAGATAACTGCCGTTGTTCAGGGCCGTGCTGTCGGTGCCCATGCGGCCTGCATCGTAGAAGTGTGCGTTGAAGACGAAGCCGGCCGCAGGCTTGTCGGTCAGGTGATGGCCACCGGTGGCGGGTGCGACCACGCCGGCGGTGGTGTTCCAGAACACCAGCGGTTCGGCGTAGACCGGCTTGTCGTTCCAGCCGATGCGATCCATCGCCGTGCGCACCTTGCGGTAGAACGGCCACAGTTTCTGGTTGTCCCATTGCGCCGGTGTCAGGCCTTCCATGCCACCGTCGACCGGTTCGTTCCAGGGGTCCACGCCCAGGACATAGGCGTATTCCGCCGGTGCAAGATTCGCCTTCAGCCAGGCCAGTGTCGATTCCAGCTGCCACAGGAAGGACTCCTGCAGGGTGCGTGGCCCGTTTGCCGTGCTGATGGTCGCGTTGTTCCAGAAATTGCGTGCGGCGCGGCGCACCGCCTCGTTGGTGAGATTGTTCTGGCTCCAGGTGGCGCAGACGATGCCGCAGTACTCGTCCGGGTAGTCGCTGCCCTCGATCACCCAGGCCGGCGCACCGTTGCCGGTGTGCCAGGAATCGGCGTTGAACAGGTGGCGCGAGAACAGGTCTTCGTGCCAGTCGATCAACACATACATGCCCAGCTGTGTGGCGATGCGGATCTGCTCGGTGATGGCGGCCAGGTATGCGGTATCAACGGTGTCGACCTGCGGATTCACGCCTTCCCAGCTGACCAGGAAGCGGATCGCATTGGCGCCGGTGCGTTCGCGCAGGGCGGTGAGCGAGGCGCGCGCGTCGTCGGCGTTCCGGAACGGCTTGAAGCCGGTCTCGACCAGCTTGGTGGAGCCGGACACGTTCCAGCCGCGCAGCACCACCTCCCGGCCCAGACCGTCGCGCAGCACGCGGTCGGTCAGGTTCACCACGCCGTTGTTCCAGGTCTTGGTGCCGACCGTCAGTGCCTGGGCCGCGGCGGTCTGGTCGAAATCCAGGGTGTGCGGGGCGGCGCTGGCCAGGGGCGCGGCCAGGGCGCAGCCCGCAGCGAGCAGGGCGGAGGCGAGGGGACGTAGCGACATGGCGACCTCGAGGGAACGGGTGGGCGGACCGCTCTGCGGCGGTCATAAGTGGCACGACCGTACCGACTTGAAATCGGACTCACTACTACCGTTTGGCAGGGCCCATCCCCGGGGAGGGGTCACTGGTACGGACGTGTCATTAAAACGGAGGCCCGAACAACAACAACCGGTCCCGTGAGGTCCGCCATGACATTCCGTCCCTTCCGTTCCCTGCTGCCGTTGCTGGCCGCCCTGGGCCTGTCCGCCCCGGCGGCCGCCGTTCCGTTCAGCACCCTGACCTACAACGTCGCCGGCCTGCTGGAGCCTTTCTCCAGCGGCAACCCGGCGGCCAACACCCCGCTCATCAGCTGCCTGATCCGCGACTACACGCTGGTCAACGTGCAGGAAGACTTCAATTACCACGCCGCGCTCTATGACACCTGCGACGATCACCCCTACCGCTCGGCCACCAGCGGCGGCATGGGGATCGGTGACGGTCTGAACACGCTCAGCCGCTACACCTACCAGGACTGGGTGCGCGTCGACTGGGATGCCTGCAACGGCGTCGATTGCCTCACGCCCAAGGGCTTCACGCATGCGCGCGTCCGCCTGGCCGAGGGCGTCTACGTTTCCCTGATCAACCTGCATGCGCAGGCGCAGACGGAAACCGCCGATCTCACGGCGCGGCGCAGCAACATGCTGCAGCTGCTGGCCTGGATCGAGGCCAACACGCCGGGCGATGCGGTGATTGTGATGGGCGACACCAACACCCGTTACACCCGGGAAGGCGACAACGTCCGCGAGTTCCTCAAGCACGGCTTCACCGACGTCTGGCTGGACCGGATCCGTGGCGCCGCCGTACCGCCGGTGGGCGATGCGCTGACCGACTGTGCGGCCACCACCACCAGTCCCTCGTGCGAGATCGTCGACAAGGTGTTCTTCCGCAACAACGGTCATGTGTCGTTGTCCGCGCTGCAGTATCTGGTCGATCGCGCGCGCTTCGTCGATGCCGCCGGCAACGACCTGTCGGATCACTGGCCGATCGCCGTCGACTGGGACTGGACCACCAACCCCGACCTGCGGCTGAGCGACAACATCGGCGGCCCGCACGGCACGGCGTTCAACGACGTGGCCCTGCTGCCGGCGCAGTCCTCGGTATCGCGCCTGGTGATCCGTGCCGGCTCGCGGGTGGATCGCGTCGAGACGGTGCTCTCCAGCGGCTACGTGCTCTCGCACGGCGGCAGCGGCGGCACCGAGAAGTCGCTGACCCTGGCTGCCGGTGAGTACCTGCGTACGCTGTACGTGTGCTCCGGCCAGAAGGACGGCCGCACGCGGATCTTCCACGTGAAATTCACCACCAGCACCGGACGCACGCTGGCCGGCGGCAGCACCACGTCCAGCTGCGCGACCTACACCGCGCCGGACGGCTTTGCCATCGCCGGCTTCCACGGCCGCTCGGGTGATGAAGTGGATCGCCTGGGCGTCGTCTACGCGCGCCGTCCGGCCACCACGCCGCCGGCTGCGGGCTGGGTGCAGTTCGTCAACAAGCAGTCCGGCCTGTGCCTGGATATCTCGAATGCCACGATGGCCAACGGTACCAATGTGCTGCAGTGGACCTGCAACGGCGGCAACTGGCAGAAGTGGCACTACGACCCGCAGACCGGGCTGATCCGCAGCAAGCACGACCCGCGCTACTGCCTCGACAACGACGGCAGCTATGCCGACGGCGCCAACATCAAGATCTGGAGCTGCACCGGCAACGCCAACCAGCGCTTCAGCAGCGATTACGCGACGGGCGCGGTCCGCATGCAGACCAACCCGCAGCAGGTGCTGGACGGCGTGGGTACGGCAGCCGGCGGCGAGGTGGTTACCTGGGGTGACTGGAACGGCGTGAACCAGCGCTGGAACTTCGTTCCCTGAGGGTTGCCGCCGTCACAAAAAAAGGGGCCTCGCGGCCCCTTTTCTGTTGCTGTCGTCCGCGTGCTCAGGGTTGCGGCGCTTGTCCCGCAGGGGCCGGCTGCGCGGCCGGCGCCGTCTCCGGGGCGGCAACGGCCTGGTTCGGATCGACCACCGGCTGGCCATCGTCCAGCGACAGCGTGACGTTCAGCCACTGGTTGTGAGCCAGGATGGCCTCCCGCGAGAGCGAGCCGGCCGAGGCATGCAGGCGCAGCAGGTCGAGAATGTAGTCATAGCGGGCATTGGCCAGGTCGCGGCGTGATGCGAACGCATTCCGCTGTGCCTGCAGCACGTCGACGATGTTGCGCGTGCCCACTTCATAGCCGGCGTTGGTGGCATCAAGGGCGCTCTGCGTGGACACGATGGCCTGCTTGCGCGCACCTACCCGCAGCACATCGGCTTCCAGTACACGGTACTGGGTACGTGCGCCTTCCACGCCGTTGGTTTCCGCGGCACGCAGGGACTCCTGCGCGGCGTCGCTTTCCAGATAGGCCTGCTTGCGTTTCGAGTTCACGGCACCACCGGCAAACAGCGTCCATTCCAGCTGCAGACCGATGGTTTCGGTGGTGGTGTCAACGTTGGTGATGGGCGGGGTCATGCTGACCGGGCCATCGCTCTCGGTCACGCGGGCAAAGGCGTCAATGGAGGGCAGATGGCCGGCCGCGGCGGCACGCGCGTTCTGCTGCGCGGCGCGCGAGGCGTGCCGGGCGGCGATGATCTGCGGGTTGCCTTCGCGGGCCTTGTCTGCCCAGGCATCCGCACCTTCCGGCGCCGGCATGGCGGTCGGCATGTCCTCGCCGGGGAAAGCCAGCTTGCTGTAGCGCTTCCCGGTCAGGGTCTGCAGTCGCGAACGGGCGACCGACAGGTCGCTGCGGGCCACGATCAGGCCGACATTGGCGAGGTCGTAGGCCGCCTGGGTTTCGTGCACGTCAGTGATGGCGATCAGCCCGACGTTGAAACGCTGTTTGGCCTGCTCCAGCTGGCGTGCAAGTGCCGCTTCCTCGGCGCGGGCGTAGGCCAGCTGTTCGGAGGCGCGCAGCACCGACAGGTAGGTTTCCACCACGCGGACCAGGTAGTCCTGTTCGGCGCTGACCAGTTCGGCATCCACCTGCGAGCGCGAGGCGCGGGCCGTCTGGTACTGGAACCAGCGGTCGAAGCGCAGCAGCGGCTGGGTGGCCTGCAGGGTCAGCTGGGTGCTGTCGTAATCGGCACTGGCGCCACCGGTCTCCCGGGTGTTCTCGGTCATTTCGCCGGTGGCCACGACGCTGGGCAGCACACCGGCCCGCCCCTGGGTCAGCACCTGGCGGCGTGCTTCGTAGGTGGCGCGTGCGGCTTTCCATTCCGGATCGTTGGCATCGGCCGCGGCCAGGATGTCGGCCAGATTCTCGGCCTGTGCCGGGCCGGCAAGAGCCAGCAGGCCGGCGGCAAACAGTAGGCGCATTGCGGAGTTCATCGGTTACCCCTTCCAGTACGGGCGGTCGCCATGATGTGGCAATTCCCCCTGCGCCTCAATGAATCAATTGTGCAATAACCGTGCGCAGGGTCAGGGTGTGCGGGCAGACAATTAATTGGGCAGGGATTCGCCGGTAAATTGCGGCCGCGGGACCCGGGGCATATAGTGGACCGCACTGCACGTTCCGCCATCCGAAATCACCGCAATCACGCCTTTTCCTTTCTCCTGCTCCGGATCGCCCGACCGATGAATGCCAGCACGCCCGAAGATCTTGCCCTTGCCGCCGCACTCGATGCCGAACTGGTCAAACCGTTCCCGGGCTCGAGCAAGGTGCATGTCACGGGCTCTCGTCCGGACATCCGGGTTCCGCTCCGGGAGATCCGGCAGGCGGCGACGCCCACCGCGCATGGCGGCGAACAGAACCCGCCGGTGACCGTGTACGACACCTCGGGCCCCTACACGGACCCGGCTGTCAAGATCGACCTGCGCGCCGGTCTGCCGCCGTTGCGCGCGGCGTGGATCGCCGAACGCAACGACACGGAGCAGCTGGCCGGCATCAGTTCGCTTTACGGCCGCGAGCGCCTCGCCGATGCGTCGCTGGCCGCGTTGCGCTTTCCGTCGTTGCGCGCGCCGCGCCGTGCGAAGGCCGGCGCCAACGTCACGCAGATGCATTATGCAAAGCGCGGGATCGTCACGCCGGAAATGGAGTACATCGCCATCCGCGAGAATGCGAAGCTGCAGGCGGCGCGTGAATCCGGGCTGATCACGCACCAGCATCCCGGCGATAATTTCGGCGCGGCGATCCCTCCGGTCATCACGCCGGAATTCGTGCGCAGCGAAGTGGCGCGCGGTCGCGCCATCATTCCGGCCAACATCAACCATCCGGAGCTGGAGCCGATGATCATCGGCCGCAACTTCCGGGTGAAGATCAATGCCAACATCGGAAACTCTGCGCTGGCTTCCGACATCGGTGACGAAGTCGCCAAGATGGTGTGGGCGATCCGCTGGGGCGGAGATACCGTCATGGATCTCTCTACCGGCAGGAACATTCACGAGACACGCGAGTGGATCCTGCGCAACTCGCCGGTGCCGATCGGGACCGTGCCCATCTACCAGGCACTGGAGAAGGTTGACGGCATTGCCGAGAATCTCACCTGGGAAATATTCCGGGACACGCTGATCGAGCAGGCCGAGCAGGGCGTCGATTATTTCACCATCCATGCCGGCGTGTTGTTGCGCTACGTGCCGCTGACCGCCAGCCGTGTCACCGGCATTGTGTCGCGTGGCGGTTCGATCATGGCCAAATGGTGCCTGTCGCATCACAAGGAGAACTTCCTTTACACGCATTTCGCGGAAATCTGCGAAATCATGAAGGCCTACGACGTGTCCTTCTCGCTGGGCGACGGCCTGCGTCCGGGCTGCATTGCCGATGCCAATGACGCGGCCCAGTTCGGCGAGCTGGAGACGCTGGGCGAGCTGACGAAGATCGCCTGGCAACACGATGTGCAAACCATGATCGAAGGGCCGGGCCATGTGCCCATGCACCTGATCAAGGCCAACATGGACAAGCAGCTGGCGCATTGCGATGAGGCCCCGTTCTACACGCTGGGCCCGCTGACCACCGATATCGCGCCCGGCTACGATCACATCACCAGTGCGATCGGTGCGGCCATGATCGGCTGGTTCGGCACCGCCATGCTCTGCTACGTCACACCCAAGGAGCACCTGGGACTGCCGAACCGCAAGGACGTGAAGGACGGCATCATCGCCTACAGGATCGCCGCACATGCTGCCGATCTTGCCAAGGGCCACCCCGGTGCACAGCTGCGCGACAATGCGCTCTCGAAAGCGCGCTTCGAATTCCGCTGGGAAGACCAGTTCAACCTTGGCCTGGATCCGGACACGGCACGCGAATTCCACGACGAGACCCTGCCCAGGGAAGCGCACAAGCTGGCGCATTTCTGCTCCATGTGCGGCCCGAAATTCTGCTCCATGAAGATCACCCAGGACGTGCGCGACTATGCCGCCAGGCAGGGTGTGGCGCCGGAGCAGGCTGCAGAGGTGGGCATGGAAGAGAAGGCGGTGCAGTTCCGCGATGCCGGTGCCGAGGTTTACCGGAAGATCTGACATGAGCATCGAGCAGCCGTTCCGCCATGAGGATGCCGAGCTGCTTGAGCGCGAGCCGCTGTACCGCGGCTTCTTCCGGCTGGAGCGGTTCCGTGTTCGCCATCGGCTGTTCGCCGGTGGCTGGAGCAACGAATTCCTGCGGGAAGTGTTCGTGCGGCACGAGGCCTCGGTGGTGCTTCTGTTCGACCCGGCGCAGGACGTGGTGGTGATGGTCGAGCAGTTCCGCGCGCCGGCCATCGGCAAGGTTGCCAATCCCTGGTTGCTGGAGCTGGTGGCGGGTCTGATCGACAAGGACAGTGAAACGCCGGAAGACGTGGCGCGCCGGGAGGCGGTCGAGGAAGCCGGTTGCGAGATCCTGGCGCTGCTGCCGATTGCGCGTTACCTGCCCAGCCCCGGCGGCTCCGACGAATTCGTGCATCTGTTCCTCGGACTGGTCGACAGCGAGGGCGTCGGCGGGCTGCACGGGCTGGCCGACGAGAACGAGGACATCCGTGTGCACCGCGTGCCGCTGGCCACTGCCCGCGTACTGCTCGAGTCGGGCCGTATCAACAATGCCGCCACGCTGATTGCGCTACAGTGGCTGCTGCTGAACCGTGCGCGCATCCCCGCGCTGGCTGCGGCAGCGGAGGCGGGTACATGAAGCACCGCATCACCCTGAAGGTCGTGCCGCAGTCGGAGTCGCCGCGGGCGGCGGTGCTGCGCGACCTGCTGGCGGTGGCCGAGGCGAACCATGCGCTGCTGATGCAGCTGATGCCGGGCATGCGCGAGCAGGACAGCGTCAGCTTCGGGGTGACCGGCCCGTCCGGACAGCACGCCGACGTCCGGCTGACCGTGCGTGAGCGGGGGCCCTTCACCACCCTGATCGACGTGGTGGAGACCCACGCGACCGATGGCTGGGTGGCGCCCATGCGGGCCACGGTCCGGCTCAGCCACGATGCCCGGGTGGCGGAGGTCACCGAATTCCGCCGCCGTCGCCGGCTGCAGGCCCGCTATCCCTACCCGAATCCGGACATGCTGCACCCCGACGAGAAACTCCAGACCAACCGCCTGCTCGGCGAGTGGCTGCAGCACTGTCTGCGCTGGGGCGAGGCCCGGGAGGCGTGCCTTCCCTGAGCGGTGCACCGCCCGGGAACTGGTTCACACGGTACATCAGCAAAATCGGCTATCTACTGGAAAAGTCTAAGGGTCTTCGGTTATAAGATCGTCGAATTGAGTCCGGTCACCATACGGGATACAGCACATTGGCAAGTGACGCAGGCAGGCCTCTGCGCGTTGTCCAGTTCTCCGACAGCCATCTGTTCGCGAGCACCGAGGGCAAGCTGCTGGGCCTCAACACGGATGACAGCCTGAACCGGGTGCTCGATCTGATCGCCAAAGAACAGAAGGCGATGGATCTGCTGCTCGCGACCGGCGACCTGTCGCAGGATGCCTCCCCCGCGTCCTATGCCCGCCTGCTCGACAAACTCGAACGCTTCAGCCGGGTGCCCTGCTACTGGCTGGAAGGCAATCACGACGTCACCGAGCCGATGCGTGCCGCCCTGCCGGATCCGCACAAGCTGTCGCCCTGCGTGGTGAAGCTGCCCGGCTGGGACGTCATCATGCTGGACTCCACGATTCCGCACGAAGTGCCGGGCTTCCTGCACGACGACGATCTCGAGTTTCTCGAGGCGGGCCTCAAGGCCGCGAAGAAGCATGTGCTGGTCTGCCTGCACCACCAGCCGGTGCCCATGGGCTGCAAGTGGCTGGACACCCAGATCGTGGGTTCCGCCGACCGTTTCTTCGACGTGATCGACCGCCACCCGAATGTGCGCGCCATCATCTGGGGCCACGTGCACCAGGAGTTTGTCGGTGACCGCAAGGGCGTGAAGCTCATGTCCGTGCCATCCACCTGCGTACAGTTCAAGCCGAAGTCCGAAGACTTTGCGGTTGACGACAAGGCGCCGGGCTACCGCTGGCTGGACCTGCACGCCGATGGCCGCATCGACACCGGGGTTTCCCGCGTGAAAGGCATCAAGTTCGAGGTCGACTTCTCGGTGAAGGGATACTGATTCCCGCGCCGTGACTGCGCCGCCGCTCGTCTACATCCACGGATTCCAGAGCTCTCCGCAGTCGGCCAAGGCCCGGCAGCTGGGCGCGCATCTCGCGCAGCATCATCCTTCCGTCCGCTACGTGGTTCCGGGTCTCGGTTTCGATCCGGCGGCCGCACTGCGTGTCCTTGAACAGACGCTCGCCGCCCTGGCCGCCGCCGGCAGTCCGCCGCCGGTGCTGGTGGGCAGCTCCATGGGCGGTTTCTATGCGGCGGTGCTGGCCGAACGCCACCGGCTGCGTGCCGTGCTGGTGAATCCGGCAGTACGCCCGCACGAGCTGATGCGCGGTTTTCCCGGGCCGGTGACCAATCCCTATACCGGCGAGCGCTACGAGCTGGGCGAGCGCGACATCGCCGTGCTGCGCGAGCTGGACGTGCCGCGCCCGGCGCGGCCACAGGATCTGCTGGTGCTGCTGCAGACCGGCGACGAGACGCTGGACTGGCGCCAGGCGGCCGACCGGTACGCGGACTGTTCGGTCGTGAAGCAGCTCGGGGGCAACCATGCCTTCGAAAACTTTGAAGATATGTTCCCGCTGATATACCGTTTCGCCGGAATCATCTAACCCTGCCGGACCGCGCCTGCTGCGCGGTCCCCGAGACCAGCATGGCCAACCAGTACAACGCCGATGCCATCGAGGTCCTGTCGGGCCTCGACCCCGTGCGCCGCCGCCCGGGCATGTACACCGACACCACCCGCCCGAACCACCTGGCCCAGGAAGTCATCGACAACTCCGTGGACGAGGCCCTCGGCGGCCACGCGAAGAACGTGGAGGTCATCCTGCACGCCGACGGCTATGTCGAGGTGATCGACGACGGCCGCGGCATGCCGGTGGACATCCACCCGGAAGAGAAAGTCTCCGGTGTCGAACTGATCCTCACCAAGCTGCACGCGGGCGGGAAGTTCTCCGGCAAGAACTACCAGTTCTCCGGCGGCCTGCACGGCGTCGGCGTGTCGGTGGTGAACGCGCTGTCGAAGCACGTGATCGTCACCGTGAAACGTGGCGGCAATGTCTACCAGATGGAGTTCCGCAACGGCGACAAGGCCAGCGAACTCAAGGTGACCGGTACCGCCGGCAAGCGCGAGACCGGCACCAGCGTGAAGTTCATTCCGGATGCAAAGTACTTCGACTCGCCGAACATCTCCGTACCGCGGCTGAAGCATGTGCTGAAGGCCAAGGCCGTGCTGTGCCCGGGCCTGCGCGTGGTGCTGAAGAACATCGCCGCCAGCGAGACGGACGAGTGGCACTACGAAGACGGTCTGCGCGATTACCTGATGGAAACCACACGCGGTGAAGTGCTGCTGCCGCTGGAGCCCTTCATCGGCTCCTTCGCGGCGGAAGCCGAGGCGGTGGACTGGGCGGTGATCTGGCTGCCGGAAGGCGGCGAGGTGATCGGTGAAAGCTACGTCAACCTGATTCCCACCGCGCAGGGCGGTACCCACACCAACGGCCTGCGCACCGGCCTGCTGGAGGCCATCCGCGAGTTCTGCGAATTCCGCAACCTGCTGCCGCGCGGCGTCAAGCTGGCGCCGGAAGACATCTGGGATCGCTGCGCACACGTGCTGTCGCTGAAAATGCAGGACCCGCAATTCGCCGGGCAGACCAAGGAGCGGCTGTCCTCACGGCAGGCGGCGGCTTTCGTCACCGGTGTGGTGAAGGATGCATTCTCGCTGTGGCTGAACCAGCACACCGACGAGGCCGAGAAGATCGCCGAGATGGCGATCAGCAATGCCGGCTCGCGTCTGCGGGCGGCGAAGAAAGTCGAGCGCAAGAAAGTCACGCAGGGGCCGGCGCTGCCCGGCAAGCTGGCCGACTGCGTCGGCCAGGATCTCGCGCGTACCGAGCTGTTCCTGGTCGAGGGCGATTCCGCCGGCGGTTCCGCCAAGCAGGCACGCGACCGCGAGTTCCAGGCGATCATGCCGCTGCGCGGCAAGATCCTGAATACCTGGGAAGTCGACGGCAACGAGGTGCTGGGCTCACAGGAAGTGCACGACATCGCGGTGGCCATCGGCCTCGAGCCGGGCTCGGCGGATCTGTCCGGTCTGCGCTACGGCAAGGTCTGCATCCTCGCCGACGCCGACTCCGACGGTCACCACATCGCCACGCTGCTGTGCGCGCTGTTCCTGAAGCATTTCCGCGCACTGGTGGAAGCCGGCCACGTATTCGTCGCCATGCCGCCGCTGTTCCGCATTGATGCCGGCCAGGATGTGTACTACGCGCTGGACGAGGACGAGAAGAAGGGCATCCTCGACCGGATCGCCGCCGAGAAGAAACGCGCCAAACCCAGCGTGATGCGCTTCAAGGGCCTGGGCGAGATGAATCCGATGCAGCTGCGCGAAACGACCATGGCGCCTGATACGCGGCGCCTCGTTCGTTTGAGCGTGAATGAAGGCGGTGACGCCGAGACCGACGCGATCATGGACATGATGCTGTCGAAGAAACGCGCCAACGACCGCAAGGACTGGCTCGAGACCAAGGGCAACCTGGCTGAAGTGGACGCCTGACGCACATGACGACCGACAATCTCGAAACACTCCCGCTGCGCGCCTACACCGAGAAGGCGTACCTCGACTATTCGATGTACGTGATCCTCGATCGCGCGCTGCCGCACATCGGCGACGGCCTGAAACCCGTGCAGCGTCGCATTGTCTACGCGATGAGCGAGCTGGGCCTCAACGCCACGTCCAAGCACAAGAAGTCGGCGCGCACCGTCGGCGACGTGCTCGGCAAGTTCCACCCGCACGGCGATTCCGCCTGCTACGAGGCAATGGTGCTGATGGCGCAGCCGTTCAGCTACCGCTACCCGCTGGTGGACGGGCAGGGCAACTGGGGTTCGCCGGACGATCCGAAATCCTTCGCCGCGATGCGCTACACCGAATCGCGCCTGGCGAAGTATTCGGAAGTGCTGTTGTCCGAACTGGGGCAGGGCACGGTGACCTGGCAGCCGAACTTCGACGGCACGCTGGAAGAACCGAAGATCCTGCCGGCGCGGCTGCCCAACGTGCTGCTCAACGGCACCACCGGCATTGCCGTCGGCATGAGTACGGACATCCTGCCGCACAACCTGCGGGAAGTGGCCGCCGCCTGCATCCAGCTGATCAAGGACCCGGGTTCGTCGGTCGACGACCTGATGCAGCACATCCAGGGCCCGGATTTCCCGACCGAGGCGGAGATCGTCTCCTCGAAGAACGAGATCGCGCAGATCTACATCACCGGCAAGGGCACGATCCGTGCGCGTGCGGTGTACACCGTCGAGGACGGCGACATCGTCGTCACCGGCCTGCCGTACCAGGTGTCCGGCGCCAAGGTGCTGGAGCAGATCGCGCAGCAGATGCAGAACAAGAAGCTGCCGATGGTGGCCGACCTGCGCGACGAGTCCGACCACGAGAACCCGACGCGTCTGGTCATCGTGCCGCGCAGCAACCGCGTGGACGTCGAGCCGCTGATGAACCACCTGTTCGCAACCACGGATCTGGAGCGCACCTATCGCGTCAACATGAACGTGATCGGGCTGGACGGAAAACCGCGCGTCATGGGTCTGGTCGACATGCTGTCCGACTGGATCCAGTTCCGCATGGTGACGGTGCGCAAGCGCCTGCAGTACCGGCTCGACAAGGTCGAGGACCGGCTGCACATCCTCGAGGGCTATCTCGCCGCGTTCCTGAACATCGATGAGGTGATCCACATCATCCGCACTGCCGACGAGCCGAAATTCACGCTGATGGAGCGTTTCGGGCTCACCGAGAGGCAGGCGGAAGCGATCCTCGAGCTGAAACTGCGCCAGATCGCCAAGCTGGAAGAGATCAAGATCCGCGGCGAGCAGGACGAGCTGGCCGACGAGCGCAAGGGCCTGCAGGAAACGCTGGGTTCGATGAACCTGCTGAAGAAGCTGGTGATGACCGAGCTCAAGGACGACGCGAAGAAGTACGGTGACGACCGCCGCACGCCCATCGTCGAGCGCGGTGAGGCGAAGGCGATGGACGAATCGGAACTCACGCCCAGCGAAGCCGTTACTGTCGTGCTGTCGGAGAAAGGCTGGGTTCGGCAGGCGAAGGGCCATGAAGTCGATGCCGGCGCGCTTTCCTACAAGGCCGGCGACCAGTTCTTCGCGAAGGCGCTGGGCCGCAGCAACCAGAATGCCTACTTCCTCGACAGCACCGGCCGCAGTTACTCGCTGCCGGCGCACACCCTGCCCAGCGCGCGTGGTCAGGGCGAGCCGTTGTCGGGTCGCCTCGATCCGCCGTCGGGGGCGCAGTTCGTGGGTGTGGTGATGGGTGAGGATCGGCAGCGCGTGCTGCTGGCGTCTGACGCCGGTTACGGCTTCGTGGCGCCGTTGTCCGAAATGGCCAGCGGCAAGAAGGCCGGCAAGACGCTGCTCAACTGCCCGGAGAACGCCCAGGCGCTGGCGCCGGTGATCGTGCGCGAGTTCGACAACGATCTGCTGGTTGCCGTTTCCAGCGAAGGCAAGCTGCTGGTATTCCCGGTGAAGGAGTTGCCGGAGATGAACAAGGGCAAGGGCAACAAGATCATCGACATTCCGTCGAAAGCCGCAGCGGCCCGCGAGGAGCTGATGATCTCGGTGGTCGTTGTCTCGAAGGGCGATACGGTGATCGTGGAAAGCGGCAAACGCTACCTGAAGCTGAAGGGCAGCGAGCTGGAGCACTACCGCAGCGAGCGCGGCAAGCGCGGCAGTCTGTTGCCGAAGGGCTTCCAGAAAGTGGAGCGGCTCGTCATTGAGCGCTGAGGATGTCGTGGCGCAGGGATGCGTTCAGGTGTGATGGCGGAGCGCAAATTGCCTGCCGCAGTGAGACAAGCGCCTCCGCGGGCTGAGCGCTCCGGCGCGGCGTGTCCACTCGCGTGCGAACCGGTAGCCGGGAGTGACTTGCCGCGCTCTCCGCTTATGCCCGCTATGGCGTTGCCTCGCTGCGACAGCAACCGGTGCGGTGCGTATACCTGACCGCATTCCTGCAGGAGAGACCTACGCGGCGGCCGGCTCGCAGAGCCGCTTCACCTGTCGTGCGAGCAATTCTTCGTAGGGATCGGCCAGACGCAGCACGCCCAGGGCCAGCACGTCCTGCAACCGGTTCACGCCTTCGGCGGCGGCCGGCAGCTCGATCTGCAGCAGATGGCGGTTGCCGCTATCAATCACCAGTCGCTCGCCGAGCAGTGGATGGTCGCTGATGGTATCGGTGACGGTAAGGCGCCCGGCGGTGCCGGCCTGGGTGCAGATTTCCCAGGTCACGATCGCGCGTTCGCCGACTTCCAGCTGCATGTCATTGTGCAGTGCCGCGGTGAACTGCAGCGTCATCTTGCCGCGTGCGCGCCGCTCGTTGTTGGTTTCCCGCACCACACCGAAGAACAGCTGGGCGCAGCACACCGCGCGGAACAACGCCTCGTCCTCGTTGCTGCCGGCCAGCGGGAAAGTCACCAGGCACTGATGGTCGATCGGGCGCGCAACCTGGCCCTGGTAGTAGGCGCAGGCACGTGCCAGCAGGTCGCCGTACAGCGCCACCAGCTCTGCCATCACGCGTGGGGCGAGCCGTTGTTCCAGCGTTGCGTAGTTGACGATGTCCAGCCGCAACATCGGGCCGTCCGGCAGGTGAGCAAGTGGTGAATCCGTCACCGGCGCCTCGCCGGTATCGGCATCCTCCGCCGCTGCCGGTTCCGGCGGCGGAACGGCAATGGTGATGGTGGAAGAGCCGAGATTTTCGCGCTGCAGACGGGCCACGAACAGCAACAGGATGCCGGCAAAGGCAATCCACCCGGCCAGGATGTAGTTGAAGCGCATCAGTGCCGGCGCCGCGGCATCCGGATCGATCAGGATCTCCACGGTGCCGCGCAGATCGTTTTCCTCGGTCAGGATGTCGGCGCTGGCGGCCAGCAGGCCGGGTGTTGCCTGCACGAGGCCCGATTGCGCCAGAGGCTGGCGATGACGGTCGAGCACGGTCACGCCAACCACGCCGGGCAGGCGGGTGAGGCCGCCGGTGATCACGTTGAGGCTGACCAGATCGTCGTGCACCAGATATTCGGCAGCACGTTGTGCGGATTCAGTGGCCAGTGCGCTGCCGAACTGCGCGGCCTGCTCGTGCACGACCAGCCGCGCCAGGAAGAAAACAAGTATCGCGCCGCCGGCCATCAGCAGCAGCGCAGTCAGCACCACGTTGAACAGCGCGCGCTGCGGGCCGGTCATCCGGCGCAGGCGATCGCGCAGTGTGGTGCGGGCAGGGTTGGCGCTGAAAGTCACTGCGTTATGGCCGGCGTGTCGGGGCGGAAGTTTGCTGGTAAAGTTGCAGCCGCTCGATATTAAGGCATTTGCCGCCACGGGAGACATTGCCGCAGTGCGCGAAATCCTGCTCATCCAGGTCTCCGGTCACGACCGCCCCGGCCTGCTGGCCGCCTTCATGCGCATACTGGCCCGCAGCCGGGTAACGGTGCTCGACATCGGCCAGGCGGTGATACACGACGCGCTGTCGCTCGGTGTGCTGGTGGAGATGCCGGCCGGCGTCGATTCGTCCGGGGTGCTGAAGGACGTGTTGTTCCAGGCGCACGAGATGGGCGTGTCGGTACGTTTCCGTCCGGTGGAGGCCGGCTCCTACGAGGAGTGGGTGGCGGCAGAGGGCCATGCCCGGTACATCGTGACCCTGCTGGCCCGCACCGTGACGGCCGAACAGCTGGCGGAAGCCACCGCCGTGATCGCCGGCCACGGCCTGACCGTGGAAGGCATCGCGCGTCTGTCCGGGCGCCAGTCCGTGGCCGATGACCGCACCGGCGCCAGTGCCTGCATCGAGCTGGCCGTGCGCGGCGAGCCGGGCCACTCCGCCGACATGCGCCGGCAGTTTCTCGATATCGCCCAGCGGCTGAACATCGACATCGCGTTCCAGCGCGACAATGCCTGGCGCCGCAACCGTCGACTGGTTGCCTTCGACATGGATTCCACACTGATCGACGGCGAAGTGATTGACGAGCTGGCGCGGCTGGCCGGTGTCGGTGACCAGGTGGTGAAAATCACCGAATCGGCCATGCGTGGCGAACTCGATTTCCAGGAAAGCTTCCGCCGCCGGGTGGCGCTGCTGAAAGATCTCGACGAGTCGGCGATGCGCAAGGTGATCGATACCATCCCGCTGACCGAAGGCGCAGAGCATCTGGTGCGCACGCTGAAGACGCTGGGTTACAAGACCGCGATTCTCTCGGGCGGCTTCACCTTCATGGGTCAGCACCTGCAGCAGCGGCTGGGCATTGACTACGTATTTGCCAACGAGCTGGAAACCCGTGGCGGCAAGGTGACCGGCAATGTGATCGGCCGCATCGTGGATGGTCAGCGCAAGGCGGAATTGCTGAAGGAAATCGCGCAGAAGGAAAACATCTCGCTGGAGCAGGCCATTGCGGTCGGCGACGGCGCCAACGATCTGCCCATGCTGTCGATCGCCGGCCTGGGCATCGCGTTCCGCGCCAAACCACTGGTGCGCGAGAGCGCACGCCAGGCCATCTCCACACTGGGTCTGGACGGTATTCTCTATCTGCTGGGTGTGCGCGACCGGGACCGCATCGAGCTCACTGCTCGCTGAACGGGTATTCCATCGCTGCCATCGGGGCAGAGATGTAGAAGCCCTGGATGTAGTTGATGCCGTAGCCCCACAGAACCTGCAGCGCACCGGCAGTCTCGACGTGCGAGGCGATCACTTTCTTGCCGTGGCCCTGCACTTCCTTGATGCACTTGGCGATCGACTGCTTGCCGGCGTCGGTGCCGAGCTCCTGCATGAAGGAACCGTCCAGTTTCACGTGGGTGACATCGACCAGGTGCGAGAGCACCTTGCTCGGTGCATGGCTGGCGCCGAAGCGGCTGACCGCTGTCTGCACTTTCAGGGCGCGGACGTCCTTGGTGAACTGCGCGGCCGGCTTGAGATAGGTAGCCGCGTCGGCTTCGGTGAATTGCAGGATCAGCGACTCTCCGCCGATCTTGGCGGCCTTGAGTGCCACGCCCAGCCATTGCACCAGCGAGGCATCGGCGAGCGAATCGGTGGTCAGGGTGACCATGATGCGGGTCTTGTGACCCTTGGCATTGTGCTCGGCCAGCACCTTGAGCGAGTTGAGGATGACCCAGCGATCGATCTTGGTGTTCAGGTTGCCGGCCGCGGCTGCCTGCATGAAGTCGGCCGGCTGCAGCTCCTTGTCCTTGAACGGCATGCGCAGCAGGACTTCGTAGGTTTCCTCGGCGTTGTCCTCGAGATTGAGTACCGGCTGGTAGTAGAGCCTGAACTGGTTCTTCTCCAGCGCCGTCTGCAGGTGCTTGGCCATGCCGGCATCGGTGGAGGAATCGATGAGGTCGGCCGGGTTGTGCACGAACACGCCGTTGCCGTTGCTGTTTTTCTGCCGGACCTTGACCGCTGCGTCGGCGGCATAGCTCAGGGCATCCTGCCCGGCCGGGATCGTTTCCTCGATCAGCGCAGCGCCGATCGACGCGGTGACATGCACTGAACGCTTCTGCACGTCGAACATGGTTTCGTCGATGGTCTTGCGGATCTTCTCGGCGAAAGCCTGCGCCTTTTCGAGATCGCTGATGGCGACCAGGGCTGTGAAAACGTCGTCGCCGAAGCGGGCCAGCACGCCGTTGTTCTCCGGCACCAGGCCGCGCAGTGTGGTGGCCAGTGCGGTCAGCACGGTGTCGGCGCCGCCGATGCCAACGGTTGTGCGAAGTTTCGGGAAGTCGTCCAGCTGTATGAACACAACCGTCGTGATTTTCTTCTTGTTCTTTGCAGCGGCGACGGCGTTCTCCACCTGTTCCATGAAGAACTGGCGGCTGCGCAGGCCGGTCAGCATGTCCTGCGATGCGGCTTCCTTCAGGCGGGCTTCCAGTTCGGCGTCGCTCAGGCCGCCGCCACCGGACGTGCGGATCAGGATCTGGGTGCAGGGCTCGCCGTCATAGACGGCTTGCGAGAACGTCATCTTCGCTTCGAACGGGTGACCGTCCGTATGCAGACAGGTCACGGTGACTTCGTGCTTGTCGCCGGGCTTGGCAGAGCGCTGCAGGCGCAGCGCTTCCTTGATGTCCTTGTGGCTGCTTTCGGCGACCAGATCCATGATCGGCACGCCGGCCAGTTCGTCGGGGTCGGTGTAACCGAACAGTTCCAGGTAGGCGCCGTTTTCTTCCACGTGCATGCCGTCGGTCACGTAGGCAACGGCATCCTGCGCGGTATCGAGCAGCATCTCGGACCGTTTCTCGCTCTCGCGCAGATCGCCTTCGAGACGACGCTTCTCGCGCAGTACCGAGAGGTTGCCCATTTCACGGTCCAGCACCAGCAGCAGGCGCTCGGTTTCGCCGCGCGGCACCACGTCGCGGGCGCCGGCCTTGAGCCCGGCCAGGATGGTGGCGGACTGGTTGTCGTCGGACAGTACGATGACCGGAATTTCCCGACCGCTCTTGCGGACCTGGGCCACGGCCTTGTCGGGTGTGCAGCCCCCGACGCTGGGGCGCGCGATCAGGGCATCCCATTCGGCTCCCTTGAGCAGGGTAACCAGGCTTTCTTCGTTGCGAGCGAAGTCCGCACGCGTGGCCTTGCCGGCCTTGCGCAGCGTGTTCAACAGCAACTCCGCCTCGTCCTGGGACTCGTGGAGCAGCAGCAGCCGGATTGTCTCGATGATGGGTTGCTGACTCATGGACCGTGCCGATAGCCCCCCCTGACCTGCCCGGGGGGACGGAGATTGTGACCCATTTATCGGCCGGCTGATCCCGCAGCCGGTCGGGGCTTACCTAGAGACTGGACCAGATGGAGTCGAAGTCTTCGTTGCCGGCGGCGTCCTGGCTCCGGGTATCCGGGGTGTCCGCGTCCGGTTTGTCGAGATCGCGGAACAGAAACTGACGAAACCCTGCAGTGGCGTTCAGCTGACGATGCAGGGCGACACGCCGCTGCTCACCGCCCAGGCTGATCATGACCTTGTAACCGGTGCTGAAGGCAATGGCGGGCGTCACCAGGGTGGCTTCCTGGCCGATGGCGCGCAGCTCCGGCAACAACAGCGTGCGCATCCACTCGGTGTGTTCACCGGTCTGCTTGATGACCTGGGTGCCGCAGGGCGCGGCCTTCGGTGCCAGCAGTTCGATGCCGAGCTGCGCGCCCTTGCCGGCCAGCTGCTTCACCCAGCGGATCACGCCGATGCTCCAGCCGGGCGCCTTGTCCTCGCGCAGGCCGATCAGTTCGCCGGTGCGGATGTGGGCGGGCATGTCGCCGGCCCATTCGACGCAGTAGCCACCGGGGCTGCTGTTCACGATGGAGCAGCGGTAACTGTCGAATTTCAGGCGCGCTTCGCGGTTGCGCAGGCTTTCCGCCAGCAGCGAGTCGACGCGCGTCATGTTGACCTGCCCGAAATCGACTTCATCGGCCATGCGGTGTGCGCCGCCGTCGTAGGCCTGCGACCAGGCATCGGCCGGATCGATCTGTTCGCCGCTCTTGCCGAACCGGTTGCGCAGGAACGGGTTCTCGCGGTCTTCCATCAGCACCTGCAGGCTGGTGCCGCGGATGGTCTGGTCGAAGTCGGCGCCGTTCGAGAGGAAATAATGCGTGGCGCCCAGGCCAACGCAGATATCGATGGTGCCGCTGGCGGCCAGTCGCTGGAATGCACGCTCGGTCAGTGCCCCCCAGGCCTGGGACAGGTGGATGGCCAGTTCACGGGAAAACCCGCGCGGGAACACGAATCCGGCATTTTTCTCCGGCAGTTGCCCGCTGTCGCCGGCCAGTTTCAGCTTGCCGGAGAGCTCGCGGGCATCAATCGAGCGCAGCATTTCACCGACATGCTTGGAGGCGAGCTTGCGGTAGGTCGGGGGCGCATCGACCTGCAGGTCGAAAGCGAAAATGTCGCTGTTTTCCTTGGTGTCGTTGATGCTGACCAGGCCGCACCAGTCTTCCGTGGCTTCCCAGACCAGCTCGATTTCCTGCTGGCGCATCTGGTTCGGGCGCGCCGTGGCCAGCAGCAGTGCACGCGCGTAGGAGTCGCGGATGGTGGACGACTCCACGTGCTTGAAGCCCTTGTCCTCCACTTCCGTGCGGTCGAGGCCGTGGCCCTCGGCCAGCAGGTACAACTGGTGCAGTTCCAGCCAGTGGAAACGCGGTGTCGGCAGGTAGAGCTGGTAACAGCGCAGCAGGATTTCGCCCATGCTGGTGATGGCGCGGTGGATCGACACGGTGGCGATGCGGCCGATCTCCTTGTCCTTTGCCTTGCGCACGGTGTCGATCGAGACCAGCTTGTAGCCGACCGCCATGTGCACCAGCAGCGCCTGGGCCAGGCTGGCCACCTTGCGCTGTTTCTCCGGCAGCACGACCGACTGACCGAGATAATGTTTGCCGAGCTGGCGCTCGACGTGCTGCAGCGCGGGACGCACACACTCAAGCAGCGCAAAACGGGTGCGACCGTCGGTGCGCAGACGATTCAGTTCCTGGATCAGCTGATACAGCAGGCGCGACGATTCGCCCACGTTGGCCATGGGCAGCGAATCGATCCACTCCTGCATCTTCTTGGGGTTGGTACTCCCCAGTGTCAGGTGGTGAAGGTCCTGCTCCGGCAGACGCAGGCGGATGCGCTGTGGTTGCTCCATGAACGGGGTCGGTATCCGTGGCAGCGCTTCGGTCGACGAAACGGTGAGTGTGATGGTGTTCCGGGCCTGGCCGTCCTGTTGCCAAGCTTGGTCAGGTTTGGCCCCCAACTTCCTGATACGTCAGGACAAACGGCCCTCCACTATAGCGGCAGGGCAGACGCTTTGGCCAACCCTGTTCCGGCGGCCCGGCCGGCAAAGTGTTACCAGCGGAACACGACCGGCGTCTTGCCGGGCCGGCCCGGAATCTCGCGCACCAGACGGGGCACCAGGTAGCCGGGCAAGCGGGACGCCAGTGCCTGGTGAAGGGCGAGGGCGGCCGCCTCGTCCACGTCGAAATGGGCAGCGCCGGCGACCGGGTCCAGCAGGTGCAGGTAGTAGGGAAGGACCCGGGCGGCGAAGAGTTTCTGTGACAGGGCGGCCAGTGCATCGGCATTGTCGTTCACCCCGCGCAGCAGTACGGCCTGGTTCAGCAGGGTGATGCCGGCGGCGGCCAGCCGGTGCATGGCGGCGGCCACGCCGTCGTCGATCTCGTTCGGGTGGTTGGCATGGGTGACCAGCACGGCCTGCAGGCGGGTGCCGGCCAGAATGCCCGGAAGCGGCCCGTCCACCCGTTCCGGGATAACCACCGGCAGGCGGGTGTGCACCCGCAGGCGCTGCAGGTGCGGGATGTCGGCCAGCCGGCCGATGATCCATGCCAGTCGGCGATTACTTACCAGCAGGGGGTCGCCGCCGCTGAGGATGACCTCCTCGATCGAGGGGTCGGCAGCCAGCCCGGCCAGCATCTGCTCCCAGCGGCCGGTGTCCGGCGTGTTGTCGGCGTAGGGGTATTCGCGGCGGAAACAGTAGCGGCAGTTCACGGCACATGCCCCGGCGGCGATCACCAGCACCCGGCCGCGGTACTTCTGCAGCAGGCCCGGCTCGCGGGTGTGCTGCTGCTCGGCCAGCGGGTCGCCCGTGTAGCCGGGCACGACCAGCAGCTCCTCGTCCAGCGGCAGGACCTGGCGCAGCAGGGGATCGGCCGGGTTGCCGCGCTCCATCCGCCGCACGAAGTCCCGGGGGACCCGCAGCCGGAACAGCCGGTCCGCCGCCAGCGCCGCCGGCAGCAGGGCGGGATCCAGAGCCAGCACGGCCATGAGTTCGCGCGGATCGGTGATGCAGTCGGACAGGGCCTGCTGCCACCCTGCGGTGGCCGGGAGGAGCGTCTGCCCGGGGGAATCGGCCTGCGGTATCATGCGCGCCTTTCGGGATCGGGCGGCGCGCAGCGCGGGCCGCATAAAGACGAGGAACAAACGATGGCGACGTATTCTACCAACGAATGGAAGGGCGGCCTGAAGGTCATCTACGAAGGCGATCCCTGCGTCATCATCGAGAACGAGTACGTGAAGCCGGGCAAGGGCCAGGCCTTCAACCGCGTGCGGATGAAGAACCTGAAGACCGGCCGCCAGTGGGAAAAGACCTTCAAGTCCGGCGAGTCGCTGGAAGGCGCGGACGTGGTCGACCGCGAGATGCAGTACCTCTACAACGACGGCGAGTTCTGGCACTTCATGAACACCGAGTCGTTCGAGCAGCTGCAGGCTGACTCGAAGGCGGTGGAAGATGCCGAGAAGTGGCTCAAGGAAGAAGACATCTGCACCGTCACCCTGTGGAACGGCGTGCCGCTCACGGTTGCTCCGCCGAACTTCGTCGAACTGGAAATCGTGGAAACGGATCCGGGCGTGAAGGGCGACACCGCCGGCTCCGGCGGCAAGCCGGCCAAGCTGGCGACCGGTGCCGTGGTGAAAGTGCCGCTGTTCGTGCAGCAGGGTGAAGTGATCAAGGTCGACACCCGCACCGGCGAGTATCACTCCCGCGTCGGCAAATGAACCGCGGAGCGGTCACGACGGCATGACCGGCTGGCGACCGGGCACGACACTCGACATCCTGCGCGAGCGTGCCCGCCTCAACGCCGACATTCGCTCCTTCTTTGCCGCCCGCGGCGTACTCGAGGTCGAGACGCCGCTGCTGTGTTCCGCCGCGGCCACCGACCTGCATCTCGCATCGTTCCCGGTGGCCGGGCGCTGGCTGCAGACGTCGCCCGAATTCGCCATGAAGCGCCTGCTCGCTGCCGGCAGCGGGCCAATCTACCAGCTGGGCAAGGCCTTCCGGGCCGGCGATCTGGGTGCGCGCCACAATCCCGAATTCACCCTGCTCGAGTGGTACCGGCCGGGCTTCGCGCTGGACGCGCTCATGGCGGAGACCGAATCCCTGCTGCAGCAGACGCTGGGCTGCGATCGCTGCGACCGTACCGGTTACCGCGCACTGTTCGAGCAGGCTTTCGGCGTGAATCCGCATACGGCTGATACGGAAACGCTGCGTGCACTGGTGCGTACGCGCACCAGCTTCGGCGAACCGGCGGAGCTTGATGCCGGCGCCTGCCTCGACCTGCTGTTCTCGGTCGTGATCGAGCCGGGGCTGGGCCATGAGCGCCCGCTGTTCGTGTCGGGATACCCGGCCATGCAGGCGGCGCTGGCCCGCGTGCAGGTGGATGCCGCCGGCGACCGTGTGGCCATGCGCTGCGAGGTCTATGTGCGCGGCATGGAGCTGGCCAACGGTTACGACGAGTTGACCGATGCCGGTGAGCAGCGGCGTCGTTTCCTTGCCGACAACGACCGGCGGCGCGCACACGGTCTGCCGGAAATGCCGCTCGACGAGAGCCTGCTGGCCGCGCTGTCGCACGGGATGCCGGCCTGCAGCGGCATCGCACTGGGTGTCGACCGGCTGCTGCTGCTGCGTACCGGTGCCGGCAGCCTCGATCAGGTGCTGGCGTTCTCCGCCGACCGCTGCTGATCCGGTGTGGCCGGGCCTTTGCATTTCCCGTGCCGCAGGGAAATGCTCATGCCGTTTTCTCCGTTGCCCGCGCATGCTGCCAGGCACACAGCAGCACCCGGGCCATCATCAGCACGGCAATCGTGCGCAGGCAGCCGGCATCATCATGCGCCCAGCAGTCCGATGCGCTCGCCCATGCGCAGCGGTGAACCGGCGCGCAGGTCTTCGCGCCAGCGTGCAACGCCTTTCGGCAGCAGCACGATGGCGGTGGAGCCGACCAGGAAGCGGCCGATCTCGTCGCCCTTCTGCATCGTCACCGGCGGGTTGCCGGCGAAGGAAGTGACCTCCAGCCGGCGATGCGGCGGTGTCACCACGCCCTGCCACACCGTGGCAATGCCGGCGACGATGATCGCACCGACCAGTACCACGGCCATCGGCCCGGCGGCGGTCTCGAACAGGCACACCACGCGTTCGTTGCGTGCGAACAGGCCCGGCACGCCATTGGCCGTGCGCGTGTTCACGGAAAACAGCCGGCCCGGGACATAGATGGTTTCGCGCAGCGTGCCGGCCAGCGGCAGGTGCACGCGGTGGTAGTCCTTCGGCGACAGGTACACGGTGATGAAGTGGCCGTCGCGGAACAGCCTGCCGTGTTTTTCGTCGCCGCCCAGCAGTGTCTGCGCGCTGTAGGAAAAACCCTTGGCCTGCAGGATGGCGTCGTCGGTGATCGGGCCGAGTTCGCTCACTGCACCGTCGGCCGGTGACACGATGCTGCGCGGGTCGGCATCGACAGGCCGCGCACCGGCCTTGAGCGGACGGGTGAAGAATTCGTTGAAGGTGCGGTACGAGGCAAGGTCGGGATTGGCCGCTTCCGCCATGTTCACGCCGTAACGATGGGCGAACCATTTCATGAACGGATCGCGTATGGCCGGATTTTCGCTGTTGCCGACCAGGCCCATCAGGCGGGAGATCAGGTGTTGCGGGATCGGGTACTGCCAGAGCGAGAGCAGGCGGTCGGAACTCATTTCAGCGGGCTCTCCACCGGCAGCGACGGATCATTGCCCCATTCGCTCCAGGAGCCGGCATAGGCCCGCATGCGCGGGAAGCCGAGCAGGGTGCCGGCCAGCCAGGTCAGGCCGCTGCGGTGGTGGGTCTGGCAATGCGTGACGATGTTCTTGTCGGCGGTGATGCCGAGCGCGGCCAGTGTGGCACGCAACTGCTCCGGGTTCTTCAGGCGCAGCGAGCGCGTGCGGTCCATGCATTCGATCCAGTCGAGATTGACCGCGCGCGGGATGTGGCCGCCGCGTGCAGCCAGTGCACGCACGCCGTGGTACTCGTCGGCCGAGCGTGCATCCCAGATGGCGAGATCGGCGTCGCCCAGGTGATCGCGCAGCCAGTGCTTGTCGACACCGGCGGCGCCGGTGATGTGTGCGGTGTAGCGGCTCGGCGCCGGTTCGTTGAGGTCCTGTTCGATCGGCAGGCCGGCCGCCAGCCAGGCGTGGATGCCGCCGTCCAGGTAGGACCATTTGCCGTGGCCGACCATGGCCAGCAGCCAGAGAAAGCGACCGGCCCAGCCGCCGCCTTCGTCGTCGTAGGCCACCACGTGCGTGTCGGGCGTGAGGCCGATCGACGACAGCAGTTCCGACAGCGCGGCCTCGGACGGCAGGTTGCCGGGCGCGGGCATGGCGCCGTTCTGGGTCAGGCGGAAATCGACATGCACGGCACCCGGCACGTGTGCCTGGCGATGCACCTGGCCCTGCGAGAGGTCGACCACCAGTACGCCGTCGGCATGCAGGTGTTTGACGAATTCTTCCGGGGCGAGCAGCGGCGGCAGGGCGGGGGCGGACATGACGTCTCCGGTGGGCCTGGTGTGCGGATTGGCGGAACGCGCGCAGAAACGATGCGGATTCTAGCGCAGGTTCATTGCCGCAAGTCGGGGGCGTCCCTGAGGCTTTCCCGGATCCGCAGGAAGTTCTCCAGTCGTTCGCCGGCCAGCTCGCCGCGCGCGACGGCAGCCTGCAGGGCGCAGCCGGGTTCTTTCAGGTGGCGGCAGTCGCGGAACCGGCACTGGCCATGCAGTGGCCGGAAGTCCACCCAGGCTTCTTCCAGCTCGGCTTCGCTGACGTGCCAGAGCTGGAATTCGCGCACACCGGGCGAGTCGATCAGGTCGCCGCCGTCGTGGCCGGCATCTGCCGGCAGATGGAACAGGCGGGCGGCGGTGGTGGTGTGCTGGCCGAGGCCGGATACCGTGCTGACTTCCTGCGTGGCCAGTGCGGCTTCCGGCAGCAGTGCGTTGACCAGCGAGGATTTGCCGACACCGGATTGCCCCACGAACACACAGGTGCGCCCGCGCAGGAAGTCGCGCAGTTCGTCCATGCCGTGACGGCTGCGCGAGGAACAATGCAGTACGCGATAGCCGATGCCCCGGTACAGGGCAGCCAGCCGCTCCGCCTCGGCATGGCCGTCCGCCAGGTCGCTCTTGTTCAGCAGCAGTACCGGTGCCAGCCGGCTGGTCTCGCAGGCGGCGAGATAGCGGTCCAGCAACGCCGACGACGGTTGCGGCAGCGGTGCGAACACCACGATGGCATGGTCGATATTGGCGGCGACCGCCTTCAGCTTGCCGTAGTTGTCCGGCCGGCGCAGTTCGCTGCGGCGCGGCAGCAGTGCCACCACCACGCCGCCCGGCGCGGCACCTTCGGTTTCCGGCGGCTGCCGGCGCCACACGACACGGTCGCCGGTGACCGGATTGTCCAGGTTGGCGCGCAGCCGGCAACGGATGATGCAGCTGCGGTCGGCGGCCTCCACATCAATGTGGGCGCCGAAGCGGGTGATGACGGTGCCCTCTTCTTCAGGGCCCAGGTGCGCGTCGTCACGTTCGTCGCGCGCAGCCAGCCGCTCGATGCGCCGGGCCTGCCCGGCGCTGACGCGCTCGCGTTGCTGTCGGGTGAGCTTGCGGCCGGACATCCGGATCTCCGCGCGTTGGCAGGCCCGTGCCGGCGGGTGGCAGCGGGGTCGGCGGCAGGGTAGCCTCTGCTATCATGCGCCGCAATTGCGGCATCTTGCTGCAGGCAAGGAGCGAACGGCATGGGCGCGCGCAACGGCAACCTGATCTGGATCGACCTCGAGATGACGGGTCTGAATCCGGATACGGACCGTATCATCGAGATCGCCACCATCGTCACCGATCCGTTCCTGAATGTGGTCGCGGAAGGTCCGGTGTTCGCCATCCACCAGAAGGACATCGTGCTCAATGCGATGGACGAGTGGAACACCCGTCAGCACGGCCAGAGCGGGCTGGTCGACCGGGTCAAGCGCTCCACCGTCGACGAGGCGAAAGCCGAGGAAGCGACCATCGACTTCCTGCGCCGCTTCGTCGATCCCGGCACCAGCCCCATCTGCGGCAACAGCATCTGCCAGGACCGCCGTTTCCTGTGGCGCCACATGCCGAAGCTGGAAGCGTTCTTCCATTACCGCAATCTCGATGTCAGCTCGGTGAAGGAGCTGGCCGCGCGCTGGTACCCGGAACTGCTCAAGGGCATGACCGCCAAGCGCAGCACACACCTGGCGCTGGACGACATCCGTGATTCGATCGCCGAGCTGCGCTACTACCGCGACCATTTCTTCCGCATTCCGGAACCGGAAGAGGCGGACGACGAGGATCTGTAGGGCCTTTGACGGGCGTCAGGCAGGGCCGGTGTGTTGCCGGATCGCCCAGGCCACATGCTCGCGCACCAGTGCCGAAGGATCGTTCTCCCGCGCGCGCAGCGCTGCCAGCACATCCGGTGAATGCGGTGCGTTGCCCAGCCCGACGGCAACATTGCGCAGGAACAGTTCGTAGCCGGCGCGACGCAGCGCAGAGCCTTCCGTTTTCGCGAGAAAGGTCGCTTCATCCCAGCCGAAGCAT
The DNA here is from genome assembly GCA_049324475.1 of Pseudomonadota bacterium. Taxonomy (GTDB): domain Bacteria; phylum Pseudomonadota; class Gammaproteobacteria; order Pseudomonadales; family JADFDG01; genus JADFDG01. Next base: position 133,010 of record JBMOOO010000013.1, on the reverse strand, counting down.
TCGGCCAGCGACACCCGGTCCAGGCCGTGGCGTGCATGGAAGTCGCCTTCCTGTGTCACTTTCGCGTAGCGGTTCCACGGGCAGACCAGCTGGCAGTCGTCGCAGCCGAACACGCGGTTGCCCATCGGCGCGCGGAATTCTTCCGGGATGCTGCCGGTCCACTCGATGGTGAGGTACGAGATGCAGCGGCGTGCATCGACGCGGTACGGTGCGACGATGGCCTGCGTCGGGCAGATGTCGATGCAGGCGCTGCAGGTGCCGCAGTGCGCACCGGGCGGTGCGTCGACCGGCAGTGGCAGGTCGGTGAGGAAACCGCCGAGGAAGAACCAGCTGCCGGCCTCGCGGTTGATCAGCACGCTGTGCTTGCCGATCCAGCCGAGCCCGCCTTTTTCCGCCAGTGCCTTTTCCAGGACCGGTGCGCTGTCGGTGAACACACGGTAACCGTGCGGTGCGGCTTCTTCCTTCAGCCACACGGCGAGCTTCGCCACCCGGTTGCGCACGGTGCGGTGGTAGTCGCGGCCGAGCGCGTAGCGGGAGATGTAGGCGCGCGTGCGGTCGCCCAGCGTTTCCACGACCCGTGCTTCCGGCGGCAGGTAATCCATGCGCAGCAGCACCGCGCGCACCGCGCCGGGCGACAGCTGTTGCGGGTCGCGCCGCAGCGGCAGTTGTTCCGCGAACCATTCCATGTCGCCGTGGAAACCGTCGGCCAGCCAGCGTTCCAGGTGTGTCAGGTGCCCGTCGAGTACCAGATCGGCGATGCCGGCCTGCTGGAAGCCGAGCTCCCGGGCCCGGGTTTTCAGCCGGCCGGCCACGGCGGCCAGTTCCGGCCCGGTCGGACGGATCGGCGCCGTCACCGGGCGGCCCCGCCGTATAATGCCGCGACGTTTCGCGAGACCGCCGCCCCCGCCATGACGACGCCAGCATCGTTGCCCCGTGAGCTGTACCGTGCCGACGAGGTGCGGGCGCTCGATCTGTGCGCGATCAGGGAGTTCGGCATTCCGGGCATGACGCTCATGGAGCGGGCTGGGCAGGCGGCGTTCGGGATCATACAAAGGCGCTGGCCGCGAGCCCAGCGCATCCTGGTGTTCTGCGGTGGTGGCAACAACGGCGGCGATGGCTATGTGGTCGCGTCGCTGGCGCGGCGTGCCGGCAAGGATGTCACCGTGCTGCATGCGGGTCCGCGCGCGAACCTGCGCGGCGATGCGTTGACCGCCATGCAGCAGGCGGAAGCGGCCCGTGTGCCGATGTTCGACCTGCTCGATCCCGCGGTCAGTCTCGACCATGAAGCGGACCTGATCGTGGACGCCCTGCTGGGCACCGGCCTGCGCGGCCCGGTGCGTTCGGAATACGCCGGCGCCATCGAGGCCATCAATGCCGCTGCCACGCCGGTGCTGGCACTGGATATCCCGTCCGGCATCTGTGCCGACACCGGCACCCAGCTCGGCCCGGCGGTGCGCGCCGACGCCACGATCACGTTCATCGGGCTCAAGTGCGGGTTGTTCACCGGGCGGGCGCCGGCCCTGTGCGGCGACATTTTCTTTGACGACCTGCGGGTGCCCCGCGAGGTGTACACGCGTGTGCAGCCGTTCTGCGAACGCATCGACGAAAGCCTGATCAGCCGGTGCCTGCCGGTGCGCGAGCGCGATGCCCACAAGGGTCGCTTCGGCCACGTGCTGGTGATCGGCGGCGATCACGGATTTGCCGGAGCCGTGCTGCTGGCTGCCGAAGCGGCCGCGCGCAGCGGTGCCGGGCTGGTCTCGGTGGCGACCCGGCCGGAGCACGTGCCGGTCGTGCTGGCCCGGCGCCCGGAGCTGATGGCACACGGCATTGCGCATCCGGCGGCGGTGGAGCCGTTGCTGGCGCGTGCCACGACGGTGGTGATCGGGCCGGGCCTCGGCGCCTCGGCCTGGGGCCGGGGCCTGCTGGAACGGGCCATGGAATCCGGGCTGCCGCTGGTGATCGATGCCGATGCGCTGAACCTGATGGCGGCCGGCGCGATCGACGCCTTCGCGTCGCGCCGCCGCGATCCGCGCTGGGTGCTGACGCCGCACCCGGGCGAAGCCGGACGCCTGCTGAATCTGGACGGGGCGGCGGTGCAGGCAGACCGTTTCCGGGTGGCCCGTGCGGTGCAGCTGCGTTTCGGTGGCACGGTGCTGCTCAAGGGTGCCGGCACCGTGATCGATGATGGCGGCGAGCGGCCGGTGTCGGTGGTCACGACCGGCAATCCCGGCATGGCTTCCGGCGGCATGGGCGATGTGCTGTCCGGCGTGATCGGCGCGCTCGTTGCCCAGGGCCTGACGCTGCCGGATGCCGCGCGTGCCGGGGCGGTTGCGCACGGGGCGGCGGCGGATGCCTGCGCCCGTCGTTGTGGCGAGCGCGGCCTGCTGGCCGGCGACCTGTTCGGGCCGCTGCGCATGCTGCTCAATGGCATGCCGCCGGACGGCGGCGGATGACGGTCCGGTTGCTGGCCGACACCGCCGCCACCGAAGCGCTGGGTGCGGCGCTCGCGCCCTCGCTCGCCGGCCGACCGGCCGTGATCTGGCTGGAAGGCGATCTGGGCGCCGGCAAGACCACGCTGGTGCGCGGCCTGCTGCGCGCGCTGGGCCACACCGGCAACGTGAAAAGTCCGACCTATACGCTGGTCGAGCCGTACGCGCTGCCGTCAGCCAGCCTGTACCATCTCGACCTGTACCGGCTGGCTGATCCGGAAGAGCTGGAGTTCCTGGGCGTGCGGGAACTCGCCGGCGGGGCCACGGTCCTCGTGGAGTGGCCGGTGCGTGGCGCCGGGTTCCTGCCGCCGCCGGATCTTGTGCTGACGCTGGCGGTTCAGGGCGAGGGCCGCAGTGCACGACTGGAAGCGCGCAGCGCGCGCGGCAATGCCTTGTTGGCTGATCTGGAAAAACGGTGCTGATGTCGTTGTTGTCGGTTGAACGCGTGCGAGGTTGCCTGCTGCCCGTCCTGCTGTTGCTGGCCGGCACCGCGTCGGCCGTCACTGCCGAAACGGTGCCGGTGACGGCGCCGGCGAGTTCGGCACCGGTTGCGCCAGTGCCGTTTCCGGTTGCGCCCGCACCGGTTGCCGCGGTGCCCGGGCTGGTTGCCATCGACAATGTGCGTGCCTACCGCGCACCGGAATACACCCGTTTCGTGTTTGATGTGTCGTCGCCACCGCAGTACCAGGTGCTGCCGGATGTGGCGCCGGGCCGGGTGGTGATCGATTTCCGCGCGGCCGAGTTGAAAGCAAAACTGGAAAGCGTGGACCTGCAGGGCAGTCCGGTCAGCAAGGTGCGCAGCGGCGTGCAGGCGGACGGCACCACGCGCGTGGTGTTCGATCTTTCCGTGGCCGTGCGCGTCAACAGTTTCACCCTGCAGCCGAACGAGCAGTATGGTCACCGCCTGGTGGTCGACCTGTACGATCTGGCCGTCGAGCAGAAGGCGAAGACGATCGACGATTTCATCGACCGCAGCACGGGGCCGAGAAAGATCGTGGTGGCGGTCGATGCCGGCCATGGCGGCGAGGATCCGGGTGCGCGCGGCCCCAGCGGTGCGCGCGAGAAAGACATCGTGCTGTCCATCGCGCGCGCGGTGCGCGAGCAGTTGCGTGACGATCCGGGCATGAGGGCAGTGCTGATCCGCGACGGCGATTATTACGTCGGCCTGAAGGAGCGGCGTACCCTGGCCAGGAAGAAGCACAATGCCGACATCTTCGTATCGATACATGCCGACGCCTTCAACCGGCGTTCGGCGCGCGGGGCCAGCGTGTTCGCGGTGTCGCGGCGGGGTGCCACCAGCAACACCGCCGCTTACCTGGCGGAAGCGGAAAACCGCGCCGACCAGCTGGGCGGCATCGATCCGAAGTCGGACGACGATGTGCTGAGCGTGATCTCCGATCTGATCATGGAAGGCACCATGAGCCACAGCCTGCATGTGGGGCGCAGCGTGCTGGACGAGCTGGGCGGTTTCGCGCGCCTGCACAAGGGCAGCGTGGAGCAGGCCGGCTTCATGGTGCTCAAGGAACCGAACATGCCGTCGATCCTGGTGGAGACCGGCTTCATCTCGAACCCGGAAGAAGAGCGTCTGCTGCGCACCACGGCATACCAGCAGCGCGTGGCGAAGGCCGTGGTCAGTGGCGTGCGCAGTTACTTCCAGCGTTATCCGCCGCCCGGCACCTGGTTTGCCGCCAACCGTGAAGGCACCGCCGGGCAGCCGCTGCGTGCGATGGCGATCGACGCGCCGCCGGCCGGCAGTGTGGCGGTGGATGTTGAGCCGGAACCGGCCCCGGTCCGCGTTGCGGTCGCGCCCGCGCGCAAACCGGCCACCTATGTCCGGCATACCGTGCGCAAGGGCCAGAGTCTGGGCTACCTCGCCGGCAAGTACGGCGTGAGCCAGCGTGCGATCAAGGAAGCCAACAACCTGCGACGCAACGATCTCTACATCGGCGAAACGCTGAAGATCCCCAGGCCCTGATGTATTGCCGATGAGTCGCATCCAGGTCCTGCATCCGCGCCTTGCCAACCAGATCGCTGCCGGCGAGGTGGTAGAGCGTCCGGCTTCCGTGGTGAAGGAATTGCTGGAGAACGCGCTGGATGCCGGCGCGACCCGGATCGATCTCGCCATCGAGGAGGGCGGTGTCCGGCTGGTGCGCGTGCGCGACAACGGGCTGGGTATGCCGGCTGACGACCTGCCGCTGGCGCTGGCGCGTCATGCCACCAGCAAGATCGGCGAACTGGAGGATCTCGAGGCGATTGCCACGCTCGGTTTCCGCGGAGAAGCGCTGGCGTCGATTGCCTCGGTGTCGCGTCTGACGCTCACCTCCAGCGCCGATGACAGTGGTGCCGGCTGGCAGGCAACGGCCGAGGGCCGCGACATGGCGGCACGCGTATCGCCCGCTGCACACGCGCGCGGCACCACGGTGGAAATGCGCGATCTCTTCTTCAACACGCCTGCCCGCCGCAAGTTCCTGCGCACGGAAAAGACCGAGGCCGGGCACGTCGAGGACACGGTACGCAAGCTCGCGCTCTCGCACTTCCGGGTCGGTTTTTCGCTGTCGGTCAACGACCGTGCCGTGCTGACCCTGAAGCCGGCGGAAACGCCGCAGGAGATGCAGCGCCGGGTTGCGCAGATCTGCGGTACGCCGTTCGTGGACAGTGCGGTGCCGCTCGACATCGAGCATGCCGGCTTGCGTCTGTGGGGCTGGCTGGGCCTGCCGACGTTCTCGCGTGCGCAGCCGGACCTGCAGTATTTCTATGTGAACGGCCGCATGGTGCGCGACCGGGTGCTGACGCATGCAGTGCGGCAGGCGTTTGCCGACGTGCTGTTCGGCGGGCGGCATCCGGCCTATGTGCTGTATCTGGAGCTCGATCCGGCCAGCGTCGACGTCAACGTGCATCCGACCAAGCACGAGGTGCGCTTCCGCGATCAGCGGCTGGTGCACGATTTCCTGTTCCGCACGCTGCACCGGGTGATTGCCGACCTGCGGCCGGATTCGCAGCCGTCGCCGGCGCGGGTGGACATGGCGACGGCAACGGAAGGGGCGCCGGTGCAATCGGCGTTCCGTCTGCCGGAATCGGTGCCGTCGTTTGCCGGTACCGGCATGCCCGTGCACGGCATCGGGCAAGATGCCCGGCAGACCGTCGATGCCTACGCGCGCCTGCGTTCGCCGGGGGGCAATGATGCGGCTCCGCGTTTCGATATCGCCGAACGCGCGCCGCAGCCGCTGCCGCCACAACAGGACGGCGCGCCACCGCCGCTCGGCTATGCGCTGGCCCAGTTGCACGGCGTTTACATCCTCGCGCAGAACGCGTCCGGTCTGGTGCTGGTGGACATGCATGCTGCGCACGAGCGCATCACCTACGAACACCTGAAGTGCGCCTGGGACGAGCAGGCCGTCGCCACCCAGCCGCTGCTGGTGCCGGTGAGCGTGGCCGTGGGCGAGCGTGAAGCAGATGTGGCCGACGATGCCGCGGAACTGTTCGCGCGGCTTGGTTTCGTGATCGAGCGGGCCGGCCCGGAAACGCTGCTGGTGCGGGAGATCCCGGCGCTGCTGGCGGCAGCGGCCACGTCGGAATCGGTGCCGCAACTGGTGCGTGATGTGCTGGCCGACCTGCGCGAGCACGGCAGCAGCGCGCGCATCGAGCAGGCCCGGGACGAACTGCTTGCCACCATGGCCTGCCACGGTTCGGTGCGCGCCAACCGCATGCTCACCGTGCCGGAAATGAACGCGCTGTTGCGCGACATGGAGGCCACCGAGCGCAGTGGCCAGTGCAACCACGGTCGCCCGACCTGGACGCAGCTGTCGCTGCAGGATCTTGATCGCCTGTTCCTGCGTGGCCGCTGACATGCCGGGCGTGGTGTTCCTGATGGGGCCGACGGCCTCCGGCAAGACTGCGCTGGCGGTCGAGCTGGTGCGGCGCACGGCCGGTGCGCTGGAGATCGTCAGCGTCGACTCCGCGATGGTCTACCGCGGGCTGGACATCGGCACCGCGAAGCCGGATGCCGCCACGCTGGCCGCGGCACCGCATCACCTGATCGACATCCGCGATCCCGCCGCACCGTACTCGGCCGCCGACTTCCGTGCCGACGCCCTGACTGCCATCCGGCAGATCCATGCGGCCGGCCGGACGCCCCTGCTGGTCGGCGGCACCATGCTGTATTTCAAGGCGCTGCGCGAGGGGCTGTCCGCCCTGCCGGCCTCGAACCCGGAGGTCCGCGAGCGGCTGGCGGGCGAACTGGCCCGGGACGGGCTGCCGGCCCTGGCCACCCGGCTGGCGGCCGTCGACCCGGACGCGGCCCGGAAGCACGGCGACAATCCCCAGCGGCTGCTGCGGGCACTGGAGGTCCATGCCCTCACCGGCCGGACCCTGACCGAACTCCAGCAGGCGACGGCCCCGGATGCCGCGGCCTTCCCGTTCCGGTTGCTGCAGCTGGCGGTGGCTCCTGCCCGGGAGGTGCTGGCGGAGCGGATTGCCACCCGGTTCCGGGCCATGCTGGCGGCCGGCTTCCTGGACGAGGTCCGGCGCCTGAGGGACCGGGGCGACCTGCATCCGGACCTGCCCGCCCTGCGGGCCGTCGGCTACCGACAAGCCTGGCAACACCTTGCCGGACAACTGTCCTATGACGACATGGAGGCCCGGGCTATCATTGCGACTCGTCAGTTGGCCAAGCGCCAGATGACGTGGCTGCGCAGCTGGACTGCACTGCAGTGGCTTGATCCGGACAGCTCCGATCCTGTTGCCGACATCTTGAAAGCGGCGGACGCAGCCTCCATCCGTGTCGGGCCGGTGCGACAGGCGTGGCCATAACCGGTCCGGTTCCGGGCGTATTGCCCGGTTTTTGCCCGAAGTCCTGGGCACTGTTTTTTTCTGGAGATATTTGCCATGTCCAAGGGCCACAGCCTGCAGGATCCTTTCCTGAACGCACTGCGCAAGGAGCGCATTCCCGTATCCATCTTCCTGGTCAACGGCATCAAGCTGCAGGGCCAGATCGAGTCCTTCGACCAGTACGTCGTGCTGCTCAAGAACACGGTCAGCCAGATGGTCTACAAACACGCCATTTCCACCGTCGTGCCGGCGCGCAACCCGAAAGTGGGTCCGGGCGCACCGCGTGAAGGCGGCATCGGCAACGGCGACCTGCAACCGCCGGGCATCTGAGCGCATCGCAGACTTTGCAATTCTTTGAGCGCCCCGAGGGTGGCACCCGTGCCATCCTCGTGCACGTCGACATCGACGGCGAGAACGGCAGCGACGATCTCGCCGAATTCGAACAACTGGTGCTGTCGGCCGGCATGGATGTGGTCGACACGGTCACCTCTGCCCGTCATTTCCCCGACAACCGTTATTTTCTCGGCAGCGGCAAGCTGAAAGACCTCCAGCAGCTGGTGAAGGATCGCGGCGCGAACATCGTGCTGTTCAACCATTTCCTGTCGAGTTCGCAGGAGCGCAACCTCGAAAAGGCGCTCAACTGCGCCGTCCAGGATCGCACCGGCATCATTCTGGAAATCTTCGCGCAGCGTGCCCGCACGCTGGAAGGGCGGTTGCAAGTGGAGCTGGCCCAGCTCAAGCACACCTCGACGCGCCTGATCCGCGGCTGGTCGCACCTCGACCGGCAGAGTGCCGGCGTCGGCGTGCGCGGCAGTCCCGGCGACACCCAGCTGGAAATCGACCGCCGGCTGATCCAGGAGCGCGTCAACACAATCAATCGCCGGCTCGAGAAAACGCGTTCGGCTCGCGCGCAAAGCCAGCGTGCCCGCAAACGCAACGAGATCCCGGTGATTTCCCTGGTCGGCTATACCAACGCCGGCAAGTCGACGCTGTTTAACCGGCTGACCAATGCCAACGTGCTGGTTGCCGACAAGCTGTTCGCCACGCTTGATCCGACCCTGCGTCGTGTCAGTTTGCCGGGCATGGGTACCGTGCTGGTGGCCGACACAGTGGGCTTCATCCGTCGCCTGCCGACCCGGCTGGTTGATGCTTTCCGGGCCACGCTGGAAGAAACGGCGGACGCCGATCTCCTGCTGCACGTGACCGACTGCGCTGCCGCCGATCGTGATGCCAATATTGCCGCGGTCGATGCCGTGCTGGCGGAAATCGGTGCCGACCAGGTGCCGGTGCTGCATGTGTTCAACAAGGTGGACCAGCTGGACGAGCGCGAGCCGCGTGTCGAGCGGGACGAGGCCGGCCGGCCGGTCCGGGTCTGGATCTCGGCCGTCACCGGTGCCGGCATGGAACTCCTGCCGGCGGCCATTGCCGAGCGGCTGGCGGCCGACCGGGCCCGGGTGACCCTGCGGTTGCCGCCGGCGGCCGGGCGGTTGCGGTCCCGGCTCTATGCCCGCAACGCCGTGGAATCCGAAACCACCGGCGAGGATGGCAGCGCCGAGCTGGTGGTGCTCATGGCGCGCAGCGAGCTCGATTCCCTGCTGCGTCAGGAAGGTTATGATGCGTCCCTGCTGAATCCGGACGGGCAGCTTTCAAGCGGAGAAAACCATGGCCTGGAATGAACCGGGGGGCGGTCGCAAACCGCAGGATCCCTGGGGGAATCGCAAGCGCAGCAGCGGCAATGGCCTGGAGGATGCCGTCGATCGCGTGATCGACCGGATCAAGGGCATCTTCAATGGCGGCGGCGGCAGTGCCGGCGGTGGTTCGCTGGTCGGGCCGGTGCTGGCCCTGCTGGCCCTGTTCTGGGTGTTCATGGGCGTCTATCGCTTCGACCAGGCCGAGCAGGGTGTGGTGCTGCGTTTCGGCAAGTTCCACGAGACCATCGGCGCCGGCCTTCACTGGAATCCGTGGCTGATCGACGAAGTGCGCCGCGCCAACACCGGTGAGCTGCTCAAGCTGCCGCTGCAGGCGGAGATGATCACCGCCGACCAGAACCTGGTCGCCATCCAGCTCACCGTGCAGTACCGCATCGGCGACGCCCGTGCCTACCTGCTGTATGTGCGCAATGCCGAGGACGTACTGCGTCACTCCACCGAGAGCGCACTGCGCCACGTGGTCGGCAACTCCACCCTGAACCAGGTGATCAACGAAGGCCGGGCCAACCTGGCCATCGGCATGAAGCCGCGCCTGCAGGGCTATCTCGACAAGTACTCGTCCGGTCTGGTGGTTGCGCAGGTGAACATCATCGAGGCCCAGCCGCCCAAGAGCGTGAGCGACGCCTTCATCGACGTGGTGCGCGCCAAGGAAGACAAGGATCGCCTGATCAACGAAGCCAAGACCTACGCCAACGGCATCGTGCCGGAAGCGCGCGGCAAGGCGCAGCGCATGCTGCAGGAAGCCGAGGGTTACAAGCAGGAGCAGATCGCGCGCGCCGAAGGTGACGCCGCCCGCTTCAACAATCTCTATGCCGAGTACCGCAAGTCGCCGAAGGTGACCCGCGACCGCATCTATCTGGAAACCATGCAGGACGTGTACTCGAAGAGCAGCAAGGTCATGCTGGATACCAAGGGCACCAACATGATCTATCTGCCGCTGGAGCAGGTGCTGGGCGCCAAGGCGTCCACGCTGCGCCCGGATCCGGCGGCAGCGGCATCGGCCGCCGCCGAGGCGTCGTCGGCATCACAGCCATCGGAAAGCGCGGCCGACCGCCTGCGCGCACGCCGCGAGGGAGCACGCTGATGGATCGCAAGGTGATGGTGATCATCGGCGCCGTCGGCGCCCTGTTGCTGCTGTGGAGCAGTACCTTCACGGTCAGCGAGACCGAGCGCGCCCTGCTGCGCGAGTTCGGTGAAATCCGCAATCCGGATCTCGCGCCCGGCATCGGTTTCAAGCTGCCCTGGCAGGATGTGGTGCGTTTCGACGGCCGCGTGCAGGTGATGGATACGCGGCCCACGGAATACCTGACCAAGGAATCGAAGATCCTGGTGGTCGATGCCTTCGTGATCTTCCGCATTGCCGACAACCAGCAGTTCTATACCGCGACCAGCGGCGGCAACCTGGCCAGCGCCCAGGACCTGCTGGTACAGCGCGTGATCGACGGCCTGAAGAACAAGGTGTCGCAGCGCACGCTGGTGGACGTGGTATCCGGCAAGCGCGACGAGATGATGGCCGAGCTGACCGGCGATGTCGGCAAGCTGGCACGGCCGGAATTCGGCGTGGAAGTGCTGGATATCCGCGTCAAGAAGGTCGACTACCCGGAAAGCGCGGTGGACGCCGTGTTTGACCGGATGCGCACCGAGCGTCAGCAGGAAGCGCGCGAGCACCGCTCCGAGGGCAAGGAAGAGGCCGAGAAGATCCGCGCCGAAGCCGAGAAGCAGCGGACCGTGCTGCTGGCCGAGGCGTTCCGCCAGGCCCAGCGCACCCGCGGCGAGGGTGATGCGAAGGCGGCGGCCGTCTATGCATCGGCCTATGGCAAGGACGCGGAGTTCTTCCAGTTCTGGCGCTCCATGCAGGCTTACCGCGAGTCCTTTGCCGGCCCGGAAAACATCATGGTGATCCAGCCGGACAACGCCTTCTTCCGGCAGATGCAGGGCCGCTGACCGGCCCGTTTGCCCCTGCCGGCGCTGGGCTCGCCGGCGGGTTTGGGGTTAGAATTTCGCACCCGGGTCCATGGCCCGGGTTTTTTGTGTCCGGCAACTTTCTGCGAGTCTCCCGTGCCTTCGATTGACTGGCAGGACCTGCTGGCGGCCTTCGCGCTCTACCTGGTGCTGGAAGGTCTGCTGCCGGCCCTGGCGCCGGCGCGCTTCCGCCAGGCCATGCAGGCGCTGACCGGTGTCGAGGACCGGGCCCTGCGTGCGCTCGGGCTGGTGGTGATGGCGGCCGGGGTGTTGTTGCTGTGCGCGGTACGTTCCTGAGGGATTCCTGACGTGTGTCGAGGGTGCGTGCAATGACCGGTGCAACGACCGGAGTGGATCGCTGGCTGCTGCCCGACGGTGTCGAGGAAGCATTGCCCGCGCGCGCGCGCGCGCTGGAGGCGCTGCGCCGCCGCCTGCTCGATCTCTACGCCGGCTGGGGCTATGAACTGGTCATGCCGCCGCTGATCGAATTCCTGGACTCCCTGCTGTGCGGTGCCGGCAGCGATGTGTCGCTGCAGACCTTCACGCTGACCGACCAGCTTTCCGGGCGAGCCCTGGGTGTGCGTGCCGACATGACGCCGCAGGTGGCACGCATCGATGCCCACGCGCTCCGGGCCGCCGGACCACAGCGTCTGTGTTACGCAGGCACGGTGCTGCATGCCCGGCCGGCCGGCATGGCCGCTTCGCGCGTGCCGCTGCAGGCGGGTGCCGAGCTGTTCGGTCACCCCGGCATTGATGCCGACATCGAGATCATCTGCCTGATGCTGGAAACGCTGGCGCTGGTCGGCCGGCGTGACGTGCATCTGGACATCGGACACGTTGCCATCCATCGCGGTCTGGTCGCGGAAGCGTCGCTGGACGGCAACGATGAGGCCGTACTGTTCGACATCTTCCAGCGCAAGGCCGTGCCGGAACTGGATGCGTTCCTGGCGGCCCGCGTGACCGATGCCGGCACCCGTGCCCGCTTGCGTGCGCTGGTGGATCTGGCCGGCGAGCCGGGCGAAGTGGCGGCCCGTGCCGGCAAGGCACTGGCCGGCGCCGGTGCCGGTGTACAGGCGGCGCTGAAGGATCTGGCCGCGGTGGCCGCGCGCGTGCGCGCCGCCTATCCGCATATCGAGGTGTGCGTGGATCTGTGCGAGCTGCGCAGTTACCGCTACCACAGCGGCTGCGTGTTCGCCGCCTACGTGGCGGGGCGCAGCCAGGAAGTGGCAAAGGGCGGCCGTTACGACGATATCGGCCAGGTGTTCGGCCGGGCGCGGCCGGCTACCGGTTTCAGCGTTGACGTGAAGACGCTGATCGACATCGCTTCTGTCGATATCGCGCCGGCCCGTGCCGGTATCTGTGCGCCTGCCGACGCCGATCCGGCGCTGGCAGCGAAGGTCGCACAGCTGCGCGGCAGCGGCGAACGGGTTGTGCAGGCGCTGCCCGGGGCGGCGCCGGACATGGATGAACTGAAATGCGACCGCGTGCTCAAGCGCGGCGCGGGTGGTTGGGAGGTCGCTCCGCGTTGAGCGGACGGCTGCAGGAATTCCGGAAACATTCCGCGCAGGCGGATTCGGGCAGGTAAAGCAGGCATGGGCAAGAACGTAGTGGTACTCGGTACCCAGTGGGGCGACGAAGGCAAGGGCAAGATCGTCGACCTGCTTACCGACGAGGCGAAGTGCGTGGCGCGCTTCCAGGGCGGTCACAACGCCGGCCACACGCTGGTGATCGAAGGCAAGAAAACCGTCCTGCACCTGATTCCGTCGGGCATCCTGCGCGGTGATGTCACCTGTCTGATCGGCAACGGCGTGGTGCTGGCGCCGGATGCGCTGATGAAGGAAATCACCGGCCTGGAGCAGAACGGAGTGCCGGTGCGTGATCGCCTGCGCCTGTCGCCGTCGTGCACGCTGATCCTTCCGTACCACGCCGCACTGGACAAGGCGCGTGAGGTTGCGCGCGGCAAGGCGGCGATCGGCACCACCGGCCGCGGCATCGGCCCTGCCTACGAAGACAAGGCGGCCCGTCGCGGTGTGCGCCTGGGTGATGTGCTGCATCGCGAGCGTTTTGCGGAAAAGCTGGCCGGCGTGATGGATTTCCACAACTTCATGCTGAAGAACTACTACAAGGTCGAGACGGTGGATTTCCAGAAAACCCTGGACGAGACGCTCACCATCGCCGAACAGCTCAAGCCGATGATTGCCGACGTTACCGGCATCCTGCATGACCACCGTCGGCGCGGCGAGAACATCCTGTTCGAAGGTGCGCAGGGCTCGCTGCTGGACATCGACCACGGCACCTATCCGTACGTCACCAGTTCCAACACCACCGCCGGCGGCACGTCCACCGGTTCCGGCTTCGGCCCGCTGTATCTCGACTATGTGCTCGGCATCACCAAGGCCTACACCACGCGCGTCGGCGGCGGCCCGTTCCCGACCGAGCTGTTTGACGACACCGGCAAGCACCTGGCCACGAAGGGCCACGAGTTCGGTTCCACCACCGGCCGTGCGCGTCGCTGCGGCTGGTTCGATGCGGTCGCGCTGCGCCGCGCCATCGAGATCAACTCGGTGTCCGGGCTTTGCCTCACCAAGCTCGACGTGCTCGACGGGCTCGACGTGGTGCGCCTCTGTACCGGTTACCGCAAGGCCGGTGGTGTGGTCACGGCCGCGCCGACCGATGCCGACAGCTACGAAGGCCTGGAGCCGATTTACGAAGACATGCCCGGCTGGAAGGAATCCACCATCGGCGCCCGGCGCCTGGAAGACCTGCCGGTGGCGGCGCGCAACTACATCAAGCGCCTCGAGGAAGCGGTCGGGGCACCGATCGACATCATTTCCACCGGCCCGGACCGCAGGGAAACCATCATCCTGCGCCATCCGTTCCACTGATCGCAGCATCGACAACGGCACGCCGGCATGGAACGCTCACCGTCGTTCCGCCTGCGCGACATGTTCTATGCGCTGACCCACATCAGCGTGTTGTGGCGGCGCCTGCCGACGCGTCGCGTCTATCTCAAGCAGGTCTACTTCTCCGGCCTGCAGTCCTTGCCGCTGGTGCTGCTGGTGGGTGCAGCGGTGGCCGGCATCATCATTGGCCAGCTGCGCAATTTCGGCGAAAGCCCGAAGGAATCCATCGACATCCTGCTGACCATCACGCTGGATGAACTGGCGCCGCTGATCACCGCGTTCCTGATTGCCGCACGCAGCGCACCGGCCATGGCCAGCGAGCTGGCCACCATGCAGGCCAACGGGGAAGTGCGCCTGCTGGCACGCCTGGGCGTGCCGCCACTGCATTACCTGGTGGTGCCGCGCGTGGTCGGCATGTCCACCGGCAGTCTGCTGTTGTCGATCTATTTCGGTTTTGCCGCCACCGTGGCCGGCAGCGCCTTCGCGGCCGGCACCCACATGCTCGATGCGCTGTGGCTGGTGGCGGAATCGCTGGAAGCCATCGTGGTGGCGATGTGCATGATCAAGAGCTTCCTGTTCGGCACGGCGGTGGCGGTGATCGCCTGCTACACCGGCCTGTCGGCACGAGGTTCCTTCACGGAAGTGCCGATCGCCGCCTCGCGTGCGGTGGTGCGCAGTCTCGCGCTGGTGTTCCTCATCGACCTGGCACTGGTGGGCATATGAGCTGGCCGCTGACCCTGAAGGTTTCGCGCGGTGCGCTCGTGATTGCCGAACCCGGGCGCTACACCCTGATGCCGTCGGCAACCGAGGCGCTGATCGACGAACTGCTGCAGGCAGCGCGTGCGCAGCTGGGCGATATCGGCACCGGCTGGATGCCGGAGGGCGGCGGACTGCTCAACAATCTTCCGGCCTGGGAGAACGTCCTGCTGTCCACGCAGTGGCACGCGCCGGCCGCGCTGCCGGCACTGGAGGCACGGCTGCGCGCCTGGATGGCGCGGCTGGGCTACGACGACGAGGGCGCGCGCCTGTTGCTGTCGCAGGCGCCGGCGCGCCTGCACGAGGACGAACGCCGGCTGGTCGGCTGGTTGCGCCAGTTGCTGTCGCGTCCCAGACTCGTTCTGATGGCCGGGCTGGCCCTGCCGGAAGGTGCGCTGGGCCAGCGGGTGCTGGCCCTGCTGGACGAGGAACTGGCCGGCACCGCCCTGCTGGTTGTCGACGACGAAGCGCCCGGCTGGTTTACTCCCCTTTCCCTTGCACACGCCGAGGCCGACTCACGGTGAGCCTGTTCCGCGATGCCGATCCGCGCTTTGCCGGCCTCGACTGGAAGGTGGCCGTTTTCGTCGTGCTGGGTGCGCTGGCCAGTATCGGCCTGCTGATCGGCCTGGCATACCAGCAGGGTGTTTTCTCCGCACACACCGAGCTGAAGGTCGAGGTGCCGACCGGCATCGACCTGCGCCCCGGCATGGCGGTGAAACTGTCCGGCTTCAAGATCGGCGACGTGAAAAGCGTGTCGCTGAACGAGCACGCAAAGGTCGATCTGCTGATCCGCATCGAGGATCAGTACATGAAGTGGATCAAGGCCGATTCGCTGGCGTCGGTGGCGCGCGAAGGCCTGATCGGCGACAGCTATCTCACCGTCACCAGTGGCAATCCCGAGCTGACGTCGCTCAAGGCCGGTGAGTCGCTGCTGTTCGTGCCGACACCGGCGCTGGCCGACATCGCCCAGGACATCCGCAACCGCGCGCTGCCGGTGATCGACGGGCTGACCGATATGCTGCGGTACCTGAACGATCCGAAAGGCGATTTCCGGGGCTCCATGGGCGAGCTGCGCCGGCTGGTGGCGGAGCTGCGCGATACCCGCAGGCAGATCGACCGGTTGCTGGCGGATGTCGACAAGGTGGCCAGCGAGGACCTGCGGCGCACACTCGCCAACACCGACCGCACCCTGGCCACGCTGGAGAAGGAAGTGACGGCCATGAGCACCCGTACGGACGCTTCGCTGGCGAGGCTGGACGAAGCCACGGCCAGTGCGGCGCAGGCGGCGGACAGCGCGGCGAAAGCCATCGATTCGGCCGCACCGCGTGTCGACCGTCTGCTCGACGAGGCCGACGCGGCGATTCGCGAAAGCCGTGGCCTGATCGACGGTGCCAGCAAGCGCTGGCCGTTCAAGGGTGGTGATGTGCCGGAGCGGGCGCCACTGCCGGAACCGGCGGCGCAGCCCTGAGCGCACCCGAAACGAAAAAGGCCGCTCTTGCGAGCGGCCTTTTCGCGTCAGGGCTGGTGAGGGCCCTTCTGTTTGGTGCGAGGAGAGGACCCACCATTACTTAATAACCAACTGTTAATTAAGGATAAATCAAATGATTCTCTGGATTTATACCCCCATATATACCCCCAAGTAGCCGCTTTACCCCTTGGGCGGGCTCCCGCCCTCGATCTTCTTGAGCAGCTTGTAGGGATCGGCCCCTATCCCCCGGCAGACCTCCAGAAACTCCACGACATCCAGCCGCCGCTCACCCCTTTCGTACTTGGAGACGAACGACTGGGGGCGACCGAGCTTGTCTGCCAGATCAGTCTGGGTGATGGCCGCCTTGCGTCTGGCCTCCAGTAGGAGAGTCAGCAGGGCTTGGTAGGGCTGGGAATGTAGTGACTTCACGTCGGGTAGCCGGTTGGGAGCCGACTACCTAACTAAACCTGTTTCGGGATTATCCCAAAAAGGGTTTTAATGGGCGGAACAACGTCTTGCGTCTTACTCAGGGAGAGGTTTCATGAAAGTTCGATCAGTCTGCGTTGCTGCCCTTGCTTTGGCTCTTGCCGGATGTGCTACCAACTACGCAGCCAAGCCGCCTGAGGCGATTGCACGGGCTGTCCAGATCAAGGATTCAGCATTTGATGCGGCGGTTACTTATGTTGGGCCTAGGCTTCAGACGAAGAAGACGCGGGGCATCTTTACGGACTATCAATACGCTCAGTTGCGTTCGATAAAAGATAGGAAGACCGGCTCGGTTAAGCATCAACTATATATACAGGTGAACTACACGGGGAGTTGGCGGTATTACCAAGTCGTAAGCTTTAAGAATGGCCATCAGGAAGCGCTTAGTGTCATCGGGCGAGACGTGAGTTCTTGCACTGGCATTGGCTGCATGTACACGGAAACTCTGGGTGTCGATGTTACAGAAGAGCAACTGCTTTCTGGCGGGAATAGTTTTGAGGTTCGAATAAGCTCAAAATCCGGCCATGAAAATATTGTGGCCCTTCCCGAAAACTACGTTACCGGATACTTCTCTGCCATTAAATAAATAGCCTTTCGAGACAAGGTGGCTGGTTACTTTGGCTTGTGTGTTGCAGTTTTCAGTAGATTTGGGTCGATGGCAATTTTCGCCAGCTCGACCCTGAAGTCCAAAGCTTGCAGCGTCATAAACGCATTTTTCAGTGTGACCTTTGAAAAGAACGGGAGATTCTTTGGAATGTCCTTTGTTGTGGCTATCGCATAGATGATTTTGTAGCGGCTTGGATCTGGTCTCAACGTGGGGTCTTTAAGCCTAGATTTTTCAGGGAGCTTTCCGTTTAGCCGTAGGCGGAAATCTTCCTCCCTTACAAAGGTTTCTGCGGCCACGCTCGCTTGTGCAAAGAGGTGGCTGAGAGTGCTGGAGCTTCGATAATACTTTACGTATATCAACGAGCTTTCATCTTTGATTAGATCGCAAAACTCAATTTTATCGTATGGGCCACCAATAGCGGTATTCTTTTTGTCCATGATGTGAAAGCTTCCATCCACCTTGGCGACATGATCGTTATATTCATCCTCTCTCTTGTGGGAATATGTCGGAAAAGGCAGTTGGCATGATGGGATTCTCGAAAGGTAAGAATCAATCATGTCTACAAATGAATTCTTGACTCGATACCAAGTCCCGTTTCTTAGAATGTACTGACCGTCACCCATTGCCATTTCGACATAAAGGCAGCGGTAAGCAGACCACGATCTTATGGACACGTACTCAGCATTATTAACGTGAATTGATTGGTTTTTTAACGCATTGACCGTCAGGCCCTGACCCTTTTCGGCGAGATATTTTTGTAACTGAGATAGTTCTAGAACAACATGTCGGGGCGTTCTTGGGTACATGTCGAATGAGTAACCGGACTGCGCTTCCCAGTCGATGACTTCCGGCTCGCCAAGCCAAAGTGATGAGGATTCGTGGCTCTTCGTCAATAAGTCATCTAGATAGAGATCAAGAACGGAAACTTCTTCGCTGTCTCTGACCTTATGTATGTTGTCTACCCATTCAAGTTCCTGCGGAAGCTTTTCGTTATACTTTTCGAGCGCGGTTAAAAGTATCTTCTCTATGCCATGGATGTCTGTTGCCACCATGAGAGTCAACGCATCTCTTCCGGTGACGTGGGATCCAAATGTAGGTTCTTTGGAAAGACCGGTAATCGCGTAAAGAATTTCTGTCTCTGAGTTCACGTCTAGATCAAGTAGATCCAGATCCTTGCTGCTTTGCGTGCGATGATTTAGCGGGTTGTGGTCGTAACTAGCTTTGTCGAGGCTTCTTAGCTTTCCAGACGCCACCGAATTTAATGTTACCCGTAGGCCAAAATCCCGCTCTACCGCATCGTCCTTTATCAAATGAAAACCATGCCCGAATGCGAGCAAAAAAGTTCGCTCGGTTCGATAGATAAGGATGGCGCCCACACTGTTAGTGCTGCCAAAAGCGTCGTCTGGGATATTCGGCAGGTCGGTAAATATTTTCGTCCAAGGGGGAGGGTTCCTTTGCACTTCTTTTTTAATGTATAGCAGGGCCTTCCCACCTTCTAATGCCACTGGGATGGGCGCGTCCGCTTTGTCGGTTTTTATTAGAGCGCTATCTGTTGATGCGGTGTCTTTCGCCAAATAAATAGTCAGCTTTTCCTTGCGCTGCTGATTCTCTTCGGACTTTCGCATGTGTCGTCATCCTGACTTTGTCGCTTTGGTGGCCTCAATCGTTCCGCGAAGCTATTCATTTTTCCGCCCGACAGTCGCCTCTGGGCAGAGGTTGACATTGGCCGTATGGTGAGTAATCGTCGGCAGTTGGTCGGCCGATGTAAATATAGATGTGAATGTATTTGTGATGGGTTACGGCAAAAGAATGCTGAATGCCTGAGCTGTATGCGGTGATGCGCGACTATATGCTCGCATATGCCTATAAAAACAATGGATGGCTAATGGAAGGCCAATGAGCGAAGAGAGCCCGTCGAAATTTTCAGCGGAAGATGCCGCCCTTGGATATTTGTATCAGATCAGGTGCGCGCTTTTGTTGTCACTTCGCCGCTTGAAAACCCAGCCGAACTTCATCGTTAGTGTCGAGTCACTGGATGACGTGGCATTTGAAGTATCCGGCGGCGACCCGTCTGATTTGCTACAAACAAAGCACCATAGAAAAAGCGTGGGAGCACTCACCAACGCAAGCCCTGATCTATGGAAGACGCTCCGGATTTGGTTTGAAGGGTGCGCTTCTGGGCTAATTCCCAGTGAGGCCAATCTTTGGCTTATAACAACCGGGACGGCGCCCGCCGGGTCGGCTGCGCGCCGACTACGATCATTCGCGGAAGATCGAGATGTTTTGCTCGCGCAGCAAGCCTTGGCTGAGACAGCATCGTCTTCTCGTAATCAAGAGAATGCCTCCGCATATAAGGCTTTTTTGAGCCTTGATACTTCGGCTAGATCGTCGATTCTAGAGAGAATTACGATCATAGATGCAGCCCCAAGTATCAATGATCTCGATGGCGAGCTTCGACAAGAAATTTACTTTATAGCCACGAAGAATCATCTTCCTGCTTTCTTGGATAGATTGGAAGGCTGGTGGCTACGCCGAATTATTCAGCAGTTAACAGGGGCTCCTAATGACCGAATTAGTTCGGATGAGTTGGAGTCTCACATGTCCGATTTGCGTGATCAGTTCCGGCAAGACTCTTTACCTATCGATGATGACCTATTGAGATTCACGTTAGATGACGCTACGCGGGCGGCACATGAGGACACTGTCTTTGTTAAGCAGCTTGAGCTGGTGAAGGCGGGAAAGCGACGAATTGCCAACGCGATTAGGGACTATTACCGGGCATTTGAACAGCGATCTCGTTGGGTTCGTGATGACCTAGTTATTGGATTGGATCTAAGTAATTACGAGAAGCGTCTGGCTGAAGAATGGGAAATAGTCTTCGAGGCAATGCGCGATGAGCTTGGTGATTCTGCGACGGATGGTTCTAAAGAAGAGGCGGCGCGCTCTGTTCTTGCGTGGGCAGAGAGGGTGGCGATCCATATTCGGCCTGATGTCACTGAACCATTTGTGAGCCGAGGGTCTCTCTTCATGCTCTCGGATGACGTACGAATTGGATGGCACCCTGAGTTTCGAGAGCGACTTACTTCTCTGCTCGGATCAACGAGGCGTGAGCCATGATGTCGTGGTCGGATCGAACACGAGAAGAGCAGGCGTTGCTGAACCCTTGCTTCTGCTCCACTCTTTTGTGGCGAGCTGCGAGTGGATACTCCAGTGTGGGCGGAGGTTCGCTTTCTTTTGAAGAGTCATTTTTGATTCTTCCCTTTGTACTTCATCGGGATACGAGGGAGCTGCTACCACGCAGTTGGAAGACCTCTATGCCTGTTTGGCTGGGCGATAACCCAATGACGTTAAGAAGAATTTCAACTAAGGCTCGCCTGCTTGTTCCTATAACAAAAGAAAGCCTAATGTTTGGCGGAACTCACAGACTTCTTCGCCTTGAGAAGGGGCGCGTCCTTCCGGAGAGTGGAATGAAAAAAACTGTGGAGGGATCTATAAGGGCGTCCAGCGATGAGGTGAGGGAGTGCTTTAATCGCTCAGAATTTGTAGGTAAGTGGTTTGCGCAAACAGGAAATGCGCCAACCGTTCTTGCGCTAATCGGTGTTCGGCCATGAGCATGCAAATTCTAGATGTGGTTGTTTACAGTTACGATGGGCGTCATCGCGTTCTTCCCTTGAGCCCTGACAAAGTCAATGTGATCACTGGGGAGTCAAAAACAGGGAAGTCCGCCTTAATAGATATTGTCGACTACTGTTTCGGTGCGGGTGAGTGCCGAGTTCCAGAGGGGCCTATTCGTAGAGCGGTTTCGTGGTTTGGTTTGCGGCTTAGTTTGCAGGGTGGCCAAGCTTTTATTGCGCGCAAGTGCCCATCTGCTCGATCTACCGCCAGTGAAGAGTGCTTTGTTGAAATCGCGGACGAGGTAGGGATTCCGGATGCCTCTGTATTGCGGCAGACCACGAATGTGAAGGGGCTAGGTGCTCTGCTGACAAGTTGGGTGGGCATTCAGGAGAACATCCATGAGCCAGCGGCTGGTCATACGCGACAGGCTTTATCTGCCAATATTCGTCATGCGCTTCCATTTTGCTTCCAAAGTCAGAACGAGCTGACACGCAAAGAGTTGCTATTTCATATCGCAGACCCTGACCCAAGAAAGCAGGGGCATAAGTTCCAAGCGATGCAAGATACATTCCCGTACTTTCTCGGGGCCGTTGACGATGAGTATGTTCGTAAGCGCGAGGAGTTGCGACGGCTTGGGGATCAACTGAAGGCGTGCGAGCGACAGCTCGCAGAGCTAAGAGCGTTGCGTGGGAGTGGCATTAGTAAGGCATCGATGCTACTTGCTCAGGCTAGAGACGCCGGCCTAACAGAAAAGCTGGTCTCCGATTGGGAGGGGATCGTAGATGCGCTGAGGGAGGTTGAGAAATCTCCAATTGCAGCCATTGATTCCACGAATCCGGATGGGCAGGAATATTCTCGACTCAATATCGAGCGCGATAATTTGTTGCAAGAGCAAAGACGACTGCGTGACGAAATAGCCTTGGCTAGAATCTTCGAGCGAGATGAAAAGGGATTTTCTAGAGAAGCTACAGAACAGAAAGCACGACTCGTCTCCATTGGCATTTTTGAAAGTTCTGACCCTGAGCACACCTGCCCTTTGTGTTCGCAGGGCCTTCCCGTGTCGACGCTACCTAGCGTGGCGGAAATGAAGGAATCATTGTCTGTTGTATCAACCCGTCTGGAGGTGGTGACGCAAAGTGCGCCCCATGTTGAGCGGGTTGTTGGGGAGCTAAATGCACGCCTTCAGAGCGTGCAAACTCGTCTTTCGCAGAACAGATCGGATATGGAGTCGGTTCGACGTTCCAGTGACAGGCTCCAGATTCTTCAGGATGAGGCTGCCCGGCAGGCTTTAATCATTGGGCGTATCAGTCTGTATCTTGAGAGTCTTCCCGACCTGCCGGATACGAAATTACTTGAGCAATCGGCGTCTAGGCTTCGCGCACAATGCAACGTCCTTGAAGAAGAGTTGAGTGATGATCGAATAAGGGAGCGCATTGACTCAATTACGTCAATTTTGGGCGAGCGAATGACCGCATGGGCGCGTCATTTGGAGCTGGAGCATTCAGACTTTCCGCTCCGATTGGATACAAAGAAACTCACTATTGTTGCCGATACGGCCGATGGACCCGTACCGATGGACCGGATGGGGAGCGGAGAAAACTGGGTTGGCTATCACTTGATAGGCCACTTGGCTCTACACGAGTGGTTCTCTAAGCGTGGCCGACCAGTTCCTCATTTCTTGTTTCTCGATCAGCCCTCACAAGTCTATTTCCCGCCGGAGAAGGACGTTGATGGAACCATGTCGGCGGCCAGTGAAGAAGAACGTAGAACAGTCGCCCGCATGTTTCAGTTTATTTTTGATACTGCCAAAGGAATCGTGCCGGGACTTCAGGTCGTTATCACCGAACATGCTGATATCAACGAGCCGTGGTATCAGGATGCCGTTGTAGAGAAGTGGCGTGGCGGCCTCAAGCTCGTACCTGAGGACTGGCCTCGGCCGGAGTAGCGTTAAGGGATGGCGAGGCAAAGGTGTGGACTCGGCGCTATGGAGTGGTGCGGCGTTACGGAGAGTGGGCGGCGTGCAATTGATTTCACATGCATGCCACCCACGCGGGCACTCACGGGGAAATGAAGGGGCCCTTGCAAGACAAGAGGATCAGGCCATTGTCGCTGAGCGAGCTGCCGTACTGGAGTAGCACCTGAGCGGCTCGGACGCGGGCGGCGGGGGATGTCGAAGATTTCATCTGATCCTCCAAGGTGTCCAAGGCCAGTCCGTGCAGGGCGCGAATGCGCTCAATGCATTCGTTGACTGCCTGCCGTTGGAGCTCGGATCTATAGGCATCAAAAGCGGGCATCAGCTTCCAGTGGCTAATTGTCTCTGGTGTTACCCCAATTTCTTTGGCGACGTCGCAGGATTTGCGTCCCTCTGCAAGCATCGTTGCTGCTTTATACTGGTTTTCTGTCAGCGCTTTCATTTCTTGATATTCCTTGAAGTTTCCAGCACTCCGTTGCCGATCTGATTATTCCCCATGGGCGCTATTTGCAATCAATTGCACGCACAAGGGGGCTACTGTGAAATCAATTGCACGTGGTCATGTAGCAGTGCTTCTACGAATGAGAGAATCTGGTCCTTCTGCTTCTCCCACAGAGAATGAGAGTTGAACCAAGTGGGGCACTTTAGGCCGGCCAAGAATTTCTCCCGGCGATGGCGGGTGGGAAAGTAGTGCTTGAGGATCGACATCCCCATGGCGGCTACAGTGGTTGATAAGGGGGGCAACCCAGCGGCCATACACGACTTGTCCAGTTCGAAGCTTGAAGTAACGAAAAATCCGGTTGTAGTAGCCCACCTCTTTCTTAAGAAGCATGTCTGCAAGAGATACCTTGTGATCGCGGACCCTGACTTCAATTCGGGTCAAGGAGTTGCCCACAGGGATGCCATGCACCTCTTTGAGCTCTTCCGCCTTGTCGTACTTGGTGACGGTGATTCGTGATTTCCGGGTTCCGTAGTACTCGGTAGTGCCATGTACGACAGCGTGGCTGTGGCTCTGGGGAGCCAAAACAATT
This sequence comes from Pseudomonadota bacterium, assembly GCA_049324475.1. Classification (GTDB taxonomy): domain Bacteria; phylum Pseudomonadota; class Gammaproteobacteria; order Pseudomonadales; family JADFDG01; genus JADFDG01. Next base: position 109,185 of record JBMOOO010000013.1, on the reverse strand, counting down.
ACTTCGTCAGTGGAGACCCCGGGCAAGTCTACGAAGAGCTCCATGAGCGACACTTCTGCTTGCACGAGGAAGGCCGCCATGTCCACTTCGGGGGGGAGAATCGCCGCCAGTTCCGTGCAGATGATTGCAAAGTCCTCCTGACTGGTTTTGCTGGGATTCAGCCCTAACTTGATGAAGGCGTTGCCATAAATGACACCCGTCATGATGTGGAGCAGGGTTCGGCCTTCCTTGATTAGGTAGTAGTGGTACATCACCGGCTTCCCGTTCTTTTTCTTCTTGTCGGGGATGCAGGTTAGAACTTCTGACCCCTGCATTAAGGCGATGATCGTATAGAAGGAATCCATGTCTTCCGCCCGGATTTTCTTACCTCCTTTGCTGTAGTAGTCGGGGTTAAGAACAATCGACAGGACAAATCGGTCCACACCAGCTAGTGCTTCTAGCAATAGAACTAAAGCGCTCATATTTATTACTTCAGTGTTAATTAATGGGAGCTTTGAGGGAGGCGGTCGGTTCCGCTGCGGTGGATTCGCGTGAGGCAATCCACGCCATGACCTCGGACTCGCGCCACGCGACAGCCCGAAGCCCCAGCCGCACAGGGCTAGGGAAAGGATTTTCTTGTTTGGCTGCCCGGTCCGTTTGAGCGAATCGGTAAATGCTGGAGCGACTGAGGCCGGTTAGAGCTTCAACTTGAGGGAGACGCAGAAGAGCGTCTTTGAGTGCAATTGATTGCATGCGAGCCTCCGTGGTGTGTTCGGAGGCTCACAATGCGTTTGTGAGAACTTCTGGGAAATTCCGTTTGCTATGCAGACGGTACTTGCTTTTCGGAATTCTTGATTTTCCCATTTGATGGGAATTCTGCTCGTAGCCAATCGCGAAGGGTCTTATACCCACCACTCATGGCCATTGGATCTCCATAAGCCAGAGTGTCTAGCGTCTCTGCCTTTGCGTAAGCCTGAACGGCGGGATAGATGGTTCTGGCTGCAAGCGCTCTATTTCCCTGAATCTCTTCAGGAAGATTCTTGTACAGAGAGAAAGCATACTTCTTTAGTTTTTCGTCACCCGCATGGCTTGCATGAGCAGCCTTGGCGGCTTTCTTGGACGCGGCTTCTTTAAATGACTTCTCGGTTGACCTAACTCGTAGATGCGTGACGTTTCTCAGGGATGCGTCGCCGATGAGGACGGTGGCATTCAGAATATGCTGGATTCTTGTGGGTCCTTTGGCGGCGATAGCCCGACCAATTTCAATTAAGGCGAATATGGCGCTGTAGGTGGGCGCCATTTTCTCTTCGTTCTTTGGGATTGGGTTGGGCAGCCACCGGTTATAGCTCTCCCAGAGGACCCCATCGATCCCCAACTCATTGACGGCGAACTCCCAGAGATCATTTTCGGAAGAGTCTTGATCTATTTCAGATCCGAGAAAGTAAATTTTATCTGATGGACTCTTCGCAGAGGTCTTCCCTTGGCTGAACTCGTCCTCTAAATCCGATTTGAACCATTCGATTGCCTCGAAAATGTATTCTCGAATGCCTTCTATTTCTTCCCCAGAAACTCCCTTGATAAGTGAGATAGCCTCTTGCTGCATGCGACGGACATGCGCATGGAAGGGCATGTCGCTTGGGATCTTCCCGAACATCAGATGGATCTCATTGAGATTGGCCATGGCGAACGGAAGCTGCGCCTATTTCCCTAGTTCTTTTCTTTGGGGCATGACTATGACGTTCTTGCCAGATTCGGCGGCGTCTAGCGCGTTTGCCCACCACCGCCACAGTTCGCGCAGTTCTTCCGCGTACTTGGCATGGTTGTAAGCGGCTCTGACTCCGTTTTTCTCGGAGTGAGCAAGCGCCGCCTCGATCACGTCGGGGCGGAAGTGTCCCTTCTCATTCAGGATGGTTGAGAGAGTTCCCCGGAATCCGTGACCAGAGACTTGGCCGTGAAGCCCCATCCGTTTGATGGCTTGAGTGCAGAAGTTTTCTGAGATAACTCCGCTCTTCGTCTTCTTCGCGAAGACGTGCTGTTTCTTGCCTGTGAGGGGATGCAAGGATCGGAAGAGCAGGTTGGCTTGCTCTGATAGGTAGACCACATGCGATTTCCGCATCTTGGTTCGCTCTGCGGGGATTTCCCATGTGCCTGCGGCGAGATCCAGCTCGGACCATTCCGCAAAGCGCAGTTCGGTGGTCCGCACCCCCGTCAGCATGAGTAGGCGAATGGCGGCCACAGTCAGTACGTCGCCTTCGTAGCTCTGGAGTCCCCGGAGGAACTCGCCGACTTCGGCGAGGGTGGTAAGCGCGGGATGGTGTTTGGCCGGGGGCTTCGGCTTAAGCGTGCGGCTGGCTGCTTCGGCGGCGTTGGCATCACACAGGCCGGCAGACAGGGCGTAATCCATGATGGCCGTCATTTGGCCCCCGGTACGATGGGCCACGTCTAGCTTCCCTTTCTGCTCTAGCTTCCGGAGCACCCCAACGAAGACGGGCGGGGTGAGGCTCTTCACCGGGGTTTGTCCAATGTGGGGGAAGACGTGCAGCTCTAGGCTTCGCCAGACCCGGTTGGACTGATAGGCGCTGAGGTTGGCGAAATGCCGCTGATGCCATTCCCGGGCGACCGCCTCGAAAGTGTTGGCGATCTCTTGTTTGCGAACTCTTTTCAGCAGTCCCGGGTCGATCCCGTCCCGCAGGTGCTCCCGGGCCTTTGCGGCCTCCTTCCGGACTGCAATCAATTGCACGTCGGGGTACACCCCAAGGGCAAGGACCTTCTCCTTGCCGCCATGGCGATACTTCAGGCGCCAGTAGCGCCCGCCATCCGGAGTCACGAGCAGGTAGAGCCCGCCACCGTCAGCCAGCTTGTATGCCCGCTCTCGGGGCTTTGCCTGTTTGAGCTTCGGGTCGGTCAGCTTGTTGAGTGCGCGCTTCATGGGCGGTAATTCGCGGGTTTGAATGTACCCCCAAATGTACCCCCAAACCTTCTGCGCTGGCATAGGAAGTCATTGGACTTCCTGAAACGAAAAAGCCCGGTAAAAACCGGGCTCTTCGTGATCTTTCAGGACGTGGTGAGATGTCCTGAAACTCTTACATGGTGCCGAGGAGAGGACTTGAACCTCCACGGATTGCTCCACTAGTACCTGAAACTAGCGTGTCTACCAATTTCACCACCTCGGCGGAGGACGCGCATTCTAGGGAGGCCGGCCCGAAAACGGAAGCCCCGCCCGGTACGTGCTGCCTGCACGGCCCGGCAATCCACGGTATCACCGCCCGGCCCCGGCCCTTACCATGGGCGCCGGACCCGATACCCCGGGCGCAAGGCGCCCGCCCCATGGAGACCTTCTTGACCTGGACCCCCGAGATCGACCCGGCCTTCGCCGGCGAGATGCGCAAGTACGAGCGGCCGATCCCCAGCCGCGCCTTTCTGCTGCAGTGGCTGAACGAGACCGGCCGCCCGGTACCCACTGACGAGTTACTGTCCGTGCTGGGCCTGGATCGCGACCCGGACGTGGCCGAGGCGGTGAGCCGCCGGCTGCAGGCCATGGAGCGCGACGGCCAGCTGGTCTGCAACCGGCGCGGCGCCTGGGGCCTGCCCAGGGCCATGGACCTGATCGCGGGGCGCGTGTCCGGACACCGCGACGGTTTCGGTTTCCTGGTGCCGGATGCCGGCGGCGGCGATCTTTTCCTCGCGGCCCGGCAGATGCGCACGCTGATCGACGGTGACCGGGTGCTGGCGCGCGTGATCGGCGTCGATACGCGCGGCCGCCGCGAAGGCGAGGTGGTCAGCATCCTGCAGCGTACCCTGCGCACGCTGGTGGGGCGGGTGGTGCGCGACGGCGGTGTGGAATTCTTCCAGCCGGACAACAAGCGCGTCATGCAGCAGTTCCTGGTGGAAGGGCATGCCGGTGTCGAGGTGCCCGCCAATGCCTTCTCGCTGGTGGAAATCACCGAGTGGCCCGGCAATCGCACGCATGGCCGGGTGAAGATCGTCGAGGTAATCGGCGACACCCGCGCTGCCGGCATGGAAACGGAGATCGCCATCCGCAGCTACGGCATTCCGCACCAGTTTCCGGACGACGTGGTGAGCGAGGCGGCTGCCTTCGCGCCGGAGCCGGAGCCGTCCGGCTATCCGTACCGGCTCGATCTGCGCCACATCCCGCTGGTCACCATCGATGGCGAGGACGCGCGCGACTTCGACGATGCCGTCTACTGCGAGGCACGCGACAACGGTGGCTGGCATCTGGTGGTGGCGATCGCCGATGTATCGCATTACGTGCAGCCCGGCAGTGCGCTGGACAAGGAAGCGAGCGAGCGCGGCAATTCGGTGTACTTCCCGGACCGGGTCGTGCCGATGCTGCCGGAGGCGCTGTCCAACGGGCTGTGCTCGCTGAACCCGAAAGTCGACCGGTTCTGCCTGGCTTGCGACATGACCATCTCGCCGGAAGGCAGGATCACCCACTACCGCTTCCATGAGGCGGTGATGCGCTCGCATGCGCGCCTGACCTACACGAAAGTGGCAGCCATCGTCGAGCAGCCGGAAAGCCGCGAGGCGGCGCAGGTGCGCAAGGAAATCGGTGCGCTGGAAGGAAACCTCCTGAACCTGCACGCGCTGTACCACGCGCTGAAGACGGCCCGGGAAGCACGCGGCGCCATCGATTTCGACACCATCGAGACGAAAATCCTGTTCAACGAGCAGCGCAAGATCGAGAAGATCGTGCCGGTGGTGCGCAACGACGCCCACAAGCTGATCGAGGAGTGCATGCTGGCGGCCAATACCTGTGCCGCCAAGCTGCTGATCCGCTCGAAAACGCCGACACTCTACCGCAACCACGAAGGACCGACACCGGAGAAGCTGGAGACGCTGTCCGACTACCTGCGCGGTCTCGGGCTGTCACTGTTCGGCAACCGCAAGCCGAAAGGCAAGGCAGTCCTGGAGGCAGAGCCGGCCGATTACCAGCGGGTGATGAAGCAGATCCGCGATCGCCCGGACGCCAACGTGATACAGACCGTGATGCTGCGCTCGATGAAGCAGGCGGTTTACCAGGAGGCCAACCGCGGGCACTTCGGCCTCGGCTATGACGCCTATACCCATTTCACCTCGCCGATCCGCCGTTATCCGGACCTGCTGGTGCATCGTGCCCTGCGCGTGCTGATACGCGAAGGGAAAACGCCCGGCGCTTCCCGGCGCGACAATGCCCCGGCCATTGACCGCCAGGCCTGGCTGCCGTTTTCCACGGAAGAGATGGCCTCGGTAGGCGAGCACTGCTCGATGACCGAGCGCCGTGCCGATGAAGCCACGCGCGATGTCCTGCAGCGTCTGAAGTGCGAGTACATGCGTCAGCACGTCGGCGGCGAATTCGACGGCGTGGTCAGCGCGGTCGCCGGCTTCGGCCTGTTCGTGAACCTGGCCGATATCTACATCGAAGGCCTGATCCACATCTCGACGCTGGAAAACGACTACTGGCATTTCGATGCCCTGCGGCACTGTCTGGTCGGCGAGCGCAGTGGCAGGAAACTGGCACTGGGGGACAGCCTGCGCGTGCGGGTGGCAGCGGTGAATGTCGAGGAGCGCAAGATCGACCTGGTACTCGCTTCGGTGGCGAAGCTGGCGGGCGGTGCGCGTACCGGATCGGCGGAGAAAGGCGGCCCGTCCGCGAAGGAGCAGCTCGCGCGCGAGGCTGCCCGCAAGCCGCACGCGAAGGCGGGGCGGGGTGGTGACAGGCAGGAAAAGCGCCGTGACGGGAAAGCCGGTGGCGGCAAGCCGTCCGGCGGTGCCAGGGACAAGACGAAATCCGGCAAGGGGAAAAGACGCTGATGGCGGTGCAATGGTTCTACGGGCTGCACGCGGTGCAATCGCTGCTGGAGAATGATCCGGCCCGTGTGCTGGAAGTGATCGTGCATGCGGCCCGTGACGACGAGCGTGTTGCGAAGATCCAGAAGCTGGCGGTGCAGGGCGGTGTTCATGTGCGTACCGCCGGCAAGGACGAGCTGTTCAAGGTGGCGGGCGACGGCCAGCACCAGGGCGTGGCGGCGCGTGCGCGCGAGCGCCGGCTGCCCGGCGAGAACGAACTGGCCGATCACGTAGAGGCACTCGGGCATCCGCCGCTGGTGCTGGTGCTGGACGGCATCACCGATCCGCACAATCTCGGTGCCGTGTTGCGCTCGGCCGACGCCTTTGCCGTCGATGCTGTGGTGTTTACCCGCGACAAGTCGGCGGGCATTACGCCGGTGGCCGCGAAGACGGCCAGCGGTGCGGCGGAGACCGTGCCGGTGTTCGAGGTGACCAATCTCGTGCGTGCGCTGGAACTGCTCAAGGAAAAAGGCGTGTGGGTGGCCGGCGCGGCGCTCGATGCAAAGGCGGAGTCGATCTACGACGCTGATCTCACCGGCCCGCTGGCGCTGGTGCTGGGTGCGGAAGGCAGTGGCATGCGCCGGCTGACGCGCGAGCACTGCGACCGGCTGTTGATGCTGCCGATGGCGGGCTGGGTTGACAGCCTGAACGTGTCGGTGGCGGCGGGAGTGTTTCTGTACGCGGCGGCACGTCAGCGCCGCAGGCGCTGAACGCCCGGCTCAGTCGCGCAGGGTTTCGACGGAAATGTCGAACACGCGGATGACGGTGTAGCCGATCTCGTTCTCGATGTAGATCGGTATCCAGTAGGTCTTGCCGTCAGAGTCGGTGACGGTACGGCTGGCCAGGTCGTAGCTGGGCTGGTAGGCGTCGTCCGTGCCGGCTGCAGCTTTCTTCTCGCGGGTCTTTTCCTCGTTCGAGGGCGAGCGGACCAGCACGCCATCCACCAGTTCCTCGGCGGATTCGTCCCGGAACGTATCGGGGTTGATCGATTCCAGATCGGCCAGGCGACCCTGGATCTCGTTGGACGACATGTCGTCGCCGTCCATCTGCGGGATCGGGAAGCTGTAGGAGGTGGTGCGCCCGAAGCGCTCCGGCTCCTCGTAGACGGGGTGCGGCAGCTTGCCGGCCCGGGCCAGGGCAGCGTCCAGCGATTCCGGGCCGTCGATGCGGTACAGCGTCGGGTCGGCCGCTTCCTGCCCGGTGACCCGGGCCAGGGTGTCGTCACCGATGCCGGTGGCACCGGCCGTGGCCGCCGCCTGGGCACGCTCCTGCTTCTGGCGACGGTATTCCATGATGTCGACCAGGAAGGCGTTGTAGTCGGTGTAGTCCTCGATGCGCGGCTTCTCGAGGAAGACGCGCTGCGGGCGCGGTGTCAGGTCATCGGCCGCATATGCCGGCACGCACGCGCCAGCGAGCAGCAGTGCTGCCGCGAGACTGGTACGCAGGGCAAGGACAGGGGCCATGGCGTCGGCTAACTCTTTGATATTTATTGTTTTTGTAAAAAGTGTGACGCGCGTCTAGGCATGTTAGCCGGGCAAACGTCGTATCGCAACGCGCACTGTGACGGACGGCTGTGCGAGGGCCGGCGGGCGGCCGTTGAGCTGCTCCCGGGCCTTCTATAGAATGCGCGGCCCTGTCCGTCAGTCCGGACAGGATCCTTGCCTCACCCTCCGGCTTTCCGGCCGGCCCGGGGAGGCCAATGTCCACAAGGAGTCACAGACCGATGCGTCACTATGAAGTCGTGTTCCTCGTGCACCCTGACCAGAGCGAGCAGGTGCCGGGAATGATCGAACGCTACACCGCGTCCATCAAGGAGGCGAAGGGCACCGTCCACCGTCTCGAGGACTGGGGTCGCCGTCAACTCGCCTATCCGATCAACAAGATCCACAAGGCCCACTACGTGCTGATGAACATCGAATGCGGCCAGGCCGCACTCGACGAACTCAACAGCGCGTTCCGTTTCAACGATGCCGTGCTGCGCAGCCTTGTGGTGCGCCGCGACAACGCCATCACCGAGCAATCGCCGATGGCCAAGAGCGCCGGCGACAAGCGTCGGGGTGACGGCGAGGGCGAGCGTGAGCGTCGTCCGCGCGATCTCGACGTCATCGACGAGAACGAGGGCTGACGGCGGGGGGTGGAAACCAATCGCCTGACGATCACCGGACGGGTGAGCGAGGTGGGCGGCGAGCGGGTGAGTCCGGCAGGGATTCCCCAGCGCGCCATCACCATCGAGCACCGGTCACGGCAGGTCGAGGCCGGCTTCCCGCGCGAAGCGCGCTGCCGGATCGACGTGAAGATCGCAGGGGAAGAGCTGGCCGCTATCGCCCGCACGCTGGTCGTGGGGCAACAGGTCGGTATCGAGGGTTTTCTCACCCGGTCGGGATTCAAGGGTAGCGAAGCCTCCATCGTGGTCCATGCCATCCGGCTGGTGATCGCGGGCGACGCAGAAGGTTCAGATCAGACAGCGTGACGGCAAACCAACAGGGCCGGTCACGCAGGAGAAAAAGTCATGGCGCGTTTTTATCGTCGTCGCAAGTTCTGCCGTTTCACGGCTGATGGCGTCGAGTACATCGATTTCAAGGACCTGGAAACGCTGAAACAGTACGTCAGCGAAACCGGCAAGATTGTTCCCAGCCGCATCACCGGCACCCGTGCGCGCTACCAGCGCCAGCTGTCCACGGCCATCAAGCAGGCCCGGTTCCTGGCCCTGCTGCCGTACTCCGACAGCCAGCAGCAATAAGCGAACGGACGAGAGGAGAAAGCCATCATGCAAGTCATCCTGCTTGAACGCATCGCCAACCTGGGCAACCTCGGCGAAGTCGTGAAGGTGAAGTCCGGTTTCGGCCGCAACTTCCTGATCCCGCAGGGCAAGGCCAAGCCTGCCACCAAGGACAACATTGCCGAAGTCGAGAAGCGTCGTGCCGAACTGGAAGCCGCCTTCGCGGCCCAGCTGGCCGCTGCCCAGCAGCGCGCGGAGAAGCTGAACGGCCTCGCCGTCACCCTGGCCGCCAAGGCCGGCGACGAAGGCAAGCTGTTCGGTTCCGTCGGCACCCGCGACATCGCGGACGCCATCGGCCGCGCCGGCATCGAAGTCCAGAAGAGCGAAGTGCTGCTGCCGAACGGTGCACTGCGCAATACCGGCGAGTACGACATCGTCGTGCGCGTACACAGCGATGTGGAAGCCACGATCAAGCTGGCGGTCGTTGCCGAGTAACCTGTCGGCAGCCTGTGGACAGCCTGTGGGCGGTGCTTCCGCCCACTCATCGGCGGCCCTGATTTTTAGGCCGCCGGGCATCCACGGCCCCGGCCGAGGTGCCAGAATCGGAGGCCCTGTCGTAACCGGCAGGGCCTCTTCGTTTTCAGCACATCCCCTGAGCCTGCAGACCCTGCTCCAGCCATGGCCGAGCCCAGCTTCCTTTCCGCCGCCCCCGCGGGCAACGTCGAGAGCCTCAAGATTGCTCCGCACTCCATCGAGGCGGAGCAGTCGGTGCTGGGCGGGCTGATGCTGAACAACGCGGCCTACGACGATGTGGTGGACCGCGTATCGGCTGCCGATTTCTACCGCAACGATCACCGGCTCATTTTCTCGGCCATTGCCGAGCTGTCGGAAAACAGCCGCCCCTGTGATGTGGTGACGCTGGCGGAAACGCTGGCGCGCCAGCACATGCTGGAAGAGGCCGGCGGCATGGTGTACATCGGCGAGCTGGCGATGAACACGCCCAGCACCGCCAACATCAAGGCCTATGCCGACATCGTGCGCGAGCGCTCGATCCTGCGGCAGCTGATCCGCACCTCGAACGATATCGCCGACAGCGCCTTCCACCCGCAGGGGCGTCCGGTGACGGACATCCTCGATGCGGCGGAAACGAAGATCTTCCAGATTGCCGAGGGGCGTCAACGCGGTACGGGTCCGGTTCCGCTCAAGGACATCGCAGCCAGTGTGGTGGACAAGATCCGCGAGCTGGCCGCCAACCCGGGCTCCGTGACCGGCGTGCCGACCGGTTTCGAAAAACTGGACAACATGACATCCGGCCTGCACAAGGGCGATCTGGTCATCGTTGCCGGCCGGCCTTCCATGGGCAAGACCACGTTCGCCATGAACATCGCCGAGAACGCGATGATCAAGACCGGCAAGCCGGTGCTGGTGTTCTCGATGGAAATGCCGCGCGACCAGATCGTGCTGCGCATGCTCAGTTCGCTGGGCCGCATCGATCAAAGCCGGCTGCGCACCGGCGACCTGCAGCCGGAAGACTGGGACCGCATCGTGTCCGCCTTCCACATGCTGCGCGAACAGAAGCTCTATGTGGACGATACACCGGCGTTGTCGCCGACCGAATTGCGCGCACGTGCACGCCGGGTTGCGCGCGAGCACGGCGGGGAGCTGGGGCTGATCGTGGTCGACTACCTGCAGTTGATGCAGGTGCCGGGCAACAACGAGAACCGGGCCACCGAGATTTCCGCCATCTCGCGTACGCTCAAGGCCGTGGCCAAGGAGCTGGGATGCCCGCTGATCGCGCTGTCGCAGCTGAACCGTGCACTGGAGCAGCGGCCGGACAAGCGCCCGGTGATGAGCGACCTGCGGGAATCGGGCGCCATCGAGCAGGACGCCGACCTGATCATGTTCGTGTTCCGGGAAGAGGTGTACCTCAAGGAAGGCGACGCCAAGAACAACGAACGCCTGGAAAAGGTGAAGGGCACCGCCGAGATCATCATCGGCAAGCAGCGTAACGGCCCGATCGGCAAGGTCGATCTGGCATTCCTGGGCAAATACACCCGCTTCGAGAACCTTGCTCGCGGCGATTACGACGATTACGCGTGAAGGACCGGGAGCACAGCGCATGAAGCGCGAAGTCATCGCCGGCGTGCGTCTGGATGTCCTGCGCCACAACCTGCGCATCGTGCGCCGCCACTGTGCGCGCAGTCGTATCATTGCCATGGTGAAAGCCAATGCCTACGGGCACGGGCTGGTGCCGGTGGCGCGTGCGCTGACCGATGCCGATTCGCTGGGCGTGGCAGTGCTCGACGAGGCGCTGGCCCTGCGCGAGGGCGGCATCACCCGGCCGGTGGTGCTGCTGGAAGGCGTGTTCGATCCGCGGGAGCTGCGCACGGCGGCCGAACACGGCTTCTCAATGGTGTTCCATCACCGTGACCAGATCGAGATGCTGAGGCGCACGCCACTGCCGCATCCGGTCGACATCTGGCTCAAGCTGGAGACCGGCATGCACCGGCTGGGTCTGCCGGTGGAGACTGCGGAAATGATGCTGGACGTGCTGCGGCATCGCGCACGCAGCCTGTCGGTGATGACGCATTTTGCCTGTGCCGATGAGCCCTCCAACCCGGCGACGCGCGCACAGCTGGACCGGCTGGTGGCTTTTGCTCGCAAACACCACCTGCCCGCCAGTGCCGCCAATTCCGCCGCCATCCTGACGGCTCCCGGCAGTCATCTCGATGTGGTGCGTCCTGGCATCATGCTGTACGGCGGCTCGCCACAGGCGGGTCGTCCTGCGGCGGAATTCGAGCTGCAGCCGGCGATGACGCTGAGCGCGCGGGTGATCGCCGTCAACGAAGTGGCGAAAGGCGAAAGCGTCGGCTACGGTCTGACCTGGCACGCACCGCGCGATTCGCGGGTGGGTGTGATCGGCATCGGTTATGGCGACGGTTATCCGCGCCACGCCATGCCGGGCACGCCGGTGCGTATCGGCGACGTCACTGCGCCGCTGATCGGTCGCGTGTCGATGGACATGATCACGGTGGATCTCACGTCCCATCCTCAGGTGCGGACGGGTGACACGGCGGTGCTGTGGGGCGAAGGCCTGCCGGCCGACACCGTGGCGCGGCATGCCAGCACCATCAGCTACGAGCTGTTCTGCCGGCTGACCACGCGCGTGAAATTCGAATACCACGGCTAGCCGGTGTTTCTCTCCAGTCTGTAGGAGCGCCTTCGGGCGCGGGTGTCGTTCCCCATGGCCAAACGCAAGACCGCCTTTGTCTGCAGCCAGTGCGGCGCGGAACACGGCAAGTGGCAGGGCCAGTGCACGGCCTGCGGCGCCTGGAACACCATGAGCGAAGTGGTGCTGGCGAAGGAAACCGGCACTGCCCGTGATGCCAGCTTCGCCGACGCCCGCAGTGGCTACGCCGGCGTCAAATCCGGCGTGCAGTCGCTGGCCGACATCGATCTGGCGGCCGTGCCGCGCATTCCCTCGACGCTGGATGAATTCGACCGTGTGCTCGGTGGCGGTTTCGTGCCGGGTTCGGCTGTGCTGCTGGGTGGAAACCCCGGTGCCGGCAAGTCCACGCTGCTGTTGCAGGCCAGCTGCCAGCTGGCACAGCAAATGCCGGTCCTGTATGTCACCGGTGAGGAATCGCTGCAGCAGGTGGCGATGCGTGCGCACCGGCTGCAGTTGCCGGCGCAGCGGCTGGGCGTGCTGGCGGAAACCAGCGTCGACACGATCTGCAGCGAAGCCGCGAAGCTGAAGCCGGCCGTTCTTGTTGTCGATTCGATACAGACAGTCTATCTGCCGGGCCTCGAGAGTGCGCCGGGCAGCGTATCCCAGGTTCGCGAGAGCGCCGCCTATCTGACCCGTTTCGCCAAGCAGACCGGCACCGTGCTGATCCTGGTCGGCCACGTCACGAAAGATGGCTCGCTGGCCGGGCCGAAAGTGCTGGAACACATGATCGACTGCTCGATCATGATCGAAGGCGAGGCCGATTCGCGATTTCGCACGCTGCGCGGCAACAAGAACCGCTTCGGCGCGGTGAACGAGCTCGGTGTGTTCGCGATGACCGGCGAAGGCCTGAAGGAAGTGAGGAATCCGTCGGCGATTTTCCTTTCGCGCGGCGAACCGGCACCGGGTTCGGTGGTGATGGTGCTGTGGGAAGGCACGCGGCCGCTGCTGGTGGAAATCCAGGCGCTGGTCGATGCGTCGCCACTGGGCAATCCCCGGCGTCTGGCCGTGGGTCTGGAACAGAACCGGCTGGCGATGCTGCTCGCCGTACTGCACCGCCACGGCGGCATCATGGTTGGCGACCAGGACGTGTTCGCCAATGTGGTGGGCGGTGTGCGCGTGGCGGAAACCGGCGCCGATCTCGCCCTGCTTGCCGCTGTGGTTTCCTCGCTGCGCGATCGCGTATTGCCGCAGGATCTGGTGGTGTTCGGCGAGGTGGGACTTTCCGGCGAGATACGTCCGGTGCCGTCCGGACAGGAGCGCCTGCGCGAAGCCGCCAAGCACGGATTCCGGCGCGCCATCGTGCCGCAGGCCAACGTGCCGCGTGGCGGCATCGAGGGCATGCAGGTGATCGGCGTGCAGAAGCTGGCCGAGGCGCTGGACGCACTGTGACCCCCTGTTCACGGGGGGTGCCGGCTTTACAGGACCTCATGCTTCTGGCTTAGGATTCGGGCTCGTCAGGGAAAATTGCGTCACGCCGACGCAAGCTGACGGCCACACGACAAAAGACACGGAGTGCACTCCATGAAGTTCCGCTTCCGCAGACTATCGCTGGTCGCCGCCATCGCGGCTTCGCTCGTTTTCACCACCGGGTTCGGTTTCGGCAAGAAAAAGGAAGAGAAGGAAGAAGGCGCCGCTGCCGCCGAATCGGCCGCTCCTGCGGCGCCGCCCGGCAATACGACCATGACGGTGGCTGTCGGCAAGGAAGATGATCTCAAGGACTTCAATACGCTGGTCATTCCGACCGTCTATGTCGGCTTCCCGGTGGAAGGCAAGGTTGCGGTGTCGAAACAGGGCAGTGCACTGCAGACGATCGGCGGCGGCAGCGCCAACTCGGTCAAGGCGTCGGCATCGTTCAAGGTGAACGGCCTGGACAAGGCGCTGGCGCAGCAGATCGCGAAGCGCATCCAGGACGATCTGGTGGCACAGTTGCGCGCGACCGGCTTCACCGTGCTCTCCTATGACGAGATCAAGGACCAGGAATACGTGAAGGATGCCGATCGTTTCGACATCGTGAAGGACGGCCCCGGCCTGGTGCTGGCACCGCCCGGCTCGCCGGACCTGATGTGGGTGACCCCGAGCGATGACCAGGCGTTCAAGATCGGCATGAACGGTGGTGTGTACAACCAGTTCATCCGTCTGGGCAAACCGAAGTTCAAGGACGCGGTGATGATCATTCCGCAGTTCACCTTCACCTCGCCGCACCTGGTGGGCTCGACCGGCGCCACCTACAGCCAGATTTCTGCGGGTGTCGATGTGTTTCCGTCCATGCTGCTGAACACGGCGGCGGCGCCATGGATGTCGGCCAAGCCGAAAGTGCGCATGGGTGGCGGCAACGCGGCGGGCGTGATGCTGAAGGGCCCGGTGAAAGTCGCCGACAGCGTCGGCACACTGAGCAAGGAAGACAAGACGCCGACGGCCGCCAATGCGTTGAGCAAGGGCCTGTCCATGCTGGGCGGCGGCGGTTCCATTTCCGCGTCGTCGGCGAACTACACCATGACCATCGATCCGGCGGTCTACGCCGACATGGCGGTGAAGGGCGCGCAGCAGTTCAACGCGGAAATCGCGAAGGCTGCCGCTTCCGTGCGCTGATTGCCGGCCGCACAAAAGCAAAGGGCGCCGGTAGGCGCCCTTTTGCGTCCGGCCTGATCGTTCAGCCGCTCAATCCGCTCAGTTCCCGGTCCAGCAGGTCCGGATCACCGAGGTTGAGCTCCAGCAGCCGGCGCAGGTGCGAGAAGGACTCCATGTCGATGCGGTCGATGCGCAGGCCGCAGCGGTCTCCGGTGACATGCATCACCACGCAGTCCATATGGATCCCGAGCTCGTCGCCCAGCAGCAGTGTGGTGGCGCAGTCGCGTCCCGAAGCCAGCACCGAACCGGCGGGGGTGATCACCAGCAGGCCCTTGAGCGAGACGTCGAGCAGTTCGGTCTCGTAATGGTTGCCGTCGATGTCGATGTGCACTTCGGCATCGAACGGCACGCGGGTGTAGCGGCGCTTGTCGGTCATGAAGACCTCCCTGCTTGTCGCAGGAGCCCACGGGGAGCTCCTGCGGAACGGATCAGGCCAGCTTCTTGTACTTCATCCGCTTCGGTTGCAGGGCGGCATCGCCCAGCTTCTTGCGGCGGTACTCTTCGAACTCGTGGTAGTTGCCCTCGAACCACTCCAGCGAGCCGTCGTCCTCGAACGCGAGTATATGGGTGGCGATACGGTCGAGGAACCAGCGATCGTGGGAGATCACCATGGCCACGCCCGGGAAGGTCAGCAGTGCGTCTTCCAGGGCGCGCAGGGTTTCGACATCAAGGTCGTTGGATGGTTCGTCGAGCAGCACGACGTTGGCGCCGGCCTGCAGGGTCTTGGCCAGCTGCAGGCGGTTGCGTTCGCCGCCGGACAGGTCGCCGACCCGCTTCTGCTGGTCCGCGCCCTTGAAGTTGAAACGTCCGCACCAGGCGCGCGAGGGCATTTCATAGTCGCCGATCTTCAGGATGTCGCGGCCGCCGGAGACTTCCTCCCAGACCGATTTCTTGTCGTCGAGGTTGTCGCGGATCTGGCCGACGTAGGCGATCTGCACGGTGTCGCCCAGCACGACCTCGCCTTTCGTGGGCTTGTCCTGGCCGGTGATCATCTTGAAGAGTGTGGTTTTGCCCGCGCCGTTCGGGCCGATGATGCCGACGATGGCGCCCGGCGGTACGTTGAACGACAGGTTTTCGTACAGCACGCGGTCGCCGAAGGTCTTGGTGACGTTCTTCACCTCGATGACTTTCTCGCCAAGACGCGGGCCCGGCGGGATGTAGATTTCCTGGGTCTCGTTGCGCTTCTGGAATTCCTTGCTGGCCAGCTCGTCGTACTGTTTGAGGCGGGCCTTGGATTTCGCCTGGCGGGCCTTCGGATTCTGACGCACCCACTCAAGTTCGCGCGCCATCGCCTTGCTGTGCGCTTCTTCCTGCTTCTGCTCGGTTTTCAGACGCTCGTCTTTCTGTTCCAGCCAGCTCGTGTAGTTGCCTTTCCAGGGGATGCCGTGGCCGCGGTCGAGCTCGAGAATCCACTCGCAGGAGTTGTCGAGGAAGTAGCGGTCGTGGGTGACAGCCACGACCGTGCCCGGGAACTCGTGCAGGAAGCGCTCCAGCCAGGCCACCGACTCGGCATCCAGGTGGTTGGTCGGTTCGTCCAGCAGCAGCATGTCCGGATTTGAAAGCAGCAGCCGGCACAGCGCCACGCGGCGTTTCTCGCCACCGGAGAGCGGCGCGATCTTCGCGTCCCAGGGTGGCAGGCGCAGCGCGTCGGCGGCAATTTCCAGCTTGTTTTCCAGCGCGTGCGCGTCAGTACTCGCCAGGATCGCTTCCAGTTTCTGCTGTTCTGCGGACAGTTTGTCGAAGTCGGCATCCGGTTCGGCGTAGGCAGCGTAGACCTCGTCGAGGCGGGCCTGCGCATTCTTGATTTCGGACACGGCTTCCTCGACCACCTCCCGCACGGTCTTGTTCGGGTCGAGCTGCGGTTCCTGGGGCAGGTAACCGATATTGATGCCCGGTTGCGGGCGGGCTTCGCCGTTAAATTCCTTGTCGACGCCGGCCATGATCCTCAGCAGCGTCGATTTGCCGGCGCCGTTCAGGCCCAGCACCCCGATCTTGGCACCCGGAAAAAAGGACAGCGAAATGTCCTTGAGGATTTCGCGCTTCGGCGGCACGACCTTGCCGAGCTTGTGCATGGTGAAGATGTATTGGGCCATGGGCGAACGACTCGTCTCCGGAGTGAACTGTCTGCGGGGCGCAAGTATATAAGGAAGTGGCGGCGCCGGCCGGCGGATACCCGGAATCCGGGAGGACAGGCGTACGGAAGTTTTGGCATCCTGTGGCCGGCACCTCCGGGGCGGAGGCGCAGGAAGCATGCCGCAGAACCAGAACAACAACCGGCAACGGAATCCCTCCATGCAGTCGTCTCCGCGACCCGCGCGCCGCGCGGCCCTGTATGGCCTGTGCGCAGGCCTGGCTGTCGCCGGCGCCCCGGCCCTCGCCGACACCTACGAGGTGAACAGCGAGGCCGCACTCCGGAATGCGATCCTGACCGCCAACGGCACGGCCGGCCCGCATTTCATCGAATTCCAGGGCGACATCGTGCTGACGGCCTCGCTGCCGCCGGTGCTGACCACCATGACCATCAAGGGGCGTGGCTACAGTCTCGACGGCGACAGCCAGTACCAGTTGCTGTCCATCGGCAATCCGGGGAACACGCCGGGCCCCCGGATCCTGGTGCTGGTCAACGATCTGGCCCTGGCCAACGGCCGCGTCGAAGGCGGTGACGGCGCCACGGGCGGCGGCGGCGGTCTGGGCGCCGGCGGTGCGGTTTTCGTGGGCGCGCGTGCCGATGTGGTGCTGAACAACGTCGAGATCCGCGACAGCCTCGCGCTGGGCGGTCACGGCAGTGCCGGCAACGGTGGCGACGGCGGTGGTATCAACGGCGGCAGCGGCACGGCCGGCTCGGGTTCCGGCGACGGGGATGACGGCAGCTTCGGCGCCGGCGGCGGTTCCGGCACGGGGCTGGGCGGTGATGGCGGCATGGGTGCCGGTGGCGGTGCCGGTGCCGCCGGCGGCGGCAGCGGTGGTACCGGTGGCGGCGATGGCGGTCTGAACGGCGGCGGCGGCGGTGCCGGCCTCGGCGGCGCCATCTTCGTGACCGAAGGCGGTGGCCTGACCCTGGCAGGGCGTACCCATATCAGTGGCAATGCATCCGTGGCCGGTGTCGGCGCGGCCGATGGCAGTGACGGCAATGCCGCCGGCAGCGGCCTGTTCCTGCAGGGTTCCGGCAACCTGATGGTGCGCGGTCCGTCCTCGGGCCAGTTGCAGGTCATTGCCGACGACATCGCCGATGCCTGGGGTGCAGGACTGTCCGGCGCCCAGTCCTGGGAACGCTGGAACCTGATTGTCAGCGGTGGTGCACGCGACGGTTTCATCGCGCTGGGCGGCAACAACAGCTATAGCGGCGATACCTACATCCTCGGCTCCACGCTGGTGGTGCAGCAGGACGAGAACCTCGGCGGTACCGACGGCATCGTGGTGCTGGATGACGGGGGCCTGGGCATGGGTGACGGCTTCACGCTGACACGCGATGTCGTGGTCAACTCCGGCGGCGGCTCCTTCACGCTGACCGATGACGGCACGGCCACGCTGGCCGGCAACCTGAACGGTGAAGGCACGATCGTGAAGAACGGCGAAGGCGATCTGGCCTTGCTGTCGACCACGAATTTCACCGGCATCTGGTCGGTGGAAGGCGGCGCGCTGGTGCTGGACGACGATTCCCGGCTGGGCAACACCCAGCTGTTCCTGCGCGGCGGCGGTCTGCGTTTCACTGCCGACGAGGATGCCTTGCGCGGATTCACGGTCAGCGAAGGTCGTGCTTTCCTCGACAACGGCGGTCACGACGTGACTGTCGACGGCGACATCTACGGCTGGCTCTCCGATTCGAGCATGGTGTTCCAGGGCGGCGGCGACACGGTGATTGCCGGCAGTGTGCTCGGTGATGGTCACACCGTGATCGAAGCCGGTCATGTCACCGGCGACATTGCGTCCGGCGATCTGGACGTGCAGGCCGGCGCTGCCTGGACGCTGGGTGGCGGCAACCGCTCCGTGTCCGGGCTGGAGGGCGGAGGGCTGATCCATCTCGGCAGCCAGCGGCTGACCGTGGCCATGCCGTCCGGTGATGAAGAAGAAGAGATGTTCCAGTTCGATGGTGTGATCGACGGCACCGGTGGACTGACCGTGACCAACACGGGCAGCGGTGGCAGCGATCCGTTGATGGCCATGGGCGGTGACCAGCGCACGCTGGTGCTCACCGGAACGAACACCTACGGTGGCGGCACGCGCATCCAGGGCGGCGCCGTGCTGTCGATCGGGGAAGACGGCAATCTCGGCACCGGCCCGGTCACGCTTGCCGGCGGCACATTGCGTCACGGCGGCAGCGTCACCGATCTCGATTTCGTCATGAACGGCGGCGGTGTCATCCGGACCAGCAGCAGTCTGACCCACACCGGCAACATCAGCGGCAACGGCACGCTGGTGAAAACCGGGCAGGGCACGCTCACGCTCACCACGGCGAACACGTTTACCGGCGCCACCTGGGTGATCGGCGAGAACAGCTATCTCGCGCTGCAGAATCCCGGCGGCATCAATGGCAGTCTCAACCTGTCGCAGGGCGGTGGCCTGCGCCTGCTGGCAAACAACAACAACCTGATGCCGCTGTACCTGCAGGGTGGCGTCGGCATTCTCGACACCGGCGCATTCAATGCCGTGAGCAACGGCGCCATTTACTCGGTGGGTCCTGACAGCGCTTTCACCAAGTACGGCAACGGCACACTGACCATCACCGGCAATTCGGCTTACAGCGACGAGCTGTTCCTGGGAGGCGGCACACTGCAGCTGGGCACCGGCGGCACGACCGGCACGGTGGGTGGCAATGTCGTGATGTCCACCGGCACGCATCTGGTGTTCAATCGTGCCGGCCTGCTGGATTTCAGCGGCTCGATTGTCGGCGACGGCGATGTCACCAAGACCGGAACCGGTACGGTTTTCCTCTCTTCCGATCTCAACGGCTTTTCCGGCGGTCTGGACGTGCTGGGCGGACGCATCGCGGTGCAGGCGGACACCGGCCTGGGCACCGGCCCGATCCTGCTGGACGGCGGCGGTCTGGAGCTGCGCGGATCGATCTCGCGCAATGTCACGGTCGGCGCCACTTTCGGTGAGATATATACGCCGTCGGCCGGCCACTCGTTTGCCGGTGCGATGTCCGGTGACGGTGTTTTCATCAAGTCCGGCGATGGCACGATGATCCTGACCGGTATGGTGGACGTTGGCGGCGGCAACCATGTGACCGGCGGTGTGCTGCATGTCGGTGACGGTTTCAGTGGGCTGCTGTTCGGTGACACGCTGCTGGATGACGACACCACCCTGCGCTTCGGCCGCGACGACAACACGTTCTACGAGGGCGTGGTATCCGGTACCGGCAGCATCCTGAAGAATTCGGCCGGCGAACTGATCCTGCTCGGCGACAGCGTCAATACCGGCATGACCCTGATCGAGGGCGGCGATCTGCGACTGGGCAATGGGGGCACCACCGGCAGCCTGACCAGCGACATCACGGTGGTGACGGGTACCCGGCTGTTGTTCGACCGCAGCGATGACATCGCCTATGACGGCGTGCTCACCGGTGGCGGCACGGTGGTCCATGCCGGCGTCGGACGCCTGCTGTTGAGCGGCGATGGCTCCGCGCACACCGGTGCCACGGAAGTGCTCGGCGGCACGCTGGCGCTGGACGGCATTGCCGGCGGCGACCTGACGGTGTTTGCCGGCGCGCTGGAAGGTATTGGCCGTGTCGGCGGCAATCTCGATCTGCAGGGCACGTCGGTGTTGCGTGCCTCGAACACGACCACGGCGTTCCGTGTCGACGGCAATCTGCTCATGGCGGAGGGCATGCGCTGGGAAATCGACATTGCTCCCGGCCTGCTGGCGGATCGCATCGATGTCGGCGGCACGGCGCAGCTGGCCGGTGCGGTGGCAGTGAACAGTGGCGGTGCCGCATTCACCGCCGGCGATCGCTTCCGCCTGCTGGATGCCGCCGGTATTTCCGGCACATTCACGCGTCTCGACGAGGATCTCGCCTTCCTGGACGGTGAGCTGGTCTATGGCACGGATTTCGTCGAGCTGTTGCTGGTGCGCAACGATACCCCGCTGGGTTCCATCGACCTTACCCGCAACCAGCAGGCCGTCGCCGACGCACTGGAGCAGATGCCGGAAGATGATCCGCTGGTCATGCACGTGCTGGGTCTGGATGAGGCAGAGGCACGCGATGCATTCGATGCGTTCAGCGGCGACAGTCTGCTGGCCGGCGTATCCGTGCCGAATCGTCTGGGCAATGTGTTCGCGCAGGCGTTGCAACGGCGGGGCAGCCGTCTGGGGCTCGCTTCGCGCGGTCCGGACCTGGACGAACTGATGTCGGCCGGATTCGCTGCGCTGGCGGCCGGGAGCATGCTCGACATGTCGGCCGCCTCGGCATCGGTATCGCGCGTGGAAGGTGTGTGGCTGGAAACCGGTGCGATCACGCAGACCGAGGATGTCGACAGCGTGACCGGCAACGCGGCAACGGAGTTCGACGGCACGCTGCTGTCGCTCGGCTTCGACGGCTACTGGCGTGACGATCTGATCCTCGGTGCTGCCATCGGTCAGGGCAGCGGCAGCGTTGCATTCGGTGATCGCGACGCCAGTGGCGATCTCGACGGCACGTTCCTGGGCTTCTATGGCCGCTGGGACCTGGACAGCCAGCTGCACCTGAAATTCTCGCTGACGGCAGGCAGCACCGACGCCACGCTGGAACGCACGGTGCCGGTGGGCGCGCCGCTGGCAGCCACGTCGTCCACGCAGTTGCTCGGTGCATCGCTCGAGGCCGGCATGCCGCTGCGTGCCGGTCACTGGGGTCTGCGTCCCTACGGGCAACTGCTGATGCAGCAGCTGGACGGTGGCGGCTATACCGAGCGCGGCGGTCCGGCGGCGCTGACCGTGGCCGGCACACAGCTCTCGCAGACGCAGTTCGGCATCGGCGTGGAAGCCTCCCGTCCCTGGTTGCCGGGCGGTAACCGCTGGGCGCAAGTGCAGGCCAGTGCCGGCCTGATCCAGCCGCTGGGAGACACGCAGGCTTCGCAGACGGCGCACTTTGCCGGCAGCACCATTCCCTTCACGGTGTATGGCGCGCCGGAAGATGGCGCCACCTTCGTGCTGTCGGCGGGCGGCGAGTGGTACCTCGCGCGCAATCTCGCACTCTGGCTGGGCTATCAGGGCCGCTTCGGCAGCAGCGACGAACAGAACGTACTGGCCAGCATCAACGCACGGTGGTGATCCGATGACATTCCGTTTCGTTCTTGCGCTGTCGATGGCATTCCTGCTGGCCGCTTGCCAGTCGCAACCGGTGCAGACCGGCCTGCCGGCACCGGCGGAGACACCGCCGGCGCCGCCGGTGCCCGGCTACCTCACCGCGCGTGACGGCAGCCTGCAGAAAGACGAGCACCAGCGCTGCTGGCGCACCGCGGACTGGCGGCCGGCGTATGCGATCGAGGAATGCGATCCGGTGGTGGTGCGGCGCCGGCAGGCGGCGCAGATGGCGCTGGCGCTGGCCGCCGTGGCGCCGGTGGCGGTCCTGGACGAAACCGCTGCCGCGGCGCCCGCGCCCGAGCCGTCGCCGCAGGCAACGCTGCCGGTGGATTTCGTCACCAAACCGGTGGTGCTCAATACCGATGCAGCCTTCTTTTTCGGCAAGGACACGCTGACCCAGGCCGGTCGCGACGCCGTGGAGAACCTGGCGGCCTACGTGAAGCTGTGGGGCATCGAGGGTGCGCAGGTGGAGATCACCGGGCATACGGACCGGATCGGCCACGCGAAGGACAACCTGGCCCTGTCGAAGCGCCGGGCCGAGAGCGTGCGCCGGGTCATGGTCGAATCCGGCCTGCCGCCGGAGGCTGTGGTGGCGCGCGGGGTCGGCTCGACCCGGCCGGTGACCACCCTGGCGGACTGCCCGGCCGACCTGGTCCGCTGCGACCTGATCGGCTGCCTGGCGCCGGACCGTCGGGTGGAGGTCAGGCTCAACGGCACCCGCAAGGCCCCGGTCCGCTAGGCCAGGCCGCCCGGCGGGGCGAGGCTGAAGCCGGCTCAGCGCCCGGCTGAGGGCTTTTCGCGGGCCTGCCCGGCCGGGACTTGGGTAGAATGCGCGCCGTTCACGCCACCCCGATCCCGCTACCCAGCCCCGTCCTCCGGCCACCCGGCCCGAGGCAGCCGAGCCGCCCGAGGTCCCCGATGTTCAGCAAAGACCAGACGATCGCTTCCTACGACGCCGACCTGTACAACGCCATGCAGGGCGAGAAAGCGCGCCAGGAAGCGCACATCGAGCTGATCGCATCGGAGAACTACACCTCGCCGCGCGTACTGGAAGCGCAGGGCTCGGTGCTCACCAACAAGTACGCCGAAGGCTATCCGCAGAAGCGCTACTACGGCGGCTGCGAATACGTCGACGTGGTGGAGCAGCTGGCCATCGACCGCGCGAAGCAACTGTTCGGCGCCGACTACGCCAACGTGCAGCCGCATGCCGGTTCGCAGGCCAACAGCGCGGTGTTCATGGCGCTGCTGAACCCGGGCGACACCGTGCTGGGCATGTCGCTGGCGCACGGCGGCCACCTGACCCACGGCGCGAAGGTCAACTTCTCCGGCAAGCACTACAACGCCGTGCAGTACGGCCTGAATCCGGCCACCGGCGAGATCGACTACGACGAAGCTGCGCGTCTGGCGAAGGAACACAAGCCGAAGATGGTCATTGCCGGCTTCTCCGCCTATTCGCGTGTGGTCGACTGGCAGAAATTCCGCGAAATCGCCGATTCCGTCGGCGCCTGCCTGATGGTCGACATGGCGCACGTGGCCGGTCTGGTCGCCGCCGGCGTCTACCCGAATCCGACGCAGATCGCCGACGTCACCACCACCACCACGCACAAGACGCTGCGCGGTCCGCGCTCCGGCCTGATCCTCGCGAAGAAAAACGAGGAGATCGAGAAGAAGCTGAACAGTGCCGTGTTCCCGGGTGGCCAGGGCGGCCCGCTGATGCACGTGATCGCCGCCAAGGCGGTGTGCTTCAAGGAAGCGATGGAGCCGGCGTTCAGGGATTACCAGAAGCAGGTGGTGGCCAACGCCCGCAAGATGGCGAGCGTGTTCCAGTCGCGCGGCTTCGACATCGTGTCCGGCGGTACCGACAATCACCTGTTCCTGCTGGACCTGATCAAAAAGGACATCACCGGCAAGGACGCGGATGCTGCGCTCGGCCGTGCGCACATCACGGTCAACAAGAACGCGGTGCCGAACGATCCGCGCTCGCCGTTCGTGACTTCCGGCATCCGCATCGGCACGCCGGCGATCACCACCCGCGGCTTCAAGGAGGCCGAGGCGGCGGAGCTGACCGGCTGGATCTGCGACGTGCTGGACAACATCAACGACGAAGCCACGATCAATGCCGTGCGCGGCAAGGTCGAGGCCATCTGCAAGCGCTTCCCGGTTTACGGCTGAACCGGCGCTGACGCGGGAGACGCACGATGCACTGCCCGTTCTGCAATGCCGAGGATACGAAAGTGATCGACTCGCGCCTGGTGGCCGACGGCGCGCAGGTGCGCCGTCGTCGCGAATGCCAGCAGTGCGGCGAGCGTTTCACCAGCTACGAGACCGCCGAGCTGGTCATGCCGCGCGTGATCAAGCGTGACGGTACCCGGGTGCCTTTCGACGAGAACAAGCTGCGTACCAGCATCCTGACCGCGTTGCAGAAGCGGCCGGTCGGCAGCGAGGAAGTCGAGGCGGCGATCACCCACATCGGTGCCCGCCTGCGTGCCACCGGCGAGCGTGAGGTGCCGTCGTCCACCGTGGGCGAGGCGGTGATGGAAGAGTTGCGCAAGCTGGACGATGTCGCCTATGTGCGCTTTGCGTCCGTCTACCGCAACTTCAAGGACATCAACGAATTCCGCGCGGAAGTCGAGCGTCTGGAAAAGGGCGACTGAGTCCGTTCAGGCCTGTGCGCGCTGCCGTGAGCGCCGTGCCAGCGCCACCAGGAAACCCAGCAGGATCAGCACGGCCACGACCGGTGCCAGCAACGCCAGCAGCGTGACCACGACGGCGCTGATCCATTCCAGTGTGGCCACCACGGGATTGCCGAGGCCGCCGGTGGTGGCGGTCGATGCGGCACGGGCCAGCACCGATCCGGTCTGCACCACACCGGCTGCGCCACCACCGGCCACCAGGGCCAGCCCCCATTTGAGCAGCGGATCCTCGATGCCGGCCAGCATGGCGGCGGTTGCCAGCGTGCCGGCGATGACCGCCATCGGCGAGGTGAAGGCATCCAGCAGGTGATCGACCAGCGGCAGGTAGTACGCGCCGATCTCCAGCACCGTGGCCGTGGCCAGCGCGACCAGTGCGGCGTCGCTGACCAGCCAGCCGAAATCCTCGCCGAGGGTGATGCCGCCGAAGCGTGCGGCCAGCGCCAGCCCGAGCAGCGGCAGGAACACGCGGAAGCCGGACGCGGCGGCAATGCCGATACCGATCAGCAGGGCGTAGACGATCTCCATGGCGTGACTCCCGGTCCGTTGCGTTAACCTGCCGGCCTATCCTGCCACCGGAATCGCGAGACGCCCACGCCATGGCCATTGTCGCCGCCGATCACGTCTTCATGGCCCGTGCCCTGCAGCTGGCCGCCCGCGGTCTCTATACCACCGATCCGAATCCCCGGGTCGGTTGCGTGATCGTGCGCGATGGCGTGGTGGTTGGCGAGGGTTTCCACGCGCGTGCCGGCGAACCGCATGCGGAAGTGCATGCCCTGCGTGCGGCCGGCGAGCGGGCGCGCGCTGCCACGGTGTACGTGACGCTGGAGCCGTGCAGCCACCATGGCCGTACCGGCCCCTGTGTCGATGCGTTGCTGGCGGCACAGCCGGCGCGTGTCGTGGTGGCCATGCAGGACCCGAACCCGAAAGTGAGCGGCAGCGGTCTCGCGAAGCTGCGTGCAGCGGGCATTGCCGTCGAGACCGGCCTGCTGGAGGCGGAAGCGCGTGCGCTCAATCCCGGTTTCATTGCCCGCATGACGCGCGGCACACCGTTCGTGCGTGTGAAGCTGGCCATGAGCCTGGATGGCCGCACGGCGATGGCCGACGGTGACAGCAAGTGGATCACCGGGCCGGAGGCGCGCGAGGACGTGCAGCGGTTGCGCGCGCGCAGCAGTGCGGTGCTGACCGGGGCCGGCACGGTGCTGGCCGACGATCCGGCACTCACCGTGCGGCCGCAGGACTGGCGGCACGGTGACTATGCGGAGCACGGCACGCTGCCCGTGCGGCAGCCGCTGCGGGTGGTGCTGGACCGTGACCTGCGGGCGACGCCGGCAGCGCGGCTGGTGGTCGGCGACGGCATGACCTCCACCGGCCCGGTGCTGGTGGTGGCTGACGAGAAGGTGCTGCATGCCCATGACGGCCAGGCCCGGGCCCGGGCCCTGCGTGAGCAGGACGGGGTGGAGGTGATCGGCCTGCCGGCCGATGCCGGTGGCCGCATCGACCTGCCGGCCCTGCTGGCCGAGCTGGGCCGGCGTGAGGTCAACGAACTGCTGGTGGAGGCCGGCGCCACGCTGGCCGGGGCCTTTGTGGCAGCCCGGCGGGTGGACGAGCTGGTGGTCTACGCCGCACCGGTGCTGCTGGGCAGCACGGCCCGCCCGCTGCTGGACCTGCCGCTGGCCGGCATGGCCGGGAAAATCCCCCTGACGCTCGTGGAGGTGCGCCAGGTGGGCGGCGACATTAGAATGACCGCCCGATTGCCAGCCGCTCTTTAAACCCTTCCCATGTTCACCGGCATCATCCAGTCCGTCGGCACCGTGGCCGCCGTCGAGAACCGCGGCGGCGACCGCCGTTTCCGCCTGCGCACCGGCAAGCTCGATCTTGCCGACGTGGCGCTCGGGGACTCGATTGCCGTGAACGGGGTATGCCTCACGGCCGTGGAATTGCCCGGCGACGGTTTCGTGGCGGACGTGTCCGGTGAAACGCTGTCGCGCACCACGCTCGGTGCGCTGGCGGTCGGCAGCCGGGTGAACCTGGAAAAGGCGCTCACGCCCCGCACCCGGCTCGGCGGCCATCTGGTCAGCGGTCATGTCGACGGTGTCGGCAAGGTGATCGCGCGCAGGCCGGATGCCCGCTCGGTGCAGTTCCGCATCGAGGCGCCGGCCTCACTGGCGAAATACATCGCGGAAAAAGGCTCCATCTGCTGCGACGGTGTGAGTCTGACGGTGAATGCGGTCGACGGTGCCGTGTTCGACCTGAACATCGTGCCGCACACCATCAGCGAGACCACCATCGACGGCTGGCAGCCGGGCGTTACGCTGAATCTCGAAGTCGACATCATTGCCCGCTATCTCGAGCGTCTGCTGCTGGGCGAAAAGGCGGCGGAGCAGGGCGCCGCCGGCAGCGGCATAACGCTGGCGAAGCTGGCTGAGCATGGTTTTCTGAAATGAAACTGAACACGGTCGAAGAACTGATCACCGACATCCGCCAGGGCCGCATGGTGATCCTGATGGACGACGAGGATCGCGAGAACGAGGGCGACCTGGTGCTGGCGGCATCGCATGTCAGTCCGGAGGCGATCAACTTCATGGCGAAGTACGCCCGCGGCCTGATCTGCCTGACGCTGACCCAGGATCGCTGCAACCAGCTGGACATCGGCCCGATGGTGTCGCGCAACGGCACCTCGCTGGGCACCAACTTCACGGCTTCCATCGAGGCGGCCAGCGGCGTCACCACCGGCATCTCCGCAGCCGACCGTGCACACACCATCAAGGTGGCCGTGGCGCCGCACGCGAAATCGTCGGACATCGTCTCGCCGGGCCACGTGTTTCCGCTCACTGCCCAGCCGGGCGGTGTGCTGCATCGCGCGGGCCACACCGAGGCCGGCTGCGATCTGGCGCGGCTGGCGGGTCTGGAGCCGGCGGCGGTGATCGTCGAGATCATGAATGAGGACGGCACCATGGCGCGCCGTCCGGATCTCGAGAAATTCGCACAGCAGCACAACCTGAAGATCGGCACCATTGCCGATCTGATCCACTACCGCATCATTCACGAACAGACGGTGACCCGCACCGGCGAGCACGTGCTGCCGACACAGTACGGCGATTTCCGCATGATCACTTTCCGGGATGCCGTGGATGGCGTGATGCATGTGGCGCTGGTCAGTGGCGAGGTCGGCGCCGATACCGTCACCACGGTGCGCGTGCACCAGGTCGATCCTCTGCGCGACGTGCTGGGCGTCAAGCGCGACGGGCGGGTCGGCTGGAGTATCCAGCGTGCCCTGAAGGAAATTGCGAAACAGCCATCCGGCGTGGTGATCCTGCTGGCGCAGGACTTTTCCGCACGCGATGTCGAAGAGCGCATGACTGAATACCTGGCCGGCCGCAGCACCGTGGCACGGCGTGCCGATGGCATGGCGGTGTACCGCACCGTCGGCACCGGCTCGCAGATCCTGCGTCAGCTGGGCGTGACCCGCATGCGGCTGCTCAGCTCGCCGATCAAGTTCAATGCGATTTCCGGCTTTGATCTGGAAATTGTCGAATACGTGGAAGCCAAAGAGGACTGACAAGATGGCCGGTATCCGTACCGTGGAAGGCGATTTCCGCAACTGCAGCGGGCGCTATGCGCTGGTGGTGGCGCGCTTCAACAGCTTCGTGGTGGAGAGCCTCCTGGCCGGCGCCGTCGACACCTTGAAACGGCACGGTATCAAGGATGCCGATATCGAGATTTTCCGCGTGCCCGGCGCCTGGGAACTGCCGCTGGCCGTCAAGCGCGTGGCAGCCACCAAGAAATTCGATGCCGTCGTCGCGCTTGGTGCGGTGATCCGTGGCGGCACGGCGCACTTTGAATATGTGGCCGGCGAGGCCGCCAAGGGTCTGGCATCGGTTGGCCTGGCGGCCGATGTGCCGGTGATCTTCGGCGTGCTGACGGTCGATTCCATCGAACAGGCCATCGAGCGCAGCGGCACCAAGGCCGGCAACAAGGGTGCGGAAGCCGCACTCGGTGCGCTGGAAATGGTCAGCCTGCTCAAGCAGATCTGAACGTGAGCGACGATAACCTGAACCCGGTCGACTGCCCGTCCACGCCATCGGCGCGGAAAAAGGCACGCCGCTTCGCCATGCAGGCGCTCTACACCTGGCAGGTCGGCGGCGAGGAGCCGTCGGCCGTCGAGGCGTATTACCGCTCGGAAAACGACCTGCGCAAGACCGACGTCAACTACTTTCACGAGCTGTTCACGGCCGTGGTGGCGCAGGCCGCGCAACTGGACGAGGCCATCGCGCCGTTCCTCGATCGTCCGCTGAAGGACATTGACCCGATCGAGCTCTCGATCCTGCGCATCGGTGCCTGCGAATTCCGCGAGCGCATCGATGTGCCGGTGCGGGTGGTGGTGAATGAAGGCATCGAGCTGGCCAAGGAGTTCGGCGCCACCGATGACAGCTACAAGTTCGTCAACGGCGTGCTCGACAAGCTGGCGCGTCGTCTGCGGGCCACGGAGTTTGCCCCGCGTTCGTGACGGGGATGCCATGCCCGCCGAATTCGATCTGATCCGTCGCTGGTTCACCCGCAGTGCCGATGCCGGCTCCGGCATCGTTGCCCTCGGCGTCGGTGACGATGCCGCGTTGCTGGCGCCGGCGCCCGGCATGCAGCTGGTCACCAGCGTGGACACCCTGGTTGAAGGCGTTCACTTCCCCGCCGACACGCCGGCCGCGGCGGTCGGCTGGAAGTCGCTGGCGGCCAATCTGTCGGATCTGGCGGCAATGGGCGCGGCACCGCGGGCCTGCTTGCTGGCGCTGACGCTGCCGCGAATCGACGAACGCTGGCTGGACGGATTTGCCGCCGGCTTTTTCCGCGCGGCCGATGCGTACGGTTGCGTACTGGCCGGCGGCGATACCACGGCGACCCCGGCCGGGCCGGCCGTGATCACGGTGACGGTGTTCGGCGAACTGCCGGCCGGCACGGCGCTGTTGCGCAGCGGCGCACGGACCGGCGATCTGGTGTGCGTGAGCGGTACGCCGGGGCTGGCCGCCCTGGGGCTGGCACGCTGGCAGTCCGGTAATCGCGACCTGCATGACGCCGCCATCGACGCCTTGCTGTACCCGCAGCCGCGTCTGGCACTGGGCTCGGCGCTGCGCGGTATCGCCAGCGCCTGCATCGACGTTTCCGACGGCTTGCTGGGCGATCTGGCGCATGTGCTGGCGGCGTCCGGCGTGCCGGGCGCCGAAATCGATCTGACTGCCTTGCCGCGGGCCGCTGCGCTGGCGGCGCTTGATGATGAAACCGCCTGCGATCACGTACTGGCCGGCGGCGATGACTATGAACTCTGTTTCACCGTGGCGGCGGAGCGGTGGCCGGAAGTGCAGGCTGCTGCAGGCGGCCGCACGCCGGTGACGGTGATCGGGCGCACGACGGCCGCACCGGGCATACGCTGCGTGGACCGGCAGGGTGGCGTACGGGTACCGACGCGCATGGCCTGGGAGCATTTCCGTGGACACTGACAAACACGCGCGTGTTGCCGTAAACCTGCGCGACCCCGCACAACTGCTGGCGTTCGGTTTCGGCAGCGGTCTGGCACCGAAAGCGCCGGGTACGTTCGGCACGCTGGCAGCCGTTCCGTTGTATCTGCTGCTGCTCCAGTTGCCGGCGGCCGGTTACCTGCTGGCCACACTGGTTATCATGGTCGTGGGCATATGGGCCAGCGACGTCACCTGCCGTCGTCTCGGTGTGCATGACCATTCCGGCATCGTCATCGACGAGTTCGCCGGTTTCCTGGTGACCATGCTGCCGGTGGCGCTGTCGCTGGTGCCGGCCGGCTGGGCCACGCTGCTCGCCGGGTTCCTGCTGTTCCGCTTTTTCGACGTGGCCAAGCCGTGGCCGATCCGCGTGCTTGATCGCCGTGTGCACGGAGGCTTCGGCGTGATGCTCGACGATCTGGTCGCCGGTCTGTTTGCCGCGTTCGTGCTCTGGGTCGGTGCTGCAGGTTGGGAAAGATTTGCGGGCTGAGTGATTCTCCCGCCATCGTTTTTCATGAATTCCGGGAGGGGCAATGCCATGCGCAAGACCTGTCGATGGCTGTATGTGCCGGCTGTTTTCCTGCTGTCGTTGCTGCTGGCGGGTTGCGTTCCTCCGGAGGTCTACAGTCGGGACGTGGTGTCGCTGCAGCAGGCGCTGGCGCGTGGCGGTGATGCCAACCTGGCGTGGAGCGGCTGGCGGCCGCTGAACTATGCCGTGTTCGCCGGTTATCCGGCGTATGAAACCCGGCCGGGCTATGAGCCGGCAACGCGCCTGGAGAAGGCCCGGCTCTTGCTGATGGCGGGTGCTGATCCGAACGGGCTGGCGTACGGGATCGGCGGCATGAAGTCGTCGCCGCTGACCGTATCGGCCTGGCAATGCCGGGCCGACATGGCCCGGCTGCTGCTGGAGAACGGTGCGGATCCGCGTGCAATCACCGAGACCTATGGCACGCCGTTGTCGGTGATCATGGTCGGCGGCCGGTGCCAGACGGTGGATGAGCAATACCGCATGGCATTCACCTTGCTGGATCACGTCGAGCGCACCCAGGGGCGCGAGGCGATGGTGGCCTACGCACGCATGACTGCCCGGAAAACGGTGCGCTTCCTGCCGATACCACCCCTGCACCAGGCGGTCTGGCAGAAATATTACGGCGTGCTGGCTGCACTCATCGAAAAGCGTGTCGATCTGGACCAGCTTGCCGCGGTTGGCATGCCGGATCAGCAAGTGACGGCCCTGCACCTGGCAGAGTCTGTCGGCAGTGCAGACATTGCCGAGATCTTGCGGCGCGCCGGCGCGCGCGACGACATCCTGAGCAGCAAGGGTGAAACACCGCTGGCGATGCGTGGCCGCTACGTGCCGGTGGAAGCCACCTGGACTGGCGCCGCGGTGGAACTTGCCGGCGTGGCGGCCAAGGTCCAGTCCGGCGATGTGATCGGCAATGCCACCACGGCGTACAAGAATTCGATCAGGCAGGCGATGTACACGCCGACGCAGGCCATCAATCGCAGCGAGCGGATGCGCCGCAGCCTGGGCGGGCCGGTGTACCCGCCGGCGAACTGGACCGGTCTTGAAGACGCGATACGCAAGGCGCAGGCGGCCCGCGAGGCCGACGCGCGCCCGGCCAGGGCCCGGTAGCCTGCCGGGTACGGTTCCGGCCGGCCTGCTACAATCGCCGCCCGTCCCCCTGATCCGCCGCATCCTGCCGTGACCATCCACTACATCGAATCCGCCCGCCTGCCGACACCGTTCGGCGAGTTCGCACTGCACGGTTTCGAGGACGAGGAAACCGGCAAGGAACACGTCATGCTGACGCTGGGCGATGTCGGCAACGGTGAGCCGGTGCTGACCCGTATCCATTCGGAATGCCTGACCGGCGATGCGCTGTTCAGTCTGCGCTGCGATTGCGGCCCGCAGCTGGAAGCGGCGATGGAACGCATCGGCCAGGAGGGCCGCGGCATCATCCTGTACCTGCGCCAGGAAGGCCGTGGCATCGGCCTGACCAACAAGATCCGTGCCTACCGCCTGCAGGATGAAGGCAAGGACACCGTGGAAGCCAACGTGCATCTCGGTTTCGATGCCGACCTGCGCGATTATTCGCTGTGCAAGCTGATGCTGGACACGGTCGGCGTGAAGCGTCTGCGGCTGATGACCAACAACCCGCGCAAGATGGATGCCCTCAAGGCGCTGGGTTTCGACTGCGTGGAGCGTGTGCCGCACGAAGTCGGCGCCAATCCGCACAACGAACGCTACCTGCAGATCAAGCGCGGCAAGCTCGGGCACCTGCTGCGCGGCAAGTAGGCGACTCTTCTATTCGTCGACGTGGGTGTCTTCCGGCACCATGCTGACCAGCAGCTTGTCGATGCGGTTGCCGTCCATGTCCACCACCTCGAAACGATAGCCGGCCACGGTGAAATGCTCCGCGGCTTTCGGGATGTGGCCGAGCGTGTGCAGCACGAAGCCCGCCGCCGTGTGGAAATCGCCTTCTTCCTCGCCGGGCAATGCACCGGAGTCCAGCGCCTGCTTCAGGCGTTCCAGGCTGACCGAGCCGTCCACCAGCCAGGAGCCGTCAGCGCGCTGCACGATGTCGCTGGCCGTGTCCTCGTCCAGCGCCAGGCTGCCGACGATGGCGTCGGTCACATCCTTGAGCGTTACCAGCCCCTGCAGGTCGCCGTACTCGTCGACCACCAGCGCGACAGCGGTACGGGCACGGCGCAGGTTGTCCAGCAGCTGCGACAGCGTGACGGTATCCGGCACGAAGTGCGCCGGGCGCACACAGTCGGCCAGCCTCGGTGTTTCACCGGCCAGCAGGCGGCGCAGCAGATCGCCGGCGTGCAAGATGCCGGCGATGTGGTTGTAGTCACCGCGGTAGGCGAGGATGCGGCTGTGGCGGGTGCCGGCCAGCGCCTTCTTCAGGTCGGCATCGTTCTCGTCGAGATCGATGCCGTCGATGTCCTGGCGCGGCGTCATGATGGCGCGCACGGTCTGGTCGTCCAGGTGCAGTACGTTCGCCACCAGCTCGCGCTCGGAGGCGTGGAAGATGCCGGCTTCGGCACCCTGCTCCATCAGCACCTTGATCTCCTCGTTGGTCACCGGCGGCTCGTCGCGGCCGCGAGCGCCGAGCACGCGCAGCACGAAACCGGCCGAGGCGGAAAACAGCGACACCAGCGGGAACGTGATCCAGGACAGGTATCGCATCGGTTTGGCCACCGTGCGCGCGATGCGTTCCGGTGCCAGCAGCGCCAGCTGTTTCGGGACCAGCTCGCCGATCACCACGGAAAAATAGGTGAGTGTCACGACGGTGATGGTCAGGGCCGCGGCGCGGGCCGGATCCTTGACGATGTCGTGTATCACCGGCACGTCTGCCAGCAGCGGCTGCAGCCACTGCGCAAGCGGATCCACCAGGGCGTCCTCGCCGACCATGCCGGACAGGATCGCGATCGAGGTGATGCCGACCTGTATGGTGGACAGGAACCGCGACGGCGTTTCCTGCAGCGCGAGTGCCTCGGCGGCACCGGCCTTGCCTTCGTCCACCAGATGCTGGAGGCGCGCCTTGCGCGACGACACGATGGCCATCTCGCCCATGGCGAAAAGACCGTTCAGCAGGATCAGGAATACCAGCAGCAGGATGTCCACGTCAGCGCTCCGTGCTGTCGATGGCGTGCAGCCGGCGGTTTATCGCTGCCTCGACGCCGGTGCTGTCCAGCCCGCACTCGGCCAGCATTTCCGCACGGCTGGCGTGCTCGATGAAGCGATCCGGAATACCGAGGTTGAGCACCGGTACGGCCAGCCCGGCCTGCGCCAGGCATTCGTTGACGGCAGAGCCGGCGCCGCCCATCACGGCGTGGTCTTCCAGGGTCACCAGCAATCCGTGGCTTCTTGCCAGATCGATCACCAGCGCATCGTCCAGTGGTTTCACAAAGCGCATGTCGGCCAGGGTGGCGTCGAGCGTCTCCGCGACCTTTGACGCCGTGTCGAGCAGGGCGCCGAAGTTGAGGATGGCGACGCGTCTGCCTTCGCGCCGGCGTACGCCCTTGCCGAGCGGCAGTGCGGTCATGGCGGCAACGGTGGCCACGCCGGGGCCGGTGCCGCGCGGATAGCGCACGGCGGCCGGGCCTTCATGCTGATAACAGGTGTACAGCAGCTGGCGGCACTCGTTCTCGTCGGATGGTGTGGCAATCACCAGATTGGGCACGGTGCGCAGGTAGGCGATGTCGAAGGCGCCGGTGTGGGTCGGCCCGTCTTCACCGACCAGCCCGGCGCGGTCGAGGCCCAGCGTCACATCGAGATGCTGCAGCGCGATGTCGTGTACCAGCTGGTCGTAGGCGCGCTGCAGGAAGGTGGAGTAGATCGCCACCACCGGTTTCTGCTTCTCGCAGGCCAGGCCGGCCGCCAGCGTGAGCGCGTGCTGTTCGGCGATGGCGACATCGTGATAGCGGTGCGGGAAGCGTGCGCGGAATTCCACCATGCCGGATCCCTCGCACATGGCCGGCGTGATGCCGACCAGCCGGCGGTCGACATCGGCCATGTCGCACAGCCATTCGCCGAACACATCCTGGTATTTCTTTTTCGGCGCGGCCGGTTTTGCCGGTGCCACCGCGTTATCCGCGGCTTTCGGTGGTTCCAGCTTGGTCAATGCGTGGTAGCCGATCGGGTCGGCCTCGGCCGGCGCGAAGCCCTTGCCCTTGGTCGTGTAGACGTGCAGCAGCTGCGGACCTCTCAGGTTCCGCATGTTGCCGATCACGCGCAGCAGCTCTTTGATGTCATGGCCGTCGATGGGGCCGATGTAGTTGAAGCCGATCGCTTCGAACAGGGTGTCCGGCGACACCATGCCTTTCATGCCCTCCTCGGTGCGGCGCATGAAATCCCAGGCGGCCGGCATTTTCGCCAGCGCCTTCTTGCCGCCCTCGCGCAGTGCGATGTAGCTCTTGCTGGCCCAGATGCGCGCGAAATAGTTGGCCAGCCCGCCAACGCTGTTGGAGATCGACATGTCGTTGTCGTTCAGCACCACCAGCAGGTTGGCGCCGGTGGAGGCCGCGTGGTGCATGGCTTCGAAGGCCATGCCGGCGGTCATGGCGCCGTCGCCGATCACGGCGACCGTACGCCGGTCACTGGCCGACATCTGGCTGCCAAGCGCCATGCCGAGTGCTGCGGAGATCGAAGTGCTGGAATGGCCGACGCCGAAGGTGTCGTATTCGGATTCGTCGCGTTTCGGAAAACCGGCCAGACCGTTCTTCTGCCGCATGGTGGTCATGCGTTCGCGGCGGCCGGTCAGGATCTTGTGCGGATAGGTCTGGTGGCCGACATCCCATACCAGCCGGTCTTCCGGCGTGTCGTACAGGTAGTGCAGTGCGACGGTCAGCTCCACCACGCCGAGGCCGGCACCGAAGTGCCCGCCGGACTGGCCGACGCTCCAGAGCAGGAATTCGCGCAGCTCATCCACCACCTGCGGCAGGTCTTCGGCAGACAGGGCACGCAGGTCGGCCGGGATTCGGATGCGGTCCAGCAGGGGAGTGGCCGGGCGTGCGCGGGGTATCTCGGTAAAGGTCTTCGCCATGGGGGCGGAAGAGGTCCTGGAGCGGGGGCGGTGATTATAAGGTCCGGTCCACCACGAAGTCCGCCAGGGCATGCAGCAGGGACGCGTCGCCCGGGAAGCCGGCCAGCGCGGTGTGCGCCTGCCGGCGCAGCTCGCCGGCCCGGGTGCGGGCCCCGTCCAGACCCAGCAGGGCCGGGTAGGTCGACTTGGCCCGGGCCTCGTCGGCGCCGCGGCGCTTGCCGATGGCGGCTTCCTCGCCGATCACGTCCAGGATGTCGTCCTGCACCTGGAAAGCCAGCCCGACCGGTTCGGCCCAGCGCTGCAGCATCGAGAAGGTTTCCGCCTGCACGCAGCCGGCGGCCAGTGCGCCGAGCTCGACGCTGGCCTCGATCAGCCGGCCGGTTTTCAGGCGGTGCAGGCGCTCCAGTGCGGCGATGTCGATGCGTTTGCCTTCGGCCTCGATGTCGGCCATCTGGCCGGCGGCCATGCCGCGCGTCCCGGAGGCATCTGCCAGCAACGCGATCATCTGCAGCCGGCGCTGCGGCGTGACGAGCAGATCCGGGCAGGTGGCCAGCACGCGGAATGCCAGTGTCTGCAGGGCGTCGCCGGCAAGGATTGCGGTGGCCTCGTCGAATGCGCGGTGCGTGGTCGGCTTGCCGCGGCGCAGATCGTCGTCGTCCATGGCCGGCAAGTCGTCGTGCACCAGTGAATAGGAATGGATGATTTCCACCGCGCAGGCGGCGGCATCGGCGCCGGCACCGTCATGGCCGAGTGCGGCTGCGGTGGCATACACCAGCGCCGGTCGGAAGCGCTTGCCGCCGTTGAACAGGGAATAGCGCATGGCCTCGGTGAGCCGGCAGCCGTCCTGCTCCGGCAGCCACTGCGACATGGCGCGTTCGACGCGCTGCTGGCTGTAGAGGAAAAACGCCGCGACATCGGCGGCAGCTGCGCTGGACACGTCAGGACGGCTCGTCTTCGTCCGTGTCGTCGCTGTCGGCAAACGGTGCCAGCTGTTCTTCGCCACCCTGTTTCAGCAGGATCTGCACGCGTTGTTCTGCCTGCTTCAGGGCGTCCTGGCATTCACGGGCCAGCCGCACGCCTTTTTCGAAGGCAGCCAGCGACTCTTCCAGGGAAAGATCACCGTCCTCGAGCTGCTCGACCAGCGACTCGAGTTCTTCCAGCGATTCCTCGAAATTGACGCCTTTCTTGCGTGCCATGACAGCTGCCCCGCGGGGGATTGCGAGCGGCCACGGTAATGGACCGGCCGGAACCGGTCAACGGAACAGCCGGCCGGCCAGTTCGCTCATGCGGCGGCTGGAGTCTTCCAGCAGCTTCCTGCCGTTCGGCTCGGTGCAGTCCATGCCGTACAGCTGGTCGATGCTGATCTCGCCCACCCGGTTCGGATCGAGATAGATCAGGCAGGCCGTGGCCTGGTTCTTCTGCCGCAGGGCGATGTTGTAGGCCTGGTAGTCGTCGATGATTTTCGCGCGCATGCGCAGGCAGGCAACCGGCGTGTCGCACAGATGGCGGGTGACCTTGCCCTGCAGGAAGGTCGGGTAGTGCCGCACCTTCACGGTCAGCGGCTTGCCGATCTTGTAGGGCTTGTCGCCGGGGTCTCCCTTGCGCAGCTCCTCGATGATGATCGGTTTGCCTTCGTCCGGGATCTGCTGGATCACGGCCTGCGAGAAGTTGTAGATGTAATAGGCCTGGTCGGGCTCGACGCGGGTGGTGGGTGCCAGTGCGGTGGCGTCGGGCCGGTAGCACTTGCCGCGCACCATGCGCGCGAAATAGAGGTGTGTCTGTTCTTCTTCCGGCATGTTCAGCTGGGGCAGGACCTGCTCGCCCTGCCGTTTGATGATGGCCAGTCCGCTCATCAGGTAGTTCTGGCCGGTGCCTTCGAAACCGAGCGTGCAATTGCGGGTGTCGAAAGCCTGCTCGAAGATCTGCGGCGAATAATTGAGAAATTTGGCGTAGCGGCTGCGGAACCGGTCTTCGTTGACGCGCAGCAGCCGTTTTGCTTCCCGCTTGCGGGCCTGCATCAGCTGGTACGGGCTCTGTGCCGGGTCTCCCTCGATCAGTGCAGCGCCGATCTGCCGGGCCAGTTCGGTACGGTCGGCCAGCCCGCCCAGATCACGACAGGCCTTCATCTGGGCGGTGACGGCCTGTTCGTCCGGGAGGCATTCGTTTTCGTAGGTCTGGTTGACCAGACACACCTGAAGGATCTCTGCCGCCGACGACACATCGGCGTAGCACTCTTCCGGAGTGGCCGGTGCGGCGGCGGCGGGGCCGGCTGCCAATCCGGCAGCGACGACCAGGGCCGTGAGGGAGCGGCGCATGGGAGGCTCTCTTGTTGTTGTTCTTCTTGGCGCCGTCGGGCAGTCCCTGCCCGGCGGCCGCGCCCGGGCAGTATAGCCACAGGGTGGGGCGGGCACCGGAGGGGAGGGGGTGATACAGGCTTGCCGGAGTACCGGCGGCAGGCCGCTCCGACGACCGGGCAGTCTCTGCCGGCGCTGGCGATAGGCCTTTTAAATCATGGGGTTACAGATATTCCCGGTGCGTATCGGGCGGCCTGAAAAGCGTTACCGGGGGTAACGGAAACGCCCGGTCGGCGACCATCGGTCGCCGCCGGGAGTAGACCCGCGTTTGCGGGCACGACTATGATGACCGTCCTCGTCGGCCCGTCCATCAGCCGTTTTCGGTTCCTAAGCTACCCGCACATCGACTACGACCGGTCGGGCTGTACGAGGATCTTCCTAAGCTTCCTTCCTGATTGTTCCAGCTTCCTGCTGTGACCGCCGCCGCCGGTGTTGGCGCACCTGCGGCGGCGATTTCTTGCCGGGCCCCGCCCGATTCCTTCCCGATGCTTCCGTCTGCCTCAACCCGATGTTGCCAGGTGCGCTTCAAGTTGCGGCCGCAGGGCATCCGGTATCGGTTGCGCGCGGCGGTTGACGGCATCGAAGTTCACCATCACGGTGCGGGCGCGTACTGCGCAGACGTCACCCTGGAAAATCTCCTGCAGGACCACCAGCGAGCTGTTGCCGATCTTTTCCAGCGCGGTGGTGACCTCTACGTCGGTACCGAACCGGATCTCGGCCGGGAAGTCGATCTCGGTACGCACCACCACCAGACTGGCCTTGCGGAAGTCGAGGTCCGGCACGAACAACCGGAGCAGGGACTCCCGACCTTCCAGCAGCCAGACCGGCACCACGGTGTTGCTGACATGACCGAGAGCATCGGTGTCGCAGAACCGGGGATGAATGCGTGTACGGAACAAACCGTTGACGCTCTTCCTGATGGGATGCGCGGAGGTTACGCCAACTTGTTGCCGATGACAAACTTCGCACCATGAAACTGGTACTTGCACCGATGGAAGGCCTGACCGATGCACCGATGCGCGCATTGCTGACGTCCATGGGCGGCTTCGACTGGTGCGTGTCCGAATTCATCCGCATCAACGACACGCTGTTGCCGGCACGGGTGTTCCGCCGTTATGTACCTGAACATGCCAACGGATTCCGTACCGCCGCCGGCACCCCCGTGCATGTGCAGTTGCTGGGCAGTGACCCGGCCTGCATCGCCGACAACGCCGCGGTAGCGGCCGCCATGGGTGCACCGGCCATCGATCTGAACTTCGGCTGCCCGGCAAAGACGGTGAACCGCCATCGTGGCGGCGCCGTGCTGCTGGACGAACCGGAACTGCTGCACGCGATCGTGTCCGCCGTGCGTCGTGCCGTGCCGGCACAGGTGCCGGTCAGCGCCAAGATGCGCCTGGGCTATCGGGACCGCTCCCGTCTGGCGGACAACACGCATGCACTGGCGACAGCCGGTGCCGCGTGGATCACCGTGCATGCCCGCACGAAGGAAGACGGATACCGCCCGCCGGCGTACTGGCACGAGATCGCACGGGTCCGTGAACACGCCGGTGCAGTGCCGGTCATCGCCAATGGTGAAGTCTGGACGCCGGCCGATCATGCGCGCTGCCGCGCCGAGAGCGGTTGTGCCGACGTCATGCTCGGGCGCGGTGCCGTGGCGAGCCCGGGACTGGCGCGGGCCATACGGCAACGGCATGCGGGCGGCGCCGCCGATACGTTGCCGCCGTGGCGGGAGCTGGTCGAGGCCCAGTGCGGAT
The DNA here is from genome assembly GCA_049324475.1 of Pseudomonadota bacterium. GTDB lineage: Bacteria > Pseudomonadota > Gammaproteobacteria > Pseudomonadales > JADFDG01 > JADFDG01. The sequence goes on along the minus strand of JBMOOO010000013.1, from coordinate 69,645 downwards.
TCGTTCAGGCCGACGATGTTGTCGGCGATCAGGCGGCTACCGGCCGTTACAAGGGCTGGCTGGCATTCCTGTCACGTACATATATAGAAGCAGAAGCCCTGCTGCCGGTGATCCGCCGGATGCGCACGCGGACGGAGGTGATTGCCGCCATCCGCGCGTCGGCCGGTCCGGCTGCTCAGGGCGACGCTGCCGGTGCAGGCGTCGTGGCTGCCGGCACGGCAGTTTCCGGCGCAGTGGCCGCCGGCGGATTCATCAACTGATACTTCTGCCAGGCGTACCAGCCGATCACGGCAACCACGGCGATGGCCAGCAGCCACGGCCAGACCGGTTTCTTTTCGGCGTAAGGATCGGTCAGCGAGCGCTCGGCGCCTTCCGGCAGCTTGGCCATGCGGGTCAGCGAGGTGCCGAACGGAATGTTGATGCGGGCGCGTGCATTCACTGCCCAGCCATTGGCATCAAGGATCGGCCCCAGGTTGCGCTTGTGCAGTTTCAGTGCCGCCAGCAGCATCGCCGGGCCGGACACCAGCAGCATGACGCCGACGAGGACCAGCGGCATCTGCCAGGCCTTCAGTGACAGGAAACCGGTGACCAGTGCTGCCAGTGCGGTGCCGATGGCGCCGAAGGCCAGGCCGATGGCGGCAAAAATACCGGCGAATTTCGCGATGTCGAACGGTGCCGGCGCGGCGGGGGCACTGGCCGCTGCCGGTGGTGGCGCGGTCACGGCATTGGCTTTGGTTTCCACGCCCGCGGCCAGCCGCTTGTCCATGGCATCGGTACGGGAGGCGGCAAACTTGTTGGCCTGCTCGCCGATGAACCGGGCCACGCGCTTGTAGGGTGTCCAGAATGCCTGACGGATGCTGATCGGGTGTTCCACCAGCTTCGTGATGGTGGCATTCCAGTCGCGACCCTGACGGTCCCAGAACACACCGTTGCGGCCGACCATCAGCTGGTCGGCGTCGCCATCGGTGAAGGCGGCGGCGATGGTCATCTTCTCGCTGCCGCGCGTGCAATCGCAGTACACCAGGTACACGCCGGACAGCGTGGCCAGTGAGGCGTGCTTGCCGGCATCCAGCACTTTCACCGTGAGTTCGCAGCTGCGGCCGTCCAGGTACAGCGAACCGGCCTGGAATACCGATTTGCGGCCGGTATAGAACTCGCGGAAGGCCACGAAGTTGTTGGCCAGTGGCATCAGGTCGCGGCAGTAGCGCAGCAGTCTGTCGAGTGTGGCGATGCCGTCGGCTTCCGGCGCAGCCGCGAGGTCGGCGGCAGCCAGTGCCAGCAGGCGTTCGCGGCGCTCGGGTGTGGCCAGTTTGCGCAGTGCATCGAAGCCGGCTTTTTCCACCGGCGTATCCGGTTTTGCCGCCTGCCAGGCTTCATGGGCATCGAAAGTGGCGCAGATCTTTTGCCAGTCAGCCGCGCTCAGCCGGTCGCGTGTACCCGGGACTTTCGCCACGACCTGGTCGCGCAGGGCATGCACGGCACTTTCCCAGGCGGGATTCAGGCCTGCCGTCAGCGGCAGCGAGGCGTCGGCCGACACCTGGGCCAGCGGCAATGCGGCAATCGCTTCCTGCCCGGTGGCGAGTGTGCCGGCGGTGATGGCGGTATAGGCGCCTTCGGGCGGGTTCAGTGCCGCCGCCGCCTTGGCATCGAAGCCGGCCAGCCGCACGCGGGTGAAAAAATCGTCGACCTTGGCGCGCACGACACGGAACGTGGTGGCGGCGGTCGTGGTGTCGTCGCCGAGCGCACGTACTGCGGCATCGGAATTGCCGCGTGCCTGCCAGGCAAGCAGGGCGGCCGCGTCGTCGAAGAAGCGGCTGATGCGGGCGGCATCCACACCGGGTTTCCCGCTGCGGTCGGTTTCGCCACCCAGTGTGTCGACGATGAGCTGCAGTGCGGCGGCGTCATCGGTGTTGGCGGTGAGCTCGACGGGGACCAGTCCGTCGCCGTTATGACGCATCTTCGCGAAGATGGCGGCGATGTCGGCGGTGTCGGCGGTGCTGATCGACGTGGCTTCTTCCTTGCCGAGACTGATCAGCACCTGCCGTGCACTGGCCAGCAGCTGCCGGCCTTCATCCGTATGTTCCTCCAGCGCAGCCAGCGGCAGCACACCGTCGGCACGGGCCAGCGCCGTGCGGTCCTTCAGCACGCTGCCGGCCCAGGTGGCGGCAGCGACGATCTCCGGAACCCGGATGTAGCCGTCCTGGTCGGTGTCGAGCAGTGCCAGCGTGGCGGCATCGAATTCCACACCTTTCACCGGACAGGCCAGGGCCACCCACAGCTTCGGGTCGAGCTGCCCGAGATTGACGAGATCCTCGGCCGTGTCGATGCGCACCTGGTCGAAACCGCCGACCCGGAAAAAACGCCAGCGGTGCGGATTGCGAGTGGCTTCGTTCACGGAGTGCTCCCTGCGCCCGGCGCATGTAAAGTGACTGGCCGGCAGAATAACGCAGACGATGCATGTGTGCGTGACCGCCGGGTGGTGGCGATCCGCGGAGTCTGCCGTGGAATCTGCAGCGGAGTGTGCGATGGACGCGACGGATCAGGCACCTGGACATGCATTGCTGGATCAGGTGTTGCAGGAGTTCCGGCTGGAAACCCGACTGTTCTGGCGAGGCCGCATGTGCGGTGGCGGCTGGGTCGTCGATGATCGCTATGGCCATGGCCGGGCCGCTTTCCATCTGCTGGTGTCCGGCGAGGCCTGGCTGCACATGACAGGTCTGCCGGAGCCGGTGCAGCTCGTTGCCGGCGATCTGGTGATTTTTCCCACCGACGCCGAACATGCATTGCGCCCGGGGCCGCATGCGCGCACCGACTGGAGCGATGGCCGTGAACGCGCGCTGGCCGACGACAGTGAGCCTGGCGCCGGCCTCGTGTGCGGAAATTTCGGTTTTGCAGACACCGGCAACATGCGTCTGCTGGCAGCACTGCCGGATCATGTGATCGTGCGTGCGGTGCAGAAGGGTCCGGCGAGGGCGCTGGTGGAAGCCCTGTTCGCCGAAGCGCGTGGTGCGGAAGCTGCGTCCGGCGCCGTGGTCGAACGCATTGCCGACGCCTTGTTCCTCGTCGTACTGCGCGACCAGCTGGCCGGGACGGCCCAGTCCGGCCTGTTGGCCGCCCTGCGCGATCCGGGTCTGGCCCGGGCGCTGGCCGCCATCCATGAGCATCCGGCCCGCCCCTGGAGCGTGGAAGACCTGGCCCGGCTGGCCTCGCTGTCCCGCTCGGCGTTCGCTGCCCGTTTCCATCGCCAGGTGGGCGAGCCGCCGCTGGCCTACCTGACCCGCTGGCGCATGCAGCTGGCAAGGCGCTGGCTGCGTGCCGGTGAAGCGGTGCCGGCCATTGCCGCCCGTTGCGGCTACGACTCCGAGGCCTCCTTCGCGAAAGCCTTCAAGCGTATCCACGGGCTGGGGCCCGGGGCGTCGCGTCGCCAGACCTAAGGCGCGGCGTCCCGCCGGGCAGGCTCCGGCGCCGGTGTAACTGCCCGCTCACGCCGCCGCCCGGCGGAAACCCCTATTGCCCCCCGGGGGGTGCTGTGGGAGGATGCGCCCGCCCCCGAACAGCCAGGCCGCCTGCCATACCCCTCCCGGGGTTCACCAGGCACAAGAGCCGGCGTCATCGAATCTGACCTACCTGCCGCAGTCCGGCGCTCCCGCAGCGCATACGGATCATGTGGCGACCGAACGGTTGGCAACGATGTCCTTCCCGAGAGTTTCGGTCGTCCAGTCCGACGGGGGTTTTACGCGAGCCGCTTTCCGCACTGCCTGACGGCATGTGCCCGGCCGCGCCCTGTCACGATCCGATCCGGAGTACTGCACCGCATGACGGCATCCTTTACCGCGCTTGGCCTCAGCAAGGCGCTGACCGACAACCTCGAACGCATCAACATTTCCGAGCCGACGCCTGTACAGGCAGAAGCCATCCCGGTGGTGATGGAAGGCCGCGACCTGATCGCGACCGCACCCACCGGTACCGGCAAGACCGGCGCATTCCTGCTTCCCGTGCTCGAAAGACTGGTTTCCGATCCGAAGCCGGGCCGTGGCCCGCGGGTGCTGGTACTGTCGCCGACGCGGGAGCTGGCCGCCCAGATCGGGAAGGCCGCGAAAGGATTTTCCGAAGGCGTGCCGCGCGCCAAGACCGTCACCATCACCGGTGGCGAGTCCTACCAGCAACAGAACCGCGTGCTCTCCCGTCCGTACGAGATCCTGATCGCCACGCCGGGCCGCCTGCTCGACCAGCTTTCCAGCGACCGTATCGACCTCTCGCGCGTGGAAGTGCTGATCCTGGACGAAGCGGACCGCATGCTGGACATCGGCTTCACCGACGCCGTGCTGGAAATCGCGGGCAAGATTCCCGAACAACACCAGACCCTCTGCTTCACGGCCACCATGTCCGACGACGTGGTGCGTCTTTCCGAAAAACTGCTCAAGGATCCGCACCGCATCGACGTGGGGGGCGAGACCCACACCCGGGCCAACATCACCCAGCGGCTCATCTACGTCGATGGCCTTGAGCACAAGCACCAGCTGCTGCGTCACTGGGTGACGCATGAAGATACCGGGCAGGTGATCGTGTTCACTGCCACCAAACGCGATGCCGACGAGCTGGCCGAAGCGCTGGCCGCCGATGGCCTGCCGGCCATCGCCCTGCACGGCGACCTGACCCAGCGTGCACGCACCCGTTCGCTCAATCAGCTGCGCAGTGGCGAAGCCCGTATCCTGATCGCCACCGATGTGGCGGCCCGCGGTATCGATGTCAGCGGCATCAGCCATGTGATCAACTTCGACCTGCCGAAATTCGCCGAGGATTACGTGCACCGTATCGGCCGCACCGGCCGTGCCGGCGCTGAAGGCATTGCTGTTTCCTTTGTCGGCCGCCAGGACGTCGGCGCCCTGAAACGCATCGAGCGTTTCGTCGGCAACCCGATCGAGGAAACGAAAGTGGAAGGCATGGAAGCAAAGTTCCGGCCGGACCCGCGCGGACCGCGCCGGGAAGGCCGCTTCAACGACCGCCGCGGTGGCGGCGGCCAGCGCCGCGACGGGCAACGTCGTGACGGCCAGGGCCGGGACGGCGGCGGTTTCCGCAACCGCAACAACCGTGGCGAGGGTCGAGGAGAGAATCGCGGCAACAGCCAGGGCCGCGACAACCGCGGGGAAAATCGCGGCAATCGCAGTCAGGATGATCGTCAACCGCGTTTCGGCGGTGACAACGGCCAGCGCAACTGGCGTGGCGACCGCCCCCAGCGGAGCGATCGACCCCAGGGCCAGGGCCAGGGCCAGCGCCCGCCGCGCAACGATCGCCAGCAGAATCGCGGGCCGCGTGACGACAACTTCGGCAATCGCGGTCCCCGTGACGACAACTTCGGCAATCGTGGCCCGCGCGAGGATCGCCAGCCGTTCTTCGGTGACGACGACCGCCAGCCGGATTTCGGCGGCGAGCCGGCGCCGCACTACTACGACGAGCGCCAGCCTGATTCCAACGACAACCGGAAACCGGCATTCGACGTCGCCCGTCGCGGCCGCCGTACCGGTGGCGGCAATGGCGGGGGCAGTGGTGGCGGCAACAACGGTGGCGGCAACGGCAACCGCGGTGACCGTGCGCAGCGCGGCAATCGCAGCGGTGGCAAGGGCAAGGGACAGGGTGGCGGCCAGGGTGGTCACGGCAAGGTTGCGCGCAAGCCGCGTGACGGCCAGGGCCAGCGTGGCGGTGCGCGCGGTGGCCAAGGCGGTGCCGGAGGCCAGCGTGGCCGCCGCCAGAAGCAGGTGGGCCTCTATCTGCCGGAAACGCCGGTGAAGCGTGCCGACTGGCGCAACGAGCGCCTGACCGACACGCCGAAAAAGCCGAAGATCATCAAGAAAGGCGAAAATGCGCGCAGCAAGGGCGAAGAGGGTGGCAACAACACCTGGAGCTTCACCGGCCGCACGCTGCGCCTGAAGCGCAAGACCGAGGGCGACGAGTAAACCGCGCCCGCATCATGGAAAGGCCGCCTGCGGGCGGCCTTTCTGCTTTCCGGAAACGCGTTTTCAGTACGGCAGGTGCGAGGGCGGCGTGCGCTGCCAGCGGCACTGCACCAGGCCGGAGGGAAACGCATCGATCCCTGCCAGTCGCCACAGCGTGCCGGGCCAGCCGGATGCACCGGCCTCTGCCCCGAACAGCGGTCGCCCCTTGCCCAGCAGCACCGGAATGGTCGACAGCGTCATGTCGTCGATCACGCCCTCTGCCAGCCCCTGGCGTATGGCGGCACCGCCATCCAGATAGATGCGGCGGGCGCCGCTTTCCCGGAGGCGTTCCAGCAGCGGTGCGAGCGGGCCGGCGTGCACGCTCTCGCCATGCGTTGCTGCCAGCGGCCGGTGGCTCAGCACCGTCACCTGCTTGCCGGTGAATGGCCACTGGCTGAAACCCTGCGTGGTTTCCCAGGTGTTCCGGCCCAGCACGACCGTGTCGATGCCGGCGAAGAAAGTGCCGAAGCCGTAGTCCTCGCCCGGTGCCTGCACGCAGTCGAGGAAGGCGATGCTGCCGTCGGATGCGGCGATGAACCCGTCCATGCTGGCGGCAATGAACACGGAAACCTGCGGACGATCCATGGGTGCCCTCCGGAACCCCGGCCCGGAGGTTCCTCAGCGGAAGCTGTAATGCTCCAGAGGATAGTGCCCGGCCTTCCACAAGGCCACAAAGGTTGGCGTCGGCCGCAGCAGGGAGGCTTCACCGTGCTGGTTGAAGTAGTAGCTGTTGGCTGGCGCACAGTTGCCGTTGACGAAGATCGAGCTGGCAAGCTTGCCGCGCATCTGCGCCAGGAAGTCGGCGTTGGCTTCCGGCCGGATCTCGAAGCGGACGGCGCGCCGCCGCTGCATTTCACCCAGGCAGCGGCCGATGTGTTTCATCTGCGCCTCGATGGTGAAGAAATAGGAAAGGCCGGTGAAGGAATAGGGGCTGGGCAGGTTGAACAGGTTCGGGAAGCCGGGAACCGTGATGCCTTCGTAGGCCTGGAAGTGGTTTCTGTCCCACCAGTCGCCCAGTTCCGTGTTGCGGCTGCCGATGACGTCGAAGGCCGGGAAGTTGCCCTTCTCCCACACTTTGTAACCGGTGGCGAGGATCAGTGTATCGATGCTGCGCTTGCGGCCGTCCCGGGTGACGATGCCATCCGGTTCAATGCGCTCGATGGAATCCGTGACCAGCTCGACGTTGGTGCGATTGAAGGTCGGGTAATAGGAGTTGGAGAAAGTCGGGCGCTTGCAGCCGAAGCTGTATGCCGGCGTGAGCTTGCGACGCAGCTCCGGGTCCTTGACCTGGCGTGCCAGATGGCGCTTGCAGATTTCCTCCATGCCGCGGGTGAGGAACGGGAACTGCCGGTTGTGCAGGGCGCCGGTCACCATCACCAGTTCCAGGATGGTGGAGCTGGTGAAGCGCGCGAGGCGCTGGGTGAGCGGGATGCGGGCGAACAGCTTTCTCACTGCTGCCGGAATGCGCGGGTTGGACTTGGGCGAAACCCAGATCGGCGTGCGCTGGTGCACATACAGCTGTGCCAGCTTCGGCGCGATTTTCGGCAGCAACTGCACGGCCGTGGCACCGGTGCCGATCACGGCGGCACGCTTGCCGGCCAGATCGTAGCCGTGGTCCCACTCGGCGGTGTGGATCACCTTGCCGGCAAAGATGTCCAGCCCCGGAATGTCCGGTTTTTTCGGGTGCGAGAGATAGCCGGTCGCGAGGATCAGCACACGTGCGGTGACGGGCTCCTGCCCGGCGATGTGCACGGTCCAGTACGAACCGGCCTCGTCGTAGATCACCCGGTCAACGGTGGAGCGGAAGCGCATGTGTCTGCGCAGTGCGTACTTGTCGGCCACGTGCGCGGCATAGGCCTTCAGCTCGGCACCCGGCGCGTACAGGCGCGACCAGTGCGGATTCGGCTCGAAGGAATACGAATAGGTGAAAGAGGCGATATCCACGGCCAGGCCGGGATAGGTGTTCAGATGCCAGGTGCCGCCGAGATCATCGGCCTGATCGAGGATCAGGAAATTGTCGATGCCCATGCGTTGCAACTGGATGGCCATGCCCATGCCGCCGAAACCGGCGCCGACGATCAGTACTTCGTGCGTCGGTGCTTTTGTTTTCACGATGGCGGGCGCGTTCATGGCAGGTCCTCCGTGCAGGCTGACCGACTATGGGTCGATCGCGGTGTACCGCCATTGGTCGCGGCGACACGGCCGCAATGGCAGCGCAGTCAGGCGCGGGACGGTTTGCCGCGCTTTTTCCTGGCCGCTTTTGCCACCTCCGCAGCACTCTTTGCGGCATGGGCACGCGCGGCCGCCTGGTACGAGCGTCTGGCCCAGAGCGCGGCGGTATCCCGGTCGTCCAGGCACTCGTCCGGTGCGCGGTAATAGGACATCTGCATGGTTTTTCCGTCCTTGTGGTACTCGAACGGACCCAGGCCTTCGGCGGTGAAGAAGCGCCGGTTCTCATCGTCGGCTTTCAGGTACAGCGTATCGTCTGTCACCAGGGCAAACATCAGGCCCTGATGGTAGATGCCATAGCCGCCGAACATTTTCCGTATCGAGATGGCACCGAACCGCTCGAACACTTCCGGCAGGTAATCGGTGAAACCGCTCATGGCCGGGCGTTCGCCACGTGATACTGCCACCAGACGGCCAGTGGCGGCAGCACCAGCTCGATGACGACATAGACGATGAATTCCGGTGGCGGTGTGCCGGCGAAGATCATGGAGCACACGCGGCCGATGCCGCCGAGGAAAATCGCGCCCCAGAGGGTGCGGTACAGCGCCGTCTGCGTGCTGACGTGCGGTGCCAGCCACATGGCCGCCAGCCCCAGCGCCATCCAGATGCCGCCGTAGAAACGCAGGTTGTTGTCCAGCGCGATGGCCGGCGGCAGGTCAAGTGCCGCATAGGTGGGGTTGTCCAGGCCGGTCATGGAGCCGACGGCGGTGAGCGCGGCACCGAGCCCGAACAGGAAGGTGAACACCTGCAGCGCTTTCCGGCTGTTCATGAGCGGAACTCCCTCACGGTCAGGTCCTGGCCCCACAGCAGCGGCATCACGCGCTGCGCATGCGCGGGCTCGCCGCTGGAGAAAAAGGTTTCGCTGCCCGGCAGCGTACCGGCGTTGCGCAGGTGCTGCGTGTCCAGCCGTCGGGCCAGTTCCCGCGCCACCGCCGGTGCCGGATCGAGGATGGCCACCCCCGGGCCGGCAATGTCGCGGATCAACGGCTCCAGAAAAGGATAGTGCGTGCAGCCCAGCACCAGCGTGTCGACACCCTGTGCCAGCAGGGGTTCGACGTATTGCGCCACCAGCGCACGTGTTTCCGGGCCGGACAGATCACCGCGTTCGACCTGTTCCACCAGACCGCTGCAGGGCTGCAGGTGTACCTGCAGTTGCGAGGCATGCAGTGCGACCAGGCGCGATACGTTGCCGCTGGCCAGCGTGGCACGGGTGGCCAGTACGCCGATCACGCCGGATTTCGTGGCGGCAGCGGCCGGCTTGATGGCCGGTTCGATGGCGACGATCGGCACCGGGCTCCAGGCGCGCAGCTTCTCCACCGCGACCACCGTGGCGGTGTTGCAGGCGATGGTGATGGCCTTGGCGCCGGCGTCGAGCAGGAAGCGCACCACGGCACTGGCACGGCCCTCGATGAATTCACTGGGCTGGTCGCCGTAGGGTGCGTGGCCGGAGTCGGCCACGTAGATCAGGTTCTCCCCGGGCAGTGCGCGCCGGATCTCGCGCAGCACCGACAGGCCACCGACGCCGGAATCGAAAACCCCGACAGGTGCCGACGGGTTCATTCGTGGCGCTTTCCGTGCGCATCGATCCAGCCACCCTGATGGCGGCCGGCCGGATCGTGGTGCGTCCAGTGCAGCACGCCGCCGCGTTCTTCCCATTCGTATTCGCCGCGCACGGTCACGAGGTCGCCGGCGGCAAGATTCTCCACCCGCGGTGCGAGATCGATGTTGTGGGCGATCAGCAGGTTGCGGCCGGACGGCAGCGCGATCAGGAATTTCTGGTGACGCGAGCCCTGGTTGTCATCTGCCAGCACGCGCTTGACCGGCGCGTGCACGATCACCATTTCGTTGCTGCGGCGCGCTTCGTACAGGGCATCGATGGCGGCCAGTCCATCATCGGCGTTGTCGGTGCCGGCCGGTGGCCTTGCCGGTTTCGTGGCGGATCCGGCCGCGGGAGCATCTGTGGTTGCCGGCGCAGCGGCCTGTTCCGTCGCGCCTGGTGCGGAGGGCTCGCTGCCGGCCGGCGCGAACCAGGTATTCCATGCTGCGTAGGCCGCGGCCAGGACCAGCGCGGCCACGACTTTCGCCACGCGATTGCCCATGCGGCGCTTGATGTTCTCCGGTTTCATCGAGGGGCGGCGTCGCCAGCTGCGCATGTGATGTGTTCCTGTCGGTTTGCGCGTCGATGTTAGCAGCAGGGTTCCCGGCGGGCACTGCCGCCGTCATCGGGCTGTTCCGGAAACCGCCACGGGTTTCAGGGTGCGGCGACCACACCCGGCCCGTCCGGCGGCCAGGCCCGGAAACGCGCGGTCTGCTCCGCGGTCTGCGACAGTGCGGCCAGCGCCGGGTGCTGCGCGGCCGGCACCACATCCGCCAGCATGGACTGGATGAACTGCCAGGTAACGGCGCTGCTGATGCCGGCCTGGGAAATGCCTGGCCCGTCAACGGCGGGCGCATGACGCTGCACTTCCTGCTCCAGCGCGGCACAGGCGGCCAGCAACTGGCCGGTGACGCGGTCCAGCCACGGCTGGTGCTGCTTCCCCGCAGGGCGCAGGTTGCGCTCGTACACGCGCTGTACGGCCTTCTCGCAGGCGGCCAGCGCCAGCCCGGTCATGCGCAGCGCGGTCTGCCGCGCTGCGGGTTCCGCCGGCATCAGCGAACGACCGGCCAGCGCTTCCGCGTAATCGATGATGAGCGTGGAATCCATCAGCACGGTGCCGTCGTTGCAGACCAGCGATGGCGCTTTCACCACCGGGTTGATGCGGCGGAACTGCTCGAAAGTGGAAAACACGGAGACCGCCTGGTGTTCGAAGGTGAGCCCGAGCACGTCCATGGAAATGGCGGTGCGTCGCACGTAGGGCGAGTCCAGCATGCCGATCAGCTGCATCACGAAGCCCCCTGTTCCGCCAGCTCACGCTTCTTCAGACGATAGCCGAGCAACCCCAGCGTGAGGATGCCGACGTTGCCGGCGAAGTCGAGCAGCATCCAGTCGGTGAACATGCCCTTCACGAAGTGGAAATGGTAGTTGAAGCCAAAGAAGGGCACGGACGCGATCAGGCCGAACACGAGGAAGGTGCGCGGTGTGAACACGGAGGTGAGGATCACGGTGCCGACCAGCACGGCCTGGGCGCCGAAACAGCCGATGAAGAGCGCGCTGGTGTCGTTGCCGACGTAATACGCCGGCTGCAGGACGAGGGCCTCGACGGTGGCCGGGAAGAAAAGGCACCAGCCACCGAGCCCGAGGAAGATGAAGGCGAGCAGGCGCTGCAGGTGTATGGCTTTCATGGCGGCCTCCGGCGTGGATGCTCAGGCTATTCGTCTTCGGGGCGGGCCTCAACGGATACCACTTCGCCCCGGGCCGTGACCACGGTGAGGATGAGCGGGCGGCAGCACACGCTGCAGTCCTCGACGTATTCCTGCCGGCGCACGGAGCAGTCGACCACGATCTCGATCTGCTCCCAGCAGCAGGGGCACTGCACGAAGGCAGTCTGTGTGGTGCTCATGGTGCGCTCCGGGTTTTGCCGCGGATGGCTGCACCGGTCATGGGTGCGAGCAGCAGGACCAGCATGCCGAAGCCCATGAAGCCGCCGCGTGCGGGGTCGTAGTCGGCCAGCAGGCGATCGCTGCCGTAGCCGAGCGTGAAGCCGAGGCCGGCCTCGAAGGCGATCATCAGAACGACACAGAGCAGGCCGGCCTGCAGTTGCGCGCGGCGATCCGGCAGGGCCAGCCAGCGCGCAGTGAGCGTGGCGATGACGAGAATGAGCAGCGAGCCGGTGAACACGCCCAGTTGCCGCGACGGCAGGTCGCCAATGGCAGGCACGAGATACAACTGGCGCAGCACGCCGTGCAGGGTTTCCGCCAGCACGATCAGCAGGAAAACCGTCAGGGTGCGTGCGACCGTGCTCATGTGCCGGCTTCGAGTTTCCGGCGCAGGTTGCCGAGCGCGATTTCCGACATGCGCGCCATGCGTGGTTTCAGGAACGGCATGAGCAGGCGACTGGTGCCGCGGGTCTCGAAAGTGAGGGTGCGGGTGAAACGGGTGCCGCCGTTTTCTTCGGAAAGTTCGTAGCGGATCTCCAGCCAGCCGTCGGCGGTTTCGCCACGCACCTGCCAGAGCTTGCCGGGTCTGGCGACGAGCACGCGGTAATGCGTGGCGCGGCGCAGGGTGACCGGGAGCGGCGAGAGCGGCTGCACCTCGATCACTTCGTCGAAGGTGTCACCTTCTTTCAGGATGTCGACGTTCGACGTTGCCGATTTTGAATTGGGATGCCACTCATGCCAGCGCCAGGGCTGCGTGACGTAGGCATAGACGTCGGCAGCGGAGCGGGCGATGGGGAGGGTGTTGGTCAGGGAGGTGGGCATGGCATTCGCGGATTGTTCTGGGAAGCGGAAACCGGCGGCATCCGGTCGAACCCGCAGCGGGCGTACCGTTTTACCGCGCGCCTGCACAGCAGACAAACAAAAAGGGGCCACTCTCGCGAGTGACCCCTTTCCGTTTGTTGGTGGAGGCGGCGGGAATCGAACCCGCGTCCGTCAGCACTCTGCCCTTGGCTCTACATGCTTAGCGTCGCCGATTGAGTTAACTCCCGGGCGACCCGGCGGGCGGGGTGCCTGGAGCGATTCCGCTTTGTTTCGGCTGCCGGTCGCGGACGCCCCGTCAGCCTATTCCGTATCAGATGACCGAGGTTTCAGGAGTTACGGACGACTCCCTGGCTCGGCTGACCGCATTAAGCGGCCAGTGCGTAAGTTTCGTCGTTGGCGACTAACTTGATCTGGCTGGGTATTTACGAGCCTTCGCCAGCGGCTCGGCATGCACCGCAGGTTTCGTTACCGGCGTCGAAGCCAGGTCGCCCCCTTGGTCCGGGCAGTCTGGGGGGTAGGGCAGGGGAACTCAATGGGGGCAAACCCGGGGGGCTGGCGCCCTGTCATAGGGCCGTGTCGGACAGGAATATAAAACTTCGGTTAATACATCAATACATGGTCTGATTGTCGGACCAAATGGCTAGACAGTGAACACATGTACACTTAATATCGCCTCGTGAGTTCGATAAAGCAACAACAGCGAGCTCACTGGAACCAACGAGTCATCTGAACAGAGAGGTAAACAGGATGAATACTCACAACGTTTCAGTGGAACGCATCAACGCCATCGGACGGCACGTGGCCCGTCGTTTTCCCCTGACGGTCCGTACCGTGGACCTGCTGCTGGTCAGCATCGTGTATGTCCTGGGCCTGGTGGCCGTGGACCAGCTGACCGGGGCGTCCTACCTGCCGGTCATGGTTTTCGCGATGTTCGCGATGCCGGTGGTGCTGAGCGTGGGCCTGCGGCTGTTCCGGGCGATTGCCCGCCGTCTGGGCATCCACCACGGCGCCGACCCTTTGGCGCAAACCGGTTGAACCGGCGCTGATCGCCTGAAAAGGTAAAAAAGCCCGCGATAAGCGGGCTTTTTTTGTGCCCGCGCCTTTGTGCTGCGCCCGGCGACCTTTTCGAGTCTGCTGCTCCTGCACCGCAGGAGTCCTGCGCGTCAGCCCTTGTTGCGGGTGCGCAGCAGGCGGCCGCGCTCGCGTTCCCAGTCGCGCGTTTTTTCCGATTCGCGCTTGTCGTGCAGTTTCTTGCCGGTGGCCAGTGCGATGTCGCATTTGGCGAGGCCGTGCTTCCAGAAAATCTTGAGCGGAATGCAGGTGTCGCCCTCACGGGTGACGGCACCGAGGATGCGGCTGATCTCACGGTTGTTGAGCAGCAGCTTGCGGGTCCGCAGCGGGTCCGGATGGATATGCGTGGAGGCTGTCTGCAGCGGCTGGATCTGGCAGCCGAACAGGAAAACCTCGCCGTCCTTCACCATGACGTAGGAGTCGCTGAGGTTGCACTTGCCGGCGCGCATGGCCTTCACTTCCCAGCCTTCGAGCACCATGCCGGCCTCGAAGACCTCACCGAGGGTGTACTCGTGGCGGGCCTTGCGGTTGACGGCAATTGTGGCGGGCGGGTCTTTCTTGTCTTTGGCCATAGGCGGCGCAGTATACGGCCTCCCTTGAGGCCGTACCCGGGGGTAACGGACAATCCGCCCGCGCATCTGCGCCTGCCCGAGGAACCTGACATGTCCCAGACCAACCTGCCGGAAGGCCCGTCGATCCACGGCATCTGGGCCACACGCTGGGTTTTCATCATGGCCACGGCCGGCTCGGCGATCGGCCTGGGCAACATCTGGAAGTTTCCCTACATCACCGGCGTGTATGGCGGCGGCGCTTTCGTGGCCACCTACATCCTGTGCGTGCTGCTGATCGGCATGCCGATCATGGTGGCGGAAATCATGATGGGCCGGCGCGGGCGCGCCGCACCGATCAATGCCATGCAGCGGCTGGTGGCGGAGTCGGGGCTGTCGCGACGCTGGGGCCTGCTCGGCTGGATGGGCACGCTGGCCGGATTCCTGATCCTGTCCTTCTACTCGATGATTGCCGGCTGGGCGCTGTACTACATCGTGCTGATGGCGAAGGGCACGTTTGCTGCGGCGAATGCGGATGCGGTGAAGGCATCGTTCGATGGCCTGCTGGCTGATCCCTACACCATGCTGGCCTGGCACAGCGTGTTCATGGCCATGACCATCTACGTGGTGGCGCGTGGCGTGCAGAACGGTCTTGAGCGGGCCGTGCGCTGGATGATGCCGGCGCTGTTCCTGCTGCTGTTCGGTCTGGTCGGCTATGCGATGACCACCGGTCACTTCATGGATGGCGTGCGCTTCATGTTCGATTTCGATTTTTCGAAGTTGACCGGGCAGGGTGTGATCGTGGCGATGGGCCACGCGTTCTTCACACTGAGTCTGGGCATGGGCGCGATCATGGCCTACGGCGCCTACATGCCGCACAAGCAGTCGATCGGGCAGGCGGTAGTGGCGGTGGCCGGCATGAACACGGTTTTCGCCATCCTGATGGGGCTGGCGATTTTCCCGATCGTATTCGCCAACGGACTGGCCACGGACCAGGGCCCGGGCATGATGTTCCTGACATTGCCGCTGGCTTTCAGCGGCCTGCCGATGGGCGATGTGGTCGGCACGGCGTTCTTCGTGCTGGTGGCGATTGCGGCCTGGACCAGCTCGATTTCCATCGCCGAGCCCTTCGTGGCCTGGGCGGTGGAGCGCGGTATGCACCGGCTGACCGCGGCCAGCATCATCGGCATCGCCAGCTGGTTCATCGGCATCTTCTCCATCCTGTCGTTCAACTGGATGGCAGGTGATGAGTTCAAACTGTTCGGGAAAACCTTCTTCGACGGCATCGATTTCCTCACCACCAGCATCATGCTGCCGCTGGGTGGCCTGCTGATCGCGATTTTCGCAGGCTGGAAAATGAAGGAAACCAAGGTGATGAAGGAGCTGGAGATGAAGAGCCAGGCGTTCTATATCGTCTGGCGCATTGCCGTGCGCATCGTGGCGCCGCTGGGCATCCTGCTGGTGCTGCTGAACTTCCTCGGCATCGTCTGAGCCGTGCCGACCGTTTCCCGCAGTGCGCTGGTGGCCTACACGCCGGACGAGCTGTTCGCGCTGGTGAATGACGTGGAGACCTATCCGCAGTTCCTGCCGTTCTGTGTCGAGGCCAGGGTGCTGGCGCGGGAAGGTGACAGCACCCTGGCCTCGATGGCCTTTGCCCGCGCGGGCATCCGCCAGGGCGTGATGACGAGAAATACCGCGCAGGTGCCGAACCGGCTGGACATCGAGCTGGTGGAGGGTCCGTTCTCGGAATTGCGCGGTGCCTGGGAGTTTCGCGCACTGGGCAACGATCCGGCCGTGCCGGCCAGCAAGGTCACCTTCAGCGTGACCTTTGCCATCGATTCGCAGCTGGTGCATTTCGCGGCAAAGCCGCTGATCGACGAGGCTGCCGGGCTGGCGCTGGATGCGTTCCGGAAGCGCGCCGAACAGCTTTACGGCAAGCGGAGCTGAGCGTGCCGGGAACGATCCGCATCGAGGTGGTGTTCGCCACACCGGAACGGCAGGAGCTGCTGGTGCTGGAATGCGAGGCCGGCATCACCCTGCAGGCGGCCATCCTGCGCTCGGGCATTTGCGGGCGCTTCCCGGGAGAAATCGATCTGCAGCACATGCCGGTGGGCGTGTTCGGGAAGATCGAGAAGAATCCGGCAGCGCGTGTGCTGGCCGATGGCGACCGGGTGGAGATCTACCGCCCGCTGGCGGCCGACCCGAAAGAAGCCCGGCGCGCGCGGGCCCGGCGTGCGAAGCAGAAGCGGCTGACGGGCAGGGGCTGAGTCAGGGCGGCGCGGCGACGGGGGCCGCTTCCGGTGCCCGGGAGGCCGGCAGGCCGGTGGTGTTGATCTTGTTGCGCGCGGAAGGCGGCAGTGCCTGGCCTTCCCAGCGGGCAAGCTTGCCGTCGGCAAACCAGAGTACGACCCGGTTCTCCACCAGATCGCCGTTGCCGCGTTGCAGCCGGTACAGGTACACCCAGCGGCCGGGCTCGAACGGATCGGTGAGCTGGGGCGAGCCCATCACGAATTTCGCCTGGGCTTCGGTCATGCCGGTGCGCAGCTTGCCCAGCATGGTTTCGTCGACGATGTTCCCCTGTTCGATGTCGATCCGGTAAACGCCGGGAAAGCGCAGACCGCTGCAGCCGGACAGCAGGGTCAGGGCGGCAAGGGCGATCAGCAGGTGTTTTTGCATCGGCGGCGGCATTTCGACAAACTGGGCGCCACATGTTAGCGGATCGGGTTGCGGCCGGCGAATGCCCGCACGACCTGTCAGGAGGACCACATGCCCATGACCCAACAGGACAAGGAGCTGCGCAAGGCCGGCCTGAAGGTGACCTTGCCCCGGGTGAAGATTCTGGAGCTGCTGGAAGAGGCGCACGGCGCCAACCGGCACATGAGCGCGGAAGACGTGTTCCGCCAGCTGCGGGATGCCGGCGAGGATATCGGCCTGGCCACGGTGTACCGGGTGCTGACCCAGTTCCAGGATGCCGGGCTCGTCATCAAGCACAACTTCGACAACGACCAGGCGGTGTTCGAGCTGGAGTCGGGCATGCACCATGACCACATGGTGTGCCTGCGCTGCAACAAGGTCATCGAGTTCAGTGACGAAACCATCGAGCAGCGCCAGAAGGCGATTGCCGACCGGCACGGTTTCCGGCTGACCCACCACAGCCTGACCATGCACGGCATCTGTGCCGAGTGCCTGAAAAAAACGCCGGGCTGAGCCCGGCGTTTTTCCTGCTGCCGCTTGCGCGGCCTACTGCTGCTGCCTGGCGGCGTCCGATGCCGCTTCCGCCTTCAGCGGGATGAACCGCTTCGTGTTCTCGACCTGACCGGCATAGGCATCGAGCTGCTCGCCCATGGCCACATCCAGCTGGTCCAGGCGGACCGCCGGTGACGGGTGTGTCTTGAACATCAGCGCCACGGCGGAGTCCTGGGCATTGATGTCACCCAGTGTCTGCAGGACGGAGACGAGTCCGTAGGGGTTGTAGCCGGCACGGGCCGCGATCACCACGCCGAGGCGATCGGCGTCGTATTCATCCTGCTTGTCCAGGCCGCGCGTGTAGAGCTCGGTGCCGGCGGTGAAGGCCTTGGCGACGTTCCTGGCATCGCTGCCGCCCTTGTCCTCGGCCACGGCATTCACCAGCTCCATCTTCCATTCGTTGCCGAGGGCCTTCTGGATGGCCTTGAGCTGGTGTTTCTCCAGCACATGGGCGATCTCGTGCGCCAGTACGCCAGCCAGCTCACCCTCATTGCGGAAGCGCGAGTACAGGCCGCGGGTGATCAGGATGGTGCCGCCCGGCGTGGAGAAAGCATTGACGTCGTCGCTGGCGATCACGCCGAACTGCCAGGGCAGTTCCGGACGTTCCGTCTGCATGGCCAGCCACAGGCCGACCCGGTTGACGTATTTCTGCACGGCGGCATTGTCGACCAGCGGGGCCGTGCCGAGCACGCGTGACGCCACGCCGGTGCCGATCTCGATTTCCTCTTCCTCGCTGATGTCGCGGTTGGCCTTGGCGGCCTTGGAGCCGATCGAAATGGCCTTGCCGACCTTGTCCAGGTCCTTGAGGTTGCCCAGATCGAAGGCGCCCGCCGTCAACGGCAGGGTGAGGGCAAGCGCGGAGAGAGTGACCCGTGCGATGCGCTTCATGGCTTATTCCTCCTCATCCCTGTCTTTTTTCTTTTTCTTCTTTTTCGATCCTTCCGGTGCAAGCAGGTAGTCGACCGGTTTTGCTTTCAGGCCGGCCAGTCTGGCGCCGTCACGGGCCTCCTTGTCAGCGGCCTTGAAGGCAGCGAGTTTTTCCACTTCGGCATCGTTGGCCTCGGCGCCGGTGAGATCCTCTTCGGAGAGCCCTTTCACGCCGGTGGAGACGCTGCTGCCGCTGGACCCGGTCTTGAACACACTGGCCAGTGCCCCGACGCCACTCTCGCCTTTCTGGCCGGACGAGGTGCGCAGGTTCAGCAGGCGCACGAAGCCGCTCTTGCCGCCGGCGGTGCTGACGTGCGCCCAGGCGCCGTTGCGGGAATTCACGCTGACGGCGGCTTTTGCCTTCAGCTCGGCCACGACCGGTGCGTCGTTCAGCGGCTTTTCGCGCAACTGCGTGTCGCGTGCCACCGTGGCATTGTCGGCGGCCAGGACCGGGCCGGTGGCAAGTGCTGCCAGCACCAGCATCAGCGCGGCCGGCCCGGGGCGCACCCGGTCAGTTCTTCCTGCGCGGTTCATAGAGTCGTACTCCCTGTTCGCGTCCTTTCACGTGGACGATGCCGTGGTCGATGAACTCGAAAGCGTCGCCGCAGGCCTGTACGGTGAATTCCGAGACCAGGATGCGGGCCTTGCCCTTGGTGGCGCCCTCGATACGGGACGACAGATTAACGCTGTCGCCGATGGCGGTGTAGTCGAGCCGGTCACGGGAACCGATGAAACCCACCACCGCCGGCCCGGTATGCACGCCGATGCCGACATCGAAATCGTCGCTGTCCGCGCCGGAATCGCGCTTGAACGCCAGCAGTACGTCCACCATCTGCAGGGCCGCCTCGACCGCGTGGATGGCATGCTTCGGATCGTCGGCCGGCGCACCCCAGAAAGCCATGATGGCGTCGCCGATGAACTTGTCGAGGGTGCCGTGGGTCTGGAAGATCACCTGCACCTGCCGGCTGAAGTAGTCGTTGAGCAGGGTCACCACCTGCTCCGGCGTGGAGCGCTCGCTGAGTGTGGTGAAGCCGCGGATGTCCGAGAACAGCACGCTGATTTCCCGCGCCTGCGTGGTCTGGGCGTCGGCAACGGTGCCGCCGTCCACCAGCTCCTTCACCACGCGCGGATCCAGGAAACGGCCGAAGATCGCCACGGCCTGTTCACGCTGGCGGCGTTCTTCCAGCCAGGACATCACCGCCAGTGCCAGGAACAGCAACCACGCGGCCGCCACCGGCGCCATCGCATGCATGACCAGCCGTGCCTTCGTCAGCAGCACGAACTCCAGTGTCAACAACAGCAATGTGAGCGCGGCCAGGCCGAGCGCGATGCGCACCGGCGACAGCTTGCGCCGGAATGCCAGCACCAGCGGCAGCAGCAGCAGCGGATACAGCGCAAGACCCCAGTGGGTTTCCGTCAGCCAGTCGCCGGTCGTGATGTTGCCGATGGCCGTGGCGAGGATGAGCACGCCGGGATAGGTGCTGCGCAGCGGTGTCGGCCGGAAGTCGCCCAGCCCCGGCGCGGACGCGCCGATCACGATGATCTTTCCGCGCAGTTGTTCTTCCAGCTGCGGTTTGCTGCCGGTCAGGTCGGCGTAGACGTCAGCGTAGTGATAGCGCTGTGGCAGACGGTCCGTGTACCAGTGCAGCACGAAACTGTCGCCATCCGGCATGCGCAGGCCGAGGTCATCGGCCACGCGTCCGGGCATGGACGGCAGCCTCCAGCCGTCGATGCTGTGGAACAGGCTGTACCGGCGTCCGGTGCCATCGCTGTCGGCCAGGAAGTTGATGGTGCCGCCGCGCCAGGCTTCTGCCGGTACGATCACCGGTGCCAGCAGGGTGGCCCGCGGATCCTCGACAGCGGCCGGGGTTCTTTCGAGGAACAGTGCATCGCGGTATTCGGCCAGCGGTGCGCCGTTGCCTTCTTCCAGCAGCAGTGTCGGCAGGTAGACCCGCGGCTGTGCCAGCATCACGTCCGCGAAGTAGCGGTCGCTGTCGGGGCGGAAGGTGTCTGCTTCGTTCAGCAGCAGATCGAACACGATCGCTTTCGGCTGCAGCGGTGCCAGCGCTTCCACCAGCTCGCCGTGCACGGCGCGTGGCCACGGCCAGCTGCCGGCCGTCTCGTTCATGTCTTCCAGGCTCTTCTGGTCGATGTCGATGATCACGAGCCCTTCCGGCCAGGCATGGCCTTGCGCATGCACGCGCAGGAGGCTGTCCAGCGCGGCCTGGTCGATACGGGTGAATCCGCCGGCAGCGCCGACCGCAATCAACAGCAATGCAACGATACCGAGCAGCAGGATCTGGCGCGTTTCCGTGCGCATCCTGGTCATGTCAGTGTGCTGCCAGCATCGCTTCGGCGTGTTTCAGGGCTTCCGGCGTGATGGTCAGGCCGCCGGCCATGCGGGCAATTTCCTGCACGCGATCCTTTTGCCTGAGCGCGACCACGGCGCTGGCGGTCTGCTTGCCGTCGGAGCGCTTTTCCACGCGCAGGTGCTGGTGGCCGCAGGCTGCGACCTGCGCCAGATGCGTCACGCACAACACCTGGCCGCGATCGCCGAGCCGGCGCAGCAGCTTGCCGACCACTTCTGCAGTGGCGCCGCCGATGCCGACATCGACCTCGTCGAAGATCAGCGTGGGAATGGTGCTTTTCTCGGCGCAGATGACCTGGATGGCCAGGCTGATGCGTGACAGTTCGCCGCCGGACGCGACCTTGGCCAGCGGCTTGGGCGGCTGGCCGGCATTCAGGCTGACCACGAATTCGATGGTGTCGAGACCGGCGGCGCTGGCGTCGCTTTCTGCCAGTGTCGTGAAGGCCACCAGGAAACGGCCGCCGGGCATGCCCAGCAGGGCCAGCTGCCCGCTGACGTCCTTTTCCAGTTTCGTTGCGGCCTTGCGGCGCGCCTCGCCGAGTTTCCCGGCGGCATCGAGGAAGGCGGCGCGCTTGCCGGCGGTTTCCTTTTCCAGTGCCACCCGGTGACTGCCGTGGTTTTCCAGCGTATCGAGCTCGGCTTTCAGTTTCTCGTGCAGTGCCGGCAGTTCGTCCGGCGTGCAGCGATGCTTGCGTGCCAGCTGGAAGCAGCTGGACAGCCGGTTGTCCACTTCCGCCAGCCGTGCCGGGTCGGCTTCCAGCCGGTCGGTGTACCGGCGCAGCGCATCGGCCGCTTCCTCCACGTGGATGATCGCGGAGGCGAGCAGTTCGGAGGCGCGCGCCAGCTCCGGATCGTCGAGACCATCCAGTGCGTGCCGTGCCCGTTCGAGCCGGTCGCGTGCGGCGCCGTCTTCGTGTTCATACACCAGCGCGAAGGCCTGCTCGCAGGCGGCGCGCAGGCTGTCGGTATTGGCCAGGCGTTTGTGCTCGGATTCCAGCGCCGCCGGTTCGCCGGCCTTCAGGCCCAGCCGGTCGAGTTCCTCGACCTGGAATTTCAGCAGGTCACGGCGTGCATCGCGGTCGCTCACGGCACGATCGAGTTCGGCCAGGGCATCGCGTGCCCGGCGGAATTCCCCGAAAGCCGCGGCCACGGCTTTTGCCTGTGCCCCGAGGCCGCCGTACTCGTCCAGCAGCAGACGGTGGTTGTCCCGGCGCAGCAGCGACTGGTGTTCATGCTGGCCGTGGATGTCGATCAGCAGCTCGCCCAGGGCTTTCAGGTCCGCCAGCGGTGACGGCCGGCCGTTGATGAAACCGCGCGAGCGGCCGTCGTTGCCGACCGTACGCCGCAGGATGCAGTCGGTACCGTTGTCCAGCTCGCGCTCGGCCAGCCAGGTGCGGGCGTGCGCCAGGCGGGTCAGGTCGAAGGTGGCGGTGACATCGGCCCGCTCGGCGCCGGGGCGCACCGCGCCGGCATCGGCCCGGTCACCCAGTGCCAGGGCGAGGGCGTCGATCATGATCGACTTGCCGGCCCCGGTTTCGCCGGTCACGACGGTCAGGCCGCCGGCGAATTCCAGTTCCAGGGCATCGACGATGGCGTAGTGGCTGATGGAAAGTGCAGACAGCATCGGCGGACACGACCGGAGGCATAAAGCGCCGATCATAAGCCGCGATCCGTTGCGTTGATAAGGTTTTCCCCGCTCTTTAGACTGATCCGCATGTCAGTCCCGACCCTCAACGAACGCGCACAGCGTCTGCTCAAGACGCTGGTGGAGTGCTATATCCGCGAGGGGCAGCCGGTCGGCTCGAAAACGCTGGTGGAGAAGGCCGCCCTGCCGGTATCGCCGGCCACGGTGCGCAACATCATGGCCGAGCTGGAAGAACGCGGTTTCGTGGCCAGCCCGCACACCTCGGCCGGGCGCATTCCCACCGAACAGGGCTACCGGGTGTTTGTCGACAACCTGGTGACGTTCTCGCCGCTGGAACAGCGCCAGCTGGCGCAGATCACCGGCGAGCTTTCCGCCGACAAGACCGCGCCCGAGCTGGTGGAGGCCGCCAGCCGGCTGCTGTCGGATTTCTCGCGGATGACCGGTGTGGTGGCGGTACCGAAGCGGCGCATCGGCGTGCTGCGCCAGGTGGAATTCCTGCCGCTGGCCGGCAACCGCGTGCTGGTGATCCTGGTGCTGAACCAGCGTGAGGTGCAGAACCAGATCATCCACACGGATCGCGAATATTCCGAGAGCGACCTGCGTCAGGCGGCGAACTTCGTCAACCAGCATTTCGCCGGCCTGGATATCGATGCCATGCGTCAGCGCATGCTGGAACTGATGCGCGCCGACAAGGAGCACATGGACCTGCTGATGCAGCAGGCGCTGGACATGGCCGGCCGCGCCCTCGATGCGCAGGACAGGCAGCCGGACGTGAAGCTGGCTGGCGAGTCGAACCTGATTGCCGGTCTCGGTGCGGAAACCGGCATTGATCGCATCCGCGACCTGTTCGATGCCTTCCAGCGCAAGCGCGACATTCTCGACCTGATGGATCGCTGCAGCGCCGCCAGCGGCGTGAAGATCTTCATCGGCAGCGAATCCGGCTACGAGGCCTTTGCCGACTGCTCGATCATCACGGCGCCCTACGGGCGGGGCGGCGATGCGCTGGGTGTGCTGGCGGTGGTGGGCCCCACCCGCATGGCCTACGAGCGGGTGGTGCCGCTGGTGGACATTACCGCGCGCCTGCTCGGCGCAGCGCTGAACCCGCGCGATCCGGCGTAGAAGGGCCTGCCGGCCCGGGTTGCCGTGACCCCTGAAGGGGTTGCTACGCGAGCCCGAATTCCTTCTTGATCGCTTCCACCCGCTCGCGGTTGTCGTGCTGCCAGGGATGGAAATCGCGCCGGTAGTAGGCGCGGTAGGCCGGGCCCAGCTTGCGGAAGATGCCGGTTTTGCCCCAGTAGAAATCAAAGGCACTGCGCCAGGTCTGCAGCTTTCCGGCGTTGCCCGAGGCGCGCAGCAACTGCACGGTGTGCAGCGTGCTGAAGAACAGGAACTCCACGGTGTTGAGCGCCATCTGCGAGCGGCGGATCCATTCGTTGTTGACCGTGGCCTTGAACACGTCGAAAGCCACCGCCTTGTGCTCGGTTTCCTCCACCGCGTGCCAGGCCCAGATCTTCGCCACGCGCGGGTCCATGCGGTCGATGAATTCCTCGCGGTTCTGCAGCAGCTGGTCGGCGAGGATGGCCGTGAAGTGCTCCAGCGCGCAGGTCATTGCCAGCTGGCGTTCCCTGGACATGTGCTTGCGCATGAACTTCATGCCGCCGCGCACCATGTTGTCGATTTTCGACATCGGGTAGCCCTTGCGCTCCATCAGTTCGTTGAGCACCTTGTGCTCCTTCGAGTGATGCGCTTCCTGGCCGATGAAGCCGCGGATGGCCTGCCGGAGTTCCGGATCGGTGACCTGGTCCTGGAAGTTGCGCACGGAGTCGACGAAAAAGCGTTCGCCTTCCGGAAAGGTGGCCGACAACCCGGTCAGCAGCAGCGTGCGGTAGGGATCGTTGGCGAACCAGAATTCCGGGATGTCGTCCGGAAATTCGAAGTCCATCCGGCGTACGGTGATGCCGGCATCGGCGGCGGGTTTGCGGGCGGCGATGTTCATGCGGGTCTCCGGGCAGGGGCTGCGGGCAACGCTGCCGAGTATTGCCGGTGTCGCAGGATCACACCCTAGCCCCGGACGCCAGTCTCATTGTGTCGCCGCGACACAACCCTGCCCGGGACCGCCCCTCGCCAGCCGGGGCCCGATTGGGCATCATCCCCCGCCCGCTTGAAACGGGAGCGCCCGGCCCCATCCGGGATGCCGGCCTGCCGCAGGCGGCCAACTGCCTGATTTCCCTGTTCGAACCGCGGAACACGAGATGACCGACGATACCCGCCAGCCGGCGCCCCCGGAGGCTGCCGCTCCCGATGCCGTGCCGACCGTGGCCGGGCTTGAGGCCCGCCTCGCCGCCATGGCCCTGGAACTGGAGGCGGCCCGCAAGGAAGCCGCCGAAGCCACCCTGCGTGCCCAGGCCGAGGTGCAGAACCTGCGCCGGCGCCTGGAGCGCGATGCCGACAACGCCCGCAAGTACGCCCTGGAGAAATTCGCGGCGGCCCTGCTGCCGGTGGCCGACTCGCTGGAGCGTGGTCTGGCGGCCGTGACCGGTGAGGACGACACCGCGAAGGCATCCCGCGAGGGCATCTCGCTGACCCTGAAGCTGCTGGTCGACACCCTGCGCCGGTTCGAGGTCGAGGAGATCGACCCGAAGGGCCAGCCGTTCAATCCGCAGTTCCACGAAGCGGTTGCCCAGGTGCCGCACCCGGATGCGGCACCCAACACCGTCATCGAGGTGATGCAGAAGGGCTTCCAGCTGTCCGGCCGCCTGCTGCGGCCGGCCATGGTGGTGGTGGCCCGGGCCCCCTGACGAATGCCCCCGTAAAGCACGGGGCCTTGAAGCCGGGGGACATCACCCCCATCCGGCAGAGCGTGAACACATGAATCGCCTGGCCGTCGTCACTGCGGCCCGGCCAGCAAGAGGAGCAACACCATGGGCAAGATCATCGGCATCGACCTCGGTACCACCAACAGCTGCGTGGCCATCCTGGAGGGCGACAACACCCGGGTCATCGAGAACGCGGAAGGTGCGCGCACCACGCCGTCGATCGTGGCCTACACCGAGGACGAAGTGCTGGTCGGCCAGGCCGCCAAGCGCCAGGCGGTGACCAACCCGCAGCAGACCCTGTTCGCGGTCAAGCGCCTGATCGGTCGCAAGTTCACCGACGATGTCGTGCAGAAAGACATCAAGATGGTGCCCTACAAGATTGCGGCTGCCGACAACGGTGACGCCTGGGTGGAAGTCCGCGGCCGGAAAATGGCGCCGCCGCAGATCTCCGCCGAAGTGCTGAAAAAAATGAAGAAGACCGCCGAGGACTATCTCGGTGAGCCGGTGACCGAAGCGGTCATCACGGTGCCGGCTTACTTCAACGACTCGCAGCGCCAGGCGACCAAGGATGCCGGCAGGATTGCCGGTCTCGAGGTCAAGCGCATCATCAACGAGCCGACCGCCGCCGCGCTGGCGTTCGGTATCGACAAGCAGGAAGGCGACCGCAAGATTGCCGTGTATGACCTCGGCGGCGGTACCTTCGACATATCCATCATCGAGATCGCCGACGTCGATGGCGAACACCAGTTCGAGGTGCTGTCCACCAACGGCGATACCTTCCTCGGCGGCGAGGATTTCGACCTGCGCGTCATCGATTACCTGGTGGAAGAATTCAGGAAAGACACCGGCATCGACCTGCGCAAGGACCCGCTGGCCCTGCAGCGTCTGAAAGAGGCCGCGGAAAAGGCGAAGATCGAGCTGTCCAGTGCACAGCAGACCGAAATCAACCTGCCTTACGTGACGGCGGATGCGTCCGGCCCGAAACACCTGAACATCAAGCTGACCCGCGCCAAGCTGGAGTCGCTGGTGGAGGATCTGGTTGCCCGCACCATCGAGCCGTGCCGCATCGCCATGAAGGACGCCGGCCTGTCGGCGTCCGACATTGGCGACGTGATCCTGGTCGGTGGCCAGACCCGCATGCCGCTGGTACAGCAGAAGGTGAAGGAGTTCTTCGGCAAGGATCCGCGCAAGGACGTGAACCCGGACGAGGCCGTCGCCGTCGGCGCAGCCATCCAAGGCTCCGTGCTCGCGGGCGACCGCAAGGACATCCTGCTGCTGGACGTCACCCCGCTGTCGCTGGGCATCGAGGTTGCCGGTGGCGAGATGAACGTGCTGATCGAGAAGAACACCACGATTCCGACCCGCAAGGCGCAGGTCTATTCGACCTACAGCGACAACCAGACGGCGGTGACCGTGCAGGTCTACCAGGGTGAGCGCAAGCAGGCGGCGGCCAACAAGCTGCTCGGCCGCTTCGACCTCACCGACATCCCGCCTGCCCCGCGCGGCATGCCGCAGATCGAGGTCACGTTCGACATCGACGCCAACGGCATCATGAACGTGAGCGCCAAGGACAAGGCCACCGGCAAGGCGCAGAGCATCGTGATCAAGGCCAATTCCGGTCTCTCCGACGACGAGATCGCGAAGATGGTCAAGGATGCGGAAGCGAACGCCGAGGCGGACAAGAAATTCGTCGAGCTGGTACATGCCCGCAACGACGCCGACCAGCTGGTACACGCCACCCGGAAGGCGATTGCCGATCTGGGCGACAAGGCCACGGCCGACGAGAAAACCGCCATCGAGGCGGCGATCGCGAAAGTCGAGGAGGCCGTGCAGGGCAACGACAAGGACGCCATCGAGGCGGCCACGAAAGCCCTGGGCGAAGCATCCATGCCGCTGATGCAGCGCGTCTATGCCGAGCAGGCCGCGCAGGCCCAGCCGGCGCCGGGTGGTGCCGGGGCCGGTGACTCGCTGCAGAAGGAAGGCGTCGTGGATGCCGAGTTCGAGGAAGTGAAGGACGATGGCAAGAAGTAGGCCATCCTGCTGAACGAAGGCACAGCGCGGGACAGGTTCCCGCGTTTGTGCTTGTGGCGCGCGGAAGTTTCATCGACCGTATCCGGACAACACTGACATGGCCAAACGCGATCTGTACGAAGTGCTCGGCGTGGCGAAGGATGCGTCTGCGGACGACATCAAGAAGGCCTATCGCAAGCTGGCCATGAAGTACCACCCGGACCGCAACCCGGACGACAAGGCTGCCGAGGAAAAATTCAAGGAAGTGCAGGCGGCCTACGAGATCCTGTCGGACGACCAGAAGCGTGCAGCCTGGGATCGGTACGGCCACGCTGCCTTCGAGGCCGGCGGTGGCGCGGGTCCCGGGGGTTTCGGTGCCGGTGCGGCCGGTGCCAGCTTCAGTGACATCTTCGGCGACGTGTTCGGCGACATCTTCGGCGGTGGCCGCCAGCGTGGTGGCCCGCAGCGTGGCGCCGACCTGCGCTATTCGCTGGAGATCGACCTGGAAGATGCCGTGCGCGGCACCAAGGTGCAGATCAAGGTGCCCAAGCTGGAGAGCTGCGAGACCTGCAGTGGCACCGGCGCGAAGAAGGGCACCACACCGTCGGTGTGCGGCACCTGCAACGGACACGGCCAGGTGCGGATCCAGCAGGGTTTCTTCACCCTGCAGCAGACCTGCCCGGCCTGTCGCGGCAGCGGCAAGAACATCAAGGATCCGTGCCCGGACTGCCGTGGCCAGGGGCGCGTGCAGAAGCAGAAGACCCTGCAGGTGAACATCCCGGCCGGCGTCGACAACGGTGACCGCATCCGGCTGGCCGGCGAGGGTGAGGCCGGGCCGCAGGGCGGGCCCGCCGGCGATCTGTACGTGCAGGTGTCGGTGCGCGCGCACGAGTTCTTCGAGCGCGACGGCAACGATCTCCACTGCGAAGTACCCATTTCCTTCGTCGATGCTGCCCTGGGCGGCGAGTACGAGGTGCCGACCATGGATGGCCGCGTGAAGCTGAAGATTCCGGCCGAAACCCAGACCGGCAAGCTGTTCCGGGTGCGTGGCAAGGGCGTGCCCAGCGTGCGCGGCGGCGGCCAGGGCGACCTGATCTGCCGGGTGGTGCTGGAAACCCCGGTCAACCTCAGCGGCAAGCAGAAAGAACTGCTGCGCGCCTTCCAGGACTCGCTCAAGGGCGAGGCCAATTCGCCGCGCAGCCAGGGCTGGTTCGACAGCGTGAAGAAGTTCTTCAACACCTGACGCCCTGATCCGGGGCATGCGGGCCGGGCACCGTCCGGCGGGGTTGCGTTGCCCGGTCCGGAAGGGCTCCCGTATCCTGCCCCGGTTTCGCAGGGATGTGGGTACAAGAACAATGAAAACCCCCGGCCTTTCCCGCCGTGCGTTCCTCGCCGGCACTGCTGCCTCCGCCTCGCTGTTGCTGGCGCCGTTGCCGCTGCACGCCGCCACGCCCGAGGAAGATGCCGCCGACCGCCTGACCGCAGATGCCGATTACCTGAAGCGCCCCTGGAAGACGCTTCCGTTCGATCCCGAGCCGTTCAGCTACACCTTCGAGGAACTGGAAACGCACTGGGACACGCTGTTGCGCGGCTACCAGATCCCGTTTCCGTCGCCGGAATACCTGCGCAAGCGCTATGCGCGCTATCCGCAGCTGTGGAAGGAACTGAGATTCCAGGA
Source organism: Pseudomonadota bacterium (assembly GCA_049324475.1). Taxonomy (GTDB): domain Bacteria; phylum Pseudomonadota; class Gammaproteobacteria; order Pseudomonadales; family JADFDG01; genus JADFDG01. Next base: position 40,755 of record JBMOOO010000013.1, on the reverse strand, counting down.
CGAAGACTACGCGATGCACAGCCGCAATGCCCTGGAGGTGTGGCTGCAGTTCTTCCGTGGCGACTTCCAGGCGGCACGCAACCTCGGCTACGAGTACGGCGGCTTCTCGCGGGTGCCCGCCCTGTTTGCCCAGCTGATCTATTCGGTGTACCTGGCGGAAACGCTGAAGGAAAAGCACGCGTTGTTGCAGGATGCGGTCGAGGGCGTGACCTATTACGGCACGGTGTTCCAGCCGCGTCCGGCCGACGATCTGCAATACAAGTCGGACTACGTGATGATACGTCTCGGCTATGCCTACGGGCTGGGCCGGGTAGCCGAGGACGTGTCCATTCCGACCGCACTGGCGCGCGACTACATCGGCAAGGTGACCAGCGCCAGCAACGACATCCTCACCGTGTACCCGGAGCACCCGATGGGGCTGGCCCTGTCCGCCGGCATCGGCGCGAACATCATCCGCCGCGCCGGGGCGCTGGGTGCGAAGGTGGTGTTCGGTGCCAGCGGCGACGACGCCAAGACCCGTTTCGAAACCTCGTTCGCCATGGTGCCCGATGTGGCGCTGACCCGTTTCGAATACGCCAATTCCATGCTGTATGTGGACAATGCGGCGTCGATCGATGAATCCATCAAGCAGCTGGAGCTGGCGGCTTCCTTCGTGCCCCGGCACGCCATCGAGGCGCTGGACATCGCGTATGCGAAAAAACGGCTGGTGGAAGTGCTGGACTACAAGCAGTTCGGCGGCGGCTTCGGCAGTTATGACCGCAAGCGCCGCAAGTACCAGAACCAGAGCGGGCAGAACCTGTACTGCGTGACAGGCGATCCGTTCCTGGTGAGCAAGGTCTGACGTGCGTCTCCCGGCAGCGCTGTTTCTGCTGGGATGCGTGCTCTGCGCGGCGCCGGCGCCGGCCGGCACGCTCAAGGAGTGGCGTGAAAGCGAACGCGCGGCAGCGGGGCTGGTGTCCGGGCGGCGCACGGTCGACGATGTCGACCTTGCCTACAGCATCGGTGGTCCTCCGGACGGCGCGCTGGTGGTGCTGCTGCACGGTTACACCGCCAGCCGCGATCACTGGAACCGGGTGGCGGCGCTGCTGACCCCGAAATACCGGGTGGTGATTCCGGACCTGCCCGGCCACGGCGATACCCGCGTGCCGGCCGGCTACCGCTATACGCCAGGCGAGAACGTCGACACCGTACGTCACTTCATCGACACGCTTGACGTGACGGGATACCACCTGGTCGGGCATTCCATGGGCGGCGGGCTGGCCATGCCGCTGGCGTCCTTTGACCGCAACAAGGTGCTCAGCCTGACGCTGATGAGTGCGGCCGGCGTCTATGAAAACAACGATGCGCCGCTGGCCAGGCGCATTGCGGCCGGAGAAAACCCGCTGCTGGTCCGTTCGCGCGGGCAGCTCGCGCCGCTGATGCAGGAACTCATGGTCCGGCCGCCCGTGCTGGCACCGGATCTCCTGAGGCAGCTGGAGGGCGAGCGCATCCGTCGTGCGGGCGAGTACGAGAAAACCATGGAGCAGATGCGGCTGATGGGCACTTATTTCACGCCGGAGGCCTATCGTTCCAATCTGCGCTTCCTGCGGGCGCCGGTGCAGCTGCTCTGGGGTGAAGGCGATCGCCTGGTGTCGGTAGCGGTGGTGGAGGAAATGCGTCCCCACTTCCGTCAGCCGCCGGTGGTGACCCTCCTGAAGGAGGTCGGGCATGTGCCGGCCCTCGAGGCGCCGGAGCAGACGGCGGCGGCGCTGGATGCATTCTTTGCGCAGCATCCGGTGCTGTCGCCGCAGCAGCCGGTGCCGGCGTCAAACTGACGGCGCATACGCCGGGCCCGCTGTACACTGGCGCCCTTCTTCCGGAGAGACCCGCATGACACGCATTGCCGTCTGTGGCGCCGGTGGCCGCATGGGCCGCGCGCTGATCCAGGCCGTCAGGGAATCGGGCGCCACGCTGGCGGCCGCCATTGAACGCCCTGATTCCTCCCTGCTGGGCGCCGACGCCGGCGAGCTGGCCGGCATCGGCAGCAACGGCGTGAAGATTGTCGGCTCGCTGGCCGATGTCATTGATGCCTTCGATGTGGCCATCGATTTCACCGCCCCGGCTGCCACCGAGGCGCATGTGGCGCTGGCGCGCCGCGCCGGCAAGCGGCTGGTGATCGGCACTACCGGGTTGTCGGATGCACAGCGTGCGGCGCTGAAGGCGGCCGGGGCCGATACGGCGCTGGTCTACGCCGGCAACTATTCGGTGGGCGTCAATGTCTCGCTGAAACTGCTGGAGCTGGCGGCGAAAACCTTCGGCGATACGGTCGACATCGAGATCATCGAGGCCCACCACCGGCACAAGGTCGACGCGCCCTCGGGCACGGCCCTGATGATGGGTGAAGCCGTGGCCGGCGCGCTCGGCCGGGACCTGAAACAGGTGGCGGTCTATGCCCGCGAGGGCCACACCGGTCCGCGCGACCGGCAGTCGATCGGTTTCCAGACCATCCGGGGCGGCGACATTGTCGGCGATCACAACGTGATGTTCATCGGCGAGGGCGAGCGGGTCGAAATCCGGCATGTCGCCACCAGCCGCATGAATTTCGCCAGCGGTGCGGTCCGGGCCGCCCGCTGGCTGGCTGACCGGCCGAAAGGGCTCTACGACATGCGGGACGTCCTGGGGCTGCGGTGACGCGGGGGCCGGTGCCCGGCCGGGTCTTCCGGCGGTGCCGGCAGCGGGTTTTCGGGGTGGCGGCAGGCCCGCTGACCCCCTACAATGCCGGCCCCGAGGTCAGGTGCGACCCGGCACCTGCCGAACGAATCCAGAAAGCGAGATGAAGCCGGGCTTCATCTCGCTTTTTTGCAAGTAAAAACAGCCGGTTACCAGCACATCAGCGCTCGTCCCTGCGGCCTTCCGGGCCACGGGGAGGCTTCGCACAGCCTGATGAAGCCGGCCCGCGCCCTGTCCGAAGTGGAGGTAGACCTTGGCCACGCCCGCCCTTCTCGCCCTCGAAGACGGCAGCCTGTTCCGTGGCATTGCCCTCGGGGCCGCCGGCCAGTCGACCGGGGAGGTGGTGTTCAACACCGCCATGACCGGTTACCAGGAGATCGTGACCGATCCCTCCTACGCCCGGCAGATCGTCACCCTGACCTATCCCCACATCGGCAACACCGGTGTGAACGCGGAAGACGACGAGGCGGAACACGTCTGGTGTTCGGGTCTGGTGATCCGCGATGCCGCGCAGGTGGTGTCCAGTTTCCGTGCGAAGCAGGACCTGTCCTCGTGGCTGCGCGAGCGCAACATCGTCGGCATCGCCGACATCGACACCCGCCGACTGACCCGCATCCTGCGCGACAAGGGTGCGCAGAACGGCTGCATCGTCGCCGGCGAGCAGATCGATGAAAAAGCCGCACTGGCTGCTGCGAAGGCCTTCCCGGGCCTGAAGGGCATGGATCTGGCGAAAGTCGTGTCGGTGAAAAAACCGTACGACTGGAGCGAAGGCAGCTGGAAGCTGGGCCAGGGCCACCTGCCGGCACCGGCTTCGCAGCCGTTCCGTGTGGTGGCCTACGATTTCGGCGTGAAGCGCAACATCCTGCGCATGCTGGTCGACCGTGGTTGCCGGCTTACGGTGGTGCCGGCACAGACGCCGGCCTCCGAAGTGCTGGCGATGAAGCCGGACGGCATTTTCCTTTCCAACGGCCCGGGCGACCCGGCACCCTGCGACTACGCGATCACGGCGATCCGGGAATTCCTCAATACGGACACGCCGGTGTTCGGTATCTGTCTGGGCCACCAGTTGCTCGGCCTGGCCTCCGGCGCGCAGACGGTGAAGATGGGTCACGGCCACCACGGCGCCAACCACCCGGTGCAGGACATCGACACCGGTCGCGTGATGATCACCTCGCAGAACCACGGTTTTGCGGTTGACGAGAAAACGCTGCCGGCCAACCTGCGCGTGACACACCGTTCGCTGTTCGACGGCACCAACCAGGGCATTCACCGCACGGACCGGCCGGCATTCAGCTTTCAGGGTCACCCGGAAGCAAGCCCCGGTCCGCATGAGGCGGACGTGCTTTTTGATCACTTTATCGAGTTGATGCAGGCCCGCCGCTGAGGCCTGCGCGGTGCAAGCCGCGCCAACAGACAAGAGCAGACCGCCATGCCGAAACGTACAGACATCCAGAGCATTCTCATCATCGGCGCCGGCCCGATCGTCATCGGCCAGGCCTGCGAGTTCGATTATTCCGGCGCGCAAGCCTGCAAGGCGCTGCGCGAAGAAGGCTATCGCGTCATCCTGGTGAACTCGAATCCGGCCACCATCATGACCGATCCGTCGATGGCGGATGCCACCTACATCGAGCCGATCACCTGGCAAACGGTGGCGCGCATCATCGAGAAGGAGCGTCCCGACGCGGTGCTGCCGACCATGGGCGGTCAGACTGCGCTCAACTGCGCACTGGATCTGGCAAAGAACGGCGTTCTGGAAAAATTCGGCGTCGAGATGATCGGCGCCCGCGCGGAAGCGATCCGCAAGGCGGAAGACCGCTCGCTGTTCGACAAGGCGATGCGTGCCATCGGCCTGGAGTGCCCGCGCTCGGCGCTTGCGCATTCCATGGAGGAAGCGCTGCAGGTCATCGATTCCATCGGTTTCCCGTGCATCATCCGTCCGTCCTTCACCATGGGCGGTTCCGGTGGCGGTATTGCCTACAACCGGGAGGAATACGAGGAAATCTGCGCGCGGGGTCTCGATCTGTCGCCGACCCGCGAGCTGCTGATCGACGAGTCGCTGATCGGCTGGAAAGAGTACGAAATGGAAGTCGTCCGTGACCGGAACGACAACTGCATCATCGTCTGCTCGATCGAGAACTTTGATCCGATGGGCGTGCACACCGGTGATTCGATCACCGTCGCACCGGCGCAGACGCTGACCGACAAGGAATACCAGATCATGCGCAACGCCTCCTGTGCGGTGCTGCGCGAGATCGGCGTCGAGACCGGCGGTTCCAACGTGCAGTTCGGCATCAACCCGGACACCGGCCGCATGGTGGTCATCGAGATGAACCCGCGGGTGTCCCGCTCCTCGGCGCTGGCATCCAAGGCCACCGGCTTCCCGATCGCCAAGGTCGCCGCCAAGCTGGCGGTCGGCTATACGCTGGACGAGCTGAAGAACGACATTACGCGCGGCGCCACGCCGGCCTCGTTCGAGCCGTCCATCGACTACGTCGTCACCAAGGTGCCGCGTTTCAACTTCGAGAAGTTCAAGGGTGCCGATACCGTCCTCACCACCCAGATGAAATCGGTGGGCGAGGTGATGGCCATCGGCCGCAACTTCCAGGAATCGGTGCAGAAGGCGCTGCGCGGGCTGGAGGTGGGCGTCGATGGCTTCACGCCGAAGGTTGATCTGGCCGCGCCCGACGCAAAGGATCTGATCAACAAGAACCTGCGTACGCCGGGCCCGGACCGTATCTGGTTTGTCGCCGATGCCTTCCGTTCCGGCATGAGTGTCGAACAGGTCTTCGGCCTGACGAAGATCGACCCCTGGTTCCTGGTGCAGATCGAAGACATCGTGAAGGTCGAGCAGGCGCTTGCCGGTCGCACCCTGTCGACCATCGGCAAGGACGAGATGTTCCGCCTGAAGCGCAAGGGTTTCTCCGACAGCCGTCTCGCCGCCGTGCTCGGTGTGCCGGAGGCCGCGGTGCGGGAGCACCGCCGGGCGCTGGGCATCCATCCGACCTACAAGCGGGTCGACACCTGTGCTGCGGAATTCTCGACCAGTACGGCGTACATGTACTCCTCCTACGACGAGGAGTGCGAAGCCGTCCCATCGACGCGTGACAAGATCATGGTGCTGGGCGGTGGACCCAACCGCATCGGCCAGGGTATCGAGTTCGATTACTGCTGCGTGCATGCGGCACTCGCCATGCGCGAGGATGGTTATGAAACCATCATGGTCAACTGCAACCCGGAAACGGTTTCCACCGATTACGACACGTCTGATCGTCTCTACTTCGAGCCGGTGACGCTGGAAGATGTGCTGGAGATCGTGCGTATCGAGAAGCCGAAAGGTGTGATCGTGCAGTTCGGCGGCCAGACGCCGCTGAAGCTGGCGCGTGCCCTGGAAGCTGCCGGCGTGCCGATCATCGGCACCACGCCGGATGCCATCGACCGCGCCGAGGACCGCGAGCGCTTCCAGCAGATGGTCGACAGGCTCGGTCTGAAGCAGCCGCCCAACCGTACCGCGCGCTCGCCGGAAGAGGGTGTGAAGTGCGCTGCCGAAATCGGTTATCCGCTGGTGGTGCGTCCGAGCTACGTACTGGGCGGCAGGGCGATGGAGATCGTCTACAACGAGGACGAGCTGCGCACCTACATGCGCACGGCGGTGTCGGTCTCCAACGACAGCCCGGTGCTGCTGGACCGCTTCCTGGATGACGCCATCGAGTGCGATGTGGATGCCGTGAGCGACGGCAAGACTGTCGTCATCGGCGGCATCATGCAGCACATCGAGCAGGCCGGCGTGCATTCGGGCGATTCTGCCTGCTCGCTGCCGCCGTACAACCTGTCGAAACAGATCCAGGACGTGCTGCGCGAGCAGTCGCGGCAGATGGCGATGGAGCTGGGTGTGGTCGGGCTGATGAACGTGCAGTTCGCGGTCAAGGACAACATCGTCTATGTGCTGGAAGTGAATCCGCGCGCCTCGCGTACCGTGCCGTACGTGTCCAAGTGCATCGGCCGTTCGCTGGCGGCGGTGGCCGCGCGCTGCATGGCCGGCACCACGCTGGAGAAGCAGGGCTTCACGAAGGAAATCGTGCCTCCCTATTTCAGCGTGAAGGAGGCCGTGTTCCCGTTTGCCAAGTTCCCGGGCGTTGATCCGATCCTCGGCCCGGAAATGAAATCCACCGGCGAAGTGATGGGCGTCGGCAAGACCTTCGGCGAGGCTTTCGGCAAGGCCACGCTGGGTGCCGGCGAGCGCCTGCCGGCCGGCGGTGTCTGCTTCCTGTCCGTGCGCGAGGCCGACAAGAAGGCCGTGGTGCAGATCGGCCGCGATCTGGTCGATCTGGGCTTCGAGCTGATTGCCACCCGCGGCACAGCCCGGGTTCTGGCCGACGCCGGTATCAGTGTGGAGTCGGTCAACAAGGTGATGGAAGGCCGCCCGCATATCGTCGACATGCTGAAGAACGGCGAGATTTCGCTGATTGTGAACACCACCGAAGGCAAGCAGTCCACGGCGGATTCCTTCACCATCCGGCGTACTGCCCTGCAGAAGAAAGTGTTCTATACCACGACCATTGCAGCCGCTTCGGCCATCGTGCAGGCCCTGCGCAACCGGGGCGTCGATGTGCAGCCGCTGCAGAGTCTGCATGCGCTGCTGCGTGGCAGCACGGGAGGTGCGGCATGAGCGTGACCCGCTATCCGATGACCGTGGCCGGCGAGAAAGCGCTGCGCGAAGAGTTGCACAGGCTCAAGACGGTTGATCGTCCGCGTATTTCTGCTGCCATTGCCGAGGCGCGTGCGCACGGCGACCTGCGCGAGAATGCCGAGTACCACGCGGCCCGCGAGCAGCAGGGCTTCGCGGAAGGCCGTATCCAGGAAATCGAGATGAAGCTCTCGAACTCGGTGGTGATCGACGTCACCAAGATGGAGCCGACCGGCAAGGTCATCTTCGGCACCACGGTCGATATCGTGAATATCGACAGTGACCAGCGCGTGACCTATACCATCGTTGGCGAAGACGAGGCCGACATCAAGGCAAACCGGATCTCCAACACCTCCCCGATTGCCAGGGCGTTGCTGGGCAAGGAAGAGGGTGACGTGGTGAAGGTGCAGACGCCCGGTGGTGTCGTCGAATATGAAATCGAGGCAGTGCATCATCGCTAGCCGTCAGCGCTGATGATTTTTTCGTAGAGCCCCTCCCTGCGGAGGGGCTTTCTTTTTGGGTGTCACGATCCGCCGCCACGTTGTCCTGCCCTGTCGTTGTTGCACCTGTGCGCGCGGTCCCAGCATTCGCCCGCGCCTGCAACAACAAACAAAAACGACAAGGAGGATCGCCATGCGCCGTTTCCTGCTCGCCCTTCTGCTGCTGCCCTCGCTGGTATTCGCAGCCTGCCCGGACTACAACAGCCCGGTAAGCCCGCCGTCCTTCAGCAACCCGGCCAAGAAAAGCTTCCGCAGCTTCGGCAACACGCTGCTGGCTGGCATCTACAAGCCCTGGCACATGGTGCACGACGAGATCGTGGCCACCGGCACCACGGCCTACGTGACCGGGAAGTTCGACTACGACGCCGTGCTGCACAAGGATCTGGAAGGTGAGTACGTGCATGTGTACCTGTACGGTACCGGCATGAGCGCGTGGCAGTACATCGGCCGCTACACCACCAACAGCGACGGCAAGATCACCGCGGTGCTCGGCGCGCGCCCGGCCGGCGACTATGTGGTGCGCATGGTGGTCGAGGGTGATCTCTCCCGTGTCGACGGTTACCTCACCGTGGTCGAGCCGGGTCGCAAAGCGGTGCTGTTCGATATCGACGGCACGCTCACCATCAACGATTTCGAGGCCTATGCCGACTACGTCGGCGTGAAAACGGCCCAGCACTACTACTACGCGCCGGAAACGGTGAATGCCTATCGCAACAAGGGCTATCAGGTGATCTACCTGACCGCGCGCCCGTACTGGGTGACGAAGGATGCGCGAGAGTGGTTCGGACTCAAGGGCCTGCGCCCGTGGCACTATCGTTCGAACCCGTACGGCGACGGGCCGATCCCGCCCAACACGCAGCAGCACAAGACCGACTACATCAACTACCTGCGCAATGCGGTCGGCCTGGACATCATCCGCGCCTACGGCAACGCCGATACCGACATTGCCGCCTATGCCGCCGCGGGTCTGCCGAAGTCGGAAACCTGGATCATCGGCAGTCTGGCCGGCACGTCGGGCACGCAGGCGGTGGGCAGCGACTACGCCTACCACTACAGCACTGTGGTTGCGAACACGCCGCGTTCGGCATCCTGCCCCTGATCATTGCCCCGGAAAAAAAGAAGGCCGGCTTTTGCCGGCCTTCTTTTTCATCGTCTGCGCATCAGCCGCCGGAAAAGCGGACCAGGTTCGACAGTTTCGGGTTCTGTTTCCTGGCGGCGCGGTAGACCAGTGCAATGTTGCCGATGGTATGCACCACCTCGCAGCCGGCCGTGGCGGCAAGCTCGTCGATGACGGCGCGCCGGGTGTCGCGGTCCTCGGCGTGGACCTTCACCTTGATCAGTTCGTGCTCTTCCAGCGCGCGGTCCAGTTCCGCCATCAGTGCGCCGGACAGGCCATTGCCGCCGACCAGCACCACGGGTTTCAGGTGGTGGCCGATGCCACGGAAATGCTTTTTCTCGGCGGCAGACAGCGCCATGGCGGGCTCCGGCGGGGCGGTGCGGAAAGGGCGGCCATTCTAGCCGCGCCGTCTGCCGGCCCGTTAGTATGGGTTTTCCCTTCCGATACCCCGCCGGTCCTCCTCCCGTGTCCCGCTCCAAGAGCAGCTCCCGCTGGCTGCAGGAACATTTCAACGATCCCTGGGTGAAAAAGGCCCAGGCCCAGGGTTACCGCTCCCGGGCCGTGTTCAAGCTGCTGGAAATCCAGCAGAAGGACCGCCTGATCCGGGGCGGCATGACCGTGGTCGACCTGGGCGCTGCGCCCGGCGGCTGGACCCAGGTGGCGGCCGATCTGGTCGGCCCCGGTGGTCTGGTGCTGGCCTCGGACATCCTGGCCATGGACCCGGTGCCGGGGGCGCAGTTCATCCAGGGCGACTTCCGCGAGCAGGTGGTGTTCGATGCCATCCTGGCGGCGCTGGACGGCCGGGAGGTCGACCTTGTGATCTCCGACATGGCCCCCAATATGTCCGGTGAGAGATCGGTCGACCAGCCGCGGGCGATGTACCTCGCCGAGCTTGCGCTGGAGTTTGCCGGGCGGGTGCTGCGCCCGGGGGGCGATCTGCTGGTCAAGGTGTTCCAGGGCGAGGGCATCGACGCGTTCCGTACCGACATGCGCCGGCAGTTCCGGCAGCTCCAGGTACGCAAGCCGGAGGCATCCCGGGCCAGGTCCAGCGAGGTCTATCTGCTGGGGCGGGGCCGGGAAATCGTGTAAGGTTTCCGACCCGGGTTGCGTGTTCCTGCCCGACGTTTTTCCGCGATTCGCGAGGGATTTCCGTGAACGACATGGCCAAGAACCTCCTGCTGTGGATCATCATCGCGGCCCTGCTGCTGATGGTGATGAAGCAGTTCGGGAACACCGCTCCGCAGGCGACCGTGCTGGACTATTCCACCTTCGTCTCGCAGGTCAAGGACGGGCGCATCGACAGCGTTACCATCGACGGCCAGGCCATCAGCGGCACCTATGCGGGTGGCGATGCCGGCGACGGCAAATCGAAGTTCGAAACCGTCATGCCGAACGTGATGGATCTGGACCTGATGCCCACGCTGCTGGACAACGGTGTGCGCATCGTCGGCAAGGAGCCGCAGCAGGAAAGCCTGCTGACCCGGCTGTTCTTCTACCTGCTGCCGATCCTGATCATCATGGTCGTGTTCATGTTCTTCATGCGCCAGATGCAGGGCGGTGGCGGTGGCCGTGGTGGCCCGATGACGTTCGGCAAGTCGCGCGCGCGCCTGCTCACTGAAGACCAGGTGAAGACCACTTTCCAGGACGTCGCCGGTTGTGACGAAGCGAAAGAGGAAGTGAAGGAGATCGTCGACTTCCTGCGCGATCCCGGCAAATACACCAAGCTGGGCGGCCGCATTCCGCGCGGCGTGCTGATGGTCGGCCCGCCCGGTACCGGCAAGACGCTGCTCGCCAAGGCCATTGCCGGCGAAGCCAAAGTACCGTTCTTCTCGATTTCCGGCTCCGACTTCGTCGAGATGTTCGTCGGCGTCGGCGCTTCGCGCGTGCGCGACATGTTCGAACAGGCCAAGCGCCACGCGCCCTGCATCATCTTCATTGACGAGATCGATGCGGTCGGCCGTTCGCGCGGTGCCGGCCTCGGTGGCGGCCATGACGAGCGCGAGCAGACCCTGAACCAGCTGCTGGTGGAGATGGACGGCTTCGATGCCAACGACGGCATCATCGTGATCGCCGCCACCAACCGTCCGGACGTGCTGGACTCCGCACTGCTGCGCCCGGGCCGCTTTGATCGCCAGGTGACGGTTGGCCTGCCGGACGTGCGCGGACGCGAACACATCCTGAAAGTGCACATGCGCAACGTGCCGATCGGCGAGGACGTGGAGCCGGCGGTGATCGCGCGCGGCACGCCGGGCTTCTCCGGCGCGGATCTGGCCAACCTGGTCAATGAGGCGGCGTTGTTCGCCGCGCGTGCCGATCGCAAGGTGGTGACCCAGCGCGAGTTCGAGCTCGCCAAGGATAAGATCCTGATGGGCACCGAGCGCAAGACCATGGTGATGAGCGAGGAAGAAAAGCGTCGCACCGCCTATCACGAAGCAGGGCATGCCATTGTCGGTCGCGTGGTGCCCGAGCACGATCCCGTTTACAAGGTGTCGATCATTCCGCGCGGCCGTGCCCTCGGTGTGACCATGTACCTGCCGGAGGAAGACCGCTATTCGATCAGCAAGCGCCAGCTGGAAAGCCGGATCAGCGTGATGTTCGGCGGTCGCATTGCCGAGGAGATCATCGGCGGTTTCGAGGGTGTCACCACCGGCGCCTCCAACGACATCCAGCGCGCGACCGAAATGGCGCGCAGCATGGTCACCAAGTGGGGCCTCTCGGAAAAAATGGGGCCGCTGATGTATGACGAGGACGAGGGCGAAGTGTTCCTCGGCCGCAGCGTGACCCAGCGCAAGAGCATTTCCGATCAGACGGCCGTGGAGATCGATCGCGAGGTTCGCGCGATCATCGATCGCTGCTACGCGCATGCCGACCGGATCCTGCGCGAACATCGCGACAAGCTGGATGTGATGTCGGACGCGCTGATGCAGTACGAGACCATCGATGCCGAACAGATTGATGACATCATGAACGGCGTGAAGCCGGTGCGCCCGCCCAAGGGCTGGGTTGACCGGAACGGCGGCGGCAGCGGTGGTGGTTCGGCGCCGGCGACGGCGGCCGACAAGCCGGGTCCGACCATCGGCGGCCCGGCCAGTCAATCCTGAGATACGTGCGCAATACCGGCGGGCTCCCGACAACGGAGCCCGTCTTCATTTCGAGCCGGCCATGACCATCCTGCATTGCGGCAACCGCACGCTTGATCTCTCCGTGCCGCGCGTCATGGGCATCCTCAATGTGACGCCCGATTCCTTTTCCGACGGTGGCCGCTACACCGGCCTCGACGCGGCGCTGGCGCAGGCGGCACGCATGGTGGCCGACGGTGCCGCACTCGTGGATGTCGGCGGCGAGTCGACCCGGCCGGGTGCGGCGCCGGTCGGGGAACAGGAAGAGCTGGATCGTGTGTTGCCGGTGATCGAGCGCATCGTGCGTGAGCTGGACGTCTGCGTTTCGGTGGACACCAGTACGCCGGCAGTCATGCGTGCGGCGGCGAGTGCAGGCGCGCACCTGCTCAACGATGTGCGTGCCTTGCGGCGTGACGGCGCCCTGACCGCGGCAGCGGCCAGCGGCCTGCCGGTCTGCCTGATGCACATGCAGGGCGAGCCCGGCTCCATGCAGCAGGCGCCGTCCTACGGCGATGTTGTGCGTGAGGTCTCGGATTTCCTGGCCGCCCGCGTGCGGGAATGTCTGGCGGCGGGCATGACACGCAACCGGCTGTTGATCGATCCGGGCTTTGGCTTCGGCAAGACGCTGGCGGATAATCTCGCCCTGATGCGTGAGCTGGAGTCGTTTGTTGCCACCGGATTTCCGGTGCTGGTCGGCGTGTCCCGGAAGTCGATGATCGGGCAGCTGCTGGGCGGCCGTCCGGTTGAGGAGCGTCTGCACGGGTCGGTGGCTGCCGCCGTGGTGGCGGCGATGAAAGGAGCTGCGTTGCTCCGGGTTCATGATGTGGCGGCAACGGCGGATGCACTGCGCGTGATGGCGGCGATCCGTGTTTCATCAGGTTCGGAGCAGGCATGAGCAGAAAATATTTTGGCACGGACGGCATACGCGGCAAGGTTGGCGTCCATCCCATCACGCCGGATTTCGTGCTCAAGCTCGGCTGGGCGGCCGGAAAGGTTTTCCAGCAGCAGGGGAAATCGAAAATCCTGATCGGCAAGGACACGCGGATCTCCGGTTACATGTTCGAAGCTGCACTGGAGGCCGGTCTGGTCGCGGCGGGTGCTGACGTGCGTTTGCTGGGCCCGATGCCGACGCCGGCCATTGCCTATCTGACGCGCACGTTCCATGCCCAGGCCGGCATCGTCATTTCCGCATCGCACAATCCGTTCGATGACAACGGCATCAAGTTCTTTTCCGGAGCCGGCAGGAAGCTGGACGACGCCATCGAGCTGGAAATCGAGCGCATGCTGGAGCAGCCGATGGTGACCGTGCCGTCGGCCGGGCTGGGCAAGGTGGTACGCATCGAGGGTGCGCGCGGGCGTTACATCGAATTCTGCAAATCGACCGTGCCGGCGGGCATGAATCTGACAGGCCTGCATATCGTGGTCGATGCCGCCAACGGCGCCTGCTACAACACGGCGCCCGATGTGTTCGACGAACTGGGTGCGAAAGTCACGCGGCTGGCGGTCGAGCCGGACGGCTTCAACATCAACCGGGACTGCGGCTCCACGAAACCGGCGAAGTTGCAGGCAAAAGTGCGCGAGCTCGGTGCCGATCTCGGCATCGCGCTGGACGGCGACGGCGATCGCCTGGTGATGGTCGATGCTGCCGGCGAGGTGGTTGACGGCGACGAGCTTCTCTACGTGATCGCCCGCGACCGTCACGAGGCAGGTGTGCTCGGTGGCGGTGTGGTCGGCACGCTGATGAGCAATTACGGGCTGGAGCTGGCGATGCGGCAATTGCAGGTGCCGTTCGTGCGCGCCAGGGTCGGCGACCGCTATGTGATGGCGGAGCTGGAGGCGCGCGGCTGGTTGCTGGGCGGCGAGTCCAGCGGTCACTTGGTCTGCCTGGACCGGACCACCACCGGAGACGGCACGGTGTCGGCCCTGCAGGTGCTGGCGGCGCTGGCCCGCCGGGGATGCACGCTGGCAGATGCCCGCCGGGGTATGAGCCGGTTGCCGCAGGTGATGATCAATGTGCCGCTGGCCGGCAAGCAGGACGTGGTCGGCCTGCCGGCGGTGCAGGCCGCCGTGGCCGGCGTGGAGCAGGCGCTGGCCGGGCGGGGCCGGGTCCTGCTGCGGCCGTCCGGCACCGAGCCGCTGATCCGGGTGATGGTCGAGGGCGAGGATGCGGCCCTGGTGGACCGTCTGGCCCGGGAGCTGGCAGAGCAGGTCGCCGCCGTCGTCTGAGGCCGCGGCATCCTCCCCGGCCGTTGGCTTCCCGGGGGTGACCGGCTACCATTGCGCTCCTTTTTTGGCCGGTCCGGAGAAGTCGGGTGCAGCAGGACGTGCGCCGCCCGCTGGTGGCCGGCAACTGGAAGATGAACGGAACGCTTGCCGAAGCCGGCGCGCGCGCGCGGGCGCTGGCGACGGCCGTTGCCGGTCTGCGTTGTGATGTGGTGATTGCCCCGCCGGTGCTGCATCTGCCTGTGGTGTCGGCGCAACTGGCCGGTTCGGTGGTGCTGCCGGCCGCCCAGGATGTGAGTGAGCACGATGACGGTGCGCACACCGGCGAGGTATCGGCAGCGATGCTGCGCGACGCCGGTTGCCGTTACGTGCTGGTCGGCCATTCCGAACGACGGCACGGTCTGGGCGAGAGCGACGCGCGGGTAGCCCGCAAGTTCCTGGCGGCCTCGCGTGCCGGCCTGACGCCGGTGCTGTGTGTCGGTGAAACGCTGGCCGAGCGGGAGGCCGGGCACACGGCGCAGGTGGTCTTGCGGCAGCTGGATACCGTGCTGGCGCAGGCCGGCGTGGAAGGATTTGCCGGCGCGGTGCTGGCCTATGAACCGGTCTGGGCGATCGGTACCGGGCGCAACGCGACGGCGGAACAGGCTCAGGAGGTGCATGCGCTGCTGCGTGCGCGTCTGGGTCGGGCCGGCGACATGCTGGCGCGCAACACCCGCATTGTTTACGGCGGCAGCGTGAAAGCAGGCAATGCGGCTTCGTTGTTTGCCATGCCCGATGTCGATGGCGGGCTGGTAGGTGGCGCATCGCTGGATGTGCAGGAATTTCTCGAAATCTGCGCGCAGGCGCAGTAACAGACAGGTGGATAGATGGAAAGCTTGTTGCTGGTCGTGCATGTGTTGGTGTCGCTGGCGCTGATCGGGCTGGTCCTGATCCAGCAGGGCAAGGGCGCTGATGCCGGAGCCTCTTTCGGCGGTGGCGCCTCGCAGACGGTGTTCGGATCGGCCGGCTCCGCGACCTTTCTGACGCGCACAACCAAGTGGCTTGCGGTGGTTTTTTTCTCCACCAGCCTCGGCCTCGGCTATCTTGCGAGGGTAGAGGCCGAAGCGCAGAATAGCGCGCTCGTTCCGGGGGCCCCGGCCGCAGACGTGGCCGTACCCGGCGCTGCCGGTGGCGATGTGCCGCTGGATGCCGCGCCCTCCCAGCCGGTTTCCGGCGACGTTCCTCCGGCACCGGCCGGTCAGTAGGCCCTCCGGAGAGTCGGTTCCCTGCCCAGGTGGTGAAATTGGTAGACACGCTACTTTGAGGGGGTAGTGGCGAAAGCCGTGTCGGTTCAAATCCGACCCTGGGCACCATCTTTCAAGCAGTTGCGGCAGAATTTGCCGCCACAAAAAATTCTTGCCGCGGCAGGTACTTGGAAGGTTTTTCGCGTTGACAGGCGGGGGCTGCGCCCCTATAGTCGGCGCCCGGTTTTGATGCGGGGTGGAGCAGCCTGGTAGCTCGTCGGGCTCATAACCCGAAGGTCGTTGGTTCAAATCCAGCCCCCGCTACCACTAACGGGTCTTGGCAAAGACCCGCTGCAGTAGTGCAGGAAAAGCCCCCTTTGCGGGGCTTTTTGCTAGATGGTCTCGCATGGCGGTCCATCTTCAGGCTTCGTTCGCGAAATGGGCCTTTGCAGGCCCATTTTTTGTTTGTGCGGTCCGGTTTTTGCGCGCGGTATCCGCGCGGGAGTGGCGGTGACGAATACGCGCGATCTCAAGACCCTGCTGGAACCGGCGGCCACGGCCCTGGGGTTCGAGTTGTGGGGGGTGGAGTATCTCGTGCGCGGGCGGCACCGCCTGTTGCGGGTGTACATCGATGGTCCGGAGGGAGTCACGGTCGACGACTGCGCCTCCGTGAGCCATCAGGTGAGCGGCATTCTGGATGTGGAAGACCCGATTCCGGGCGAGTACACGCTGGAGGTCAGTTCACCCGGGCTCGATCGCGTGCTGTTCGAGCCGTCGCAATACGCGCGTTACACCGGCGGTCTGCTGCTGGTGCGTACGCAGGCTGCCATCGGCGGCCGGCGGCGTTTCCGCGGCAGGCTGAAGGACGTGTCGGAAAGCGGTTTCGTGCTGCAACTGGACGATGGCGGTGAACAGGCGATTGCCTTTGCCGACGTCGACAAGACGCAGGTGGAACCTGAATTCGTCAACAACAAGCGGTGATGCCGCAAGGCATCCCACGGCAGAAGAGCTGGGTCACGACGATGGGCAAAGAGATTCTCCTCGTAGCTGAAACCGTCTCCAACGAGAAGGGCGTCGATCGCGACGTCATCTTTCAGGCTATCGAGGCAGCACTGGCGGCGGCCACCAAGAAACGTTTCCGCGAGGAAGACGTGGAGATCCGCGTGGCCATCGATCGCCGCACCGGCGAGTACCAGTCGTTCCGGGTCTGGCATGTGGTGCCGGATGCCGAATTGTTCGAATTCGGCCGCCAGCTGACGCTCGATGAGGTCCGCGAGAAGGACCCGGGCAAGAACATCGGCGACATCTACGAAGAAGAAGTCGAGTCGGTCGAGTTCGGCCGTATCGCTGCCCAGACGGCCAAGCAGGTCATCGTGCAGAAGGTTCGCGAGGCCGAGCGTGCCCAGATCGTCGAGCAGTTCCGCCACCGTGTCGGTCAGCTGGTAACGGCGACCGTCAAGAAGGTGACCCGTGACAACGTGATCCTGGATCTGGGCGGCAACGCCGAGGCACTGCTGCCGCGCACGGAAATGCTGCCGCGTGAGGTGTTCCGCACCAATGATCGTGTGCGCGCCGTTCTGTACACGATCAACACCGAGAATCGCGGCCCGCAGCTGATGGTGTCGCGTACGCGCCCGGAGATGCTGGTCGAACTGTTCAAGATCGAGGTTCCGGAGATCGGTGAAGAGCTGATCGAGATCAAGGGCGCTGCCCGTGACCCGGGTGTCCGCGCCAAGATCGCGGTGAAATCCAACGACCAGCGTATCGACCCGCAGGGCGCCTGTATCGGCATGCGTGGTTCACGCGTGCAGGCCGTATCCGGCGAACTGGGTGGCGAGCGTGTCGACATCGTGCTCTGGGACGACAATCCGGCCCAGTATGTGATCAATGCCATGAGCCCGGCCGAGGTGTCGTCGATCATCGTCGACGAGGATCGTCATTCGATGGACATCGCGGTCGATGAGGAGCAGCTGGCCCAGGCCATCGGCCGTGGCGGCCAGAACGTGCGGCTGGCCAGCGAGATGACCGGCTGGGAACTGAACGTGATGACGCTGGCGGAAGCCAACGCCAAGCAGGCCACGGAGTCCGAATCCGTCGTGCAGACCTTCATGAAGGATCTGGATGTCGATGAAGAGATCGCCCAGGTGCTGGCTGACGAAGGCTTCACCACGCTGGAAGAGATTGCCTATGTGCCGCTGGATGAAATGCTCGCCATCGACGGGTTTGATGAGGACATCGTCAACGAGCTGCGCCAGCGCGCCAAGGATGCACTGCTGACCCGGGCACTGGCCTCGGAAGAGAAGCTGGAAGGTTCGGACCCCGCCGAAGATCTGCTGACCATGGAGGGCATGGACCGTGCCCTGGCCTATGCGCTGGCAGCGAAGGGCATCCGCACCATGGAAGATCTGGCGGAGCAGGCCGTGGACGACATCGTCGATATCGACGGTGTGGACGAGCAGCGGGCTGCAGCACTGATCATGGAAGCGCGCAAACCCTGGTTTGCGGAACAGGGTTGACGCCGCAATGCGTTGACGCGGCATAGAGAATGCGACAGCAGACGAACGGAGACTGAGTACCGGTATGGCAGAGGTTACCGTCAGGCAGCTGGCAGACAAATTGAACGTCACGGCGGACATGCTGTTGACGCAGATGCGCGACGCCGGTCTTGCGCATTCGACCGCCGATGCGGCGGTTTCCGATGTCGAGAAAGAGCAACTGCTGTCGCATCTGAAGCGCGCCCATGGCAAGGAAGAGGGTGAAAGCAAACGCATCACCCTGAAGCGCAAGGAAACGACCACCATCAAGACTGCGAGTGCGGCCACGGGCAAGACCCGGGCTGTCGAGGTGCAGGTCAAGAAAACCCGCACCTACGTCAAGCGCAGCGAGCTGGACGCCAAAGCGGCCGAGGAAGAAGCCCAGCGCATCGCCGAGGAAGAGGCCCGTGCGGCCGCCGAGCAGGCTGCCCGTGAGGCCGAGGCGCGCGCAGCGGAAGCCCGGCGCGATGCCGAGGCACGCGAAGCCGAAGCCCGTCGTGGCGAGGCCGAGGCCCGGCGCAAGGCAAGCACCGTCAATCTCGACGATGTCGAGGCGGCACACCGGCACAAGGTCGTGAAGGTTCCGCATCACACGACCGAAGCGGCGCGCCACGCTGCCGAGAAGGCCGCGAAGATCGAGGCCGAGGAGCGCAAGAAGCGCGAGGAAGCCGAGGCCCGCAAGCGCCAGAACGCCGGCGCGCTGAAGGAAGTCGAGGCCAAGGCCGCGAAAGAGACCGTCGAGCGCGCGAAGCGGCTGGCCGAGGAGCTGGCTGGCCGTGGCGGCGAATCGCGCGACGAAAGCGATTCGCCGGTGGTTGTCGGTCCGGGCATCGTGGCCCGTGCCTTCGAGCAGAGCATCGAGGACGAAGCACACAGCCTCAAGAAAGACGGCAAGAACAAACTGGTCGGCAAACGCCGCAAGCAAACCCAGAAAATGGCGTTCGAGGGCACTTTGAAGAGCACCTTCCTCAAGGGTCATGCCTTCGAGAAACCGACCCAGAAAATGGTCTACGAGGTCGAGGTTGGCGAGGCCATTACGGTCGGCGATCTGGCCCAGAAGCTTTCGATGAAGGTCGGCGAGCTGATCAAGACGCTGATGAAGATGGGCGAGATGGTGACGGTTAACCACGTTCTCGACCAGGACACGGCAGTGCTGCTGGTTGAAGAGCTGGGTCACAAGGCGAAGATGGTGAGCGCCAACGCCCTCGAGGAAGAGCTGGCGGAGTCGATCACCCGCGCTGACGAGCCGCAGCCGCGTGCGCCGGTGGTGACCATCATGGGTCACGTCGACCACGGCAAGACCTCGTTGCTTGACTACATCCGCCGCGCCAAGGTGGCTGCCGGTGAGGCCGGTGGCATTACCCAGCACATCGGTGCGTATCACGTCGATACCGGCCACGGCATGATCACGTTCCTCGACACCCCGGGCCACGCGGCATTCACCGCGATGCGCGCGCGCGGTGCCTCGGCAACCGACATCGTCATCATCGTGGTGGCGGCCGACGACGGCGTGATGCCGCAGACCATCGAGGCAATCAATCACGCGAAGGCGGCCGGCGTGCCGCTGATCGTTGCCGTCAACAAGATGGACAAGCCGTCTGCCGATCCGGATCGCGTGCGTAACGAGCTGTCACAGCACGGTGTGATTTCCGAAGAGTGGGGTGGTGACACCCAGTTCGTGCCGGTCTCGGCGCATACCGGCCTGGGTGTCGAGAAGTTGCTTGATGCCATCCTTATCCAGGCTGAAGTGCTGGAGCTGAAGGCGGTTCCGGCCGGTGCTGCGGAAGGCGTCGTGATCGAGTCGCGTCTGGACAAGGGTCGCGGTCCGATCGCCTCGCTGCTGATCCAGCAGGGCGAACTGCATCCGGGTGACATGGTGCTGGCAGGTCAGCACTATGGCCGCGTGCGTGCCATGAGCGACGAGCAGGGGCGGATCCTGAAGTCGGCCGGCCCGTCCATTCCGGTGGAAATTCTGGGTCTGGCCGGTGTGCCGGACGCGGGCGACAAGTTCATGGTCGTGCCGGACGAGCGCAAGGCGCGCGAAGTGGCCCAGCACCGTATCGAGAAGGATCGCACCTCGCGCATGGCGCGCCAGCAGGCGTCGAAGCTCGAGAACGTGTTCGCCAACATGGGTGCGGCCGAGAAGCCGACGGTCAACATCGTGCTGAAAACCGATGTGCGCGGCTCGCTGGAAGCCCTGATGGGTGCCCTGAACGATCTCTCCACCGAGGAAGTGAAGGTCAACATCGTGTCCAGTGGCGTCGGAGCCATCACCGAGTCCGACGTGAACCTCGCAATCACCTCGCGTGCGGTCATGCTGGCGTTCAACGTCCGTGCCGACAGCACTGCCAAGAAACTGTGCGAACGCGAAGGCATCGACCTGCGCTACTACAGCGTCATCTACGAGATGATCGATGACGTCAAGGCGGCCATGGGTGGCCTGCTGGCGCCGGAAAAACGCGAAACCATCCTGGGTGTGGCCGAGGTGCGGGAAGTATTCCGCTCGTCGAAGTTCGGCGACGTGGCCGGCTG
The DNA here is from genome assembly GCA_049324475.1 of Pseudomonadota bacterium. GTDB lineage: Bacteria > Pseudomonadota > Gammaproteobacteria > Pseudomonadales > JADFDG01 > JADFDG01. Next base: position 20,114 of record JBMOOO010000013.1, on the reverse strand, counting down.
CATGGTGGTCGAGGGATCGGTGTTCCGCAACCGGCCGATCCGGGTGCTGCGCAACGACGTGGTCGTGTTCCAGGGCGCGCTCGAGTCGCTGCGCCGCTTCAAGGACGACGTCTCGGAAGTCCGGGCCGGCATGGACTGCGGTATCGCCGTGCGTGGCTACAACGACGTCAAGGCCGGCGACAAGATCGAAGTCTACGAGGTCAAGGAAGTGGCGCGCTCGCTGTAACGGCGCGCCACCTTTCCGCTGCGCTTCATGACCCACGATTTCCTCGAGCGTCCCGGCTCCAGTCGCCCGCAGCGTGTCGGCGACGAGATCCAGAAAGAGCTTGCCCGGCTGGTGCAGTTCGAAGTGAAGGATCCCCGGCTCGGCATGGTCACCATCACCGGTGTCGAGGTGGCGAAGGATTTTTCGCATGCCGACGTCTGGTATTCGGTGCTCAAGGGTGATCCGGCGAAGTCGCAGAAGGCGCTGGAGAGCGCATCCGGCTTCCTGCGCACCCAGGTCGGGCGTGCGGTCAAGTTGCGGGTAACCCCGCACCTGCGTTTCCGGTTCGATGCGGCACCTTCGCGCGGCGTGGAAATGTCCGCGCTGATCGACAAGGCGCGTGCAGAAGACCGTTCCCGGGCCCGCGACGCGGGTGACGTTCCGGAATCCGATGACTGAGCAGGTGCGTCGCCGGCGTCGTCCGGTCGACGGCGTATTGCTGCTCGACAAGCCGGACGGGATGACTTCCAACGCAGCACTGCAGCGCGTGAAGTGGCTGTACCGGGCCGACAAGGCCGGGCATACCGGCGCGCTGGACCCCCTGGCTACCGGCGTGCTGCCGCTGTGCTTCGGCGAGGCCACCAAGTTTTCCCGCTGGTTGCTGGATGCCGACAAGACCTATCGCACGGTCGCCCGGCTCGGCATCCGTACCGACACCGGCGATGCCGACGGGCAGGCGCAGGAAGCGCGACCGGTGCCTGTGCTCGACGACGCCGGTCTGGAGACCGTGCTGGCCCGCTTCCGCGGCCACATCGAGCAGGTGCCGAGCATGTTTTCCGCGCTCAAGCGCGACGGCAAGCCGCTGTACGAACTGGCGCGTGCCGGCATCACGGTCGAGCGTGAGGCGCGTGCCGTGCAGGTGCATGACCTGGTCCTGGAAGCGCGGACCGGGGACACCCTGACCCTGACCGCACGGGTCAGCAAGGGCACCTATATCCGCAATCTGGTTGAGGATATCGGCGAGGCGCTCGGTTGTGGTGCGCATGTGACCGTGCTGCGACGCCTGTCGGCGGGCGGTTTCCGCCTGGAGGCCTGCCATAGCCTGGCTGACGTCGAACGGGTGGCTGCGGAGCAGGGAGAGGCCGGCCTGGACCGTCTGCTGCTGCCGCCGGAAACTCTGCTGGCCGGATGGCCGGTGGTCACTTTGTCACGGGAAAACGCGTACCATACGCGCCGCGGTCAGGCGGCCCGGCCGGATGACCGGGCCGAACCCCTGGCACCGGGTACGCCGGTGGCCCTGTTCGAGGCCGGTGGCGATGCCGGGCGAGTCTTCCTCGGTATCGGGGAAATCACCGGCGACGGTCGTGTGACACCGCGCCGTCTCGTGAACACCGCTGACGAATAAACGAGTTCAACAAAGCCGGCTGCTGCAGTGATGCGCGGCAGTACGGTCATCAACCCACGCATCGACGGAGAGAGAAATGCTTACCGCAGAAGCCAAAGCCAAAGTCGTCAAGGAATTCGCCCGCAAGGAAGGCGATACCGGTTCGCCGGAAGTCCAGATCGCGCTGCTGTCCGCGCAGATCGACCAGCTGCAGGGCCACTTCAAGGATCACTCGAAGGATCACCACTCGCGTCGTGGCCTGATTCGGATGGTGAACCAGCGCCGCAAGCTGCTCGACTATCTGGCTCGCGTTGACGAGAAGTCGTACCAGCAGATCATCCAGAAGCTTGGCCTGCGCCGTTGAGGACAAGCTGACCGCAGGAATGGGGCGCGCGACTGCCGCGAAAGCGTGCAAGTCCCGCGCCCTTTTTCTTTCCTGCATTGGCCGTAGCCACGGGGCTGCGGCCGGAACGATTCCCACAAGAGAGAAAGGTAGAGAAAGCAATGTTCAACAAAGTCCGCAAGGAGTTTCAGTTCGGCTCGCAAAAAGTCGTTCTTGAAACCGGCTACATCGCCCGCCAGGCAACGGCGGCGGTGATGACCACCATCGGCGATACCGCCGTGCTGGTCACTGTGGTCGCGAAGAAAGAGCCGAAGCCCGGCCAGGATTTCTTCCCGCTGACCGTCGATTACCAGGAGCGTACCTACGCAGCGGGCCGCATTCCCGGCGGCTTCTTCAAGCGTGAAGGTCGCCCGACCGAGAAGGAAACGCTGACCAGCCGTCTGATCGACCGGCCGATCCGCCCGCTGTTTCCGGAAGGCTTCAAGAACGAAGTGCAGGTCATCGCCACGGTGATGTCTGCCGACAAGGACAACGATCCGGATATCGCCGCCATTCTCGGCGCCTCCGCCGCGCTGTCGCTGTCGGGCATTCCGTTCCAGGGCCCGATCGGTGCTGCCCGCGTCGGCTACATCAACGGCGCCTACGTACTCAATCCGGGCTACGCCGTGCTGAAGGAGTCCGATCTTGATCTGGTCGTGGCAGGCACCGCCGATGCCGTGCTGATGGTCGAGTCGGAAGCGAAGGAGCTGAGCGAAGACGAAATGCTCGGCGCCGTGCTGTTCGGTCATATGGAAATGCAGGCTGTCATCAAGGCGATCAATGAACTGGTGGCCGAAGCCGGCAAGCCGAAATGGGACTGGCAGGCTCCGCCGGTCAATACGGCGCTGGTGCAGCAGGTCGAGTCCGCCTACGCAGGCCCTGTTTCCGAGGCCTACCAGATCACCGACAAGCAGAAGCGTTACGAGCGCCTTGGCGAGCTGCGCCAGCAGGCCATCGCGCAGTTCTCCGGTGAGGAGGAAGGCAAGCCGAAGGCCGACGACGTGAAGGAAATCTTCGGCAACCTCGAATACACGATGGTGCGCCGGAACATCCTCGACAAGAAGCCGCGCATTGACGGCCGCGACAACAAGACCGTGCGTCGCATCTTCATCGAGGCCGGTCCGCTGCCGAAGACCCACGGCTCCGCCGTGTTCACCCGTGGCGAGACCCAGGCCATCGTTGTGGCCACGCTCGGCTCCATGCGTGACGCGCAGCTGATCGAGGGTCTGGAAGGTTCGCGCAACGATCGCTTCATGTTGCACTACAACTTCCCGCCGTTCTCGGTCGGCGAAACCGGCCGTGTCGGTTCGCCGAAACGTCGCGAGATCGGCCATGGCCGTCTGGCGCGTCGCGGCGTGCAGGCTGTGCTGCCGCCGGAAGATAATTTCCCGTACGCCATTCGCGTGGTGTCCGAGATCACCGAGTCGAACGGCTCCTCGTCGATGGCGTCGATCTGCGGCTCTTCGCTGGCGCTGATGGATGCCGGTGTGCCGCTGAAAGCGCCGGTAGCCGGTATTGCCATGGGCCTGGTGAAGGAAGGCGACCGCTTCGCGGTGCTGTCCGACATCCTGGGCGACGAAGATCACCTGGGTGACATGGACTTCAAGGTGGCCGGTACCAGCAAGGGCGTCACGGCCCTGCAGATGGACATCAAGATCACCGGTATCACCGAGGAAATCATGGAAGTCGCGCTCAATCAGGCGCGCGAAGGCCGCATCCACATTCTCGGCGAGATGAACAAGGTGCTGGCACAACCGCGTGCGGAGCTGAGCAGCAACGCACCGACTTTCGTCACCATCAAGATCAATCCGGACAAGATCCGCGATGTCATCGGCAAGGGCGGCGCCACCATCCGCGCCATCTGCGACGAGACCAAGGCCACCATCGACATCAACGACGACGGTACCGTGCGCATCTACGGTGAAACGAAAGAGTCGGCCGATGCTGCGGTCCGGCGCGTCGAGCAGGTCACGGCGGAAGCCGAGATCGGTGCCATCTACGAGGGCAAGGTTGCGAAGATCGTCGACTTCGGCGCTTTCGTGAACATCCTGCCGGGCGTGGACGGTCTGCTGCACATCTCGCAGATCTCCGACGAGCGCGTCAACGCCGTTACCGATTTCCTGTCGGAAGGCCAGGTCGTGAAGGTCAAGGTGCTGGACGTGGACAACCGCGGCCGCATCAAGCTGAGCATGAAGGAAGCGAAGAGCGCGTAAGCGACATTCGCATCCTGTGCACGAAGAAGGGGCCTCGCGGCCCCTTTTTCATGTCTGCGGTTTCCTTTCTGCGGTGCTTGCCGGCTCAATCTGACAGGCGGGCGGCGATGAACTGCTTCCAGGCCACGATGTCGGTACCGTCGCTGTCGAACAGCAGGAAGCCAATGGCGTGACCACCGTTCTCCTCGCGACACCAGCGCACCTCGCCGACCACGTACATGGGCGGGCTGTGTCTTCCCATGTCGCAGCCCAGCCGGAGGATGGCTCCGACCGGTAATGGCCGGTCCACCTGCACCTGCAATCCGTTGGCCGACATGTCGACGCCGGAGCAGGCGAGGATCTCCGCCGGTGTGCTGCCGTCCGGGCTTGCTGCACGCACTTCCACGAACAGTGCGGCGGAATCGGCCAGGCGGGACTCGCTGCGACGGTTGTCGTTTTTCATGCGCTGCCTTTCATGAAGGGCGATCCTGGCGGAGGTTGTCGACCACCCGGGTGAGTGCATCGTCAAAGCGCTGGTCTTTCTGCAGCGGTGTGATGCTGCCGTCGGCCAGGCCGCGGATCAGTTCGTCGCGGGACAGCTCCCGCTTTCCGGTACCGTTGGTGTCGACGAAAATATATTTGCCGCTGGATGGCAACAGCACGGTCAGTTTTCGTCGGTCTTCCGTGTTGTTTTCGCCACGGAAAACCAGCCACGCGCCGATGGTCAGGCTGCTGGCCAGCAATCGGGCGCGCTGCATGCGTTGCTGGTCGGCATCGCGGGTGGCCTGATCGGCCGCCGCAGCCAGTTCCGCGGCCTGCCGGAGGGATTCCTGGCGCGCCGCTTCCAGCGCCTGGGCCTCGGCCAGCGCCTTCTGCCGCGCATTTTCCCGGATGCGGGCTTCCGCTGCGGCCTGTTCCTTGGCAATGCGCAGTGTTTCCAGCCGGCTTTCGCGTGCCCGTTCGTATTTCGCCGTGAGTTCAGCGCGGATGTCCGCAACCGCCTTGTCGATGGCGGGCCGGCTGGCCAGCACCTCGGCATCGCCACGGGCCAGCTGCAGTGCAAAACCCTCCCAGGAGACCTGCAGGGCCTTCGCGCCGAGCGCGTTCACGAACAGCAGCTGCTGGCTGTCGTTCTGGCGCAGCAACAGGCGTGCGCGTCGCTGCGGTGTTTCGTGCAGCAGTACCCACTGCCCGGGCTCCAGCCCGCGTACCGGCGCCAGCAGGTTTTCGCTCAGGGCGGTGCTGGCATCGGCCAGCGCGTCCTGGCCTTCCACCGGCGCAAACGGTGCCGTTTCCCTGGCCTCGTTGCGCAGGATCAGCAGGTGCTCGGCATCCAGCGCAGCCAGCAGGCGATTGCGCACGGATTCGTCGTGCATCACCTGGGGCGCCAGTGCGCCCATTTCCTCGTTGACCTGGCCGACCACGCGCATCAGCTGCCGGCGTGCGTCCTCGCCGATTTCCGGGCTGAGCGTCCAGCGCAGCGAACCGGTCACGCGCTTCACCTTCTGCCACAACGGGCCCTGCTCGCCATCACTCAGCAGGGTCCACTGCATGGCCTGGAACCAGTCCTCGCGCAGCACGGCAGCGATTTCGGTACCGATCAGCCGGTCGGCCAGCGCCTGGTTGAGCGTGCGTGCCGCCAGATGACGTGCGCGACGTGCGCGCAGCGCACCCGACTCACTGTCGATCAGCCGCTTCTCGATTCTTTCCGTACGCGCCCGTTCGCCGCTCTGCCAGATGCGCATGGCACTGACGGCGTCTTCCCAGGAGAGGATGGAATCTGCAATCTTCCCCAGCCATTCCTGCGCCTGACGCCGCAGCGGCTCGGCGGCGCTGCCCAGCTCGGGTTGCCAGCCGCAGGCGATTTCCTGGAGCACGGTCAGTACAGTACGCGCGGCGTGTGCAGGGTTGGTCAGCCAGCCATCGGCCGGCAGTGCTGCGGCCGCGAACAGGCCACGCAGGCCGGCGATATCCGCCGCCAGCTGCGGGTGGAATGCCGGCGCTGCCAGTACGGCAGACAGAACACGCTCGCTGCAGTGCAGCATGCCGTACTGGTAGGCCGTGAGTGTTTCCTCGGGTGCCAGCCGCACCACGGCCCAGTCGGCCAGCGGCAGCTCTGCGCTGACCGGCACGCGCAGACGTTTTGCCAGTTCGGCATCCGGCAGCGCTTTCCGGCCTTCACTGTCCCCGGGAACGGCGTGCGTGGCCGCGAGCAGGCGTGCCAGTGCGGCAGCCTGCTCGGCGACTTCCGGGGTCAGGCTGAATGCCACGGATCAGCGCAGCAGTTGCACGGTTCCGCTGACGGTCACGGTGAGATTGCTGTTGCCCCCTGCCATTTCCTGCTCGGGCACGGCATCGGCGGCCATCGCGACCATGCCGCCCTTGCGATACATCGGCATCGGCGGGTGATAGCCACCGTCCGTACCGATGTTGAGATTGACCGGCCGCCAGCCTTTGGCGCCCATCGATTTCGCGACGATGTCGGCCCGTGCGCGGAAAGCCTTGAGCGCCGAGTCGATCAGCCGGTTGGAAGTGCTGTCGGCCGTATCGGGGGACAGCACGAAAGTCAGCGCTCCCATTTGCATGCCGGACTGAAGTTTTGCAATGGCCTTGGCCGCTGCATCGAAGTCCTTGCTTTCGACGCGCAGTTCGGCACGGGTACGCCAGCCGGTGAGCTTGTTCTTCGCGTCGTACACCGGCCAGGTCGACTGCTGGCCGGACTCGATCTTCACGCCGGGGAAGTCATGAACCAGACGGATGCCGTTGTTGAGCGCCTTGGTGACGTCTGCTGCCAGCTTGGTGGCATCGCTCTGGGTCATTTCCACAAACAGGGTGGCGACCAGCAGGTCGTTCGGCACCTCTGCCCGCGCGTCGGCCTGCAGGCTGATCATGTCGTAGTCGGGGCCGCGTTCCTCGGCCTCTGCAGCATGCGGCAATACAGCCAGCAGCAGGGCAGCGGCCAGCGATTTGCTGAAGATGTGTTTCATGATGCGGCCCTCACTTGTTGAGGCGGTTGTCGATCAGGTCCTGGACGACCGAAGGGTCGGCCAGGGTGCTGGTATCACCCAGATTGTCGGTCTCGTTGGCGGCCAGCTTGCGCAGGATGCGGCGCATGATCTTGCCGGAACGGGTTTTCGGCAATCCGGGTGCGAACTGGATCAGGTCCGGCCGCGCGATGGCGCCGATTTCCTTCGCCACAAAGACCGCCAGTTCCCTGCGCAGTTCCTCGCCGGCGGGCTCGCCCTTCATCAGCGTGACATAGGCATAGATGCCCTGACCCTTGATGTTGTGCGGGTATCCGACCACGGCGGCTTCCGCGACCTTCGGATGGAGTACCAGCGCGCTCTCGATTTCCGCGGTTCCCAGGCGGTGTCCCGATACGTTCAGCACGTCGTCGACGCGCCCGGTGATCCACCAGTAGCCGTCCTCGTCACGGCGTGCGCCGTCGCCGGTGAAGTACTTGCCCTTGTAGGCGGAGAAGTAGGTATCGATGCAGCGCTTGTGGTCGCCGAACACGGTGCGGATCTGCGATGGCCAGCTGGCGGTGATCACCAGGTTGCCGCTGGCAGCCCCTTCCAGGGTCTTGCCGTCGGCGTCCACCAGTTCCGGCTTCACGCCGAAGAACGGCAGCGTGGCGGAACCCGGTTTCAGGGTGAAGGCGCCCGGCAGCGGTGCAATCATGATGGCGCCGGTTTCCGTCTGCCACCAGGTATCGACAATGGGGCAACGGCCGTCGCCGGCCACGCGGTGATACCACTCCCAGGCTTCCGGGTTGATCGGTTCGCCGACCGAACCGAGCAGGCGCAGCGATGTGCGCTTTGCTTTTTTCACCGGTTCGTCGCCCAGCGCCATCAGTGCACGCAGTGCGGTCGGTGCCGTGTAGAAAATGTTCACCTGGTGCTTGTCGATCACGTTCCAGAAGCGTGAGGCATCCGGATACGTCGGAATGCCCTCGAACATCAGGGTGATGGCGCCGTTGGCCAGCGGTCCGTAGACGATGTACGAGTGGCCGGTTACCCAGCCAACATCGGCCGTGCACCAATAGATGTCGCCTTCGTGGTAGTCGAAGACGTACTTGTGTGTCATGGCCGCCTGCAGCAGATAGCCGGCCGTGGTGTGCAGCACGCCTTTCGGTTTTCCGGTGGAGCCGGAGGTGTAGAGGATGAACAGCGGGTCTTCTGCCTGCATGCGTTCCGGCTCGCAGGCCGGCGATGCAGCAGCACAGGCCTCGTGGTACCAGACGTCCCGCTCGGAAAACCAGTCGATCTTCCCGCCGGTGCGTTTCAGTACCAGGACGGTGTGCACGTCGGGGCATTGCGCCAGTGCCAGGTCGGTGTTGGCTTTCAACGGAATCTTCTTGCCACCGCGCAGGCCTTCGTCGGCGGTAATCACCACGCGGCAATCGGAATCAAGAATGCGGTCCTTGAGCGACTCCGGCGAGAAGCCGCCGAACACCACCGAGTGTACGGCGCCAATGCGCGTGCAGGCGAGCATCGCCACCGCCGCTTCCGGCACCATCGGCATGTAGATGCATACGCGGTCGCCTTTCTTCACGCCGCGTGCTTTCAGTACGTTGGCCAGCCGGCAGACCTGCTCGTGCAGCTGGCGGTAGGTGATCTTCGAGTCGTCGGACGGATCGTCACCCTCGCGGATGATCGCCACCTGGTTGCCGCGCTTTTCCAGATGACGGTCCAGGCAGTTGAAGCTGACATTGAGCTCTGCGCCCTCGAACCAGCGTACGTCCACCGCGTGGAAATCCGCGCTGACCACCTTGTGCCAGGGCTTGAAGAAGGTGAGGAACTCGCTGGCGCGGGCGGCCCAGAAGGTTTCCGGCTGCTCGATCGACTCCCGGTACCAGGTGTCGTACTGCGCCCGGGTCAGCAGGGTCCGTCGGGCGAAGTCTGCGGGGACGGGGTAGAGGTGGGTTTCGCTCATCGTGTGCGCCCGGCTGCGTTGCGTGGAGGGGAACCTACTTTCCACGAAGCGTCCGGCAGCGACAAGGCATGGGGTGTAACGCCGGTCACAAATGAAAACGCCCGCACGGGGCGGGCGTTTTTCCGGGCCTGGGGCTGCCGGTCAGGCAACCTGCACCGGGATGGCGTTGGTGGTGTGGGTCACCACGTTGCCTTCGCCGCAATAAACCATACGCGGCTTGTAGTTGATCAGTTCCGCGGCGCTGTACTGCGCGTAGGCACAGATGATCACGATGTCGCCTTCCTTTGCCTTGTGGGCGGCGGCACCGTTCACGGAAATCATGCGCGAGCCGTGTTCGGCCCGGATGGCGTAAGTGGTGAAACGTTCACCGTTGGTGACGTTGTAGATCTGGATCTGCTCGTACTCGTGGATGCCCGCGAGATCGAGCAGGTCGCCGTCAATGGCGCAGGAGCCCTCGTAGTCCAGTTCCGAGTGGGTAACACGGGCGCGGTGCAGCTTGGCTTTCAGCATGATGGACTGCATGGTCACCTCCAGGCCGGTTCCCTCATCCCCCGGTATGCCGGTGGGGGAGTGAAGGCTGCCGGATACTAGCCCAGGACGGCCGAAAATGGCGCGCCACTTTGCCAGACAACATTCTGGCCGGCAACGGGGTGGCGGGTATCAGGATTTTCCGAGCAAAAACGCGATGTTATCTATCAGCCGGGTGTTACCGGATTTTGCCGCGGCGGCGATCACCAGATAGTCGTCGCCCGGACCCGGGGTGGCCAGGCTGTGTCCGTTGCGGATGTCGATGTAATCGATCACTAACCCGGCATCCGAGATGGCCCGGGCTGCTTCGGCCGCCACTGCCTCGTAGTCCCGGCGGCCGCCCAGGATGGCATCCCGGGCCTTGACCAGGCTGCGGTAGATGACCGCGGCGGTCTCCTTCTGCTCCGGGGTGAGGTAACCGTTGCGGGAGCTCATGGCCAGTCCAGACGACTCCCGGACCGTCGGCACCCCGATGATCCGGACCGGAAAGTTCAGGTCCGCCACCATCCGCCGGATCACCGCCAGTTGCTGGAAGTCCTTTTCGCCGAACAGGGCAATGTCGGCCGGCACGATGTGGAACAGCTTGCTGACCACGGTCGACACGCCGTCGAAATGGCCCGGGCGTGAGCGGCCGCACAGGGCGTCGCCCAGGCCGGGGACATGCACCACGGTCTGCGTCTTGCCGTGCGGGTACATCTCGTCCACGGACGGCGCAAACAGCAGGTCGCAACCGGCAGCGGCCAGCTTCGCGCTGTCTTCCTGCAGGGTGCGCGGGTACTTGTCGAAATCCTCGCCGGGGCCGAACTGGGCCGGATTCACGAACACGCTGGCGACCACGCGCTGCGCGACTTTCTGGCCCTCGCGTACCAGCGTGATGTGGCCGTTGTGCAGGTTGCCCATGGTGGGCACGAAGGCAACGGCTTCGCCGGCTTTCTGCCAGGCACGTACCTGGGTGCGGGTTTCGGTGATGGTGTGCAGGGTTTTCATGGTTCACCCCCGTATTTCAGAAGCAGTGCTCGTCGGACGGGAACGAGCCGTTCTTCACGGCATCCACATAGGCACGGACTGCGCCCTCAATGCCATCCGTGCGGCCGGCCAGGAAATTTTTCACGAAGCGTGCCGGCTTGCCGGGCGACACGCCGAGGATGTCGTGCAGGACCAGCACCTGGCCGTCGCACTCGGGTGCCGCACCGATGCCGATTACCGGGATGTGCACGGCGGCCATGATGCGCTTCGCCAGTGCGCGCGGAATGCACTCGAACAGCAGCACATCGGCGCCGGCAGCTTCCAGTGCCTGTGCGTCGGCGATGATGGCCGTGGCCTGTGCGTCTTCACGGCCCTGCACCTTGTATCCGCCGTAGGCGTTCACCGATTGTGGTGTCAGCCCGAGATGGGCGCACACCGGGATGCCACAGCGCTTGAGTGCGGTGACGGTTTCCGCCAGCCAGCCGCCACCTTCGATCTTCACCATGTGTGCGCCGGCTGCCATCAGTCTGCCGCTCCAGTCCAGCGCGCGCTCGACGGTGGCGGTACCCATGAACGGCAGGTCCGCCATGATCAGCGAGTGCGGATTGCCGCGCTTCACGCAGGCCGTGTGGTAGGCGACATCATCGATGGTCACCGGCAGTGTGCTGTCATGGCCCTGCAGCACCATGCCCAGTGAATCGCCGATCAGCAGCACATCGACATCGCAGCGCGACAGCAATGCGGCGAAGCTGGCGTCGTAGGCCGTGAGCACGGCGAATTTCCCGCCGGCGGCCTTCATTTTCGCGAGCGTGGCAACCGTGACCGGTTTGCGGGTGGACGGTGCGGCCGGGGAGGAATGGCTGGACATGGTGTCTCCAGATTCATTGCGGGCAACGCCGGGCGGAGGAGTGTATCAGGTGAGGCGGCCGGCCAAGGTCAGTTCGCCCGGCGGGCAGCGGGCCAGCAGGTCGGCAACCACCGTGCCGTCCGGCAGGGCCAGTGCCGGCGCGATGTCCAGCAAGGGCTGCAGCACGAAGCGGCGCCCGGCCAGCTCCGGGTGCGGTACGGTCAGGCGCGTGAGCCGCAGCGTTTCACTGCCGTACAGCAGCAGGTCGATGTCCAGTGTGCGGGCGGCCCAGCGGACGCTGCCGCGCACCCGGCCCCGGGCGTTCTCGATGCCCTGCAGGCTGTCCAGCAGTGCCAGCGGTGCCAGCCCGGTATCCACGGCCACCACGGCGTTGAAGTAGTCGGGTTGTGGCGGTTGCCCGGGTACCGGCAGTGCCGGATTGCGGTACACCGGCGAGCGCAGTACCACCCGCGTCTGCGGCAGTGCTGCCAGTGCGTGCACCGCGTGCTGCAGCTGTGCCGGCGGATCGTCGAGATTGCTGCCCAGTCCCAGCCAGGCGCGCACGGCGGTCATGACGTCAGCGGCGACGGCGCCGCCGCCGTTTGCCGCTGCCACCTTCGCCGGGTTGCCGGCGCGCCTCGGCGTCGCGGGCCATGGCGATGCGCGTGTCGGGATCGGCGTGCTGGTAATCGTTCCACCAGTCACCCAGTTTCTCCGCAAACACATCGGCCGGTTCGCCGGCCAGCGGGCCGGCTTCCTCGCGCAGCAGCAGGAAATCGTAGGCGGCGCGGAAACGCGGGTTGGCCAGCAGCGCTTCCGCGCGCCGGCCGCCGCGCCGCGGCAGCCGCAGTTGCATGTCCCAGATCTCGCGCGCCGGTGTGGAGAAGCGGCGCGGAATCGCCACCACGCGGCACTGCGCATCCAGCACCTGCTGGCCGGCCTGCGCCATGGCCGGGATGTCCGGCACGCCTTCCGACAGCAGCTGGCGATAGCGGCGGCACACTTCCGGCCACAGCAATGCGGCAAACAGGAACGCCGGCGTCACTGATTTGCCGTCGGCGAGGCGGCGGTCGGAGTTGTCGAGCGCGGCCAGCAGGAACCGGCGGGCATTGGCATTGCGCCGCACCGCGTCGGCCGTATCCGGGAACAGGATGACATCCAGACCGAACTTCTCCAGCCAGGTCCAGCTGGCGTGACCGTAGCCGGCCAGCAGCAGCTTCAGCGACTCGTCGAACAACCGCGCCGGAGGCACGTGCTGCAGCAGCGGTTTCAGTTTTGCGATCGGTGCCGCTGTGCCGTCGTCGACGGTGAAGTCGAGCTTGGCGGCGAAGCGGGCTGCGCGCAGCATGCGCACCGGATCCTCACGGTAGCGCGTTTCCGGATCGCCGATCAGTCGCAGCCGGCGCTTTTCCAGATCCCGCATGCCGCCCACGTAATCGTGGATCGAGAAATCGACCACGTTGTAATAGAGCGCGTTGACGGTGAAGTCGCGCCGGATGGCGTCCTGCTCCACCGTGCCCCAGACGTTGTCGCGCAGGATCATGCCGGTGTGGCCGTGCACGGCGGCATTGGCCGTGCGCGGATCGACGTCTTCCTGCTCCTCGTCTTCCGGATCCTCGACCTCGTGACCGGCACGGAAAGTGGCCACTTCCACCACGTCGCGACCGAACAGGATGTGGGCCAGCCGGAAACGGCGACCGACCAGGCGGCAGTTGCCGAACACGCGCTTGACCTGTTCCGGCGTGGCATTGGTGGCCACGTCGAAGTCCTTGGGATGGCCGCCCAGCAGCAGGTCACGCACGCCGCCGCCGACCAGATAGGCCTCGTAGCCGGCATCGTTCAGGCGGTACAGCACCTTGAGGGCATTCGGGCTGATCTCCTTGCGGGAGACGCTGTGGGCTTCGCGCGGGATCACGCGCAGTTCGGCTTTGGGGGCGGTATTGCCGCTGAAAACGCGGCGCATGAGGCCGACGAGGCGCTTGGGCATGAGGTCCGTGCCGGGCAGGGTGGGCGAACGGGCGGCAAGTCTACCAGCGGCACCGGCCGGCCGGGCATCGGCGATCACCGCAGTCCGGGCACCCGGGCAGGGCCCTGAAACAGAAACGGCGGGCCGGTTGCCCGGTCCGCCGTCACGATCTGTTGTTCTTCTTCTGTAGCGGGGCCGGCTGTTGTTGTTGTGTGCCGTGGCCCGGAAATAAAAGAACCGAGGGATCTCTCCGTCGGTTCGTGCACTGCATTGGCTTCTGGTTGTTGTTGTTCTTCTGCGAGTTGTTGTTATTGGTGCAGAAGCCAGAACTGTTGTTGTTATTGTTGCTCCCGATACAGAGCAGGATGCGTGCCAACTTTGACGGCGATCACTCGACCCTTGAAAATCAATGGGTTAAGCTGACTGCGCAGATACTGGTAGGGGAAAGTACCTAGAAAGTGTTACGGGAATGCCGATAAACGGTATCGGCCGTGTTTCCGTCGGTAACACCCGGCCCCCGGCAGGGGGGTCAGCCCTTCTTGCGGGGGATGCCCAGCCGCTGCCGCCGCTCCCACAGGCTCTTGCGGCTGATCCCCAGCTTCTGGGCCAGTTCGGTCTCGCTCATGGCGTCCTGGTGCTCGAGCACGAACCGGGCGAAGTAGTCCTCCAGTGACAGGTCCACTGGCGGATCGCCCGGGCCGCCGCCGGCGTCACCGGTGCGGTCTTCCGGTGCCGGATCGATGCCCAGGTGCTCGGGCAGGATGCCATCGTCGTCACACAGGATCGCGGCGCGCTCGATGGCGTTTTCCAGTTCGCGCACGTTGCCCGGCCAGGAGTAGCTGGCGATCGCGCGCAGTGCTTCCGGCGAATAGCGCAGCGGGCCGCGGTTGAGTTTGCCGGCGGCGCGCTCCAGCAGCTTGCCTGCCAGCTCGACCACGTCGTCGCCGCGTTCGCGCAGTGGCGGCAACTTCAGCTCGAACACATTGAGCCGGTAGAAAAGGTCTTCGCGGAAGCGGCCGTTCGCCACCAGCGCCTTCAGGTCGCGGTGGGTGGCGGCACAGGCGCGCACGTCGACCTTGCGCGATTCGGTGGAGCCGACCCGGCGCACTTCCTTTTCCTGCAGCAGGCGCAGCAGGCGCGCCTGCGCCTCCATCGGCAGTTCGCCGATCTCGTCGAGGAACAGCGTGCCGCCATCGGCGGCTTCCACCAGACCCTTGCGGGTGGCGTTGGCGCCGGTGAATGCGCCTTTCTCGTGGCCGAACAGTTCACTTTCGATCAGCGTGTCGGGAATCGCTGCGCAGTTGACGGAAATCAGGGGTCCGGAGCGGCGCTGGCTCTGTTCATGCAGCGCACGCGCCACCAGCTCCTTGCCGGTGCCGGATTCGCCGAGAATCAGTACCGTGGTGTCGGTGGGCGCCACGCGGCCGATGCGCTTGAACAGCTCCTGCATGGGCGGGCAACTGCCGATGATGCCGGTGGTGGGGTAGTTGCGCTGCAGGTCCTGTTTGAGTGCCTGGGCCTGACGCTCCAGCGCGCTTTCCTTGAGGATGCGTTTCACCGCCAGCAGCATCTCGTCGTGATCGAACGGCTTGGCGATATAGTCGACCGCGCCCAGTTTCATCGCTTCCACGGCGCTTTTCAGGCTGGCGTAGCTGGTCATGATCAGCACCGGCACCGGCGCTGCCAGCCGGATCATGGTGGTGCCGGGTTCGCCTGGAAGGCGCAGGTCGCTGATCACCAGATCGAAGTCGGCGATCTCGAATTTTTCCTGTACCTCCTGCACCGAGCCGGCATCCGCCACGCTGTAGCCGTTGCGCTCCAGCAGCTTGCGCAGGGACGAGCGGATCACCGCTTCGTCCTCGACGATCAGGATGTGACTCATGCGCGCTGCTCCTGGGCCGGCCGGTCTGCGGCATCGGGCCGACGCGGCAGGGTGATGACGATACGGGTGCCACGGCCGTCCCGTACCGGACTCTCGATGGCGATATGACCCTGGTGATCTTCGACGATGCTGTACACCAGCGACAAGCCGAGACCGGTGCCCTTGCCGGGTTCCTTGGTGGTCACGAAGGGCTCGAACACCTTGCCCAGCAGTTCCGGCGGAATGCCGGTGCCGTTGTCCTCGACACAGACGGTCACGGCGAAGGGGTCGCGCAGCTGCGTGTAGACCCGGATCGGATCCGCGGGGGTGGTATCGGGGTTGCGGGCATCGTGTGCATTGTTCAGGAGATTGATGAAGACCTGCAGCAGGCGCTGGCCGTCGCCGCTGACGCGCAGGTCGGGGCTGCATTCGTTGTGCACCGGCACGTCGCGGGCATCGCGGCCGAGCCGGAACAGGGCGATGGCTTCCTCCACCGTCTGCCGGATGTTCACCGGTTCCATGGTCGTGCTCTGCCGGCCGCTGTGACTGAAGCTCACCAGTGACTGCACGATGCGGTCGATTCGGCGGGTCTGCTCGAGGATCTGCCGGGTGTAGTCGCGCACGCCGGTATTCTCGCTCTCGCTTTGCAGGTCCTGCGCCAGGCAGGCAATGCCGGTCACCGGGTTGCCGATTTCGTGTGCCACGCCGGCAGCCAGCCGGCCGATGGAGGCCAGCCGCTCGTTGTGGGCGAGCCGGCCCTCCAGCGTTTTCATGTCGGTGAGGTCCTCCAGTACCAGCACCTGGGCGCCCAACTGTGATTGTCCGCTGGGCAGGTTGATCGCGGCTTTGTGCAGGCTCAGCCAGCGCGTGCTGCCGGCGAACGTGACCGGTTTCTGGTGGATGTGCTGGGCATTGCTGGCGGCGAAATCCGCCAGCAGCTTGCGCCAGGGCTCCGGCAGGTTGTGCAGGTGCGAGCCGATGATGTCGCTGGCGCGGATGCCGGTGAGCGACTCCATCACGGCATTCCATCCGAGGATTTCCCGGTCGGTGCCCAGCGAGCATACGCCCAGCGGCAGATCGTGCAGTGTCTGCCGGTGAAAGCGGCGCAGGTTGTCGAGTTCGGCAGCCAGGCCGGACAGGCGGAACTGATAGTCCTCAAGCCGGCTTTCGATGAAGTGGATGTCTTCGGCGCCGCTGCCCTCGGCCAGCGGTTTGTAGGGCAGCACGTCGTCGACGATCTCGTGTGCCACCGATGGACCGAGCAGGCCGGACAGGTTGGTTTCGATCTGGTCGCGCAGCCGGCGCAGCATGTAGGGGCGCGATTCGTCCTGCTCCAGCCCGAGGTCGCGCAGCGCGAATTCCACTTCCCGGCGTGCCGTGGCGGCGCCGAGCGGACCGGTGAGGGCCTTGAAAAAATCGTCGACGCTGGTGGCGCCGAGCTTCCAGCGGTACGGGCGACGCAGGTTGTCGACCGCGCAGGTTTCCGCGGCACGCTGTTCGGCATCGGAGCGTGAGGTGGCCATCGAGACCAGCCCGCCGACCAGGCCGTTCAGGATGATGGCGGTGAAGGCGGCGGTGTGCCAGTTGGTGGCGTTCGGCTGGAAGTCGATGCCCAGTACCGGAATGGCGAAGCCGGCGACCGGCGTGATGGTCGGCAGCAGCAGTGCAAAGAACCACACGGTGAACCCGGTGACGAGACCGGCAATGAAGCCGGCGCGGTTGGCGGCGGGCCAGAACAACACACCGATCAGGCCCGGCACGAACTGCAGCGTGGCCACGAACGCCAGCATGCCCAGTTCGGTGAGCGTGTTGCGGTTGTTCAGGAAGTAATAGAACAGGTACGCGCCGACGATGATGGCGGCGATCAGTACACGCTTGGTCCACAGCAACCAGCGGTACAGGTCGCGGCTCTGGCCCGGTTTGTACAGAGGCAGTGCCAGATGGTTCAGGCACATGCCGGCCAGAGCCAGTGTGGACACGATGATCACACCGCTGGCCGCCGACAGGCCGCCGATGTAGACCACGATCGCCATCGGCGACGAGCCCAGCGCCATCGGCGTGCCCAGCGAGAAATATTCCGGGTCCGTGCCGGGCATGGTTTTCATTGCGCCCCACAGGATGAACGGCACCGCGAGGCTCATGGCCAGCAACAGCAGCGGCAGGCCCCAGCTGGCCGTCATCAACGCGCGCGGGTTGATGTTTTCCGTGAAGGCCATGTGGTACATGTGCGGCATCACCACCGCGGACACGAAGAAGGCCAGGATCAGCGAGTGCCAGGTGCCGTCTGCCAGCGGTGCGTACAGCATGGTCAGCGTTTCCGGGTGCTCGCGCAGCCAGGTATGCAGATCGTTCGGGCCGTCGAATACCACGAACACGGAAAACAGCGCGGCCGCACCCAGCGCGGCCAGCTTGACCAGTGATTCCACGGCGATGGCCACCACCAGCCCTTCATGTTTCTCCCGCGGCGTGATGTGGCGTGCGCCGAACAGGATGGCGAACGCGACGATGGTGACGCAGAACCAGAATGCCAGTGAGTTGCGGCTGGGCTCGCCGGTGAGGATGTGGATGGAGTCCGCCACCGCCTGGATCTGCAGAGCCAGCAAGGGCAACACGCCCAGCAGCATGAACACGGTGACCAGGCCGCCGGCGGCGGCGCTGCGGTAGCGGTAGGCGAACAGGTCGGCCAGCGAGCCGAGCTGATAGGTCTGCGACAGGCGCAGTATGGGTGCGAGCAGGATCGGCGCCAGCAGGAATACGCCGGAGATGCCGACGTAGAACGCCAGGAAGTTGTAGCCGTGATGGAAAGCGAACCCGACGGCGCCGTACACGGCCCAGGCACTGGCATATACGCCCAGTGACAGCACGTAGACGGCCGGATGCCGGACCAGTGCGGCCGGCAGCCAGCCGCGGTCGGTCGCCCATGCGATCAGGAACAGCAGCAGCAGGTAGCCGATGCCGATGACGAAAAGTTCGGAGAGATCAAGCGTCATCGAGATCGCGACTCTTGCCGATCCAGTAGCTGAAGAAGATCAGGGCCAGCCAGATCAGGTAGGGTCGGTACCACGCCGTGCCGCCGTCGCTCCACCATTCGATGAGCGCCGGTGACAGCAGATAGCCGCCGAGGATGAACAGCAGCAGTAACCGGTCGGTGTACATGTCGGAAAACCTCTGCCGGGAGGATACGCATGCCGGCGCCGGTGAGGCGAGAGGTCAGCGGTCCGGATGGCCGGCGCCGGAGGTCAGCGTGGCGAGCGGGATGGCACTCACCGCCGGCACGCGGGACAGGCGCCAGCCCCGGGTGGCTGCGGCCAGCAGCTCCGGCACCGATGCGGCCTGCGGCTGCGGGTCCTGGCCCAGGGCAAGCAGCGCGAACTGCAGGTTGGCCAGCCGGCGTTCGGGAATCACCGGTGCCGCCTGCTGCTGTTTGCTCAGCTTGCCGCCGGTGCCGTCGGCAAGCACCGGAATGTGGGCGTACCGGGGTTGCCGGTAGTTCAGGCAGCGCTGCAGCAACAGCTGCCGCGGTGTGGAATCGAGCAGGTCGGAGCCGCGCACGATGTCCGTGATGCCCTGGGCTTCGTCATCGACCACCACCGCCAGCTGGTAGGCAAACAGGCCGTCACGCCGCCGGATCACGAACGGGCCTTCGTCCCTGGCCGGATTGAACACCTGCGGGCCGCGGATGCGGTCGGTGAACGCGATGTCGGCGTCCGGCACATCCAGCCGCCAGGCATGGCCATCGCGGCTGTCGAATTGCGCCTCGCTCGTTGCCCGGCCCGGATGGCGCCCGCCGTGGCTCTCCAGCTGCGTGCGCGACAGCGAACAGCGGAAGGCGTGGCCATCGGCCACCAGCCTGACCAGTGCTGCCTCGTACAGCTCCGTGCGCCGGCTCTGGAACACGACCTCTCCATCCCAGACCAGACCGTGGGCGGCGAGCGTTTCCAGGATGTCGTCGGCAGCGCCGGGCTGCTCGCGCGGCGGATCGAGATCCTCTATCCGCACCAGCCAGCGGCCGCCGGCCGCACGCGCATCGAGAAACGACGCGAGCGCGCAGGTGAGTGATCCGATGTGGAGTGGGCCCGTGGGCGACGGCGCAAAACGGCCGACGTAACCACCGGCCCGGGGGCGATCCGCCCCGCCGGCGCCCGGCGCGCAATCCTCATTGACCATCACGTCAACTCCGGTTGCTTGCCGGGCTTCGCCTGGCAGCGCATCCCGTAATCAGGTGGCCACGGTTACGTCGCGCTGCCGACCTGGCGTTCCTTGATCTCGGCGAGCGTCTTGCAGTCGATGCACAGCTCGGCGGTCGGACGCGCCTCGAGACGACGGATGCCGATCTCGATGCCGCAGGCCTGGCAGTAACCGTATTCGCCTTCTTCGATGATGTTCAGCGTCTTGTCGATCTTCTTGATCAGCTTGCGCTCGCGATCGCGGGTGCGCAGCTCGAGGGCGAATTCCTCTTCCTGGGTGGCGCGATCGTTCGGGTCGGGCAGGTTGGCGGACTCGTCCTGCATGTGCGTCACGGTGCGGTCCACTTCTTCCATCAGCTCGCGTTTCCACGCGTTGAGGATCTTGCGGAAGTGTTCCAGCTGGCCGGCGCTCATGTATTCCTCGCCGGCTTTCGCGATGTACGGCTTCTGGCCGTGAATCAGGACGTTCGGGTTGGCCGGCGGTTCGAGCGGATTGATCTGCTTGATGGGCTTGAGCGGTACTGCGGATTTCTTCACGTCGGGCTTTTTCGGTTCAGGCTTCGGGGGCTCGGCCTTTTTCGTTTCTGCCGGTCTGGCCGGCGGAACGACTTTCAGGGCCGGTTTGGCGGGCGCTTTGCCTGCCGGTGTTTTGGCTGCCGGC
>JBMOOO010000012.1:0-93409 GCA_049324475.1 Pseudomonadota bacterium | reverse complement strand
ATGGGAATCCCCTGTTTTATAGAATTGAACAAACCTGTGGAACGGGACTATTCGATAAACGTAGAAATCACCGCCTCGCTTCTTAAGATTCTGCGTACTCATAACTCTTTCCATAGAGGCTAACGTTAATTCGGTTCCAAAAACGGGGCGATGTCTTACGCCAGAAGTGGTGTGTAAACCGGAGACATCGCCGCAACTCCTTGTCCAGACTGCCGTTCCTGCGGGGCCTGCCTGATTCGGCCCCGAAAACCCCGGAGTGTTATGGGACATGGAAGGCCAGGGACTGCTCGCCACGGCACGCGACCGGATTCGCCTGAAACACTACAGCATCCGTACAGAAGAGGCCTACCTGCTGTGGATGAAGCGCTTCCTGCGCTTTCACGGCATGCGCCATCCCCGTGAACTGGGCGCCGTGCATGTCGAATCATTCCTGACCCACCTCGCGGTCGAGGGTAATGTCGCGCCGCCCACCCAGAACCAGGCGCTCTCCGCCATCCTGTTCCTCTACAAGGAAGTGCTGGGTCTGGATCTGCCCTGGCTGGCGCAGGTGGTTCGGGCCAAACGCCCTCGCCGTCTGCCGGTGGTGCTGACCGAGGTGGAAGTGCGGCTGACGCTTTCGCAGCTGGACGGGCAGCTCTGGCTGATGGCGAGCCTGCTCTACGGCAGCGGACTGCGGCTGATGGAATGCGTGCGTCTGCGCGTGAAGGACGTGGATCCCGTCAAGGCCACGCTGGTGGTGCGCGCCGGCAAGGGCAACAAGGATCGCGTCACGGTGTTGCCGTCCGCGCTGGTTCCCCACCTGCGCACGCAACTGGAACGGGTGCGGGTACTGCACGAGCAGGATGTCGGCGCGGGTTCCGGCGACGTGTATCTGCCCGATGCCCTGTCTCGCAAATACCCGGGTGCTTCGCGGGAGCTTGCCTGGCAGTACCTGTTTCCGGCCGACTCCCTGTCGGAGGATCCGCGCTCGGGTGTGATCCGTCGGCATCACGTCGACGAGAAGCGGCTGCAGCGGGCCGTGAAACAGGCAGTGCGGGCAGCAGGGATCGACAAGCCGGCCACGCCGCACACGCTGCGGCATTCGTTCGCCACGCATCTGCTGGAGCGCGGCTACGACATCCGGACGATCCAGGAGCTGCTCGGGCACAAGGACGTGTCGACCACGATGATCTACACGCACGTCCTCAACCGCGGCGGACGCGGCGTGGTCAGCCCGCTGGATCGCTAGGTTGTCAGGCGCGCGTGGCGGCCGGCACCGGCCTTGTACTCCACCAGATGCACCACAGCAGCGCGGCCTGTATCACCAGCCGGATCGAGAGCACCGCCGGCGGTACTTCCGGGAACAGTTCCGGATTCAGCCACATGTGGACGTTCGCCGGCGTGACGGCCAGCGTGAGCAGGATGAGTCCGTAGCCGGCCAGCGCGCGCGTCGGCCGGTGCAGCACGGCCAGTGCGAGCAGGATCTCGAATACGCCGCTGACATACACGGCAAACTCCGGCCAGCTCATGGCCGCCAGCGGCCAGGGTGCGGCGAACGGCCACGGCGGCACGATCTTCAGGAAGAAATCGGCAATCACGAAGTGGCCGATGCCGCCGAAGAAGAACCAGCTGAAAACAATGCCAAGGCCGATCTGTCGTGCGCGTGTCATGCCGGCTGCCCGCGCATCAGGCAAAGCCGAGCATCAGCTGGATGGTGCCGGCAAACAGGCCGGTGACGGCACCCAGCACGAGGAAGATCCACTCGTCTTCCTGGAAGGCCGGCCGCAGCAGGTCCTGGAACTCGGCAGAAGACAGCGCCTTCATGCGATCCGAGAGGATCTTCTCGAGCACGAGCGAGCGCTCCTTGTTGAACGCAGGCTCGGAAAGCGGATCCAGCGACATCATCGCGGCCTTCTCGGCGATGGTGTTGCGCAGCTGGGCATAGCCGGTGGGGCCCATGGTCATCTGGGCAGCGGTGCGCACGGGTACGGAATCCACCAGCGGGCCCATGGCGCGCTTGATGAGGGTGTGGGTGCGGTGCGCGCGATCGCCGGTGAGTATCTCGCGCATGATGTTGCCGACCGTGAGCATTTCGTTGGTGGTCAGCTTGGCGTAGGTGTCGGCAACGTCAGCCTGGCGCTTGAGGAAGACGCCCTGCAGCCTGAACGGGCCGATCTTCACCGGATTGAGCGGGCGGAACACCATGTTGAGCGCGATCCAGTTGGTCGCGAGGCCCAGCACCGCCGCATACAACGGCAGGCCGCCGTGCCAGGGCACGAAGTAGAACAGGACCATCTGCAGCACGCCGAAGCCGAGACCGATCCAGAAGCTGATGTTGACCACGAAGTCGATTTCGTTCTGGCCGACTTCCTTGAACATGCGGACGATCAGCGCCTTGTCGCCGTCCAGCAGCTTGACCACCAGCGCCTTGATGTCGACCAGGTCGTTGATGTTGCCGCGCATCTGCTTGAGCAGGTCATCCATCACTTCCGGGATCTGCTTGCGCACGCGCGAGTAGACGCGCTGCTTGACGATCATCGGCAGGTTTTCCCAGAGCACGGGATTGCGCTCCGCCATGATCTCGTCGGTGAACTCCTCGACCCGGCCGGACACCGCCTTGGCGAGGTGGGCGGCGATTTTCTCCGGCTGCATCTCGGCGAAGAATTCGTCCATCGAGCCGAGCTTGGTCAGCGATTTGTCGACGACGATGCCGGCCATCTTCTTGGCCTTGCGCGGGATGATGCCCTGCCAGCCCAGGAACGGCGGCTTGCCCCAGAAGTTGAGCGGATAGAACACCATCTGCATCGCCATCCAGACGTGTATCCAGGTGACGATGGCCGCCGTGATCGGGATGGTGACGAAGCCCCAGAAGTCGGGGCGGGCAGTGAGTTCGGCCCAGAACTGCGCGAAATCCATTGGGTACTTCTTGTGCTCTGCGGGTCAGGCTGGCCGGGGAGCCGTAACCTTATGCCGGCAGGACCGTTTCGGGAAGTGGCAGCGGTGCCCGGGCGGACCGGCCGATACAGTCAGCCGCCGGGCGTTGCCGGTCAGGTGTCGCCGCGCTGGTTGCGGCGCACGGCCGGCAGGTCCCGCGCCGGCAGCAGGCCGGCCAGTTCGTCGTCACGCAGGTTGCGCCAGTGCCCGGCCTTCAGACCGCCCAGGCGGATGTTCATGATCCGGACCCGGGTCAGGCTCTTCACCTCGTAGCCGAAGTGCTCGCACATGCGGCGGATCTGCCGGTTCAGCCCCTGGGTGAGCACGATGCGGAAGCTGCGCTCGTCCAGCCGCTGGACCCGGCAGCGTTTGGTGACGGTGTCCAGGATGGGCACGCCCCCGGCCATGCCGGCGATGAATTCCGGCGTCACCGGCCGGTCCACGGTGACGATGTATTCCTTCTCGTGGTTGTGGGCCGCACGCAGGATGTCGTTGACGATGTCGCCGTTGTTGGTGAGCAGGATCAGCCCGTCCGAGTCCTTGTCGAGCCGGCCTACCGGGAAGATGCGCTCCTCGTGGCCGATGTAGTCGACGATGTTGGTCGGGTCGCGGGTGTCGGTGGTGCAGGTGATGCCGGCCGGTTTGTTGAGCGCGATATAGATGTGCTTTTTCTTCGCGCCCACCGGCGTGCCGTTGACCCGGACGTCGTCGCCCGCCGACACCTTCGTGCCCAGTGTGGCGAGGCTGCCGTTGACGGTGACGGCCCCGGACCCGATGAGCGCGTCGGCTTCACGGCGCGAGCACAGGCCGGATTCGCTGATGTACTTGTTGAGGCGGACGGGCTCGGACATGGGACGGGATTATAGGCCGGGGCGATCCGGGGCGATGCGGTGCACCTGCCTGCCGGCGCAGATGCCGGAACCCCGCAGCGCACAATCGGGAGCCCCGCCGAGTGTGGGCATGCGCACAGGGACGCGAGGCCAGGGATGGCCGAGCGAGCGGCGACTGAGCCAGGATGGCGAATCGACGCGACCCGTCCGTGTGCATGCCTGCGCGAGGGAACCGCGCAGCGGCGGGGCGACCGTGCGCGAGGAGCGTTCCGGCAGCAACGCCGCAGGCACCGGGGATCCGAAGCTCAGCCCGCGGAGGCGCTTGCCCGGCCGGAGTACGGCCGATTGGCGCCAGCGAAAAAGTTACGACCCCGACCCTGGTTTGACGATGTGCTCTTCCACTTCGTCCAGCGGCTTGTGGCGCACGTCCTTGCCTTTCACCAGGTAGATCACCTGCTCGGCCACGTTGCGCGCATGATCGCCGATCCGCTCCAGCGCCCGCAGCGACCACATCACCGACAGGATCCGCGAAATGGAACGCGGGTCTTCCATCATGAAGGTCACCAGCGCACGCATCGCCGACTTGTACTCGATGTCCACTTCCTTGTCCTTGCGGGCAACCGCGATCGCCTTCTCCGCATCGAAGCGGGCGAACGCATCCAGCGTATCGTGCACCATGTAGCGCACCAGCGAACCGATGTGCCGGGCCTCCACATAGCCTTTCGGGCTTGCGCCCTCTTCCGCCAGATTGATCGCCATCTTCGCGATCTTGGCCGACTCGTCACCGATCCGCTCCAGATCGCTGGTGCACTTGCTCACCGCGATGATCAGCCGCAGGTCGGAAGCGGCCGGCTGCCGCTTGGCGAGAATGCGCTGGCATTCCTCGTCGATGGTGATTTCCAGCGTGTTGATCTTCGGCTCCATGCGCAGCACTTCCGCTGCCAGGCCCGAGTCGCCGTCCACCAGCGACACGATCGCATCGGCCAGCTGCTTTTCCACCAGCCCGCCCATTTCCATCAGGTGCGTGCGCAGCGTCTCCAGCTCGGTGTTGAACTGCTGGGAGATGTGATGGGTGTAATCGTCCTTTTTCATCTCAGCCATACCTGCCGGTGATGTAGTCTTCGGTTTGCTTCTTGCCCGGGTTGGTGAAGATCGTGTCGGTATCGCCGAACTCCACCAGCTCGCCCATGTACATGAAGGCCGTGTAGTCGGAAACGCGCGCGGCCTGCTGCATGTTGTGGGTCACGATCACGATCGTATAGCGCTCTTTCAGCTCATAGATCAGCTCTTCGATCTTGAGCGTGGAGATCGGGTCCAGCGCCGAGGCCGGCTCGTCGAGCAGCAGCACTTCCGGCTCCACGGCGACGGCGCGTGCGATCACCAGACGCTGCTGCTGGCCGCCGGAGAGGCCCAGCGCGGAGTCGTGCAGGCGGTCCTTCACCTCCTCCCACAGCGCAGCGCGGCGCAGGGATTTCTCCACCACCTCATCCAGCACGCGCTTCTTGTTCACGCCCTGCAGGCGCAGGCCGTAGGCCACGTTCTCGTAGATGGTCTTGGGGAACGGGTTCGGTTTCTGGAACACCATGCCGACGCGGCGGCGCAGGTCGGTCACGTCCACGCTCTTGTCGAAGATGTTGGTGTTGTCCAGCACGATGCGGCCCTCGATGCGGCAGCCGTCCACCAGATCGTTCATGCGGTTGAAGCAGCGCAGCAGCGTCGACTTGCCGCAGCCCGACGGACCGATGAAGGCCGTCACGCGCTGGCGCGCAATCTTCATGTTGACGCCGTACAGGGCTTGCTTGGCGCCATAGAACAGGTTGAGGTCATGCACTTCCAGTGCCAGCGCTTCGTCTTCCAGGCGACGCTGGCCCGGTGTGCGGCCGAGCGCACCGATGTCCATGGCGTGTGTCGGCGGGTCGCGGCGTTCCATGGTTGCGTTCTCGTTGGTGTTCATGACGGTCTCCGGCCCGGCGGGCAAACCCGATGCAGTTGCACTCATGTCAGCCCTCCAGCGCCTTGTTCTTCTCGCGCAGACGGTTGCGGATCACGATGGCGACGATGTTGAGCATCGCCACCACCGCCACCAGCAGGAAGGCGGTGGCGTAAACCAGCGGGCGGGCGGCTTCCACGTTCGGGCTCTGGAAGCCGACATCATAGATGTGGAAGCCCAGGTGCATGAACTTGCGGTCCAGGTGCAGGAACGGTGCGTTGGCGTCCAGCGGCAGGGTCGGCGCCAGCTTGACCACGCCCACCAGCATCAGCGGCGCCACTTCGCCGGCGGCACGGGCGATCGCCAGGATCATGCCGGTCATGATGGCCGGGCTGACCATGGGCAGGATGATGCGCCAGAGGGTTTCGGCCTTGGTGGCGCCCAGCGCCAGCGAGCCCTCGCGGATGGACTTGGGTACGCGCGACAGGCCTTCTTCGGTGGCAACGATCACCACCGGCACGGTCAGCAGTGCCAGCGTGAGCGAAGCCCACAGCAGGCCGGGCGTGCCGAACACCGGTGCCGGCGCGGATTCCGGATAGAACAGCTCGTCGATGGAGCCGCCGAGGAAATACACGAAGAAGCCCAGGCCGAACACGCCATAGACAATGGATGGCACGCCGGCGAGGTTGTTGACGGCGATGCGCACGGTACGGGTGATCACGCCCTGGTTGGCGTACTCGCGCAGGTAGATGGCGGCGATCACGCCGAACGGCGTCACGATCAGCGTCATCAGGAACACCATCAGCACGGTGCCGAAGATGGCCGGGAAGATGCCGCCCTCGGTGTTGGACTCGCGCGGGTCGTCGCTGACGAACTCGCCCAGCTTGCCGAAGAAGTGACCGAGCTTGCCGAACAGCCCGAGGCTGTTGGGTTGCTCGATGAACACCACCTTGGACAGGGCGATCTCGTGCTCGCTGCCGTCGGATGCACGCATCACGATGGCGTCGCGCTTCATCTGGTCGTTGAGTGCGGACAGCGTTTCCGCATGGCGGGCATACTCGGCATCCAGCGCCTGTTTCTTCTCGGCCAGCGGCGCCAGCCGGTCGGCCGGCACCGGTTGCGGCGCGTACTCCAGGAGCAGCCTCTTCTCGTCGAGGCGCAGCTGCTCCATGCGGTAGTTGATGGTGCCGATCTCGTCCTTCTGGATGGCCACGACCTGCGCCGCCAGATCGTTGGCGCGCGCGACACGCTCGATCGCCTGCTCCCAGGCTGCCGCACCCGCGGCCACGACGTTGCCGTTTTCCTTGACGCTGACCAGGCGGCCGTAGAAGTTGCCCCATTCGCGGCGTTCGACCAGCACGGCATCGGCCGGCTCGCGCAGGTCATGCAGGCGCGGCGCGGCCACCCAGCGGAAGTCGCGGCCGAACACGTCGCGGTTGCCGACCTTGATCAGATGGCGCGTGGTCTCGATGGCGTTGCCTTCCACTTCCTCGCCGGCTTCGCGCAGCCGTGAGGTGGGCACCACTTCCGTGCCGGCGATCTCGCCCAGCACGGTTTCGCGCGTGCCGTCGGCGTGCACGTACTCGGCTTCCACGATGGTGTGCGGCCAGAAGTGCACCACGCCCTTCATGAAGATGTAGCCGAGCAGGCCGAGCACGGCCATGAGGCTGATGGCGAGCGCGCCGGCGTTGAGCCAGATCCAGGGCGTGCCCTGGCGCGACCATTCCTTGAACGAGCTGGTTGCCATGGTCGCTCTCCTCACAGCGTTCCGTACTTCCGGCGCAACCGCTGGCGGACGATCTCCGCCGTGGTGTTGACCAGGAAGGTGAACAGGAACAGCACCAGCGCCGCCAGGAACAGGATGCGGAAGTGGGTGCTGCCGACTTCGGATTCCGGCATTTCCACCGCGATGTTGGCCGACAGCGTGCGGAAGCCTTCGAAGATGTTCATGGTCATCACCGGCGTGTTGCCGGTGGCCATCAGCACGATCATGGTTTCACCCACGGCGCGGCCGAAACCGATCATCACGGCGGAGAAAATACCGGGCGATGCCGTCGGCAGCACCACGCGCATCATGGTCTGCCACGGCGTGGCGCCCAGCGCGAGCGAACCCTGCGTGAGGTGTTTGGGCACCTCGAACAAGGCGTCTTCCGCGATCGAGTAGATGGTCGGAATCACCGCAAAACCCATGGCGAAGCCCACCACCAGCGCGTTGCGCTGGTCGAACGGGATGTCCAGCGTCTGGGTGAGCCACACGCGCACGTCGCCGCCGAAGAAAGCGGTTTCCATCCAGCCGGACGTCATGAACGGCAGTGCCACGGCCAGCGCGATCACCGGCACCAGCAGGATCGGCTCCCAGCCGTCCGGCACGGCGAGACGCACGCGTTCCGGCATCTGCTGCCAGAGGATCGCCGCCAGCACGATGAACAGCGGCGTGACGATCAGCATGGTGAACACGGCCGGCAGCGCGCTCTCGAACAGCGGCGCCAGCCACAGGCCGGCGAGGAAGCCGAGGATCACGGTGGGCAGCGCCGCCATCAGCTCGATGGTGGGCTTGACCATGGTGCGCAGGCGCGGCGCCATGAAATACGCGGTGAAGATGGCGCCGCAGATGGCCAGCGGCATGGCCAGGATCATGGCGAAGATCGCCGCCTTGAGCGTGCCGTAGGCCAGCGGCGTCAGGGAGAACTTCGGTTCGAAATCGTTGTTGGCAGCAGAGGATTGCCAGATGTACTTCGGTTCGTCGTAGCCTTCGTACCAGACCTTGCTCCACAACGCGCTCCAGGACACGTCCGGGTGCTCGTTGTGTACCGTCTTCACGTGCAGATCCCGGCCGTCGATCACCAGCAGGCGATCGCCGCGCGGGGACACGGCCATCGACAGGCTCGTGCTGCCGCCGGCCGCCACCTTCTCCGCCAGCGCCAGCCGTTCGGCCGTGGTGCTGATGAAGCCGGCGGTGCCGTCCGCATCGATGGCGGCAAAGGATTTGCGGCGCTGCTCGGGCACGATCTGCACGACCGGCGCATCCGACAGCTTCAGTGTGCGTACCGCGGTGAGCCGGTACCGGTTCTGCGCATCGCGCACCATGAACAGTTGCGTGATGCGGCCACCGTCGTCGCCGACCAGCAGCGAGACATTGCCGAGCAGCATGGCGCTTGCCGTGAATTTCGCATCGCCGTCCAGACGCACTTCCTGCATCGGCGGCGCAGTTTCACGCAGATCCCAGGCCTGCACGCGGCCATCGGCCAGCACGGCGAACAGGAACCAGCCGTCGTTGTTGAAATGCAGGGCCTGCACCGGGCCCGGCACGGAGAATTCACGGCGCTCGCTTTCGGTGAGCGAGATCTCGCCGGTCATCATGTCTTCCTGCGACTCGACGGTGGATACCACCACCGCGCCGTCTGCGGCACGGGCCGCCAGCGTGTAGCCGTCGTCGCCGGTGCGCACGGCCAGCTGCGCGACGGCACGTGCCGTGCCGGCTGCGTCGGCCGGGAAAAGCACCGTCGGCGTTTCACCGTAGGGATACTCGATCTCGGCCTCCACCGTTTTCACGTCATCCGGCCAGGTGACGCGATAGGTTTCGTGCACAATCAGGGCGCTGCCGTCGGCGTAGCCGACCGCCAGCGTTTCACCGCCGGGCGTGGCCGCGGCCAGGGCCGTGGGTGCAGCAACGTCCGCGTGCGCGATGCGCTGCGCGCGCACCACCTTGCCGGTGGGCACCTCGAAGAACACCAGTTCGCCGGCCGGCGTGAAGCGGAAGCCCACTTCGTTCTGCTCTTCCACCGCCAGCAGCAGCGTGCGGCCGTCGTCCGATGCCGTGGCCGGCAGGCTGTAGGTGCCGGCCGGCTCCATCGACGAGGGCCGGAACAGCGGCATCACCTCCCAGAGGAGGTAGAAGAAGATGAGCAGGATCGCGGCGATGACGCCGAACCCGCCCAGCATGATGGTGCCGCGGGCCAGCAGATCCTTGGCTCGGCGGATACGGGCCAGCCGCTGCGACTGCTCGACAGTCAGCAGGGACAGGGTGGAGGAAGGCGGGGCAGAGGCTTGTTCGGTCATGGCGGGCAATTCTCGGTCCCGTTTGTGACACTCGCGTTACAGGCGGCGGCAATGAAGAAGGGGACGCCGGGCCTGTCCCCAGCGTCCCCTTGCAGCAGGCTTACTGTCTGCCCGCCCCGGAGGGGCGGGTTAAATCGGCTTTCCCGTCCCGGAGGGACGGGTCAGATCAGAGCCCCAGCCCCTTGCGGGCCTTGTCGGCCACGCGGGACGGCAGCGGGATATAGCCGTCCTTCACCACGATTTCCTGGCCCTGCTTCGAGAGCACCAGCTTCACGAACTCGGCCTCCAGCGGCGGCAGCGGCTTGTTCGGGGCCTTGTTCACGTAGACGTACAGGAAGCGCGACAGCGGGTAGGTGCCCTTGATGGCGTTTTCCGGGGTGGCGGCAATGAAGGTCATGCCGTCCTTGCCCTGGATCGGTACGGCCTTGACCGAGCTGGTCATGTAGCCGATGCCCGAGTAGCCGATGGCGTTGATGCCGGTGGCCACGGACTGCACCACCGAGGCAGAGCCCGGCTGTTCGTTCACGTTCGGCTTGAAGTCGCCTTTGCAGAGGGCGTGTTCCTTGAAGTAGCCGTAGGTGCCGGACACCGAGTTGCGGCCGAACATCTGGATGTCACGCGTCGCCCAGGCGCCTTTCAGGTTCAGGCCGCCCCAGTTGCCGATGTCGGCAGAGCCGCCGCACTTGCGGGTGGCGGAGAACACGGCGTCGATCTGCGCCATGGTCATGCCCTTGATCGGGTTGTCCTTGTGGACGAACACGGCCAGGGCGTCGATCGCGACCGGCACGGCGGTCGGCTTGTAGCCGTATTTCTTCTCGAAGGCCTGGATTTCGTTGCTCTTCATCTCGCGCGACATCGGGCCCAGGTTGGCGGTGCCTTCGGTCAGCGCCGGCGGCGCGGTGGAGGAGCCGGCGGCCTGGATCTGGATGTTGACGTTGGGGTATTCCTTCTTGAAGTCCTCGGCCCAGAACGTCATCAGGTTGGCCAGGGTGTCGGAGCCGACGCTCGACAGGTTGCCGGACACGCCGGTGGTCTTGGTGTAGGCCGGCAGCTTGGCGTCAACGACGGCACCGCCTTCGGCCAGAACCATCGGGGCGGCCACGGCCAGGGTGGCGGCGGCAAACAGTTGCTTCAGTTTCATGTCTGTCTCCTGAATGCGGGCCCTGCAGGGTCTCGCCCCTCGCAGGGATGGACCCGCCGCATGGCGTCCGGAGCCACTCCCGGCGGATACGGGGCGCATTCTGTGGGGGGTCTGTGACGGCTTCATGACAGGGGCGGCCGGCGGGAGGGCCCGGCCGCCCCGTAGGCCCCTGCGCGCACCCTATAATCCGCCCCGCCCTGCCGACCGGCGGGTCTCAGCGGAACCAAGGGAATGCAGTCTTTTGTACGGGCCGTCGACGCCCTCAACGAACAGCTGGGGCGCGCCACCGCCTGGCTGCTCTGGATCATGGCGATCCTGTCCGTGCTGGTCGTGGTCCTGCGCTACGCAGCCGGCATCGGCGCCATCGCCCTGCAGGAAACCATCCTTTACCTGCACGCCACCGTCTTCATGGTCGGTGCCGCATACACCCTGCGCCACAACGCCCACGTCCGCGTCGACATCTTCTACCAGCGCTTCTCCCCCCGCGTGCGCTCCCTGGTCGAGATTGGCGGCGCCCTGCTGTTCCTGCTGCCGGTCACCGTCTTCATCTTCTGGTCCAGCCTCGACTACGTCGCCGCCAGCTGGCGCATCCATGAAGTCTCGCCCGACGGCGGCCTTCCGTACGTGTACGTGCTCAAGACCCTGCTGCTGGTCATGCCCGTGCTGCTCGCGCTGCAGGGCCTCGCGGAAATCGTCCGCCATGGCCTGTTCCTCGCCGGACGCCATCCGGAACTGCACGAACGCGAACTCGGAGAACTGTGATGCACGGCGAACTGGCACTCGTTCTCCTGATCATCATCTGTCTCGCGCTGATGATCGGCTACCCGGTGGCGCTGACGCTCGCCGGTGCCTCGCTGGCCATGGCCGGCGTCGGTATCCTGCTGGGCAGTTTCGATCCGGCCTTCCTGCATGCGCTGCCGTCGCGCATCTACGGCACCATGAACAACGCCACGCTGCTGGCCGTGCCGCTGTTCATCCTCATGGGCGTGATCCTGGAAAAATCCACCGTCGCGGAAAACCTGCTGGCGGCGATGGCGCGCCTGCTCGGTCGCCTGCCCGGCGGCCTTGCCATCGCGGTGACGATGGTCGCGGCGCTGATGGCGGCCAGCACCGGCATCGTCGGCGCCACCGTGGTCACCATGGGCCTGCTCGCACTGCCGCCCATGCTCAACCGCGGCTACGACCCGAAAATCGCAACCGGCACCATCTGCGCCACCGGCACGCTCGGCCAGATCATTCCGCCGTCGGTGATTCTCGTACTGCTGGGTGACGTGCTGTCGTCGGCCTATTCGCAGGCACAACTGAACATGGGCGTGTTCGCACCCAAGACCGTGTCGGTGGGCGACCTGTTCGTGGGCGCGATCATTCCCGGCCTGATACTGGTGGCGGCCTACATCGCCTACCTGATGTTCGTGGCCTGGCGCACGCCGCAACGCATGCCGCCGGTGCCGGATACCGACAAGAGCCAGCCGCTGGCACCGCTGCTGCTGAACGGCCTGCTGCCGCCGCTGGCCCTCATGGTGCTCGTGCTGGGCTCCATCCTGTTCGGCTATGCCACGCCGACCGAAGCCGCCGCCGTGGGCGCGGTCGGAGCGATGCTGCTGGCCATGGCCCAGCGCAAGCTGAGCCGGAAATCGATGGCGGAGATCGCGCAGTCGACCGCCCGCATCACCGCCATGGTGTTCCTGATCCTGATCGGCGCCTCGATCTTCTCGCTGGTGTTCCGCGGTTTCGGCGGCGATGAATTCGTGCATGACCTGTTCAGCCACATTCCCGGTGGCGCGTTCGGCGCCATGCTGGTGGTGATGCTGCTGATTTTCCTGCTGGGTTTCATTCTCGATTTCATCGAGATCATTTTCATCGTGGTGCCGATTGTCGGCCCGGTGCTGCTGATGATGGGTCTGGATCCGATCTGGCTGGGCATCATGATCGCGGTCAACCTGCAGACATCTTTCCTGACACCGCCGTTCGGTTTTGCCCTGTTCTACCTGCGCGGCGTCACGCCGCCGGAAATCCCGACCTCCATCATCTATCGCGGCGTGATACCGTTCATCCTGCTGCAGCTGGCCGTACTGGCCCTGATTGCCGCCTTCCCGGCCCTGGTCACCTGGCTGCCGACCGCACTCTACGGAA
This sequence comes from Pseudomonadota bacterium, assembly GCA_049324475.1. Taxonomy (GTDB): domain Bacteria; phylum Pseudomonadota; class Gammaproteobacteria; order Pseudomonadales; family JADFDG01; genus JADFDG01. The sequence continues at coordinate 80,403 of JBMOOO010000012.1, read as the reverse complement.
ACTGATCGATGAACCAGCAACAGACCGACCGCAACGACGACGACGTCGTGGCCGGCCCCGACGGCGAACTGGCGCTGCAGACCATCGCCATGCCGCGCGACGCCAACTACCACGGCGACATCTTCGGCGGCTGGCTGCTGTCGCAGATGGACCTGGCCGGCGCCGTGCTGGCACGCCGCACGGCACACGGGCGCGTCGCCACGGTTGCGGTCGATTCCATGGTGTTCCTGCGGCCGGTGCCGGTCGGCGCCGTGGTGAGCTGCTACGCGCGCCTGCTCACCATCGGCCGCAGCTCGATGCAGGTGATGGTCGAGGTCTGGATCGGCGACGGCGAGAAGCAGAAAGTGACGGAAGGCAAATTCACTTTCGTCGCCATCGACGAGCAGGGCCGCACACGGGCCGTACAGCGCTAGCACACGGAACCTTCTGCGATGGATCGCAACCGGCGTCGAATACTGGCAGGCATGGCAGGAACGGCCGTCACGGTCGCGCTGGGCATGGCGCGACCGGTCAGGGCGGCAGACTCGCGCCTGACCGTTATCCGTCACATCCGCCCCGAGAGCGACCGCGATCCGCGCAACCGCTACTTCCTCGATCTGCTGACACTGGCACTCAACCACACCGTGCGCCGTGACGGGCCGTTCCGGCTGGAACCGGTTGCCGTACCGATCCCGCAGAGCCGCGCCATTGCCGAGCTCGCCGCCGGCAAACAGCTCGACGTGGTCTGGACCATGGCCACGCGCGAGCGCGAGTCCGTGCTTCTGCCGGTACGCATTCCGCTGCTCAAGGGCCTGATGGGTTACCGCATCTTCATCGTGCGCGCCGGCGACGAGCCGCGTTTTGCCGGCATCCACGATATCGCCGGGCTGGGCCGGCTGGTGGCCGTGCAGGGTCACGACTGGCCCGATGCGGACATCCTCGCCGCCAACGGTCTGCCGGTGGTGCGCAGCGAAAGCTACGAGGGCCTGTTCGGCATGCTGGCACTCGGCCGGGCCGATTATTTTCCGCGTGCGCTGAACGAACCCTGGTCCGAGCTGGCGGCGCTGCGCCATCAGGGTCTGGCCGTGGAACCGCGCCTGCTGCTGCGCTACACCGCCGACAACTATTTTTTCGTCAACCCGCACAACACCGCGCTGGCGGAGCGGATCGAGCGCGGCCTGCGCGCCGCCATGGCGGACGGCTCCTTCGAACGTCTGTTCCGCCGTCATCCTGCCAACGCCACGGCATTCGCCCGGGCCAATCTGCCCGCCCGGCGGATCATCGACCTGCACAATCCGCTGCTGTCGCCGCAGACACCGCTGCACGACAAATCGCTGTGGTTTCACCTGGACTGAGCCACGGCGCCTGCCGGCAGCGGTGTGTTAACCTGCGCCTCGTCGACCCGTTACCGGAACGCTCATGAGCGAAGCACCCTTCGGCACCTATGCCCTGCCCGGCTGGGCCGCGGCACTGGCGCGTTTCTGCCAGCACCTGCGCACCGAGGGCGCCAGCAAGCGACTGGCATTCGCGCTGCGCAAGCCGGTGCTGTGGGCGGCCGGGGAAACGGTGGATGCCGACGTGCTGGGCGCGCGCTTCCGCCTGCTGCCGCGCACCAATCTCTCCGACAAGCGCCTGCTGTGCACACCGTCCCTGCTGGACGGCATCGAGCGCGCCTTCCTGGTCGAGCACATTCCCCAGGGCGGCATGCTGCTGGATGTCGGTGCCAACATCGGCGGCTACGGGCTGCTGGTGGCCGCGGCGCGCGAGGACATGCGCGTGGTGACCGTGGAGGCGGACCCGGTGATGGCGGCGCGTTTGCGCGCCAATATCCGGTTCAGCGGCCTCGATGCGCGCGTCGTGCCGGAAGAAGCCGCCGCCACACCTGACGGTGGCACCGTCACGCTGCGCATCGATGAAAAAAACCGTGGCAAGAACAGCGTCAGCACCGAACGCGAAGTCAGCGGTGCCGGCTCGATCAGCGTGCCGGGCCTGACCCTGCGGCAACTGATTGAGCGGCACGGCGGCCGCTGCGATGCGCTGAAAATGGACATCGAAGGCTACGAATTCCCCGTGCTGCAGGCTTTCGTCGCCGATGCGCCGCGCACCCTGTGGCCGCGCTTCGTGCAGATCGAACAGCATCGCAAGGAGCCGCTCAACGACGCCGTGCGCCTGCTGCTGGCCGAAGGCTATCGCGAGCTGATGCGCACGCGCATGAACGTGATCCTGGAACTGGCCGGCTGACGCCGGTCGCCATACCCCCGGAGGGCAAGTCATGTCCGAACCGAAACCGTTGCGGCGCTCACGCACCGACAGCATGGTCGCCGGCGTGCTGGCCGGCCTGGCGAAGCATTTCGGCTTCGATGTCACCGTGCTGCGCGTGGTCTACGCGCTGGCCACGCTGTTCACCGGCATCTTTCCCTGCGGCGTGGCCTATCTGGTCATGTGGGTGATCATTCCGCAGGAAGACGCCTAGGCCGCGCGCATGGCTTCCGGGCCACGCATTGCCATCTTCGGCGCCGGCAGCATCGGCTGCTACGTCGGCGGCCGCCTGCTGGCGGCCGGTGCCGACGTCACCTTCATCGGCCGCTCCCGCATCGGCGACACGCTGCAGCAACACGGGCTGATGCTCACCGACCTCGATGGCGCCCGCCTGCCGGTGCCGCCCGGGCGCATACGCTTCAGCGAAGACGCGCATGACCTGGCCGACGCCGATCTGGTGCTGGTCACCGTGAAATCCGCCGCCACCGGTGAAGCCGGCGCGGCACTGGCCGCGCGGCTGCATCCCGGCGCCTGCGTGATCAGCTTCCAGAACGGTATCCACAACGGTGATGAACTGGCGCTGCGCCTGCCGCAGCAGGTCGTGCTGACCGGCATGGTGCCGTTCAACGTGGTGAATCGCGGCGAAGGCCGCTTCCACCAGGGCTCGGAAGGCCGGCTGGCGGTGCAGCAGCACGCCGCGCTGGCACCGTTCCTGCCGCTGTTCCGTGCCGCCGGTCTGCCACCGGACACGCACGACGATATCAAGCCGGTGCAGTGGGCCAAGCTGCTGCTGAACCTGAACAATGCCGTGAACGCACTGAGCGGTCTGCCGCTGAAGGCCGAACTGTCACAGCGTGATTTCCGCCGCTGCGTGGCGCTGGCGCAGCAGGAAGGCCTCACGCTGTTCGATGCGGCCGGCATCCGGCCGGCGAAACTGACGCCACTGCCGGCGCACTGGATTCCCGGCCTGCTGACTGTCCCGGACTGGCTGTTCCGGCTGCTGGCCAACCGGATGCTGGCCATAGATCCACTGGCGCGCTCGTCGATGTGGGAAGACCTCGAAGCCGGCCGGGCAACGGAAATCGACTGGATCAACGGCGAGTTGCTGCAGCTGGCCCGCACGCTGGATCGCACGGCGCCGGTAAACGCGCGCTTGATCGAACTGGTCCGCGAGGCGGAGCAGGGTGGTCGTCGCAATTTCTCCGGCACGGAACTGCTTGCGGAGTTGCGGTCGGCACAGGGGTCATGACCATCGCCCTGACCGGGCAACGCCATAGCGGGCATAAGCGGAGAGCGCGGCCAATCGCTCCTCGACAAGTCACTCCCGCGTACCGGTTCGCACGCCCGTGGACGCGCCGCGCCGGAGCGAGTCGCCCTAGTGCACCGCCCTCTTCCCGCCCTTCCAGGGCGGAACCCACGTGTAGCCTGCACGCTCCAGCTGCTGCGCGCAGGCGATCGACACATGATCCCGGCCGCGCCCGGCGACGATCTGCACGCCGGTCGGCAGGCCGTTTCCGTCCAGCCCCATCGGCACGCAGGTCGACGGCAGCTCCATCGTGTTGAACACCGCGCAGCGCACCCAGCTGAACGGATGCCGCGTGATCGCATGCCCGTGCAGCGGCGCCACCACCGGATACGGCAGCTCCACCATCACACCGTCGTCGCCCAGCGCATCGTCCAGCTGCGCGCGCAACTGCTCGCCCAGCTTCTGGAACTTCTGCGCCCGCCCCGGAAAGTATTCCGGCACCTTCTCCACGATCGACAGCATCACCAGCGGCAGCGTGTGCCGCGACTGCCCCACCGCCAGCTTGCCCAGCTCCAGCAGCGCCCGCGCCGGGTTGCGCGTGCCGTACATCATCTCTGCAAAGGCCTGGGTATCGCCCAGCGCCAGCATCGAGCTCCAGATATCGAACGCCTTGTCGAACAGCGGAAAATCGACGGTCTTGTGCCGCGCGCCGGCATCGCGCAATGCACGCACGGCGCGATCGCGGGCCATGCGCTGGTCCACCGACAGCTTGCCCATGCGCTCCGGCGACAGCGTCAGCACACGCAGGCGCTCGAATGTCACCCCGGCAACGTCACCCAGCCGGCCGGCACGATCGCCGGCCAGGACGCGCACCAGCAACGGCAGGTCTTCCGCACGCCGGCAGATCGGGCCGGTCGACAGGTAGTCGTCGGTCTTGCCGTGCGCTTCCGGATACTGCCCGGCATTCGGAATGAGTTGCGGACTTCCCTTGTGCCCGAATACGCCGTTGAAGAACGACGGCATGCGGATCGAGCCGCCGACGTCGGCACCCAGCCCGAACGGCGATGCGCCGCTGCCGACAATGGAACCTTCCCCGCCGGAAGAACCGCCCACCGTACGGCGCGGATCGTAGGGATTGTTGCAGCGCCCGTAGACGTCGTTGTACGACTCCATCCACATGCACAGCTCGCTGGTGTTGGTGACACCCAGCGGTATCGCGCCGGCATCCAGCAGCGCCTTCACGGTCGGCGCGTTGCTGTCATTGACGATGTCGCGCCGCGACCACAGGCCGGAAGCCTGCGGCGTGCCGGTCATCTCGAAGTTTTCCTTGATCGTGCAGGGCACGCCCAGCAGCGGCGGCAGTCGATCGAGCGTGCCGGAACGGCGGGCCGCCTGGATGCGGGCATCCGCCAGGTCGGCGTGCGCCAGGGCCGGCTTGTACAGGTCATGGACGATGGCATTGAGCGTCTGGTTAACCCGCTCGGCATGGGCGATGTGCGCATGCACCAGATCGTGCGAGCTCAGTTCACCCCGGCGCAGGCGCAGGACCAGTTCAGTGACAGAAGCCGTCAGTAGCGGTTCGTGATCGGGCTGCATGTTTTCCTCATCCCCCGGACAACCATCATTCATGGCGCAGCGGTCAGCCGCACGATTAAGCCCGCATTAAGGTGCGCCGGTCATCCTGTGCATCCAGCCATGACATCCCGGCAGCACGGATGAACAACCGACCAGTCGGTCTGCTCCGCCGATGGCCGGAGCTGCATACCGAAACCCTGGCCCTGCTGGCCGGGCTGTACTTCACGCTCGCCTGCAACCTGCCTTTCTGGTCCGCCCTGCTGGCCGGCCGCGACCCGTGGGCGCCCGCCACCTGGGGGCTGGCACTGTGCACGGCCCTGTTCATCACCGCCGGCCAGGTCTTCCTGTTGCTGCTGGTGCTCAATCGCTGGACCGCCCGCCCCCTGCTGGTGACGCTGGCCGCGGTGACGGCGGCGGCCGTGTACTTCATGGCGCGGCTCCATGTGTATCCCGATCCGGCCATGATGCGGAACGTGCTGGAAACGGACCGCAAGGAAGCCGCCGAACTGCTCACGCCGCACATGCTGCCCTGGCTGCTGGCATACGCGCTGCTGCCCGCGCTGCTGCTGTGGCGGGTGCGCGTGAAACGGTCGCCCGGATTGCGTGCCGTCGCACGCCGGGCCGGCGCCCTCGCGCTGAGCCTGCTGGTGATAGCCGGCTCCCTGTGGGCGGTCATGGACACCCTGGTGCCGACACTGCGCGAACAGCGCGAGCTGCGCTACCTGATCACACCGTCGAACGTCGTCTATTCGCTGTTCCGTGCCACGACGCGGGAAGTGAAGGAAGCCCGTACGGTCCGCCACGCCGTGGGCACCGACGCCGTGCAGGACGCTGCGCCCGGGCGCCGGCCCCGGGTATTCGTGGTGGTGGTCGGTGAAACCGTGCGTGCCGCCAACTGGGGCCTGGACGGTTACGCACGCCAGACCACGCCGGCGCTCGCCGTCACGCCCGGCGTGATCAACTTCGCCGATGTCCACAGCTGCGGCACCAACACCGAAGTGTCGGTGCCCTGCATGTTCTCGCCGGACGGGCGGGAGAATTACGACGAGGAACGCATCCGCACCAGCGAATCCCTGCTGCACGTACTGCATCACGCCGGCATCCATGTGCTGTGGCGCGACAACCAGTCCGGCTGCAAGGGCGTGTGCGCGGGCCTGCCGGTGGAAAATTTCTTCGATGCCCGGATCGACGGCCTGTGTGCGAACGAGCGCTGCATGGACGGCATCCTCCTGCACGATCTGGCAGGCCGCATCGACAACACGCCAGGCGACCTGTTCGTGGTGCTGCACATGCTGGGCAATCACGGGCCGGCCTATTTCCGGCGCTATCCGCCGGAATTCCGCCGGTTCATGCCCACCTGCGACACCGACGAGCTTGACCGCTGCTCGCACGAGGAAATCGTCAACAGCTACGACAACGCCGTCCTTTACACGGACCACGTTCTGGCACAGGCCATTTCGCTGCTGGGCAACATCCACTCGCACGACAGTGCACTGCTGTACCTGTCCGACCACGGTGAATCGCTGGGCGAGAACAACCTTTTCCTGCACAGCCTGCCCTACGCCATCGCGCCCGACACACAGACCCGGGTGCCCATGATGCTGTGGTTGTCCCCGGGACTGGCGGCCACCTCCGGCATGGACACCGACTGCCTCAGGGTGCGGGCACGGCAACCGGCCTCGCATGACAACCTGTTCCACACAGCGCTGGGGATGATGGATGTCCGCACCGGTGTATACCGGCGGGACCTGGACCTCACGGCGGGTTGCCGGCACTGAATCGGCGTGGCCGTCTCGGCTAGAATCGGACTCCCCGCCGGAGAGCCCGATCCCCATGCGCGAAAAAGTCATCGTCAACGACGTCGGCCTGCGCGACGGCCTGCAGAACCAGCCGGTGATCGTCGACACCGCCACCAAGAAGCGCATGTTCGATGCGCTGGTCCGCGCCGGCGTGCGCCACCTGGAGCCGGTGTCCTTTGTCAGCCCGAAAGCGGTGCCGGCCATGGCCGATGCTGCCGAACTCACCGCCCTGCTGCCGCTGCAGGATCCATCGCTGCAGCTGGCGGCGCTGATCCCGAACCTGAAAGGCTACGAACGTGCACGCGACAGCGGCTACCGCATCGTCGCCCTGGTGCTGTCGACCACTGACACCTTCAACCAGCGCAACCTCAACATGTCGCTGGCACAGGCCACGCAGAGCTGCGTCGACATCATCGCCCAGGCGAAGAAGGACGGCGTGCAGACCCGCACCTACATTTCCGGTGCGTTCGCCTGCCCCTATGACGGCACCACGCCGGTGGCCGTGACGCACGGGCTCACGCGGAAGATGATCGAGGCCGGCAGCGACGAGATCGCCATCGCCGACACCATCGGCGCCGGCAATCCGCAGCAGATGAAGGACATCATGGCGCCGCTGCTCCGCGAGTACGGCGCGGAACGCTTTTTCGTGCATCTGCACGATACACGCGGCATGGCGCAGGCCCTGGCCTGGACGGCCTGCGATCTGGGTGTGCGCAAGTTCGATGCATCGATCGGCGGCCTTGGCGGCTGCCCCTTCGCACCGGGTGCGACCGGCAACGTCGCCACCGAGGATCTCGTCTACATGCTGGAAGCAAGCGGGCTCGATACCGGTATCGATGTCGGTGCGCTGCGCGAAGCCGTGGCCATTGCCGCCCGCGCCACCGGCAAACCGGATCTGGGCGGTCGCATCCTCACCTGGATGACCTCGCAGGAGCTTCGCGAACGGAAAAAACAGGAAGCCTGCCGCCCATGAAGCGCATCGCCATCGCTCCGGCCGTGGCGGCCCTGCCGCTGCTGCTCACCGGCTGCCAGTTCGACCAGGAAACGCTCAACCGCGCCATCAGTGCCGGCCAGCAGGTGTACACCGCCAGCCAACCGGGCGGGCAAAGCCGCGAAGCGCTGATCGCATCCGGACTGAAGGAAGCGCTGTCCATCGGCAGTGAGCGCGCCGCCACCACGCTGTCGGCCGTCGGCGGCTACGCGAAGAATCCCGCGCTGAGGCTGACCCTGCCGGAATCCGTGCAGCCACTGGCGAAAACCCTGCGCCAGATCGGCATGGGCAGTCACGTGGACAAGGTGGAAGCCGACATGAACCGTGCCGCGGAACTGGCGGCTGCGAAGGCCGTGCCGGTCTTCAGGTCCGCCGTCACGCAGATGACGCTGGCCGATGCCGTGGGCATCCTCAAGGGCGGCGACAACGCCGCCACCACGTATTTCCGCGGCAGGACCGAAAGCGCGCTGCGCACGCAGTTCGCGCCGATCATCCAGGGCACGCTGCAGCAGACCGGCTACTACGACAGCTACCGGCAGATGCTGGCGGTCTACAACAAGCTGCCGGTGGCCGACAAACCTTCGCTGGACCTGGAACAGCACATCCTCGACAGGTCGCTGGACGGGCTGTTCACGAAGCTGGCGGACGAGGAAGCCCTCATCCGCCGTGATCCGGCGAAGCGCACCACCGAACTGCTGAAGCAGGTGTTCGGCGGCACGCTGCCGTAACGCAGCCCGGGGTCGCGCCGGCGGGCGCGCCTACAGCAGGTTCAGGTCCGCATCGTAGTTCCTCGCGGCATAGCCGTCGTTGAACAGCAGACTGCCGTCATCAAGCAGGTATGGCGTGCCGTACGGGGGCACGCCATCGACCGTTGACGTGCCCTCGTCGTCGTGGCGACGGATGAACTCGTAACCGCTTTCATACCAGTACGCCGTGGCCACGTCGTCATTCCTGATGCGCATCCAGCCCACGTAGATACTGGGGTTGTTGTCGACGCCGTAATTCCACAGCGGCACGCCGTCGGTATCGAATGCCTCCACCCGCATGTCGTAGTACACCGTGCCGCAGCAGGTGACGTTGTCGGCATCCATGACGGCGCGCGCCACGTTGCCGTTGGGCGACACGTCCAGCGCGGAGATCGACCAGTAGAGCACCGAGCAGGACGGGCACGAATACTCCTGCGCCCACAGCGCGGTGCCCGTGCCGCTGTATTTGACCAGCGATTGCGGGTCGGCCAGGTACAGATTGCCGGCGGCATCCTGGCCCCAGAGCGTGGTTACGCTGAAGCTCGGGAAATCCCACGTCACGGCAACCTCCTCCGCGTCGTCGCGTGCCCAGGCCTGCACGCCGGCAGCGGAATACTTGTAGATCGCCACACGGCTGAACAGGGAGTCGCCGTCGGTGTCGATGTTGCAGGCGCCGCTCGTGGTCTCCCGGCGCACGTAGAAGCCGCTGCCGGCCACATCCGGCTGCGCATCCACCTTGAGATAGGACGGATCGCAACCCGGTGTGACGCCGTCGTCTTCGATCGCGCGGGTTGCCACCAGTGCGCCGGCCGGCGAATAGAAGCGCAGCGCACTGTCGCTGTTGCCGCGCACCACGGCGGCACCACCCGAGATCGCCACGATCTGGCCGGCCGGTACCACCATGTTGTAGAGCAGCACGCCGTCGCCGTCGACCGCCACCAGGTGATACGGCAAGCCCTCCTCGCTGTAATCGAAGTAGACGAGGCCTGCGCCGCCGTCCTTGTCGATCACCGCGTTGACGATCTGCAACGAACCGGGCGCCACCGGGAACGCCTCCCAGTCGACCGTGCCGTCGGGCAGCAGACGCCGGATTGCCGGCTGCCAGCTGCCGGTGCTGCTGTTGTTGCTCATGCCGACCGCGGTAAGCGAACGGTCGCCGCGTACGACGAAGGCCACGGCCGAGGTATTCCCGTCGTCACCGGGCGCCACCGGCACCAGATCGCGATCGCCATAGGGAACGACAATGCCGAAGGTGATCGCCGGCGTGCTGCCGATGGCCAGGCCCATGTCCACCGACACGATGGTCAGCGTGACGTCGTGCGCCTCGCCGGTCGGGTTTTCGTTGCCAACCGCATTGCGGGAAATGCACACATCCTGCGACAGGTGTTCCCCCTCGATCCGGTACTCGCGCGTGTCGTCGTCCACCCAGTCGCCGCTGTCATTGAAGAAATAATCCACGTCACGGATGCCGGTGCTGGCCACATCCACCCGCACCGTGACCTGTTCCGGACGCGGGAACGTCAGCTCCAGGGTGGTGCAGGTCTGCTGCTGCGTCGGCAACTCCAGCGTATTGTCGGTCGCGGCGGCGAAGCTGACCGACGGCAACTCGCCGCCTTCCAGGGTGACGGTCTGGCTGGCCGGCTCGCCGATGCCGGCGCCGTCAGCGCTGTCAATGTCCAGTATCAGCGTGACGTCCCCGGCGTTTTCCGTGAACGCGAACTCCACGCAGAACTCGCCCTGCAGCTCGCCCGCCGGAATGACCAGTTCGGCCGGATCCGGCATCACGTAATCGGTGCCGGGCAGGGCCGTGCCGCCAAGGCCGAACGTCAGCGTGACATCGCTGATGAAGTTGGCCCGCGAGAGATAGACCGTGGCGCAGTGCTCGTAGTAATACCGGGACACGCTGGCCGTGTCGGTGTTGAAGCGCACCAGGCGCGGCGGCGGCGGCGTCACCGTCACCGTGTGGCTGGCATTGGTGCCGGCCTGCAGACCGGTCGAGGTATCGATGGTCAGCGTGATGATCAGGTTGCCGGTCAGCGATTCGTTCAGCAGCGCATCGAAGAACAGGTTGAACGACGAGATGTCCGGCGGCATCACGATCTCGGTACGGAACGAGGTGCCGACCTCGAAATCCTCGCCGTTGGTGCCATCGCCACTGACGATCAGCCGTACCGGCGTGTAGCCCTGGGTCGAAGTCAGCAGGATGAAGATGCTCTCGCCGGACGCCACGGTGGACACCGCATCGACGAACCCGACAGTCGGCGCCGGGTCGTTGTCGATGACGACGAACTCACCGGCCAGCCCCGGGAACGGCTCCGGGCTCGATGCCGTGCCGGCCTTGACCAGGTCCAGCGCGTACTCCTGCTGGAAAATGCCCCAGTATTCGTCATTGCCGAGCGGACGCCGCACCAGGAACGACGTGGTGCCGGCGGGCAACAGCACATCGCGCGGCGCGAACGTCACCACGTCCTCGAAAAAGCCGGTTTCCGGGTTGTAGACGGACTCGATGGTGAGCTCCATCATGTCCTCGCAGTTTTCTCCGTCGATATCGCACTTCTGCGCCTGATTCGACATGCCCCAGTGCACGTGGCTGTCGACCAGCAGCGGCTCGGCGAAACTCACCGCCACAGACATGTGGCTGTCGGTACCTTCGGTGGCCGGCAACGCCAGCGCGCTCCACACCGGCGCGTGCAGTGTGAGATCGATGGTGCGCTGCACGTTGGCTTCGGTATCGCTGAAGCCCGGCGTGAGTACATGCGTGCCCTCGCCCAGACCGGCACCGAAAGTCACCTCGCCCAGCAGGCCACCGCCCTCCTCTTCCGGCACCGGCTCGCTGTCGGCACTGAACCCGGACGGCAGCGTGCCGGTCAGGAACCCGACCGGATCGCCGTTCGGATCCACGCCGAGGAACGCGAACGTGCCGCCCAGATCGTAGGCTTCGATGGTGTAACGGCGCAGCACGCTGTCGTAGGCCAGGCTGCCAAACGCCGGCAGGTTCGCCGAGGTTCCGAACTGCGCCGTCATGCCCGGGCTGCTGTTGTTCTGGCAGATGGTGGTGCTGGAAGAAACCTCGGCGTCATCCAGCGTGCTGTCGAGATCGAGATCCAGGCCGGTCTTCAGCACGGTGGCGCCGTGCAGGCACAGCTCCGGATGCGGCTCGCTGACCATCAGGGTCGGGAAGCTGGTGCTGCACACGTAGCTGGTGCTGTCGATTTCACCGGCATCGAGCACGTTGTCGCGGTCGTCATCCAGACCGCTGTCGATGCGGCTGCCTCCGGCTGCGCAGTTGATGCCGGCCGGTTCTGCGGTGATTTTCACCAGGCTGTTGAAACCGTCCTCGCCGTCGCTGCCGTCGGCGCCGTTGCACACGTAGCTGGTACTGTCGATTTCGCCGGCATCCAGCGTGCCGTCGCGGTCGTCATCGAGTCCGGAATCGATCTGCTGGCCGCCGGTCGCGCAGTTGGCGCCGGCGACTTCGTCGCCGATCGCCACCAGCGAGCTCAGTCCGGCGCTCCCGGCCGCGCCGTTGCATACGTAACGCACGCTTTGCACTTCCCCGGCATCCAGCGCGTTGTCGCGGTCCAGATCCAGGCCGGTTTCCAGTTTCTGGCCGCCGGTGCCGCAGTTGCTGCCCGGTGCTTCCACGTCCACGTTCGCCAGCGTGCTGTAGCCGTCTTCGCCGGCACTGCCCGCCTCGCCGTCGCTGCCGTTGCAGACCAGTTCCCATTTCGCGATCTCGCCGGTGTCGAGCGTGCCGTCGCGGTCGAGGTCGAGGCCGATATCGATGCGCTGGCCGCCGGCCGGGCAGGTGCCGCTGGCGCCCTGCGCGCTGACGTTCATCAGCGTGGTGTAGCCATCAAGGCCATCGGCACCGTCGCTGCCATCATCGCCATCCAGTCCGTCGAGGCCGTTGCAGACCCAGCTGCTGTGATCGACTTCGCCGGCATCGAGCACGTTGTCGTCATCGTCGTCGAGGCCCGCATCCACCTGGAAACCGCCGGCCGGGCACAGTCCGCCGGCCGACAGTGCCGTGACACTCACCAGCGCGGTCAGGCCATCGCTGCCGTCACCGCCGGCGGCGCCGGGTGCGCCGTTGCAGACCTTCTCGCTGTCGACGATTTCGTTCTCGTCGAGCACCCCGTCCTTGTCGAGATCGAAACCGGTCTCCACCAGGATGCCGCCGTTCGGACAGGTGGCATCGCCCGGGGGCAGCGCCGAGTGCTCGACACGGGAGGCCGCTGCGGCCGGGGATTTGCCGCCGCCGCCGTCATCGCAGGCGGTCAGGAAGAAAACGGATGCGCAGAACAGGCCGGCACGCAGCGCGGCCACCGGTGAGGACACCATGGGACAACCTCCCTGTCGGAGACATGACGAATCCGTGCGGATGACTCCGCACGGTCCAGCCGTCAAAAACGAGGGGGAGAGCATCTCCCGAACCGTCGCCCGGGAAATAGCGACCGGTTGGACAATTCAGCAGTTTCAGCCATTTGCCCGGTGTGGCGGGGCGCCGGAACTCAGCGCGGGAAGATCCAGAAATCGCTGCGGGCTTCGCCGCCCAGCAGCCAGAGGCTGCCCAGGTCGTCGACCCAGCCGACCCCGCCTTCCCGGCCGCCCGGCTGCCCGACCTCACCGGCCAGCTCCGGGTAATCCCCGTCCGGGTTGTCGGAGGATGCGCCACCGACCCAGGTCCAGCCGACGGTATCGAAGCGCCAGAGGTCATTGGGGCGGGTCACCGTGCCCGCCGTTTTCTCGACCGCACCCCCGAACATCCAGAGCGTGCTGCCCGTTTGCCAGGCCACCGGACGGTGCCGGGAAGGCGGCACGTTAGTGAACGCAAACTGTCCGCGCCCGCCATAGGAGCCGGCAGAGAATGCTCCCTTCGAGCCCAGGATGAAGATCCAGTCACCGGATTCGTGATCGAAGCGCCAGATCTCGTTGAGCACCACCCGGTCGGCTTCGTCGTCGGCGCCGGTGCCACCGAAGATCCAGCCGGCCTGCAGGTCGTCCTCGTCCGTGGTGACCACGTCCGGGGTATGCCAGGCGGCCATGCCGTAGCGGGCGCCCGGGGTGTTGTCATCGTCCGGCTCGCCGGTCGTGCCGTACACGGCCTCGGCATTGGCGGACGAGGAGCCCTTCATCCAGGTCCAGCTGCCGTCCTCGTATTTCCACAGGTCGTTCAGCCAGCAGCAGCCGCTGCCGGCGGCAAACCCGTTGCCGCCGAACAGCCAGAAGCCGCCGTCGTCATCCACCCAGCCGCCCGCGGCGTAGCGGGAACCCGGCCAGTTGCCGGGATCGGCGGTGCCGGCCGTGCCGTAGATGCCGGCCTGGTCGGCGGTGCTGCTGCCGCCGACCCAGGTCCAGCTGCCGTCCGCGTATGTCCAGAGATCGTTCAGCCGGCCGGTGCTGCCGCTGCCGTCACGGCCACTGCCGCCGAACAGCCAGAGGGCGCCGTCCGCGTCGATCCAGCCCAGGGCCTGATTGCGCCCGCCGGGCAGGCCGGGCAGGCCGACCCCGTCGTAATCCGCCGTGGCGCCGACCGTCGTGGCGGAGCCCGCCACCCAGGTCCACTGCAGGCTGCCGTCTCCCTGCTTCTCGTATTTCCAGAGATCGTTGAGCGGCCCGACCAGGCCATCGGCGTCGTAGCCGGTACCGCCGAACAGCCAGAACACCTCGAGGTCGGTTTCCTCGTCGCGTTCGGTCCAGGCCACGGCGCCGGTGCGGCCGCCGGGACGGTTGTCCGGCGAGGCCACGCCCAGCGAGCCGTACTCGCCGGCCACGCCGGTGGCCGCGGTGCCGTCGAGCAGGATCCATTCGATGTCGTAGATATCCGGGTCGTACTCGACCTTTTCGCCGTCGCAGGCCGCCAGCAGGAACGCGGCCAGGGGCAGGAGCAGGGCAGGGCGCAGGAAGTTCAGGCGCATACGCAACATGGAGGCCGTCCGGAAAAATGCGCGGCGGATCGACGCGGGCAGGGGAGGCGCAGGTTATGCCCGGGGGCAGCGCCGCTCAAGTGTCGATACGTAAGCGGGCGAGCGACAGCTCGGCAAAACGCCGCAGCAGGGTCGCTGCCTGTGCGGCATCGCCCACACCGGCCTGCACGGCATCGGCATCGAGCCCCTCGCCGGCCATGCGCTCGCTCAGCACATCGATATAGGCACGCATGATGTCGGCGGTGAATTCCGGATGGAACTGCACGCCCCAGATCGAATCGCCGATCCGGTAGGCGTGATTGGGCTCCATGTCGCTGGCCGCCAGATGCACGGCGCCCGCCGGCAGCTCCACCACGCTCTGCAGATGCGTCACGTGTGCCGTCAACGGGAAATCCAGCGCGCCCAGCAGCGGATCGCGGGCCGCTTCCGGCGTGCCCTGCAGCTGCACGGTGCCGATCTCGCGACCGCGCGGGTTGTAGTCGACGCGGCCGCCCAGTGCATGGGCAATCAGCTGGTGCCCGTAACAGATACCCAGCACCGGCACCTGTGCACCGCGCTCGACAATCTCGAACGCCAGCCAGCGCGCCACCGCCTCGCTCCAGGGCTGGCGCTCGGTCACCATGGCCGGCGAGCCGGTGATGACAATGCCGGCGATATCGTCCAGACGTGCCGGCAGCAGGCCGCCTTCAACCACGTTCACGACGTTCACGCGGTCACAGGCAACGCCCAGGCCGTCGGCAATCCATTGCTCGAAGCAGCCGTGCCGTTCGCGGATGTTGTCGTAGGTCTTGCCGGTCTTGATGACGAGGAAGCGGCTCATGGGGCGGGACGGGCGGATTTCCGGGTACGCGATCCTTCGGCGGGCTTGAGGTTGTCCGGATGCCGGTGGCAGCCCGCCAGGTGGTCATTGACCATGCCGGTGGCCTGCAGGTGGGCATACACGATGGTGCTGCCCACAAAACGGAATCCGCGTTTTTTCAGATCCTTGCTGATCCGGTCAGACAATTCCGTGCGCGCCGGCACATCCTTCAGGGTCCGCGGCCGGTTGATCACCGGCTTGCCGTCCGTGAAGCCCCAGATGTAGGCGGAGAAACTGCCGAACTCCTTCTGCACCTTCAGGAAGGCCTTCGCATTGGAGACCGTGCTCTCCACCTTCAGGCGGTTCCGGACAATTCCCGGATCCTGCAGCAGCTTTTCGATTTTCGCCGGGGTATAGCGCGCCACTTTCTCCGGGTCGAAGCCGGAAAAGGCCTTGCGGTAGTTTTCGCGCTTTCTCAGGATGGTGATCCAGGACAATCCGGCCTGCGCCCCTTCCAGCACGATGAACTCGAACAGCAGGCGGTCGTCGCGTACCGGCACGCCCCACTCGCGGTCGTGATAGGCCACGTACAGCGGATCGTCTCCGCACCAGGGGCAACGTACCGGTTCGTTTTTCATGACATATCCCTGCAGGATTGACAGGCCCTGATGCTAACGCAACCGGGGCCCGAAAAAGAAAAGGGCGCCGAAGCGCCCCTTTCCGTTTTCACTGCCTTTCCGGTCAGCCGCTGCAGCCGCTGTAATCGTCCTCGGTGTACTCGAACCAGTTGTAGGTGTAGCTGCTGATCAGGGTTTCGTCGTCGGACTCGTACAGGTTGTAGGTGGCGTACGGGCCGCCGTTACCGCTCACGTACAGGATGTTGGTCAGGAAGCTGTCCGTTTCCTCGCCTTCCGCGACACGGCCGGTGAAACGGATGACGCCGGTGACACGGTCGCACCCGTAGTCCACGCCAAACGCACCATCAGGCGTGTCGATGGACCAGACCCCGCGCTCGGAATCGGTGGCCTTGATGCTGCCGTTCCAGTACTGGTAGCCGCCATAGTAGTAGGCCGTGACATCGTATTCGTCATAGGTGATCGAATACGAAATCTCCGAATCCGGCGGCGGGCCTTTTTTCGCCCGCTCATCATTATCGTATTTGTAGCTGTAGCTGATCTTCAGGCCGTCGCCGTTGTAGTTGTGGTACTGGGTGTAGCCGCCGTAGCCGCCGTAATAGGCATAATCCTCATAGGCGCCGTCGATCCTGTAGCTTTCGCGCTCGTAGACGTGGCCTTCGTACGACTCGGTGTACTTCCAGCTGAAATCCTCGTATTCGGCGGTAAAGCCGCCGTAGCTGCCGTAGGTGCCGGTCGCGGTGCCGTTGAGGACCGTGTATTCCTCGTACTCACCATCGACGTAACCCTCGACGCAGCTGTTGTAGTCAACGCCCCAGCTGCCCTCGTTGCTGCTGGCGACATAAGTGCCGCCATACGTGCAGGCGATCTCCTCACCCTCGACCACGGCGGCAGCGGCAGCGCGCGTGCGGCTGAGGACCGCACCGGGAGCGAACCCGGCCGGGCCCATCATCAGGTCACCCGGAGACGGCACGTCGCCCAGCTCTTCCAGCAGGAACAGGCCGTCGGTGGCCACGAACGGCGCGCCGGCCGTGGTGATGCTCACCGAGCCCGGTCGATTGTCGTCGTCCTCACAACCCGTCAAGGCGACGGCGGCAATCGCCACGGCCAGCAAACTCAAACGTTGATGCTTCATGGATAAACCCCTGTACTTCCGTTGTTGGTTGGCCGACCGGACCCGGATCAGGGTCCCGGCAGGACCCGTCTATTCCGGACAAATGTGAAGCAGTACACAAGTCCCGAACGCCGACGAACGCTGAAAGGCCGGATAGCCGCCCGGAGAGGCCGGGGCAGGGCACTGGCCCGGCCAAAGAAAAAGGGCGCCGAAGCGCCCTTTTCCGATCACGCGGGACATGAGGCCCCGCGGCGGATCATTACTCGCAGTACTCGTAGTTCGCGTCAGGATCGTACTCGAACCAGTTGTAGGTATAGCTGCTGATCAGCTCCTCGTCCTTGGTGTAGAGGCTGTATGAAACGAACGGGCCGCCCACGGACGAGAGGTACAGGAAGTTGCCGGTCGGCACTTCGTCTTCGCCATCATCGACAAGACGACCCGTGATCCAGAGGCCGCCGTACACGGTCGGGCAGTTGTAATTGACGCCGAACCAGCCGTCGGACTCGACGGTCGTGATGCCGAGCCCCGACGCATCCGCTTTCACGATGCCGTTCCAGTACTCGTAGCCGCCGTAGGAAGAGAACGTGACATCGAACTCGTCGTAGTAGACGCTGCTGGACTCGTTCAGGTCGTCACTGTCGACGGCCGTGGGCATGAGGAGTCCGTCTTCCTCGAACAGGCTGCGCTTGACGCTCAGACCATCGGTGATATACCGCTCACCGCCCACGTTGTTGTAACCGCCATAGCCCGGCCCGAATTCCTGGTATTCCACCGTGCCGTCCAGCGACTCCGAGTACCGGTACACCAGCTCGCCGTCATCGGTTGCCTGCGCGGCCACCCGGTAGTTGGAGTAGATGTACAGGCCGCCGTACATCGTTTCGGCACCTTCGACAGTGCCGTTGTAGACCACCCGGTACTGGTTGTCCGGATCCGAGCCCTCGACGGACGTGCAGTTCCGGTAAGTCGTACCCCAGGTCGATTCGGTCTCGAAATATTCGGAGGTACCACCCGCGGCGCACGCAACAGCCTCGCGGGCAGCACGGGCACGTGCCACCACGCCTTTCAGGCCGGCGGGACCGGCTTCGCCGATCTCTTCAATCCCTCCGACAACGCCGGCGACATCGGCGGCCACGAACGGTGCATTTTCGGTGGTAAGGGAAATCGAACTCCGGCTGCTGCCGTCGTCGTCGTCACAACCGGTCAAGGCCACGGCCGCCACGGCCACGGCGAGCAAACTCAGACGATGATGATGTTTGGTGGACATAAAGACCCCTGCACTTCCTGTTGTTGATAACGCCCGCATGGATGGCGTTTCCGCCCGCCGCTCCGCGTTGGAGACCGGCCGGGGCATCAATTCCGGGGGAACGTGACAGGCAGCACAAGCCGGGCAGCCTGACCTTCGACGAACGGTGCAATTGGCGGCCTGAGCGGCAGCCGCACGCTCAGTCCAGGTCCCGGCGCAGGGCAAGCCCCAGCTCGCCGACATCGAAAGCCGGCTGATAGGCCGTGCCGGCACCGCCCGAGACGGAAGCCGGCTCCGAGCGGGCGAAATCCCGCTGCTCGCTGTACAGGGCCAGGTGCCAGGGGCTGTCCGGCAGACGGCCTTCCAGCTCCAGGCGCGTGAACGTGCCGTCATCCAGCGAGATGTCGACCTGGCCGGCACTGCCGAGATCCACGTCGCTGGCACCGTATGCCAGCACACCCAGCCGCAGCCTGCCCGTGATGCTCACGACGCAGCCACGACAGGCATGCCAGTCAGCACCGGCCGCCAGCCACACCCAGGTGTAGGTCTCGGTCAGGCCGGGCACCGCGCCGCGCGGCTGGATGTCGCGCAGGAAACGTTCTGTGCCCAGCTGCAGGGCCAGCGCGAAACGCTCATCCAGCGCCGACGTCAGCATCATTTCTCCGCGCAGGAGCGTCTGGTCGCTGGTGGTGCGATACGGGGTGCCGCCCGGCTGCAGGAAGCCGTCGTAGTCGGCCGTACCTCCGCGCCAGCTGCCATCGAGAGTGAGGCAATGCCTGCCGAGCGGCCACGCCGCCCTGCCGCCCAGGCCCGGCCAGACTGCCTCCTCGGTCAGCTTGCCGTAACCGGTGTGCTCGGCCAGCCCGGCACGGCCGGCCGACAGGGTCAATTGCGACGCGCAGGACGATGCCGCCGCCGGGCCGGCCAACAGGAAAAGGGCAAGCGCCAGTGCCGGTCTTGTCGCGATCACGGATCAGGACTCCTGTCTGCGGAAAGTGCGGCCATCCGAACACAAAAACGTGCCGGAAAACAAATCCGGCGCAAACAAGGAAAAGGAGCGCCGAAGCGCTCCTTCCCGTGCAGCCGCCCGTTGCGGGCGTCGATCAGTAGCAGTACGGGTAGGAATAGTCGAACCAGTCGTGGTCTTCATCGCTGATGACGGTCGTGCCGTCGTTCTCGTACAGCGTGTAGCTCACCGTGCCGGTGCCGTTGCCCGAGATCACCAGGATGTTGCTGCGGCCTGCCGGGCTTTCCTCGTGATGCTCTTCCGCAAGGCGGCCGGTGTAGCGGATGGAGCCGACCACCTGCTCGTCGCAGTAATCGATACCGAACGGCGACGGCGTGGTGATGGTCCAGATGCCACGCTCGGAATCGGTCGCCTGCAGGTTGCCCTGCCAGTACCAGTAGCCACCGTAGTTGTAGAACATGAACTCGTAGGCGTCGTAGGTAATGGTGCCGGCGGCGTTCTCGAACTCGTCGGATTCCTCGACCGCATCACCCGTGGCCTTGTACTTGTACTTCACAACCAGGTCGTCGGCGACGTAGTGGCTGGCGTAGCTGCCGCCGTAACCGCCGTAGTCGTAGTAGTACTCGAAGTGGCCGTCGATCTGGTAACTGCCGCTGTAGGAACCGCCGTATTCGCCTTCCTGGTAAGTCGAGGCATAGGTGCTGCGCAGGCCTTCGTAGTCGGCGTTCCAGCCGCCGTAGCCGGCACCGTCGTAATCACCGGTCGCCGTGCCGTTCAGGGTGTAACGGCTTTCATAGGTATCGCCCGAGTATTCCGAGACGCAGTTGTTGTAGGTGATGCCCCAGGTCGACGCCGTGTTGTAGTAGATGTAGCTGCCGGAGGTTTCGCAGTCGACTTCCGTGCCTTCGGTGACCACGCCGACCGGCAGGGCGGACGAGACCAGCGCAGCCAGCTCGCCGTTCTGCTGGTCTTCACGTACCAGCTCACCCAGCTTGATGAAGGTCAGGCCGGGGATTTTCCGGCCTTCGCCGCCGGTCACGGTCACGCCGGCCGGAATGATTTCGTCCGGCGAGCCTTCGTCGTCGACATCCATCGCGCCTTCAATCAGCGCGGCGCCGTCGGCAGCCACATAGGGCGCGTTCGCGGTGGTGACCTTGAGGGAACGCGGACCGTTGTCGTCGTCCTCACAGCCGACCAGCGAGACGGCTGCAATGGCGGCCGCAAGCAAACCCAAACGATGATGTTTCATGTGCTGAACCCCTGAACTTCCAGATTGTGGATGACACTCCCGTTCCTGCCGGCGCTGCCGGCGCCGGTCCGGGGCCCCTATTGGCGGTGGAATGTGACAGACCGCACAAGCCCGGTTCCGGGGGGGGGGCCAGGCAGGGCAGGCAAATCCGGCGCCGGAAGGCAGGCACCGGACCGGCCCCGGGCGCTAGGGGGTATCGGCACCCGCTGCTAAACTGCCCGGCTTTTCGCGCCCCGGCCGCTGCCCGCCGGGTCCAGCAGGGGTTCCGCCATGACGGTTGCCGATACGCCGAAGACCTTCCAGGACCTGATCCTCCGGCTCCAGACCTTCTGGGCCGCGCAGGGTTGCGTGGTCCTGCAGCCCTACGACATGGAAATGGGTGCCGGCACCTTCCACACCGCCACCTTCCTGCGTGCGCTGGGCCCGGAAACCTGGAACGCGGCCTACGTGCAGCCTTCGCGCCGCCCGGCCGACGGCCGCTACGGCGAGAACCCGAACCGCCTGCAGCACTACTACCAGTTCCAGGTGGTGATGAAGCCGAACCCGGACAACATTCAGGAGCTGTACCTCGACTCGCTGCGCGCGATCGGCGTCGACCCGGCGGTGCACGACATCCGCTTCGTCGAGGACAACTGGGAATCGCCGACGCTGGGCGCCTGGGGCCTGGGCTGGGAAGTGTGGCTGAACGGCATGGAAGTCACGCAGTTCACCTACTTCCAGCAAGTCGGCGGCGTCGAGTGCTACCCGGTCACCGGCGAAATCACCTACGGCCTCGAGCGCCTCGCGATGTACCTGCAGGGCGTCAACTCGGTGTACGACCTGACGTGGACCGACGGCCAGTTCGGGAAGGTGACCTACGGCGACGTGTTCCACCAGAACGAAGTCGAGATGAGCGCGTTCAACTTCGAACACGCCAACGTCGAGAAACTGTTCGGCCTGTTCGATTTCTACGAGTCCGAGGCCAACCGCCTGATGGCGCTGAACCTGGCGCTGCCGTCCTATGAAATGGTGGTGAAGGCCTCGCACACCTTCAACCTGCTGGATGCGCGCCGCGCGATTTCCGTCACCGAGCGCCAGCGCTACATCCTGCGCGTGCGCACGCTGGCGCGTGCCGTGGCCCAGGCCTATTTCGATTCGCGGCTGAAGCTCGGCTTCCCGCTGGCACCCGCGCACCTGCGCGATGAGGTGATCGCCAGGGCCGAAGCCGCGAAGAAGGAGTCCGCGTGATGAGCTCTTCTCAAAAGAGTCGTGATTTCCTGGTCGAACTGGGCACCGAAGAACTGCCGCCGAAATCCCTGAAAGGGTTGCGCGATGAATTTACGGCCTCAATAGAAATTAGTCTTATTGCTGCTGGCATTCATAAACCGAACGCGACTGGTTATGCCTCGCCACGGCGCTTGGCGGTTTTGGTTAAAGACTTGCCAGAGCAAACACCAGCCAACACCGAAACAATATATGGCCCTCCGATCCCTGCCGCTTTCGATAAGGAAGGCAATCCAACCCAAGCCTTGCTGGGCTTCCTCAAGAAGTTCAGCGCGTCCATAGACCAACTGCACAAAGACGAAAAGCTTGGAAAGGTCTATTTCCAACGCGAAAAGCCGGGCCAGCCACTTACCTCACTGCTCCCCGGAATCGTCCAAAAAGCCCTGTCTG
Source organism: Pseudomonadota bacterium (assembly GCA_049324475.1). Lineage (GTDB taxonomy): Bacteria > Pseudomonadota > Gammaproteobacteria > Pseudomonadales > JADFDG01 > JADFDG01. The sequence continues at coordinate 58,218 of JBMOOO010000012.1, read as the reverse complement.
ATCTGCCCATCGCCAAGCGCATGCGCTGGGGCGCGCACCGCATCGAGTTCGTGCGGCCGTCACAGTGGCTGGTGATGCTGTTCGGCACGGAAGTCATTCCCTGTGAAATCCTCGGCCAGAAAGCCGGCAACACCTCGCGCGGCCACCGCTTCCACCATCCGGCGGCCGTGGCCATCGGCGAGCCGAAGCAGTACCTCGACGCGCTGAAGAAGGCGCACGTGATTGCCGACTTCGATGCCCGCCGCGCGGAAATCCTGGCAAAGGTGGAAAAGCTGGCCGCGGAGCAGGGCGGCAAGGCCATCATTCCGGATGCACTGCTCGACGAAGTCACGGCGCTGGTGGAATGGCCGGTGCCGCTGGCCTGTACCTTCGAGAAGCGCTTCCTCGACGTGCCGCAGGAAGCACTGATCTCGACCATGCAGGACAACCAGAAGTATTTCTGCCTCACGGACGCGCAGGGCAGGCTGCTGCCGGTGTTCATCACCGTCGCCAACATCGAGAGCCGGGAGCCGGCGCACATCGTCGCCGGCAACGAGAAGGTCGTGCGCCCGCGCCTGACCGATGCCGAGTTCTTCTATCGGCAGGATCTGAAAGTGCCGCTGGCACAGCGCAACGAGCGCCTGAAGAACGTGGTATTCCAGGCGAAGCTGGGCAGTGTGTACGAGAAGGCCGAACGCGCCGCCGCGCTGGCGGAAATCATCGCCGCACAGATCGGCGGCGATCCGCAGCACGCGCGCCAGGCCGGCCTGCTGTGCAAGGCCGACCTGGCCACCGAACTGGTCGGCGAATTCCCGGAGCTGCAGGGCATTGCCGGCCGTTACTACGCCACGGCAGAGAAACTGCCGGCGGAAGTTGCGTCCGCGCTGGACGAACAGTACCGCCCGCGTTTCGCCGGCGACACCATTGCCTCGACGAAAACCGCGCAGGCAGTCGCCATCGCCGACAAGCTGGATACCCTTGTCGGCATCTTCGGCATCGGCCAGCCGCCCACCGGCGACAAGGATCCGTTCGCACTGCGCCGCGCCACGCTGGGCGTGCTGCGCACCGTCATCGAGGCCGGGCTCGACCTCGACCTGACCGTGCTGGTCGATGCCGCCATCGCACAGCTGGGCAACCGGCTCTCCAGCGGCAGCGTGCGCGCCGACGTGCTCGATTTTATCACCGGTCGTTATCCGGCGTACTTTGCCGAGCAGGGCATCGCGGCCGACACCGTGCAGGCCGCGCTGGCGGTCGGCACCTCGCGGCCGCTGGACGTGGCGCGCCGCGTGAAGGCCGTGCAGGCCTTCCGCGCGCTGCCGGAGTCGGCAGCACTGGCCGCTGCCAACAAGCGCGTGGGCAACATCCTTGCGAAGGACGGCGCCGCGGCAGCCAGCACCGTCACGTCGGCACTGCTGCAGGACCCGGCCGAGCAGGCGCTGGCGAAAACCGTCATCTACATGGAAACCATCGTCGCGCCGCTGTTCGCGAAAGGCGATTACGAGCAGGCGCTGTCGCGCCTGGCGGGCCTGCGCGCGGAAGTCGACACCTTCTTCGACAAGGTGATGGTGAACGCCGAGGACCCGCAGGTGCGCGCCAACCGCCTCGCGCTGCTGACGAAGCTGCGCGGCCTGTTCCTGAAAACGGCGGATATCGGCCTGCTGCAGGGCTGATGCCCGCCGAGGGTGACCCACCATGCGCGAACTGATCCCGCTCTCCGGCAACGCACAGAAGCTCGACGGCGGCGCCATGTTCGGCAACGCACCGAAAGCGGTGTGGGAAAAGTGGGCGCCGGCGGATGCGCAGAACCGCATCGACCTGGCCTGCCGCTGCCTGCTGGTGCGCGAAACCCGACCCGACGGCACACGGCGCCATGTGCTGCTGGAAACCGGCATCGGCGCCTTCTTCGAGCCGAAACTGCGCGAACGCTACGGCGTGGTGGAAGAGCGCCATGTCCTGCTCGATGCGCTGGCCGCGCAGGGCCTGACACCGGCCGACATCGATGTGATCGTGCTCTCTCACCTGCACTTCGATCACGCCGGCGGCCTGCTCACGGCCTGGCAGCCGGGCGCGCCGCCTTCGCTGGTGTTCACGAATGCCACCATCCTCGTCGGCCGCCGTGCCTGGGAACGTGCCTGCCGGCCGCACGCGCGCGATCGCGCGTCCTATATCCCGGAGCTGCAGCCCCTGCTGGAAAGCAGCGGCCGGCTGGTGATCGTCGACGGCGAAACCACACCCGTGCTCGGCGCAGGCTGGCGTTTCCACTACAGCGACGGCCATACACCGGGCCTGCTGATGACCGAAGTCGATGCCGACGGCGGTCCGGTGCTGTTCGCCAGCGATCTCATCCCCGGCGCGCCCTGGGTGCACGTGCCGCTGTCCATGGGCTATGACCGCAACCCGGAACTGCTGATCGACGAGAAAGCCGCACTGCTGGCCGACTGCGTCGCACGCGGCGTGCGCCTGTGTTTCACCCACGATCCGGCGGTGGCCATTGCGCCGGTGGTGCAGGAAGGCGGCCGCTTCCGGGCCGCTCTCCTGCCGCAGGCGCCCGCGCACCAATAAGGAAACAATCGGGAATCCGCGACCACGGCCTTGCCGCTGCCGCGCGTGCGCGCCTAGGCTGGCGGGTCATGTCCATCCAGACCCGCCTGATCCTTGCCCTGTCCGCCTTCGCGCTCGCGCTGGTGCTGGGCGTCGTCCTGCTGTTCCAGTGGCGCTTCGACAGCGGCCTGCTGGACTACGTGAATGCCCAGCAGGAAAAACGGCTGGAAGCGTTTGCGCTGGTACTGGCCGAAAGCTGGCGCGAGGACCCGGGCTGGCTGGCATTCACCGCCGATCCGCGCTCGTTCTACCGGCTGCTGCGCCGGACCACGGAAGACGACAGCGAACAACCGCGCCGGGAACACGAGCGGCACGAAAGACGGAAGCATCACGACGAAACGCCGCCGCCACCGCCGATCCCGCCACTGCCGGTGGTGCTGCTGGACGCCGATCACCGCATCCTGATCGGCCGCTCGGCCGTCACCGGCGAATTCGCCATCGAAGTGCCCATCCTGGTCGATGGCGAGCGTGTCGGCTATCTGGCCACGCCGCGGTTCGCCCGGCTGGAACAGGACATTGATCGCCATTTCCGGGAAGACCAGCTGCGCGCACTGTGGCTGGTGGCGGCGTTTGCGCTGCTGTTCGCCGTGGTCGTGGCCGTGCTGCTGGCCCGGCAGTTCACCCGGCCGCTCAGGCAGCTTTCGCAGGCGGCGCACCGCCTGACCCAGCAGCAGTACGACGTTGCGCTCGACACCGGGCGCCGTGACGAGCTGGGCGCACTGGCACGCGACATTTCCGAACTGGCCCGCACCCTGGACAGCAATGCCCATGCCCGGCACCGCTGGTTCGCCGACATCTCCCACGAGCTGCGCACACCGCTGGCGGTGCTCTCCGGCGAGATCGACGCCATGCTGGACGGGGTGCGGCCGCTGAACCGCGAACGCATTGAATCGCTGCGGCAGGAAACCGGCCACCTGCTGCGGCTGGTGGAAGACCTGTACGTGCTGGCGCGCGCCGATCTCGGTGCCCTGCAGTACCGCAAGGCGGATGTCGACCTGGCCTCCCTGGTGCACGAGCGCACGGAAAACGCCGCCAGCCTGCTGCGGCAGGCGCAGCTGCGGTCCGGTGTGCACACACCGGACCATGCCGTGCTCGTGCATGGCGACGAGGACCGGCTGCAGCAACTGATCGACAACCTGCTGTCCAACAGCGCGCGCTACACCGATGCCGGCGGCGAGGTGCGCCTGACACTGTCCGTGCAGGGGTCGTCGGCAGAACTGGTGGTGGAAGACTCCGCGCCCGGTGTGCCGGAAGCCTCGCTGCCCAGACTGTTCGATCACCTCTACCGCGTCGACGAGGCACGCACCCGCGCAGCCGGCGGTGCCGGTCTCGGGCTCGCCATCTGCAAGCGCATCGTGGAAGCGCATGACGGCAGCATCGAGGCATCCGCCGGCGAGCTGGGCGGGCTGCGCATCCGCGTACGGCTGCCGCTGGCCGCAACGAGGCCTGCCGCATGAGCAGACAGCGCGTGATGATCGTGGAAGACGAACCGAAGATCGCCACGCTGCTGGCCGACTACCTCGCGCACGAAGGTTACGAAACACGGATCGTGGCCGATGGCAACGCGGCCGAATCCGCGCGCCGGGAGTTCAGTCCGGATGCCGTGCTGCTGGACGTGATGCTGCCCGGCAAGGACGGCCTGACCCTGTGCCGGGAAATCCGCGCCGTCTCGCAGGTGCCGATCCTGATGGTGACGGCGCGCGCGGAAGAGATCGACCGCCTGCTGGGGCTGGAACTCGGCGCCGACGATTACATCGTCAAGCCGTTCAGCCCGCGCGAAGTCGTGGCGCGGGTGAAGGCCGTGCTGCGCCGGGTATCGGCCCCGGCCGAAACCGTTTCGCAGGGTCTGCTGCTGGACGAGTCGCGCCTGCTGCTGGAATGGCGCGGCCAGCGCGTGTCGTTCACCGCCATCGAGTTCCAGCTGCTGCATTGCCTCGCGTCCTCGCCCGGGCGCATCTGGTCCCGGCAGCAGCTGATGGACCGCATCTACAACGACCACCGTGTGGTCAGCGACCGCACCATCGACAGTCACGTGAAGAAACTGCGCCGCAAGCTGGACGACGTGTTCACCGGCGTCGAGCTGGTGCAGTCCGTCTACGGTGCCGGCTACCGCTTCGAGCTGCCGGCCTGAGCACAGCCGCCTGCACGGCGGTTGCACGCGAACTGCAAAGCCTCCCCGGTTTGTCCCCGTTGCTTGCACATTCCGGCGCAAGACTGCTCCTGTCGACACCACAGGAGACCGACACCATGACAAGACATTCCGATATCCATGTGAAGAAACTGCTGGCCGTTGCCGCACTGTCCTTTGGCCTGGCCGGCGCGGGCATCGCCGGCGCCGGCGACCGTCACGGCCACGAGCGCCCGGACGGTCCGCCGCCGGTCGGGAAAATGGTCGAACGCCTGAAGGAGGACCTGAAGCTCACCGACGGGCAGTCCGTGCAGGTGACGAAGATCCTCGAGCAGGAACGCGCGGCCCATGAAGCGGCCCGCAAGGACGCGCAGACCGCGCTGGAGAAAGTGCTGGACAAGGAACAGCTGCAACAGCTGGAAGCGCGCAGGAAGCACGGCCCGGACGATCACGATGACGATGACGACAGGGACGATCGCCACGGCGACCACAAGGGCAGGGGCGGCGACTCCCGCCGTTGATCCGGCTCCGGTCCACACCGCGGCAGCGTCGGCTCGACGCTGCCGCATTCTTCATTCCGGCGACTCGAGAAAGTACAGGTTGTTCTTCGCCCGCAGGTTGGCCGGATCCAGCTGCACGGCACGCCGGTACGCATCGCGGGCGCAGTCCCCGTCCCCTTCCGCCTCGCAGGCCATGCCGAGGTTGTTCCATACCCGGCTCTTGTCCGGCGACTGCTCCGCCGTGCGTTGCCACAGCGATCGCTCGTCCAGGTAATCGAGGTTGCGCAGGCCGGTGGCCAGCGCCGAGTACAGCACCAGCAGCATCAGCAGCGCCGTGCCGGCCATGCGCACGCGCGCCAGGCCGGTCCGTTCCGCGAATGTCGCCAGCAACAGGTTGCCGGCCAGCAACAGCGCCAGCAGCAGGCCCGGCAGTACCGGATAGAGATGACGGTTGTTCGCCATGTCCGGCCGCATCAGGATGCTGTAGCCGGGCAGCAGGAAAATCACCGCCAGCAGGAAGCTGCCGGCGATCAGGCTGTGCGTGCGCAGCAGCTGCCGAAGTGAAAGGGCAACCAGCGTTGCCAGCAGCAAACCCCACATCACCAGCGCCGGCGTGGCCTGCCATTGCGGGCGCAGGTCCGGGTCGAAATTCGGTGCCGCCAGCCACAGCGCCTGCGCGGCGAACCAGCGCCAGGCTTCCAGCTGCGTCCACAGCAGCGCGCCGCGGTCCTGACCGGGAAGGTTGTCGAGCAGCAGGTGCCGATGACGCGTTTCCAGCAGGAACGCAACGACGGCAAGGCCCAGGATCGCCAGTGACGGCCAGACACGGGGCCAGGCAAGGTGCCATGCCGCCTGGAAGCCGGCCGTACGCGCCTCCGTGCCACGCTGCGATGCCGTCATCCACGCCACGATCGCCAGCGCGAACGGCAACGACCATGCCGTCTCGCGCACCGCCAGCGCCAGCGCCGTGAACAGCGCCGCCAGCCAGCGGTCGCGCGGGCGATCACCGCAGACTGCCCACAGTGCCGCCAGCATGAACGTGGTCATCAACGCCACCGAGCGGCCCGACACATAGGTGACGGCTTCGGTACTGGACGGGTGCAGCAACCACAGCGCCGTCACGGCCAGCGTCACGCCAGGCATGGCCGGCAACAGGCGACGCAGGAACAGCAACAGCAGCACGCCGTTCAGCGCGTGCAGACACAGGTTGGTGACATGGAACCCGAACGGGCCCGGATCGACGCTGTAGTTCAGCGCGTAGGACAGCTTCAGCAGCGGACGCAAACCCGGCTGCGCCTGCCACCAGCCGGCCAGCGAATGCACCGGCGCGTAGTCGACAATGACGCGGTCGTCGTCGAAATGAAAAGGGCCGAACGGTGCCGGCCCCCAGGCGATCAGCAACAACAGCGCCAGCGGCGGCAACCACCACCGGCGCAGCATCGGCGGCATCAGTTGCCGAGGAAGCCTTTCAGTTTCTTGAAGCCTTCCACCGCCTTCTTGCCGGTATCGATGGTCGTGTTGCCGGTGCTGCCACCGGCGGATTTCGTGCTGCCGGACGACTTCGGTGCCGAGCCCGGGTCGACCATGTCGGCATAGCGTGCGCACAGCGACTGGTATTTGTCTTCAACGAGCCCGGCCGTGTACATCTTGCCGGTGCACTCTTTCTTCGCCAGCGCCTCCAGTTCCGCATCCTTGCCGCAGACCAGCGCTGCGTTGTTCCAGTTCTGTTCTTTCTTGGCCATGGTGCAGTACTTCGCGGTCAGCGGCACGACATCGATGCCGCAGTAACCGGCCAGCTCTTTCCAGTCGCCGCGTTTTTCCTGCATGTCGAGCACGGCATCGGATTTCTTCGGGCCGTCGAACAGGGTTTTTGCACGCTTGCAGATGTCGGCCTTGATGGTCGGGCAGGACGGCTCCATGTGCTGCGCCGTCTGCCAGCCCATGCCGTCGGCCAGCTGCGCGCACATCTGTCCAACCTGCGCCTGTTGCTGCTGCTGGATGGCGGTCACGCTGATGGCCTTGTCCTTCACCGCATCGCACTGGCCGAGCTTCTTGCCGGTCCAGCTCATCTTCATGTCGACCGGCTCGCCCTCCATCACGCCCTTGATGGCCATGCTGCCCTTGTAGGAATCCGGGCCCAGCACGGTGAATTCGCCGTCGCCGCTCATTTTTTCCGGGGGCGGGCATTCCACGTGGAAGCGGCTGGTGTTGCCGGTGGTCTTGAAGCCGGAGATCTTGCAGTTCTCCTTGGCCGGCACCATTTTCTCGCTGGTGGCCTGCCCCGGCGGCACGCAGATGGTCTGGGCCTGCGCCGGCATCTGGAACGGCATGCCGACCATTTCCATTTTGGTGGTGACCTGCCACTTGTCCTCGGCGGCAAGGGCGGCACCGGCCAGCAGCAGGGCAGGCAGGGCGATCAGGGAACGGCTCAGCACGGTCGTCATGGCGGGCTCCGGGAATCGGTGTGGTGCCCGTCGCCCTCGCCGGCAACGGATCACGGAGCCGAAGGGTGCCATTGTTCCGGCACCGCTGTCATTGCCGCCCGCCGTATTTGCGGCCCCGCACATGCGGGGCGCGGCGCTTACTGCCGGGCCGGCACCGGCACGGTGCCGGGTTCTCCGGCCGCATCGTCGCCGCGCTGCCGGTCCTCTCGCGCTCCGCGCTGCGGTTCGCCTCGCGCTCCGCGCTCCCATTCAGGCGGCATCCACAGATGCTTCAGGCGCTGCAGCAGCGGGCCCGGTTTCCGCATGTCCCGCGCCATGTCGACGTATTCGTGCGTCCAGCTCTTCACCAGGCTTTCGGTATGCACCTGGCGCAGGATGCCGTATTCCACCGGCTCGTCCTCACGCTCTTCCTCGAAGGTGCCGAACAGGCGGTCGAAGATGATCAGCACGCCGCCGTAGTTCTTGTCGATGTAGCGCTCGTTGCGTCCGTGATGCGCACGGTGGTGGCTGGGCGTGTTGAACACAAACTCGATCGCCGGGTGCAGCTTGCCCACCAGCGTGGTGTGGATGAAGAACTGGTAGACCAGATCGAGGGCAAACACGATGCCGATCCACACCGGATTGAAGCCGATGAAGGCCAGCGGCACGAACAGCAGCCAGCCGCCGTTGAAGATGTTGGTGGCGTTCTGGCGCATCGCCGTCGACAGGTTCATGCGCTCGGACGAGTGGTGCACCACGTGCGCGCACCAGAACCAGCGCACGCGGTGGCTGAAGCGGTGCATCCAGTAGAAGAGGAATTCGAAGGCAACAAACAGCGCGAGACCGGAAAGCCAGGTGAGCTCGATGGTGGCAATGCGGAAGTGATACGCCAGCGCGAACACCGGGAAGGCGATGATGCCCGCGAACAGCAGCTCGGTGGTCTGGTAGCCGGCACCGAGGAAAAAGTTGCGGATCGATTCCTTCGCCTCGGTGAGGCGCGGATCGTGGCGGATCTTCCGGTACTCCCACAGCGCCAGCCCGATGAACACCGGCGAGGCCACCACGAAGATGGCCTGGCGCGCGTCCAGCGCCAGCAGCGGGGCAACGGTGCTCCACAGGTCCGCCAGGCCGGAGCGGGCCAGCAGGTCGGTCAGGGCAAGGCTCAGGGTCTCGAGGCTCATGGGGGTATCCCCGCTTCTTGTTGTGATGCCGGAAGTCTGTCCCGGGCAGGTCCGGGCTTATTGACCATCTGCGCCAGTCTTTTGACAATCAACGCCATCCGATCGACGGAGCGTGCTCATGGCAGGTGCCATGCGGGTCACCGGTGCCTGGACCGGCATCCTTGGCGACTGGCTGGACCGGGAAGGGCTGGCCGCCCCCGGCGTGCGGGCGGCCCTGGCCGGCTACGCGCCCGACGACGTGGTTCCGTTGCCGGAATGGCGGGCCCTGCTCGCGCGCGCGGTGACCCTGAAACCGGGCATGCCGGCGCCGGGGCTGGCCATCGGCGCCGGCGTGCAGCCGCGTCATGTCGGCGTGCTGGGCTATCTGGTCCTGGCCAGCAACACGGTGGGCGAAGCCATGCTCGCCTACCAGCACTACGAGCGGCTGTTCTACGGCGTGGACATCGCCGAGGTCGGCGCTGCCGACGGTCATGTGGAAATCCGCTGGCGCGCCGAAGACAGCATCGGCGACCTCGACGGCGACACGGTCGGCATTGCGGCGCTGGTCGCGTTCCTGCGCCGGCAGGTGGACGATCCGCCGCCGCCGGCGCTGGTGTCCTTCGTGCACCCGGCACCGGCCACGGATGCCGCGCGCGCGCTGTATGAAGCATTCTTCGGCTGCCCGGTGCAGTTCGGCGACACCCACACGCGGGTGCGTTTCCCGGTGAGTTACCTCGCCATTCCCATGCCGCATTCCGATCCCGGACTGCGCGAGCTGCTGGGCCGGCAGGCGCGCGCCCTGCTGGCCGCCGCCCCCGATGCCGACGCGTTCCAGCGCGCGCTGCAGCAGGTGCTGCTGCGTCTGCTGCCGGACGGCAACGCCACTCTGCCGCGCGCCGCACGGGAACTGGGTGCGGCGCCGCGCACCGTACAGCGCCGGCTGGCCGAACGCGGGCTCACCTTCCAGCAATTCCTGGATCGCATCCGTACCGAACTGGCCCGCAGTTACCTGGGCGACCGTGCGCTGTCGATGACCGACATCGCACTGCTGCTCGGCTTTTCCGAGCAGAGCGCATTCAACCGCGCCTTCCGCCGCTGGACCGGCAACACGCCGGCACGCCTGCGGCGGCAGCTGCCCCTGTAGGAACGCCTTCCGGCACGGCTCCGCGCCGCCGCCACACCCGGCGGATGCTGCGGCAGGTCAATACCGCAGCCGGTACGCCGTGCCAGCATGGACTCCCGTCGCCGCCGGAGACACGACATGTCCGCACCCGCACCTTTCCCTGCCGGCGCCGTTGCCCTGGTGACCGGCGCCGCCACCGGCATCGGCCTTGCCACCGCACAGGCATTCGCGCAGGCCGGCTGCCGTGTCGTGCTGTCCGACCGTGACCGGGCACGCGGCGAGCAGGCCGCCGCACAGATCCGTACATACGGTGATGCGCAGTTCATCGCCTGCGACGTCGCCGATCCGGACCAGGTGGCGGCCCTGCACCGCGACATACTCGCGCGCCAGGGGCGGCTGGATATCGCCTGCAACAACGCCGGCGTCGAGGGCGAACCGGCGCCGACCGGCGACTGCAGCCTGGACAACTTCGACCGCGTGCTCGACATCAACCTGCGCGGGCTTTTCCTCTGCCTGCGCGAGCAGATGAAGATCATGTCGCAGGCCGGACACGGCGCCGTCGTCAACATCGCCTCCGTGGCCGGCCTGATCGGCTTTGCCGGGCTGCCGGCGTACTGCGCATCGAAGGGCGGCGTCGTCCAGCTCACGCGTACGGCCGCCCTGGAATATGCAACCGCCGGCGTGCGGGTGAATGCGATCTGCCCCGGTGCCATCCGCACGGAAATGATCGATCGCGTCACCCGCCGCGACCCCGCCGGCGAGGCGGCCATGGTGGCCCTGCATCCGATGAACCGCATGGGCAACGCGCAGGAAGTGGCGGACGCAGCCGTGTATCTCTGCTCGGCGCGGGCCTCCTTCATCACCGGCCAGGCGCTGGCCGTGGACGGCGGGTTCACCGCGCGCTGAAGGGCCCGCCCCGGCGGGGATATACGGCAGCCCGGTTCTGTGTACCGCGGACGACGCCACGTCCGCGGGCAAGCCGTTTCAGGATGTGACACCCGGATCGCGGCGTGTCCGGCCATGCTAAGGTGCGGGCCGCACACAAGGGACTACCGGGAGATTCCCATGGGCAAGACCGTGATCATCACCGGCGCTTCCAGCGGCATCGGCGCCGCACTGGCGCGCGAATTCGCATCCCGCGGCTACAACGTCGGCCTGATGGCGCGCCGTGTCGATCGTCTGGAAACGCTGGCGCAGGAGCTGCGCGGCAAGGGCGTGAAAGTGGAGCTGGGTGCGGTCGATGTGGCCAACGACACCACGGTGCACGCTGCCGTCGATGCGCTGCGCGAAAAGCTCGGCGATCTCGATGTATTCGTCGCCAATGCCGGCATCACCACCATCAACCGTACCGGTGCCGGCGACATCAGCAAGGACAAGGAAGTGTTTGCCGTCAACCTGATCGGCGCCATCGCCTCGCTGGATGCCGCCGCGAAGTATTTCCGCGCGAAGAAGCGCGGCCATCTGGTCGGCATCTCGTCCATCGCCGGCATCAAGCCGATCCCGGGCAGCGGCAGCTATTCGGCCTCCAAGGCCGCACTCAGCATGTGGCTGCGTGCCGCCGGGATCGAGCTGCAGAAACACGGCATCTCGGTGACCGCCATCCACCCCGGCTTCATCAAGAGCGAGCTGGTGCCGGACATGGAAAAGTATCCGTTCATCATCGAGGCCGATGCCGCCGCGCGGCAGATGGTGGACGCCATCGAGAAGAAGAAGGGCAGCGTGATCGTGCCCTGGTGGCCGTGGAAACCGATGCTCGTTCTCGGCAACCTGCTGCCGGAACGCTTCTCGAAACTGTTCTGAGCAAAGCGTGAACAAGTTCCGGGTGACGGCATGGACAAACCATGCCGGCGCCGGATAATTCCCCCATTGCCAGGTACGGCGGTGCCAAGACCGCCACGCGCAACAGGGAAGTCTTCGGTGTGGCGCCTGCAGTCATGCATCAGGAGCATCACCATGAAATTCCCGGATCTCCGGAAGACCGGCGCAGCCGCGCTGGCTTCTCCCCTTGTCCTTCTGGCCGCCCTGCTGACGGGTTGTGACGACGACAAGGGCTCGGCGGGCAGCCTCACCGGCAGCTTCGTCGACAGCGCCGTGCAGGGCCTGCGCTACCAGGCCGAGCCCAGCGGCCTGAGAGGCCTCACCAACACCGCCGGCGAATTCCGGTACCGCGCGGGCGACACCGTCACTTTCTACATCGGCGACCTGCCGCTGGGTGCGGTCACCGGTGCGGAAACCATCACGCCGGTCGACGTGGCACTGGCCGAATACGAAAGCGCCGGGGACCGCGACAACTTCACCCTGAACGTGATCCGCCTGCTGCAGACGCTGGACAGCGACGGCAATCCGGACAACGGCATCACCATCACGCCGGCCACCCAGGCCTTCTTCACCGCCACCAACGCCACGGCAGAAGTGCTCGCAGACATCGCGGACAGCCTGGCCGACACCGCGGAAACCTTCGAGGACAACGCGGCCCTGGTCGCGGTGTTCGACGACGCCGACATCGATGCGCTGGTGGACGCCGAGGCGGCGCAATTCCACTTCACGAAGACCGCCATGCGCGGCTTCTGGCTGCGCCAGGACGGAGCACGAGGCTTCCTGCTCGGCATCACCGAAGACCTGCAGTTCATCAACTTCGACGACACCAACTGCGGCACCGGCTATGAAGCGCAGGGCGATCAGGCCTTCGACGAATACACCACCGGCGACTGCCGCGAGGGTGCCGACTTCGGGCAGATCGACTTCGATACCGGCACCGGCATCCTGCTGACCGGCCCCTGCGAGGACTGCGAAGGCTTTGTCACCGACGACAGCACCGGCTCCTCCGGCCTGCTGGATACCGGTGAAGGCTTCGGCAGCGACCCGGTCGAGGGCTGGATCGAGTTCATCGCCACCGCCAGCACGTTCACCGGCTATGCCTACGAGAACCACGACGAGGACGACGGCACCACACCGCCGCAGAATTGCGGCGAGGAATGCATCTCCGTGTTCACCCGCGTGACCGACAACGGCAGCAACCCGGCGTTCGGCCTGTGGCAGGTGGAAGGCGAGGCCAGCTTCGTGGCCCTGCTCAACACCGTTGAGGGCGACATCCAGTACTACATTGCCTCGTTCGGCGTCACGCCGACCATGGTCAGCGAGAACGACGAGGACAACGGCGTGGAGCACGGCTACCTCGACTGCGATTTCACCGGCAACAGCTGCGACCTGTCCGTCAACTATCTCGTGTTCGACGGCAACGGCACGGCCGGCCTGAGCTCGCTGCCGGAAGGCACCCACACGCTGGAATTCATCCCGGGTGCCAGCCGCGCCCTGGATACGCTGGAAATCACCGTGGCCGGCGAAGGCACCACCACGCTGGTGCGTATGCTCTGACCGATGGCACCCCTCCGGGCGCACGCGCGTCCGGAGGGTACGCCGGTGCAAACGAAGTTGCGGTAAGGTCGGGGCATGCGTACCTGGATGTCCGCTGCCCCGATCCTCCTGCTGGCCGGCCTGCTGCCGGCCACGCCGGGTCTTGCTGTCGATACGGCCGCCATCACGCCGGCACCGGTGCGCGAGTATGTCGACGCCCGCATCGACGACGATCTCGACGGTCTGGTCAAACGCCGCCAGATCCGTGCCGTGGTCGCCTGGAGCCGCACCGACTACTTCCTCGACAAGGGTCGCCAGCGCGGCATTGCGTACGACTCCATCCACGAGCTCGAACGCTGGCTGAACAAGCGCTACAAGCGCGTCCTGCGGCCGATACACATCGTGGTGATACCGGTGTCGCGCCGCGAGCTGCTCACCATGCTGGAGCAGGGCAGGGCCGATCTCGCGGTGGCCGGGCTCACCGTCACACCCGAACGCGCCGCGCGCATCGACTTCACCGAAGCCATCTACACCGGGGCCAATGAGGTGGCGGTGAGCGGCCGCGCCACGCCACTGGTGCAGGACCGCTACGATCTCGCCGGCTCGACCGTGTTCGTACGGGCCTCCAGCAGCTATGCCGCCAGCCTCGACATGCTCAACGGCGGGCTGGTGGCCATGGGCAAGGCGCCGGTGACCATCCGTTACGCGGACGAGCATCTGGAAGACGAGGACATCCTCGAAATGCTGGATGCCGGCATTGTCGAGCGCACCGTGGTCGATGACTACAAGGTGGCACTGTGGGCGCCGACACTGCCCGGCATCCGCGTGGAACAGGCCACGCTGCGCGAGAACGCCACCCTGGCCTGGGGCGTGCGCAAGGGCACGCCGGAACTGCGCGCGCTGATCAACGAATTCGTGCGCGGGCACCGTATCGGCACCGAATTCGGCAACATCCTGGCCAACCGCTATTACGGCGCCAACAGCCGCATCGGCCAGCCGCTGGCCGACCGCGAGATCGCCCGCTACGACGCGGTGATCGGCCTGTTCCGCAAGTACGCGGCGCAGTACGACTTCGACCCGCTGCTGATCACCGCGCAGGCTTTCCAGGAATCCGGCCTCGACCAGAATGCACGCAGCGCCGAAGGTGCCATCGGCATCATGCAAGTGCTGCCGCGCACCGGTCGCGCGATGCAGGTGGGCGACATCACGAAAACGGAAGCCAACATTCACGCCGGCGTGAAGTACCTGCGCGAAATCGCGGACCGTTACCTGCGCGACCCGCAGATGGACGCCTACAACCGCACGCTGCTGTCCTTCGCCGGCTACAACGCGGGGCCGGGCAATCTCGGCAAGGCGCGCCGGCTGGCGGCGCAGCGCGGGCTGGACCCGAATGTGTGGTTCGACAACGTCGAGCGCACCGCGGGCGAAGTCATCGGCGTGGAGCCGGTACGCTATGTTGCCAACATCGCCAAGTACTACCTGGCGTACAAGCTGGTGGAGCAGCAGCGCAGCCGGCGGGAAGAGGCGCGCGACGCGGTGGTGCGCTGACGCCTCAGGCCTTCATGCCCGGCTGCCGTGCCCGTTGCTGCTGCGCGTATATCGCCGCGCCGGCCAGCAGCGCCGCAAAACTCACTGCCGACATCAGGTGATCCAGCGGCCCGGTCTCGACACCGGCACTGAGCATCGTCGCCAGCATCCAGGTGACCGCACCGGCAATGGCGGACGCCTTGTAGATGCGCGTGCGCGCCGTGCGTGCGCAGACGTAGCCGCCCAGCACGGACATGACCAGGCCGGCCATCGTCATCAGCAACCCGAGCCCCGACCAGGGGTCCAGCGTCTGGCTGTAGCGGGTGATTTCCGCCTCGCTGGCGCCGTTCATGGCCATGATCACCGCCGTCACGAACAGCAGCGCCATGGCCGAGAGCAGGGTCCCGCCCAGATCCACCAGCACGCCGAACAGCACGGCCTTCCACAGCGGGCCGGGCGTGTTGTCCGGTACGGACGGATCGCTGCCGGGTGGCTGGTAGGGATTGTTCATGGCGGGCTCCTGGCGGCGGCAGTGTGTCCTTATGCCTCAGCTTATGGATACACGCCAGACGGAGCCGTCGATTCACCGCATTGACGGGGGTGTGCCGAATCCGGCCAATTGCGGCACGGACCCGTGTGACAGAATCGCCGCCGCTTCGGGCCGGCATTTCCGGCCCGCCCGTGACCTGTCGAGGTGACTTATGCCCGCCTACAAGGCCCCGCTGCGCGACATGCGCTTCCTGATGACCGACATGTTCGACTACAAGACCCACTACGCGGGCCTGTCGAACGGCAAGGACGCGGACCCGGAAACCGTCGAAGCCATCCTCGCCGAGTGCGCGAAGCTGTGCGAGAACGTGCTGGCACCGCTCAACCTGCCGGGTGACGAGGAAGGCTGTCACTTCAACAACGGCGAGGTGAAAACGCCGAAAGGCTTCAAGGCTGCCTACGACCAGTACGTGCAGGGCGGCTGGCAGGGCCTCTCGCATCCGCAGGAGTACGGCGGCCAGGGCATGCCGATGTCGCTGGGCCTGATCAAGTCGGAAATGATGGGCACCGCCAACTGGTCGTTCACCATGTACCCGGGCCTGTCGCTGGGCGCGATGAACACCATCATGCAGCACGGCACCGAAGAGCAGCTGAACACCTACATGCCGCCGCTGGTGGAAGGCCGCTGGACCGGCACCATGTGCCTGACCGAAGCGCACTGCGGCACCGACCTCGGCCAGATGAAGTCGAAAGCCGAACCGCAGGCCGACGGCAGCTACAGGATCACCGGCACCAAGATCTTCATCTCCGCCGGCGAACACGACCTCGCCGAGAACATCATCCACATCGTGCTCGCGCGCCTGCCGGACGCACCGGCCGGCACCAAGGGCATCTCGCTGTTCATCGTGCCGAAATTCCTGGTCAACAAGGACGGCTCGCTGGGTGCACGCAACGGCATCAGCTGCGGCTCCATCGAACACAAGATGGGCATCAAGGCCTCGGCCACCTGCGTGATGAACATGGACAGCGCCACCGGCTACCTGATCGCACAGCCGAACAAGGGCCTGGACGCGATGTTCACCTTCATGAACAGCGCCCGCATCGGCACCGCCGTGCAGGGTGTGGCACACGCCGAAGCATCCTTCCAGGGCGCGCTCGCGTATGCGAAAGACCGCCGCTCCATGCGCGCGCTGCGCGGCAAGCAGGAGCCGGACCAGATCGCCGACGCCATCATCCACCACGCCGACGTGCGCCGCATGCTGCTGACGCAGAAGGCCGTGGCTGAAGGCGGCCGCGCCATGCTGTATTTCGCCGCGCAGTACGCCGACCACATGGTGAACGGCATCCTCGAGAAGGACCAGGCCAAGTACGAGAAGTGGGACGACAAGCTCGGCTTCCTGACGCCGATCCTCAAGGGCTTCCTCACCGAGATGGGTCTGGAAAGCGCCAACATCGGCATGCAGGTGTTCGGTGGCCACGGCTACATCAAGGAGCACGGCATGGAGCAGATCGCGCGTGACGCGCGCATCTCCACGCTGTACGAAGGCACCACCGGCATCCAGGCGCTGGACCTGCTCGGCCGCAAGACCCTGCTGATGACGAAGGGCAAGGCGGTACGCGATTTCAGCAGTCTGCTGTTCGCCTTCGGCCGCAGCAATCTCACCAACGGCGAGATCCGCCCCTACGCCTGGAAACTGCTGAAGCTGGCCACCCAGTGGAACTGGCTCACCACCCGCGTGATGCTGACGGCTGCGAAAGACCGCGAGATGGTCTCCAGCGCCTCGCACCACTTCCTGATGTATTCCGGCTACGTGACCATGGCGTACTTCTGGGCGCTGATGGCCGCCAAGGCACAGGAGAAGATCGCGAAGGGTGATGGCACGGAGACGAAGGAGTTCTACCAGGCGAAGATCGCCACCGCCGAGTTCTACTTCGCGCACATCCTGCCGCGGGCCCAGGCGCATGCCGAGTCCATGCTGTCGCCGACGAAGGCGACACTGCAGCTGGACAAGGAGCACTTCGCGTTCAACTGACGTATGACCGGGACCTGCGCCCGGCCATGCTGATGCCCGACAGGCCCTGAAAGGGGCCTGTTTCGTTTGGGGCGCCCGGTAACTTCCGGTAAATTGCGGCGACACCCTCAAGGTTCGGCCTGAACGCCAACCCCGCCCCGCACCCCGCAGGAGATCAGGATGGTCCCGGGCAACCAGACCCCCGAGGAGCAGGCTCGCGACCGGATCGACGCCCGGCTGGCACAGGCCGGCTGGATCGTTCAGGACATGAAGGAACTCAACCCGGGTGCCGGGTTGGGTGTGGCCGTGCGCGAGTACCCCACCGACACCGGCCCGGCCGACTACGTGCTGCTCGTTAACCGCATCCCCTGCGGCGTCATCGAAGCCAAGCGCGACACCGCCGGCGAACGCATCACGGACGTCGAGACCCAAACCGAGGGCTATGCCAACGCCAAACTGAAATGGCGCAAGAACGAGACCCCGCTGCGTTTCCTGTTCCAGGCCACCGGCCAGCTCATCCGCTTCACGGACAACGCCGATCCCGCTCCACGCTCACGCGAGACCTTTCATTTCTTCCGCCCGGAACAGCTGGCTGAGTGGCTCGCGCAACCAACTTCGCTGCGGCGCCGCCTCGCCGAACAGATGCCGGCGCTGCCCACCAAAAACCTGCGCGACTGCCAGACCTCCGCCGTCACCGGCCTGGAAAAATCCCTCGCGCAGAACAAGCCGCGCGCCTTGATTCACATGGCGACCGGCGCTGGCAAAACCTTCACCGCCATCACCGCGGTATATCGCCTGCTCAAGTTCGGTGGCGCCAAACGCATCCTGTTCCTGGTCGATACCCGCAACCTCGGCAAGCAGGCGCACCAGGAATTCATGGCCTACACGCCGCCGGATGACGCCCGCAAGTTCACGGAGCTGTACAACGTGCAGCGGCTGGCTTCCAGTCACATCGACCCGCACGCGCAGGTCTGCATCAGCACCATCCAGCGCATGTACTCGATCCTCTCCGGCGACCCCATCGACGAATCCGCCGAAGACACCTCGCTCAATGAAGTCCAGCAAAGCACCAGCCAGCAGAAGCTGGTGCGCTACAACGCGGACATCCCGATCGAGGAATTTGATTTCATCGTCATCGACGAGTGCCACCGCAGCATCTACAACCTGTGGAAGCAGGTGCTGGATTATTTCGACGCCTTCCTCATTGGCCTTACTGCCACGCCGGACAAGCGCACCTTCGGTTTCTTCAACGAGAACATCGTGGCCGAATACAGCTACGAGGACTCAGTGGCTGACGGCGTGAACGTAGGCTACGACGTCTACGAGATCGAAACCGAGATCACGCAACGCGGCGCCGAGGTCAAGGCGAAGGAATGGGTGGACCACCGCGACCGGCAGACCCGCAAGAAGCGCTGGGCGGAAACCGAGGAGGACGTTGCCTACACCGGCAGGGAGCTGGATCGTTCGGTAGTGAACCCCAGCCAAATCCGGCAGGTGATCAAGGCCATGAAGAAAGCGGTGGAAACCGAAATCTTCCCGGCCCGCCAGGAAACGCCGAAGACACTGATCTTCGCCAAGACCGACAGCCACGCCGACGACATCATCCAGATCGTCCGCGAGGAGTATGGGCAGGGTAACGCCTTCTGCAAGAAGGTCACCTACCGCGCCGAGGAAGACCCGGACAGCGTGCTCGCCAGCTTCCGCAACGACTTCTACCCGCGCATCGCCGTCACCGTGGACATGATCGCCACCGGCACCGACGTGAAGCCGCTGGAAGTGTTGCTGTTCATGCGCGACGTGCGCAGCAAGGGCTACTACGAGCAAATGAAAGGCCGCGGCGTGCGCTCGCTGGACGGCGACAGCCTCAAACGCGTCAGCGGCAGTGCCGAGGGTGCCAAGAGCCGCTTTGTGCTGATCGACGCCGTGGGCGTGGAGAAATCCTGCAAGACCGAGAGCCGGCCGCTGGAAAAGAAGCCCACTGTGCCGCTCAAGGACCTGCTGCAGGGGGTGGCCATGGGCAGCCGCGACGACGACACCGTGCTGTCGCTGGCCAACCGCCTGGTGCGCCTGAACAAGCAACTCGATGACAAGGCGAAAGCGCGCATCGAGAAAATCAGCGGTGGCATTCCGGTGGGCGCACTTGGCAAGGCGCTGATCCACGCGCTGGACCCGGACGCCATCGTGCAGGATGCCCTCGCCACGGCTGCGGCCAAGGGCATCACCCGCAGCGAGGACTCCCTGCTGCCGGAAGAAATCGAGGCAGCCCGCGCCGCGCGCGTGGCCGCCGCCTGCCTGCCGTTCGACAAGCCCGAGCTGCGTGAGGAGATCGAAGCCGCGCGCCGTGACCGGGAGCAGTTGATCGACAGCGTGAATATCGACCAGGTGACGCACGCCGGCTTCAGCGTGCAGGCCGAGGCGCAGGCGCAGAAGACAGTCCAGGCCTTTGCCGATTACCTGAAAGCGCACAAGGACGAAATCGCCGCGCTGGGTTTCTTCTATGCCCAGCCCTACCAGCGCCGCGCGCTCACCTTCGACATGATCGAGGACCTGCACGAACGCCTGTCCCGGCCGCCGCTGATGCTCACCACGGAAAAACTGTGGAGCGCCTATGCGCGGGTGCAGGCCAGCAAGGTTAAGGGCGCGGACCGTCGACGCCAGCTCACCGACCTGGTGTCGCTGGTGAGGTTTGCGCTGGGCGCGGATGGCGAGAACGCGGAACTGCGGCCCTTTGCCGATGAGGTCGACCGCCGCTTCCAGCAGTGGATCTTCCGCCACAACGCGCAGCGGGGGACATCGTTCACGGCCGAGCAGACCGAGTGGCTGCGACTGATGAAGGACCATATCGCCAGCAGTTGCTCGATCAGTCGCGAGGATTTCGATTACGCGGAGCTGGCAGACAAAGGCGGATTGCAGAAAGCGTGGGGCGTGTTCGGGAAGGAGCTGGACGGGTTGATGGATGAGATGAATGGGGAGTTGGTGGCGTGAGTGCTGGTGTCCCGAAGGGTTGGCAGATGTCATGCCTCGAAGAGTTGGCGACGGCCATCGGTGGCGGCACGCCGTCGAAGTCTGATCCGAAATATTGGACCAACGGGAAGATCCCTTGGGTCTCCCCCAAGGACATGAAAAGGGCCATCGTCACTGACGCCGAAGATCATGTAACCGAAGCAGCCTTAAACCATCTCAGCGTTGTCCCGCCCGAGAGCATTCTTGTTGTTGTTCGATCAGGCATCTTGTCGAGAACATTGCCAGTAGCGCAGACAAAGGTTCCCGTCACGGTGAATCAAGATATGCGTGCCTTCGTCCCAAGGCCTAACATCTCTACCCCCTATGTGGCGTGGCAGCTCATCGCCAAAGAAAGAGGGATTCTTGATGCATGTTCGAAAGATGGCACAACGGTTGCGAGCATCGAAGGTCCGGCGCTGGCTCGTTTCCCGCTAGCCGTTGCCCCCGCCGCCGAGCAAACCCGCATCGTCGCCAAACTCGAAGAACTGCTCTCCGAACTCGACGCCGGCGTCGCGGAACTGAAGGCCGCGCAGAAGAAATTGCAGCAATACCGCCAGTCCCTGCTCAAGGCCGCCGTCGAAGGCGCCCTCACCGCCGACTGGCGCGCCGCCCGCGCTGCCGCCCCTACCCGCAACGCGAAATCCGCCCCCGCCCAAACGCCTGCCGACAACGAAACCGGCGCCCAACTCCTCGCCCGCATCCTCCGCGAACGCCGCGCCCGCTGGGAACAAAAGCAACTCGCCAAATTCAAGGATCAAGGCAAAACCCCACCCAAGGACTGGCAAAGCAAATACCCCGAACCCGTCGCCCCCGACACAACTGGCCTACCGGAATTGCCGGAGGGGTGGGTGTGGGCGAGCTTGGACCAACTTTCCGAATTCATCACAAGTGGATCGCGCGGCTGGGCAGAGTACTACGCGCCATCTGGAGCAACTTTTATCCGTTCCCAGAACATAAACAAGGATTGGCTAGACCTTTCGGATATCGCATTTGTTAACCCTCCGATGAGTTCCGAGGGCATACGAACCAAAGTTCAGCGACACGATTTGCTGCTAACCATTACTGGCGCGAATGTTGGGAAGGCTGCCCACGTTAAAACGGAGATGGACGAAGCCTATGTGAGCCAGCACGTCGCCTTGATCCGCATCATTGAATGTGCGCTCGCTGAGTATCTCCATCTATTTCTTACGGCGAGCGCAGGAGGGCGCGGCCAGCTGGACAAAGAAGCCTACGGCGCGGGTAAGCCAGGCCTGAACTTGCAGCAAGTCGCAGCCGTCACAATTCCGCTGACCGGAACGGCCGAACGTGAGGAGATGATGCAGGAGCTTGCGATTCAATTGGAGGCGACAGCTTCACAGGTCGCGGCAATAGAATTCGCTTTCAGCCAATCCACTGCCCAACGCCAAACCATCCTCCGCGCCGCCTTCGCTGGCCAGCTCGTCCCGCAAGACCCGAACGACGAGCCCGCCCCTGTCCTGCTCGAACGCATCCGCACCGAACGCGCAGCATCTTTCGCCATCAAGAAGTCGCGCGGCCGCAAAAATACTTCCGGAAACAGGCCATGAAAATCGAATCAATCCGCCTAAAGAACTTCAAGGCTTTTCGTGATGTGCATCTGCGGGATATCCCACCATTCCTAGTTGTCGTTGGCGCCAACGGCTCCGGGAAATCCACGCTTTTTGACGTATTCGGATTTTTGCACGACTGCTTGAAGGGAAACGTCCGGCAGGCGCTGGACAAGCGCGGCCGGTTTCCCGAAGTGCTTAGCCGAGGGTGTGACCCGGCAACAGATTCCATTGAGATCGAACTGCAGTACCGCATGGAAATCAGCGGCGTGGATCGGCTGGTGACCTATTCACTGGAAATTGCTGAGCGCGCAGGCGCTCCGATCGTCCTGAAGGAGCTGCTGCGCTACAAGCGCGGGCGCCACGGCAGCCCATACCACTTCCTGAGCTTCACGAATGGCGAGGGCTATGCCGTCACCAACGAAGAGGAATTCAGCAAAACGGACGAAGAACTTGCCCGCGAGACGCAGCAGGTTGCTCCGGACACCCTGGCCATCAAAGGACTCGGTCAATTTGAGCGCTTCAAGGCGGCTAACGCGTTTCGGCGACTGATCGAAAACTGGCATGTATCCGATTTCCACATCAGCGCCGCACGGGGACGCAAGGATGCCGCCGGTGAAACCGAGCATCTCTCGGAATCCGGCGAGAACCTCCCGCTGGTTGCACGTTATCTGCACGAACAGTACCCAGAGGTGTTCGCGAACATTTTGAAGACCATGGCCCGACGCGTACCCGGCGTTAGTTCTGTCGAGCCAAAGCTGATGGATGACGGCTATCTGACATTGCGCTTTCAGGATGGGTCGTTCAAAACGCCGTTCCTAGACCGCTACGTATCTGACGGAACGATCAAGATGTTCGCGTACCTTGTGCTGCTGCATGACCCGAAGCCACACCCGCTGCTATGCGTGGAAGAGCCAGAGAATCAACTGTATCCACAGCTCATGAGCGAGTTGGCCGAGGAGTTTCGCAGCTATGCAACCCGGGGCGGGCAAGTTTTCGTCACGACCCATTCACCGGACTTTCTCAATGCGCTGGAACTGGATGAGGTGTGCTGGCTGGTGAAACAGCAAGGGCGCACAGAAATTCATCGCGCCAAGGATAACGCGCAGATTTCTGCCTACCTCGCGGACGGTGATCAACTGGGGTACCTGTGGAAGCAGGGATTCTTTGAAGGGGCAGACCCGCAATGAAGGAATTGGTTTTCTTGCTGGAGGAGCGCTCGGCAAAATCCTTGCTGGAGTCCTTGCTGCCCCGGATTCTGCGCCCGGGAACCGGGTTTCGCTGCATTCCCTTTGAAGGCAAGCAGGACCTGGAGAGGCAGCTGGTACGCAAGATCAGGGTGTATCAGAACCCACATGCAAGATTCATCGTGCTACGCGATCAGGATATCGAGCCGGATTGCCAACGAATGAAACAGCGCCTTCTCGATCTGTGCCGCGATTCTGGTAAGGCGGACCACTGCCTTGTCCGCGTCGCTTGTCGCGAACTGGAAACGTTCTATCTGGCGGACTTGGCGGCCGTCGAAGGCGCCCTGGGCTTGACAGGTCTGGCGCGCCTACAGCAAACAAGAAAGTTTCGGGCACCAGATGCATTGCAGAATCCTGCGCTGGAACTGAAGACATTGACCGTCAAGCGTTACGAGAAGGTTGCCGGCTCTCGTGCGATAGGCGAGCAACTGGCACTGGACAACGGCCGCTCACCAAGTTTTCGCAATCTGATTGCAGGAATCAGGCGCATGGAAGCTGAGCTGGCAGGGCCGGGAGCATGAATACGTCCCCGCGTAAGGAGCGCGTATGACCAATAAAGTCGACGATTCACAGTTCTCGCTGTTTGAGAATGAGGCGCCAACAGAGGCCTCCAAGTCGGCAGCCAGCGCCCCTTCCGGAAAATTTAGCAACTTCATCGTCTACGTCGATGAAAGTGGCGACCACAGCCTGCAAAACGTATACCCCGAATACCCGCTTTTTGTGCTGGCGTTTTGCGTGTTTTACAAGCGCCATTACGCTGAACACGTTGTCCCGGCTCTGGAGAAGTTCAAATTCAACAACTTCGGCCATGACCTTGTGATTCTTCACGAGAATGAGATCCGTAAGGAGAAAGGGAAGTTCCTGTTTCCAAGCAGGCAGGATCGGATCGACTTCATGGATTCGCTCACGGGGATCATTGAGCAGAGCAACTTCATCCTGATCAGTTGCGTCATCCGCAAGGACCTGTTGCGTCTTCCTAGCGGCGCCACGCCACCAAACCCGTACCACATTGCGCTCGGCTTCTGCCTTGAAACTCTCTACGAGTTTCTGCAGGAAAAGGGGCAGGACGACAAGCAGACACATGTTGTCGTCGAGTGTCGCGGCAAGAAGGAGGATGCCGAACTGGAACTGGAATTTCGCCGTATCTGCGACGGCGCGAACAGGCTGAACCGGCAACTGCCGTTCGACATCATTCTTGCCGACAAGAAGGCAAACTCAGCGGGGCTGCAGCTTGCGGATCTGGTTGCCCGGCCTATCGGCTTGAGCGTTCTGCGCCCCAACCAGGGGAACCGGCCATTCGAAATCCTGAAGAAGAAGTTCTTCTGCAGTGGCGGGCGGGAAAATGTCGGGGAGGGGTACGAAGGCTGGGGGCTGAAGATTTTCCCGCCCCCAGAAAGCGAAAGGCCCCGGTGATCTCACCGAGGCCAGACGCCGACTAGGTTCTCCCAGTCCATTTGCCGGGCAGTGTATGGGGGTCGCCAAGTCCGGGCAATAGTGATTTGCCCTCGGGGATTTCAGCTCACCCAACTCGGCGATCCCGCTGACCTAGGTACTGCATGACGCGCTTAAAGGACAACCCGGCCGATATCTCGGCCCCGCCATAAAGCCCGGTCTTTAGGGCCCGCAAAATCCCCAGTAAAACAACAGGTTAGGGTTGGCCGGTGACTTTAGATCCGGCGAAATCTGGCCTTATGGAGGTCCCGCTGCCCTTGTGGCGTAGAGGGCGCCTATGCCGAACGAACGCATGCCCAAGATGACCTGCGTATATTCCTCCCCTTCGGCGCAGACCCCGGACCCGGGCCAGGCCTGCGGCCCGCTGCGGGTTGCTGCCGCGTACCACTGGCGCGGATTTATGCGCCTTTTAACCGCCATTTATGCGCCGGCGTATACATCCGGCGCAAAGAAGGAAAGGCCATGAACACCTCCACCCTCATCCAGAAAGTCTGGAACTTCTGCCACACGCTCCGTGACGACGGCGTGGGCTATGGCGACTACCTGGAACAGCTCACCTACCTGCTGTTCCTGAAGATGGCGCACGAGTACGCGCAGCCACCCTTCGAGCGGGACACGCGTATCCCCAAGGGCCACGACTGGCCCTCCCTGCGCAACAAGACCGGCGAGCCGCTAGAGGCGCATTACCTCAAGGTGCTGCATAAGCTCGGCAACGAGCCGGGCATGCTCGGCGCAATCTTTTTCAAGGCGCAGAACAAGATCCAGGACCCGGCGAAGCTATCGCGGCTGGTGCAGATGATCGACACCGAGAACTGGGTGGGCATGGATGCCGATACCAAGGGCGATCTCTACGAGGGCCTGCTGCAGAAAAACGCCGAGGACACCAAGAGCGGCGCCGGCCAGTACTTCACGCCGCGCGCGCTGATCCAAGCGATGGTGGAATGTATCCGCCCGGAACCGGGCAAGACCATTGCCGACCCGGCCTGCGGCACCGGCGGCTTCTTCCTCGGCGCCTACAGCTGGCTGACGCGCCCCGGGGCGCAGCTCAATGCGAAGCAGAAGAAGTTCCTGCGCGAAGGAACCTTCCACGGCAACGAGATCGTGCCCGGCACCCGCCGCCTGTGCCTGATGAACCTGTTCCTGCACAACATCGGCGAGCTGGACGGAGAACCGTCGGTGGAACGGGCGGACGCGCTGATCGCCGAGCCGAAGGTGAAAGTGGATTACGTGCTGGCCAACCCGCCCTTCGGCAAGAAGAGCAGCATGACCATCACCAACGAGGACGGCGAGGAAGACCGCGACGCGCTCACCTACGAGCGGCAGGATTTCTGGGAAACCACTTCGAACAAACAACTGAACTTCCTGCAGCACATCGTCAGCCTGCTGAAGGTCACCGGCCGCGCCGCGGTGGTGCTGCCGGACAACGTGCTGTTCGAGGGCGGCGCCGGCGAGAAGATTCGCCGAAAACTGCTGGAAACCTGTGATGTGCACACCGTGCTGCGCCTGCCGACCGGCATCTTCTACGCGCAGGGCGTGAAGGCAAACGTGGTGTTCTTCGACAACGCGCCGAAGGATGGCCGGGTGCATACCAAAGGCGTGTGGTTCTACGACCTGCGCACCAACAAGCACTTCACGCTGAAGACGCGGACGCTGAAGTTCGAGGACCTGCAGGATTTCGTCGCCTGCTATAACCCGGAGAACCGGCACAAGCGGAAAGAAACCGAACGGTTCAAGTACTACGGCTATGACGAGCTGATCGCCCGGGACAAGGCGAGCCTCGATATCTTCTGGCTAAAGGACGAGAGCCTGGACAACCTGGATGACCTGCCGCCGCCGGATGTACTGCAGCAGGAGATCATTGAGCACCTGGAGGCGGCGTTGGCAGCATTCCGGGAGGCGGCCGCCGGGTTGCCCAAAAGCCAGCCTTGACCCGGCGCTCCAGTACGCCGGACACGGGGCGCTGATAGTCACCCCTCCAGTATCGCCACCGCGCCCAGCCCGCCGGCCGCACACACCGACACCAGGGTGCGGCCGGCGCGGCCGGTTTCTGCGCGATGCATCGCCAGCTGTTTCGCGGCGCCGGCAAGGATGCGCGCACCGGTGGCCGCAAACGGATGGCCCAGTGCCACGGAACCGCCGTTCACGTTGAGCCTGCTGCGATCGATACTGCCCAGCGCACCGGCCCAGCCGAGTTTTTCCCGGCAGTACTTTTCGTCCTCCCAGGCCTTGAGCGTGCACAGCACCTGGCCGGTGAACGCTTCGTGGATTTCGTAATAGTCGAAGTCCTGCAGCGTGAGCCCATTGCGCGCCAGCATTCGCGGCACGGCATAGGCCGGCGCCATCAGCAGGCCTTCGGCGTCGGGGCCGGTGTATTCCACCGCCGCGGTTTCCGCATCCACCAGCCAGGCCTGCGGCGTGAACCCGCGCGCGGCCGCCCAGGTTTCCGAGGAAAGCAGGATGGCCGCAGCGCCGTCGGTGAGCGGCGTGGAGTTGCCGGCGGTGAGCGAACCCCGGCCGCTGGTCTTGTCGAAGGCCGGCGCGAGCTTCGCGAGTTTCTCCGCGGACGTGTCCTTGCGCAGGTTGTTGTCACGGACCAGCCCGCGATACGGAACGATCAGATCGGCATGGAAACCGGCCTCGTACGCGGCAGCACCGTGGCGATGGCTGGCCAGCGCGAGTTCATCCTGCGCCAGGCGGGTGATGCCCCAGTGCTTCACCATGAGCTCGCAATGCTCGCCCATGGACATGCCGCTGCGCCGCTCGTTCACGTTCGGCACCGAGGGCACCAGCATGCCGGGCCGCAACTGCGCGAGCAGGCGCAGCTTCTCGCCGCCGGTTTTCGCGCGGTTGAGCGCCAGCACCAGCTTGCGCAGCTTTTCACTGAGCGCAATCGGTGCATCGGACGAGGAATCGACACCGCCGGCGATGCCCACCTCGATCTGCCCGGCACCGATCTTGTTGCCGACCAGGATCGCGGTTTCCAGCGAAGTGGCGCAGGCCTGCTGCACGTCGTAGGCGGGCGTCTGCGGCGCCAGCCCGCTGGCCAGCGTCGCCTCGCGCGTCATGTTGAAGTCGCGCGTGTGCTTGAGCACGGCGCCGGCCGCCACCTCACCCAGCCGCATGCCCTGCAGGTTGTAGCGCGCCACCAGCGCCTGCAGCGTGGCGGTGAGCATGTCCAGATTCGATTCGTGGGTATAGGCGGTGTTCTGCCGCGCGAAGGGAATGCGCTGGCCGCCGAGGATCGCGATCTTGCGGAGCTCTTTCATGACACGCCTCCCGCTATCCGGTCGCCGAAGCATCTCCCCGTACGGCGTGAACCACAAGTACGTGGCATACGTACACAGCCATCAGCGGGCCGTCGGCGCGACCCCGTCGCGTCCGGCCGCGGCACCTGTCTGGACGTACGGCAGGGCATCCACGAAGATCGGCGCGGCAGCCATCGCGACGATGGCTGTGAATGCGCGGCCCGCCCGGGCCACATCATCCATGGCTGGAGATCCACATGCCTCGCAACAAGAAAAACCTGATCAGGCACTTCTGCTCCCTCTTCCTGCTGCTGTTGTTGTCCGCCGGCCTGCAGGCCGCGCCAACCACCATCACGCTGGGTGGCTGGCTGCAGGGCATCGCCCTGAACCCCGCAACCAGTACCGCCTACGTGGCCGCACTGGGCGCCACCAGCGTCACCATGATCGACATGACCACCAATACGGTGTCGGGGCAGATCAACCTCTCGCTGCCGGTCGGCAACTCGGGCGCACGCCTGGCCATCAACAACCAGGCAAACCGCCTCTACCTGCTCAATTTCAACCGCATCTCGATCATCGACACGAACAAGAACGTCTGGCTGCAGGACATCACCTTCGGCCAGCCGCCACAGCGGCTGTACACCTCGGACATCGCCGTCAACCCTGCGACGGGGACCGTGTACTTCAGCGTCTCGGGATCCGAACGAAACACCATCAAGAATTCCCTGTACTACATGAACGGTGACGGTACGGGTATCGGCAGTGTTGCCCTGAGCCAGTCCACCTACTCAAACCTCGTCGCCGTGGATGCCAACAACAACCGGATTTATGTCACCGATACGGGGGCCAGCGTAGTCCATGTGGTGGACGGCTCGACCAAAACGCTCATCGGCAGCACCTCCGCCTTTTCAGCGAAGCCCGGCAGCATTACTGCAAATCCATCCACCGGCCTTGCCTACGCCGGGCTGCAGGGATATGCCCCGTACGGAATGCAGGGCGGGGTGGTGGCTGTTGGCGTGTCCGGCAAGAGCTTGACGCAGAACACGTACAATTTCGGCAATTACATCAATGTCATGAGCGATGTTGCGAGTGCACAGAGCAATGTCGTCTTCGTTGCCGATTACGGCGCCTGGGGCGTGCCGGGCACCGGCGCCTACATGTTCAGCGGCGCAACCGGCAGCGTGATCGGTGCGCCATTTCCCGTGGGCCTTAACCCGACATCGCTCGCATTCAACGGGGCAACCAGCACGCTCTATGCACTGGGTGGCACCAGCAACGGCACGGTCACGGTCGTGCCTGTACCCCGCGTCGATACCATTGGCCCCGGAGAGGCCGGCCCTGGCCAGACCGTGACGCTCGGCGGGTACAACTTCAACCCGGTTGCCGCCAATAACCAGGTGGTGTTCGGCGGCGGGGTAACGGCAACGCCGTCGGCTGCCACCGCCACCAGCCTCACCGTCACCGTTCCCGCCGGCGCCGTCTCCGGGCCGGTCTCCGTCGTCACCGGCGGTATCACGAGCGCACCCTCGGCGCAGACGCTGACCGTTCTGCCGGCCCCCGTCATCCTCAGCCTGTCCGCCTACGTGGCCGTGCCCGGATCAACGCTGGTGATCACCGGCGCCAATTTCAGCGCCCGCGCCGCCGACAACAGCGTCACGTTCACCGGCAACCAGTCGGTCACCCCCTCGAAGGCAACCACGACCTCGTTGACCGTCACGGTTCCGACTGCGGCCCGCACCGGCCCGCTGGCCGTGACCACCAAAGGCATGCAGAGCGCTGCCACCGGCATATTCACGGTGGTGACAATCTCGACCGTCAACTCACCGACCAGGCTCTCGCTTTATTCGGTAACGGCAGGCGCCAGGGGATATGTCGCCGTCGGCGATGCCGGGGTCACGCTTTTCAGTGTGGACGGGCTGAACTGGCGCAATCCGGCCGCGGTAACGACCTACACGCTTGGCTCGGCCTGCTACGGCAACGGCACGTACCTGGCCAGCAGCGGGCCCATCGGCGGCCGCGGCGGCTCCCAGGTCGTTTCCAGTCCGGACGGGATGACCTGGACCATGAACAAGGTGCCGGGCATCAGCCCTCGTTGCGCCGGCTGGTCGCCGATCCAGCAGTTCATCGGGGGAATCTCCGGATACGCCGCCGATAACGGCCTCGGCACCAGTCCGGACGGCCTGAACTGGACCACCGTGACCTCGACCGGCAACAACGGCTTTGGAATTACCCGCGGAACCGGCAACTACCTTGCCTACCAGAACGGAACCTCGGTCTACACGAGTCCGTTCGGCAATCAATGGACAGCGCACACCATCACCGGAGCGACCAGTCTCTATCAGGCAGCATGGAGCCCGTCACTCGGCATGTATGCCGCCATCGCCAACAGTCCGCCCACCCTGAGCAGCAGTCATGACGGCGTGAGCTGGACCACGCGCCGTGACAACCAGGGCCTGCCTTTCCTCGAAGCGATTGCCAGGAATGACCTGCTGGGCCTGTTCATTGCCGGTGGTCGCAACGGCGGACTGGTCGCCAGCAGCGATGGCATCAACTGGTCGATCCTGCCGGGCACCGGATCGATCAAGTCGCTGGCCTCCAACGGCACGAATTTTGTCGGCGTGGGGGAAAAAGGATCGATCGTCGTCCTGACCGTTCAGTAGCACGGCAGCGGCAGTAGCACGCGAAGGCCCCGCGATGCGGGGCCTTTTTTTGCCCGGAACATTCCCGCTTTCAAACCCGGGAGGTGCACTCGCCCCGGAAGGAGCGGCTACAGCCGCTCGCTCATGAAGTCCACGAACGCGCGCACCTTCGCCGCCATGTGCTTGCGCTCGGGCAGCACCAGATAAAGATCCGGCTCGAAGGTGCGGAAATTTTCCAGCACCGGCACCAGCCGCCCCTGTGCGATGTCCTCGGCCACGGTGAAATCCGGCGAACGGATGACGCCGTGCCCGGCCAGCGCCGCCTCGCGCAATGCCTGGCCGTTGTTGCTGAAAAACACGCCGTTGGGCTCGACCCGCAGCTCGCGGCCGTCCTCGCTGCGGAACATCCAGTCCAGTGCCGTACCGGTGTAGACCATGCAGGCATGCACGCGCAGGTCCAGCGGATGCTGCGGCACGCCGTGCCGCGCGAGATAGTCCGGCGCCGCCGCGGTGTACATGCGCACCGGGCGCACGTGACGCGCCACCAGCGAGGAATCGGCAAGCCGGCCGATGCGGATCACCACGTCGAAGGCATCGGACACCACGTCCACCTTGCGATCGTCCATCTGCAGGTCGACCACCACCTTCGGGTACTGCCGCATGAATTCCGGCACCAGCGGTACCACGTGCGAGAGTCCGTAGGACATCGGTGCCGACACACGCAGCCGTCCCTGCGGCACGTCCTGGAAGCCGGAGACCTCCTGCTGCGCCTCGGCGATCTCGCCCAGCGCGCGCGCGGCCCGCTCATACAGGCGCTCGCCGGCCTCGGTGAGACTGAGCTTGCGGGTGGTGCGGTGCAGCAGACGCACACCCAGCCGGTCCTCGAGCTTCGTGACCTGCTTGCTGGTCAGCGACTTGGTGATGCCCAGCCGCTGCGCGGCGGCGGTGAAGCTGCGGGTCTCGACCACGGCCACGAAGGCGGACAGCTCGGACAGCGGCTCGGAAGGCGGGGACAGGCTGGCCATTGGATCGATTCCGGAAACAGTTCATGGCCATTCTGACGGATTATCAGCGTCTGATCGATCAATAGACTGGCCCCTGTCGTCGCCGGCTGCCCGATCCCCGGGCCCGGCGCCCCGGATCCCCGAACCGACAGGAGCAGGACCATGAACAGCAACCTTTTCCAGCCCGTGACCGCCGGCGCCCTCCAGCTGAAGAACCGCCTGGTGATGGCCCCCATGACCCGCAGCCGTGCCGATGACGCCGGCAACGTGGGCGAGCTCACCGCCACCTACTACGCCCAGCGCGCCAGCGCCGGCCTGATCGTGACCGAAGGCATCTACCCGGAATTCGCCGGCAAGGGCTATGTGCGCACGCCGGGCCTGGTGAACCGCCAGCATGTGGCCGGCTGGAAGCGCGTCACCGATGCCGTGCACGCCAAGGGCGGCAAGATCGTCGCCCAGATCATGCACGCCGGCCGCATCAGCCACCCCGACCTGCAGCCGGACAACGCCCTGCCGGTAGCGCCGTCCGCGGTGAAACCGAACGGCGCCACCTATACCGACAGCGGCATGAAACCGCATGAGACCCCGCGCGAACTGACCACCGCGGAAATCCGCGCCATCATCCGCGGCCATGCCGACGCCGCCGAACGTGCGATCGAGGCCGGCTTCGACGGCGTGCAGTTGCATGCCGGCAACGGCTACCTGGGCATGCAGTTCCTCACGCCGAACACCAACCTGCGCAGTGACGAATACGGCGGCAGCGCGGAAAACCGCACGCGCTTCGTGGTGGAAACGCTGGAAGCCATGGGCGCACGCATCGGCTTCGACCGGGTGAGCCTGAAAGTGACCCCGGGCACCAACTTCAACGACGTGCACGATCCGGATCCGGTCGACACCTTCAGCACGCTGCTGAAGAAGATCGCGCACCTGCCGCTGGCCTTCATCGACGTGTCGCCGGCCGATGCGAAACGCAGCGCCGCCGGATATCACGCGATCCTGCGTCCGCTCTGGCAGGGCGCGTACTTCTCCGGCGGTGGCCTGACGAAGGACAGCGCGCAGGCGCTGCTCGCGGACGGGCATGCAGATGCGGCGATCTTCGGTTCGGCGTTCATCGCCAACCCGGACCTGCCGGAACGTTTCCGTCGCGGCGCGGCGCTGGCAACCCCGGACCAGGCCACGTTCTACACGCCGGGCGCGCAGGGTTACACCGATTACCCGGCGCTGAAGGCCGAACAGGCGGCGTAGAATGCGACAGGACGTCATCACGGCGGATTGTCCATGGCCGACATCGGACTGACACACATTGCGCTCCAGGTCGTCGACCTGGAGCGTTCCGTGGCGTTCTACGCGAAATACGCGGCCATGCAGGTGGTGCACCAGCGCACCGATGCGGAAACCGGGCACCGGGTCGTGTGGCTGTCGGATCGCACACGGCCGTTCGCGATCGTGCTGATCCAGCAGGAGACGGCCGGCACGGTGCTGGCGCCGATCGCGCACCTGGGCGTGGGCTGTCGTTCACGCGAGGAAGTGGATCGTCTCGCGGAGGAGGCGCGCCGCGAGGGCGTGCTGCACAGCGGCCCGGAAGACTGGGGCTATCCGGTAGGTTACTGGGCGTTCCTGCGCGATCCGGACGGGCACACGCTGGAGTTGTCGTACGGCCAGGAAATCGGTCTGACGGTTGACGGCGCGCCGCAAGACGCGCTGTAAGGGAATGCGGCAGGGATCGCCGTCAGCGATCCGGCGATCCAGCGCCTGCAAACTGCGCAAACCCGGCCACGAAGTCGCGCAGCAGGCCGCGCGTTTTCTCGTCCGCCAGCTCGCCCTGCTCGTTCATGAGCGTGTGTGCGCGCGACACCATCAGCCGGCCCCCGGCCCATTGCCGCGTGCCGAGCGTGCGCAGCACCGGCAGCCACGCGTTCTGCGACAGAATGGTGCCGAAGCCGCCGGGCGAAGCGCCGATCACCGCCACCGGCCGGTCGGCGAACACCTTCTCCGTTGCCGGTGCGCGTGACAGCCAGTCGACGGCGTTCTTGAACACGCCGGGAATGCCGTTGTTGTACTCCGGCGTCACCAGCAGCAGACCGTCACAGGCCAGCACTTTGGCTTTCAGTGCCTGCACCGCCGCGGGTGCGCCGGACTGCGCTTCCAGATCGCCGTCGTACAGCGGGATGCCGTGCAGCGTCGCCACCTCCACCGAAATACCGTCGCCGGCGACGGCCTGCGCAGCGTGCGCCAGCGCGGTGTTGAGCGACTGTTTGCGCAGGCTGCCGGAGACGGCGAGGATCTTCACGGTCATGGGTTCACCAGGGCGGTTGCGACACGGATCTCGCCGGTCAGGATTTTATGGACCGGGCAGGCATTGGCGATCTGCAGCAACCGCTCGCGCTGTTCGGCATCCAGCGTGCCCTTCAGCACGATGTTGCGCACGATGTCGCTGCCGCTGGCCGGCTTGCCGTCCGGATTGAACTTCAGCTCCACCTCGATGCCGGTCAGGGGCCACTGCTTGCGCTGCGCGTACATCTGCACCGTGATCGCCGTGCAGGCACCCAGCCCGGACAGCAGCAGGTGTTTCGGCGACGGGCCGATGTCACTGCCGCCGACATCCTTCGGCTCGTCGCCGATCCACTCGTGGCCATGGTCGTCCACGAAGCGCACGATCCAGGGAATGTCGCCGTTGACGGCGCGCACGACGGGAACTGCTTCAGTGGCCATGCCTGCTCCTTTTCCCGGGCGTTTCCGGCTCAGGGTTTCGCAAAACTGCGGATCAGCTGCACCAGTGCCTTGCGCTGCTCAAGGCTGAGGGTGTCGCGGTAGGCCGGCATGATGCGCGGCCCGCGATTGATCTTCTCGAGGATTTCCTCGTCGCTGCGCGCGGACTGGAAGGAATCCTTCGAGAAGTCCTGCGCGAAGAAAAGCCGGCCGCGCCAGCTCTCCGCACGGCCGGTTTCGCCGTGGCATTTCGCACAGCGATCGGCATAAACGGCAGCCGCATCGACGCTTTCGCCGGCCTGTGCCGGCGCAACGGCTGCCAGCAAGGCCACGCCCAGCAGGGCACGTATCGTGGTTCTCATGGCATCAACCCAGCACCTTCAGGGCAGCAGCGTAGTCCGGCTCGTTCTTGATCTCCGGCACCAGTTCGCTGTGCAGGACCGTGTTGCTGCCGTCCAGTACCACCACGGCGCGTGCGCACAGGCCGGCAATCGGACCTTCGGCGATGGCGACGCCATAGTTGGTCAGGAATTCCCGGCCGCGCATGGCCGACAGCGTGACCACGTTGTTCAGGCCCTCGGCACCGCAGAAACGCGCCTGCGCGAACGGCAGGTCCGCGGAGATGCACAGCACCACGGTATCGGCGAGGCTGGAGGCGTCCTTGTTGAAGTGGCGCACCGACATCGCACAGGTGGGCGTGTCGATGCTGGGAAAGATGTTCAGGATCTTGCGCTTGCTGCCGAAGGACGCCAGCGACACGTCGGCCAGATCCTTGCCGACCAGGGTGAAAGCCGGGGCCTTTTCGCCCTTTTGCGGGAACTTGCCATCGATGCGGATGGCGTTGCCGCCCAGTGTGACCGTGCTCATTGCCGTTTCCTCCATGCTGCATCGCGGATCATCCGCCCGGGCCATCCTCCGCCGGGCACGGTGGCCTGTCAAAGCCGGAAACGGCCCGTGCTGGCCGGAACGGCCGGCCCCGGGGCCGCACCGGCAGTTGCCACGCCACGTCAATTACGGGAAAAAGGCTGTTCTGCCGACAGACCCCGGAGCCCCCGCATGACCGCCGCCCGCCCGATCAAACGTCCCGGCCTGCGCGCCACCGTGCTCAACGCCGTGCTGCGCCGCTATGCCAAGGGCCCGGCCGAGCGGGCGCCGGCCCATCTGGCCGTGAAGGACGAACACCTGGCGCGTGGCGCCCGCCGCGTGGCGAAGATGATGCGGCGCAACGAGCGCGTGCCGTCGTTCGTGAAGATCGAGCCGGTCACGATTCCGACACCGGCCGGCGACATGAGCGCGGAGTGGCTGCAGTCCGTGCGTGCCGGCCACGCGCCGGAAGCGGGCAAGGCCATTCTCTATTTCCACGGCGGCGGCTACTTCATGTGCTCGGCCGCCACGCACCGGCCACTGACCAGCCGGCTGGCGCACGGCGCGAAACGCCGCGTGCTGTCGATCAACTACCGGCAGGCGCCGGAGCACCGCTTCCCGGCCTGGCTGGACGACGCGGTGAGTGCGTACCGTTTCCTGCTCGGCCAGGGATACTCGCCGGAGAACATCGCGCTGGGTGGCGATTCCGCCGGCGGCAACCTCGTGCTGATCACGCTGCAGCAGATCCGCACGGAAAAGCTGCCGATGCCGGGCGCGGCGTTCTGCATCTCGCCCTGGGCCGACATGGCCTGCGAGGGCGACTCGCTGGAGCGCAACAATCCGAAAGACGTGATGTTTGCCGCCCACGGCGTGCGTGCGCTGGCGAAGTACCACACCCGCGATTCCGATCCGAAGCATCCGCTGCTGTCGCCGGTGCACGCCGACTGCACCGGCTTCCCGCCGCTGCTGATCCAGGCCAGCAGCACGGAAGTGCTGCGCGATGACGCCCGCCGCGTGGCCATGAAGGCGCGCGCCGACGGCGTGAAGGTGTCGGTGGAGGAGTGGCACAACCTGCCGCACGTGTTCCACCTGTTCGCCGATTTCATCCCGGAGGCCGGCAAGGCCATCCGTCGCATCAACGAGTTTGTGCGCAGCAACACCTGAGGGCCGCCGGCAACGGCACACATCCCGCCCACAGCAAGAACGCACCAGGAAGGTCCGAGCCATGTCCCGCCAGTATCCCGCCGTCGATCCGGACGGCCTGCTTGAATATTCGGTGGTGTTCACCGACCGCGCGCTCAATCACATGTCGAAGGTTTTCCAGCAGGCGATGCGGGACATCTCCGCCACGCTGAAGCAGGTCTACCGCGCCGATGCCGTCGCCGTCGTGCCCGGCGGCGGCAGCTACGGCATGGAGGCCGTGGCGCGCCAGCTGGCGACGGGGCAGAAGTGCCTGGTGCTGCGCAACGGCTGGTTCAGTTACCGCTGGACGCAGATCTTCGACATGGGCGGCATGCCGTCGTCGTCCGTCGTGCTGAAGGCGCGCCCGGCTTCCACGGACGCACAGGCCTGCTGGGCGCCGGCACCGATCGACGACGTGGTCGCGGCCATCCGTGCGGAAAAGCCGGCGCTGGTGTTCGCGCCGCACGTGGAGACCGCGTCCGGCATGATCCTGCCCGACGATTACCTGCGTGCGGTGGCCGATGCCGTGCACGCGCACGGCGGCCTGTTCGTGCTGGACTGCGTGGCGTCCGGCGCCATCTGGGTGGACATGCAGGCCTGCGGCATCGATGTACTCATCAGTGCCCCGCAGAAAGGCTGGAGCTCCACGCCCTGTGCAGCGCTGGTGATGCTGTCGGCGGCGGCGAAAACAAAAGTGGAAGCCACCACCAGCAGCAGCTTCGCAGCGGACCTGAAGAAATGGCTGCAGATCATGCAGTCCTACGAGAACGGCGGCTTTGCCTATCACGCGACCATGCCCACCGACGCCCTGTTGCGTCTGCGCGACGCCATGCGCGCCACGGAAGCCGCCGGCTTCGAGGCACTGCGCGGAAAGCAATGGGAGCTGGGCCGGCGCGTGCGTGCGCTGTTCGCGCAGCACGGTCTGGCCAGCGTGGCGGCATCCGGCTTCGAGGCACCGGGCGTGGTGGTCTGCCATACCACCGACGACGGCATGCACAACGCATCGAAGTTCGTGGCGCTGGGCCTGCAGACCGCGGCCGGCGTGCCGCTGATGTGCGACGAGCCGGCGGGTTTCAAAACGTTCCGGGTCGGTCTGTTCGGGCTGGACAAGCTGGCGAACGTTGACGGCACGGTCGGCCACCTGGAGCAGGCGCTGAAGCAGATCGCGGGGCACTGAGTCCGGATCGCGGCGCACGCACCGCGGAAAAAGCAGCGCCCGTTCAGCGCACGGTAAAGGGCACTTCCTCTGTTTCCACCGGCCGGTCGCTGCCGGCCTGCCAGACGCGTGCGCGCAGGCGATGCTCGCCGCGCTGCAGCGGCCAGACAAAGCGCGACCCGGCGCTTTCGCCGGCCGGGCGGCCGTTCACCTGCCACTGCACGCGCGTCACCGTTACCGGCGCCTGCACCAGGAATTCGAACGCTTCGTTGTCGTCCGGAATGCGCGGGTCCATGGCCAGGCGCAGGCCCGGCCCGGGCTTGCGGATGCGCACGCGGGTGTCACCGTCGGGAAACGCGCCCGGCGTCATCCAGGGCGCGAACCATTCGTCACGCGCCTCGCAACCGGCATCGGCCGGCAGGCCGGTGTCGATGCAGACCCGTGCGCGACGCAGACCCGCATGGCGGACCAGCGCACGGGTGTCGCGCTCGCGGTTGAGTCCGGCAACGATGCCGCGCACCACCGGCGCCGGACCCCGTGCACCGGTGATCTCGTGCATCGGCCGGTAATCGAGATTGCCGAACCACACGCCGATCACGCAGCAGTCGTTGAAGGCCAGCGTCCAGGCATCGCGGTAATCGCTGGAGGTGCCGGTCTTCACCGCCGTCTGCACCGGGAAGTCGAGCACGCCGTGGGCACCGAACTCGCGCGCGCGGGCGTTGTCGTCGCTGAGGATATCGGCGATCAGGCTGGCGGTTTCCGGGCGGAACACGCTGCGTGGCGGCACGCGCGGCCCTTGCTCGCCGGCAAACGGCGTGAACGGGCGATACACGCCGCCACGCGCCAGCACGGCATAGGCCGATACCAGCTCGTACAGCGTGACCTCGCCGTTGCCCAGCGCCAGACCGTCACCGTACACGTTCGGGTGCCCGCTCAGGCTGGCGATGCCGGCGGTGCGCAAGGTCTGCAGGAACGGCGCCGTGCCGGTGAACTGCACGGCCTTCACCGCCGGCACGTTCAGCGAATTGCCGAGCGCCTCGCGCGCGCTGATCCAGCCGTAGTGCAACCGGCTGTAGTTGTTGTATTCGTGCATGCCGGCGCCCACCAGCTGCTCCAGCGGCGCATCGAGAATCATGGTGGACGGCGTCCAGCCTTTCTCGAAGGCGGCGGCGTACACCAGCGGTTTGAGCGTGGAGCCGGGCTGCCGGCGTACGCGCACCGCATCGATGGCGGTCGGCGCCTCGCCGGGCCGGCTGGCCACGACCCAGGCCAGCACTTCGTTGCGGCGGTGATCCACCACCAGCGCCGCGGCATGACGCACGTCGAGATCGGCATCCAGCCGCAGCTGCGCCGCCAGCAACTGCTGCACCTGCCGCTGCAAGGCCAGGTCCAGTGTGGTGGCGATGTTGCCGGCGTTGTCCGCCTGCGGCGGCTGCGGCCAGTCGCGCAGGGCGGACAGGAACGCGGCGGGATCGGCCTGCGTGTCGGCATCCTGCAGCGGACGTGAAATCACCTGCGCCAGCAGGGCTGCATCGTCCGGCAGCACGGTCTGGCCCGGCACGCCGGCCGCGCGCAGGCGCCCGGCGAGTTGAGTAACCGCGCGATCCAGCCGTGCCGGATCGCCGGCCATGCCGGACGGCGAACGGATCAGCACCGCCAGCATCAGCAGCTCGCGTTCGTTCAGCGTGTCCGGATCGCGCCCGAAGTAGTAACGCGCGGCCGGCACGATGCCGCGGCGGTTGGCGGCGTAGGGCACCTGGTTCAGGTAGAACTCGAGGATGGCCGGCTTGGAATGGCGCTGCTCCAGCCACAGCGCTTCCCAGCCTTCCAGCCAGCGCGACCACAGCGTGCGCGGCCGCGGCTGCAGCAGGCGCACCGTCTGTTCGCTGATGGTGCTGGCGCCGCGCACGACCCGTCCGGCTTCGATGTTCTGCCACAGCGCGTTCAGGCGTGCCGGCCAGTCCATGCCATGGTGACGGTAGAAACGCTGGTCCTCGGCCAGCACCACGGCCTGCTGCAGCAAGGCCGGCACGTCGTGCAGCGGCAGACGGTGATGGAAGTTCCAGTCGTTGATGCGCGTTTCGTTCAGCGTGCTGCCGTGCCGGTCCAGGTACTGCACGCGCCGGATGCCGGCGCCGGCATCGCCGTCCGGAAAGCGTGACGGCGGTGCATGCAGCGACAGCAGGGTGGCCAGCACCGGCACCGCGACGGCGGCGCCGAGGGCGGCGGCGATGCGCCTCCGGCGCGCGCGCTGCGCCGGAGACGGGCCGGGCTTACCGGGCATTGAATCGCGTGGGCAGGCCGCGGCCGAACACGTCGATGTCGTACATCTCGCCGGCAAAGGTCGGCTGCGCGGCGAACTCACCGGTGGCGATCACCTGTGCCGACCAGGCCAGGTGATAGCTGCCGGCCGGCAGCAGGTCCGCGTAATAGCGCACGGCGTCGTGTTTCATTTCGCGGTGATAGAAGCTGTAGCCGTAGCGGCCGAAGGTTTCCCAGCCGTCGGTGTTGCTGAACCAGTACGCCTCGGCCGCGCCATCGTACGCGGCCTGTTTGTCATCGAAGGTGGAGTCGGTGGCCAGATCGGTGTTGACCGGCTCCAGCAGGCCCGGCACCGGATCGTCGACCACCACGTAGTGGCGCGCCGCCGGCGTTTTCACATACAGGTCCACGCGCACCAGATCACCGCGTGCCAGCGTCTCCCCGCCCTTGAGCAACTGCCATTTGCCGGCGCGCTTCAGCGAGTACTCGCGTCGCACTTCCAGCCCGTTGTTGGCACTCTTCGCCGCCTCGTCCTTCGGCGCGAATTCCAGGCGCGTGCTGTAGTACAGGCGGCCGGCGCCGGTCTTGCTGAACACCACACGGCCGGTGCGGCCCGGATCGTTCGCACCGAGTGCGCGGCGCAGCAGCTTCTGCGGGTCCTGCACGCTGGCAAATGCCGCCTCGCCCAGGGGCACGACGTCACCGGCGGCGGCCGGCTTGCCCGGCGTCGAGGTGTCGAAGCTCACCTTCACGGTCATGGCCGGCTTCTCGCGTTCGTAGACCTTCACGTAATCGATCAGCGCCTGGGTGCAGAAGATGTTCTCCTGCGTGTTCTCGAAGTGATCGCGGCTGCCGCGGGCCTGGGTGATCATGCGCACCAGCTTCACCGGCACGTCGCCGATCTGCTGGCCGGCCTCCGGCACGGCCGCCACGCGCAACAGACCGGACAGCGCTGCGCAGTTGTCGCGCAGCGGCGTGGCCAGCAGCTCGCTGTAGTTGTCGCTCAATTTTTCCATCAGCTGGAACTTGCCGCCGGTCTGGTTGCCCATGGCCAGCAGTGCGGCGGTGGTACGGCGGATTTCCGCCGCCGGCGCGCCGGATGCCGCCAGCGCCTGCAGGTAATGGGTCTTGCCGATCAGCGACATGCGCGGCATGTGGCTGGCATAGCGCAGCACTTCGTCCTGGCGGATGGCGCCGGCATCCGCCAGCGCCGCCAGCGCCACGGCACGCACGCTGGATGCCATGCCGGCGTCGTAGGACGACGGCAGCACGTTGGTGCGCAGCATGTTGCGCAGGTAATCGTTCAGCGGCTCGACCACGTTCTTCGGCACCGCGTAGCCGCTCCTTGCCAGCCAGCGGAAGCCGAGCGCGGTATAGGCCGAAAGATACGGGCTGACGTAAGCGTCGTTGCCGACCCAGTAGGCCATGCCGCCGTTCGGTGCCTGGAAGCCTTTTGCCGAGGCGAGCGTGTCGCGGATCAGCGCACCCGGATCAGCCGGCAGCTCGCTCTGCTTCAGCCAGGGCTTCAGCGTGCGGCCGGACGCGTACATCAGCGCCTTGCTCAATCGCTGCTCCCAGCACAGGTACGGATACTTCGTGACATAGGCATAGGCGCCGTCGAGATTGCCCAGCACGGTCGGCGCCAGCGTGACCGACAGCGCGCTGGCATCCGGGTAGATGGCTTTCGGGATCGCGACGTGGTCGATCGCCTGCGCATCGACGGTGGTGCCGTAGCTCGCCGCCACCTCCTTGATGCGGCGGACCTTCACCGGCACGCTGTGGGCCAGCGCGTCGCTGTCGGCCGCGTCGCCGGCGCTGGCGCGGAATTTCACCTCGCCCGGGGTGCGGGTGATCACCGGCACTTCCACCACTTTCTGCTCGTAGGGCGCCAGCGTCAGCGCCACCGCGTACGGTTTCACCTCACCGCTCTTCAGTGCCGTGCCGGTGGTTTCCACCTTCACGTTCAGCGTGCGTTCCTGCTTGCTGCGGTTCATCACCGTGAAGCGCGCCGTGAAACTGTCGCCTTCCAGCACCTGGTTGGGCATGGCCGGGCGGATTTCCGTGGGGCGGTTCACCCTGACCGTCGCCTGACCCAGACCCATCGCTTCTTCCGGCGTCACGGCAATCGCCAGCAGGCGCCAGCCGGTGAGATTGTCCGGTGCCCGGAAACGGATGTCGGCTTCGTTGTTCGCGTCCAGCTTCAGCTCGCCCTGCCACAGCGCGACATACCGGAACCGGTCGCGCAGCGACGAGAACGGCGATTCCGACTTGCCGCCGTCACCGCCGGGGTTGGCGCCTTTCTTCTCGATCTTCTGCCGGCCGATCAACCGGCTGACCAGGTTCCAGTTGCCGACGTCAAGATTGTCCAGCCGGTTGAAACCGGCATCCGGATCGTAATAACGCGCACCGGCGGCGTTCAGCGCCAGCACCGATTCGTCGATGGCCACCACCGCCACCGACAGCGGCTTGCCGGCCGCGCCCGCCGGCAACGTCGCCCTCAGCTTCGCCACCACTTCCTCGCGCGGGCGGTATTCGCTGCGCGCCGGCGTGATGTTCACCTGGACCTGGCGATCCGGTGCCTTCACCACGGTCTTCACGTAGCCGACCCGGAACGCCGGCTTGCCGAGATCGACCTCGTTCTCGATCGGCTTTGCCACCCGCGGCGAGGTCACCACCACCGACAGGAAGAACCCGGGCGCGAGATCGCGGGTCACCGGGATCTCCACCACTTCGGTGGCGTTGTTGAACACCTGCACACGGCGCTCCAGCACACCGTAGCGCTCGACGGTGATCAGCGCACGCGCGCCCGGATACGGGTTCTTCACCAGGTAGCGTGCCGTGTCGCCGGTTTTCACCGTGTCGTTTTCCGGGACGATTTCCAGCCCACCGTCGTTGTCGCTGGCCCAGTTCACCCAGCCCGGGCCGATCACCCAGACGCTGTCCTCGGATACGAACGCACGGCCTTTGGTGTCAACGATCTTCGCCAGCACGCGGTAACTGCCGGGCGCGTCCGGCTTCACCGTGCAGGGCACACTGCCTTCGGCGCTGCTCTTGACCTGGCAGGAAGCGACCGCTTCCCAGTCGCCGGTGTTGCGCAGCAGGTAGGCATCGCCCGGACCCTGCACGCGGGCACTGCGGATCACCCGTTTTTCCAGCGTGAACTCGATCCCGGTATCGGCCACCAGCTTGCCGCGCGCATCCGCCACGATCAGATCGAACACGCCGTCCTCGCCGGCCTTGTACAACCAGCTGCGCGGTTTGATGCCCACGAAGCGGTCGCGCGACACGTAGATGGCGCTGGCCAGCGCGCTCACATACTTGCCGCGGTCGTCGATCACCGAGGACTCCACCAGCACACGGCCGTAATAGATGTTGTCGTTGTCCAGGGCGAAGCTGTTGCGCGATTCGCCGGCGGCA
Organism: Pseudomonadota bacterium; assembly: GCA_049324475.1. Lineage (GTDB taxonomy): Bacteria > Pseudomonadota > Gammaproteobacteria > Pseudomonadales > JADFDG01 > JADFDG01. The sequence goes on along the minus strand of JBMOOO010000012.1, from coordinate 15,177 downwards.
TCGACCTTGCCGGTCTGCTCGCCCAGCGCCTGCTCACCGGTGTGCCGGTTGTCCCAGCTGCCGAACTGGTAGCCGCGGGTCACGGTGGTGCCCGGCGTGTAGGGCAGGCCTTCCAGCCGCGCGCTCACCCGTGCATCGGCATTGGCGAACGCACCGCCGCTGTACAGCGTGGCGCGCGTGGTGACCTTGACGGTATCGCCCGGCCCGAACAGGTCGCCTTCCAGCACGCTCTCGGTGCGGAACGGCGCCGGCGTGAAATCGCTGACCAGGAAACGCAGGGCGGTATAACGCGGAGCGTTCTTGCCCTTCGGGGCGGTACCGCGCAGCTCGACGTCGTACCAGCCGGCCACCGCCTGCGCAGCCAGCGGGAACTGCAGCGTGTACGCGCCGAACGCATCCAGCGTCACGTTGTCGATGCTGTGCACCGTTGTGCCGGTAGGGTCGGTGACGCGCAGCGAATAGCCGGTGCGCACCGACGGCGGCAGCCAGTGCCGGTTGGCCTGGTCGCGCAGGTACAGCCTGGCGTCGACGGTTTCCCCGCCGCGATAGACGCCCTGCGCACTGAAGCCCCAGGCGTGGGTGTGACCGCCTTTTTTCTCCAGATCCGGCCAGATGCCGTTGCCGGCCTGGGTCTCGAACGCGCCATCCAGCGGCAGGAAGGCAATGTCGTTGCCCAGCACCACACGGACGAACAGGTTCTTCGCGTCCTTGCCGTAATGCCAGCCGAGATAATTGAGCTCCGGATCCAGCGTCTCGATGCCCGGCAACGAGGCAATGCCCAGATCGTCGGTCAGTGCGGCCTTGCTCAGCGTCAGCGGGCCCTGCGGCGGCAGCGCGCCCAGCGCATCGCGGCGACCGACCATCACATCCACGCGTGCGCCCTTCACCGGCAGGCCGGTGCGCATGTCGGTCACCCAGGCCAGCGAAGAGAAATGGCCCAGCTTGGCGTGCACCTGGAACGGCGTCACCTGCGCGAACACGCAGTCGTCCAGATCGCCCCAGCGCTGCACTTCCGGCTCCGAACGCACACAGAACCAGGTGATGCCGGATTCGCCATGCAGGATCTCGCGCACCATCAGCGCGAACTTGTAGGAGATGTCCTCGATGTTCGCCATGACCTGCTCCTGCTTCACCGGCAGGGCAGTGAAAGAGGCGTCGCGGCGTGTGCCGGCGTAGCTGAGCCTGTCGAGGTTGGTGACGTAGCCGGTGGCCTGGCTGTCCACGCCTTTCTCCAGCACCACGTCGCGGTAGTCGATCACCAGCCGCGGATCGCGGTGCGTGGTCTCGAAACGCAATTCCAGCGGCTGCGGCAGCGTGCGGCCGAACTCGTCACGCAACGCCCCGCCCAGCACGAGGCGGTAGCCCTGCGCGGCCTTCAGCAATTCCGGCAACCAGATGCTGTACTCGCTGCCGCTGCGGTGCGCGCTGGTGCGCTGGGTGTAATCCTCGGTGTTTTCCCAGGGGTCGTAATCGGTGCGGCCGCCGTCCAGGCGCGGCGTGAAGCCCACGTTCTTTTTCACTTCCGACGCCAGCACCGGGCTGGAGAAGCGCAGCATCACCGGCGCCATCGGGTCGCAGCGCGGCAGGCCGGCGTTGCCGGTCATCTCGTCGGCGGAGAATTCCTGGTATTCAGTGCCCAGCGGGTCCGGGTCGTTCGGCATGCAGCGGATGCCGAGGAAGCGGAATGCCGGAAACGTGTCGAAGGTGAACGCCACGCGGTCTTCCACGCCGGGCTCCGGCCCCAGCGGCGAGCGCAGGCCCGGCGCTTCCGAAAGCCCGATCGAGGCGTCGGCGGGCAGCTCGCCTTTCGGCATCAGCAGCCAGACGCTGCGCGCTTCGTCGCGGCCGACCTTGATGAAGTCGTCGTCGATTTCCTCCGGCTGCTCCTCGTCCATGCCGAGGTAGGCCATCCATTCCGGGAACTGCCGCTTGAGACTGTCCGGATGCACCTCGAACGCATCGCCATCGCCCATGCGCAGTGCAGACTGCACGGAATGGCGCGTCACCGGCAGCGAGAACGTAACGCGCAGCACCGGCTTCTGCGGCGTCAGCCAGAACACGGGATACACGTTGCGCACGGACGGACGCTGCGTGATGAAGCCGCCGGCCCACGACGATGTCATGGCCTTGCCGTTGACATCCTTCAGCCCCGGCTTCACCTGCACGCGGTATGCCGTGGCCGGTCTGAGCGTGTTCTTTTCATCCAGCTGGCAGGCCAGCGCGCTGCTGTTCAGCCAGCGCCACTCGCAACCCGGCGACGGCGTCACGGTGATCGGCAGGTCGGCGGCGTCGCGGCGCATGTCGCCCACCGGCACCATGTCGCGATCGAACTGCAGCACCAGCTGGTTGCCGGCCGGCACGTCCTCGCCTTCCGGCGTCATGCGCAGGATTTCCGGACCGCTGCCGTCACCGGCGGCCTGCGCGGCGCGCCGGCTGCTGTCGAAGGCGGTGACCGCGGCCAGTTCGTCCAGCCGCTGGCGGTACATGTTTTCCAGACAGCCCGCCTGTTCGCACTGGCTGCGGCGATCCGCCAGCCACTGCCGCTGGGCCGTCTGCAACGCCTTGCGCGCGTCGCCGAAGGTGGCGTCCTGCGCCGCGCGGTAGGCGCGGTTCATTTCCTCGTCGAGCTGCGACAGCGCCGGCGTTTCGCAGATCAGCTTCTCGTCGGCACCCCAGGCCTTGCTGCAGTCAAAGCCGGCGCCCTGCGCAGCCGGCGACAGGGCGGACGCGGCACAGGCCAGCCAGAACCCGGCCAGCCAGCGGTGATGGGGGGTACGCATGAAGCCTCCGGAACATCCTGCCGGTGATGCCGCGGCGGCGGCGGGTAAGCGGTCTTTCCCGGGCGTGATGCAGCGGGCGCGGCGATGGCCGCGCCCCTGCAGCGCCGGCCCCGCATATCACCAGCCGGCCGGCCGGGTCGTCAACGCGGCGCGGTCGGCTCAGGGGCGGACACACCCTGAAATGTGAATCTGAATTTACATTTCAGGCCGGTTCGGGTTGAATCCCGGCACACGCCCTTGCCGGACCCCCGCCATGACCCGACCCGCCCCCGCCCGGCCCACCCCCCGGCAGGACCGCAGCCGCCGCACCGAGCAAACCCTGCTGGACGCCGCGCTGGGCCTGTTCCTGGCGCGCGGGGTCGAGGCCGTGACCGTGGGTGACATCGCCGCCGCCGCCGGCGTGGCCCCGGCCACCATCTACCGTCGCTTCGGCGACAAGGAAGGCCTGCTCAGGGAGGCCTTCGCCCGCTTCACCGGCAATGCCCTGCAGATGCTCGACCTGGCACCGGCGCCGAAACCGGCCCGCAGCTTCGTGCCGCTGGTGGCGGACATCACGGCACTGGTCTGGCGCTTCATCCGCACCCACCAGCCGCTGCTGCAGTCCAGCTACGCCAAGGCGCTGGCCGACGACTTCTACGCCGCGCATCTGGTCGAACTGCGCGGCCGGGTGTTCGCGCGCCTGCGCGACATGTTCCTGCAGCGCGCCGACGAGATCGGTCATCCGCAACCGGAGCTCGCCGTCGATTTCGCGCTGCGCCAGGCCGTGGCCATGCTGTCGGCGCGGCTGGAAGCGGGCCGGCTGGAAGTCGGTGACGGCGCCATGGACGACGCCCTGTTCGTGCGCGAGCTGCTGCGCTCGATCCTTTCCTATCTGCAGGTGCCCTGCACCGCGCAGGCCATCGATCGCGCGCTGACCGCGCGCGGGCTGTGAGGTTGTCGTCATGAAGGCAATGGTTTTCCACGGCGCCCGCGATTTCCGCTACGACGACTTCGCGGAACCGAAACTCACCGGCGAGCGCGACCTGGTCATCCGCGTCGAGAAATGCTCGATCTGCGGTTCCGACCTGCACATGTACAACGGCAAGAAGCTGGGGCCGCTGGACTACAGCCAGGTGAAGATGAATTTCTGCGTGGGCCACGAAGGCATCGGCGAAGTGGTCGAAACCGGCTCGGCGGTGAAAAAGCACAAGGTCGGCGACCGCGTGCTGCTGGCCGGTGGCGTCGGCTGCGGCAAGTGCCGGCGCTGCCTGCGCGGCGAGTTCAGCCTGTGCGAGGCGAAGACCGTGCTGCCCTACGGCTTCAGCCCGCTGCTGCAGGGCCTGCAGGCCGAATACGCACTGGTGAAGGAAGCCGATCTCTCGGCACTGACCATCCCCGACGGCGTCAGCGACGAGCAGGCGCTGCTGCTCACCGATTCGCTGGCCACCGGCTTTCTCGGCGCGGTGAAGGCCAATGTGCAACCGGGCAGCCGCGTGGCCGTGATCGGCCAGGGGCCGATCGGCAAGACCGCGATGGAATCGGCGTTCGCGCTGGGTGCGGAGCGCGTGTATGCGATCGACCCGTCGGCGTTCCGCCGCGCGAAAGCGGCAGAGCTCGGTGCTGTCGCGCTGGCGCCGGAAGAAGCGGGGGACCGCATCCTGCAGGACACGAAAGGCCTCGGCGTCGACTGCGTGATCGAGGCAGTCGGCAAGGAAGAAACCGTGAAGCAGGCCATCCGCATCGCCGCGGCCGGCGGCAACCTCGCCATCCTCGGCGTGCTGGAGCGGGGCATGCAGACCTCGCTGATGGCCGCGCAACTGAAATCGCTGACGATCTTTGCCGGCGTCGCCGGCGTCGCCGATTCCTGGCCGCAGCTGGTGCCGCTGGTGCAGGCCGGCAGGATCCGCGGCGAGGGCATGTTCACCCACGAATTCGCGCTGCGCGACGGCGCCCAGGCCTTCGAGCTCTTCAACACCGGACAGGACACCGTTCTCAAGGTACTCATCAGGGTATGACCGCCATGAAGGATTTCCCCATCAAGGTGCCCGCGGACACGCTCAACGCGCTGAACCACGGGCCTTACAAATTCAACAACGTGCATTCCTACCAGGTGATGTTCCAGTCCGATCCGGATCTGGTGGCCTCGCTGGTGCCGGAGCCGCTGATCCCCAACAGGAGCGGCAACATGGGGCTCGTGGTGGCGCAGTACTTCGGCGGCGTGGAAACGCCGCAGGAAACCTTCGCCGGCTACAACGAGATCGTGCTGGGCGTGAACGCGAAATACAGAAAGCCGGACGGCAGCGAAGTGAAGGGCCTGTACATGGTCTCGCTGTGGCTGGCCGACCGCGAGCCGCAGAGTGTGGCCGACCCGACCATCCTCGGCCTGATGGTGCCCGGCTATCCGAAACGCGTCTGCACCTGGCAGGAATTCGTGAAGGGCAACGAAAAACACATCCGCGTCGGCCGCCGCGGCGCCGACGTGCTGGGCCTGCGCATCACCGACGCGCCGCTGGTGCCGGTGCCGATGCCGCCGCTGTCGGGCTCTTCGTTCGTGCTCAAGTACATCCCGAGCCCGGTGGAAGGCGAGTGCGCCGACCTGCTCAAGCTCAACCAGCTGGACGGCTCGACGCAGATGACGTCGATGGCCCAGGTGCAGGTGACGTTCGACAACAACGAGATCCGCCTCGACTCCGGCATCGTGCTGCCGGTCCGCAAGATCAACATGACCACGCGCTGCATGATGGACATGACGCCGTTGGGCAACACCACCCTGATCGATTACCTGAAGGAGCCCGCGCAATGACTGCCGCCACCCGATTGCAGATTCCGATGACGCGCTTCGATGCCGCCAGCGGCCTGCTGCTGATGCTTTTCATGTCGGCCGGCTATGTGTTCGGCATGCAGGGCATGCCCGACCTCACCAACGGCGAGGACGTGATGGCCTGGTACCGGGCACGCGGCACGCTGGCCGGCGAGATTGCCTGCACGCTGGTGACCATTGCCTTTTTCTTCACCTACTGGTGGCTGGGCGTGGCCACCGCCTGGCTGCGAACCGCCGAAAAAACCGATGCCCGCTCGGGCGGGCAGCTGACCTGGATCGCATTCTTCGGAGGCGTCGCCTTCACCACCGTCTTCGCCTGTGCGCTGGCTTTCGTGCTGGCACCGGCGATGCTGATGGACAAGGGCATATCCACCGACGCCATCTACCTGATGCACACCGCCTCGCTGCTGACGGGTGTCACCACGGCCACCTGCGGCCCGGCGTTCTTCATCCCGATGGCGATCGTCGCTTTCCGCACCGGCTTCCTGCCGCGCTGGCTGGCGTGGTTCACCGTGCTGTGTGCCGCGGGTTCGGTGCTGCCGATCTTCGGCGCCTTCACGCTGGAAGGCCCGTTCAACGTCGGCAACGGCTGGATCGGCATCCACGCGGTGGCAGCATCGTGGGTCGGCTGGTCGGGCGTGGTCAGCGCCTGGCTGCTGTGGATGCGGCGGTAGGAGCTGCTGTTTCATGGCCGACGACGACGCGCTGAGAAAAAACTGGCAACGCATGCTCGACGGCCTGAAACAGGCCGGCGACGCGGTGGAAGCGCAGCTCGCCGGCAAGAGCGAGGCCGAGCGCGCCGATGCCTACCGCGCGGTGATGCGCGCGCTGACCGCCAACCTCGGCAAGGCCGAAGCCGACGGCCGCTATCCGCTGCCGGTGCACGTGAATCCGCCGAACCAGAAATGGTTCATCGACAATCCCGACGGCATCACCGTGCACTGTCCGCTGGACGACACGCAGCGCTACCGTCTGTGGGGCAATCTCGGCGCCGCCTGCTATACCTCGTTCACCCTGTACGAGGGCAAGGGCGACGGGCTGGCGACCAAGGCCGTGGCCGTGCGCACAGATCGCGAGATTCCGGTGCAGGCCGACGGCTCGTTCTCGCTGACGCTGTCGGCGCCACTGTCGACGCAGCAAAGCAGCGACCCCGCGCACCTCACGCTCGCGCCCGGCACCGGGCAGCTGTGGATACGGCAGCTGTTCAACGACATCGATCACGAGGCGCCGGGCTGGTTCATGATCGAGAATCTGGCGCCGGCTGCGCCGCCGCCCGCGGTGAGCGTGGAGGCCGTGACCGGCGGCATGAAGCGCATCGCGCGCGGGCTGCCGCTGCTGACGCAGATGATGTTCGGTGCGTACCGCATGCAAACCGGCCAGCATCCGGCGAACAGTGTGCGCGTCTGGACCGAGATGCAGAACGGCGCGTTCTTCACCAGCAACGACATCGACTACTTCATCGGCGCCTGGCAGCTGGAAAACGATCGCCAGCTGGTGATCCGCGGACAGCTGCCGGACTGCCGGCACTGGAACATCGTGCTGTACAGCCCCGTGCTCAATTCGCTGGAACACCGCTACCGCCGCACCTCGCTCACCGGCGCGCGGCTGCAGACCAGTGCCAATGGTGAATACGAAATCGCCATTGCCCACCGCAAGCCCGCCGGCGCCGCCAACTGGCTGGACACCGAAGGCCGGCCCGCCGGCCTGTTCGTGATCCGCGTGACCGGTGCCGCGTCGAAGCCGGCGCTGCCGGCCGCGGCGACCGCGCCGTTCCATGAGGCCCCGGGCCCATGACGCACTGGCAACCGGAACCGCGCAGCGAGCTGGCGCAGATGCTGTACGCGCAGGCCGCCGCCAAAGCGCGTTTCACCTCGATCAGTGCACAGCAGGTGATCGACAGCGCGATCAAAAAGACCGGGCTCAGCGATTTCGGCAGCGACAGCGACGGCTGGCGCACGCGGCTGGACGTGCTGGTGGCCAGCATCAATGACGAAGCGCAGCTGAACCCGCTGGGGCTGGGCGCCGCCGGCCTGGGCATGCCGGTGGACATGCTGCGCGGCCGGCTGGAGCTGCAGGACGCGCTGAGCACGCATCCGGATGTGTTCGCCGTGCCGATCGAGCGGCCGATCTTCATCGTCGGCGGCTCGCGCACCGGCACCACGCTGCTGCAGCGACTGCTGGGCAGCGACCTGCGGCTGCGCACACCGCTGCTGTGGCAGATGTCGTCGACCCGCACCTTCGCCTTCGGCACCGACGAGGAACGCGCGCTGCTGCGCAACCGGGTCGACACCGGCCAGAAGATGCTGCACATGCTCAACCCGTCCATGAAGGGCGTGCATTACTCCGAGGCCGACGGCCCGGAGGAGTGCGTGCTGATGATGGGCACCGACCTGCGCAACCCGGCGCTGATGTCGTGCCTGAACACGCCCTCGTACAGCGCGCTGCTGGCGCAGGAAGATTTCCGCGAGTCGTACCTGCGCCACCGGCAGCAGCTGCAGTTGCTCGACCACCGCGTGCGCAACGAACGCGCAACCTGGGGTGGAGTCGCACCGCGCTGGCTGCTCAAGGCGCCTTACCACCTGCCGTACCTGGAAGCGCTGGCCACCGCCTATCCGGACGCACTGATCGTCCATACCCACCGCGACGTGGTGGACACCGTGACCTCCACCTGCAGCCTGTACAGCGTGTTCCGCAGCACGTTCAGCGACGCCGTCGACCCGCGGGAGGTCGGCCGCCAGCAGGTGGCCACGCTCACCGACTGGTTCAACGGCAGCGTGGCCGCACGCGCACGGCTGGCGAACAGCGGCGTGACCTTTTTCGACGTGCATTACCGCGAGCTCATCGCCGACCCGCTGGCCATGGCCGGGCGCATCCTGGCCGCGGCCGGGCTGGAGACCACGGATCACAGCCGCGCCGCCATGCAGCGCTGGCTGGCCGACAACCGCCAGGACAAGCACGGCGGCCACCGCTACCGGCCGGAGCAGTTCGGCATCGACCCGGCGGCACTGCGCGACGGCATGCGGCCGTACCGCGAGGCATTCGGCGACGCGCTCTGACCATTGCCGGCCACGGGGATTGTGCGCCGGCGGCACGGCCGTACCCCCCTCGCGCAAACCGGCAGGGCCGGCCCGGGCGTGACCGGCAGCAAACATTGATCCGGCTGCCATGACTGCCGCGGAGTGCGGCCGCTATGATTGCCGCTGGCCCGCCACCGTGCCCGCGGAGGCCAGGCCAGGATCGGGAATCACGCCAAGGATGTAATGCCATGAGAGCCCTCAGCCCTGTCGATCAGCTGTTCCTGTGGCTGGAACGCCGCCAGCAGCCCATGCACGTCGGCGGGCTGCAGCTGTTCGAATTCCCGGAAGACGCCGACGAGAGCTATGTGCAGGAACTCGCGGAAATCCTGCGCGAGTACAACAAGCCGTCGCCGCCGTTCAACCAGCGGCTGGTCAGCAAGCTCGGCCAGTCGTTCTGGGACGAGGATTCCCAGTTCGATCTCGACCACCACTTCCGTCACGAGGCCCTGCCGCACCCGGGCCGCATCCGGGAACTGCTGTCGCTGGTCTCGGCCGAACACTCGGCGCTGCTGGACCGCGAACGGCCGCTGTGGGAAGCACACCTGATCGAAGGTTTCTCCGACCGCCGCTTCGCGCTGTACAGCAAGATCCACCACTCGATGGTGGACGGCATCGCCGCCATGCGGCTGATGGCACGCTCGCTGTCCACCGATCCGAACGCACGCGACCTGCCGCCGGTGTGGGCACAGAAACCGCGCAAGCGCGAGAAGGAAGCGATGTCGCCGGTGGACGCCGTGAGCCAGCTGGCGCAACAGACCGCCGGCGCCGGCAAGCAGCTGGGCACCATCCCGAACGTGCTGCGCGAGGTCTACAAGAGCGTGCAGAAAGCGCGCAGGCACGACACCTATGTGTCCGTGTTCCAGGCGCCGCACAGCATCCTCAACGAACGCATCACCGGCTCGCGGCGTTTCGCCGCGCAGTCGTACCCGCTGCCGCGCTTCAAGGCGATTGCGAAAGCCTTCGGCGGCACGCTCAACGACGTGGTGCTGGCCGTGTGCGGCTCGGCGCTGCGCGAATACCTGATCAGCCAGCGCGCGCTGCCGGACCAGCCGCTGATCGCCATGGTGCCGATGTCGGTACGCGCCGACGACAGCGACGGCGGCAACCAGATCGCCATGATCCTGGCCAACCTCGGCACGCACGTGGCTGATCCGAGCCGGCGCATGGAAGTGGTGATGGGCTCCGTGCGCGAGGCGAAAGACCGCTGCTCGCGCATGAGTTCCGAGGAAATCGTCAACTACACCGCCATCACGCTGGCGCCGGCAGGGATCAACCTGCTGACCGGCATGAACCCGAAGTGGCAGAGCTTCAACGTGGTGATTTCCAACGTGCCCGGCCCGAAAGAGCCGCTGTACTGGAACGGCGCGCGCCTCTCCGGCCTGTACCCGGTGTCGATCGTGCTGGACCGCCTCGCGCTCAACATCACCGTCACCAGCTACGTCGATTCGCTGGAATTCGGCTTCATTGCCTGCCGGCGCACGCTGCCGTCCATGCAGCGCCTGCTCGACTACATCGAGAAGGCCATCGACGAACTGGAAATCGCCGCCGGGATGTAATTCGCCAAGGCGAACCTGATGGCCGCCCTGGCGAATTCCTGAAGCAGCGGCCTCAGCCGCCCAGCATCTTCATGCCCGTGCGGGCGATGGTGCGGCCCAGCAGATCGCTGGTGCCGGAGGGCAGCCGTTTCATGGCGGCAATCGCCCAGGCCTCGCGGCCGGCCAGCACCATGAACTCGTTGTTGCGCACGGCCGCCACGATTTTCTTCGCGAGCTTTTCCGGCGGCACGCCCTTGTCGATGCCGTCGATGCCGCGTTCGCGCGCCCTGGCGAACTTGCCACGGTACTCGCTGGCGCGCCCGATGTTGGTGGCGATCACGCCCGGGCACACCACGGTCACGCCCACGCCTTCCGGCGCCAGCTCCCAGCGGAAACCTTCGGAAAGCCCCACCACGCCGAACTTGGCGGTGGAGTAGGCGGAGAGGCCCGGCACCGCCATCAGGCCGGCGGCGCTGGCGGTGTTCACGATGTGGCCTTCGCCCTGCTTCACGAAGTGCTGCGCGAACAGACGCGTGCCGTGGATGACGCCCCAGAGGTCGACATCGATGGTGCGGCGCCAGTCTTCCTCGGACAGCTCCCAGCTCTGGCCGGCAATGGCGATGCCGGCGTTGTTCATCGCCAGGTGGCAGGCCCCGAAACGGTCCAGCACGGTGCCCAGCATGGTCTGCACGTCCGTGGCCTTCGAGACATCCACGCGCTGCGCCATCGCGCGGCGGCCCAGGGCAACGATCTCCGAAGCCACCCGTTCCGCACCCGGCAGATCGATGTCCGCCACCAGCACGTCCATGCCCGCGCGGGCGAACGCCAGCGCGCTGGCCCGGCCGATACCGCTGGCTGCGCCGGTCACCACCGCCACCTTGCCTTCCAGATCCTTCATGACAATTCCCCTGTTGTCCCCCGCGGATACCGCGTGCCCCGTGGCCACCTGCCCGAGGCAGAAGCCGGTTGGCGAAGCGCTTATGATGGGCCTCTCCTGCCTGCCATCAAATGCCCGGGACTGACAGCAAACATGGCCGATCCGGTAGCGCTGCCGCGACGCATCATCAGCGGTGCCCTGTTGTTCCTGCTGGTGGCGCTGGCCTTCAGCATCGTGCAGCCGTTCCTGGCGTCGATCGCCTGGGCGCTGATCCTGTGCTTCGTCACCTGGCCGCTGTACGAACGCCTGCGCCGCCGGCTCGGCAACCGCCACAACATTTCCGCGCTGGTGATGACCCTGCTGCTGGCCTCCGCGCTGGTGCTGCCCATGGCCTGGCTGGTGCTGCTGCTGGAAGGCGAACTGGTGAACCTGTACGCCGCCCTGCAGAAGCAGCTGGCCAACGGACCCATCGTGCTGCCGGAAGGCGTGCGCGAACTGCCGGTGGTGGGCGCGCAACTGCAGGAACTGGCGGAACGCTTCGGCAGCAGCCCGGACGCGCTCAAGGCCGAGCTCTCGCACTACGCCAATGAATGGCGCACCGACATCACCAAGCTGATCGGCGGCGTGGGCAAGAACCTGGCGAAGCTCGGCTTCGCACTGCTCACCGCCTTCTTCGTGTACCGCGACGGCGAACGCCTGCTGGCGCAGGTGACCGCCGCCATCCGCCGGCTGGTGGGCGACCGCGAGCGCGATTACATGCAGGCCGCCGGCGCCACCACGCGCGCCGTGGTGTACGGCATCGTGCTCACCGCGCTGGGGCAGGGCATCCTCGCCGGCATCGGCTACTGGATCTTCGGCGCGCCCAGCCCGATCTTCCTCGCCGCCATCACCGCCATCGTGGCCCTGATTCCGTTCGGCACGCCGTTCGCCTGGGGCGCGGTGGCGATCTGGCTGGCGGTGAACGGGCAGGTGGTGGAAGGCATCGGCCTCGCGCTGTGGGGCACCTTCCTGGTGAGCTGGGTGGACAACATCATCCGCCCACTGGTGATCAGCAGCGCCACGCAGATCCCGTTCATCCTGGTGATGTTCGGCGTGCTGGGCGGCCTGGCCGCGTTCGGCATGGTGGGCCTGTTCATCGGCCCGGTGGTGCTGGCGGTGCTGCTGGCGGTGTGGCGAGAGTGGCTGGAAGAAAGGACGGCGATGCAGGGGCAGGTGGAGACGAAGGAGAGGGATGTTTGAGTTTGTCTGTATTCCGGGGCGAGCTATTTCACAACCAAGGTGCCGCTGATTTCAGCAAGGCCTATGGTGAGTTTGCTTCCAGCATTGAATTCAATAGCATCACTGACAATGCCGTCCGAGAAGAGAACGACCCCCTCCGCGCTTTTTGACGTAAGCGCAAGCTGTTCTTGCTCACAAACTACGCCGTACACCAAGGACGTCCCGGTTACCCGAGATGGGAATGGCTCACGCACAGCAAAACGAAGCTCTCTTGCGTCCCACGCTAGCGCTTTGACTGCTCCCGCCTGACCCGCCACGGCCAATGATCCGGTAATCACACTTTTCATCCACCCGGTCGATCCCAACCCGGTAGAAATAATAATTCCCGAAGAAGACTGAACTTCCCGCCTCCCGCCAACCTCTATTTCATAGCGAGCAGAAACCGGTAATTTTGGGCCCACAAAGAAATCATTAACCGCCAACAACCGTTGGCCGTCATTGGTTTCTGCCTTGGCCATTGAGATTTTCTTGCTTTTAAATCGAGCTTGCAAAACTTTGATCATTGCAGCCCTGACATCATCGGCTCTGAACGGCAGCAGTACGCCATCAAACCGATCTGGCGCAGGATTTATCGCAATAACTGGCTGCCCGGTCAGATACTTCAATGTGTTGGCAACGAGCCCGTCCTGCCCAACCACCACCACAATGTCTTCTGGACCAAACATGAAGTTTGGCAGGAACCCCCTGTCCAGGCGCTGGACGAGCCCCAGCGCCTGCAGGGTCGACTCTACCTTCTGTATGGCAGACTTGCAGGAGCGGTCTTCCTGCTCGAAATCCGAGAAATCGTCACCCCGGCTTTTTACATAAAAAGCCGCTTGTTCCCTTGTGTTGTGTCGACGTATCAACTCGTCTAGCCGGGTCTCTCGTGTAACCAAGACGATTTTGCGATCGGTCAAACGACTCACGCGCGGCCACTCTGCATAAGCCGCTCAAGCAACTCTGGGGATATGTTGAGGTTGCCGATACGCTCTGCGTTGGCTGCCAACCCCTTGAATGCTTGGGCAATAATGCGGTCTGGCTCCATGCCGCCGTTTGCGATTGCCTCCACAAACGAGGGATCCAGCTTGTTGACGGCCGAGAGCATTTGTTCAACAACATAAGCCTTGGCTTCGCCTTGCTTGCGCTCATTCTCAACGGTCATCGCCACAAGCACCTTCCGACGCTCCTCCATGGCAACCTCGGCCTCCATGTCATCCTTCCGAATCTGCCGCTCTTTGTCCTTGATGGCGCGCTCGGCGTCCATTTTGGCCTCGCGGATCTCCCGCTTTTTGGCATCCACCGCAAGCTCTGTACGGAGCTCGTTCTCTTTGATGGATCTTTCCTGCTCAACGGCTGAGTTTCGCCGCAGATAGATTGCCTCATCTGCCTCTCTTAACAGCTGTTCTCGAACAGAAGCCTCTAGGGCCCGGGCTGTTTCCGGTGAAGGGCGTATCGCTAAAATCGCAAGGTCAACAACTATCACTCCAAGCTCGGACAGAACCGGGGACTCAAGCAGCTGGTCTCGCACTGTTGTGACCAACCCCTTGGTCGCCCCAAGTGTGTCTCGCAACCCCATTCTCTGAATCTCGGCGCGCACCAGTACTTCCACGATACTGACGATGCGGCTCGGCAGCTTTTCTGGGTCTTGCGACATGTAGCCGACAGCCGCCATGTTCAAGGTGTAGTTCATCATGCGAGCAAGCTTCTCCGGGTCTCGAACCTGGAAAACAAGCTGTCCTTGTACCGTGACTTCCTGAAAGTCGCTGGTGCTCTCCTTGATCATGAATGGGACTTCTTGGCTGCCCACGGGAACGGCCACAAGAGAGGTGGCCGGGGCATAGCAGAAAAATGAAAGTCCCACACCTTTTCGACGTATCTGTCCATTCCGATACTGGATCAGGAATGTGCTCGGATCGCCCTTGACGTATCTGACCCCTAACATGATTCGCCCTCTACACAGAACTTTGCTTTCTTACAGAAAAGCACGCCAAAGGCCCGCGAACGCATTAAGCCATCTGCTTTATGTGCCTCTTCGTGGAATTAAATCACACAAAATTCTCTCTACTGCAGAGATCTATTTATTTCCTGAATTAATGTCGACAGTTCTTTTTTTGTTTCTTCTGGAAGAAGAGGATTCTCTGAAAGCTTAATGGCATGGTGACGAATAGCCATAAGAATTTCCGTTCCCGTAGATCCGGCATCTATAGCCGCGTCCAGATTGGTTGCGTCTACCTCAAGCCCCGCCTTGACCAAATTTCGAATCAAGGATTTTGTGGCAGATATGTGGTCAAAATTTTTCATGGCATTGTGAACCACTTCATCTTTACGCCTCCGGACGGAACAACAACTTCAATTCCACCACCGGCATTGCTCCCAATGCCCGGAGCTGGCCTTGTGACAAACGGTGTTCCTGGTTTCAGCGTTGCCGCTTCAATGAAATCTGCTTTGGCTACATTTTCGGCCGGCAGCCCATATTTGCTCGCATACCCTGCGGAAAGGGGGTGCTCAAGCGACCAAAACTGTGCTTCCGCCGCCTCACTCTTTCCTAGAGTACCAGTCCTGTATATGGTTGCTCCTCTTTCCACAGTATCCCGAGCAGACAAAGCTGCAGCTGCGTTGCTTTGAGCCGCGAGCCCGTATGGTGTTGAAATACTTTTTACTGATTTAGCTGTATCAACGACCTTGTCCGCCGCCCGCGCCATTTTCAGCGCCTGGCCCGTACCGGGTACCGGACTGGCCACGCCGATCAGCGACATGCCGACATCTGCTGCTGCGGCGCCGACACCGGCGCCCGAGTAAATCGCCATGCCCAGCTTGCCGATGTCGTAGGCCAGGAACCCGATGTCCAGCG
>JBMOOO010000011.1:0-305882 GCA_049324475.1 Pseudomonadota bacterium | reverse complement strand
CCTTCCCGGCAGGCCCCCCCGGCCTGCCGAAACCACTGCAAGCCCCCGCTGCCCGGAACCGCTCCATGGCTCCGGGTCTGCATCCGTGCCTGTCCCGTTCACCCCGCTCACCCGAAGAGGAACTTCACCCATGAAATTTCACATCCTGATCGCATCCGTGCTCGCCGCCACGATGGCAACGACTGCCGCCGTCGCGGCACCGAAAATGACCACCAGCCTGATTGCCGAGAAAGACATCGTCATCGTCGAAAAAGGCAAGCAGGTGAAGAAACGCGTCGAGGCGAAAGAGCAGGCCGCCGGCGAAGTGCTGATCTACACCGTGTCCTGGCGCAACGAAGGCACCGACGTCGCTACCAGCGTCAGCGTCGGTGGCCTGATTCCGAAAGGCACCGCCTACATCGCCGACTCCGCAAAGGGCGACGGCGAACTGATGTTCTCCATCGACGGCGGGAAAACCTTCAAGAAACCGGCCCTGCTGACCTACGAGGTCTCCGGCAAGAACGGCAAGAAGGAAACCGTGAAGGCCAACCCCGAGGCCTACACCAACATCCGCTGGACGCTGCCGGCGGTTCCGGCCGGCAGCTCCGGATCAGCCAGCTACGAAGTACGGGTGAAGTAACCCGGAAAAATTCGCGGAATCGGGCAACCGGTTCCGCGTTTTTGTATCCGCCGACGAAACAAGTTCGGCTGATGCACGCAAGACGCTTCACGCGCAGGACGCTCCACATGAAAACGCGAAACAAAAATCAAAACGTGTAACTGAAACGCCCAACTGAGGTTACAAAAATGAAAACGATCCACAGCAAGCAGGTCCGCTTCGGCGCCCTGGCACTGGTGATCGCCGCAGGTTCCGTGCTGGTGCCGGTAACGGCCAGCGCGAACACCGCGGCGAACACCACCATCCGCAACACCGTCTACGTCGATTACGCTGACGGCGCTGCTGTCGCACAACCGCAGGTCTTCGACGAAGTCGATGTCACTGTGCAACTGGTAGCGGCAACGCCCAGCCTGCACATTCCGTCCGATCCGGCAACGGATCCGGCCGACCAGACCATCGCACCGAGCTCGACGGCCACCTACAGCTACGCCGTGCACAGCAATGCGAACGGTCCGGACACCTACAACCTGACCACCTCGATCGCTGCCTTCGTCAACCTGACGGCACCGGGCGCCAGCGCCTCGCTGTCGACTGCGTCGGTTGCACTCGGCGCCACCACCGTGGCTGTTGCACCGGGCCTGATCGCCGCCAACACACCGACTGCGATCACGGTTCCGGCCGACACCAACGGCGCTGACGACATCGTCAACGGCATCGACGAGCTCGACGTCGTGGTCATCAACGGCGTACGTTGCGACGTCACCGCCGTCGTCGATGGCAGCGTGCCGGGAACCGGCGCCATCACCAACGCGTCCATCACCGTGGATTGCGACGTCGCCGTCACCCCGACGGTCGGCATGGTGATCGGCGAGCAGGTCTCGTTCACCGTCACCGTCGACCCGACCGCGCTGACCGCCGGCAACACCACCGGCAACGTCACCGTCACGACCAGTGCCCGCGACGCCGCCAACGTGGCTGCCGCTGACACCGACGACACGATCACCTACATCGAGCAGCTGATCGCCGTCATCAAGTACGTGCGCAACGTCACCACCGGCGCCGCCGGCACCGGCACGTCCATCACGGTTGCCACCAACACCTACTACCCGAGCGGCATTGTCGGCACGCCGGGCCAGGTGCTGGAGTACCTGATTGCCGTGCAGAACACCTCGGCCAGCAGCACGGCGACCGACGTGGTGATCAGCGACCCGGTTCCGGCATTCACCACGTTCGATGCCACCGGCTTTGCCGTGATCAACAACGCACAGACCGTGACCACCGCCACGTCCACCGCCAACGACGGTGATGCCGGCGAAGTCGTGGCTGGCACCGTGTACCTGTACCCGGGCAGCACCACGCACGGTGACGACACCGACGGTGGCACCGGCAACGCCAACGGCGACGGCGGCAGCGTGGCGGCAGGTCTGTTCGCCTACGGCCGCTTCCGCGTCACGATCAACTGAGGAGACTGAGTCATGACGAAGCTCCAAGGTTCGTTCCTGCGCGCCATTGCTGCCGCAGCCCTGGCCGCCGGCACCCTGCTGGGCGCCGGTGCGCACGCTGCCACCGGTGGCGGCGCCACCATCCACAACGCGGCGACCCTGACCTACAACAGCGGTCAGCAAGTCACCGACTGGGTGAACGTTGAAGTGATGACCATCGGCACGGCGCCGGAAATCGACCTGACCAGTTCCGGTCCGTTCGATGTCAATGCCGGCGATACCATCACGCTCAACTACACCATCACCGCCAACGCCAACGGTACCGACAACTACTCGCTGTCGGCTGCCACGTCCGGCACCACGGGGCTGACGCCGGGCACGACCTTCACGGTCAGTGCCAACACCGTGACGCTGGGCGCTTCGATCACGACCGCCCCGTCGGTCGTGGTTGATGGCGACACCGGCACGTTGTTCATTCCGAGCGGATCGGAAAGCAACCTGTCGGTCGGCGACATCGTCGTGGTCGGCGGCTTCGCCTACCTGCTCGAGGACGTCCGCACCGGCGTGATTGCCAGCACCACCGGCAACACCACGACGGCCGAGACCTACACCGAGATCGACCTGACCGTACTGCCGGCCAGCGGTGCGCCGCCGATCGGCAACGGCACGATCGCGGCCGGCCAGCAGATCGGCGAGCGTCAGACCTTCACGGTCGACGTCACCGTATCGGCACCGACCACGGTGGGCACCGACGGTGAAGTCAACGTCGTGATCACGGGCAACACGTCGGCACTCGATACCGGCGGCAACCCGGTTCCGTACGACACCAGCACCGACGGTGACGGCACCAACGATCCGGTCATCAACGTGCTGTCGGCGACCGTGACCATCCTCAAGGAAGCGCGCAACGTCACCAAGGGCGGCGTATTCGCAGCCAGCGGTGTCAGCGCGCAAACCGGCGATGTGCTGGAGTACCGCATCACCATGACCGCCACCGCGGGCAACGGCGATGCCGTCAACAGCGTGCTGGTCGACGAGCTGCCGCAGTACACCGCGTACAACACCGGCTCGACCACGCTGAACGGCAACCCGGTTGCCGACGATGCCGGACCGGCCAGTGCGTTCCCGCTGGACTCGGCCGCCAGCACCGGCAACGGCGCCGACAACGGCGTAGCGGTCAACAGCGCCACCGGCGCTGCCGGTGAAATCGTCGACAGTGAGTCTGCTGTCGTGATCTACGCCGTGACCGTGCAATAACCATCGGCAATCTGCACGGATAGCCGATGTTGGGGCGTTTCAGGACCCGCCCGGGCAACCGGGCGGGTCTTCCGCCTGTAAACCCTGACGGCAGTCGCAGGACTCGCCGCGAGGGCTTTCTGCTGTCGACGCATCCGCGCCGGCAACGGAAAGCCCTGCGCGCTTTCCTGCTGGCCGGCCTGGTTTTCTGGCTCGCGCTCCTGACCGCAGTCTCCTCCCGTGCGTCCATCTTCATTGACGACCCGGCGACGCTCGATACCGATACCGGATCGATCGCGTCGAACGAGGACATCGTCTCGCTCCTGCTGGGTCTCAATTTCCTGCGCTACGACGCGGCGGCCACGCCGGGCACCGTCGTTTCGCCGGTGACCCTGAACGGCGGCACGCTTGTGCTGCCCGGTCCCGTGGACGGCGAGGGATCGCCGCTGATGGGCCCGGTTGCCAACCCGGCAACCACCACACTGCCGCTGGTCACGGCCGGACCCAATCCGGTCTACGCGCCCGGCGAAGCGGTGTTCTTCATCACGTCCTATCCGTCGCTTGCCAATGATCCGTCACTGATCGACACGGTGCGGGTACGCGTGCGCGTGTACGACGGCTCCACCCTGCTGGACGAAGAAACCCTGGAGATATACGAGACGGGTGCCACCACCGGCCTGTTCACCGGCTATTTCCAGAACGCCATCGCAGCCGGTGGCCCGGGTGACGGGCTGCTGCAGCTGCCGGCGGGTGCACGCATCGAGCTGGTCGACCTGGATGACGCCAGCGACAACCGCCCGGAAAGCGACACCCTGATCGAAGCCACCGTCGACGACGCCATCGCCAACGACAGCGCCCTGTTCATCAGCAAGCAGGCGCAGCGTGACGTCGTGGCCATCGGCGATTTCCTGCAGTACCAGGTACGCATCCAGAACACGAGTACGGTCGACGCCGGCGCGGTCACGGTCACCGATCGCCTGCCTCGCGGCTTCCGCTACCGCAAGGGTTCGGCAACGCTCGACGGCGTGCGCATCACCGATCCGGTCATTGCCGGGGACGGCGTCACGCTCACCTTCACACTCGGCACGCTGGCTGCCGGCGGTACTGCCGCCGATCTGCGCTACGTCACGGAAGTGACGGCCGGCGCGAAACGAGGCAAGGCAGTCAACCAGGCGACGGCCGACGGCAACAACACCGAGGTATCCAACACCGCCCTCGCCACCGTCCAGGTGACCGAGGACCTGTTCCGGTCGGAGGCGATCGTGATGGGCCGTGTCCTGTCCGGTTGCGATGCGGAAAACGCCGATCCGGAAAAATCCGGTATCGCCAACGTTCGCCTGTACATGGAAGACGGCACCACCGTGGTCACGGATTCAAAAGGTCGCTACCACCTCGCCGGCGTGAAGCCCGGCAATCACGTGCTGCAGATCGACCGCGACACCCTGCCGGCCGGCACCGTGCCGCTGGTCTGCCCGGGCAACACCCGCTTCGCCGGCAACGGCCTGTCGCAGTTCATCGACGTGCAGGGCGGAACCCTGTGGCGCGCCGACTTCCATGCCGGCATCCCGGCAGCGGCCCCGCCACAACCCGAAGAAACGCCCGCAGCAGCGCCCGCCACGCCGGTCGACGCCTCGGCATCCCTGCAACTGACCAGCACCACCGAATACGGATTCATCCACTATCGCGCCGACATTTCCGGCGGCGAAGCCCTGCTCGACAACGTCGACCTGCTGATCAGCCTGCCGGACCAGCTGCAACTGGTGCCGGGGAGCCTGAAACGCGACGGCAAGGAAATCGAGGCCCTGAAGGAAACCGACAGCATCCGCCGCATCCCGCTCGGCACGGTCGGCACCGCCTGGAAGATCGCCGTCGAATTCGACGCCATCACCCGCAGCGACGACGCCGTCGGCGAAGCCGAAACCACGGCCTGGCTGGTCATCCACACCGGCAGCGTGCCGGCCGATTCACCGGTAGCCGCCAACCTGGTGAAGATCCACCCCGGCACCGGCGGCGACGAGGTCAACCTGCGGGTGTCGACCAATTTCCCGCCGATGGCGGCAGAGCTCAGCGGCATCGACAAGCTGAAACTGAGCGACGTCGTGGCCCAGCTGCGCGAACTGGGTGACCCGGCCATCACCGTGACCGGCCACACCGACAGTTCGCCCTTCCCGAAGAACGGGAAGAAGTACCCCTACGCCAACAACCATGAACTGTCGGAAGCACGTGCGCGCGCCGTCGCCGACTACCTGCGCGAACAGCTGGCCTTGCCGGAAGAAGCCGTCACCGTGATCGGTGCCGGCCCCGACCAGCCGATTGCCGACAACAAGACCGTGCAGGGTCGCGCGAAGAACCGTCGCGTCGAAGTCGGTGCGCGCTCCCGGACGGCAACGGAAACCGGAGGACTGGAACTGCTGACCGCCGACAGCGGCACCGTGACCGCCCGCGTGACCCCGGACACGGAAGAAGAGGCAAGCCCGGCCGAAGTCGTCACCGGTGCGGAAACCGGTGTCGACGCCAACGCCCTGGCGGTTGCGCCGCCGGAAACGGCTGCACCGGCAGCCGAAGAAACCGCCACGGTGGCGACGCCGGAATCCGCTGCCGGGCCGGTCACCGGCTTCCTGGATTTCGCCGACGGCCAGAACGTCACCCAGCGCATCCAGCAGTTCCGCGTGGCCATGGACGCACGGCTGACACCGAAACTGGAAGTGGACGGCGTCGCGATCAGCAACGACCGTATCGGTTTCCGCAGCACAGACCGCCGCACCAACATCACGCTGTACAGTTACATCGGCGTTGATCTCGGCGAGCGTGGTGAGCACGCCGTGCGTCTTTCCGGTGCCGACCCGTTCGGCAACACCCGGCTCGACCGGACCATACGCCTGGTCCGCACCGGCGATATCCGGACCGTGCGCCTGCTGACCGATGACGACTCGCCGGAAAACATCGCCGACGGCCGCACGCCGGTACGCCTGCGCGTGGAGGTGCTTGACGATCAGCAACGGCCGATCATGGGCGGTGTCACGCTGAATCTGGTCGAAGGCCAGTTGCTGCCCGAGCACTCGGAAGATGTCGGCAATCCACTGGAACGCCCGGGCACCCGCGTGACCGTGGAAAGCGACGGCACCATCCGCTTCCAGCCGGTAACCCAGGCAGGCCGTTATCGCGTGCGTCTCGGCTGGGGCGAGAACCGCCATGAGGATTTCACGCTGTTCGTGAAGCCGCACTTCCGCGACTGGATCCTGGTCGGCATTGCGGAGGGCAGCACCCTGTTCCGCGATGTCTCCGGCAACATGTCGCAGCTGTCCCCGAGCGAACGCGAGGACGGCTTCATGACCGACGGGCGCCTCGCCTTCTTCGCCAAGGGCAAGGTGAAAGGCGAATGGCTGCTGACGGTGGCCTACGACAGCGCGAAGGAGCGGCAGGACGGGCTGGTGGACAGCGTCGACCCGAATGCCTGGTACACGCTGTATGGCGATGCCAGTACGCGCGACGAGGATGCACCGAGCAGCCGCAAGCTGTACCTGAAAATCGAGCGCGAAAACTTCTATGCCCTGTTCGGCAACTTCGACACCGCGCTGGATACCACGGAGCTGTCCCGTTACCAGCGCCGCCTGAATGGCGTGAAGAGCGAATACTGGGGCGACAGGGTCGACCTCATGGCATTCGCCAGTGAAACCCGCCAGGCCTATGTGCGCGACGCCCTGCGCGGCGACGGCACGTCCGGTCTGTACCGCCTGCGCCACGGCAGCGTGCTGCCCAATTCCGACCGCGTCACCCTGGAAGTCCGCGACCGCTTCGACAGCCGGAAAGTGCTGGAGAGCACCACGCTGTCGCGTTTCCTCGACTACACCCTGGACTACGACGCCGGCACCCTCTGGTTCAAGGAACCGGTACAGGCACAGGACGACGGGCTCAACCCGGTCTACGTCGTCGTTGAATACGAAGTCGACAGCGGTGCCGAGGATGTGACAGGCGGCGTGCGCGTGGTCGCGCATGCGAAGCCGGGTGTTGCCGTCGGATTCACCGGCGTGCGCGAGGGGCTCGGCAACGGCAGCTCCTCGCTGACCGGCATCGACATCACGGCCGAGATCGACGCACGCAATACCGTGACTGCGGAAGTGGCCGGCACCGGGACGGATCTGGCTGCGACCACCGGGCTGCCCAACGGCTCGCCAGGCAATGGCGATGCCCTGCTCCTCAGGCACGAATACAGCGGGAAAAAACTCGCGGCCGAAACCTATGTCCGTGAATACGGTGAAGGTTTCGGGCTGGGCCAGAACGCCGGCACCGAAAGCGCCACCCGCAAGCTGGGCAGCGAACTGCGCTACACCGTCAGCGATCGCGTCAAGATCGACGGTGAGGTATCCCGCCAGGAGCAGCTGGACAACGGCAGCAGCCGTGACCTGGCCGAAGCCCGCGTCAATCTGGAAAGCGATCGCCGCACCGTGTTCGGTGGCATCCGGCTGGTGGAGGAAGACACCACGGCCGGTGCACGCAGTTCGCAACAGCTGCTGGGCGGCGTACGCCAGCGCGTCGATGACCGGCTGGAGCTGCGCCTGCAGGGCGAGACCAACGTTGCCGAAACCGATCCGAACTCGCTCGATTACCCGCACCGCCTGACTGCCGGCGCCGACTACCGCATCAGCGCGAAGACCATGCTGTTCGGTGAACAGGAATTTGCCTGGGGCAACGGCCAGGACAGCCAGCACACCCGGGCCGGCCTGCGGCACGCCCCCTGGGCCGGCGCGGAACTGAACACGTCCGTCGGGCAAGAGCTGAACGAGTACGGCCCGCGCATATATGCCAACGCCGGTCTGGTGCAGAACTGGAACATCAACGCACACTGGACCGCCGATGCCGGCATCGATCGCGTGGAAACGCTGGAAGATCCGGGGACGCCGGCATTCGATCCGGATGTCGTCGCTACCAACGGCGATGCCACCGAGGACTTCACCGCAATGTTTGCCGGGGCCGGCTTCCATGACGACCAGTGGCGCTGGCGCAGCCGTGTCGAATTCCGCACGGCCACCAGCGAAGACAAGCTGAACCTGTACTCCGGCCTGTACCGTGAGCTCGACGAAGTCACCACCATCGGCGGTTCACTGCGCTACCAGCAGCGTGAAGGCAACGCCGGCGATCTCGACGTGACCAGCACCCTGCAGTTCGACTATGTCCGGCGGCCGCTCAATGCCCGCTGGATCATCCTCGACCAGGCCCTGTTCGTGATCGACCAGCGCGAGAATTCAGTCAGCACCCTGGATGGCCAGCGCCTGATCAACAATTTCAACGCCAACTGGCAGTACGACGACCGCAACCAGGTGGCGTTCCAGTACGGTGCCAAGTATGTGTTCGATACCATCGACGACATCCGCTACACCGGATACACCGACGTCACCGGTATCGAATACCGGCACGACATCACGCCGGAATGGGATGTCGGTGCGCGCACCAGCCTGCTGAATTCCTGGACCGCCGGTGCCACCGACGAGTCCTGGGGGCTGTTCGTGGGCTGGAGCCCGGTGAAGAACGTCTGGCTGAGCCTGGGCTACAACTTCAAGGGCTTCCGCGACGACGACTTCAGCGGCGCCTCGTATCGCGACCAGGGTCTGAACCTGGCCTTCCGGCTGAAATTCGACCAGGACAGCGTGCGTGAATTCGCGCAGGACCGCCGCCGGGCAGCACCGGCACCCGTGGAAGAGGCCACCACAGGCGGGACAGCCGCAGGCGAGACTGCAGATTACTGACGGAAGATGCCGACCGGTCCCACTTGAACGCGGGATGCTCGACGTCACAATAAGGGGGACACTGCCCCGGCATCCGCAACCGGGCCGGTGTCCGGAATGGAACCCCGGCCGGGCGATGCCCGGACACCTATAAAGGAAGCCACGGACCCGCTCATGCCCGAAGCACGCAACGACACCCAGCCGTCCGTTCTGGTGGTAGACCCCTCCAAGGTCACCCTGGTCGCCGCGCGCAAGCTGCTGGAGCCCCACTTCGGCGTCTATCTCGCCGAGGACGGTGCCGCCGCGTGGGAGCTGCTGGAGTCGATTCCGGACATCGCCGCCGTCTTCACCGAACAGAACATTCCGACCCTGGACGGCAACGCCCTGATCCGGCGGCTGCGTGCGTCCACCGATTCCCGACTTGCCGATCTGCCGGCCATCATCATCACCAGCGGCGAGCGCGATGAAGCCACCCGCCGTGCGGCCATTGAAGCCGGCGCCACCGATTTCATCCTGAAGCCGTTCGATCCGGTCGACCTGGTCACCCGAGCGCGCGCGTGGTGCAGCACGTCACAGCGCGCCACGCAGTTGCGCCAGAGCAACAACACGTTGCGCGAACTGGTCCTGCTGGATGCAGACACCCGGGCGGGCAACCGTGATTATTTCTGCCAGGAAACCATCAAGGACCATTCGTTCTGCCTGCGGCACGGCAACGAGCACACCCTGCTCTACATCATCATCGACAACCACGAGCGCATCCTGCGCGAGCAGGGCCGGGTCGCCGCCGGCGAGGCGGTGGGCCTGGTGGCCGACGCCATCCGTTCCAAGTGCCGGCGCGAGGATACCTTCGCCCGGGTCGGCGAATCGGCATTCGCCCTGTCGCTGCTGCAGACCGGCGCGCTGGGTGCGCGTGTGCTGGCCGAACGTATCCGCCAGGCCATCGGGCTCAAGGTATTCAAACCGCGCGGCATGACCGTCGCCATCACGGTCAGTATCGGCGTTTCCCTGCCACCCTCCACCGCAGAACTGACCGCAGAACAGATGCTGGAGGCGGCCGAGCGCACCGCAAAGCAGGCCATCCGCAACGGTGGCAACCAGACGGCGGTCGACAGTGCGGCCCGGGCCGCAGCGGCACAGGCAAAGCCTGCTGCAGCCAAGGCGCCGGAAAGCATTCCGACGCTGGTCACCGCCATGCCGGACCCGGCGGACCTGCTGAAGGATCCCCAGGCCTTCCTGGCACAACTGCTGCCGATGCTGGAAAAACTGTCCGACGCCGACCGGCTGGCACTGATCGATCGCCTGCTCGTGATGACGGAAGCGTCTTCCGACGCCTGACTACGGTCTGCCGCTTCCTTCGCGGTGGCCGGCAAGACGCCGCGACAACAACCATGCAACCGCCGCTGACACCACACCGACGGTGTTTGCCAGCAGATCCAGCCACTCGCCACGCCGGTAACCGGTCTGTGCCTGCACCACTTCGATCACGGCACCGAAAGCCACCATCAACAGCATCGACAGCAACAGGCGCGGCTTTGCCTGCACCGCCAGCAGCAGCAAGGTCAGCACGGCATAGTTCACGGCATGCGCCAGTTTGTCCCAGACCTGCACCGTCGGCAGGGACGCGGACGGTGCCAGCGAGGCCCACAGGGTCCAAAGCACGCCGCAGGCCAGCAAGGCATACCAGCCCGGATGCCGGCCGGCACGCTGGCGCTGCGCTCCGTTACTGTTCAAGATCGTCATCCTTCATGTGCAATGTCTGCCTTGCCGGAGGATAACCGATGACGGAAACCGTCGTGGTGCTGGGTGCCAGTCCCGATGCCGAACGCTACAGCAACAAGGCCCAGCGGTTGCTCGCCGCACACGGCCACCGGGTGGTGCCGGTCAGCCCGGTCTACACGGACGTGGAAGGCATCCCGGCCCTGAAATCCGTCTCCGATGTCACCGGGCCGGTCGACACGCTGACACTGTACCTGTCACCGAAACGGCTGGGGCCCATGACGGAGCAGATCGTGAAACTGCATCCCGGGCGAGTGATTTTCAATCCAGGTACGGAAACACCGGCGCTGCAGCAGGCGCTCACCGACGCCGGCATTCCCTGGGAAGAAGCCTGCACGCTGGTCTTGCTGCGCAGCGGACAATTCTGACAACGCAGGGTGCCGGAAGGCGCCCTTGCAAAGCACATCGCGCCTGACGTCGCCCCTACAGCGGCAGATCCATGCGGCCGCGGCAATCGCGGCCATGCAGCGCGTCCATGCCGGACGCATACAGTTCGATCGAATACGGCTTGATGAGGACGACACTGCCGCCATGCAGCAGCACGGCGCCGCCCGACAGCTCCTGCACATGGCCGCTGCCGTCCTGCCATTGCGGCGCGAGCGCGGCCGGAATCTCGAAGGCGGCACGCACGCCATTGCCCAGCGGATCATCAAAGGCAGCGGCATCGCGCCCGTAGCTCACCAGGCCGGCACCGATGGCCAGGCAGGAGCCGTCGCGGAATTCCAGCACGCTGCGGCGCCGCGCGCTGTCATGCAGCATGCGCTGGACTACGGAATCGCCCATATGGAATCCCCCATGCTTTCGCCTGCCGGCAGAAATGAAAAAGCCGCGCAGGGCGCGGCTTTTTCCTGCTTCACGACAATCAGTGACCGCCGCCGGTGACGGCTTTCACCATATCCTCAAGCACTTTCTTCGCATCGCCGAACACCATCATGGTCCGGTCGAGGTAGAACAGGTCGTTGTCCAGACCGGCATAACCGGTGGCCATCGAACGCTTGATCACCATGACCGTGCGTGCGCGGTGCGCTTCCAGGATCGGCATGCCGTAGATCGGCGAACCCGGGTTGTCCTTGGCGGCCGGGTTGACGACGTCGTTGGCACCGATCACCAGCACCACGTCGGTCGACGGAAAATCGCTGTTGATCTCGTCCATCTCCTTCACGTCCTCGTACGGGACGTCGGCTTCGGCCAGCAGCACGTTCATGTGGCCCGGCATACGGCCAGCGACCGGATGGATCGCGTAGCGGACGGTCACGCCCTTCTCTTTCAGCGCGTTGGCCAGTTCCTTCACGGCGTTCTGGGCACGCGCCTGGGCCAGACCGTAGCCCGGCACAATGACCACGCTGTCGGCGTGGGTCATCAGGAAGGCCGCGTCGTCCGGCGAACCGGACTTGTAGTTCCTTTCCTTGCCGTCGCCGGCATCCGCCGCCGCGCCGGCATCGGCGCCGAAACCGCCGAACAGCACGTTCAGCAGCGAGCGGTTCATCGCCTTGCACATGATGTAGGAAAGGATGGCACCCGACGAACCCACCAGCGAGCCGGCGATGATCAGCATCGAGTTGCCCAGCGTGAAGCCGATGCCTGCCGCCGCCCAGCCGGACAGCGAGTTGAGCAGCGACACCACCACCGGCATGTCACCACCGCCGATCGGTGCAATCCAGAAGTAGCCGAACACCAGCGCAATGCCGGTCATGACGAAGAACGAACTGAGGCTGTCGGTGATGAAGTAGTGCGCGCCGAAGCCCAGCATCGCCAGGAACAGCGCGGCCTGTACCGGTTTCACCCACACACCCTTGAGCGGCTTGGCGGCCAGCTTGGCCGACAGCTTGCCCCAGGCAATCACGGAGGCTGTGAAGGTGATGGCGCCGACGAAGCAGCCCACGAACAGCTCGAAGCGGCTCAGGGTGTTGCCGTGCATGGCCTTGTAGAAGGCATCGGCATCGGCGTGCAGCACGGCAGCCACCGCGATCAGCACGGCGGCCAGACCCACCAGCGAGTGCATCAGCGCCACCGTTTCCGGCATCTGCGTCATCGGGACCGTTTTCGCCCGGTAGATACCGATGCCGGCGCCAACGATCATCGCCGAGATGATCAGCGCCACGTTCGGGCTGCTGGCCACGAAGAACGTCGTGATCACGGCCAGCGTCATGCCGATCATGCCGTAACGGTTACCCATTACCGCAGAAGTCGGCGAGGACAGGCCACGCAGGGTCAGGATGAAGAGGACAGCACCGATCAGGTACGCCCAGTCACCATATTGAGCAAGGTTTTCCACGGTCGCTGCTCCTTACTGCTTCTTCTTCTTGCCTTTGAACATGTCCAACATGCGATCGGTGACGGCAAAGCCACCGAAGATGTTGATGCTCGCAAGCAGTACGGCAACGGCGCCCAGGATGCTGGTCGCGGTGATTTCCTCGCCACCGACCGGCACCACCTGCAGCATGGCGCCGACGATGATGATGCCGGACAGCGCGTTGGTGACGGCCATCAGCGGGGTATGCAGGGCCGGGGTCACGCTCCACACCACGTAGTAGCCGACAAAGATCGCCAGCACGAACACGGTGAAGACGGATACGAAGGGCACGCTGCTCGCGTGCAGGGACGCTTCGAGCGTCGCAAGGGTCTCGTTCATCTCTGCTCTCCTGCTCAGCCCGGCTTCTTGTAGATGACCTGGCCGCCGTCGACGATCAGCGTCGGCTTGACCATGTCATCGGCCTTGTTCAGCTTGATGGACTTCGTTTCCTTGTCGTGCTGCGGCTGCAGGAAGTTCAGCAGGTTGCGCGCATACAGGGCCGAGGTTTCCGCGGCGGCGAGCGCCGGGATGTTGCTGATGCCCACCAGCTTGACGCCGTTGGCGGTCATCACGTTCTCGTCCGGCTTCGAGCCTTCGACGTTGCCGCCGGAACCCACCGCCATGTCGACGATGATCGAGCCCGGCTTCATTTTCGCGACGGTGTCGGCCTTGACCAGCACCGGCGCCTTGCGGCCCGGGATCTGCGCGGTGGTGATCACGATGTCGGCGTTGGAAACGGCCTTGTCGACGATCACCGCCTGGTCGCGGATGTATTCCGGCGACGGCTGCCAGGCGTAACCGCCGGTGCCGAGCGCCTTCGCCTTCTCTTCGTCGCTCATCGGCACGTCCAGCCACTTGCCGCCCAGCGATTCCACCTGCTCCTTGGCCGCCGGACGCAGGTCGGAGGCTTCGACGACGGCACCGAGGCGCTTGGCCGTGGCGATGGCCTGCAGGCCGGCCACGCCGACGCCGAGCACGACCACCCGCGCCGGTTTCACGGTGCCGGCAGCGGTCATCAGCATGGGGAACATGCGCTGGTATTCGTTGGCGGCGATCAGCACGGCCTTGTAGCCGGCCACGTTCGCCTGGGAGGAAAGAATGTCGGAGGACTGCGCGCGGGTGATGCGCGGAATCAGCTCCATGGCCACGCAGGTCAGGCCCTTCGCGGCGTAGGCCTCGAGGTTCGGGTTGGCGTGCGGAGCAAAGGCAGCCAGCACGGTGGCACCCTGCTTCAGCAGCGGGACCTCGGCAGCGGTCGGGGCGACCACCTTCAGGACAAAGTCGGCGTCCTTGTAGGTATCGGCGGCCGAGGCCGCAATCGTGGCACCGGCTTCCTCATAGGCCTTGTCGATGCAGGAAGAGGCGACCCCCGCCCCCGACTGCACCACGACCCTGTAGCCGAGCCCGACGTACTTCTTCACCGTCTCCGGCGTCGCGGCAACGCGCGTCTCGCCCGCGGTGATCTCGGCAGGGATACCGATTTGCATGGTCAGCTCTCACCAGATGTTGTCAGAAACAGCCCGGGCGGCGCGGACATGCGCAACCCCGGGCACCCTCGGAAAGGGGCCCCCAAATAGCCGGGACACCAAAAGAAGCCGGCGGATTGTACTGGAACGGCCCCCGCTGCCAAGGGCCGGAAATGGCCTGCAACAGAGCGTTCCGGACACCCCGGCACCGTCCCCCCGGCCCGGGCCGGGTCCACGGCGGCCTTGTCTTCGTATACACCGATGACGGGCAGGTCACGGCAAGACCACCCCCGCCTGCCCCGGGAGAATGCCGGCCACCGGGATACGGCGCCCGCCGCCCGCACAACAACAATCGGGGAGACGGACTTCATGAAGCACGCACTGATCGCACTGACCCTGGCCGGCGCCACGCTGGCATCGACCCAGGCCTCCGCCTGGTCGCAGGAAACGCACCGCCGCATCGCCATCGACGCGGTCAACTACATGAAGGCGAATCCGTCGACCACCAACTACAGCAAGCTGGCAGCCGCCGCGACGCGCGCCGGCTACACCGTCGAACAGATGGCGCAGATCCTCGGCCAGGGCGCCTACGACGTCGACGACTTCCAGGACACGTACCTGTGCGGCGCCGTGACCGGCGACTGCGTGCACGCGCCGCTGTGGGGCCTGGGCACGGATATCGCGAAATACACGTCTTTCTGGCACTTCCAGAGCCACGTGCGCGGCGCCGACGTGCACGGCAATGACCGCGGTGGTTACGACCCGTCGAAGCTGGCGGTATCCGGCGATATCGATGATCTGGCGGAATCCTGGCTGTACGGCGACTACATGGACGACGGCAAGTCCGGCATGAAAGGCTGGTTCGGCGATGACACTGTCTACAACACCTACGGCATCACCGAGGCCAATTACCGCCAGGGCTCCTACTCGTCGAAGTCCATGTACGACGACTACGAGGACTTCCCGTTCCAGCCGATCGACAACCTCGGCCAGTACTGGTACTCGAAATTCCAGCAGGCACCGACCTTCCAGACCCTCGGCTTCGTGCTGCACACCACCGACCTGGTGCAGCCGCACCACACCTGGAACACCCTGGCCCTGAACCACAGCGGCTGGGAGGGCTGGGTCAATGACTACTACTACAGCGCCGGCCTGAACAACCCGACCCTGGTGGCCAACGCCCTGCGTGACTTCACCCCGGTCCCCACCACCAGCACCGATATCCGGCCACTGCTGACCCAGGGCGGTGCCTATTCCTACGCGTACGGCGGCAGTGTCCTGAACACCACCGACCATGCCGAACGCGTACGGGTGGCAAAACTGATGGTCCCGCATGCCATCGCCATGGCGGTTCACGTACTGAATCACGCGGCCAATCGCCTCTGATCCGGTCCGTCCCCCCGGGGCGCATGCCCCGGGGGCTTTCTCCGGCGCTCCCTGTGCCCCGGTCAGGCGCGAAAACGAACATTCCTTTTCGGGACCGACCGGTCATCCGTGTGTCACGGGATGCCCATTGGCTGTCCCCGCGTGCCGTACTGGCGTACCGGAACGGTTCGTAGACTGCGCCCACGCTTTCGGGAACCCCCGCGCGAATCCGAACGGGCTCCGGAAGGACAAGAAGAACAGCACACGGAGAATCGACCATGATCCGCTACGCGACCGCCCTCCTCGCCGCCGGTATCGCCCTTGCCGCCACCGACGCCGCCGCCTTCACCCAGGAAACGCACAAGCGCATCGTGATCGATGCCGTGAACTACATGAAGGCGAATCCGGGCACGACCAACTACAACAAGCTGGCCGCCGCTGCTGCCGCCGCCGGCTACACGGTCGACCAGATGGCGCAGGTGCTGGGCCAGGGCGCCTACGACGTCGACGATTTCATGGACACCTATTTCTGCGGCGCCACCACCGGCGACTGCCAGACCGCACCGGTCTGGGGCCTGGGCTCCGGCATCGTGAAATACACCTCCTATTTCCACTTCCAGCAGCACACCCGCGGCGCCGACGCACACGGCAACGACAAGGGCGGCTACAACTACGACCTGCTGACCGTGTGGGGCGACATCGACAACATGGCCGCCACCTGGCTGGTCGGCGATTACATGGACGACGGCAAGTCCGGCATGAAGGGCTGGTTCGGCGACAACACCAAGTACAACACCTACGGCATCACCGAAGCGAACTACCGCCAGGGTTCGACGTCGACGAAAGCCATGTACGACGATTTCGAGGAGATGCCGTTCCAGCCGATCGACAACCTCGGCCAGTACTGGTACTCGAAATTCCAGCAGGCACCGACCTTCCAGACCCTCGGCTTCGTGCTGCACACCACCGACCTGCTGCAGCCGCACCACACCTGGACCACGTCCGCACTGAACCACAGCGGCTGGGAAAGCTGGGTCAATGACTACTACTACAGCGAAGGCCTGAACAATTCCGCACTGGTCACCACCGCGCTGGCCGATTTCACGCCGGTCGCCACCAGCACCACGGAAATCCGCCCGCTGCTGACCCAGGGTGGCAGCTACTCCTATGCCAACGGCGGCATCGTGCTGTCCTCGACGGCACACGGCGACCGTGTCGTGGTGGGCCGCAAGGTCATCCCGCATGCGATCGCCATGGTGGTGCACGTGCTCAACCACGCGGCCAACCGCTTCTGAGACGTCCGCGGCCGCAGGGCCGCGGAAAACTGACAGCCGGCGGGCACATCCCGCCGGCTTTTTTTTGCCCGGAAAACATGCCGGTCGCGCTAGAATCACGCCATCGGCCGAGAACAAGAACAAACCACAGGAAAACGGTGATGTTCAT
Organism: Pseudomonadota bacterium; assembly: GCA_049324475.1. Classification (GTDB taxonomy): domain Bacteria; phylum Pseudomonadota; class Gammaproteobacteria; order Pseudomonadales; family JADFDG01; genus JADFDG01. The sequence continues at coordinate 288,540 of JBMOOO010000011.1, read as the reverse complement.
GACAGATATCCTGTCGCTCCTCCCGCGGTTCCCTTCCGTTTCGCGTTGTGCCTTCCTGGCTGTCGCCCTTGCTGCCGCCGGCAGCGTACCGGCCAAAACCGTTGACACGCTGGCCGATCCTGCACTGGCCATGACCGTGAACGAGCGCGCCTATCCGGTCCGGGTCGTGGACATGATGCTGATGGCTGCGCAACAGAGCCGGAAAGATGCCACCTGGGCACAGATGCTGGACAGCCTCGTCGAGAACCAGCTGATCGCGGCGCAGGGCGTCCGCGATGTCGGGCGCGAGGCCCTGCAGGCAGCCGACAAGGTCGGCTTCACACCGCAGATGGTGCTGGAAGAGCAGTTCAACTCGCTGGTGAAACTGTATTTTTTCCGGCAGATAGACGGCTACGTGAAACAGCGCCGTGGCCTCGATGATCTCCTGGTCTGGCGCATTCCCGCCGACCACACCGGCCTGAAGGAACTCACCACCCTGCGCGACCGGGGCGAGGTCCGCCTGACGCCGGAGCAACGGAAACTGGCAGCGGCCACCGTGATTGCCGGAATGAAACTGCCGGACGGCACGCCTCGCGACATCACCTTCGAGGACGTGTACGTGCGCATGAACGTCCAGGGCCGGGTGCGTGTGATACAGGATCGCGACCTGAAATACCTGGACAACCTGGTGCTGAGCCGGGTCGAGTCGCTGTTCGTGGGCTGGTGGGCGGAAAAGCAGTCCGGTTTGTCGGCCGCGGAAATCACGGCGCTGAAAACACTGCTGGAAGAAAAGCAGCTGCGCGAGAACTATGTGCTGATGCTGGGCGTGGTCAGCACCCTGCATGAGGACACCACGCCGCACCTGGCCAGACTCCAGAAGACGGTGACCCGCGACGAGATCCATGCCTGGTACGGCAAGAACCGGGAGCAGTTCCGGCAGGTGGAAAAAGTGAAGGCCCGCCACATCCGCTGTGCCACCGAAAACGACTGCAATGCAGCGGCGGCGGCCATCAAGAACGGCATGGAATTCAGCGCGGCCGCGAAAAAATTCTCCACCGCCGAAGATCGCAACGCCACCCCGGCCGGGTCGCTGGGCTGGGTACTGCGCGAACCGAAGCAGCACGTCCAGGAACTGCCCTGGCTGCACCAGGTGGCGCTGATACAGCAGAAGGGGCAGATGTCACCGCCGATCCGCAGTCCGGAAGATGCCCGGGGCAATGCCGTCTGGGAAATCGTGCTGGTGGACGAACGCGTGGAAGGCTACAGCCCGGTCGACAGCGAAACCGTCGCGTATCTCGCCCGCCAGGAAATCGCGAAGAAAAAAGCCGTGCAGCAGTACACGGCCCTGCGCAGGCAACTGGTCACCGAGGCCGACATACGCCGTAACGGCGCCCTGCTGAAAGCACGCCATACCCCTGACGACGACAAGCCGCGCGCAGAGATCGAGGCGCCGCCGTCACGCGGCCACGACCATGGTCACGGCCACGGCGGACACGGACACTGAACATGAAGTACCTGTTCGCAGCTCTCGGCCTTGTGGTCGTTGCCCTGCTGGTCTGGCTGCTGCTGCGCCCGGCCGCTGCCCCCGAACCGGTCGTGCTCGGGCCTCCCCCGTATGACGACGTGGTCGACGATGCCGCGGCCGTCACCGGCATGGTGCCCGCCGGAACCGCGACCGCCGCCCCGGAAGCCGGGCCGGAGGAGATCGCGCTGGATCCCGGGGCCGTCGCTTCCCTGCGCGGTGCGCGCGAGCTCGGCTTCGACCCGCGTACACCGCCCATAGGCCGCGACGCCCCGCGCGAGGAACCGACTGCCGAGGAACTGGCCGATCCGGACAAGTACGCCGAGTTCGAGTCCCGCCAGGAGCGCAAGATCAAGCGCGCCTATGTGATCGAAGCGGAAAAATATGTCCGGCAGCTGCGCGCCGACATCGAAAAGGGCAAGGCCATGGGCATCGCACCCGAGGAAATTGCCAAGGTCGAGGAAAAGGCCCGGCGCATCGAGGAGATGCGGGCAAAGCTGCTGGCCGACGATCCCGGCCTGCTGACGGCGCCAGGCGGCAACGGCGGGGACACGGGCGGGAAGTGACCGCCCTGCACCGTTCACGGGCGGCTGCTAGACTCGGGGCATCTCCCGTACGCATCCACACACCATGCCGGCATCGAACGGACTCACCGGTGATCAGGACCTCGGCACCATTTCCGGTGCCGCGCTCCAGCAATACCTGGTCAGCGCCCGCACTGCCGGTGTCGACGTGCACGCGGCACTCGCCCATGCCGGCATCGAGGAAACCGTCGCCAACAACGCCGAGGCCCGCATTCCCGGCGACCGCTTCGAACGCATGCTGACACACCTCGTCACGGCTTCCGGCGACCCGCTGTTCGGCCTGAACACCTCGCAGTTCGTCCAGCCCGGTTCCTACAGCGTGATGGGCTATATCGCGATGAGTTCCAACACCATCGGCGAAGCCCTGGCACGCGTTTCCGTCTACGAAAAACTGGTCGGCGACATGGGCACCACCCACATGGAGCCGGACGGCTCGCTGCTGCGCGTGGTGTGGAACTGCCGGCACGTGAACCAGCCGGTGCGCCGTCACCTGATCGAGAACGTGCTGGCCTCCTGGGTGCAATACACCCGCTGGCTGGCCGATGCCGATCTGCGCCCGGAATACGTCATGCTGGAGCACGATGCCCCGGATGCTGCCAGCGTGGCCCGTTACGAAGAGGTGTTCCACGGCCCGGTGCGCTTCCGCCAGAAAGTGAACGCACTGGTGACGCGCCCGGACATGCTGATGCACCGGCTGCGGCAGCCGGACCCGGACCTGCTCAAGGTGCTGGAGTCACACGCGGCACAACGCCTGAACGAACTCGGACTGGCGCAGACGGTCACCCACCGGGTGCGCGAGGCGATCCGCGCCTGCATCGAGAAAACAGGTCTGCCGCGCAAGGAAATCGTTGCCGACATGCTGGCGATGAACCCGCGTACGCTGCTGCGCCGGCTGCAGGACGAGAACACCACCTACCAGGACGTGCTGGACGGGCTGCGCCGTGAACTGGCCATGGACCTGCTGCGCAACTCGCGCCTGACCCAGGCGGACATTGCCGCCCGCCTGGGTTTCGCCGAGATCCGCTCTTTCCAGCGCTGCTTCAAGCGCTGGACCGGCACCACGCCCGGCGAGTACCGGAACGAAACCGGTACGTGAAACTGCCTCAGTAGCGGATGCCGGCCTTGCGCAGCAGGAAGGCCATGACCCAGGCCGGGCCGATCATCAGGAACTGCAGATCCTGGAAGAAGGACGGTTTCTTGCCTTCCACGGCGTGACCGATGAACTGCAGGATCCACATCACCACGAACAGCACCACGGAAAACCACAGCACGGACAATCCGCTGCGCTCGATGTTCATCAGCACGAGGAAACACAGCGCGCTGAACAGCGCCATCCCGGCCGTGACCACCATCGACAGCCGCGCGTAGAACGCCAGCACGGGGATGGCCGCCAGCACGGCCCAGTTCAGCAGGGGTGCCGTGCCGGCCCAGGGCACCGGGATCGCCCACAGCAGCCCCATGATCGACAGGTAGATCGAGGGCACGGCGATGAAGTGGATGGTCTTGTTGGTCTTGTTGCGGTGGCTCTCGCCGTACAGCGAGAACCACTCTTCCAGACTGCGGGTTGCGGCAACGGTACCCATGGCACACCTCCGGGGTGTTGATGACAGCCCCACCCTATCGCAGACCGGGCCGCCAGCATTGATAATTCGGGACAGCCTGATCATCGGCCGCCCAGGACCCGGACATGGCCCCGACCCCGCCGCCCGCCCGGCCGCTCGCCCCGACCGTATCCCGCGAATGGATCGCCGGCATTCTCGCCGCCGCGGAGCGCTCGGGAGTGGACCGCAGCCGGATCGCTGCCGGCTGCGGCGTGCCCCCGGCCGTGCTGGATGCTCCGCGCTGCCCCCTGCCGCTGTGTGTCGCGATCTGGGACGTTGCTGCCCGTCTCACCGGTGATCCGCTGTTCGGCCTGCATGCCGGCGGCAGCCTGCTGCCGGCCCAGTTCAACCTGCTCTCGCACGTGCTGGCCCACAGCAGCGATCTCGGCGCCGCCCTGGAGCTGGCCCGCCGCTACCTGCCCCTGGTGAGCGACGGCGGCACCATCCAGGCAGGCCAGCCGGAAGCCGGCCTGCTGGCGCTGCACTACCTGCCGCTGACGCACGGCTGGCGCTACAGCCACCACCAGATCGACGCCGCCCTGCTGGCCATCGTGCGGCTGATCGACTGGGTCAGCGGCGGCAACGTGGCGCCGGTGGCGATCACCATCGCCCGGCCACCGCCGGCCGCCGCAGACGCCGCTGCCTACCGGCAGGCCTTCGGCTGCCGGGTGCAGTTCGATGCCGCGCACGACGCCGTGTTTTTTCCTGCCGGGGCGCTGGGCGCATCGCTGGCGGCGGATCCGGTACAGGCCGGCCGCGCACGCGACCGTGCCGAGCGCGCCCTGATCGATCTGCGCAGCGCCTCATGGAGCGCACGGACACTGCGGCTGATCGCCGCCGGGCTGGCCGACGGCACCGCCGGCCGCGCCGCCGTTGCCGGCGCACTGCGGGTCAGCGAACGCACCCTGCAGCGGCGCCTGCGCGACGAAGGCCGCGACTACGCGCAATTGCTGGTGCAGGTGCGCCGGGAACTGGCCTGCGACTACCTCGCAGGCGGCCTGACGCCGGCAGAGACCTCGCGCCTGCTCGGCTACAGCGAGCCGGCAGCGTTCCACCGTGCCTTCACCGGCTGGACCGGCCTCACGCCGGGGCGTTATGCCGCGCGGGCGGCACGTGCTCCGCGTGATGGGGAAGATCCAGCACCCGCCTGACGTTGGCCGACGTCGCCTGCGCAAACGCCGCCGGTGCCATGCCGCGGATGTCCGCCAGCATGGCGGCAATGCGCGGCAGGAATTCGGGACTGTTGCGTCCGCCGCGCCCGGTGAAGGACGGCGGAATGTCCGGCGCGTCCGTTTCCAGCGCGATCGCCTCCAGCGGCAGCTCGCGCAGGGTGCCACGCAGGCGGTTGGCACGATCGAAAGTGGCGGCACCGCCGAAACCGAGCAGGAATCCCAGCCGGATGTAGTGCTGCGCCTGGTCCGGGCTGCCGGCAAACGCGTGGCATATGCCGCCCCGGCGCAGCCGGAACCGGCGCAGTGTGGCCAATACGGCATCGTGTGAACGCCGCACGTGCAGGATCACCGGCAGGTCGAGATCCCGGGCCAGTGCCAGCTGGTCATCGAACAAACGCTGCTGGCGCTGCCGGTCCAGGGTTTCCACGAAATAGTCCAGACCGATCTCGCCGACCGCCACCGGCCGCTCGCGCACCAGCCAGTCGCCCAGTGCCGTCACGTCGCCCGGGTGATGCTCGTGCAGGTACACCGGGTGCAGGCCGTAGGCCGCATGCAGCTGCACCGATTCCTCGCAGACCGCCTTCTGGGACGCGAAATCCGCGCGCCGTATCCCCGGCACCACGATCGCGCCGACACCGCCCTGCGCAGCGCGCCCCAGCACATCGGCGCGATCGGCGTCGAATTCGGCAACATCGATGTGGCAGTGCGAATCGATCAGCATGCGGGTTATTCTGCGCCCGTGACCGCCGCAAAACCAATCCGGGGAGCCTCCATGATCCGCATCGCGATAAACGGCTATGGCCGCATCGGCCGCAACATCCTGCGGGCCCTGTATGACGGCGGACACGATCGCGATATCGAACTGGTGGCCATCAACGACCTGGCAGACTTCCGGGTCGACGCACACCTGACCCGCTACGACTCCACCCATGGCCGCTTCCGCGGCAACATCGCCCTGGACGGCAACGACCTGGTGGTGAACGGCCACCGCATCCAGCTGCTGGCCGTGAAGGAACTGAAGGACCTGCCCTGGCGTGCGCTGGATATCGATATCGTGCTGGAGTGCACCGGCCGCTACACGAAACGCGCGGCCTGCGAGCAGCACCTGGCTGCCGGCGCGAAACGCGTGCTGCTGAGTGCACCCGGCGAGGACATGGACCTCACCGTGGTGTACGGCGTGAACCACAACGCCCTGGGGCCGGAACACCGCATCGTGTCCAATGCCTCCTGCACCACCAACTGCCTGGCGCCGGTGGCGAAAGCGCTGCACGACACCATCGGCATCGTGCACGGGCAGATGACCACGGTGCACGCACTCACCAATGACCAGTCCCTGATCGACAAGGCACACTCGGATCTTTACCGCGCACGCACTGCCCAGAGTTCCATCATTCCCTCGTCCACCGGCGCCGCACGGGCGGTCGGCCTGGTGCTGCCGGAACTGAAGGGGAAACTGGACGGCATGGCCCTGCGCGTGCCCACCACCAACGTCTCCATCGTCGACCTGCACTTCCTGCCGGCGCGTGCCACCACGCCGGAAGAGATCAATGCGGTGATGAAGAAGGCCGCCGATGCCAGCGGCGGCATCCTCCGCTACAACGAGGAGAAGCTGGTCTCGATCGACTTCAACCACGATCCGGCATCCGCGATCTTCGATGCCAACCACACCCGTGTACTGCACGGTCAGGCCAAGGTGATGGCCTGGTACGACAACGAATGGGGTTTCTCCAACCGCATGATCGACGTGGTGAAGGTGATGGCAAGCCGGTAATGCCCGCCAACCCTTTCCTGCTGGGCGCCCTGCTGCTCACCCTGGGCGAGCTGTCGCTGACCCTGATGGCGGCCGTGATCAAGCACGTCTCGCCCGAGGTCGGCACCGAGACCGTGGTGTTCCTGCGCAACCTGTTCGGGCTGCTGGTGCTGCTGCCGATCGTGGCACGGCACGGCCGCTCGCTGCTGCGCAGCAACAGCCCGCGCACCATGGCGATACGCGCGCTGGCCGGGCTCGCCGCCATGTACGGATTCTTCTACGTGATCGGGCATCTCCCGCTGGCGGAAGCCACGCTGGTGAAACTCACCACACCGTTCTTCATGCCGCTGATCGCCTGGTTCTGGCTGAAGGAGCACATCGGCCGCCGCAACGCCGCCGCCATCGTGATCGGTTTCGCCGGCGTGCTGTGCATCCTCCGCCCCGGTGCCGCCACCTTCGATCCGGATGCACTGGTCGGTATCGCGGCAGCCATCCTGGCCAGCGTCGCCATGGTCGCGATCCGGGAAATGAACGAGAGCGAGCCGCCGGACCGCATCGTTTTCCACTTCTCCGTGGTATGCACGCTGGTATCGGCCGTGCCTCTGCTGTGGGCATGGCAGCCGCCCCCGGCGGCGCTCTGGCCCTGGCTGGTCGCCATGGGCGTGTTCGGCACCGCCGGCCAGCTGCTGATCACGCGGGCCTTCCAGGTGGCGCCACCCGGCCGCATCGGGCCCTTCACCTATACCTCGGTGGTGTTCGCCGCACTGCTGGGCGCGCTGGTGTGGCACGAGAGTCTTCTTGTCACCACGATCATCGGCAGCGTTTTGATCTTCGCCGCCGGGCTGATTAACCTCTACGGCGGCGCCGGCAAGGCCGCCCGCCCCATGGAACAGACTCCGGAGTGATCCGCTCATGACGACCCGCCTGCACACGCTGTTGCTCTGCCTGGCACTGGCCCTGCTGCTGCCCGGCTGCGAGAAGATCGAGGGCCCGATCTTCCATGCCATGAACGATTACGAAAATTCGCGTGCCGGCCTGACTGCCGCCACCGTGCAGGTCGACGACATCGCATGGTCTTACCTGAAGAACGAATGGAAGGACGGCCAGGAAACCGTCGTGCTGCTGCACGGGTTCACCGCCGACAAGAGCAACTGGGTGCGCTTTGCCGGCGCGTTCGGCTCGGGCTACAACATCGTGATACCGGATCTGCCGGGGCACGGCGAGACCACGCACGACATCAAGCTGGCCTACGACATCGATACCCAGGCACGCCGCGTACTCAGCATGATGGACACACTGGGCGTCCACAAATTCCACATCGCCGGCAACTCCATGGGCGGTGCCATCGCCGCACGCGCGGCCTGGCTGGCCCCGGCCAACATCCTCAGCCTGGGCCTGTTCGATGCCGCCGGCGCCCACATGCAGGACAGTGAATTCGATGCGCAGCTGGCCGAGGGCAACAATCCGCTGATCGTGAAGAACCCGGGCGACATGGCCACCGTGATGGAATGGGCCACCGCCCAGCCGCCGTTCCTGCCCTGGCCGGTCCTGTCAGTGCTGGAACGCACCGCCATCGAACGCGCGGAACTGCACGAGAAGATCTTCAAGGACCTGCGGCGCGACAACAGCATCGACCAGACGGCAATATTGCCGGAAGTCATTGCCCGCACACTGGTGCTCTGGGGCGATCAGGATCGCCTGCTGCACGTGGCGAACGCCGACCTGTTCGTCACCACCATGCCGAACGCGAAGAAGGTGATCATGCCCGGCATCGGCCACGTGCCCATGGTGGAGGCGCCGGAAGAAAGCGCGAAGATCTACCGGGATTTCCTCGCCGGTTACTGATCGTTCCGGCCGGGCGGCGACTGTGGCAGAATCGCCGCCCGTTTCCCGTCCGCCCTGCGACAGTCGCGGGTGGCGGTTCAGGCTCTGCGGGTGTAGTTCAATGGCAGAACTGCAGCTTCCCAAGCTGCTAGCGTGGGTTCGATTCCCATCACCCGCTCCATCTTCCGCATACACGCCCATCCGGTTCCCTGCATGACGACATTGCCGGAACGGCTGCACCGGCTGCGCACCGAAGCGCAGGCATTGCTCGTGCATCCGGACACACGCCGGCGCTGGCTGGCCGATGCCGGCCTGCCGACCGGACTCCTGCTGGCCGCCGGTGTGCTGGCCGGCATCCTCGTCATGCCGGCGCTGATCGATGTGCTGGCCGACTGGCTCACGCCCGACCTGCGCGAGAAGCGCCTGTTCGGGCTCACCACGGTGCGACGTGCCAGCCCGCTGCAACCCTGGGTGGCCGGCCTGCTGTGGCTGCTCTATGCCGGTGCCGTGCTGTACGCGGCAGGCCGCGTGGCCTGGCAGCGGCGGCCCCGCACCGGAAGCGATGCGCCGACACTCGTCATCGGCGACACACGGGCCAACCCCGGCGCGGTCTCGCCGGCCGGACCACGCTACCGCATCGAACGGGAGCTCGGGCGCGGTGCCATGGGCGTGGTCTACTGCGCGGAGGACACCCTGCTGAAACGTTCCGTTGCGCTGAAGGAGCTGACACCGCAGGTGGCGCAGGACCCGTCGCTGCGCGCCCGGTTTTTCCGCGAAGCCCAGGCCGTGGCCAGACTGAACCATCGCGGCATCGTGCAGATCTACGATCTGCTGGACAGCCCGGACGGCTGCCGCATCGCCATGGAGTTCGTACGCGGACCGTCACTGGCAGAGCTGGCCGGGCGCCAGCCGCAGAGCATTGCCAACGCACTGGACTGGGGTCGGCAGATTGCCGAAGCACTGGCCTGTGCGCACGCGCAGAACGTCATCCACCGCGACCTGAAACCGGCCAACGTCCTGATGGCGGAAACCACCCTGCCCAAATTGACCGACTTCGGTCTGGCGCGCTTCCTGGACAGCGCCAGCAGTGAAACGCAGATCGGGACCGTGATGGGCTCACCGGCCTACATGAGCCCGGAGCAGGCGGCCGGCCTCAGTGTCGACGAGCGCAGTGACATCTATGCGTTCGGCATCCTGTTGTACGAGTTGCTGGACGGGCGCCCGCCGTTCACCGGCGAAAGCACGCAGGTCATGGCCGCACAGATCACGCGCGTGCCCGACGACATCCGCGCCAGGCGGCCGGACGTGCCGGAAGCCCTGGCCACGCTGGTGATGAAACTGCTCGAGAAAGCGCCTGATGACCGCCCTGCCTCGATGCAGGACGTCGCGACAACCCTGGCCGCCATCAGGCTGCCGTAGTCGGCGCCGGCCCCCACGACAACGGAACCCGGTAGGCGGTCAGGAAGCCGCCGATGGTGATCAGCACGCGCGAGATCGCGATCCAGGAATCGGGCATCGCCACTTTCTGTTCGCGGAACAGTTTCAGCAGCTCACCCATACTGTCCGCCACGCCCTCGCGGGCCAGACGGTCGGTCAGCACGAAGGCCGCCAGCGCCTGCAGCGTCCGGGCATTGCCGCCGATGAACCCGGCTTTTTCGAACAGTTCCCCGATGCCTTCGGTCTCGCCACGCACGCAGGCGAACAGCAGGCGCGCGTAATTGTCGCGCTCTTCCGCCGGGATGAACGCCAGCGCGCCGAAATCGAGGATGGCGATGTTGCCGTCGTGGTCGACGATGAAGTTGCCCGGATGCGGGTCTGCCTGGTAGACGCCGAAATGCGTCACCTGCTGGATATAGCTCTGGAACAGCTCGCCGAGCAGGTCGTTGGCACGGGCCGGATGGGCGTCGAGATAGTTGCGCAGACGTTCGCCGTGCATCCATTCCGTGACCATCACATCCTCACCCGACAGCTCCCCGTAAAGCGCCGGCACACGGATGCGCGGCCGGTGCGGCAGCGCGGCGAAGCGGCGCAGGTTGTCGGCTTCGTTGCGGAAATCCAGTTCCTGCAGGGTCATGACCAGCAACTGGTCGATCACCTGCACCAGGTCCAGTTCGCGCACCAGCGGCGACAGGATGCCGGCCACGATGCGGAACGTGGCTTCGTCCTGATGGAAATGTTCGACGACTTCCGGCAGGCGTATCTTGACCGCCACTTCCTCACCGCCGGGCAGCGTGGCCCGGTGGACCTGCGCGATGGAGGCCGTGGCCACCGGCGTTTCGTCGAAAGCCGCGAAACGGTTTCGCCACTGTTTGCCCCAGCGCGCCGCCAGCACCGGCTCCAGCTCCGCAAAATCGACCGGCGGCGCATCGTTCTGCAGCTTCTGCAGGGCCGTGATGTATTCCGGCGGCAGCACGTCCGGCCGGCAACTGAAAAACTGTGCGGCCTTGATCCAGCCGCCACCGTTCTGTTCGGCCAGTTTCACCAGCCGGCGGGCCGCCTTGGCATGGGCCCGGGACAGGGCCGCAGCACGGGTGGTTTCGTCCTGGCGCTCGCCGGACAGGAAATAGCGGCGGTAGGTGCGCAGGACACCCATGGCGGTGCGGACCGCACGCGCATGGCGTGCCCGGCCCGCGACCAGGTGGCCGAAGCGACGGGCATTGCGACGCAGAAGGTCGAGCGTGGAAGCCATGCGCACCGGAGGCAGGAGGCCCGTCGCGGGAGTCGACGACGGCGGGGCAGTATAAGCGAGCCGTTCCGGCCGGCCGGTATCGTTGTCGTAACGGCATCTGACCAGCGGGAATCCATGTCCACTGGACTAGAATTGCTGCCCGTTCCGGCCATCGTTCACGAGCAAAACGGCCACCCATGCCTGCCGACCGTCCCGACCACGCTTCCGGTAACCCGGACCGCCTTTACGCCAGCCCGCGCGGACAGGTACCACCCTTCCGTTTCGACGAGGCGGTGGCACGGGTTTTCCCGGACATGATCCGGCGCTCCGTGCCGGGCTACGCCACCATGGTGCAGATGACCGGTGTGATCGCCGGCCGTCACGCCGCACCCGGCTCGACACTGTATGACCTCGGTTGTTCACTGGGCGCCGTCACGCTGGCCATGCGCCATCCGATTGCCGGGCGGGATTGCCGGATCATCGCCATCGACAATGCACCGGCCATGCTGGAGCGCGCGCGACAGCTGCTGGGCGATGCCGGGCCCGGGGCTGCGCCGGTGGAGCTGCGTTGCGAGGACATACGCGACACGCACTATGCCGACGCGTCCGTGGTGGCACTGAACTTCACCCTGCAGTTCGTGCCGGAGGCCGACCGCCTGCCCTTGCTGCAACGTATCCGTGCCGGCATGCGCCCCGGCGGCGTGCTGGTGCTGTCCGAGAAAATCCGTTTCGAGGATGCGCACGAACAGCAGGTCAACGACGCACTGCACCTGGAGTTCAAGCGCTCCGAAGGCTACAGCGAACTGGAAATCGCCCAGAAGCGCACCGCACTGGAAAACGTGCTGGTGCCGGATACCCTGGATCAGCACATCACGCGGCTGCGCGCTGCCGGCTACACGGAAGTCGCTCCCTGGTTCCGCTGCTTCAATTTCATGTCGCTGATCGCGCGGGCACCATCGGCATGACCGACGCATTCCGGCCGGACGCCTTGCTGGCCGCCGGAGAGCTGCCGAACGGCTGGCGGGAGCTGCTGGCGGCCCGGTGGCCACTGCTCGTATCCGCGGTGCGCAACGCCGACCTGCCGCGCTGGCAGGCGGCCGTCGCCGCCCTGCCGGATGCACGGCCTTCCCGGGTGATGCTGGCCGCCGACACCGTCACCATCGGGCAGCCCGACGACCTTCGCGCCGGCGCCGGCGATGTGCTGGAACGATCGCTGCGCGAACTGCATCCCTGGCGCAAAGGGCCTTTCGACTTTTTCGGTACCGTGATCGATACCGAGTGGCGTTCCGACTGGAAATGGCAGCGTGTGGCTCCGCATCTCTCGCCCCTGGCCGGCCGGCGCGTGCTCGATGTCGGTTGCGGCAGCGGCTACCACCTGTGGCGCATGCGCGGTGCCGGCGCGTCTTTCGCACTGGGCATCGAACCGGCACTGCTGTATCTCGCACAATTTGCCGCGGCAAAACGTTACCTGCCGGATGAACCGGTGCACCTGCTGCCGTCAAAGCTGGAAGACCTGCCGGCCGGCCAGCAAGCCTTCGACACCGTGTTTTCCATGGGCGTGCTGTACCACCGCCGCGACCCGCTGGCGCACCTGGCCGAGCTGCTGGCCGCGCTGCGACCCGGCGGCGAACTGGTGCTGGAAACACTGGTCGTCGAGCATCAGGAAAAACTCGACCCCGGCGAACGCTACGCGCAGATGCGCAACGTGTTCACCCTGCCCGGCCCGGCCCTGCTGGAAAACTGGCTGCGGACGGCCGGCTGTGCCGACGTGCGCATCGTCGACATCAACCGCACCAGCCTGCAGGAGCAACGCCGCACCGACTGGATGCGTTTCCAGTCGCTGGAGGATTTCCTCGATCCGGCCGACCGCACGCGCACCGTGGAAGGCCATCCGGCCCCGGTGCGTGCCATTGCCATCGCGAAAAAACCGGCATGAACGACACAGCCGGCAGCTACTACATCGCACCGCGCTGCGACGCGCCGCTGCGCATCCTGCACGTGGACGACGACCTGATCGTGGTGGACAAGCCCGCCTTTCTCTACACCGTGCCGGGGCGCGGCCCGGAAAACGCCGACAGCGTGATCACCCGGCTGCTTCCGGACTATCCCGAAGCCGTGATCATCCACCGGCTCGATCTGGATACCTCGGGACTGCTGGTGGTGCCGCGCACGGCGCGCGCGCGCAGCGAACTGTCGAAGCAGATCCGGGAACGCACCATCGGCAAGGGCTACGAGGCCATGGTATGGGGTGTCGTCGAGGAAGCCGCCGGCATCATCGACCTGCCGCTGGCGCCCGATCCGGAGCGACGGCCACGCAGCCGCGTCGATCCGGCCGGCAAGCCTTCGCAAACCGGTTACCGCGTGCTGTCACGCGATCCCGGACGCAACCGCACGCACTTGCGCCTGGATCCGGTCACCGGCCGGCAGCACCAGCTGCGCCTGCATCTGGCCAGCCTCGGTCATCCGATACTCGGTTGCGATCTGTACGCGCACGAAGCCGCGCTGGCGGCTTCGCCGCGCCTGCTGCTGCATGCCTGCGAGCTGGCGTTCGCGCATCCGGCCGATGGCCGGCCGGTGCGCTACGCATCAAGCCCGGACTCATGGCCGGACTGGTAATCCGGCGCGCATCACTCAGTGGTGATGACCACCCTCGCCGTGCACGTGGCCGTGCGCGAGTTCTTCCTGGGTGGCAGCGCGCACCGTGACGATTTCCACATCGAAGTGCAGCGTCTCGCCGGCCAGCGGATGATTGCCGTCCAGCGTGATCTCGTCGCCCTCGACATCGACGATGGTGACCACACGCATGCCTTCCGGCGTGCGGGCCTGGAACTGCATGCCCACTTCCAGATCCGGCGCACCGCCAAAGGCTGAACGCGGCACCACTTCTACCAGCTCGTCGTTGCGCACGCCGTAGGCCTGATCCGGCGGGATGCTGACTTTCAGCTTGTCACCGGCTTGCTTGCCGAGCAGTGCCTGCTCAAGGCCGGGAATGATGTTGCCGAAACCGTGCAGGTAAGCCAGCGGTTCACGGCCGGCCGAGCTGTCGAGGGTTTCACCGGCATCGCTGGTGAGCGTGTAGTGGATCAGTACCACGGAGTTTTCGCCGGCCTGCATCGTTGGGTTCCTGTGTGGGATTCGGGATGGGAAATCAGTGATGGTGAGCGTGGCCGTCGGCGCCGTGCGCATGGCCGTGCTCGAGCTCGACCGGCAGCGCGGCACGTACCGACACCACATCGATGTCGAAGCACAGCGTTTCACCGGCGAGCGGATGATTGGCGTCGATGTCGACCGAGAACTTGCCGACCTTGAGCACGGTGACCAGCTGGGTGCCGTGCTCAAGCTTGAGCGGCACCTGCATGCCCGGTTTCAGTTTCGCGCTGCCGCCAAGGTATTTGGCCGGGATGCGCTGGATCATGTCGGTGCGGCGTTCGCCGTAGCCTTCGGCCGGTGTCACCGTGACCTGCACGCGGTCACCGGCGCCTTTGCCGGCCAGGGCTTTTTCCAGCCCCGGAATGATGTTGCCGGCACTGTGCAGATAGGTGACGGGATCGCCGTCACGCGAGCTTTCGATGGCACTGCCGTCAGGACGGGTGAGCGTGTAGTGGAAGGTGGCGACGGCGTTGTCGGCAATCTGCATGCGCGGGGCTCCGGTCAGGCCCGGACGGTCGCCGTGACCGCCCGGTGGTGCGGGGGCGCGCATTATACGGCCACCCCCGTGCCTGTGCGCCGGCCCCGGCCGGCAAAAGCCTCAGGGTGCCGGCGCAGGGGCCGTCGGGAACAGCCCGCCCAGCAGGTCGCCCAGCGGCAGCGTGTCCAGGAAGGCGAACACGTCTTCCTGGCTGACCGTGGCGTACTGACCGTCCGGGCCGAGCAGCAGCAGACGCGGCGTCGGCGTGGTCATCACCCGCAGATCCCAGGGCTCGCCGCCCAGGGTCATGTGCACGGCCTGGTGGTCGAAATCCAGTTCGGCCGTCGCTGCGACTTCCTCGCTGTGCGGCTGGAAGACCGTGATGGTGAGGTCCTCCAGTGCCGCCCGGTACTGGTGATCGCGGCTGAGGATGCCTGCAGCCTTGATATCGACCGTCCCCGCGGCATACACACCCACCTGGGAAAAATCGAAATCGAGCAGGGCATCCACCAGTTCATCGACATCAAACTGGCCCAGGATCCCCGCCACCAGCGTGATGCCCAGATGCCCGAACAGCTCGCGGGCATTGAAGAGGGTTCCCTGAGCATCCAGTACCGCCTCGGGGAGGCCGAACAGCGTCGCCGAACCGTCCACTTTCACCGTGGCATCCTCGGCGATTTCCGCCACCAGGATCGGCGTGTCCGGAATGCCTTCCAGATGATCGCCGTTGGGCAACTCGATGTTGCCGCTGGACACGACCAGGGTGGCAATCGTTCCCGGCTCGGTCGGAAGCCCCGGGAGCGACAGGCCAGGCATCATCGACTCCAGACCCGCGGCCATGGCCTGGCCCACGTCCAGGAATCCGGTGAGCACGACATCCGCGGCCAGCGTCATCGACGGCGATGCCTTGTTGGTCAGCTCACCACCGCCATCCAGGGTCACGATCACATCCAGCGACGGCAGGATCTTGCCCAGTTCCTGGAAGCACAGGTCGATTGCATTGTCGTACGCCTCGGAACCTGGCTCCGTGCCCTGCACGGCCCGCAATGCATCGATCAGATCATCGAACTGTGAGCCTTCCAGGCCGATCATGACGACTCCCTCGATTTCACCTTCAGCCGTACCGTTCTCGGCCGTGCCGCTGATGCTGAACTGCAACTCGCCGTCCTCCAGGCCCGACAGCAGCCCGGTCAGGCCCAGCGTGAGGTCAACCGTCTGCATGTGGCGCACACCGGTGATGTGCAGCGTTTTCGCCTCACTGTCCAGGGTGAAGGTCGAGGTCTCGTTGGTGTTGTAGAAATCCAGCGACGCCTCGGGCAGATCCAGCTTCAGCGAGCCGATCAGCGCGTTCACCACGACATCGACCGCCAGCGGCACGAGCTTCAGGTTGTCGTTGGCAAGAATCCAGCTGAAGTACGGGCCCTGGTCCAGGATGAACTGGTGGGGATCGTTCAGGCCGGTGACCTGCAGCAGTTCGTCCAGGTCCTCGCCGAGCGTGCCCAGCGAACCCAGCAGGTCGTCGAGTGTCACTTCCCGCGGCACCAGCAGGGTGCCGGCTTCCAGCCGGGCCAGCAGGTCATCGATGGAATCCTGCACATCCAGCGATGCACCATCCGGAATATCGATCACGCCGGTCAATGTGCGGGTCTCGGTCAGCAGGGCGGCCAGGGTCGGGCCGAATGCATCGGGGCTGTCTGCTTCGTACAGACTGCCGTCATGCTCGGTGAAAAACCGGAGCACGGCATCCATGGCACCCTGCGAGGTCAGGCCGTTCTGGGCCGCCAGTTCCGCAAAGGCGGCATACAGCAACGCCAGCTGGATCTGTTTCGGGTCGGCCAGACCAGCCCACATTTCGTCGGTGATGTCACCGGCGCCCTGCTCGATGTCCACCATGGAGAAGCCGAACATGGCAGCCACCTGCTCGTTGGCGGCATCTGCGCTGCGGGGATCGAGCCCCTGCGGAAAGGTAGCCGCCAGCGCTGCCGCCAGCGTCGACAGCGGCGTGACGTTGATCATCTGGATGCCGGTGCCGGTCACGGAGGCCACCGCGCTCATTTCGAAGTCGGCCGGCACGTCGAACCACTCGCCGTAGTCGTACAACGTACCTCCCGGCGCGTTGTAGCAGCCGGTCGGCGCATCACAACGCATCTGCGTCGGTGCATCCGGCGGCGATGACGGCGTCACCACCAGTTTCACCACGCCTTCAAAACCTTCCGGCAGCGTGATCGAGAAGGCACCCTGTTCATTGCTCCTGCCGGTGGCGAGCAGTTCCAGTCCGTCACCGTCCGGCGCGTAGACGCTGATCACCGCATTGGCGGTGATGCCCTTCACCACGGAGCCGGAAATTTCCGCCGCGGTTGCGGGCGCGTCGCCGCCCGCGGAAGACGAACCGTCATCGGTACAGGCCGTCAGTGCCAACGGCAGAAGGGCCAGGGCAAGCAGGCGGCGAAGCAGGAGGGCCATGCAGGCGTTCCTCTCGTTCTTGTTGTTTATCTCGTTGTTTTTACGGGCGATCCCGATGCACTCCAACAGGGAACCGACCAGTCCCGGATTTTATGGATGACCGGTCACAGCCCCCCACGGCTTTCCGACGGGAGGCCACCCCGGGCCCGGGCCAGCCAGCTGAATGTGGCCTGTGTCACACCGGTACCCGCTGCTGCAGCCGGCCGGTACTCGGCACCGCACCAGCCCCGGTAACCCGAAGCATCCAGCGCCGCGAACAGGGCCGGAAAATCCAGTTGCCCAGAGCCGGGGGCACCACGCCCGGGCACGTCGGCAAACTGCACGTGGCCGAAACGGGCGCCGTGGGCGGCGATGTGTGTCGCCAGCGGTTCTGCCGCCCGGGCCATGTGGTAGATATCGAACTGCATGGCCGTGCCGGGCACGGCGGTAACGGCAGCCTCCATCGAGGCAAAATCCGTCAGCAGGAAACGCGGCATGTCGTGACGGTTGATCGCCTCGACCGTCACCGTGACACCAGACGGCGACAACACACGCACGGCACGCCCGAGGTTGCGCTGCAGCACACCCAGACAGTCGGCCAGCGGCACGCTCTCCGGCTGCCGCCCGGCCAGCACGTTCACACAGCCCGGCTTCAGCACGCGGACATAGTCCGCGCACTGCTCCAGCGCCTGCGCAAACGCCGCTTCACGCCCGGGCACGCCGGCCAGCCCGTCGCCGCCGGCCATGAGATCGCCCGCCGCCACGTTGAACAGCACCAGCGGCATACCCGCATCGGCCAGCGCGCGTTGCCACTCCCGCGCCGGCACCTCGTAGGGAAACTGGATTTCCACCGCCGCGAATCCGGCCCGGCGCGCCGCATCAATGCGCGCCAGCGGCGGCAGCTCCGGAAACAGCAGGGAAAGATTGGCGGCGAAACGCGGCATGACGGACTCCGGTACGGACAGCGCCGCTATAATCGCCGGCCCCGCCCTTTTCCGACAGCTGCCCCGATGCTCGCGCCCGCCAGTCAGGTCCTCCTTCGCAATCTTGAACGCCTGCCCGCCGGTGCCCTGCTGCTGCTCAACCCGCCGGCCGACGGGCTGGGCCGCGAACTGGCGGCGCGCACGGACCTTCAGCCGGTGTTGTTCAGCCAGGATCTGGCCGACGCACAGGCGCTGCGGGCGCAACGCATCGAGGTCGAGTTCGGCCCGGTTCCGGCAGCCGGTGCAGGCCATTACGCCGCCTGCGTGCTGTTTCATCCGAAAGAGCGCAACCTCGCCGATTTCCTGCTTTTCCTCGCGCGTTCGAAGCTCGCTGCCGGCGGCACGCTGTGGCTGGTCGGCGAGAACCGCGGTGGTATCCGCAGCACCGAAAAGCGTCTCGCCGGTGCCGGCATTGCCGTGGAAACGATCGACACCGCCCGCCACTGCCGTCTGGTGAAAATCTCGCCGAAATCAGCCGGCACACCGTTCAGGCTCGACGACTGGCTGGAAGTGCTGGCACTCGACGTAGCCGGCAGCGAGCTGGCGGTGGCTTCGCTGCCGGGCGTGTTCAGCGCCGGCCGGCTGGACGAGGGCACCGCACTGCTGCTGGGCACGCTGGCCGACGTACATAAAGGCCGCGTGCTGGACATGGGCTGCGGTGCCGGCGTGATCGGCGCCTGGCTCAAAAAACAACAGCCCGGTCTGGCGGTGGAGATGGTCGACAGCAACGCCATGGCCGTGCTCGCCAGCGAATGGACCCTGCGCGAGAACGGTCTGGATGCGAAAGTCACGGCCAGCGACGGCTTCAGCCATGTGCAGGGCACGTTCGACTGGATCATCAGCAATCCGCCCTTTCACGACGGCATTGCCACCGACTACCGTTTTGTCGAACGTTTCATTGCCGAGGCACCGCGCTTTCTCAAGCCCGGCGGCCGGCTGCGCATCGTCGCCAACGCGCATCTGGATTACCTGTCCTCGCTGCAGCGCGCCTTCGGCAAATGCCGCACGCTGATGGAAACCACCCGCTTCCGCGTCTACGAAGCCGTGCGCTGAAAGCCGGTCAGCGCCCGGCCCGCGCCTGCAGGATCAGCGTGGACGGATCGTGATCGAGGTGGCCATCCCTGCCGTGCGCCCGCATGCGCTCCGCACCGAAGCCGGCCAGCGGCAGTTGCATGCCGAGTTCGCCGGCCAGCGCACCGGCATTGTCGAGATCCTTCAGCAGGGTGCGCACTTTCCACGCCACCGGTTCGAAACGGTCGGCCGCCATGCGCGGTGCCAGAAGCTGCAGCGGCTTCGAATCGGCAAAGCCGCCGGCCAGTGCCGCCGGCAGCAGCGCGGCGTCAACGCCGGAGCGCTCGGCCAGCGCCACCGCCTCGGCAATCGCGAGCGCATTCAGGCCGACGATCAACTGGTTGCAGACCTTCGCCACCTGGCCGGCACCGGCGGCGCCCAGGTGTGTACAGCGTGAACCCAGCACGGCCAGCAGCGGGCGCACGCGTTCAATATCGGCCGCCTCGCCGCCGGCCATGATCGCCAGCGTGCCCTGCTCGGCTCCGGGCACACCACCGGAGACGGGTGCATCGATCCAGCGCATGCCGCAGGCCTGCTGCAGACGCAACGCGAACCCGCGGGTGGCCGACGGGGAAATGGAGGAGAAATCCACCAGCAGCTTGCCCGGTGCACCGCCTTCGGCAACACCGCCGGCAGCGAACACCACGTCCGCCACGGCACCGGTGTCGGCCACACACAGCATCACCACGTCCGCGTCGCGCGCCAGTGCAGCCGGGCTGTCCGCCAGCCGTGCACCGGCCTCTGCCAGCACATCCGCCCGGCCGGGCGAACGGTTCCAGACCGTGACCGGGTAGCCGGCGGACAGCAGACGCCGTGCCATGGGCATGCCCATGAGCCCCAGCCCGATGAATCCGATGTGTTGCACGTCGTTGTTCTCCCGGAGTTTGTCGCCTTGCCGCGCAGGCGCGTTGACAGCCTGCGGGGTGGGCCAGATAGTCGGTTCCGGGCCGGCAAAAATCCAGCCGGCCGCGCATGCCACGCCGCAACGGACTCAGGGCCCCAGGGATGCAACCCGCTGCTTATCCGGACCAGGCTGTCGATCTCGTCCTGCGCAATGCGCTGCTGTATGACGGCACCGGCGCACCGCCACGGCATGTCGACATCGCCATCCGGCGTGACCGCATCGCCGCCATCGAAACGCGCGACGGCAGTGGCGGCTACACCGGCGATGCACGCGAACAGCTGGATCTGGGTGGCCTGTGGGTGACACCGGGCTTCATCGACATCCACACCCACTACGACGCCGAACTGGAAGCTTTCCCGGACTTGCCGGAATCGACCCGGCACGGCGTCACCACCGTGGTCATCGGCAACTGCTCGATGTCGCTGGCGATCGGCCATGAAACCGATGTCATCGACATGTTCACACGGGTGGAAAGCCTGCCCAGGCACCTGCTGCAGAAATGGCTGGGCGGCCGTCTCAACTGGCGCGGCCCGCGCGAATATGCCGAGCACCTCGACCACTTGCCGCTGGGCCCGAACGTGGCGGCCTTTCTCGGCCACTCCAACCTGCGGCTTGCCGTGCTGGGCAAGGAACGCAGCCTCGGCCGCACCCGCATCGGCGCGCCGGATCTGGCCGCGATGGATGTGCTGCTCGAGGAGGCGCTGGACGCCGGCTTCCTCGGCCTGTCGATCGACATGTTGCCCTGGCATCGCATGGCCGGTGCGAAATACCTCGGCGTCTCGATTCCGTCGCAGTACGCATCGCTGGCCGAATACCGCCACCTGGCCAACCATCTGCGCGACCGCGGCCGGGTGATGCAGGCCACACCCAATGCCAACCGCAAGGAAAGTGTGCTGCTGCTGGCCATGATGAGTGCCGGCCTCCTGCGCCGCCCGCTCAAGGTCACGGCGCTGGCGGCACTCGATTTCCGCAGCAACCGCGCCTTCACCCGCCTCAGCGGAGCGGTCACGGCGCTGGCCAACCGGCTGCTGGGAGGCGATTTCCGTTTCCAGGCGCTGGCGTCGCCGTTCCAGATGTGGGCCGACGGTTTTTCCACACCGATCTTCGAGGAATTCAGCACCGGCACGGCGCTGATGAACTGCGATACCCACGAACAGCGTCTGGCCCTGCTGCGCGACCCCGACTACCGGGCGCGCTTCCGCCGTGAATGGAACAGCCGCTTCAACCGCAGCTTCCACCGTGATTTCGCCGAGATGCGGGTGACTTCGGCTCCGGATGCGGCGCTGGCCGGCCACACCTTCGCAGAGCTGGCATCGCGCGCGCACCGCGACGGCATCGATTACTTCCTGGATGCACTGGTGCAGTTCGGTGAGGCCATCCGCTGGCACACCGTGATCGCCAACGACCGCCCGGCGATCATGCGGCAACTGCTGGCGAAGCCGTACAACCTGCCCGGCTTCTCCGACGCCGGCGCGCACAACCGCAACATGGCATTCCAGCACGCGCACCTGTGCTGCCTGCGCGACGCCATGCTGTACGGGGACACGCTCACCGTGGAGCAGGCCGTGCATCGCCTGACCGGTGAAACCGCGGCATGGTTCGGGCTGGACCGCGGCACGCTGGAAACCGGCCGTGTCGCCGACCTGTGCGTGATCGATCCCGCACGGCTGAAAACCGACCTGGGACCGCCGAGGGAAATATTCGACGAGCGCCTGGATGGCGAACTGCGCATGGTGACCGATTCCGGAGCCGCCGTGCCCCATGTCATGGTCGGCGGGCGCTTCCTGAAGCGTGATGGCCTGGCCTCAGCGAATGCGGGCCGGACCCGCTACGGGCGTTTCCTCGCCAGCACGCATCAGTAGCGTTGCACCTACTTCGCTGCCGGCGCCGCGCTGTCGAAGCTGATGTCGCACTTCAGGCCGGCGGGCAGGCGACGCTCGCCATTGGGCAGGGTCAGGCGCACGCCGAACGTACCGCTGGCCGCATCAATGACGGGGTCGACAATGGTCACCGTCGCCTTGTAGCTGCCGCCCACGGGGGCTTCCGGCCGCACATCGGCGGTCATGCCCTTGCGGATGCTGCCGAAACGCGAGGCCGGGACGATCACTTCCACGTACAACGGATCGATGCGCACCAGCGTAAAAACCGGTTCGCTGCCCACGTACTCACCTTCGGATTTGTGCCGTTCGACCACGATGCCGTCGATGGGGCTGTACAGGCGCCGCATGCGCAGGCGCTCTTCCGCTTCGCGCAGTTCCATTTCCGAAACTTTCGCTTCGGTCACCAGCTCGTCGCGCTCGTGCGTCGAGATCAGCTCCTCGGCGAACAGCTCGTCGTTGCGGCCGGTCTTGCGCTGGCCGAAATCGGCCTTGGCGCGCGCCAGCGCCACCGACGCCTCTTCCACACCCGAATGCAGCGAAGCGAGCTTCGCGCCCTTGCGGACGCTGGCGCCGCGATCGACCAGCACTTCGTCGAGCACGCCCGGGGTTTCACTGGCCAGTTCCACCCGGCTGCTGGGTTCCAGCAGACAGCTCCAGCCGACATCACCGCCCAGGCGTGATGGCGGCAACGGTTTCGGCGTCACCGGTTTCGGTGCGCCCGACCCGGTGGCCTGGGCCGCCTGCGCAACCGGTACGACAGGCGCAAGCGCCAGGAGGAGCACGGCAGACGCGCGGAGCAACTTCATCGGGTCTTTTCCTGTTCGTTGGCAACGGCACCGGCGGCAAACGCCCAGGTGCGTCGCTCCTGATCGCGGCGCCGCGCCAGTTGCGCACGCAGCTGGTAGCGCTGCCGGCGAACCTGCCAGACGGCAATGTCCGCCAGCCGTTGTGCCACCGCACGACCCGGCCGGCCGAAACGCAGCACCTTCAGGGCCAGCCGGCGCAGCCAGGGCGCAATGCCCGGATCATCGGCAGCGAGGATGATAGCGGAAACCCCCGCCGGCACGAGCCGGCGCGCCACCGGTATGCCCACCACCCGTGCATGACCGCCCTCGGCGATCACGGCCGTCAGCCGGGCGCGTGCTTCGGCCTGGTCCAGCACCGGGGTGTCTGCGGGCAACGCACCGTTTTCTTCCACCAGCCGCCGGTTGGCGGCAAACACCGGTATCCCGCCCGCGTCGGCATCCACCGGCAGCAGACTGCCGGCCGGCGTTTCCTGCCACTGCAGTGCCGGTGGCGCCGGCGCCGGCTGCAGCACCGGGATGCCGTGCAGCAGCCAGAGATCCCGCCATTCGTCGTCGAGCTGTGCACCGACCGCACCCAGGCGCGGATAACCGTCGAGAAAATCCAGCAGCGAAACCCGGCGCCGCACGCGACGCGCATCCTTGCCGTGCCGGCACACCAGCGCGCGCTCCACGGCCGGCCGGAAATCGTCATCCAGTGCATGTTCCGCCAGCCACTGCACGCGCACGCCATCCAGCCGGTAATCGCGCCCGTCCTCGAAGCGGCGCACGGTCAGCGCTGCACGCACGGCCTCATCACGCACGCGCGGTACCGACCAGACACCGCCCCGCTCGCGCTGCACGGCGGCGATCTGCGCCAGGCCAGCGGCCGTGGGCGCATCGCCTTCGTATTCCGTACCGGCATGCCAGCCCGCCACCAGCTGCAGCGCCTCGCGCGCCATGCGTACGGAATCGTCGATCGCATCGTCGGTGATCTGCAGCGGCTGGCGCACGACATCCAGCAGCAGCTGGTCACCGTCGACCAGCAGCAGCAACGGCGCCTGCGGATACGCCGCACCGGCCTCGCCGCCCAGCACGGCCGCGGCACGGGTCACTGCCCGGGTCGCACCGCCGAGCCGCAGCCAGGCAAGGGCAAACACGTTGAGCGGACCGCACACGATGCCGTGGACCGGCCAGGCAACCACCGAGGCAGGTGCCGCCTGCTCACGCAGCTCGGTCACGAAAACCGTGTCGCCCAGCAGCGCCCGCAGGCGTTCTGCAATGGCCGTCGTCACGGCCGCATCGAGCCCGCCCACATGCACGGAAATACCCAGACGCGCGGCCGTGGCCGCCGCCAGCACGACGGCCTCGCGATCGGCACCGGCCGGCAAGGCCACATAGCTGCCCAGCAGCAGTGCCAGTGCCGGCTCGACGCCGGCGACATTGCCGGCAGCCAGCTCCGTGGCAACCCGGCGCAAGGTATCGATGTCGAGATCACCGGCGGCCAGAGGCTGCGTGTCACCGGCGGCGGCCGCAAGCTGTGCGGAAAGACGTTTCAGCGCGCTGCGATGCCGCCACTGCCAGTCGAACGCCGCCAGTCCTTCCAGCACCGGATGACGGACCACAGGTTCGCGCACCGGCGCGGCCGGTGGACGGAGATCGCGCGACCAGGCTGCCGGCAGCCGCTGCTCAGACATCCAGCCTCCGCAGGAACACACGACGGATCTCCCGGCGCAGGCGGCCCCACAACGGCTCGGCCTGATGCACGAAGCGCACGTAGACGCGTTCGCCGACCCGCCAGCGGTCATGGCCCGGCACACTCACCTCGAACTGGAACAGGGGCTCGACACTTTCCAGACCCTCGGTGGCCATCGGGTTCACCGCCAGTTCGCCACCACCGTCGAGACTCAATGCCGCACTCGGCAGCTGGCGCGATGCCTCCGGCACCTCGCGCAGCAGGACCGCATCCAGTTCGGCACCGGGATCGCTGGCAAACCGGACTTCAACACGCTTCGTGCGGTGACGTACCAGATCGATATCGTCCTGCAGCACGACCACCCGCAGCAGCGCATCGCGCCGGGAAACCACGTAGCCGACCACCGTACCGCGCGGCAGGAAACGCCCGAGCAGGCCATCGCGGTCTTCCAGTGCCAGCCGGCCGGCATCGGGAGCCGGCAGCGTGAGCGCATCCAGGCGTGCCCGGGCATCCTCGTACTCGGCATAGGAACGCTCGTATTCCTCGCGCAGGATCGCCAGTGTCGACGGATCCTCGGCCGAGGCCTCCCGGTAGCGCATGGCCAGTTCGTCAACCCTGGCCGACAGCGAGGACACTTTCGATTCCAGTTCGGGATTGTCGAACCGCATCACCGGAGCACCGGCCGCCACCGTACCGTCGCCCGGCGCCAGGAATTCCACCAGCGTGCCTTCACTGCCGGCATACAGCCGCGAGCTCTCCGGTACCCACACCACACCCTGGGTCACGGTGTAGGACGGCAACGGCACCAGCAGGGAAAACAGCACGAGGAAAGCCACCACGCCGGCCATGGTGCCCCAGGCGCGACTGCGCACCGCCGAGAACCGCTGATCGCTGGCCACCAGCTTCAGCATGCGCCAGGCCGGCATGACAATGGCATTGCCAAACGCCAGGAAGGCCAGCAGCACACCGAAAATGAAGAAGCGCGTCGCCACCAGCATCACGATGCCGAACGTGACGAACATCCGGTACACGAACGATGCGATCGAATAGACGCCCAGCCACCAGGCCTCGCGCCGGGACCGGGTCGGATCTTCCGCCTCCATTTTCAGTACGTGCTTCTGCAGCAGGTAACCGATGTACTGGTTGGCGCGGTTGCCGAAATTCGGCATTTCCAGCCAGTCGGCCAGCATGTGGTAGGAATCAAAACGCAGCAGCGGGTTGCCGTTGAACAGCACGGCGGAAACGCCGGCGATCAGCATCAGGTTGTAGGCGATGGCCCGCACCGTGCCCGGCTCGACCAGCACCCAGGTGAACGCGGCAAAGGCGGCGATCAGCAGCTCCACCTGCATGCCGGCGAAACCCACGGCAATGCGCTGGCGCTTGTCACGGAAGAAACCGGCCGACGAGGCATCGACGTAGGGTGTGGGCAGGAAGATCAGGAACATCACGCCGAGTTCGCGCACTTCCCCGCCCCAGCGCTTGCTCGCCCCGGTCGCCGGTGCCGCTCCGGCCGAGGGGGACATCCCGGGATTTACGGCTGTCCAGCGCGGCAACGGCCTGTCCCTGCACAGGAGCAATTACATCCTGCCGGCCACCTGGAGCGAGGACTGGAACGGCATCCGCACGGAGGTCATCTATCAGCTGAGCGTCAAACAGCGGCTGTTCATCAACAACCTGTACGCCGGCTACACGCAGAAATCGTTCTGGCAGGCCTACAACCACGCCGCCTCGGCCCCGTTCCGGGAAACCAACTACAACCCGGAAATCTTCTATCGCTGGCTGCCCGGCGACGACATGTTCCGCCGCTGGCACCTGGACCGCTGGGGTTTCGATGCCGGTTTCGAACATGAATCCAATGGCCGGTTCTGGCCGGACTCACGCAGCCTGAACCGGTTCTACTTCGCGCCGTTCCGGCCTTCCGCCGACGGCCACAGCCTCTGGTACCTCAAGACCTGGTACCGGGTTCCGGAAAACGAGAAGAACAGCCCTCTGGACCAGGGCGGTGACGACAATCCGGACTACTACAAGTACTCCGGCTGGACCCGGCTGGAGTATCTGCATCACTTCGACAACCAGTGGATGGTGCACGCGATGACGCGCGGCAATCTCTCCTCGGGCAAGGGCGCGTTCGAACTGCGCCTGAGTGCGCCGGTTCCCGACCGCTCGTTTTTCTGGGTCATCGAGGCATTCAACGGCTACGGCGAGAGCCTGATCGACTACAACCACAGCACGACGCGGGTCGGTATCGGCGTGATGTTCAACCGCTGATCAGCCGCCCAGCAGCCAGGCCAGTGCAGCTTTCGCCGGCGGGTCGTCTTCGAAAGACAGGTAACAGGTATCGCGAGGGGCCTCGCCCAGGACGACCCGGAACTCGCGCAGCTCATCCCGCCGGAAGGCATGCATCATGACCGCTTCGCCCGGCTGGCGACCGGTCAGCAACTTGTCCAGGTTGCCGTGTGTGGCCCGCAGTCCGTCCAGCGCCACGATCACGTCTCCGGCGGACAGCCCTGCCGTCATCGCGGCGCCTCCGTCGAGGCAGTGCTGGATGCGTGCGCCCAGCGCGTCCTGTGCACTGCGTATCGACAGCGTCGGACGTCCACGTGCCCCCCGGGCAGCGGCACTGCCCGCCTTGCCGCCGTTGTCAGCGGCACTGTCTGCCGTACGCAGATGCAGTTTCACCCCCAGGGTGGCCAGCGCATCCGCCAACGGCAGGTCATCTGTCCCGTACACCGCCTGCTGGAAAGGTTCACGCAGGCTCTCGCCGCCCAGCTCCACCATCAGGGATTCAATGCCGTCCTCGGGCACACCGGAACCGGAAAGGCCATGGCGCTGCCACAGACAGCGCATGACATCGTCCAGGGAACAACGTCCCTGCGTCTCCCGACGCAGCAGCAGATCCATCAGCAAGCCAACCAGCGCCCCCTTGGCGTAATAGCTGACGATGGCATTCGGCGAATTCTCGTCCTGGCGATAGAAGCGGGTCCAGGCATCGAAGCTGGAGTCCGCGACACTTTGCCGGAACCGGCCCGGCGTACGCAGCACACGGGTGATGTTCTGCCCGAGCAGCTCCAGGAACGAGGCCGGAGAAATGACACCGGAACGCACCAGCATCAGATCGTCGTAGTAGGAGGTGAAACCTTCGAACGCCCACAGCTGCCGGGTATGGTTTTCATTCTTCAGGTCGTAGGGAACAAAAGCAGCCGGCTTGATGCGCTTGACGTTCCATGTATGGAAGTACTCATGACTGCACAGGCCGAGCAACTGGCGATAACCGTCCCGGACGTTGCTGCGATCTTCGTTCAGCGCGGGCAGGTCATCACGCGCCACCAGCAGCGAAGTCGATGCCCGGTGTTCCAGCCCGCCGTAACCCTCACCCACGACCTGGATCAGGAACAGGTAGCGATCCATGGGTGCCGGCTCTCCGAAAAGCCGGATCTGGGTCTCGCAGATCTTTGCCAGATCGCTGCAAAGGCGATCCGTATCGGCACGATGCACGCCTGTGATCACCACGTCATGTGACACACCGCAGGCGAGGAACCGTGCGCGGGTGAACTCGCCCATCTCGACCGGATGATCGATCAGCTCGTCGTAATCGGCCGCACGATACAGACCGAAATCCCACCGTGCCGTCTCTCCGGCAAGCGGCAGGGTCGTCGCCACCTGCCAGCGACGGTAACCGTCACCTTCCGGCCGCAGGATTTCCACTTCACAGGGATGACGCTCACGACCAGCCACTGCCAGGAAAACCGACGTGCCATTGAAATAGCCGTGCGTGGTATCAAGGTGTGCTGCACGCACCGACAGATCCCAGGCATAGACGTCGCAGGTTACGGTCAGCGGGCCCGAAACCGGCTCGCATTGCCAGGTGGTCTTGTCGATTTTTTCGCAGGCAACGATACGGCCGTCGCACTCTGCCCAAAGCTCAACGATGTTCCTGGCGAACTCACGCACCATGTAACTGCCGGGAATCCAGACCGGCAACCAGAAGCGCTGTCCGGCAGGATCCGGGCTCGATACCGTGCAGGAAACCCGGAAAAGATGCGCTGCCGGATCAAGCGGCCGGATGCAGTAACGTATCGGCGGGTCAGACGGCCGCATCGGCAAGCCCGGCGTGGATGTCGGCGAGTATGGCCACCGGATCGGCAGCACCCGTGATCGGGCGCCCGATCACCAGATGCGTGGCCCCGCTGCGCAGGGCATCGACCGGCGTCACCACCCGGCGCTGGTCACCGGCGGCACTCCCGGCCGGCCGGATGCCCGGCGTCACGAACAGGAATCCGCGCCGGCATTCCTGTGAAAGGCGCCCGGCTTCACGCGCACTGCACACCACGCCGTCCAGCGCGCAGTCCTCGGCCAGCAGCGCCAGGCGACTCACCTGGTCTTCCACCGGCACCTCGATGCCGATGTCCGCCAGATCATCCTGGTCCATGCTGGTCAGCACGGTGACCGCGGTCAGCAACGGACGACGACCGCTGCCGGCGTCGATCGCTTCCCGGGCGGCCAGCATCATGCGCCGGCCACCGCTGGCATGCACGTTCACCATCCAGACGCCCAGGCGGGCCGCAGCACGGCAGGCACCGGCCACGGTATTCGGAATATCGTGAAATTTCAGGTCGAGAAAAACCTCGAAGCCAAGCCCGTGCAATTCTTCAATCACCCGCGGACCGGCGATGGTGAACAGTTCCTTGCCAACCTTGACCCGGCAACGGCGTGCGTCCAGCCGGCGTGCGGCAGCAACGGCCTCCCGCGCCGTGTCGAAATCGAGAGCCACGATGATACGGCGCTCATCCAGCGGCATGTTCATGATGCATGGCCTCCCGTGCGGGCACGCAGGGTACCCCAACCATGGCAGCCCGGGCACATCCACACCACGGAACGTGAATGAAAACCGCATTGCGTGCAGCTATAGACGCCGCCGGCTGCCGGCGGTTCCTCTTCCGGCATGGCAGCTGCAAACAGCGCCTCGGGTGACGGCGACGGCTGCCCGGCCGGCACCGGCAGCCGCACCAGCCAGCGGGCCAGCACGTCGCGTACTACCGGTGCCAGACCGGGATTGCCGGCCAACAGGTCACGCAGTGCCGCGATGGCACCTTCTATGCTGCCGGACAGGATATCGAGTTCGATCAGGTCGATACGGGCCCGCACGCAAGCCGCATCAAAATCCAGTGCACGCCGGAGCAGACGACGTGCCACCACGCTCTCACCGACCTGTAATTCCTTCTCGGCCAGCTCGCAGCAGTAATGCGCGGCAGAGGTACTGACCGACGGCTCGACGGCTGCCAGCCGCTCCGCCACGGTCAGCGCACTGTGCCAGTCGCGTTCCAGTTCGTAGATACGGGCCAGCTGGCGCAATGCCTGCTGGGCAAACTGGCTCTGGCCGTCGACCAGCGCCTGGAACTGCAGCTCGGCACGATCCAGCATGCCGGCCGCGAAATAGTCGCGCCCCAGCTCGAAATCGACATGATCGGTCTGCTCGCGGGTGATGCCCGGCATATCCCGCAGGCGCTCGTGCAGCTCGGTCGCCCGGCCCGTTTCGCCACGACGCCGGAACAATGCACCCAGCGACAGGTGCGCCTCGAAGTTTTCCGCATCAAAGGCCAGGGCGCGGGCAACTGCCGTCAGCGAAGACCCGCCGGAACCGGGCTCGCCTTCACGCACGACCGACTGCAGGTAGCTGCGGATGTTCTGCGCCTCTTCGAAACGACGGCGCAGGCGTCCCTGGCGAAAACCGAGATACCAGCCGGCCGCCACCGCCACGAACAGCAGGACGAACAGCAGAATGGTCGAGGCCATGCCCATGTCAGGAGCGCCTGCTGCCCGACTTGCCCGCAGCGCCTGCCAGCCATCCGGCCAGCAAACCGGCAAGGGCACCGGCCACGAATGCGAGCACAACCACCAGCCCGGCCCGCAGCTGCAACTGCGGCCAGAACAGCAGGTCCAGGACCACGGTCTCGCGATTGACCGAACTGATGTAGAGGCCGTAACCGCAGGCTGCGGCACAGGCAAGAAGCAGAAGGAGGCCAGCCAGACGTTTCACGGCGAACTCCGCTCGGGCCCGGATGTGCCGGTGTCAGTCGGCGCTGCCGCCGGCCGCGGCGCGCGGCACGAACACACCACCGTTGCGGGCGATTTCGTCCTGGAGGCTTTCGTTGACCCGGTCCCGCAGTTCCTTGCCGGGCTTGAAGTGCGGCACGTACTTGCCCTGCAGGTCGACCGATTCACCGGTCTTGGGATTGCGGCCGGTACGCGGCGCACGGAAATGCAGCGAGAAGCTGCCGAAACCGCGAATCTCGATGCGCCCGCCGTTGGCGAGCATTTCCGACATGTCTTCGAGGATGGTCTTGACCGCGAGCTCGACGTCCTTGATCGACAACTGGGTCTGACGGGCGGCAATGCGCTCGATCAGCTCCGACTTGGTCATGGATCCGTTGCCATCGTGTTCCACGACGAACCCCCGCTCCGACACCCGCTGCAAAATGGGCCGGCCCGAACCCGGGCCGGCCCGCTTCCTGCTGGCGCGTTACTCGCCCCGACTGCCCATCTGCGCCTTGATCAGGTCGCCGATGGTCTTCGGACCATCGCCGGCACTGTCCTGGTTGCGCAGGCCTTCGAGTGCTTCGCGCTCTTCACTGACGTCCTTGGCCTTGATGGACAGGCCAATGGAGCGGTTCTTGCGGTCCAGGACAATGATCTTGGCCTCGACCTCGGCACCGACCTTCAGGACGTCGGCCGCGCTTTCCACGCGGTCACGGCTGAGTTCCGACACCTTGATGTAGCCCTCGACGTTCTCCGCCAGGGTCACAACCGCACCTTTTGCGTCAACTTCCTTCACTACGCCTTTGACTATACTGCCTTTTTCATTGACAGCAACATAGTCCGCGTACGGGTCCTGGGCCAGTTGCTTGATACCCAGGGAGATCCGGCCGTGCTCGGCGTCGATGGACAGGACCGTGGTATCCACTTCCTGGCCCTTGCTGTACTTGCGGACCGCTTCCTCACCCGGCTCGTCCCAGGAGATGTCGGACAGGTGGACCAGGCCGTCGATGCCGCCTTCCAGACCAATGAACACGCCGAAATCGGTGATCGACTTGACCGTACCGCGGATCCGGTCGCCCTTCTTGAACTTGTCGGCGAAGGACTCCCAGGGATTCTTCTTGCACTGCTTGATACCCAGGGAAATGCGACGACGATCCTGGTCGATGTCCAGGATCATCACCTCGACCTCGTCGCCGATGCTGACGACCTTGGACGGGTGGATGTTCTTGTTGGTCCAGTCCATCTCGGAGACGTGCACCAGACCTTCGATACCCGGCTCCAGCTCGGCGAAGCAGCCGTAGTCGGTGAGGTTGGTGACGCGTGCCTTGACCTTGGTGCCGACCGGGTAGCGGCCGACGATCGCGTGCCACGGGTCTTCACCCAGCTGCTTGAGGCCCAGCGATACGCGGTTCTTCTCGCGATCGAACTTGAGGACCTTGACCTGGATTTCCTGGCCGACTTCGACGATCTCGCTCGGATGCTTGATGCGCTTCCAGGACATGTCGGTGATGTGCAGCAGGCCGTCGATACCGCCGAGGTCCACGAAGGCGCCGTAGTCGGTGAGGTTCTTGACGATACCTTTGACTTCCATGCCTTCCTGGAGCTGCGACAGCAGTTCCTGGCGCTCGGCGCTGTTCTCGGCTTCCATCACGGCACGACGGGAAACAACGACGTTGTTCCGCTTGGCGTCCAGCTTGATGACCTTGAATTCCAGCTCCTTGCCTTCCAGGTGCGCGGTGTCACGCACCGGGCGGACATCGACCAGCGAACCCGGCAGGAACGCGCGGATCGATTCGATGTCGACGGTGAAGCCGCCCTTGACCTTGCCGTTGATAATGCCGCGCACGGTGGCGTTGTCGGTGAACAGCTTCTCCAGCTTGATCCACGCTTCGGCACGCTTGGCTTTTTCGCGCGACAGGCGGGTGTAACCCATGCCGTCGTCGATCGCGTCGACGACGACGGTGACTTCATCACCGACACGTACGTCGAAATCACCGCGTTCGGTGAGGAATTCCTGTTTCGGGATGACGCCTTCGGACTTCAGGCCGGCGTTGACGATCACCCAGTCGCTGTCGACAGCGACAACAATGCCCGTGACGACAGCGCCACGATCGACGTCAAGACCCTTGACGCTCTTTTCAAAGAGTTCGGCAAAACTTTCCATCTCGAGAATGCACCTTGCGATTACCGCACCTGCCAGTGATGGCGCGGGTCAGTGGGTATGTGTGCCGGTGCCTGCGCGCATCTGGCCGTAAGCGCAGGCTGGCTCCCCCAGCGGTGGCCGGCAGCGGCTACGCGAGTCCGCGTGTCCGCACGACAGCCATGATTTGCTGAAAGACTTCTTCCCGGCCGAGGTGTGTGCTGTCGATGACCACGGCATCCGGGGCGGGCCTGAGGGGGGCTACCGGCCGGTTGCGGTCGCGGTCGTCGCGGGCACGCAGGTCCTCGACGAGGCGCGGCAAATTAGCACTAAGCCCTTGGCCAAGCAACTGTTTTTCCCGGCGCCGGGCCCGTTCGAGTACATCGGCGTCGAGGAAGATCTTGACCGCCGCGGACGGGAAAACCACCGTCCCCATGTCCCGGCCGTCGGCCACCAGACCCGGGGGACGGGCAAAGGACCGCTGCAGGTCCATCAGGGCGTCACGTACTGCGGCATGGCCGGACACGCGGGACGCCATCTGGCCCACGTCCTCTTCCCGGATGCGGTCGCCCACATCCCTGCCGGCCAGCAGGACCCGGGCCGGCTCGCCGGGTGCGCCCGGCTCGAAACTCACCGGCAGCCCGGCGGCAGCCCCGGCCAGGGCCGGTTCGTCGGCCGGTGCTATGCCTTTTTCCAGGGCCGCCAGGGCCAGCAACCGGTACAGGGCACCGCTGTCCAGCACATGGAAGCCCAGCCGCCCGGCCACCATGAGGGCAACACTGCCCTTGCCGGACCCGCTGGGCCCGTCGATGGCAATGACCGGCACCGTCGTCATGCTCAGACCCGCTCGACCCGGATGCGGATGCCGGCACGGGCAGCCAGCTGGTCGAAGCCGGGGAAGCTGGTGCCGACCGTGGCGCAGTCGTGGATCAGGATCTCACCCTTCGCACGCAGGGCCGCCACGGAGAAGGACATGGCAATACGGTGATCGTTGTGGCTGGTGATCTCGCCGCTGCCGAAGACCGGCGCATCGGGCGCGGCCGTGCCACGACCCTCGATCACGATACCGTCCGGCGTCGGCCGGGCATCGATGCCCAGCGTCTTGAGTCCGTCGGCCATCACCGCAATGCGGTCACTCTCCTTTACCCGCAGTTCTTCCGCCCCGGTCAGCACGGTACGCCCTTCCGCGCAGGAAGCTGCCACGAACAGCACCGGAAATTCATCGATCGCCAGCGGCACCAGGTGCTCCGGGATGTCGATGCCCCTCAGCTTCGCATGGCGCACGCGGATATCGGCCACCGGTTCCCCGCCGACCGTGCGCTCGTTCATGACGACCAGATCGCCGCCCATGAGTTTCAGGATGTCGATCACACCGGTGCGCGTCGGGTTGATGCCGACATGTTCCAGCACGATGTCGGAGCCCGGCGCGATGGAAGCTGCCACCATGAAGAACGCTGCCGAGGAAATGTCGGCCGGCACGTCAATACGACAGGCCTTCAGCTTGCCGCCGCCCTTCAGGCTGATGCGGTTACCGTCGGTTTTCACGTCGTAACCGAAACCACGCAGCATGCGTTCGCTGTGGTCGCGCGTCGGGGCCGGCTCGGTCACCGAGGTTTCGCCCTCGGCCCAGAGGCCGGCCAGCAGGATCGCCGACTTCACCTGCGCGCTGGCCACCGGAAGATCGTAATGGATGCCCTTCAGTTTCCTGCCGCCGCGGATCTTCACCGGCGGCGTCCCTTTCTCGCCCGTGGTCTGGATATCGGCACCCATCAGTCGCAGCGGTTTCGCCGCCCGCTCCATCGGCCGTTTGCTCAGCGAGGAATCGCCGGTGAGCTCGCTGTCAAAAGCCTGCGAAGACAGGATGCCGGACAGCAGGCGCATCGATGTGCCGGAGTTACCCATATAGAGGGCACCACCCGCCGGTTTCAGGCCGTGCATGCCGACACCGTGCACGCGCACACGGCCGGCAGCCGGGCCCTCGATCACCACGCCCATGTCACGGAACGCCTGCAGGGTCGCCAGCGCATCCTCGCCTTCGAGGAAACCTTCCACTTCGGTCACACCTTCGGCCAGCGAGCCGAGCATGATCGAACGATGGGAAACGGATTTGTCGCCAGGCACGCGCAGGCGTCCGCCGATGCTGCCACCGGGTGTCACCCGGAACTTGATGTCGCCGTGGGTCATGATCGATTTCCGGTCAAGCAGTTCCGGTTCGCCCGACTGCACCAGCTGGTGCGCCGTGACATAACCGGTCTGCAGGTTCATGGCGGTGAAATGGTCGCGCGCACTCTTGGCCCGGGTGAATACGCCCAGCATGTCGTCACCCTGGCCGTGCAAGATGGCATTCCTCATTTTCTGCAGGTCGGCCATGTAACGGTCCAGCACCTTGAGTGCGCCGTCGCGGTTGTTGAGAAAAATGTCGCGCCACATCACCGGGTCACTGGACGCGATGCGGGTGAAATCGCGGAACCCCCCGGCGGCATACCGGAAAATCTCGCGGTTGTCCTGCAGGTGCGCCAGACAATCCACCAGCGTGTACGCCAGCAGGTGCGGCAGGTGGCTGGTGGCCGCGAGCACTTCGTCGTGGTGCTCCGGTGTCATCACCAGCACGTTGGCACCCACGGCTTCCCACAAGGCCCGTACACGGTGCAATGCCTCGGTGGCCGTACTCTCCAGCGGGGTCAGTATCACCTTGTGGTTTACATAGAGCTCGGCATTGGCTGCCGCCACGCCGCTCTTTTCCGCGCCGGCAATCGGATGGCCGGGCACGAAACCGGGTGGCAGCACATCCAGCGCCGCCCGTGCCGCTGCCACCACGGCGCCCTTCACGCTGCCGACATCCGTGATGACCGCATCCGGTGCCAGCACGTCGCGCACTGCGGACAATGCCGCCTGCGTGGCGCCCACCGGCAGGGCCAGCACGACAAGATCCGCTCCGCGCACGGCTTCGCGCGGGTCCGCACAGGCAATATCGATCAGGCCCAGCGCAAAACCTTCATCCAGCGTGCGTTGCGAACGGGCACTGGCCGCCACCGTACCGACCAGGCCGCGACGCTTCATGGCAGCAGCCAGTGAGCCGCCAATCAGCCCGAAGCCGATGAACGCCACGCGCCGGAAATGTACCTGGCTGCCGCTCACGGACGCGCTCATGACAACACCTTCTGCAGGGCGGACAGGAAACGCGCGTTCTGTT
Source organism: Pseudomonadota bacterium (assembly GCA_049324475.1). Classification (GTDB taxonomy): domain Bacteria; phylum Pseudomonadota; class Gammaproteobacteria; order Pseudomonadales; family JADFDG01; genus JADFDG01. Next base: position 252,685 of record JBMOOO010000011.1, on the reverse strand, counting down.
CGCGGGTCCCGATGCTGACGCGCAGGTGGCGCGGCATGCCGTAACCGGCGAGCGGCCGCACGATCACGCCCTCCCGCAGCAATGCATCGAACACAGCCTGGGCCGGCCGCGCGCAGTCGAAGGTGACGAAATTGCCGATCGAGGGGATCACGCCCAGACCAAGCCCCGCCAGCCCTTGCGTCACCTGCCGCAGGCCCTCGCGGTTGGTTTGCACCGAGCGCGCCAGATAGTCGGCGTCATCCAGTACGGCCTCTGCAGCCGCCAGTGCCGGTGTCGACACATTGAACGGCTGCCGGACACGATTGAGCAGGTCGGCAATCTGCGGTGAACTCACACCGTACCCGACCCGCAGGGCTGCCAGGCCCCAGGCCTTGGAAAAAGTGCGGGTCACGATCAGGTTCGGATACCGGGCCACGTAATCCAGGCCGTTCGGATAGCGCTCGTCATCGACGTATTCGCTGTAAGCCTCGTCGAGCACGGTCACGACTTTTTCCGGCACCGCCGCCATGAATTTCTCGAAGGCAGCACGATCGAACCAGGTACCGGTCGGATTGTTCGGGTTCGCCAGCCAGACCACCGACGCATTCTGCGCAGCACTCGCCATCGCTTCCAGATCGTGGCCAAAGCCGCGTGCCGGCACGGCAACGCAGTCGGCACCGACTGCCTGGGTGGAAATCGGGTAGACCGCAAACGCGTACTGGCTGAACACGGAACGCCGCCCCGGGCCCAGGAAAACACGCGCAACCATGTCCAGCAGATCGTTGGAACCGTTGCCCAGCGTCAGACGGGCCGGATCGACATGAAAGTGTTCACCGATTTTTTTCTTCAGGGAGAAGCCGCTGCCGTCAGGATACAGCGTGGTATCGCGCAGCACGCGCTCGACCGCCGCCAGCGCGCGCGGCGACGGGCCAAGCGGATTCTCGTTGCTGGCCAGCTTGACGATATTGGCGATACCCAGCTCCCGCTCAAGCTCTGCAATGGGCTTGCCGGGAACGTAGGGCGCGAGTGACTGGACGCCGCTCACTGCCAGCGCACGAAAATCGGTGCTCATGTCAGAGTACCGCTTTCGGGTAGGAACCGAGCACCCGCACTTCCAGCGCCTCGGTGGTCACGGCATGCAACGCCTGCTGCACCTTCCCGTCGCTCTCGTGACCTTCAAAGTCGATGAAGAACACGTAGCTCCAGTTGGCATTCTTCGACGGCCGCGTCTCGATGCGGGTCAGGGATATGCCGGCCGTGTAGAACGGCTCCAGCAGCTTGTACAAGGCACCCGGCTTGTTGCGGGTTGAAACCAGCAGCGAGGTCTTGTCGTCGCCGGAGCGCGCCACCGGCTCACGCCCGATGATCAGGAAGCGCGTGGTGTTGTTCGGGTTGTCCTCGATGTTCTCCGCGATCTTTGCCAGACCGTACAGATCGGCAGCCATCTCGCCGGCAATCGCCGCCGCGTGCCACTCGCCGCGAATGCGGCGCGCCGCTTCGGCATTGGAAGACACCGCCACCCGCTCGACTGCCGGCATGTGTGTATCCAGCCACTGCCGGCACTGCGCCAGCGACTGCTGGTGAGAATAGATGCGGGTGATGTTCTCGCGCTTGTTGCTCTCGCTGAGCAGCAGGTGGTGGTGGATGCGCAGCTCCACCTCACCGCAAACGCGCAGCCCGAAGCGCATGAAGCTGTCCAGCGTGTGGGTGATCATGCCTTCGGTGGAATTCTCCACCGGCACCACACCGTAGTTCACCGCGCCGGCCTCGACCTCACGGAATACGTCGTCAATGGAAGCCAGCGGCACGCTGGCCACACCGTGACCGAAATGCTTGAGTGCCGCCTGCTGGGTGAAAGTGCCTTCCGGGCCGAGGTAGGCCACCTTCAGCTGCTGCTCCAGCGCCAGGCAGGCCGACATGATCTCGCGGAACACGCGCGCCACGGCCTCGCCATCCAGCGGTGCATTCTCCGCATCGCGCATACGGCGCAACACCTGCGCCTCGCGTTCCGGACGGTAGAAAACCGTGGCCTCGCCGTCGGCAGCCCGCTTGACGTCGGCCACCCGGTGCGCGCAGCGGGCACGCTCGACGATCAACGCCCGGATACGGTCATCGATGCCGTCGATCTGCTCGCGCAGTTTTTTCAGCTCGTCGTCGCTGCTCATGAGCCTGTCATCCGTGACGGTTGGCGAAATCCTTCATGAAGGAAATCAGCGCTTCCACGGCCGCTTCCGGCACGGCGTTGTAGATGCTGGCACGCATGCCGCCTACCGAGCGGTGCCCGGCCAGGTTCAGCAGACCGGCAGCCTCGGCTTCCTTCAGGAACGGCTTTTCCAGGCTGACGTTTTCCAGCGTGAACGGCACGTTCATCAGGGAGCGGTAGCGCGGATCGACCGGATTGGCATAGAAACCACTGCCATCGATGTAGTGGTACAGCCGCGACGCCTTGCGACGGTTGATCTCCGCCATGGCGGCAAGACCACCCTTTTTCTTCAGCCACTTGAAGACCAGCCCGGACAGATACCAGGAGTAGGTCGAAGGCGTGTTGTACATGGACCCGTTGTCGGCCTGCACCTTGTAGTCGAGCATGGTCGGCGTACCGGCGATCACTTCGCCGATCAGGTCCTCGCGCACGATCACCACCACGATGCCGGCCGGCCCGATGTTCTTCTGGGCACCGGCATAGATCAGACCGTACTTGGACACATCAATCGGCCGCGACAGGATGGTCGAGGACAGGTCCGCCACCACCGGCGCCTTCACATCCGGCACGAACTCGAATTCCACGCCGTGGATGGTTTCGTTGGGCGTGATGTGCAGATAGGCGGAATGCCGGGAGAACTCCCAGCTGTCCAGGGTCGGCACCGTGGTGAAGTTCTCGTTCTCGGCACTGGCCACCACGTTCACGTCGCAGTACTTGTTGCCTTCCAGGATGGCCTTGGTCGACCACATGCCGGTATTGAGGTAATCCGCCGTGCGTTTCCCGCGCAGCAGGTTCATCGGAACCATGGCGAACTGGGTAGTGGCACCGCCCTGCAGGAACAACACCTTGTAGTTGGCAGGAATCGCCAGCAGCTCGCGCAGGTCGCGCTCGGCCTCCTCGGCGATCCCGACGAACTCCTTGCCGCGATGGCTCATTTCCATCACGGACAGCCCCTTGCCCTGCCAGTCCGGCAGTTCCTGTTGGGCCTGCAGCAGCACCTCTTCCGGCAGCGCGGCAGGACCCGCGCAGAAATTCCACTTGCGGGACATCGTCACTCCGCTCCCGTGGTCGGTTGTTCCCCGGCATCCGGCGCTTCACCGCCGTCACCCTCTTCATCCTCACCCATGTCTTCCACCCGCACCACGCCGACCAGCTTCTCGCCGGTATCCAGCTTGATCAGGGTGACGCCCTGGGCGCTGCGCCCGGTCTGACGCACCTCGTCGACACGCGTGCGCACCAGCGTGCCCTGGTCAGAGATGAGCATCAGCTGGTCGGCATCGTGCACCTGCACCGCTGCCACCAGCTCGCCGTTGCGATCCGAGGTCTGGATGGCAATGGTGCCACCGCCACCGCGCCCCTGCAGGCGGAACTCGTCGACCGGGGTACGCTTGCCATAGCCGTTGGCACAGGCCGTCAGTACCTGCGCCGTGGTATCGGCAACGATCAACGACACCACCCGGAAACCGTCCGGCATGCGAATGCCGCGCACACCGGCCGCACCGCGACCCATGGCACGCACGTCGGACTCGTGGAAACGGATCGCCTGACCTTCGTTGGAGAACAGCATGATGTCGTTGTCACCACTGGTGAGCGCGACGCCGACCAGCCTGTCATTGCCGTCCAGATCGATGGCGATGATGCCGGCCGTACGCGGACGCGAGAACGCCTCCAGCTCGACCTTCTTCACCGTACCGTCGCCGGTCGCCATGAACACATACTTGCCGGCATCGAAGCCCTTCAGGGGCAGGATGGCGGTGACCTTCTCGTTGTCGGCCAGCGACAGCAGGTTGACCAGCGGCTTGCCGCGCGAACCGCGACCGCCCTGCGGCAGTTCGTAGACCTTGATCCAGTACACGCGGCCGGTCGAGGTGAAGCACAGCACGGTGTCGTGCATGTTCGCCACCAGCAGGTGCTCGACGTAGTCCTCTTCCTTGACGGCAGTCGCGCTCTTGCCGCGGCCACCGCGCTTCTGCGCACGGTAATCGGACAGGGGCTGGGTCTTGGCGTAGCCGGCGTGGGAAATGGTGAGCACCACCGCCTCGTTGGCGATCAGGTCTTCGGTGGAGAGATCCTCGCGGCTGCTCATGATTTCGGTGCGGCGCTCGTCACCGAACTGCTCGCGTACCGCGACCAGTTCGCTGCGGATGACCTGCATCAGGCGCACCGGATCGGCCAGGATCAGACCCAGCTCGCGGATCGCATCCAGCAGTTCGCCGTACTCGGCGATCAGTTTTTCGTGCTCGAGCCCGGTCAGTTTCTGCAGGCGCAGATCGAGAATGGCCTGGGCCTGCTCCGGACTGAGCCAGTACCTGCCGTCGCGGAAACCGTAGGACGCAGACAGTCCATCCGGGCGGCAGGCGTTCTCGTCACCGGCGCGCGACAGCATCTCGGTCACCACACCCGGGGCCCAGCCCTGTGCCACCAGCCCTTCACGCGCCTCGTTGGCCGTCGGCGATGCCTTGATCAGCGCGATCACCGGGTCGATATTGGCCAGCGCCACAGCCAGACCTTCCAGGATGTGGCCGCGCTCACGCGCCTTGCGCAGCTCGAACACGGTACGGCGGGTCACCACTTCCCGGCGGTGACGCACGAAGGCTTCGATGAATTCGCGCAGGTTCAGCGTTTTCGGCTGGCCGTCGACCAGCGCCACCATGTTGATGCCGAACACGCTCTCCAGCGCAGTCTGCGCATAGAGGTTGTTCAGCACCACCTCGGCCATCGCATCCTTCTTGATCTCGATGACGATGCGCATGCCGTCCTTGTCGGACTCGTCGCGCAACTCGGCAATGCCGTCGATTGCCTTGTCCTTCACCAGCTCGGCAATCTTCTCGATCAGCCGCGCCTTGTTCAGCTGGTACGGGATCTCGGTGATGACGATGGCCTCGCGGCCGCTGCGTTCATTGGTTTCGACCGTGGCACGCGCACGGATGTATACCCGGCCACGGCCGGTACGGTAGGCCTCGATGATGCCGGCACGGCCGTTGATGATGGCCGCCGTCGGGAAGTCCGGGCCCCGGATGTGCTCCATCAGGCCGTCGATGGTGATCGACTCGTCGTCGACATAGGCCAGGCAGCCGTTGATCACTTCCGTGAGGTTGTGCGGCGGGATGTTGGTGGCCATGCCCACGGCAATGCCGGCGGAGCCGTTCACCAGCAGGTTGGGGATCTTCGTGGGCAGGACCGCCGGGATCTGCTCGGAGCCGTCGTAGTTCGGCACCCAGTCGACGGTGTCCTTCTCGAGGTCGGCCAGCAGCTCGTGGGCAATCTTCGCCATGCGCACTTCGGTATAGCGCATGGCCGCGGCGGAATCGCCGTCCACCGAACCGAAGTTGCCCTGGCCGTCGATCAGCATGTAGCGCAGCGAGAACGGCTGCGCCATACGCACGATGGTGTCGTACACGGCGCTGTCGCCGTGCGGGTGGTATTTACCGATCACGTCACCGACCACACGCGCCGATTTCTTGTACGGCTTGTTCCAGTCGTTGGACAGCTCGTGCATGGCGAACAGGACGCGCCGGTGCACCGGCTTCAGGCCGTCGCGCACGTCCGGCAGGGCCCGGCCGACGATCACGCTCATGGCGTAATCCAGGTACGACTGCTTGAGCTCTTCTTCGATGTTGACGGGGGTGATTTCTCGGGCAATGTCGGTCATGGGTCGGTGCTGATCCTGCGTGATTCTGCGCGGTGCCCTGCGCGGTTGCCCTGCTGATTTGCCGGCAGTTTTCCGGGCCCGGCAAAAGCCCGCAAGTCTAGCACAGGCGGCTCCCGTTTCCGGCCCCCTCCGCTATACTCCCGCGGCCTGAAACAGGCACCGGACCCGGTGCCGCCGCCGGCACATTCCCGAGCCCGCGTCCCGTACAAGACCCGCACGAGTCCCGCATGAGCGCCAGCGATGTTGCCACCCTGATCCTGCACGCAGACCACATCGTCACCGTCGACCGGGAAGACCGGGTTCTCGCCGGCCATGCACTGGTGATCCGCGAGCGCCGGATCGCCGCCATCCTGCCGCTGGAGGACGCCCTCCGCCGGTACCCGAAGGCCACGGTCACCGGGCTGCCGGGCCAGGTCCTGATGCCGGGCCTGGTCAACGCCCACACCCATCTGGCCATGAACCTGTTCCGGGGGCTGGCCGATGACCTGCCCCTGATGACCTGGCTGCAGGAACACATCTGGCCGGCAGAAGGCAAATGGGTCAGCGACGATTTCGTGCACGACGGCGCCCTGGCCGCGATGGCGGAAATGATCCGCGGCGGCATCACCACCTTCGCCGACATGTACTTCTTCCCGGACGCCACCGCCCGCGCTGCCCGCCAGGCCGGCCTGCGCGCGGTGCTGCATGCACCGGTGCTGGAATTCCCCACCCCCTGGGCGCAGAACGCCGACGAATACATCCACAAGGCACTCGCCCTGCGTGACGACTGGAAGAACCACCCGCTGGTCACCGTCGGCCTCGGCCCGCACGCGCCCTATACCGTCAATGATCCGGCACTCAGGCGCATCCTGATGCTCACCAACGAGTTGTCGGTGCCGGTTCCGGTACAGATGCACGTGCACGAAACCGCTTTCGAGGTGCATGAGGCGACGAAAGACGGCGGCCCGCGCCCGCTGGCGCGGCTGCATGCGCTGGGGCTGACCGGCCCGTCCTTCCAGTGCGTGCACATGACGCAGATCGACGATGCCGACCTGGAGATCCTCGCCGCCTCCGGTTCGCACGTGATCCATTGCCCGGAATCCAACCTGAAACTGGCCAGCGGTTTCTGCCCGGTGGACCGGCTGCTGAAGGCCGGCGTCAACGTCGCCCTCGGCACCGACGGCGCCGCCTCCAACAACGACGTGGACATGTTCAGCGAGATGCGCACGGCAGCCCTGCTGGCGAAGGCGGTCTCCGGCGATGCCACCGCCTGCCCGGCCCCGGCCACGCTGCGCATGGCCACCATCAACGGTGCGAAGGCGCTGGGGCTGGATACCCTCACCGGCAGCCTGGAAACCGGCAAGCAGGCCGACATCATCGCAGTCGACCTGTCGGCACTGGAAACACAGCCGCTGTACAACGTCGTGTCGCAGCTGGTGTATGCCACCGGGCGTCACCAGGTGACGCACAGCTGGGTGGCAGGCGAACCGCTGCTGGTGCAACGCGAACCGGTCACCCTGAACGGCGAGCACCTGAAGCGCGTGGTCGCGGAGTGGGCAGCGAGGATACGTGCATGAGTACCGGCAATCACGGCAATAACGTCGATCGCGGCGAGATCGCCAAGTTCGAGGCCCTGGCCAGCCGCTGGTGGGACGCGCATGGCGAGTTCAAGCCGCTGCACGACATCAATCCGCTGCGCCTGAACTGGATAGACGGCAAGGCAAGACTGCAGGGCAAGCGCGTGATCGATGTCGGCTGCGGCGGCGGCATTCTCGCCGAGAGCATGGCCCGGCGCGGTGCGCAGGTGACCGGCATCGACATGGGTGAAGCACCGCTGTCCGTGGCGAAACTGCACGGGCTGGAAAGCGGCGTCAGTGTCGAGTACCGGCTGGGCACGGCCGAAGAGCTGGCAGCCGAACGTGCCGGGCAGTATGACATCGTCACCTGCATGGAAATGCTTGAGCATGTGCCGGACCCCGGCGCCGTGGTGGCCGCCTGCAGGCAGCTGGTGAAGCCCGGCGGCCACGTGTTCTTCTCCACCATCAACCGCAACCCGAAAGCCTGGTTGTTCGCCATCGTCGGCGCGGAGCACGTACTGCGCCTGCTGCCGAAAGGCACGCACGAGTACGCGAAATTCATCCGACCCAGTGAACTGGCCGGCTGGGCACGCGACACCGGTCTGGACATGCAGGAACTCACCGGCATGCACTTCAACCCGCTGTCCGGCCGCTACTGGCTGGGCCCCGGCGTGGACGTGAACTACCTGATGCATACGGTGCGCCCGGCATGACACAGGATGTGACAGGCGTGCCGACACGCTGGGATGCCGTGCTGTTCGACCTCGACGGCACGTTGCTGGACACGGCGCCCGACTTCATCGTGGTGCTGAACGCCATGCTGACCGACCGCGGCCGTGCACCGTTGCCGGCCGCCGACATCCGGGCGGTGGTGTCGAATGGCGCCCGCGCGCTGGTCGCGCTGGCGTTCGGCGGCCAGCCGGGCGAGGCGGAATTCGACGCCCTCAACGTCGAGCTGCGCGAGCGCTACGCACGGCATCTGGCCGTTCACACGCATCTCTTCCCCGGGCTGGATACGGTACTGCGCATCCTGGAAAAACGCGGCGTGCCCTGGGGCATCGTGACCAACAAGCCGAGCATCTACACGCTGCCTCTGCTGGACGCCCTGGATCTGCGCCGCCGCTGCGCCAGCGTGGTCTGCCCCGACCAGGTAACCCATACCAAGCCGCATCCGGAACCCATGCTCAAGGCCTGCGCCGAAATGGGCATCGAACCGGCACGCTGCGTGTACGTGGGCGACCATGAACGTGATATCGCCGCCGGCCGCAACGCCGGCATGCAGACCATCGTCGCCGGCTGGGGTTACATCGGCGAACACGAACGGCCGCGTGACTGGCAACCCGATTTCATCGTCGACAGCGTTCAGGCGCTGGGCGACCTGCTGCTGGAAACTCCCGCATGACTTCCATTCCTGCCCTTCCCGCCGGCTGGCAACCGGCAACCGGTTGCCTCAAGGACAAGGTGATCCTGGTCACCGGAGCGGGCGCCGGCATCGGCCGCGCCTGCGCACTGGCGTTCGCACGTCACGGTGCCACCGTGCTGCTGCTTGGCCGCACCCAGGAGAAGCTCGCCGACGTCTACGACGAGATCAAGGCATCGGGCGGTGCCGAGCCGGCGCTGATTCCGCTCAACCTTGCCGTCGCCACGCCCAACGATTTCGGTCAGCTGGCAGCCATGCTGGAAAAGGAATTCGGGCGCCTCGACGGACTGCTGCACTGTGCCGCCATGCTCGGTGACATCACGCCGCTGGAAATCGCCGCGCCCGACACCTGGCAGCAGGTGCTGCAGGTGAACCTGACCGCACCGGTGTTCCTGACCCAGGCCATGCTGCCGCTGCTGAAACTGGCGCCGGCCTCGTCGGTGGTGTTCACCAGTTCCAGTGTCGGCCGCAAGGGCCGCGCTTTCTGGGGCGCGTATGCCGTGAGCAAGGCCGGCACCGAATCGGTGACACAGATCCTGGCCGACGAGCTGGAGCACACCGGCAAGGTCCGCATCAACGCGGTCAACCCGGGTGCCACCCGCACCGCGATGCGTGCGGCCGCCTACCCGGCCGAAAATGCGCAGACCGTGACACCGCCGGATGCCGTCGTGCCCTTGTTCCTCTGGCTGATGAGCGACGACAGTCGGGGCGCCAACGGACAGTCCTTCGACGCCCAGCCACGCGTCTGAACCGGCCCGACAGGGCCGCAGCGCGCTTCAGTCGCGCGCCGGCCCCCGCTTCAGCCACTCGCGGAACGGATACATGAACTGGCCGCGGAAGCCTTCCGGCGGAGGTTCGGCCACCGTGCTGTAGCGCGTCGCCAGGTGCGACGGCAGGTAAACCGTGCCGAACAGGCGGTCATACACCGGCAGGAAGGCCGCGTAGTTGCGGTCGATCGCTTCCGGCTGTGAACTGTGATGCCAGTGATGGAACTCCGGCGTTGCCAGTACCCAGCGGAAGTACGGGAAGCGGAACCGCACGTTGGCATGGATGAAGATGGCGTGGAAGGAAATGAACACCAGATACGCGTACACCGCCGGTGCCGAGAAGCCGAGAATGAAGATCGGCAGGTAGCCGATCAGCCGGTTTGCGATGATTTCCAGGAAGTGCAGTCGCGACGACGCCAGCCAGTCCATGTGCTCGCTGGAGTGATGCACGGCATGTATTTTCCACAATGCCGGCACCTCGTGCATGGCCCGGTGTATCCAGTAGCTGAAGAAATCGATCACCACCAGGATCTCGATGAACTGCAGCCATACCGGCTGGGCTGCAATCGCTTTCTGGAAATCGGCATGGATGGCCCAGGCGAAGAAGTGCTGGGCCGGCACGATGGTGAAGAACGTAAAAAGCTGTATGCCGACGTGCCCGATCAGGAAATAGTTGAGATCCGTGGTCCAGCCCTTGCGCAGCATTTTCTGTTCCGGATTCTTCGGGAACAGCCGCTCCAGCGGGATGAACACCAGCGCCAGGATGAACAGCGTCAGCACGAAATAGTCGAGCCCGGCGTACGCGCTGCGCTGGTCGACCGGCCCGCCGGCCGTCTCCATGCTGCCCAGCAGGGCGGCCAGCGTGGCCAGGGCCATGCCGGCCAGACCCAGCCATCGTGAACCGCGGAAAATGCTGACCACGGCCGCCACGAAACTGGTTGCGATCACGCCGTGCAACAGACTGCGCAACAGCGGCACGTTGTAGACCTGCCGGAACTCCGGCGTGGTGAAGATTTCCGGGAACAGGAAACACAGTGCACCCAGTGTGCCGAGCATGCCCAGCGACACGGCAATGAAACCTGCCACCTGGCCCTTGCCGTAGGCCAGCTCGATGTCCTCGAAACGGTGCCGGATACGCTCACTCATGACCGGGCCCCTGTGTCCTGCAGTGTTTCAGCGACGGCCGCGCAAATAGCCGCCCTTGCTGCGCGGGCGCTCGCCGCCGCCGGCACGATTGCCCTCATGACGACCACCGTCCATGCGATTGCCATCGATATCGTCGTCATCGTCACGGCGCTGGCCGGAAGCCTCGCGGGCACCACGCTCCTGGCGATCGGAAAGACGCCGGGAACGGCCGTACAGGCCCGTGTGTTTTTTCGGCGGCAAACGGCAAAGCTGCTCGAGTCTGGCGATGTCATCGCCGGACAGCTCCAGCCAGTGGCCCTGGCGCAGGGTGGATGGCATGGAAAAGCTGCCGAACCGGATCCTGACCAGGCGACCAACGACATAACCCTGCGATTCCCACAGGCGGCGTACTTCCCGGAATTTCCCGCCAACCAGGCTGCAGCGGTACCAGTGGCCGGTGCCCTGGCTGCCGGCATCGGTGATCGCGAGGAATTTCGACAGGCCGTCATCCAGCATCACGCCATCCAGCAGGACGCGTTTCTTCTCCGCCGACAATTCACCCTCGATGCGCACAGCAAACTCCCGCTCCACCGCCGTGGACGGGTGCATGAGCCGGTTGGCAAGCTCACCGTCATTGGTCAGCAACAGCAGACCGGACGTATGCAGGTCCAGCCGGCCGACGCTGACCCAGCGCTGGCCGCGCAGAGCCGGCAGCTGGTCGAACACGCTGGGACGCCCTTCCGGGTCGTTGCGCGAAACAACCTCGCCTTCCTGCTTGTGGTATGCAATGACCTGCCGTTCCATTTCGTCCCCGGTTGCCACCTCTATGCGCCGGCCGTCGACACGAACTTCATCGTCGGCAGCGATACGCTCGCCCAGCGTGGCAATCCTGCCGTTCACCGTCACCCGCCCGGCGGCAATCCATTCCTCCGCAATCCTGCGCGACGCAAGCCCCGCCCGCGCCAGTACCTTCTGCAGCTTCTCCGTCAGCGCTGCAGCGGCCGTCATTATTGCGCCGGAGATTCAGGCGGCGGCTCTGCCGCCGCATCATCATCGTTCTTGCGCCGGAAACTGTCCTCTACGCGACGCAGCACTTCGTCGACCTGGTCCATATCCATCTTCAGGTCAGGATCATCCTCTTCCTGCTCGCCGATGATGTACTGCACCGGCGCATCGCCCGCCTCGGCATCGGCGCGCGCGGCTTTCTCGCTGGCCAGCACCGCGGCAGCCGGCGCCGCATCGAGCTGTAACTCCTGGTTGACCTTGTCGAGATCGCGGATTTCCGACAGCGTTGGCAGCTCGTCCAGGCTCTTGAGGTTGAAGTAGTCCAGAAAATCGTGGGTGGTGGCGTACAGTGCCGGACGGCCCGGCACATCGCGGTGACCCACCACACGGATCCAGTCGCGCTCCATCAGCGACTTCACCATCTCGGTACTGACGGTGACACCACGGATATCCTCGATCTCGCCACGTGTGATCGGCTGGCGATAGGCGATGAGCGCCATGGTTTCCAGCAAGGCTCGCGAATAGCGCGGCGGCTTTTCCGTCCACAGCCGGCTGACCCAGTGCCCCAGATCCTTGCAAACCTGGATGCGAAAACCGCTGGCCACTTCCTTCAGTTCGATGCCACGACCTTCATATTCGCCGGCGATCTCTGCCAGCAGCTCGCGCATGGTCGCTTCGTCCGGGCGCTCGTAATCCTCGAACAGCGAACCGAAACGGGCGATATTGAGCGTTTCCCCGGATGCCAGCAGCGCGCCTTCCAGAATGCGCTTGATAGTGGCGCGATCCGGGGCCGGCCGCTGCACCGCAGCCTCCACGCGCTCCGCAAGATCGGCGACATCCTGTTCACGGGTCGTCTCGCCGGCGGTTTCCGGCACGTCCGGAACCACGTCGTCCTGCACATCAGCCATGGTTGTCTCCTGTGTCACCGCCGGCGTCCTGCTGTTCCGGCTCCGCCGCCCGGCTTTCGTATTCATCGACCTGGATACTTTCATCCAGCACCGCGGCACGCGCACGCACGTGGATCGAGGCGAAGGCCTCGGTCTGCAGCAACTCGATCAGCTGGTTCTTGACCAGCTCCAGGATGGCAATGAAGGTCACCACCACACCCAGTCGGCCTTCCTCCGCATTGAACAGCGACACGAAGGGCACAAACTCGCGGTTCTGCAACGATTCCAGAACCATGGCCATGCGCTCCCGCGTGGACAGCTTCTCACGCGAGATATGATGGTGCTCGAACATTTCCGCCCGCTGGAACACATCCTTCAGCGACAGCAGCATTTCCCGCAGGTCGACCTCCGGCAGCGGACGTTCACGCACGTAATCGGGGCGGTAGGCGCGGGCCGTGAAAATGTCGCGTTCCAGCCGCGGCAGCGCGTCGATATCCTCCGCAGCCTTCTTGAAACGCTCGTATTCCTGCAGACGACGTACCAGTTCGGCACGCGGATCGACTTCCTCGCCCTCTTCCGTTTTCGGGCGCGGCAGCAGCAGGCGGGACTTGATCTCGCCCAGCATCGCCGCCATCACCAGATACTCGGCCGCCAGCTCGAACCGCACAGCCTTCATCAACTCGACGTACTCCATGTACTGCCGGGTGATCTCGGCAACCGGGATATCAAGGATGTCGAGGTTCTGTTTGCGGATCAGGTACAACAACAGGTCGAGCGGCCCTTCGAACGCTTCCAGGAAAACTTCCAGCGCATCCGGCGGGATGTAGAGATCATCCGGCAGCTTGGTGATGACCTGGCCCTGCACCAGCGCAAACGGCATCTCCTCCTGCTGCGGCGACTGTTGCCGCAGCGCGATCAGACGCGGTGCACTGTCGGCCGCAGCCGTACCGGGATCGGTTCCGGTGTCGGGTACGGCGTTGACGGGTTCCATGTTTGTCATCACGACAATTCCGGACTCAGTTTCGGTACGCCAGGCCCATGGCCTCGCGGACTTCGGCCAGGGTACTTTCGGCCGCGGCGCGGGCCCGGTCGCGGCCGTTGGCCAGCACGTCCCGCACCAGCTCTGGCCGGGCCGCGAAATGCTGCGCGCGTTCGCGCATGGGCGCCAGCTCCCGGTTCACCGCGTCGATGACCGGTTGCTTGCATTCCAGGCAGCCGATGCCGGCGGTAGTGCAGCCCTGGCGTACCCACTGCTTCACATCCGCGCCGGAATAAACCTCATGCAGTTGCCAGACCGGACAGCGGTCAGGATTACCGACATCGGTGCGGCGCACCCGGGCCGGGTCGGTCGGCATGCGGCGCAGCTTCGTTTCCACGTCGGCCGGCTCTTCACGCAGGGCGATGGCGTTGCCGTAGGACTTGGACATCTTCTGCCCGTCCAGGCCGGGCATTTTCGATTCCGGCGTCAGCAGGGCCTGCGGCTCCGGCAGGATGATCTTGCCGCTGCCGTCCAGATCGCCCAGCAGGCGTTCACGATCCGTCGCACCGATGTTGCCGTTGCCGGCAACCAGTTCCCGGGCCGCATCGCGGGCAGCCGCATCACCCTTTTCCTGCCAGGCCCGGCGCTGCTCGACAAACACCTTCGCCGGCTTCTTGCCCAGCTTCTCGATGGCGGCAATCACCTTCTCGGCAAAACCGGGCTCGCGTCCGTACATGTGATTGAAGCGGCGCGCGACCTCGCGGGTGATCTCGACATGGGCAACCTGGTCGGCGCCCACCGGCACCAGGCCGGCCCGGTACACCAGGATGTCGGCACTCTGCAGCAGCGGGTAACCGAGGAAGCCATAGGTGGCGAGGTCCTTTTCCTTCAGCTTTTCCTGCTGGTCCTTGTAGGTCGGTACGCGTTCCAGCCACCCCAGCGGCGTGATCATGGACAGCAGCAGGTGCAGCTCGGCATGGGCCGGCACCTGCGACTGCACGAACAGCGTGGCCCGTTCCGGATCGACCCCGGCTGCCAGCCAGTCCACCACCATGTCGAACACATGCCGGCCCAGTTCGGACGGGTCGTCATAGTGGGTGGTGAGGGCGTGCCAGTCGGCCACGAAGAAGAAGCAGTCGTGCCGGCCCTGGAGTTCGACCCAGTTCTTCAGGACCCCGTGGAAATGGCCCAGGTGCAAACGGCCGGTCGGACGCATTCCCGACAGCACGCGTTGGGCGGAACTCGCGGTTTCCAAAGGAAAATCTCCTGATCCCGACCCTCACGGGCGGGGCAATGTCCAGGTTGGGCGGATGGGCCGGGCCGGCCGGGCAACAGACCCCGGCAGGGGACCCCCGGCAAGGCGCGCCAGTATAGCGGGATTCCCGCACGGCCTGAGCGGCGGCCGCCTCCGCCGGCCCCGCAGGCCACTGACCTGAGGTGAACGCCGGGTCATTTCCGGTCCCCCTGCCGGAGGAGGGGTGCCGGACACCCCTCCCCGCCTACATTCCGCCCGCCGCCGGTGCAGTTGCGCGGGAGTCCGTCTCCTCCCGCCTTTCCTCGTGGCCACAAAAAAACAACTTCCGGAGAGAAGAACATGGCTGGTTCAGTCTGGGTCACCTGGCCCGCGTGGACGAAACTGGGGACGCTGGGCGTGCTGGCGGGGTTGCTGACCCTGGCCGCCGAGCGCGAAAAACTGTTCGAAAACAACCTGATCGACGTCGAGGATTACAGCCGGCACAACGGCAACATCACCTGTGACCAGCGCAGCCTGACCGCCCGAACCGAGGACGGCACCTGCAACATCCTCGACAACCCCGCGGAAGGTTCCGTGTACATGCGCTTCGGTCGCAACGTACAGCGCGATGCCACCTACGGCGAAACCGAAGCCGACACCCTGCTCCAGCCAAACCCGCGAGATGTGTCCAACTCACTGATGGGCCGCGACACGTTCAAGCCGGCCAGCAGTCTCAACTTCATCGCGGCATCCTGGATCCAGTTCATGATCCATGACTGGGTCAGCCACGGGCCGAACACCACCGGCAATCCGATCCAGGTGCCGCTGCCGGCCGGAGACAGCTTCGGCACCGGCTTCCTGCAGGTGCAGCGCACCCAGCCCGATCCGACCCGTACCGGCGCCGAAGCCGGCCAGCCGGCCACCTACCGCAACGTGAACACGCACTGGTGGGATGGCTCGCAGCTCTACGGCAGCAGCAAGACCACCAATGACAAGGTGCGTTCCTTCGTCGACGGCAAACTGAAAGTGGATGGCGACGGCACCCTGCCGACCGACTTCTTCAGCGGCGTGCCGGTCACCGGCTTCAGCGACAACTGGTGGGTGGGCCTGAGCATGATGCACCAGCTGTTCACGCTGGAGCACAACGCCATCGCCACCATGCTCAAGCAGAAATATCCGGGCAAGAGCGACCAGTGGCTGTATGACCACGCACGCCTGATCAACGCCGCACTCATGGCCAAGATCCACACCGTGGAATGGACTCCGGCCATCATCGCAAACCCGGTCACCGAGCGCGCCATGTACGCCAACTGGTGGGGCCTCACGGGCACCCGCGAAGGCCGTGACAAGTACCAGGCGGAAGTGGAAGGCCTGATGGCCGATCTGGCGAAAACCGATTCCTTCGTGCGCATGCTGCTCGGCTTCGACCCGAACCTGTCGGGCGGCGTCAGCGGCAATTCGTCGATCGACCATGCCCTGGGCGGCATTGTCGGATCGGCCGCGCCGAACAACTACGGCGTGCCCTACACACTCACCGAGGAATTCGTGGCCGTGTATCGCATGCACCCGCTGATGCGCGACACGGTGAACGTCTACAACATCGGCTCGAACGTGGTGTCGAACAGCATTCCCATCCAGAACACCCGTGACGGCGACGCCGAACACATCCTGGATGAAGAGCGTCCGGAGCGCCTGTGGTACTCCTTCGGCATCACCAACCCCGGTGCCCTGACCCTGAAGAACTATCCGCAGTTCCTGCGCAACCTGCAGGTGCCGGTAGCCGGCAAGATCGACCTGGCCACCATCGACATCCTGCGCGACCGCGAGCGCGGCGTGCCGCGATACAACGAGTTCCGCCGCCAGATCGGTCTCAACCCGATCACGAAGTTCGAGGATCTCACTACGGACCCGGCCATCCTTGCCCAGCTCAAGCGCCTGTACAACAACGACATCGAAAGGATCGATGCCCTGGTCGGCCAGCTGGCGGAAACGGTACGCCCGGAAGGCTTCGGCTTCGGCGAGACCGCGTTCCAGATCTTCATCATGAACGCCTCGCGCCGCCTGATGACCGACCGCTTCTACACGAAGGACTACACGCCGGCGGTATACACGGCCGAAGGCATCGACTGGGTGGAAAACAACACCATGGTCGACGTGCTTCGTCGTCATTTCCCGCAGCTGAACAGCACGCTGGTCGGTGTCGAGAACGCGTTCAAGCCCTGGGGCCTGAACATTCCGGCCGACTACGAGTCCTGGAGCGGATGCGCCAAGCAGGATCACCTGTGGGTCAACGGGGCGCTGCGCACCACCTATGCCCCGGGCACGCTGCCGGCGCTGAAGAAGATCGACGTGCTCGGCCTGATCGATTCGATCCTGTGGAAGAAAGTGCAGGATCGCACCGACGTTGCACCGCCCGGCTATGAAAAACCGCTGCACCCGTACGGCGCCATGGCAAAGGCCTCGTTCGTCCCGGTCGCCAACAACGGCTACACGGGCCTGTTCAGTGGCGCCCAGTGCGGCCTGCTGCGGCTCTCCGTGACCGGCGATCCGGCCGACCGCGGCTTCGCACCGGGCCTGGCCTGGAAAGCGTTCGTGAACGGCAAACCATCGGAGAACGTATCGGCGCTCTACACGCTCACCGGCCAGGGCAGCAACCACAACTTCTTTGCCAACGAACTGTCACAGTACGTGAAGCAGGAAGTGAACGAGTCGCTGGGCACCAGCCTGATCTTCTCGCTGGTCACCACCAAACCGACCCAGTTGCGTGTGGATGACATGGCGGAAGTGCGCCAGGACGGCACCAAACCGGCCACGGTGAAATCGCCGACACAGATCTGGTTCGTGCCTACCGCCGCCGTGAAGACCCGTTTCGCCTCGGCGCCGCACGACTTCCGTAACGATCTGGTCACGCTCTCGGCCGGCACGAAGGTGTATGACGTGTACGCCACCACTGCCGAGATCAAGACCTCGATCATCCCGTCGATCAACGACAGCTACGCCGCACAGCGCCGCGCTGGCGCGAAAAAGATCGGCGAGATGGTGCTGACCTCTCCGTTCGTGACCTCGAAGTTCGGCGACACCGGTGTGTTCTTCAAGCACCAGCGCGTGGAGGACAAGTAAGCGGCCATGCAACCGTGAAAACAGAAAAGCCCGGGAATTCCCGGGCTTTTTTGTATGCGGCGCAGAGGCCGGAAGAACTGGAGCGGGAAACGAGACTCGAACTCGCGACCCCGACCTTGGCAAGGTCGTGCTCTACCAACTGAGCTATTCCCGCCCGGGATACTGCCCTGCCGGAGCCACGCAACGCGTGGTTCCGGCAGCAACCGTGTGCGCGCTCTTGCGCGGACACCCACAGTAAAAAGTGGCGTCCCCTAGGGGAGTCGAACCCCTGTTACCGCCGTGAAAGGGCGGTGTCCTAGGCCACTAGACGAAGGGGACGCAGCGAAGGAGGCGCGCATTCTAGGTAGCACCCCCCGGGGCGTCAACGGTGCATTGCTGCAAGTCCGCGCATTCGTTCGTTTTTTGCCCAGCCCCGGGAAGGGGGTGATCCCGGACGGCTACGAAGTCCTTCCGGATACGACCGGCGGCAATGGATACGCAGGCAGGATTCCTGTCTACTTCGCAATCGGTACGAACGTACCAGATAACAATCCCGGATGCGGAGCCTCCACTGCCATGCCCCAGACCAGCCATTCCCTGTCTGTCACCCCGCGGCGTTTCCCGGCCACCCTGCTTGCGCTTGTCCTGTTCGCCCTTGTCCTGCTGCCCGCAGGCCCGGCCCGTGCCGGCGACGTCGACGACTTCCAGGGCAGCTGGGTCCACAAGGCCCTGGGTCTGCAACGCAATCTGGACCACTTCACGCCGCTGGCCCAGGCCACTTTCCTGGCCACCCACAACAGCTACAACAGCTCGGTATGGACCAGCGCCGTGCGCTACATCGACCCCAACCAGTCGCGCTCCGTCACCGACCAGCTGCGCATGGACGTGCGTGCGCTGGAGTTCGACGTGCATACCTACTTCTCCATGCAGGGCTGGCCCTGGCAGTGGAAGAACAAGCTGCTGCTGTGCCACGGCCAGGACAACCACACCGGCTGCTCGGGCTATGACCGTACCTTCCGTGAAGGGCTGCAGGATCTCGCGAACTGGCTGGCCGCCAATCCCGGCCAGGTGGTGATCCTCTACATCGAGGACCACATCGATGCCGGCTGGTATGGCACCGCGATCAGCGAACTGCAGGCCACGGTCGGCAGCCGCGTGTACCGCCCGGCGTCCGGCGGCTGCGAAGGCATCCCCATGAACATCTCGAAAGCGGACGTGATCGCCGCCGGCAAGCAACTGCTGCTGATGACTGACGGTTGCAGCAACGGTTTCAACAGCTGGGTCTACGGCGGCATCGGCGATTCGCTGTCGGGTTTCCCGACCGGCAGCGTGGAGAAACTCGGTGGCTATCCGGACTGCGAGTCCGCACGCTTCTCGCGCGCCTTTTACGACAGCCACATCGTCCGCTACTACGAGGATCGCACCACCCTGTCGGCGCTGTTCGGTGACCCCGGCGAGCCGATCACACCGGCCGTGGTGCCGACGCTGCTCGCCTGCGGCGTGAACCTGCTCGGTTTCGACAAGCTCACGCCCTTCGACGGCCGCCTGGAAGCCGCCGTGTGGAGCTGGAACAGCGGCGAGCCCAACGACGCCGGCGGTGCCGAGGACTGTGCCGAACACACGACGGGCGGCCGCTACAACGACAACCAGTGTGGCCAGCTGCGGCCCTTCGCCTGCCGCAAGCCGGGGACCCACGAGTGGCGGGTCACCGCCCGCAGCGGCGCCTGGAACGACGGCTGGCAGGCCTGCCTGACCGAAACGGGCGGTGTCTACCGCTACAGCGTGCCGACCACGCCCTACGACAACCGCAGGTTGATGGAAGCCAAGGCCTATCTGGGCGTCGGAACAGTCTGGCTGAACTACACGGACGCGGGCGCCGAGGGAACCTGGATCGTCGGCAACCCGTTCTGAGCAGGTTATCCACAGCCCTGCCCGGGCTCCCGCGGGCAGGGCCGTTGCGGTTGTGGATATTTCTGTGCATCGAAAGTCCCGGCTTCCTGAAAGGCCCGGAATTCCGGGCCATCCGTCGCCGAGACCTTCATCACACAAGGCAAATTCTTCATTACATTCATTGGGTTATGAACGGTCGGCGATCATGGGCCGACCGTTCACCGTGGAACCGCAGTTCCACGGCGAGCAGGCACTAACTGTGCACAACTCCGGTGATGCCGTTAACCGGCGGGACCGGCGGCAAGCCCCCGTTCAGGGGGCCCCGGCATCCGGCTCCAGGAGCAGCGAGGCCGAATTCACGCAATAGCGCAGGCCGGTCGGGGCCGGGCCGTCCTCAAAGACATGCCCCAGGTGGCTGTCGCAGCGGGCACAGCGAATCTCGACCCGGGTCATGCCGTGGCTGTAGTCCGGCAACTCCCGTATGGCCTCGATGCTGACCGGCTGCCAGTAGCTGGGCCAGCCGCTGCCGGAATCGAATTTGGTTTCGGACCGGAACAGCGGCGCCCGGCAACAGACGCAGCGATACAGGCCGACGCTCTTCGTTGCCCAGTACTTGCCGGAAAACGGCGGTTCGGTGCCGCACAGCCGGCATACCCGGTATTCCTCCGCAGACAGCTGGCTGCGCCACTCACCGTCGCTCCTTTCCACCTTGCCGGCATCCCGGCGGGCCGGCGGCTCCTGCTTGCGTTCCTTCATGCCTGCATGCTCCGGAATGCGCCGCCGCCCGTTCCGGGCAGTCTGCCGCGCACAAAAACGTTGATATACACGACCACGGGCCGCCGGTAAAATTCCGCGCTTCCGCGCCGCACGCAACCTCCTGTCTTCCGGCGCGGCTTTACCGAGCGAGCTGTCATGACCACCTCTTCCAGCGGGCGCCCCGGCCCCATCCTGAAATCCGCCAAACTGCACAACGTCTGCTACGACATTCGCGGCCCTGTGCTGGAAGTGGCGAAAAAAATGGAGGAGGAAGGCTCGCGCATCATCAAGCTGAACATCGGCAACCCGCTGCCGTTCGGTTTCGGCGCGCCGGACGAAATCCTGCACGACATCATCGTCAACCTGCCGAACGCTACCGGTTATTCCGATTCGAAGGGCCTGTTTTCAGCCCGCAAGGCCGTGATGCAGCACTACCAGGAGCGGAAGGTCTCCGGGGTTGCCATTGACGACATCTACCTCGGCAACGGCGTGTCCGAGCTGATCGTGATGGCCATGCAGGCGCTGCTGAACAACGGCGACGAAATGCTGATCCCGATGCCGGACTATCCGCTGTGGACGGCAGCCACCAGCCTCGCCGGCGGCAAGCCGGTGCACTACCTGTGCGACGAACAGCAGGGCTGGATGCCGGCTATCGACGATATCAAAAGGAAAATCACGCCGAATACCCGCGGCATCGTCGTCATCAACCCCAACAATCCGACCGGTGCCAACTACTCGAAGGACTTGCTGATCGAGATCGTGAAGCTTGCCCGCGAACACGGCCTGATCATTTTCGCCGACGAGATCTACGACAAGATCCTGTATGACGGCGAAGTGCACACGCCAATGGCGGCCCTGGCGGACGACGTGCTGGTGGTCACCTTCAACGGCCTGTCCAAGGCCTACCGTTCGGCCGGCCTGCGCAGTGGCTGGCTGATGGTCAGCGGCAACAAGGCACGCGCGAAGGATTACATCCTCGGCCTCGACATGCTTGCCTCGATGCGGTTGTGCGCCAACGTGCCGGCCCAGTGGGCGATACAGACCGCACTGGGCGGCTACCAGTCCATCAACGACCTGGTGAAGCCCGGCGGCCGCCTGTGTCGCCAGCGCGATCTTGCCGTCCAGCTGCTCAACGAGATTCCCGGCGTCTCGGTGGTGAAACCGAAGGCGGCCCTGTATGCATTCCCGCGTCTGGATCCGAAGGTTTACGAGATCCACAACGACCAGCAGTTCGTTCTCGAATTCCTGCAGGAAGAAAAAGTACTGCTGGTCCAGGGCACCGGCTTCAACTGGCCGACACCGGACCACGTGCGCATTGTCTTCCTGCCCAACGAAGATGACCTGCGCGAGGCCATCAGCCGTTTTTCCCGTTTCCTGGCCCGCCGCCGCGGCTGACGACCCGCATCATGGCCGACATCCATATCGACGATTTCTCGCGCGACGTGGCCCTGATCCTGGTCACGCTCTGGAATGCATTCCCGCGCAAGTACACGGTGTACGTCGAGGATATTTCCGGCCCCGACGAGACCGACGAGGTCGGCCTGCACAGCAACCGTTTCCACGCCTGTTTCGGCGCCATGTTGTGGCTGGCCGAGGAAGACTACATTCGCTACGAGGCACTGGTTTACCGCGAAGGCATCGACCAGGCCGTGCTGACCACAAAAACCTTCGCCACCCTGTCGGCTGCCAGCGACATCCGTTTCGACGACCCGCTGGATCCGGGTCTGCCGGAATCCGTGGTGCTGCAGAAACAGACGCTGATCGCCCAGTTCCGGGCTGCCCTGCGCAGCGGTTCCTCCATCAACGTCAACCAGATCGTGCGCCACTTCATTGCCCAGTCGACGACGGACTGAGGCCGTCCTGCAGCGGCGGCAGGTCGTCCGGACGCCGGTAGCGGTAATGCACGACTTTCAGCGCCGCCTGGGTATCGACGTCGGCAAATTCCGGCGGATTGGCCAGACGCGCCACTTTCTGCACACCCGGCAGCTCGCGCGCGAACACCTCGTCAAGAAAGTCCTCACCCAGGTGCGGTGCGTTCAGGCACGCCAGGATGTCGCTTTCCGGTTTCAGCAGCTTCGGGAAACGCCGCACCACCTTCCCGTAATCCTTTTCGGCCGCAAAGCTGCCCTTCTGCAGGGTCGGCGGGTCCATCACGATCAGGTCGTAGCGTCCAAGCCGGTGCAGCTTGTTCCAGGAACGGAAGATGTCGTGGTCCAGGAAATGGATATCGTCCGTGGCCAGCCTGTTCAGGCGATGGTTATCGCGGCCCAGGCTGAGCGAGGACCGGCTGAGGTCGATATTGACCACGCGCGAGGCACCGCCGGCCCGCGCCGCCACGGAAAAGGCGCAGGTGAAAGCAAACAGGTTCAGCACGGCACACCCGCCGGCACGGGCACGCAACCACTGCCGGGCCGGCCGCATGTCGAGAAAAAAACCGGTGTTCTGTCCGCGTGCGGGATCGATGCGGAAACGCAATCCGTCCTCGCAGGCCACCGGCTCCCCCGGCAGGCTGCCGTACACCACTTCCGGCAACGGGTCACCGTCGCCGGCATCGCCGCGCCGCTGTACTGCCAGGCAGCCCATGCCCAGCGGCCCCAGCCGTGCCACCAGACCGTCAACCAGCGCCTGCACGATGGCCGGATCGGTGGCACGAAATACCGTGACCAGCACCAGCGGCGGGAACCCGTCCACGGTCACGTGTTCCAAGCCGGGGAAGGCACGCCCGCGCCCGTGCAGCAGGCGGCGGCTGTCACCGGCTGCGGCGGTCCAGCGTTGCCGGCAAAGATCGAGCAGTTCGCCCGATACGGGAGATGAGTGCGTCACAGGATCACGATCACAGGCAACCGGGGGAAACAATTCGGGCCGCGTCCCCTTGAAAAGGGCCCGCGCCCCCCACATTGTAGCGCCCGTATGCCCGCATCCCGGCCAACACGAAAGGAGAGTACTGCACCATGTTGCGCATTGCCCTGTTCCTGCTGACCAACCTTGCCATCCTGGCGGTGGCCAGCATCACGCTGAGCCTGCTCGGTTTCAACGGAATCATGGCGGCCAACGGCGTTGATCTTGACCTCAACGGTCTGCTCATTTTCTGTGCAATCTTCGGCTTCAGCGGTTCGCTGATCTCACTGCTGCTCTCGAAGTGGATGGCCAAGCGCGCCATGGGCGTTCACGTCATCGAACAACCGCGCAGCCAGCAGGAGCAATGGCTGGTGCGCACGGTGCAGGAACTGGCGGACAAGGCCGGCATCGGCATGCCGGAAGTCGGCATCTTCGACGCCGCCGAATCCAACGCCTTCGCCACCGGCTGGAACCGCAACAAGGCGCTGGTAGCGGTCAGCACCGGTCTGCTGTCGCGCTTCCGGGAAGACGAAGCCCGTGCCGTCCTGGCTCACGAGATCGGCCACGTTGCCAACGGCGACATGATCACCCTGACCCTGATCCAGGGTGTGGTGAACACGTTCGTGATGTTCTTTGCCCGCATCATCGGCCACACCGTCGACCGCGTGGTGTTCAAGAATGAACGTGGCCACGGCATCGCCTTCTACATCACCACCTTCGTGGCGGAAATGATCCTCGGCATCCTCGCATCCATGATCGTCATGGCCTTCTCGCGCTGGCGTGAATACCGTGCCGACGCAGCCGGCGCACAACTGGCCTCCACCAGCGGCATGATCGGTGCCCTGCAGCGCCTGAAGGCCGAACACGAAGCCGGCGTCCAGGTGCACATGCCGGACACCATGCGGGCTTTCGGGATCGCCGGCGGCATCGGCAAGCTGTTTGCCTCGCACCCGCCGCTCGACGAGCGCATCGCTGCCCTGCGCGCCACCATGTAATACCGGCCCTGCCGGACGAAAACGCCGCCTCCGGGCGGCGTTTTCATGTCAGGGCTGCCCGGACTCCGGCACCTGCGACGCCGCCTGTACCCGGTACAGCACCTGCCGGCGATAACCGACCGTGACCGGCCGCAGACCCGACAGCAGCGCATCGACAGTCACATCACCGGTATCGACCAGCAATGGACGTGCGCCGAGTCCGGCGAGCTTGCCGGGCGTGGCCAGTATTTTCAGTCCCTGCACACCGATGCGCTGCAGGATGTCGGGCGCCAGTTGCTGGTTGCCGCGGCCAAGCAGGAAGCCCTGCCCGCCGGTAGGCGTGAGCAACAGGCATGCCTGCGGATGATCGGCCAGCAGCGCACGGATGCCATCGGCATCCAGATCGCGGGCAATCATCCTGCCACCGAGGATCGCGTCGATGCCCAGCAGGGATGACTCCAGCCCGAGCGCAACGGCAACAGCGCGCGGCGTGGTACCGGTACCGACCAGATACAGCGTGTCCGGCCCGAGATCTTCCAGGATGCCGGCAGCAATTTCCGCACGTACGCTTTCGTCGGTTTCCGGGCCGCCGCATTTCACCTGCTGAAGGAAGGCACGGACACCCGGCACCCGCAGCTCGCCGAAATGGCGCGACAGCACACGATCGTTGCGGAAAGCGTCCTCATCGATGTCGCGGACTTCCGCATCCTCGATCACCACCGGCTGGCCGGCCGCCAGTTGCCGGACGATTTCAGCGCCCGCTTCCGGCGACACCGCGAACACACCGGAGTACATCTTCACGCCGGCCGGCACACCGAGCACCGGCACGCTGCCACCCACCGCGGCGCAGACATCGCGGGCCGTACCGTCACCGCCGACAAACACCAGCAGATCGATGCCCTTCCCGGCCAGTGCACATGCGGCAGCCCGGGTGTCATCGGCAGAGGTCACGGCCGATGCCGGTTGCCCGGCCACGACACCGGTGCAGCCGGCGACGGCCAGCACATCGGCCCCCATGCCACCGCCCCAGGTGAGCCAGTCGATGCCGGTGCCGGACAGGGTCGCCAAGAAACGCAGGGCACGCTCCGTCGCGGCCGGGCGTGCACCGCGCGCCAGTGCCTGCTCGCGCATGCCGTCGCTGCCGCGCAGGCCCACCGGACCGCCGATACCGGCCCAGGGATTGACCAGCAAACCGATGCGCAGGCGCGTCACGGCACCGGCTCCTGCCATGTTCCTGTCATGCATGAAAACCTTGCTAACAATTGCGTATCCGCAGAAGGCTGGCCGGAAAGGCCGGGCAGTCTACTATTTCATCCGTGTCCCGCTTGCCCGTACCCAGCCGTCGCCAGGAACACGGAGCCCCCATGAACAGCATCCGCAACACCGACAGCCGCCATCCGGCGCACCGCGATGCCTCGGTCGGCTGGGGCGCGGCCATCATCGACGAGCAGGGCAACGAAGTGCCGATCACCGAATCGATGATCGAACGTGCCTGCGACGAACTGGCCCGCAGCTGGCAGTTCCCGCGCATGCCGCAGGTCGCACCCGCCCGCTGAACTCAGCCGGTTGTGAACCCCAGCGCCGCGAGCATGGCTCGCGGCGTTTTTGTTTCTGCCGGTACCTGCCAGGCGGAAAACTCGCGCCGCTCGCCATAGCCCGAACGCAGGGCGTCGAAGGCCTTCGCGGTGGCGACCGGGTCCCCGGTGACGATGGCACGCAGGCGGGCATCGTCACCGGGCAGATCGCAGCAGACCGTCAGGATCTCTGCCAGCGACCCTGCCGCCGGCAACCTGCGCGGTTCTTCGCCCTTGGCCGCCCGGATGGCGGCCAGCGTGGTGGACGGCGGTATGCCCAGTGCGCGGCAGGCAGCCTCGTACACCATGGCAGTGCCACGCCATTTGCCCTCGACGCTGTAGCCGGCAATGTGCGGCGAACCCAGCCAGACCCGCTCCAGCAGGGCCGGCGGCACGGCCGGCTCGTCTTCCCAGACGTCCAGCACCGCCGACCGGTCCGGGTCCCGCGCCAGCAGCTCCGCCAGCGCCCGGTTGTCCACCACCGGACCGCGTGCCGTGTTGATGAGCAGCTGCCAGCGCCCGGCTGCCAGCCGCCGGGCATCGAGCAGATGCCGGGTCGGATGGACGCCGTCCCGTGTCAGGGGAACGTGCAGGGTCAGCACGTCCGCCCAGGCCAGCAATTCGTCCAGCGGAAATGACTGCGTGCCGGCCAGCCATGTGTCCACGAAGGGATCGCAGACACCGATCGCCAGCCCCATGGCCTGCGCACGCGGAATCACCGCGCGGCCGACATTGCCACACCCCACGACACCGAGCCTCAGACGGTCAGGCGCGATCGCACGCCGCCCGGCATGCAGCGCCAGCACCGTAGCCACGTACTCCGCCACCGCAATCGCATTGCAGCCGGGCGCGCTGGCAAACGGAATGCCACGCGCCCGCAGGTATCCGAGATCGACATGATCGGTCCCGATGGTGGCGGAGCCGACGAAGGCCGGCTGCGCGCGGGCCAGCAGGTGCTGGTCGACACGGGTCACCGAGCGCACCAGCAACAGGTCGGCACCGGCCACATCGTCCGGCCCCATGCTGCGGCCATCAACCCGGCGGATCTCGCCGAGCGGCCCGAAAAACTCGTCCAGCAGCGGCATGTTGCGATCAGCCACGATCAGCATTCAGGACTCCGGTGCGGTGACATCGGCCCAGGCACGGGCACTGCCCGCCGGCAGGCCCAGGGCGCGCAGGGTAGCAGAGACGGTATCGCCGGATGGCGGCCGAAAACGCAGTGACGGCAGGCCCGGCACGGGACTGGCCCGGCTGGAGAGCGTGGCCAGCTGAAGGTTCAGGGCCGCCCGTTGCCGGCCCTCCGCCAGTGCCGCCGCCAACCGGGCCGCCCCCCTGACAGGCAGGCCGGCGACCGGCCCCGGATCCGCCAGCACTTCCTTTATATGGGTGCAGGAGGCCAGCACGGCCCGGGCCGACACCGGCCCGAACCCCGGAATGCCCGGGATGTTGTCGCCGGCATCGCCTGTGAGCGCCTGCAACTCCGGCAACCGCAGCGGGTCGATGCCCAGCCAGCGGCCGGCGGCCTCGCGATCCAGCAGGCGGTTGCGGGCAAACTGCCAGAGCCGGTCCGCCGGACCGGCCAGGATCTGGGCAAGGTCCTTGTCCTCGCTGACCACCAGGACCGGCCGGCCGGCCCTCCGCCCCCGGGCGGCGAAGGTGGCCAGCAGGTCGTCCGCCTCGAACTCGCGGCTGGCCACCGCCACCAGCCCCAGGCTCTCGACCAGCTCCCGGCAGGCCTTCATCTGGTACGCCAGATCCTTGTCGGGCAGGGCACGGTTGGCCTTGTAGAGCGGATCCAGGCGGTGGCGGAATCCACTGAAAAGCGCTTCGTCGAAGGCTACGGCCACCGCTCCGGGGCGGGCTTCCGCCAGCAGCCGGGCCAGGGTCCGTGAGAAACCGACCACGGCATTGACCGGTCTGCCCCGACGATCGAAAAAGACATCCGGAACACCGAACCAGGCACGGAACAGACAGGACGAAGCGTCCACCAGCAGCAGGGGATGATCTCCGCTCCGGCCTGCCGGATACCCGTCCGGCACCGTCATGGCAGACCGGGCGCGCCGGCCCGCAACGGGAAAAGGGACATGTCGACAGTTCCAGTAAATTCAGGGCGTTGCGTGGGGAAGGCTATGTATCTCGCTAATGAATTCTGGCTATACTCGGTCGCCGCTCGCCTCAGGGAAAGGGCGGTGCAAACCCGCTTCAGGGCCGGTTTGTGTGCGTGCGATCCTGCCGCGGGCCACGCTACGGTTGCCCCGGACGCAACACCCGAACCTGCCGACCACAGGACAACAAAAATAATGGCTCACCCTGCCCGTACTCTCGTTGTGGCGTTGCTGCTGGCTTTCGTTTCCGCCGGCACCCACGCCGCGGACGCTGCCAGCCGCGACCTGCAGGCGCTCAAGCAGAGCGTCCTCGACGTCAACAAGGAACTGACCTCGCTCGAGCAGCAACTGCTGTATCCGAGTACACAGGTTGCCATGTTCCTGTCTATCGATGTGGGTACGCCGATCCGTCTGGTCGACATCAACCTCGTGCTCGACAACAAGAACGTCGGCTATCACTTCTACACCGACCAGGAATTCCAGGCCCTGACCAAGGGCGGCATCAGCCGGTTGTACACCGGCAACGTCACCAGCGGTGAGCACACCCTGCGCGCGACCATCACCGGCTACGATCCGCAGGGCAAGGATTACCAGCGCAGCACCGCCTACAAGTTCGTCAAGGGCGCCGGCCGCAAGATGATCGAGCTCAAGGTCGTGGACGACGTGGAAACGCGTCAGCACAAGTTCGAGTTCAAGGAATGGAGCGAGTAAGCCGCCGCTCCCCGTCACCGGTCAGAGCCTGCCGAGCATGTTGAATTCCCGCCGGAGCCTTCCCCTGCTGATGCGTACGGGGCTGGCGGCAGCCGTGGCTGCGCTGGTCTGCAGCACCGCTTTCGCCGCGCCTGCCGCACCACCCAAAAAGAGCTTCATACCGGACGACTATGTCGAACCGGCCGACCCCGCCAGCATCCTGTTCGGCGAGGTGATGTTCGACTTCTACAACAACCGCAACCTGCCGGCCATCACCAACCTGCTGATGGCCCGCCAGCAGGGCGTGTTCTCCGAACGCGACGATTTTTCCGATGTGGTCCTCGGCAACCTGTACACCAACTTCGGCCTGTTCAACAGCGCGGAGATCACCTTCTCGCGTCTGATGAAGCGGGACATCCTGGCCAAGACCCGCAACGAAACCTGGTTCCGCACCGCCGAGGTCCAGTACAAGCAGGGCAAATACGACGAAGCCGCCCGGATCCTGGAAAACCGGATCGCCAACATCACGCCCGCCATCGAAAAAGAGCGGCTGGTCATGCTGGGCAACATCTACATCGGCCGCGGTGAGTACCAGAAAGCCGCCGACATGCTGGCCACGGTCAAGGCCGACGATGTCATCGGGGCCTATGCGCTGTACAACGCCGGTGTCGCCTTCATCCGTTCCGGCGAGACCGAGCGTGGCTTCCCGCTGCTGAAGCGTGTACGTGACCTGCCGCCCGGTGACGAGGAGACCAACGCACTCAAGGACCGCGCTGCGCTCGCCATGGGTTTCACCTGGCTGCAGAAGGGCAACAACGATCTGGCGCGCGATTCGCTGCTCACCATCCGCATGGACGGCCCCTTCACCAACCAGGCCATGCTCGGCCTCGGTTACGCGAACTTCCAGCGGGCCGATTACAAGAAGGCCCTGCCCCTGTGGCTGGAACTGCTGCAGCGCAACACGTCCGACACCACGGTGCAGGAAGCGTTGATGCTGGCGCCGCGCGCCTATGAAGAACTGAACGCCCTGCCCCAGGCACTGTTCGGCTACCGCTACGCCGCCGACACCCTGCGCAACGAGCTCAAGAAAGTTGAGCGCACCATCCTGCGCGTGCGTGAAAGCGACTGGCTGGACTCACTCAGCCCGGAAACCGCCAAGGACGCTGCCGTTTCCATCGACCCGCTGGCACCGGTCACCAACTACACGCCGGCCAACATCCCGGAAGCGCCGTACCTCTACTCGCTGTTTGCCTCGAACGTGTTCGCCGAGGACTACCAGCTGTACCTGGAGCTGAAACGCACCGAGAAGCTGATCGACTACTGGCGTGACCAGATCCCGATCTACCAGTCACTGCTCGGCGAACACCGTGGCCGTCTGCTGGCCCTGCGTCCGAAGATCGAGGACACCATTGCCCGCCGGACCCGTGACATACAGGCCCTGCGTGCCCGCATTCCGCCGCTGCAGGCCCGCATCGAAACCGCCATCCGAAAAGGCGATCTCGAGCAGACCGCAACCCTGGAACAGCTCAACCAGCTGGACCGTGCCCGCGCCGTCGAGGCGCAACTGGGTGCAAGCCCGGTATTGCGCGAGCGTCTGCGCCGCGTCAAGGGCCTGATTATCTGGGACATCGCCGTCAGCGCCACGGCCCAGCAGCAGCAGGCCATCAAGGACATCGAGATCCTGAAGTCGGATCTCGACATGGCGGAACTGCATGTCGAGGCCCTGCAGCGCCAGCGCGACGAGATTGCCTTCCGCACCGGCCCCGAATACGACCGCCAGCTGACCGCCCAGGCCCAGCGCCTGCAGGCCATGAAGGACGAAGTCATCACGCGCCTGCAGAAACAGACACTGGCACTGCAGAACCAGGCACTGGTCGTTCTGCAGGAAAACCGCCGCAACATCGGCGCACAGCTGGCAGAAACACACCTGTCCATTGCCCGCCTGCAGGATGCATCGGTCAGTGACGCCATCGAGAAGAGGAAACGCCAGTGATGTTTTCGGCGCCCCCCGGCAGTCGCTTCGTCCGCATCGCACTGGTGGCCATGATTGCCGCCGGCTGCGCGTCGCAACCGGCAAGCGAGAAAACAGTCTCCGGGAAGACTTCACGCAAGGCCGAACCGGCACCGGCCGCTGCCCCGCAGGCCAAGGAAAGCCGCTACGCATCGCAGACGCTGGCCGATCTGGAAAACGTGGAGATCGAAGTCACGGAGGGTTCGATCGACGAAGCGTCGATCGAAGGCGCCCTGGTGAACTACAAGCAGGCAGTGCAACTGTTCAACGATCCGGAAAAGCGTGTTGAGTCGCTGCGCCGGATGGCCGACCTTGCGATGGCCGCCTCGACCGAGAAGGAAGGCGAAGGCGTTTCCCTCGAGGAAGCACCGGTCGTCCCCGCCCAGCTGTCGGAAGCGGAAGAGGTCAAACTCGACCGCGAAATCGACGCCATGCTGTTCAAGAGCTTCATGCAGGGCGCACAGGACGCGAAGACCCAGGAAGAGCGCTACCGCATGCTGGACCTGGCCGGCGGCATCGTGCCGGAGCTGGAAGGCAGCGATCTCGCCGCCAACTACGAGACGGCCATCCTGCTGTACCAGACCGTCATCAAGAACAGTCAGGACCCTGCCGAAAAAGCCGAAGCTTTCTACCTGCTGGCCAAGGCCTACGACATTGCCGGCAAGCATGAAGAGTCTGTCGCCACCCTCAAGGAGCTGGGCAGGCAGTACCCCAACAGCACGTTCTATCTGGAAGCGCAGTTCCGCCTGGGTGAGAGCTATTTCTCCGAGGGTGAATACGATCTCTCGATCGGCGCCTACAGCGAAGTCATCCGGGCCGGCAGTGCCACCACCTTCTACGAACAGTCGATCTACAAGCGTGGCTGGGGCTACTACAAGGTTTCCGAATACGAAAAAGCACTGGTCGATTTCTTCGCGCTGATCGATCTGCTGGACAAGGTACAGGCCGAAGGCAAGGAAGCGGACCGCAACCAGCGTCTGCTCGACGATACGTTCCGCGTGGCTTCCATGTCGTTCAACAATCTGGACGGCGCCAAGTCGGTGACGGCCTGGTTCAGGAAGAACGGCCGGCGCGGCTACGAGCACAAGATCTACCGCGCCCTTGGCGAGGTCTACGTCAAGCAGGAACGCTTCGTGGATGCCGCCGACACTTTCGAAACCTTCGTGCTGCTGTATCCCGACAGCGATCTGGCACCGGAATTCTCCTCCAGCGCCATCAAGGCCCTGCAGGACGGTGGCTTCCCGACCCAGGTACTGCCGGCCAAGGAACGTTTCGTCAAGGCCTATGGCATCAACAGCAAATACTGGGGCTCGCACGAGAAGCAGCGCACCGAGTACCTGCCGCTGCTGAAGTCGCACCTGCTGGATCTGGCCAAGCACCATCACGCCACCGCCCAGAAGGGTAACGACACGGCCGAATTCCTGGTGGCCGCCGGCTGGTACAAACAGCTGCTGGAAACCGATCCGAAGGATCCGGGTGCCGCCACCATCAACCATCTGTATGCCGAGGCCCTGTTCTCCGGTCGCGAGTTCGTGAAGTCGGTCCGCGAATTCGAACGTACCGCGTACGAATATCCGGGCTACGACAAGGCTGCCGAAGCAGCCTACTTCGGCCTGGTGGCCTACCAGGCCTACGGTGACGAGATGAAAGGCGATCCGAAGCGGGACAACGAATACAAGCAGTTGCTGACCCGCAAGATCGATGCCGGCCTGAAGTTCGCGCGCACCTTCCAGGGGCATGAAAAGGCACCTGGCGTGCTGCAGAACATCGTCGAGGACCAGCTCGCCAAGAAGGATGTGGCCGGTGCCATCAGCACTGCCGGCCTGCTGGTATCACTCAATCCACCGCCACCGCCTGCCCTGCAGAAGTACGGCTGGCAGACCATTGCCAACGGCGAATTCGACCTCGGCCGCCACAAGGTCGCCGAGTTTGCCTTCACCAAGGTGCTGGCCTTCAACGACCTGACACCGGCTGATCGCAAGACCTACAACGAGCGCCTGGCCGCCAGCATCTACAAACAGGGCGAGAAACTGATCGCCGAAGGCAAGGAACTGGAAGGTGCGAAGGAATACATGCGCGTGGGCACGGTGGTTCCCGATGCCGGGATCCGGGCCAACGCGGAGTTCGACGCGGCCACCATTTACCTGAAAAAGGAACAGTGGAACGCCGCCATTCCGGTGCTGGAACAGTTCCGCGTCCGCTACCCGAAAAACACCCTGGGCGACACCATCCCGGACAAGCTGGCCGTTGCCTACGAGAAGACCGGCAACTTCGCCGGCGCCGCCCGCGAGATGGAAACCATCCACGACACCAATCTCAAGACCGACCCGGAGCTTGCCCGCAATGCCTTGTGGCAGGCCGCCGAGTTCACGGAGAAGACCGGCAACGAGGACGGTGTGATCCGGCTCTACAACAAGTACATCGCGGAGAACCCGCAACCGCTGGAAGCCCGCATGGAAGCGCAGTACCGGCTGCTGAAGATCGCCGAGAAACGTGGCGACCTCCGCTCCCGCGACACCCTGCTGGCAGCGCTGGCCTCCGGCGCGAAGAATGCCGGCCCGGCAGCCACACCGCGCACCAACTATCTCGGCGCCTTTGCATCGTTCACCGTGGCCGAGCCGGTCTTCCAGCGTTTCACCGAGTACAAGCTGAAAGCGCCGCTGAAGACCTCGCTGGCCGAAAAACGCCGGCTGATGCAGGCCGCGCTCGATTCCTATGCGACAACCGCCAAACTCGGCGTGGCTGAATTCGCATCTGCGGCCCAGTTCCGCACCGCCGAGGTGTACCGGATCCTGGCTGCCGACCTGATGTCTTCCGAGCGCCCGCGCGGTCTCGACGAACTGGAACTGGAGCAGTACGACCTGCTGCTGGAAGAGCAGGCGCTGCCGTTCGAAGACCAGGCCATCACCCTGTACACGCAGAACACCGACCTGGTGAAACAGGACATCTACGATGACTGGGTCAAGAAGAGCTTCAAGGCCCTGTCCGTCCTGCAACCGGGCCGCTTCGCCAAGAAAGAACAGACGGAAGAATATGTCGATGTCATCTACTGATTTCCGTCCCTGGCGTGCCGCGTGGCTGTTGCTGGCAGCCACGCTGGCGGCCTGCTCATCGACACCGAAGCCCAAGCCGGAAGTCGACAACGTCAATGTCGTCCGCTCGGTACGTCAGCAACCGACGGCACCCGCCGTTGCTGCCAGCGATTCGGTACACCAGACCACCGTCACGGCATCGAGCCAGGCGCAGGCCGCAGCCCAGCAGGCGATCGGCGAATACTTCGCCGCCGTGCAGGCCATGAAAGCCGGCAAGCTGAACGACGCCCTGGTCGGATTCCAGGCCATTTCCGCCCAGCACCCGGTGTTGTCCGGCCCGCTGGTCAACCAGGCGCTGATCTACATACGCCAGGAAAAATGGGAAGACGCCCTGGACAGCATCGACCAGACACTCAAGGTGAACCCGAAAAACCCGTTCGCCTGGAACATGCGCGGCATCGTCCTGCGCGAGCAGGGCAAATTCAAGGAAGCGCGCGCCGCCTACGAGAAGGCGCTGGCCATCGACGGCAACTACGCCAAGGCCCACTTCAATCTTGGCGTGCTGGCTGACTTGTACCTGCAGGACCTCAACCTCGCGCTGAAACACTATGAGCGCTATCAGGCCCTGCAACGCAAACCGGACCAGGCGGTAGGCAACTGGATCGGCGACCTGCGCAACCGCCTGGGCATTGCCGCACCGGCGCCGGCCACTCCGCCCGCCGCTCCGGCCGAACAATCCGCGCCGGCCGCCGCACCTGCGGCCACTCCTGCAACAGGTCAGTCGTCATGAAGCATCGTCTCGTCATGGCAACACTGGTTGCCGCCCTTCTCTCCGTCTCACCGGTTTTCGCTGCCGACCCGGCGAAGCCGGCTGCCGCTGCCGGCAATTTCGCCAATGCCGCCAACGCGGCGGCAAAAAAGCAGCCGGCCGATGCCAAACCCGAAAGCGAGCTGGTGACCAACGTCGTCGGCTCGCAGGAGGCCCCCACGGTACTGAACGTCGTACCGTGGAAAGACAAGGAAGTGAAACTCGAGAAGAAATCGCCGACCACGTCGATTCTCAATCAGGTCCTGCAACCGCTGGACCGTGATGTACTGCGCCGGGAGGTGCAGTACTTCCGCAGTCTGCAGGAACAGACCCAGTAACCGCCCTGATCCAGGCATCCATCACAGATCCACATCGAATTACACAGGAGAACAGCAATGGCAACCGCGAACGAACCCGGCCTGATCATGAGCACCATCGAGTTTTTCCAGGTGGGCGGCTTCTGGATGTACCCCATCCTGCTGACCCTGATCGCCGGTATCTTCATCGGCCTTGAGCGTTATTTCTTCCTGGCCAACATGGCCAGCCGCAACAGCAAGGTCTGGGACGAGCTCTATCCGGTCATGACCAAGGGCAACTTCAAGCAGGCCCTGGAAGTCGCCAAGAACTCCAACAGCTTCATGGGCAACATCATCGCTTCCGGCCTGACCCGTGCCGCCACCGCGCGCCGCACCGAAGACATCGAGCTGGCCATGGAAGAAGCCCTGATGGAAGTGCTGCCGCGCATCGAGAAGCGCACCCACTACCTGTCGACGCTGGCCAACGTAGCCACCCTGCTCGGCCTGCTCGGCACCATCATCGGTCTGATCCACGCGTTTACCGCCGTCGCCAGCGCCGACCCGGCCGAAAAAGCCAACATGCTGTCTGCCGCCGTGGGCGAAGCCATGAACTGTACGGCCTTCGGTCTCGTCACCGCGATCCCGATGCTGGTGCTGTTCTCCTTCCTGCAATCCAAGGCCGGCGAGACCGTGGCCAGCTTCGAGGCTGCGTCGGTCAAATGCCTGAACGTCATCCGCCAGATCAGCGGCCGCACCGAGTAAGCCCCCTCAGACCGAACGCCAGGAGTCGTTATGAGGGCCAAGAAGCCTCGCGAAATGGAGGCCGATCTGGACATGACCACCTTCATCAACCTGATGGTGGTTCTGCTCGCGTTCCTGCTGGTCAGCGCGGTGTTCACCGAAGTCACCCGACTCGACGTGAATCTGCCTGCACCCGGGGACGGCCAGTCGACCGACAACAACAAACCACCGCTGGTGCTGGAAGTCAGCTTCTACAAGGACCACATCCTCGTCGCCAACCAGACGACCGGTCCCCTGAAGGAGTTTCCGGCGCTGCCCGGCGGCGTGCTCGATTACAAGGGCCTGAAGGCCTATCTCATCGAGCTCAAGGACGAGTATCCCTCGGTGACGGAAGTCTCCGTGATGCTCGAACCGGATACGCCGTATGAAGTCCTGATCAGCGGGATGGATGCCGTGCGCTACAAGCCGAAGATGGTGAACGGCAAGCAGATCAAGGCCGCCCTGTTCCCCGACATCAGCATCGGCGATGCCGTGCCGGCATCTTCTTCAGCCCCGGCTGCACCTGCAGCGGGAGGTGCGGAATGAAGAAGTCAGCCCGCGCCAAACGCATGGAACGCCGGCACAAGTTCATGAAGCCGGCGATCATCCAGCTGACGTCGCTGATCGACATCCTGACGGTTCTGGTGTTCTTCCTGCTGGTCAACCAGCAGAACGTCACGCAGATCCCGGGCAGCGAAGACCTGCAGTTGCCGCGCTCCACTTCCGAGCAGATGCCCGGAGAATCGCTGGCAATCATGGTCAACAAGGACTACATCCTTGTTCAGGGCGTGAAGGTGGCGGATATCGCGGAAATTGCCCGTTCCAAAAGCGCGACCATCCCCGGTCTTGCCCAGGAACTGCAGTATCGCGCTTCCAAGACGCCGCCCAAGCTCAATGACCAGGGTATCCCCGAGCGCGAAGTCATGATCATCGGCGACAAGGGCATCCCCTATGCCCTGCTGCGCAAGATCATGGCCACCTGCAGCGAGAACGATTACTCGAAAATCTCCTTCGCCGTGCTGCGCAAGAAGGAGGACGCGTCATGACGGCAAAACCGTTTGACAGCATCACTCCGAAAGATCACTACATCCCCGGCTCGTATCTCGCCTGGGACAGCGTCGGTGGCGATCGCAAGCGCAACCGCTGGCTGGCACTGCTGGCACTGCTGCTCACGTTCACACTGTCGTACGTGATGAGCAGTGTCGAGGTGCCCAAACCGGATCGGGCCGCCGCCGAGAAGGTGCCGGAACGTCTGGCCAAGCTGGTGATGCAGAAAAAGCTCGAGCCGCCTCCGCCGCCTCCGCCAAAGGAAGAGGTGAAGGAGGAAAAACCGGAAGAGCCGAAACCGGATGAACCGAAGCCGGAGAAACCGACCGAAGTCCAGGTGACCAAGGCCAAGGAAAAAGCCAGGAAGGCCTTTGCCGAAGCCGAGGCCGAGATTTCTGCCATGCAGGATCTCGCATCGGCCTTCGACATGGGTGATCAGCAGCTCACCAAGGGTACCGGCGTGGTTGGCCCCGGCGGTCCTGGCAGTGTGTCGCGCGACATGATCACCAGCCGGGCGGGCAAGGGCTCCGGCGGTGTGACCATGGGTGCGGCATCCAGTGGCGGCGGCGGTTACGGTGTGGCGGGCGGCGGCAAGCTGGCTGCCGTGGCCGGCACCAAGGTGACGTCCACCATCACCGAAGGCGGTACCGGTGTCGTGCGCAAGAATGCCAGTGGCAAACTGGAGCGCACGCAGGAAGAAATCCGCCGGATCATGGACCGCAACAACGGTGCACTCCAGGCCATCTACCAGCGCGCGCTGCGCAACAACCCCACGCTCAAGGGTGCCATCGTGATCCGCCTGGTGATTGCTCCGGACGGATCGGTTTCGACAGCAGACATCCTGTCGTCGGAGCTGGGTGACCCGGAAACCGAGAAGAAGCTGATTACCCGTATCCGGGCCATCAACTTCGGTGCCATCGAAGGTGTCTTGCCGTGGGATGACAAGTACACACTCAACTTCTTCCCGAGCTGATCGTGGTGACCGGCCGGCACGATGTTCCGGTGAAACAGGCAGGGGGCGCTTCGGCGCCCCTTGTTATTTCTGCCGGGAATTTGCGGTATCGTTGCCCGACCCGCGTATACCGCTCCCACCGGAAACCGCCATGCTGACCACCCGAACCATCGCGCCTGTCGCCATGCTGACGCTGCTGGCCGGCTGCATCCCGCCACCCGCCGATATCGGCGTGGATTACTCCGGCCCGATCTACCGCAAACCGGGCGCCGAGGCAGCGCGCGTGGTCACCAACGCACCGGTGCTTCCTGTTTCACAATCCGACTGTGTTCCGGTCACGGAAGTGCCCACCCGCAAACGCAGCGAGTGCGGCGTCAAACTGGTCATGGCCCGCTACAACCCCGGCCTGCAGACGCTGTACCAGCGCCGGCTGGCCGAGGACGCATCGCTGAAAGGCAATGTGGTACTGCGCCTGATCATCGCACCCGACGGCAGCGTCCAGGCTGCCGACATTGCCTCGTCGGATATCCATGACGCGGAATTCACCCGCCAGGTCGTGGCCTATGTGCGCACCATCGGTTTCGGCGCACTGGAAGCCGTGCCTGCCTGGTCCGACACCTACACGGTGGAATTCACGCCACCCAAGGACCTGATTCCGCTCAAGCCGGCAACGCCGGCACCCGCCCGGGCTGCCGAAGCACTGGTCATTGCCGACAGCGACATCACCGGCGTGCGCAGAAACGCCGAGGGCGGACTGGAGCGAACCCCGGACGGCATCCGCGCGATCATGGGACACAACAACGGCGCGTTGCAGGCAATCTGGCAGGATGCGCTGCGCAGCAAACCGGCGCTCAAGGGCGCTGTCGTCTTCCGCCTTGTCGTTGAACCCGACGGCTCGGTATCAACGGCTGAAATCGTTTCCTCGGAGCTGGCCGATCCCGAAACCGAACAGAAGCTGGCTGCACGCATCAAGGCCATCAAGTTCGGTTCGATCAAGGATGTCCTGCCGTGGGACGACAAATACACGGTCAGCTTTCCCCCGAAATGACCGCCCGCACCTGACAGCACTTTCACTTTCCGGCAACGGCCCGGGACGCCAGCGTCCCGGCCGCCGTCAGTGTGTGCCGGCCTGATCGCCTCCGCCATCACGGTACTCTGCCGGCAGCACGAACCGGTCGGCCGGCAGCGGCCACACGTTGCCGCATTCATGCGCCAGCGCACGTGCCAGCCGTTCCGCACGCGGTGGAAGGCCATGATCAAGACAGTGCTGCACGGCACGGTGTACGGCACGCCACAGCGAACCCTCGTCCAGCGGCTCACCGGAATCGAGGTTGTCGAGGCTGACCCGGAAACCCCGTCCGCAGGCTGCGCTCAGCAGCCATTCGACCGCCTGCGGCCGCGCCTCCACTTTCTCGAACACTTCCTGCTGGGCACGCGTGCGACCATCCGGGTGGTACCAGTACCCGTAGTCGACCAGGCGTCGGCGCTGTTCTCCGGCCACGCACCAGTGCGCAATTTCATGCAGCGCACTCTGGACATAGTCGTGGCGGAACACGATTTCGTTCCAGCCATCGCCATCTGCAGCCGGCCGGTACAGCGGCTCATCGCCTCCCGCCACCAGGCGCGTGCGATGGCTGCCCGCGAATTCGCGAGCGAACACGTCGAGCAGTCTGGCAAGTTCCGGATGCATGGCGATGAACGACCACTGCGTGGCGGCTGATAGAATGCAGCCCTTTCCCGCAGCCGCGCGCACCCTATCGTGACCTGTCCTCCCGCTCAAGACCCGCCGGTCAATCCGGACAGTCATCGCAGCGAGCTGCGTGCGCTGCTGTCGCTGGTGATTCCGATACTGGGTGGCCAGGTCGCGCAGACCGCCAACGGGTTTGTCGATACGGTCATGGCCGGCGCGGTCAGCCCGGCGGATCTGGCGGCAGTCGCGATCGGCGCCAGCATCTGGGTTCCCCTGTTCCTGTTCATGGTCGGTGTG
Source organism: Pseudomonadota bacterium (assembly GCA_049324475.1). Classification (GTDB taxonomy): domain Bacteria; phylum Pseudomonadota; class Gammaproteobacteria; order Pseudomonadales; family JADFDG01; genus JADFDG01. The sequence goes on along the minus strand of JBMOOO010000011.1, from coordinate 213,039 downwards.
ATCATCGCCGCCACGCCGATCCTGTCGCAGCATATCGGCGCCGGCCGGCATGAACGTGTCGTGCCCACCGCCTGGCAGGCCTTGTGGCTGGCACTGGCCGTCGGGATCCTGGGATTCATTGCAGCGCGTCATGCCGTGCTGCTGTTCGATGCCCTGGATGTGCCATCGCGCCTGCGCGACATGACAGCGGAGTACCTGAACGGATTGTCATGGGGGCTGCCGGGCGTCGCCCTGTTCATCGGCATGCGCAGCTACAGCGAGTCACTGTCGCATCCGAAGCCGGTGCTGGTGATCAGCCTGATCGGCCTGCTGGCCAACATCCCGCTCAACTACATCTTCATACACGGCCTGTTCGGGATGCCGGCCATGGGCGGTCCCGGCTGCGGCGTCGCCACCGCCATCGTGATGTGGCTGATGGCCGTGCTGATGTGGTTTTACGTACGACACGGCACGCACTACCGGACCCGTACACCGCCAGGCACGCACATCGACGGCCGCCTGCATGGCCCGGATCCGCGCGCATTGCTGGCCATGCTGGCGCTGGGCCTGCCCATCGGCATGGCGATCTTTTTCGAGGTCAGCATCTTTTCGGTCATCGCCATCCTGCTGGCCCGGCTGGGCGAGCAGGTGGTTGCCGGTCACCAGATCGCGCTCAATTTTGCTTCACTGACATTCATGCTGCCGTTGTCGGTGGGTCTCGCGCTCACGGTGCGCACCGGGCTGGCGGCCGGTGCCGGCGATCAGGCCGCTGCACGACGCGCCGTGCAGGTCGGGCTGGCCCTGTCCACCGCCATTGCACTGTTCAACGCACTGGTGCTGTTGCTGGGCCGCCATGCCATACCGGCGCTCTACACCGAAGATGCTGCCGTGCGTGCACTGGCTGCCGCGTTGCTGGTGTATGCGGCCATTTTCCAGTTGCCGGATGCGCTGCAGGTGACCGCCAACGGCGCACTGCGGGGCTTTCATGACACACGGCGCCCGATGTGGATCACGCTGTTTGCCTACTGGTGCATCGGCTTGCCGGTCGGCTGGCTGCTCGGCTTCGGCACCCTCTTCGGCATGCCCCTGATCACTCCGCTGGGGCCACAGGGATTCTGGGTCGGCCTGGTGGCCGGACTCGCCGTGGCGGCGCTGATGCTGAACCTGAGGCTGGCACGCTTCCTCGCCGACCCCGCCGGCTACCAGCGCGGCACGGACTGAAGCATCGACAGCGCGCGCAGATTCCGGCACCACGCCGGCGATAACAGGTCGCAGGCCTGCAGCAGATGTCCGACGTACCAGCACTCCGGCAACAATCCGTCCGCGCAGACGGAGGGCAGCGCCACGTAGACATCCGCTTCGCAGGTGCGTGCGTTTGCGGCACCCGCTGTCCCGCCCGTCACGACACGGACCCGGCGACGTTCATACAGGTTCTCGAAGGCATCCAGCAGGAGCCAGTCGGCATCGGCGGCCAGTGTGTACAGCACGCCTTCCGTCCACGCCCCCGCGTCTGCCACCACGGTGGCATAGGCAGCCGGCAGCGCCGGCGGCGCATCGCTGGCACGTTTGCTGAACGACAGGCGCCAGCCCGGCAGGATGGCCGCCTCCCGCCGCTGCCAGGACACACCCAGTGCCGCCATCCGGGCCGGGTTCATGTTGGAGCCGTAGGCGAAATACAGACGATCGTCCATGCCCGGCATTCTGCCGTCGGCTGCGACACCGGTCACGAACCGGCAGCGTCCCGTCCGGCCGGCCGTGCCGCCGGCCGGTTGCCGGCTTGAGCAGGCGCCGCGTCGGCGCTATGTTCCTTCGAGCGTGATTCCGCTCTGCGGTAACTCGCCGCGGGCCTGATGCGTCACGCAGGCAGGTGACTATGAAAACGCTGCATCGCAGGACACCGGACGGCAAATCTCCGGCTGCAGGCGGCAAGGTCATCGAACTGGATTCCCGGCGTCCGCGCCGGGCCGGGCGCATCGTCCGCATCGCGCCGGAAAACGACGGCATCCGCACCCTCTACGGCAATGACCGTCACCCCGACCGCCTCGTTTCCCTCGACATCGTCGGCTGGGCCCTGCACGAGACCGGTGAAGTCAGTGCGCTGGTGCCCTGGCTGAAGGATGTGGTGTCGGCGGTACAGCTGGCCGATCCGCTGAACGGCCACTGCGAGGGTTACTGGGACCCGCACGGCGAGCGGCTGCTGCCGGATGCGCCGTCGCACAAGGTGGCGGAACTGGAATCGGCCCTGGAATTTTTCGGGACCGCACGCGACGATCACCGCGTTGTCGTGCAGACCATTCCGGACTCGCCGGGCACGCACGCGGTGATGTCGGCGGACGGTTTCCACACCGTCAATCTGGTCGAGGTGGTGGCCTGGCAATTGCGCGGCGACGGTCGCGTGCTGGCCATGCTGGCCGATGGTGAGCAGGTCACCGACACGCCCATACTCGCCACCGACCGGTGCCTGTTCCCCGCGCAGGAACACCCGTCGTTCCGGTATTTCTTCCAGCACACGGTCGCCAACCAGCTGAAGCGCCACGATCCAGACGCACTGGCCTGTCTGGCCGTTCTGGCCGGCGGCGGTGTTGCCGTGCCGGAGTGACTCAGTCGCGCTTGCGCACGAAGTAGCACCAGACGCCGTCGCTCTCGGTGCTGTCCAGCAAGGTGTGGCCAAGATTGCTGCACAGCGCCGGGATGTCGCGCTGCGTGGCCGGATCGTCCGCCATCAGCCGTATGACCTCTCCTGCCTTTGCACGCCGCAGGCATGCGTGCAGCAGCATCACCGGTTCCGGGCAACGCAGGCCACGGGTATCGAGTTCATGATCATGTTTCATGTCGGCGTCCGCATCGCGTTCAACGTGCGTTCACGGAAGGACAGCACGACCGGGACCAGGGCCAGCAGGGTGAGCATGCCGCCGGCGGCAAACACCACGCCGTAACCCGACTGTTCCGCCACCACACCGGATACCAGCACCACCAGACCGGCCAGCGTCACCTGCAGGGAGGCCTGCAGCGTGTAATCCGTGCCGGGTGAATGCGCACGGCATACAGCCATCATGGCGGTGAACAACGCCACCGTGGACAGACCATCGGCAAACTGCTCGAAACACACGATGGCATACAGCATCGGCAGGGACGGCAGCGCATCCACCACCAGCAGATAGGCAAACAGGCCGCAGGCCTGCAGGCAGCCGGACAGCACCAGCGCCGTACGGTAACCCAGCCGCAGCAGCAACACGCCACCCAGCAGGGCGCCGGCCATGCCTGCCATCGATCCGGTCACGCCGGTCAGCACACCGATGTCGCCCAGGCTCATGCCGCGATCGCTCAGCAGCGGTCCGATCATGCGCGAGGCCAGCGCATCGCCGGTCTTGAAGGCGGCCACGGCAAGCAGCCACCACAACATGCCGGGTGCCGATACGAATTCCCGGAACAGGCGCCGGTATCCGCGTGCGCCCTGCCAGTGGCTGTGGCTCGCCGCGACGGCAGACGGCGTTTCCCGCATGAACGCCAGGGGCAGCAATACCAGCAGGATCAGCATGGCAAGTCCTGCATAGGACAGCGACCAGCCATGGCGCTCGACCAGCACCAGCAGGAAACCACCGCCCAGCACCATGCCGAGCTTGTAGCCGATCACCTGCACACTGTTGCCCAGACCGCGCAGGCGCGAGTCCAGACGACTGACGGCCAGACCGTCGGTGGCGATGTCCTGGGTGGCCGCCACCAGATTGAGCAGGAACAGTATCGCCATGAGCGGCAGGAACAGCTCGCGGATCCAGACGCCGATATCCTGCGCGGCCAGCAACAGCATCAGGGCAAACGTGACGGCATTCAGCACCAGCAGCCATTGCCGGCGTGTGCCGTAACGGTCGAGAAAAGGCGCCCACAGGAACTTCAGCGCCCAGGGTGCCGCCAGCATGGCGGTGAACCCGATGGCCGACAGCGAGACACCGTGCTCACGCAGCAGCGCCGGCAACGCCTTGCCGAGCAGCCCGGACGGCAGACCCTGCGCGAAGTAAAGACAGGCCAGCAGGCCGAGCAGGCGCGCATCGGCAATACCGTAACGCCCGGGCTGCGTCACGGTGCTGTCCTGCCCGTCACCCGCACGCACACGGTGATTTCCTCACGGTCGTGATACAGCTGCCGGGCCTGCAGCTCGAACGCCAGTCCGGCAGCCTCGAGTTCATCGGCCAGCCGCGCGAGATTGAGCTGCGTTTCCGCATGACGGCTTTTCATCGGCAGCTTGAGGTTGAAAATGGCCTGGCGGGTCCAGCCGCGCACCAGCCAGCGGGCAATCAGCGCCGTGACGCGGGCCGGCTTTTCCACCATGTCGCACACCAGCCAGTCGACCGGCCGTTTCGGCTGGAACGTGAAGCCGTCGGCACGGTGGTGTGTCACCAGCGGATCGTCGGCCACCACCGGTGCCAGCGGTCCGTTGTCGACGGCCTCCACCCGCATGCCGCGGCGGATCATCTGCCAGGTCCAGCCGCCGGGAGCAGCGCCAAGATCGACAGCCGTGCGCCCGGGGCCGAGCCGGGTCGCCCACTCCTGGCGTGGAATGAACAGGTGCCAGGCTTCCTCCAGCTTCAGGGCAGAACGGCTGGGCGCCTCGCGCAACAGTTTCAGCCGCGGCACGCCCAGCGGCCAGGGCGGCGCCTGGTCCATGCGGCCGGTACAGATGAACGCCGTTGCACCGTCGGCCAGAAACAGGAGCAGCCGCGTCTGGTATCGATCGCCGGTGCGCACGCCCTGCTCTGCCAGTGCTGCGCGCAGGGGGCGCTCCAGCTGGCGCAGCAGGGCCGCCAGTTCGCGCCCGTCGTTGGTGTCGGGCGCGCCGAGTTGCACGGATGCCAGTGGCGGCAACCCGGCCAGATGTGGCCGTATGCCCAGCAACCGGTCCGGTGGCTCGATGGCAACCGGGTCGGAGGCGAGAAAGAGATCACGTGCGAAGACCAGCTCGTCACAGTGCAGCGATGCCAGCAACGCAGCCGCATCGACCGGGCCGTCCGCCGTCTCCTGCAGCACGAACTGCGCGTAGCCGGTTTCCGGCCGCGCCCTCCCGAACCCGGCCACACCACGCCGGGCACAGGCTTCACCCAGAGCGGCAATGCATTCCTTCTCGAAACCCGGACGGCAAACGGCAAACAGCGACGGCATGAGGGACGGTTTACGGTTTTTAACTATAAAGGGGGCGGGGTCGGCCAGTATGATCGCCCCCATGATCGCAGGACACCCCCGAGACGAAATGACTGCCCGGACCTCATGTGTTGCGGCTGCCGGCCGCGTGGCCCTGTTGCTGCCGCTGCTGGCCATGCTGGCCGCTGCCCCGGCAAGGGCGGACGACACCGCGCCGGCAGAACCCGCCCCGTCTCCGGAGACGCCCTTCGACGCTCCCTTCGATGCGCCTGCTGAGCAGGGGCAGACGGGTGGCGGGCTTTTCTACAACGAGGAATTCGACGCCACCCTGCCGGAAATTCCCGAAGCAGCGCCGGCTGCAGCCATTCCGGCTGGCCCCGATTACAAGCCGCCGCGCATCGACGCCTATTTCGATGTCGCCTTCACGGACTCCGACATCGGAAGCGCCGGCTACAGCGAAACGCCCGGTGGCTACCGATTCATCGCCGGTTTCCGCCTGGAGCACTTCAACCACACACGATGGTCGCTGGCGCCGGAGGTCGGATATCTGCGCATCGGCCGTGCGATGGAGGAAAGCGTCACCCGCACGCTGAATTCCCCGATCCAGGGCTACTGGAACATCCGGACGGAGGAACGGAAGCTGGACATGTCCACGCTGCAGTTCGGTGTACGCAGCGACTACCGGTTGTTCGGCCCGGTCGAAGCCCAGGTGCGCGCCGGCGCGCACTTCTACCACATCACCGACAACCGTCAGATCACTTTCTCTTACGAGCCGGGGCCGCTGGATCCACCGCCGCTGCCGGACGACGTCCAACCCAACCAGTCCGCATCGGATGTGGGTCTCGACCTGTTTGCCACGATTGGTCTGGCGGTCAGGCTCGGCACGGTGCCATCGCTGTACATCGAATACGGCAGCTACAACACCGATCGCGGTACCGTTGGTGTATCCGCGCTCGGATTCCTGCTCAACTTCTGATCCTGCACGGCTCCGCCCGCATCAGCAGACGGATCGTCAACGGCCGGCTGCCTCACCGGCGGCATCACGCGCGGCGTCCGCCTGTCTGGCCATGAGCGCGGCAGCCTCTTCCGTGGCCTGTACCGCCTCCTGCGCAGAGTCGATCATCTTTTTCTGCTGTTCACCGGCAACCTGACTCTCGCTGCCCGCTTTCAGGTAGAACCACAGGGCGCCGAAAATCAGCGCCATGCCGAGCAATATGCGCAGCATGAGTCACCCTCCGTACACGCTCATTTGACGAAAACGACGGTCTTGTTGCCGTCGACAATCACCCGGTCTTCCAGATGCCAGCGAACCGCCCGGGCCAGCACCCGACGCTCGACTTCCTGGCCCAGCACCCGCAGTTCATCCGCGGAGTGCCGGTGCGACACCCTTGCCACATCCTGCTCGATGATCGGGCCCTGATCGAGATCCGCGGTGACGTAATGACTCGTCGCGCCGATGAGCTTCACACCCTTGTCGTACGCCTGCCGGTACGGATTGGCACCAGCGAAGGCCGGCAGGAACGAGTGATGGATGTTGATGATGCGGTTCGGATAATGCCGTACGAAATCCGCTGACAGCACCTGCATGTAGCGCGCCAGCACAATGACATCCGCTTTGCCCGCCAGCAGCTCCAGCATTTTCTGCTCGGCAGCCGCCTTGCCGTCCTTCGTCACCGGCACGCAGTGAAAGGGGATGCCGAAGGCCTCGACATCGGCCCGGAAATCCTCATGGTTGGAAATCACCATCGGGATGTGCGCCACCAGATCACCGCGCCGCACCTGCCACAGAAGTTCCATGAGCGCATGATCGTACTTCGAAACCAGCAGCGCCATTTTCTTGCGGTCGACCGCATATGAAATGTGCCACTTCATGTCGTGCTTTTCCGCCACAGCCTTCTGGAAGCCGCCACGCAGCACGTCGCGGGACACGTCGAGGTGCGGGGTCTGGAATTCCAGCCGCATGAAGAAAGTGCCGCCCTCGGCATCCGAGGAGTGCTGGTCCAGATCGGTGATGTTGGCACCGTGGTTGTAGAAGAAGGTGGATACCGCACTGACAATGCCCGGGCGATCCGGGCAGGTGATCAGCAGGCGCGCAGTGGTTTCCTGGGTACCGTTGGTTTGCATGTCAGTCCGGATCGTTGAACATTTCCTTGCGGAAGGCAGACGGCGTCTTGCCGGTCCACTTCTTGAAGGCACGGTGGAAGGAGCTGGCTTCGGAAAAGCCCATGAGCATGGCGATCTCGTCGATCGAGAGATCGGGCTTGGACAGGTAATAGATGGACGCGTCCTTGCGGATCGAATCCTTGATTTCCTGGTAGCTGGTATTGCCTTCCTTCAGGCGCCGTCGCAGGGTCTGCGGCGTCATGTTCAGCTTTTCGCAGATCACCTGGAAATCGGGAAAATTATTGCCGTACTCCTTGGAGATGATGGCGCGGATCTGGGCAGGCAGGCCGACACTGTGGAAGTTGCCGTCGATCAGCTGGGCCAGCGAATCCTTCAGGAAACGGGACAGCGACAGTGCGTTCTGCACCAGCGGCAGGTCCATGTAGGAACGGTCCAGCACGATCTGGCTCTTCGATTGCCCGTACAGGACCGGTGACGGGAACAGTTCCTTGTACTGCTCGGCACCCTCGGACGGCGGGAAATCCAGGGTGATGCGCATGGGTACGATCGGCTTGCCGATCAGCCAGCCGAAAAAGCGGATGGTGAGGAACACCAGTGTTTCCACGATGAACTCGCGGAACTCCACCGGGCCGACATTGAACAGGATCACCGCCTCGTGCTCCCGCAACTCCAGCCTGGCCACGGTGTCGACACCGAACAACTCGTAGAAGTTGAGCGCACGACGCATCGCTTTCTCCAGCGTCGCGGAGTTGATGACCGCGTGCGCCATCATCGAGAAAGTGCCCGGGCGGGTACGATAACCCTGACCGAAGCCCATGAACTCGTCTTCGGTCTGCTGCATCACGGCCAGCATGAGATCAATGAACTTGCGGCGGTCAATGCGCGCGGAGGGATCGTCCAGCACGCGCGGGTCGATGCCGATGTCGGCAAACAGCCGCGCGAGATCCACGCCACTGCGTGCAGCGCCCTGAAGCACTCTCAGGGCAACAGCGACCGGCAGTGTGGTACCGGACACGATGCTTTTCTGCACCAGGGTCAAAAGCGCTCTCCCGTCGATGGTCTGCCGCGGCATCGCGATGGCCGCGGGTGTTGGCGCAACGTCCCGGAATTACAGGGAAAATTGGCCCGCGCCATGATAGTTAATGTCAACCAATTTGGCACATTGCGTCATTGCCGGTACCACCCCCCGCCGACACCATCTCCGACCATGCCGGCCCCTGCCCCGTTTCCCCGCAGGTCCGCACGCAACCCGTTGATTATACAGAGCCTGCCGCCCGGAGCGGCTGTACGCACCGTCAGGGATACGCCATGAGCAACCGCGCCATCTTCGAACAGGACCACAACATCTTTCGCGACAACTTCCGCAAGTTCCTCGAGGCCGAGGTCAAGCCGCACCAGGAACAGTGGCTGAAGGACCGCATCGTCTCCCGCGAGGCGTGGAAGAAGGCGGGCGAAGCCGGCTACCTGTGCATGTACGTGGACGAGAAGTGGGGCGGCCTGGGCCTGAAGGACTTCCGCTACACCCAGATCCAGATCGAGGAAATGTCCCGTATCGGCGAGTCGGGCTTTGCCATGTCACTGCACAGTGACGTGATCGGCGTGTACCTCGACTCCTTTGCCAACGACGAACAGAAAGCACGCTGGATGCCGGGCATCATCTCCGGGGAGAAGATCCTCGCGGTTGCCATGACCGAACCGGGCACCGGTTCCGACCTGAAGAGCATCAAGACCCGCGTCGAGGACAAGGGCGATTACCTCCTCCTCAACGGTGCCAAGACCTTCATCTCCAACGGCATCCTCTCCGACATCGTGATCGTTGCCGCCCAGTGGGAAGGCAAGGGCGTGACCCTGGTCGTGGTCGAGCGCGGCATGGAAGGCTTCAAGCGTGGCCGCAAGCTCGACAAGATGGGCATGCACTCGCAGGACACCGCCGAGCTGTTCTTCGAGGACGTGAAGGTGCCCAAGGCCAACATCCTCGGCCAGCCGGGCATGGGCTTCATGTACCTGATGCAGAAGCTGGCCCAGGAGCGCATTGTCTGCGCCATCGGCGCCATCTCCGGTGCCCAGTACGCCTTCGAGGAAACCCTGAAATACGTCAAGGAACGCAAGGCGTTCGGCAAGGCGATCGGCTCCTTCCAGGCCAACCGCTTCACCATGGCCGAGATGAAGACCGAGATCACCATCGGCCAGACTTTCGTCGACCAGTGCGTGATGAAATGCGTCAACGGCACCATCACCCCGGACGACGCGTTCATGGCCAAGTACTGGACCACCGACCTGCTCAACAAGGTCGTCTACAACGGCGTCCAGCTGCATGGCGGCTACGGCTACATGATGGAATACCCGATCGCACGCGCCTACACCGACGCGCGCATCACCACCATCTTCGCCGGCACCAACGAAATCATGAAGGAAATGATCGGCCGCGGTATGGGCCTGTAATCGACCACTTTACGGATCACAAGGAGAAGCACACATGTCGCAAGTCCGTTTTGACGACCGCGTCGTCATCGTCACCGGCGCCGGCAACGGCCTGGGCAAGAGCCATGCTCTCGCGTTCGCGAAGCGCGGTGCCAAGGTGATCGTCAATGACCTGGGCGGCTCTGCCCACGGCGAAGGCGCCTCGAAAACCGCGGCGCAGACCGTGGTCGACGAGATCAAGGCCCTGGGCGGCGAAGCCGCCGCCAACTACGACTCGGTCACCGACGGCGACAAGATCGTGCAGTGCGCCCTGGACAATTTCGGCAAGGTCGACGTGGTCATCAACAACGCCGGCATCCTGCGCGACGTGTCCTTCCACAAGATGACCGACGCCGACTGGGATCTGGTGTACAACGTGCACGTGCGCGGCGCCTACAAGGTGACCCACGCTGCCTGGCCGCACATGCGCGACAAGTCCTACGGCCGCGTGATCTTCACCGCCTCTGCCGCCGGCATCTACGGCAACTTCGGCCAGGCCAACTACTCCATGGCCAAGCTGGCACTGCACGGCCTGAGCCAGACCCTGGCGCTGGAAGGCAAGAAGTACAACATCACGTCCAACACCATCGCACCGATCGCCGGCTCGCGCCTTACGGCGACCATCATGCCGCCGCAGATCCTCGAGCAACTGAAGCCGGAATTCGTGTCGCCGCTGGTCCTGAAGCTGGCTGCCGAAGGCCACACCGAGACCGGCGGCCTGTACGAGGTCGGCGCCGGCTGGATCGGCAAGCTGCGCTGGAACCGTACCCTGGGCCACGGCTTCCCGATCACGAAGGAACTGACCCCGGAACAGATCAATGACCAGTGGGCAGCGATCACCGACTTCAGCAAGTCCTCCTACCCGGGCTCGGGCCAGGAAGCGCTGATGCAGATCATGCAGAACCTGCAGAACAAATAAGAGGCCACGACCATGAGCAAGAAAGTCTATGTGATCGGCGTCGGCATGACGAAGTTCACCAAGCCGGGGGATCCGGCAGCACCGGACTACCATATCGCCGGCAAGGAGGCGATTCTCGAGGCACTGGCTGATGCCGGTGTCGGTTACGACAAGGTTCAGCAAGCCTGGACCGGCTACGTGTACGGTGACAGCTGCTGCGGCATGCGCGCCGTCTACGAAGTCGGCCAGACCGGCATTCCGATCTTCAACGTCAACTCCAACTGCTCGACCGGCTCGTCGGCACTGTTCGGTGCCCGTCAGGCCGTGCAGAGCGGCGCAGTCGACTGCGCACTCGCACTCGGTTTCGAGAAGATGGAAAAAGGCATGCTCATGTCGAAGTGGAACGATCGGATGAATCCGATGGAACTGCATGCCATGACCATGATGCGCCTGCAGGAGTTCAAGCCCGCCCCGCCGGCGGCGCAGATGTTCGGCGGTGCCGGCGCCGAGTACCAGAAGAAATATGGCGCGAAGAACGAGACGTTCGCGAAAATCCAGGTGAAGGCCCGTCAACACGCCCAGCACAACCCGAAGGCCCTGTTCACCGAGCAGGTGACGGTCGAGGAAGTCCTGGCGTCGCCGCACCAGTACGGCCCGCTGACCCGTCTGCAGTGCTGTCCGCCGACCTGCGGCGCCGGCGCTGCCATCCTGGCCAGCGAGGATTTCTGCCGGAAAAACGGCATTGATGTCAGCAAGGCCGTGTACATCGCCGCCCAGCATATGGAGACCGACAAGCCGGACTCCTTCAAGGACAGCATGATGGACATGGTCGGCTACGGCATGGCGCAGCGCGCCTCGAAAGCCGTGTACGAAGCCGCCGGCATCGGCCCGCAGGACGTGAACGTCGTGGAACTGCACGACTGCTTCACCGCCAACGAGCTGATCACCTATGAAGCACTCGGCCTGACGCCGGAAGGCACGGCCGAGAAGTTCATCAACGACGGCAACAACACCCACGGCGGCAAGGTCGTGGTCAACCCGTCGGGCGGTCTGCTCTCGAAAGGCCACCCGCTGGGCGCAACCGGCCTCGCGCAGTGCTACGAGCTGGTACACCAGCTGCGCGGCAGTGCCGACAAGCGTCAGGTGGCCGGTGCGAAGGTCGCCCTGCAGCACAACATCGGCATCGGCGGCGCCTGCGTCGTGACGATGTATCGACGCGGCTGATGCCGCGTCGATGACCCTCCACGGGTACGATAAAGGCCGCCTCCGGGCGGCCTTCTTGTTTGCCCGCCCTGCCGTCTATGATGCGCGGCATGAACGGCACCAACGACCTGCCACCGCCCCACCCCGGCCTGTTCCGCGGCTTCCTGCGCGGTACGCTCGAACGGCTGCTGAGGCTTTACTACACGGCACGTGCGCCCGGCACGCCGCGCAGGCTGAAACTGGCCAGCCTGCTGGTTGTGGCCTATTTCCTGTTTCCTTTCGACTTCATCACCGACCTGCTGCCGCTGCTCGGCTTCGGCGACGACATCGTGGCCATGACACTGCTCGCGTTCGCACTCTCGCGGCATACCACGGACGATATCCGCCTGCGCGCGCGGGCGCGCGCACTGCGGATTGTCCCCTAGAGCGCCGTCTGGTCAGCGCAGCGAACGGACGTACTTGTCGGGCGCCGGTTCTTCCGCCTTCGGCCCGGCGGCAGGTGCCGCTGCCGGCTGCGCCGGAATCAACCCCATGATGTCCATGACCTCCATGCCGAGCAGGACCACGTCTTCCTTGTCGCTGCTCAGGATGCGGGTCAGGGCTTCCCGGGCATAGTCGCGATCGGAGACGAACCTGACGAGGTCCATTTCCTTGCCTTCCTTGCCGGCAAGAATGCGGAGGCGGGACAATTTCTGCAGTGTCTGCTGATCCATGACACGGAGTCCTGTTTTTGTTCTCGGAATCGGCTGGCACCGATCGTCACCGCACCGGACAGGATTTTTCCGGTAGCTTCGTTGCCACCGTAAGGCGCGGTCAGCAGCAATCCTAGGCCAGCAACAAACGGGATCAAGCGATTGCCGGCAAAAACGCGATCAACGGCCGTCCGGATGACACCTGTGGCAATGCGCGCACGCGCACGCATGCGCGCCTGATATTGGGGCACAATTCCCGGAATTGCCCCGAATCGGGGCGCAGGCATAATGTCCCGCCATCCGGCCAGTACAGACAGGAGACCCGCATGACATTCCGGCTTCACGAACGTCTTGCTGCAGACACCGTGCGCATCGGCAGCCTGCCGTTGTGCGAACTGCTGCTGATGAACGATGCGCGCTTTCCATGGTGCATCCTGGTGCCCCGTCGGGATGGCATGCGTGACATCATCGATCTGGAGCCGGCCGACATCGACCAGTTGCACCGCGAATCAGTCGCCCTGCAGCGCGCACTGCGGGAGCTGTTCTCGCCGGACAAACTGAATGTCGCGGCCATCGGCAATCTGGTGCCGCAACTGCATGTGCACCATGTGGCCCGGTTCCGTACTGACAGCGAGTGGCCGGCTCCGGTCTGGGGACGCGGCACGGCGCAGCCCTACGAGGCGGCGGAAAGAACCCGGCGCATCGAAGCACTGCAGCAGGCCACACGGGCCGGCCGTTGAGGGAACGGGCCGGACATCACGCCCGGCCCGCTGACACTCACTGCAGCTTGATGTTGGCGCGGTTCTTCTCGATGGTCTTGGCACCGACGCCCTTCACATCACCCAGCTGCTCGACCGATTTGAACGGCCCCTGCTGCTCGCGGAAAGTGACAATGGCACGCGCCGTCTTCAGGCCGATGCCCTTGAGCGCAGCATCGATTTCCTCGGCACTGGCCTTGTTGACGTTGACCGGCGCCGCGGTGGCCGGCACGGCCATGCCCAGTGACAGCAGTACGGCAACGAGCGGAACGATTTTCAGCATGCCTTTCATGGAACGACTCTCCCTGTGTGGATGACCCGGCCCTGCATGAATCCGCAGGGATGGCACGCCATGCTCCCTGGATGAATCATGGCGCGGCAGTCATTGTGGTCATCGCACGGAACGACGACAGCAGACGAAAACATCACCCGACGTGGGAAAGCACCGCAGTCAGTCGGCGGTGAATGCCTTTTCGACCGGTCCGAGCCGCGCCATCTGCCCCTGTATCCAGGCAGCGCGAGAAATCACCAGCGGTGACGGACGGGCAGGGTTTCGCTTGCGCGGTGCCGGCAACACGGCAGCCAGCAATGCCGATTCCCTGGATGTGAGCTTCCCCGCCGGTTTGCGGAAATACACCCTGGCAGCCGCTTCGGCGCCATACACGCCCCGGCCGAACTCCGCGCTGTTCAGATAAACCTCGAGGATGCGTTCCTTGCTCCACAGGGTTTCCATCAGCACGGTGAGGTAGGCCTCCAGCCCCTTGCGCACATAGCTGCGGCCGGGCCAGAGGAAAATGTTCTTGGCCGTCTGCTGGGAGATGGTGCTGCCACCACGCACACGCTTGCTGCGCTTGTTGTGGACCAATGCCTTCTCCATGGCCTCGATGTCCAGTCCGTAGTGCTCCGCGAATTTCTGGTCTTCGCTGGCGATCACCGCCCGCTGCAGGTGCGGATTGATGTCTGCCAGCGGCACCCAGTCGTGGTGCAGCGTATAGGGCTTGTCCTCCAGCCAGCCGGTCACCGTGCCACGGATCATGAAGCTGGTTACCGGCACCGGCACGAAGCGGAACACCACGAACCAGAGCACGGGCAGGACGAACAGCACCACGATGCCGAGCACCGCCAGCCGGCGACACCAGCGCCAGAGCGCGGCACGCCAGCCCCGTTTCACGGGCGTGCGGCTGGCACCGGTACGACGACGGAAAAAATCAGGCAAAGGCATCGACCGGTCCTGCGCCGGCACGCAGCACCTGCGGTGCGCCGTCGGTAAGACTGACCACCGAGGTTTCTTCCAGCGAACCGAAACCGCCGTCGATGACCAGATCGACCTGCTTCTGCAGCGCGTCGCGGATCTCCTCCGGATCGGTGCGCGGGAACTCCTCACCCGGCAACAGCAACGTGGTGGTGATCAGCGGCTCGCCCAATTCGGCCAGCAGGGCCTGGCAGATGACATTGTCCGGCACCCGTATGCCGATGGTCTTGCGCTTCTCGTGCATCAACCGGCGCGGCACTTCATTGGTGCCCTGCAGCACGAAGGTGTAGGCACCGGGCGTGTGCGCCTTCAGGAAGCGGAACTGGCTGTTGTCGACCTTCGCATAGGTGGCGATTTCGGAGAGGTCCCGGCACAGCAGCGTGAACAGGTGTTTCTCATCCAGGCGCCGGATGCGCACGATGCGCTCCAGTGCCTGCTTGTCCGCCAGATGGCAGCCGATGGCATAGGCCGTGTCGGTGGGATAGACAATCACGCCACCGGCACGCGCGATGTCGGCCGCCTGCCTGATCAGCCGGTGCTGGGGATTGTCGGGGTGGATGCTGAAATACTGGCTCACGGGTGCTCGCTCGACGCAGCCGGCACGATAGCGCAAACCGTCGTCAAAACAACTCCCAGACCGGACGTACGCCGGCAACCAGTTCGCCGGCGGCACCCAGCTCCGCCCAGGGCGTGCTGCCGCCGTGGAAATCGCTGGCCACGGATCCGGCGAGCCCGAACTGGTTGGCCAGCAGCACCATGGCCTGCACCTGGTTCGGCTGCTGCCCCGGCAACTGCACTTCCAGGGCACCGCCGCCGGCCGCCGCGAATTCCGATACCAGCCGGCGCAGTTTCGAGCGGGTGAGCTTGTAGCGGGCCGGGTGGGCGATCACCGCCACGCCGCCGGCCGCGCGTATCCAGGCCACGGCATCCGGGATGGTGGCCCAGGGGGTGGGCACATAGGCCACCTGGCCCTGCTTCAGGAAGCGGTTGAAGGCGTGCTCGACGTCCCGTGCCGCACCGGCCTCGACCAGCGCCCGGGCAAAATGCGGCCGCCCCGGACGGTCGTTGCCGGCCAGATCACAGGCCTTTTCCCAGCAGCCCGGCACGCCGGCCCGGGCCAGCCGTTCGCCGATGGTCCGCCCCCGCTCGCTGCGGGCCCGGTGCTGGCCGTCCAGGCCGGCCTTCAGTACCGGCTGCTCCGGATCCACGTTCAGACCCACCACGTGGATGTCGTGGCCGTTCCAGCGGCAGGAAATCTCCACCCCGGCCACAAAACGCAGGCCTGCCGCCATGGCCGCGGCACGCGCCTCGGCGATGCCGTCCAGGGTGTCGTGGTCGGTCAGGGCCAGCAGCCCGACGCCGCGCCGCACGGCACGCGCCACCACCTCGGCCGGCGCCAGCGTGCCGTCCGAGCGGTGGGAGTGGCAGTGCAGGTCCGCTATCATCGCCCCGCCCCGTTTGTCGTCTTGCGGCTGCCCATGAAATTCCTGTTTGAACTGTTTCCCGCACTGGTGTTTTTCGCGGTCTTCACTTTCACCGGAAAGGACATCATAACCGCCACGGCCGCGCTGATGGCCGCCTGTGCCGTGCAGGTCGTCCTGGGCCGGGCCGCCTTCGGACGTTTCGACCGCATGCATCTGGCGGTATTCGGCGTGGTGCTGGTGTTCGGCGGCCTGACGCTGGCCCTGCATGACGAGCAGTTCATCAAGTGGAAGCCGACCATCGTCGACCTGATCATCGCTGCCGTGCTGCTGGGCAGCGAGTTCGTCGGCGCCCGCAACCTGCTGCGGATCGGCGCCGAGGCGGCAGTCGAGCGCATCGGAGAAGGCGCCCGCATCGAGGCGCCGGCCGCCACCTGGCGCTGGATCAATGCCGCAGCGATCGTCTTCTTCGTCGGCTGCGCACTGCTCAATCTCTGGGTGATTGAACATTACGACACCGCCACCTGGGTCAACATCAAGACCTTCGGCTATCCGCTGCTGAACATCGTGTTCATGGTGGCGCTGATCGCCTGGCTGTGGCGGCATGTGATCGAACCGGAAACGGCAGCGGAGAACCCGGCCGACGCCACCCCTCCTGACTCCACACCACGGACCTGAACATGCTGTATGCCATTGCCGGTGAAGACCACCCGGGTTCGCTGGACAAGCGTCTCGCCGCACGCCCTGCGCACCTGGCACGCCTTGAGGCACTGCGCGACGCCGGCCGCCTGGTGCTGGCGGGGCCGCATCCGGCCATCGACAGCGAAAATCCCGGGCCGGCAGGCTTCACCGGCAGCCTGATCGTGGCGGAATTCGCGTCGCTCGCCGCGGCGCAGGCCTGGGCCGACGCCGATCCCTATGTCGAGGCCGGCGTCTTCCGTACCGTCACCGTCAAACCGTTCCGGCGCGTACTGCCCTGAGGTGCCCGATGCTGCGTTCCCTGTCCCTGCTGCCGTTTGTTGCCCTGCTGTGCGCGATTGCACCGGCACACGCCGACGTGCAGTACATCACGGATTCCATCACCGTCACGCTGCGCGCCAGCCCGGTGAACGATGCAAAAGCCGTCGGCAATCCGCTCAGCTCCGGCAATCCGGTGGAAGTACTGCAGCGCTCGCCGGACGGCAAATGGGCACGGGTGCGCTTCCAGCAGGTGGAAGGCTGGATCAGTACTGCGCAATTGCAGAAAGAACAGGCCGCACGCGATCGCCTGCTGGAGCTGCAGGCCCGGTTCGATGCCATCGACCGGGAGCAGAAAACCGGCGGCTCGCGCCTGAAGGATCTGGAAGCGGAGACGCAGTCGCTGCGCGCGGCCCTGGCCCAGACCCAGGCAGAACGTGACAGTGCGCTGCAGCAGCTCGGCGACCTCAAGCTCAACGCCGCCGGCCCGCAGCGCATCGCGGAATCCAATCGCGAGCTGAATGCACGCGCAGTCACGCTCGGCATCGACAACGAGAAACTGAAGGCCGAAGTCGAGCGCCTGGGCAGCTCGGAACGCTCCGACTTCCTGCTCTACGGCGGGCTGATCGTGTTCGGCGGCATCATCATTGGCTGGCTGCTGGCGCGTCAGCCGGGGCGGCGCTCGTCGGGTCGGTGAGTGACGGCGCTGCTGCACCGTCTTCCGGTGCGGCCACGGGCGACTCCGCCGCCTCCGGCACAGGCTCGCCGACAGGCGCCGGCGCTTCCGGGAGCGGTGCTGCCGGCTCCGTGGCGCCTTCGCCTTCCGGTGCCGTATCGCCCCTGCGTCGGCCGGTATCACCGAACCAGAACTCGACCCGCAGCGCGATGCCCGGATTGGTGTTGAAACGGTCGGCACGTATCCAGTCCAGATAAGGCTCCGCCTCGACAAAGAACCAGGGCCGGAACATGCGCTGCCGGTAACGCACGCTGGCGGAATAGCTGTTGGCCTTCCAGGCCGGATCGGAATTGATGGTGGTGGCAATGCCCCAGCTGATCGCGCGATCGGGATCCAGCTGATGCCGGACCTGCACGCCTTCGCGCAAGGCCAGGCCGTTGGCGGCTTCCGATACCGTGGCCTGGGTACTCCAGCGCAACAACGTGTCGGAGCGCAGGATGCGCTCCACTTCGATCAGCGAGGTTTCGCCGAAGCCATCGCCGTCCAGGAACTGGAACGATTGCGTATAGCGGGTCTGCAGGATCGGTGAATGCTGCCAGCTGGTGACATAGCGGGCCCGCGCAAAGAATTTCAGCGAGCGCAGACCGAGATCGATATCGAAGCGGGAGCCGTCGCCCAGACGCACCAGGTAGCGCAACGCCGCCGATGTCCCTTCCCGCAGCCCCGGTGTACCGCCGGGCCTGTCGGCTTCGCCCGGCAACAGGCTGTCATCTTCGTCGGTATCGTCCACGACCAGGCTAAGACGTTCCCGGCTGAAGCGGTCGCGCAGGTTCGGCAGCGACACCCGTGCCTTGAAGCGGACGCCGTACTCGAATCCGTCACGCTGGCTGTACTGGGCGGAGGGAATCACCCGCACAAAGGCAGATGCCACATCGTCTTCCCGCTCGTCCCCGAAAAACCGGTCGAACCACACGGCCGGTACGCAGGCGCGCTCGGAAAAGTAGCCCTGGGCGTGGTCGAACCAGCGTGCATGGCCGGTAGGCGCGTTGCCGCAGGGAGCCGTCGCACCGGCGACGGCCGGCGCTGACAGGACCAGCAACAGCAGGACACAACGGGAACGCAGGGCCATGCCCGAAGCCTACGGGCAAAGCCGTCACCGGCGGAAGGTATCAGGCGATAACGCCGCTTTTTCTCAGGGCTGCCAACTGATCGGCGGTCATTCCGGCCGCTGTCAGGATAGCGTCGGTGTGTGCACCCAGCGGCGCGCCGATGTAATCGTAGCGGGGCTTCGTTTTCGAGAACCGGATCGCGCTGGCGATCTGCTTCTGGCTGCCGCCGCCCGGCCTGGGTACGTCCACCAGCATGCCACGCGCCTTCAGCTGCGGATGTTCGCAGGCTTCCAGGAAGGTCAGGACCGGCTCGGTGCAGGAATCGATCGCCGCAAATACCTGCTGCCATTCGGCATACGTTTTCTGCCTCATGGCTTCGGCGATTTCCCGCTTGGTCTCCGCCACGATTTCCGGCAGCAGCACCAGCCCCTTGCTGCTCAGCTGCGGCTTGCCGATGGCGGCGCAGAACTGCACGAAGAACTGCGGTTCCAGACCGCCCACCGAGAACCAGCGGCCGTCCTTCGTTTCATAGCAGTCATAGAAACTGCCGCCGTTGAGCTGGGTCGTTTCCAGCTCGGGCTCAATGCCGCCCACCAGCGCCGGCGGTGCCGTCAGCGCATGCATGGAGAACGCGGCATCCGTCATGGAAATATCGACGAACTGGCCCTCACCGGTCTGATGCCGGTGGATCACCGCGGCCAGAATGCCCATCACCGCGTGGAAGGAACCGCCGGCGACATCCGCCACCTGCACGTTGATCGGCGCCGGTCCGCTGCCCTTGCGGCCGTTGTAGCCGGTCACACCGGCAATCGACAGATAGTTGAGATCGTGGCCGGCGCGATCCTTGTACGGACCGTCCTGCCCATAGCCGGTGATCGCGCAATAAATGATCCGCGGATTGACTGCCTTCAGGGCTTCGTAGCCGACACCGAGCCGATCCATCACGCCCGGCCGGAACTGCTCGACCACGATGTCGTAGTCCATCACCAGGCGCTTCACCAGCTCGACGCCTTCCGGCTTCTTGAGATCGACGGCCAGCGATTTCTTGGACCGGTTCAGGTAGGCGTGGCAGGCCGAGATATTGTCCTCCATCGGCGGCAGGGCGCGGACCATGTCCGGCCGGTTCGGCGATTCCAGGCGTACCACCTCCGCGCCGAGATCGGCCAGCACCATGGTTCCGAACGGGCCCGGCAGCAGGGCGCTGAAATCGAGAACTTTCAGGGACGACAGCGGGCCGGACGACTGGGCGGGCATGGGCAACTCCGGAGTACAGGACGGAAACGCCGTCAATGTACGGACCGCACCCCGGCCGGCCCATGACCGGGATGCTCAAATCCCTGACCGGGCCCGCCAGCAGGCCTGTCCGCCGTCAGCAGACCGGATGCAGAACATTGCCGCTGGCAAGCCGGCGTCGATATCCTGTCGGCCGCCCGACCCCGATCCCCTGCCATGACCGAAAGCAGCGTCGCCATCAATTACATCCGCACCGCACTGTCCTCGGCCCGTGCTGCGGGTCTCGACGTGCCGACGCTGCTCGCGCAGTCAGGCATCCCGCCGGCCGTGCTGGAGGAAGCACGTGCCCGGGTGTCGCACGATCAGTATCTGGCGCTGACGCTGACAGCCATGCGGGCACTGAACGACGAATTCATGCTGCAGGGCGGCGTACGACGCACAGCCATGGGAACCTTCCCGCTGATGTGTCGCGGCGTCATTCACGAACCCACCCTGCAACGGGCGCTGGTGCATGCGTTGCACTTCTACGACACCCTGTTGCCGGACATGCGCCTGTCACTGCATCGCGACGGTGAAAACGCCCATATCGTGGTAGCACTCGACGACGAATCCGTCGATCCGGATCACGTGCTGGTGGAGGTGCTGCTGGTGCTGGCCCAGCGCTTTGCCGGCTGGCTGGTCGACCACAGGATTGCACTGACACGTGCCGAATTCCGCTGGCCGGCGCCGCGACATCTCGACGAGTACCGCATGCTGTTCCACTGCCCGCTGGAATTCGGGGCCAACCGCAACGCCATCTCCTTCCCGGCACGGTTCCTGTCCTGGCCGATTGCCCAGACACCGCGCACCTTGCGGCGCTTCCTGCGCCAGGCGCCGGGCAATCTGCTGGTCATCCCCGACAACGACAATTCGATGACGGCCCAGGTACGTGCCAGTCTCGGCCGGGATTTTTCCCGGGAACTGCCCGATTTCGAGGAAGTGGCGCTGCGCCTGCGCATGACCCCGCAGACACTCCGTCGCCGTTTGCGCGAGGAAGGCGCTTCCTACCAGGAAATCAAGGACAATATCCGCCGCGATGCCGCCATCGGCTATCTGGCCCGCCCGCAGCTGTCGATCATGGAGATTGCCCAGCTGATGGGTTTTTCCGAACCAAGCACGTTCCACCGAGCCTTCAAGAAATGGACCGGGCTCACCCCCGGCGCCTACCGGCACGGAAGCCCTGACCGCGTCGACGCCCCGCCCGACGACGCCGACTGACCGAGGAATCCATGTTCAGCTTCCTGCCCGCCTTCGTGCGCATTCCGCTCGCCTTCGCGATCCTCATTACCAACACGCTGGCGCATTGCCTGCCGTTGTTCGCTCTGGCACTGCTGAAATTCCTGATACCGGTCCACGCCGTGCGCACCCTGCTGTCACGCGCGCTGATACTGATTGCGGAAAGCTGGATCGCGGTCAACGGCTTCACTTTCTCGCTGCTGACCCGCATCGACTGGCAGGTGGAAGGCGATGATGGCCTGCGTTACGAGGGCCATTACCTGGTGGTGAGCAACCATCAGAGCTGGGTCGATATCCCGGTACTGCAGCGCACCTTCAACAAGCGCATTCCGTTCCTGAAATTTTTCCTGAAACAGGAGCTGATCTGGGTGCCCGTGCTGGGGCTGGCCTGGTGGGCACTGGACTTCCCGTTCATGAAACGGCATTCGAAGGAAGTGCTGGAAAAGCATCCGGAACTCAAGGGCAAGGACCTGGAAACAACCCGTGCCGCATGCGAGAAATTCCGGCACGTACCGGTGTCGGTGATGAATTTCGTGGAAGGCACCCGTTTCACCGAAAGCAAACGCGACAGCCAGCAATCGCCGTGGCCGCATCTGCTCAAGCCGAAAGCCGGCGGCGTCGCCTTCGTGCTGAACTCGATGGGTGACATCCTGCAATCGATCGTTGACGTCACCATCGTCTATCCGCAGGGCCGCCCCACCTTCATCGACATGGTGTCCGGCCGCCTGCAGAAAGTGCGGGTGATGATCCGTGAATTGCCGATCCCGCGCGACCTGCTCGGCGGCGACTACGAAAACGATCCCGCCTACCGCGAGCGCTTCCAGCGCTGGCTGGCCGATCTGTGGACGGAGAAGAATGCCCTGATCGCCCGCCTCGCCGCGCACGCGCCGGCGCATGCCGGGGCATCGCCATGATCGACCGCATCTCCCGCCTGTTCCGCCGCAACGGCAACGAAGACACCGGGCAGCCGGTTGCCCCGGAAAAACCGGCACCGGCTTCCGATCCGGAAACCGAAGCACGGCGGGCACAGCAACAGGCCGACATCGAAAGCCGTCATGCGGAGATCGTTCGCAGCACGGACACCGCTGCCCTGCTGGAGGCCGCCCTGCACGACAAGGCGGCGCGGGTCCGCCTGGCCGCAGCGGAGAAACTGCAGGATGTCACCGCCCTGGAACGGCTGCGCCGGGAAAGCAACGACAAGGCCGTGCAACGCCATGTGCGTGACACGCTCAAGGCCCTGCGCGAGCAGGAAAACGCGGCGCAGGAACTGCAGCAGCGTATCCGGCACCTGCTGGACGCCATTGCCCACCATGCCGGCCGCAGCGGCATCGAACCCCTGTACGAAGCCAAACTCGATTCGCTGGAAAGCCACTGGCGTGAAATCTCGTCTGCGGCCGCCGCGGACCAGCAGGAACGCTTTGCCGAGCAGGCCGCGCTGTGCCGGGACACCATCAACCGCCATGCGGCGGAACTGGCCGGCCGCGCACACGCCATCACCGCAAAACAGGAACTGATTGCCGCCTGCGGCGAACTGGAAGCCACCGTCGGACAACTGGCACGCGAGGACCTGTCCACGTCGGTCAGCGCCGTGGCCGCACTGCGCAGCATCCAGCAGACCCGCTGGGACGAAGCTGCTGTCCACACCGCCGTCGACGCGCCGCTGGCCGCCCGTTTCCGTGCGGCGGCACGCCATCTCGACCGCTGGCTGGCGGCTGTGGCCGAGCTGGCCCGGGCCGGTGCCGAAACGGCCGCGGTATTTGCCGACGCGGGCGAGCATGCCGATGCCGGGCTCGACCGCATCGACGACTGGCAGCACACCCTGGAAGAACTGCGCGCACGTATCGATTGGCCCGAGCACTGCGCGGTACCGCCGGCACTGACCGATATCGATGAAGCCCTGCAGCAACTGGCGAAAAGACGGCGTGCACTGCAGGCCGATGTCCGCGACCAGCTTGCGCAGCTGCGCAAGCGCCGCGGTGCACTGCGGCACATGATCGACGAAGGCCAGTTGCGGGTGGCCGTACGCACGCACCACTGGCTGCAGAAGCGGATTGCGGAACTGCCGGCACGGGAAGCCGCACAGGAACAAGCCGCTCTGGCACCGCTCACGGAAGCCCTGGCAAAACTTCACGACTGGTACGAATTCGCCTCGGTACCGCGCAAGACCGAGCTTTGCGAGCGCATTGAGGCACTGGCTGCCGTGGATGCATTCACCGACAGCAACGCGGTTGCCGGCCGGGCAGCCGAAGTGCGCGATCTGCGCGAACGCTGGAATGCCCTCTGTGCCGCCGACCCGGACGCCGATCCGGAATTGCGTGCACGTTTCGACCGCGCGGCAAAACTGGCCTTCGCGCCCTGCGCAGCCTGGTACGACGCCCAGCACCGCAAACAGGACGACAATCTGGCCGCGCGTGCCGCCCTGTGCGATTCGCTGGCGGCCGAGCTGGCCACACTGACCTCCGCACCGCCGGCCGACACCGCCGGCTGGCGCAAGCTGGAACATCGCGAGCGTGATCTGCGGGCACAGTGGAAAACACTGGAGCCGGTGCGCTGGCCCGAAGCCCGGGCCGGCCAGGATCGTTTCCATGCCCTGCTGGGCGAACTGCGCAAACTGCTGGACGGCGAACGGCGACGCAATGCCGACGCCAAACGCGCCCTGGTCGCACGCGCACAGGCCCTGATCAGCCACGAACCGTTGCCGGCCGCCCTGAACGCCGCACGCGCCCTGCAGGAAGACTGGAAGAAAATCGGCTGGACCGACCCGCGCGACGATCGTGCCCTCTGGCAACAGTTGCGCGGCCATCTCGACGCGGTGTTCGCCCGCCGCGAGCAGGCACGCGATGCCGAACGGGCTGCCCGTGATGCGGAGCGCGCCGCCCGTGAGGCGGAAGCCGCGGAAGCGGCACGCAAGCGTGCCGATGACGACGCCCGCCGGGCAGCACAGGCACAGGCCCTGCGGGCAGCACGGCAGGAGGAAATCGATGCCGCACTGGCACTGGCAACGGCCGAGTCCGCCTGGCTGGACGGCACGGCCGCGGACGGCTCCGTGTCCGGCCGCATCGAAGCGCTGCCCGGCAAGTCACCTCTGGTCACGTCCCTGCGCCAGCGTGCGCAGCACATGGCAACCGGTATCCGCCCGGATGCACGCACCCTTGCTACCAACGGCGATACGCTGGCGCGGCTGACCCTGGAACTGGAAATCCTGCTCGATGTACCGTCACCGCCGGAGCTTGCCCAGGCACGCATGCAGGCAAAAATCGGCAGGCTGAACGATGCGTTGCGTCATCGCAGCGCGCAGGAACCCCGGAATGCCGATCCGAAACGCGCACTGGAAGACGCCTGGCTGTCGACCGGGCCGGTGACGGCCGACGTGCGCACCCCGCTGCAGGAACGTTTCCGGCGCGCGCTCGGGTCCTGAGCGGAAGCCGTTACTGCCCTTTCAGCAACGGCTCCAGCTCGCCCCACACCTTGTCGGCCAGCTTCGGCTGCGCGAGCGAGTTCGGATGCAGGCCGTCGGCCTGCATCATGCCGGGCAGCACGGCCACGTCGGCGATGAAGCCCGGCACCAGGCGGGCACCCTCGGCCTTCGCCACCTGCGGATACAGACTGCGGAATTCCTGAACGTATTTCTGGCCGAGATTGGGCGGGATATCCATGCCCAGCAGCAGCACCCGGGCACCGCTCTTGCGGGCCAGACGCACCATCTGGGAAAGGTTGTTCCGCGTCGCCTTCATCGGCAGCGCCCGCAGACCGTCGTTGCCGCCCAGCTCGAGCACGACCACCGCCGGCTTGTGCTGACGCAGCAACGCCGGCAGGCGGGAAACGCCGCCGGCTGTGGTATCGCCGCTGATCGATGCATTCACCACCGTGTACGGATATCCGCCGGCGGTCACTTTTGCCGCCAGGGAATTCACCCAGATTTTCGCCGGTGGTACCCCGTAACCGGCACTGATACTGTCGCCTACGACCAGCACCACACCACCGGATACTGCGGAACTCCAGCCTGCCGCGCCCAGCAGCAGGCCGAGCAGCAACAACAGGCGCACAGGAAAACGGCTCATGACCACAGACTCCGCACGGTACGACCGGTCGACCACGGGCTCCCTGTCGACAGCTTCATCGACCGTAGTGTCGGCCATCGGGCTTGGCAAGCGCGTCGGCGACGGCGCCCTCGCAATTCTCGACGACGTGTCATTCCACATCCCGGCCGGCGAATCGGTCGCGGTCACCGGCCGTTCCGGATCCGGCAAATCCACCCTGCTGGCCCTGCTGGCAGGCCTGGATGCACCCACTGCCGGCGAGGCCTGGCTGTCGGGCGTACGCATCGACAGACTCGACGAGGATGCACGTGCCGCGCTGCGGGCCGGGCGTGTCGGCTTCGTGTTCCAGTCCTTCCAGCTGCTGCCGGCCATGACCGCGCTGGAGAACGTGATGCTGCCGCTGGAAATCGGCGGTCACGCCGATGCGGAGACGCAGGCACGCGAATGGCTGCACCGGGTCGGTCTTGCCGACCGCACCGGCCATTACCCGCGACAGCTGTCCGGCGGCGAACAGCAACGGGTGGCGATCGCGCGCGCCTTCGCGGTGCGTCCGGCCATCCTGTTCGCCGATGAACCGACCGGCAACCTCGATACCGGCACCGGCCAGCAAATTGCCGACCTGCTGTTTGCCAGCAACCGTGAAGCCGGCACCACGCTGATCCTGGTCACGCACGATACGACGCTGGCGGCGCGCTGCGCGCGGCAGCTGCATCTGGAAGCCGGGCGGCTGATACATGACTCCCGCCCCGCGGAACGCCTGCCGTGATCGCGCTGAACGAACTGACGCTGGCGTTCCGGCTGGCAAGCCGGCAATGGCGCGCCGGCGATCTCTGGCTGATCGTGGCCGCCGGTGTGCTGGCCGTGGCGATCACCACACTGATTGCCGCCATCGGCGACCGCCTGGAACGCGGACTGGTGCGCAAGGCAGCAGAACTGCTCGGCGCCGATCTTGTGCTGGCCGGCAGCCGGCCGGCATCGGCGGATGTTGCGGCACTGGCGCGGCAGTACGGTGCCGTCAGCGTCAACGCCGTTGATTTCAGCACCATGCTCGCCCTGCCCCCGGCAGCCAGCGGACCGGCACTCCCTCCGGCAACGGCATCCGGCGACGCACCCGACGTACTGCTGGTGTCGGTGCGTGCCGTCGACAGCGGCTACCCGCTGCGCGGGCAACTGCAGATCCGCGACGGCGCTAGCGTGCGCGTGGCCGCAGGCCCGGCCGCCGGTGAAATCTGGATCGAGCCGCAGGTCGCAGAAGAACTGGCGATCACGACCGGCGCCGTTGTGCTGGTCGGCGAACAGCCGCTGCGGGTAACCGCACTGGTGATCACGGAACCGGACCGCGCCGGCAACTTCTCCGCACTGTCGCCCCGCGTGCTGATGCATCGCGACGACCTCGATGCTGCCGGCGTGATACAGCCGGGCAGCCGCGTGCGCCATCGCGTCATGTTTGCCGGCAGCGACAGCGCCATCGCAGCCCTGCGCGCCGCGCTGGCGGTGCGGCTGGCGCCCGACGAAGAGCTCCGGGACGTACAGGGCGGCAACCAGCGCACAGCCAGCGCACTGAGCCGCGCCATGCAGTTCCTGGCGCTGGCTTCCGTGCTGGGCGTTCTGCTGTGCGGCGCCACACTCGCGCTGGTGGCAGACCGCCAGGCACGCCGGCTGTTCGATACCGTGGCGCTGCTGCGCACACTCGGCCTGCCGCAGCGCGCCGTGCGGCGGGTGCTGGCGATCGAGGTCATCAGCATCGCGCTGGTCACCGGCAGCATCGGCTCCCTGCTCGGCTACGTTGCCCAGCATCTGCTGACCGGACTGCTCGGCGATCTGCTGCCGGTCGCGCTGCCGCCTGCAGGCTGGCGCGCAGCGGCCGCGGGCTTCGCCTGCGCCTTCATCGCCCTGCCGGCCTTCCTGCTGCCGCCGCTGGCACGCCTGACCGACGTATCACCGCTGCGCGTGCTGCGGCGCGATCTGGAGCCACCGTCGGCCCGCATCGTCCGCCATTACGCACTGGGCCTGGGTCTGCTGGCCCTGTTGCTGGTGATCCTGTCCGGCGATCCGGCGCTGGCACTGGCACTGCTGGCCGGCGTGGCGGTCCTGATCGCGGTCGGCATACCGCTGGCCGCGGCAGCGCTGCGTGCCCTGGCACGCCGGCGCGGCCGGCTGGCACTTCCGGTGCGGCTGGCAGCCGACCGTCTTGCGCATGTACCGTTGCGTTCCGGCGCCCAGCTGGTGGCCTTCGCGCTGATCTTCACCACCCTGGCCCTGGCCACGCTGCTGCGCAACGACCTGTTCGCCAGCTGGCAGAAACAGCTGCCGGCCGATGCGCCGAACCTGTTCGCCATGAACCTGCTGCCGCACGAGCGCGACAGCTTCCTGGCGTCACTCACCCGACACGGCGTTGCCCTGCCGACGCTGTATCCGGTAACGCCCGGGCGTCTGATACGCATCGGTGACACCCCGCTGGCCGGGCGCGTCGATCCGGCATCCGACACCGGCCGCTCACTGGACCGCGACCTGATCCTGACCAGCGCAGCCACCGATGCCGGCACGGTCACCGAAGGCCGGGGCTTTGCTGCCGACGCTGCGCCGAATCTGGTGTCGGTGGAAGAAAAGCTGGCGCGCGACATGGACCTGCGTATCGGCGAACGCCTGACCTTCCTGGTCGCCGGCGAGGAGATCACCGCCACCGTGACCGGATTCCGGCGCGTCGAGTGGGACAGTTTCCGGCCGAACTTCTTCATGGTGCTGTCGCCGGGCACACTGCGCGATGCGCCCTACACCTGGTTGTCCAGTTTCCGCAGCGAACAGCCGCGCATGCTGGTCCGGCAACTGCGTGCCGAATTCCCCGCACTGTCAGTGCTGGAGGTCGGACCGCTGCTGGCACGTCTGGGGGAATTCCTGTCCGGGCTGGCGGCCGGCATCGAATTCATCGCCGTGCTGCTGCTCGGTGCCGCCTCGCTGCTGCTGGCGGCCTCGGTGGTCGCCACGCTTGATGAACGCTTGACGGAAGCCGCCCTGCTGCGGGTGCTGGGTGCACGCGGACGCCTGCTGCGGCAGACACTGGCCGCCGAATTCGCGCTGCTGGGCGCCGGCAGCGGACTGGTGGCGGCGCTGGGTGCGGAAACCGCCCGCTGGCTGCTGTACACGCAGGTGATGGAAATTGCCTGGACACCCCTGCCGGCCCTGCTGGCCCTGCCCCTGGCCGGCGCCCTGCTGCTGGCGGTGCTGGGCACACTGGCGGCACGCCGCAGCCTGGCTTCCGGCGCCGGCCCGGTACTGCGCGGCACCTGATCGTGCGAAGGGGCTGCACGCATCCTTAACGCGGCGACAACAGCGGCGCCCGGCCGGCGCAGGTACGATAGCGGCTGCCGTTTCACTGGAAGGATCCGGATTCCACATGTTCCGACGTCTGCGCCGCTGGCTGCTCATCCTGCTGATTGCCGTGCCCGTGCTGTTCCTGGTCGCCGGCGGCATCGCCACCTGGCCGTTCTGGCTGCTGCCGGAAACCGAACTGGAGATCACCCGCGTCGAACCCCGGCCCGCCGTGGACCGTCCCGGTCTCGAGGCCGGTGTCGCCGTACGCGACATCACACCACCGATCGGGCTGCCGAAATTCGGCTACTCGGCAATGGCACGCGACGCCGACGGCTTCCGTACCCGGCTGCGCGCGCGCGCCTTCTGCCTGAAACCGGCACAGGGCGCACCGGTTGCCATCCTGCAGGCCGATCTCGGCGCCAGCTCGCTGCTCCTGCATCACCGTATCGCAGAACGGGTGGCCGCACTCACCGATCTGCCGGCACAGAATCTGGCCGTGCTGGCCACGCACACCCACAGCGGGCCCGGACAGTACCTGGAAAGCGATTTCTACAACACGTTCGGCGCCAACCGCCCCGGCTTCGATCCACAGCTGTTCGAGTTCCTGTCCGGCCGCATGGCCGATGCCGTTACCGAAGCCTGCACGCACCGGCGCACGGCACGCATCGGCATCGGCCAGACCAGCGTCTGGGGCCTGACCCGCAACCGTTCACTGCCGGCCTGGACGTCAAACTACAACGTGCTGGACAAGCACACCGACGAAGACCGCTCGCTGGAAGCGGTCAATCCGGTACTGACACTGATCCGCATTGATCTGCGCACCGACGACGGCCGCTGGCTGCCGGCCGGTGCCATCACATCCTTCTCCATCCACGGCACCGGCATTCCCTCCGACAGCGGCAGCTGGCACGCCGATGTCTGGGCGGCATTCGAGCAGGAAATCGAATGGGCCATCCGTGCGCGCTTCGATCCGCCGTGGCCGGTGGCGCACGCCGTTTTCGAAGGAACGCACGGTGACAACAACCCGCGCTGGCGCGACGGCTGGCGTGGCAGTGACGAAACACGGCGCATCGGCAATGAACTGGCCGGCATCGCTTCACGGGTGTTCAACGCCCTGGACGGGCAAATGGGCAGCGAGGCCGTCATCCAGGGCGGCATGCGGGAAATCGATCTGCTGAAGGCGCCATCCGAGGTGCGCTTCCCGCTGTGCGATCGCGCCATCATGGGCGCTGCCACGGTCGGCGCTGCCAACGGCGACGAGATGTTCCCGGTGGGCTACCTGCCCTATTTCAAGGAAGACTGGCCGAGACGCTGGTTCGCCGACGGTTGCCAGGCCGAAAAACAATGGCTGCTTTCGCAGGTGCAGCCGCTGGTGATGCCGGCCGATCGCTTCCCGCATCTGGCCGCGATCCAGATACTGCGCATCAACGAAATCGCGCTGGTGAACCTGCCCTGGGAAATCACGCTGGAAGCCGGGCAACGCATCAACGAACGCGTGACCGCCGCCTTCAAGGATTCCGGCAGCCCGGCACGCGTGGTGGTTGCCAGCCATGCCAATGGCTACTTCGGCTATGCCACCACGCCGGAAGAATACAGCCGGCAGTTCTATGAAGGCGGCCACACCCTGTACGGCCCGGGCACCACGGAATTCCTGGCCCGGCAAGGCGCGCGGCTGGCCGCTGACATGGCGCACAACACGACCGTTGCCGATCTGCCCGCACGCTGGCAGTTCCGGCTTGCCACGCGCAGCTACTGGCCACAACCGGTCACGCCGCAGGGCAAACGCGAACTGGTCTCCGGCCCGTCTTTCTTCCCCGGCGCAGGCACGCAGGAACCGTACTGGTCGGTGGTGTATCGCGATGTCGCACCCGGCAGTCTCGACCTGCACGAACCGCTGCTCGGCATCGAGGCACTGCGCGAGCCGGATACCTGGGTACCGCTGGCCAGCAACGGGCGCCCGCTCAACGACCAGTGGCACAATGATCTGCAGATCCGCTGGCTGGCCGATGCCGGCCCGGGCATGGCCAACTACGAGCTGCGCTGGAACAATCCGCCGGCGTCACCGAATTTCCGCTTCCGTTTCAGCGTACAGCCACGCGCGGGTCTGCCGGTCTGGCAGTCACCGCAGTTCCCCCGCTGAATCGCCGGGCCGTCACAGGAGTCGTCGTCA
Source organism: Pseudomonadota bacterium (assembly GCA_049324475.1). Taxonomy (GTDB): domain Bacteria; phylum Pseudomonadota; class Gammaproteobacteria; order Pseudomonadales; family JADFDG01; genus JADFDG01. The sequence goes on along the minus strand of JBMOOO010000011.1, from coordinate 182,347 downwards.
TGTCATGTCTTAACCGTTTGCCGGCCCTCGTACTGCTGATGTCAGCCGCCCTGCTGGCCGCCTGTGCACCAACCACGGAATTGCTGCGCAGCAGTGACGAACAGCCGGCTGCCAGGCCGGCGCGCAGCCTGGTGGTGGTCGGCGTCAGCACCGACGATGCCCTGCGCCGCCGCTACGAGCAGGCCTTTGTGCACGAACTCGCCGCTGCCGGCATCACCGGCATTGCCAGCAGCGACCTGGTACCGACGCTGAACGGCCTTTCCATGCAGGACATCCGCGAACGCATGCACACGTATGCCGACCGTGCCGATGCCGCACTGCATGTACAGCTGGTGGGTCTGGTGCAGCAACCGACCTGGTCACCGCAGGACCTGCCGGCCGACAGCGCGCCCGCCAGCGGCCGGATCGGCGGCGTCGACATCCGGCTCAACGCACCGGCAGGCGGCGACGTGCGTGGCAGCGTCTATCACGTCGACCTGGAAGCCAATCTCTACGCGCTGCCGGCACGCACCCTGCTGTGGACCGTGCTCACCCGCACCCGTGAGGCCAACGATCCGGCCCAGGTCGCGCGTTCCCACGCACGCGCGCTGATCGCCGCCATGCGCGAACGTGGCTATGTCGCAAGTCCGTAAGGACTGGTGCCGCAACAGCGAGTGGACACTTCCGGCCCGGGAGAAATTCTTCCTGCGGCTGTCGTCGGTGCGCGATCCCGCAAAGTACCTGCGACGCAAGGCAGACCATCTCGTCGACAACAATCCCGAAGCCGCGTGCGACCTGCTTGTCATGGCCGCGGAGCAGGCGCGCCGCCTGCAGGATCGCCGCGATGCCCTGCGCGGGCTGGCACGGGCATCGGCCCGCTGTCGCCGGATGCCGCAGGCGCATGATGCCTGGCGGGCAGCCCTGGCCTGCCGGAGCGTGACCGATCCGGGCGTGCAGATCGCCGTGGAGTATGCCGCCTTCATCACCGGTCACCAGCAGGTCGACCGCTACGACGATGCGGCATCACTGCTGACCGGCCTGGACGAAAGATTGCTGGACCCCGTCCAGAGATTCTTCTTTCACGCGGCACGCGCCATACTCGCCGACGCAAACGCGGATCCGGAACAGGCCAGGCTGGATGCCGGCAGCGCGCTGACCGCGCACCGGCGCTTCGCCGACACGCCGCGCCAGTTTCCGGAAGCGGCCCTGACCGGCGATACGGCCACCGGCCTGTATGCCCGCCTGCAGATACTGGCCGGACGTACGCTCGCCGGCTGAATCCATGTTGTTCCGAGGTATTCCATGTCCACAGCACAACCGGCCCGCACCCTGCTCGCCCTGACCGGCCTGCTGATTTTCTCGCTCTGGTTGCCGATTGCCGCCATCACCTATCTGCCGGGCTGGCACACGCTCAGTTGCCAGTGGCACGAACGCTGCGCCGACTACGACATTTCAAACGGCGATGGCGCGGCGCAGGAGCGCATCACCGAACTGCGGCATTTCATGCAACACCGGGGCACGCTGTCCGCTTTCGACTGGACCCGCAAGGAGCGCGCGCATCTGGCCGAGGTCCGCACGCTGCTGGACCGGCTGCTGGTACTGGCCATGCTGGGCGCCCTGGTCTTCCTGCACGCCGATGCGGCGACCCGCGCGCGGGTCGCCCTGTGGAGCATGCTGGGCGTGGCCGCCTGCATCGCCGTGCTGCCCTTCTTCACCACATTCTGGCGCGAGGTTTTCCACCCCTTGTTGTTTGACAACAACAACTGGCGCAACTACCCGGAAGATACGTCCTGGTCGATCATGCCGCGGCTGTATTTCAAGTACACCACGGCACTGGTGATCGGCAGCGCCGTTACCCTGTGCGCCCTTGCCTTCTGGCGGGCACGGCGCGAGCTGCGCGCCGGCGGATGACGCCGGCGGCAGGCATCAGGCCGACATGCGGATCCGGTCGGCGATCTTCTCGGCAATCATGATGGTGGTGGCATTGGTGTTGCCGCCGATCAGCGCGGGCATCACCGAGGCATCGACCACACGCAGGCCGCCGATGCCACGTACGCGGCAATCGAGATCGACTACCGCATCGGCGTCGGGGCCCATGCGGCAACTGCCCACCGGGTGGTAGATCGACTCCGCTTTCTGGCGTACGCACTCCACGATCTGTTCGTCGGTCTGCACCGCAGGACCCGGCATGTGCTCCGGGCCGCGGTAAGGGTCGAAAGCCGGCTGTGCAAAGATCTTCCGCGCGATCTTCACCGCCTTCACCAGCACCTCGACATCGAACGGATCGGAGAGGTAATTCGGCTGGATCACCGGCGCCGAGAACGGGTCGCCGGACGCCAGGCCAACCCAGCCGCGGCTGCGCGGACGCAGCTGGCAGGCATGCAGCATGTAGCCATGACCCGGCCCGATCTCGCGTGCGTGATCCAGCATGAAGGCCGGGATGAAATGCAGCTGGACATCCGGCATGGACAGCGACGGATCCGTCTTCACGAAGGCGCCCGCCTCCAGGGCATTGGTGGCGCCCAGGCCGCCACGGGTCCGGTAGTATTCGATGAGCGTCATGATGACGCGGTGAAATTTGGTGTTCTCGTAGAACGTGACCGGCTGCGAGCAATTCTGCTGGACCATGACATCCAGGTGATCCTGCAGGTTCTGGCCCACCTGCGGCTTGTGCAGCTTCACCGGAATGCCGAAACGCTTCAGCTGCTCGCCATCACCGATACCGGACAGCATCAGCACCTGCGGCGACTGCACGGCACCGGCACACAGCAGGACTTCCTTGACGGCCTTCACCGTTTCCGATCCGAAACCGTGCCGGAAAGTGACGCCGGTGGCGCGACCACCGTCGATATCGATGGAACGCACATGTGCGCGCGTGATCACGGTCAGGTTGGGCCGCGACTTCGCCGGATTCAGGAAGGTCACTGCCGTGCTCTGGCGCTCGCCATTGGCAATGGTGAGCTGGTAGGAGCCGTAGCCCTCCTGCTGCGCGCCGTTGAAGTCCTTCGTCTCGCTGTAGCCGGCCTGTTTCGCCGCGTCCTTGAACACGCCGAACAGCATGTGGCCGGAGGGATCCTGGGTGATGCCCAGCGGACCACCGGCGCCGTGGTATTCGTTCTCGCCGCCGAAGAAGTTCTCGCTCTTCCTGAAGTACGGCAGCACATCGGCATACGACCAGCCGGTGCAACCCAGATCGTTGGCCCAGTGTTCGTAGTCGTTGCGGTGGCCGCGGATATACACCATGCCGTTCATGCTGGACGAGCCGCCCAGACCCTTGCCGCGTGGCCAGTACAACCGGCGGTTACCGAGGTGCTTCTCCGGTGCCGTGTCGAAGTACCAGTTGAACAGTTTCCCCTTCAGCAGCTCGCCGACACCGGCCGGCATATGGATGAACGGGTGCCAGTCGCTCATGCCGGCTTCCAGCAGCAGCACCGTGGTTCCCGGATCTTCGGTCAGGCGGTTGGCCAGCACGCAACCGGCAGAACCGGCACCCACGATGATGTAATCGTAACGCATCGATATCTCCTCGCCGGCGGGGCCGGAAACTGCAATCAGGCAAACGTTTTCGGCACGTAACAGCCGTGGAATCCGAACGGAACATGGTGCTTCAGGGTGGCGACAGCCACGGTCTTCGTGATGTCGGCGGCGTCGAGCACGACCACTTCGCTGAGGTCCTTGCGGTAATCGTAGACGACACTGGCGAGATAGCCCTCGTCTTCACCGGACGTCTCGTGGCGTGGCATGAACAGCGGCTCGGAGGTAAACCGGCCCGGCCCGAAGTCGTGGGTCTGCACATCGCCGGTGACGGCGTCGTACTTCTGCAGCGAATTGAAGAAAATCTGCGTGCCGTTGTTGGCCATCGTTGCCATCCAGGTATAGCGGTGACGTCTGAGGCCGAGCCGGGCATCGAATACCGGAAACTCGCACTGCAACAGCCCCGGCACCGGGGCTCCATCGACCTTGCCGCTGGCCAGATCGATGGTGTACCGCCAGTAATCACCGGCTTCGGGAACCTCGCTGTTGAATACGTCGCGCAGGGCACTGTCGACCGCAAAATCCGGATAGCGGGTCACTTCCGTGACGATCTTTCCGTTTTCCTCGAACGAATTCCCGTAGTGGATGAACACGCCGGCGGGGATTTCACTGTCGACCACCATGCTCATGGTGCGCAGATCCACCACCAGCACGCGCGACGGGCGGGACGGATTGAATGCCATGCACTGGTCCAGCGAATCCAGACCGCCCAGGAAGCGCCACATGCGGTGGAACTCGACCGGCCCGATGAAGAACACGGCGTGGTTTTCCGTGAGTGCAAAGTCGTGCAGGAACACCGGCGCCTTCAGCGGGAAGTGCCCGGTGGCGATCACCTGCCCCTTCGGCGATATGCGGTACACATTGATGCGCGAGGTTTTGCCCGGTTGCACACCGAAGTTGACGTACTCGCCGGTGGCCGGGTTCAGCTTGCCGTGGGCGCTGAACGGCCACATGAATTTCAGGACGCCGTCGTAGTCGTACTCCCCGACCGTGCTCATGGTCGCCGGGTCGATCTCCCACGGATGCCCGCCTTCCCACAGCGTCAGCAGCTTCCCGGCGTGATACACCACGCTGGTGTTGGCGACGTTGGCCGGCGGACGGCCGATGTTGGCCAGCACACCGCCCGGCTTCTGCGTGCCGAAACCCCGGTAGAGGATTTTCTGTGCCGCGGTTTCGGCCATGTATTTCGGCGTGCGCACATAGCGGTTGCAGTAATGGATTTCGCCGTCGCGGAACGTAATGCGCGACAGCATGCCGTCGCCGTCGAACCAGTGACCGAACTTGCGGCCACCGATGCGGTTGCGGCCCGGGCCGTTGCGGAAGAGGGTGCCGGCAAAATCCGCCGGCAGGCCGCCCTGCACGGTTTCCACCCGGTAGTCATGCTCGGTTTCCAGGGCGTCGAAGCCGCGGCGGTGCGTGTGCGAAGGCAGGCCGACATCGGCATGGGTCAGGCGGCGCTGGCCGGTCAGGGCGATGTTCATGGACGTGTCCCCTGCGCGTGGTGTTCCGGGTGGCCCGTGGCATGCGCTGCGCGAACCGACGGGTTTTGCCGTCCGGACTATAGAACCCGATGGTCACCCTGCCAACCGGCGCTTACCATGCGTTTCCACCCCGGAACCCCGCGCATGACCGATACCCTGATCACCCCCGATGGCCAGGTCCGCCTGGGCCTGTTCGAGCGTCCTCCGGCCGACATCAATGGCCGCGACTTCGACTACCGCACCCCCCTGGGCCGCCCGCAGTCCGCACTGGCCCGGCACCTTCACTACAAGCAGTTCCAGTACTTCGGTGTGCTGGCCGACCGCGTGCTGGCCGGCTGCGCGCTGGCCCATACCGGCTATGTCGGGCTGGCCTTCGTGTACGTGCATGACCTGGCCACCAACACCCTGACCGAGCGCACCCTGCGCCTGCCGCTGGGCCGCGGCCTGGCCATGAGCCGCTCCCCGGTCGAGGGAGAAAGCCGGCTGGCCGCCTCCGGGGCCGGCATCCGGCTCGGCTATCGCCGCCATGCCGACGGCAGCCTGCTGAAAACACTGCAGGTGCGGCTGCATGGCCGTACACCCATGACGATCGATGCCGAGCTGCCGGAACCGGCCTCCTACCGGTCCCTGCCCCTCTGCACCCGCACCGGCATCAACGGCTGGACCTTCGCCAACAAGGTCGCAGGCCTGCCGGTCAGCGGCCGCATCTCCGCCGCCGGCCAGGACTACGATCTGGCCGGACTGGGCGCCTGCGGCCACCACGACTTCTCGGCCGGCTACATGCGCCGGGAAACCTTCTGGAACTGGGCCTGCCTGTCAGGACGGGTTCGCACCGGCGGCCGGGAACGGCTGCTGGGCCTGAATTTGTCCTGCGGGGTCAACGAGACCAGTTTCAGCGAGAACTGCCTCTGGCTTGACGGACAACGGGTGGCCACCGGCCTGACCCGGTTCGACTACGATGCCCGCGACCCGGTCGGCCGCCCCTGGCAGGTACGTACCGCCGACGGTTCGGTCGACCTGGCCTTCCGGCCGGCCGGCGCCCACACCGAGAAGATGAACCTGCTGCTGTTCGCCACCGATTTCAAACAGGTCTTCGGGCATTTCCACGGTACCGTCATGGTCGGCAACGAGACCCTGGCCGTCGCCGGCCTGCCCGGATTCGTCGAGGAGCAGTACGCCAAATGGTGATCGCATGAGCACGAACGACGACATGAAGAACCCGGAACCGCCGGCAGGGCAACGCAGCCTGCAGGAGCGCGCCCGCCGCGCCTGGCTGTGGGTGATCCAGTACTGGAAGGCGCTGTTCGATTTCTCGTTCGAGAAATACATGATCATCCAGATGCTGCCGATCCTGTACGGCATGCTGCTGTTCGCCATGGGCGTGGGCATCATCTACCTGATCGTGGAGGCCTTCGCCTCCGGCAGCCACTGGCGCGGGTTCTTCTACCTGTTCTTCGCCGGCCCGCTCACGTTCGTGGTGCTGGCCTCGCTGCTGCGCGGCCTGCTGGAGTTCTACATGGTGGTGTTCCGCATCGCCGAGGACGTGGACGAACTGGCCGGCGTACGCGATACCGTGGACAAGCTGTCCGGGCTGTCCGACCGGGTTGACGAGATGGCTTCGCTGACCCGCCGCATCCCGTTCTGGAAGGTGATCATGGGTCGCAATCCGCCATCGGCACGCCGCCTGTCGGCAGAGCGCCGCGACGCCGAGCAGCGCACCGGGGATACGAAACCGCGTGACGGAAAATCCTGACGTGTAACAACACGTTACGTCGCCCCGCCACAGGGAGGGGGCGGCTCGGACGCGAATCCCGCGTGCTATGATCCGGGCTCGGTCCGCCGTTGGCGGCCGCCCGCAGCCCTCCCGAGAGAATCACGATGACCGACGAGCGCAAGCCCGCCGACTCCCTGACTGCGACGCAGAAAGAACACGCGCCGCGAATCTGGACCACCACCATCCTGTTCGCTGCCACCGGTATCGCCGCGCTCACCCTTGTTCCCTGGTACGGCTTCGCGCACGGCTACAGCCTCGGCGCCTGGGTTGCCTTCGGCCTGCTGCTGGTGGCCAACGGCATGTCCATCACCGGCGGCTATCACCGGCTGTGGGCACACAAGACCTACGAAGCGCACTGGTCGCTGCGTGTGTTCTACGCCGTATTCGGCGCCATGGCCCTGCAGAACAGCGCGTTGATCTGGGCTTCGGGACATCGCGTCCACCACCGCCACGTCGATGACGTGGACCTTGATCCCTATTCCGCGAAGCGCGGCTTCTGGTTCTCGCATATCGGCTGGATGCTGCGCGAATACCCGAGCGGCAAGGTCGACTTCAGCAACGTCAACGACCTGAAGCGCGACCCGATCGTGATGTTCCAGCACAACTACTACCTGCCACTGGTGCTGCTGACCAACATCGGCATTCCCGTGGCCCTGGGCCTGCTGGCCGGTGACGTCATCGGTTATTTCCTGCTGGCCGGCGTGCTGCGCCTCGTGGTCAGCCATCACGTGACCTTCTTCATCAACTCACTGGCCCACATGTGGGGCCGTCAGCCCTACACCGACGAGAACACCGCACGCGACAACGATGTGCTGGCACTGTTCACCTGGGGCGAGGGGTATCACAACTATCACCACATCTTCCAGACCGACTACCGCAACGGCATCCGCTGGTATCAGTGGGATCCGACCAAGTGGATGATCCAGGCCTGTTCCTGGGTCGGACTCACCTGGGACCTGAAGCGTGTCAGCAACTTCAAGATCCAGCGCGCCATCGTCAGCATGCAGTTCAAGCGTGTGGAGCAGCAGGTAGCCCTGTCCGGCAATGTCGAGCGCTGGAAGCTGCTGGTGGAGCAGGAATACGAAGCCTTCCGCAGCACGCTGAACGCCTTCACCGAACTGCAGATGAAACGGTACGACCAGAAACGCCGCGAAATCGCCGGCCGCTGGGAAAATACCGCGATGCGTACCCGCCTGAAGGAACTGGAATACTCGCTGCGCATGCAAAAGCAGCGCCTGCATATCCTGGCCCAGGAAGTGATGCGCAAACCGGTCACGGCCTGAAAACCGTACCCGCGAAGAAAGCCCGCCGAGTGCGGGCTTTTTTGTGCCTCTAGAGCCGTGCCAGATCGATGTGCGGCACCGGACCCGGCCGCAGCTGCTCGCGGGGGTCGCCGTCGTAGCAGACCAGATAGTGATGGCTGCGCTGGGTACGCCGGCGCAGGCCACGCAGGCCGGCCAGCAGCGGATCGCCGGCAAACGCACCGACCACCAGGGCATCCGCCGTATCCCGGTGTGCATGTCGCTGGTATTCCAGCAACAGCCGGAACACGTCCGGGTCCTGATCGTGCACCAGCACCGTATGCAGCATGCGGTAGCGCAGCGTACCACCCGCCGGCGGCAGACGAAGCCCGCCGGTAAAGGGACGCAGTGCGTTGTAGAGCGGCCGCGCCCAGGCCAGCGCGCCGGGATAGGACAGCACACGCGTTTTCTTGAACGCGGCCTGGTCCCAGTCACCCATCACACCGACGATCCGGCCGGCGTATCGCGCCAGCAGATAATTGCCGGGCAACAGGCCGTTGAAATAACTGTCGTCGGACAGCAATCCGGACAAACGATAGTGCGGACAGAATTGCCGCAGCGGCGCTTCCGTGTCGAGGAAAGCCTGCAGTGCCGGGAGGTCCGCCGCGGTGGCAGCGGACACCTCGATGCCGTTGCCGGGCCGCGGGCGCGCAGATGACGTCGACACCAGCGAGGTCTCGATATCCCCGCACGGGTAATACCGTGGCAACCCGGCCCGCCCCGAACCCACCGTTTCGATCGACGCCCGGTTCTCGGCCAGGATCACGGTCTGCATCCACTCGCCATCGGACAGCATCCGGCGCAGCCGGCGGAACATGCGGTGCAGCAACAGGGTACCGCGGGCTTCCGGGTCAATCCTCAGATCGTGCGCGTAGCGGATGCGGCGCGGTGTACCGTTCACAAAGACCGTACGATGGCCGATGTTGAACACCGCCAGCAAACGCCCCGCCTCTTCTTCGGCAACCCAGACGTCCGGCTCCTCGCAGCTCACACGGGCACCGATGAAGAAATCCGGATTGCGCTCGAAGTTGAGCGTCACCAGACCGCGCTGCGGCGTGCGCCCGATCAGATCCAGAATGCGCGGCCCGTCGGTCATCGCAGCCGGCCGGATGCAGGCTGTCATGCACACACCTGCAAGGCCGTTTCCGCCGGCAACGCCAGTGCCGGCGGCAGTGGCCGGCGCCATGCGGTAAGCGCTTCGACCTTGACGTTGCCCTCGATCATGCCGGCTGCCTGCCGCATGCGTACGTACTGCAGCTGCATGTCATCCCGTACCACGACCCGCGCCGGTGCCAGCTGACCGAGATCGCGGGCCAGCCGGTAGTGGAAGTGCGCCAGCAGTGCCTGCTCCAGTTCTGCAGCCACCCGGGTTTCCGGGATCCGCGCACGTGCGTCGGCTGCTTCCGCCAGCAACAGGTAGCCCGGCCGGCCGTTGCCGGCATCGTGTGCTGCCAGCAGCGTCAGCGGACGCAGGCCGTGTTGCGCACCCAGGGTTGCCAGCACTTTCTGCGCAACCGCCGTGCTGATCTTCTCGCCGGCCAGATCGACGCCGTCATTGCGCCCGAGGAAGCGCAGCGTGGGCACCTCGCCCATTTTCCTGCCGACTTCCAGCACGTCGTTCATGCGGTAGCGCAGCAGGCCACTGCCGGTGGACAGCAAGGGGATGACCGACTGCCCGGCCTGCAGCTCCCAGGGAGCGCAGATGCGGCCGGTGTCGGCATCCTCGAATTCATACACATGGCTGCGGTAGGCCAGCACGTGCTCGTTGCGGAACGGGATGGTGACCACACCTTCCGTGGCCCACAAACCCTTGCCCTGGAATGCCGTGTGCGGCAAACGCGCACGCAATGCGTCGGCCCAGGGTGCCGCGGCCGCGGTATCCCAGGCACTGACCAGCGCGAGCGCCGGCCACAGGGCACGAAAGAATTCCGGATCCTGCTGGCCGTTCCAGCCCCGCAGCAGCGATGCCGCACGCGGCGAGCGGGGGCAGGCCAGATCGCCGAACTCGCCGAAACCGCGCGGCCACTCCCCGGTTGTCAGACACACCGCCAGCGGATCGCGCCACACGGCCAGCCTTTCCAGCAGCGCCAGCCCGAAGGTCGGGCTCCATACCGACAGCATGCCGAGACGTTCATCGGCTGCGAGAAATGCCAGGGTGGCGAACAGCGAACCATCCGAGGTATCGGCCAGCGACGTTTCCTGCGGTACCGATTGTGTGCGTGCAGCGAGCCAGCGCTTGCCGGCAGCCAGTAGTTGCATGTCATCGTTCAGGTCGGCACGGAAACGCTCACGCAACGTGTTCGGCAACCATGACACCGACCAGTAGTGCCGGCCGCCCCGGATCGCCGGATACTGCCGGTACAGATCACCCAGCCATGGTGCGATGGCTGCGTCGAGCTCGCCGAGAAACCGCTTCGTGTACGGAACCAGCTTGATCGCCGAGGTGGAACCGCTGGTGGGCTGGTAGCGCACAACGGGGGAATCCACCAGCAGCCGACGCTTCTCATGCAGTTGCGCGTCCACGGCCAGCTGCCAGTCCTGCCAGGTCGTCACCGGAACGTGACGCGTGAAATCCTCCCAGCGCCAGCCGGCATCGACGCGGAAGCGGTTGCCGTGTGCGCGTGCCACGGCCTTCAGCAACTGCGCCAGCAGCTGCCGCTGCACGGACTCGGGATCGCCAAGACCGGCCGCAAACTGCCGATACGCCGGTGCAACCGCCAGCGACAGGGCAAAGTGCCCGGCCCGGACATTGCCAGCCTGCACAGCCACGGCTCAGTCCGCCATGTCGCCGTCGGCAGCCGCCAGCTGCATTTCCGGATGCGCCTCGCGCCGGCGCCGCAACAGTTTCAGCAGGTCACGGCGCGCAAACATCGCGAAATCCGTCCAGCCCAGCATGCCGATGCAGGGCAGCTCGGTACCCGATTGCCAGGTCGGATTGCACTGCTCGAAAAAGGCCACCTTGGCGTAGCGCCGGCGGGTGGCTTCGGTGATCGGGGCCGTTTCCTCACGCAACCGCTGCGCGTTCTCGCCGAAATACAGCAGCATGCCGGCAGCGTCGAGATTCCCCGGAAACAGCTGCCCGCAATACTGGCGCACCACGGAACCCAGCTCCGGATGGCGGCCTTCCGGGTGCGGGTAATAGCGCGGAAAGTTGTTGGCCAGCAGCAGGAAGGTCTTGTAGCCCTTGGAGATCAGGCACCAGTACAACGGCGTGAGCGGATTGCACAGACGGATCCGGAACACATACCGGGTGAATGCCAGCTGCAGCGCCCGCGACCCCCAGTAGGCCCGCTCGATCAGCGTATCGCCGGAGAAAACACCGATGGCCGGACGGCCGTCGACCTGCATGTCGAAGCGGTGCACGGTCGAGAATCCGACAATTTCACCGTCACGGCGCCGGCGCACCAGGAAAACGCCGCTCTTGCGGCTGAGGTCGCGCAGAAAGACGTCGAGCGGCGCATTGTCGTAGTACTGCGTGAAGATGTCGTACATGCGCCGGATCTCGCGCACGGACACCTCGGCCAGATGATGATGGCGGCAGGTCAGTGGTTCGGTCATGGCAGGCTCCCACGTTGTTGTTTTTTTGCGGGGATGACACGTGCAATGTCCTGTACGGACGGCGGCGGATTATCAAAACCGGGGTGTCCGGCCCGTAGTCGAACCGCGGCCAGTTTTTTGTCAGTTCCGGCACAGCAATGCTTTAGGCGCAGGAATTTCCGCCATCACTGAGACTTTTTTCTCACCCGGAATTCATGCGCATGGCCGGATAAAACCGGTGACCGACGAGTCCGCATCACGTTTGCAGATCGCTACACGAATAGCGTTGACGCCGCAGCAAGGCTGTCTAGATTTCACGGACGTGTTCTTCCCAAGTACAAGAAAAAGACGATGAAACACGCCTACGAACGCAATTTCCCGATGATCTCGGCCCACTATGCCGCCGTGCTTGCACGCTACATGCAGCGTGAGGGCATTTCGCCGGAAGTCCTGCTGGATGGTACGGGCGTTCCCATTTCCGCCCTGCGCGAACCCGAGGTCTACCTGTCGGTGGCGCAGATCCAGCGGCTGATCGAGCAGGCCTGCCGGCTGGTGCCCCGCGAGTCGCTGGGCTTCGAATTCGGACGAACCATCGATCTGTCGGCACACGGGCTGCTCGGCTTCAGCATCCTGCGGCGCGAACGTCTGCGTGAACTGGTCGGCATGGTGGTCACCGTCATCCGGGTCCGGTTGCCACTGCTGGACATCCGGCTGACCGAGGACGGCCCGCGCCAGCACCTGCAGATGGAAGACACCTGGGACCTGGGAACGACCCGTCACTTCGTCACCGGCATGTACCTGGGCAGCATTCTGTCGATCGCCTCGCTGGCCACACGCGATCTCCGGCTCGAGTTCGATTGCGCGGCGCCACGCACGACCCGCGGCTTCCACGGCCTGGACCGCGGGCAGGTGGTGTTCGGACAGGCCGCCTGCCGGGCGACGCTGACCTACCACAGCCGCCCGGCCTGGCAGGAGGAAAACCGCGCGCCGGAACTCATCGCCAAACTGGGCGCACATGAAACCGGCATCACCGATGAAGCGGAAATCGTGCTGCGGCTGCGCCGGTGCGTGCTGTCGAATCCGGGGCGTGACTGCACGCTGGAGTCTGTGGCCGAGCGCATGGGTCTGAGTGCCCGCTCGCTGCGCCGGCATCTGCAGGAAACCGGCCAGAGCTTCACCGACATCCGCAATTGCGTGCGGCTGGAATTCGCACGCCGGCTGCTGCGCGGTTCCAGCCTGCCGATCGAGGAAATCGCGGAACAGGTCGGCTATGGCGACCAGGCCAGCTTCAGCAAGGCCTTCAGCGCCTGGACGGGCACCAGCCCCGGCCGTTACCGGCGGGCCGGCAACACGCTGGAAGAAGCACCGGTACTGCAGCTGCCAATGCGGCAGGCAGGCCGGCAAAACGCTTCGTAAGCGCCGGAAAACAAAAAGGGCCCCGCAGGGCCCTTTTCATTGCACATGTGCAAATCAGGCGGTGGTCATCGCCTTGATCTTGCCCTGCAGGTCTTTCTGCGGAGCGGACGGCTGAACGGTGTTCATGACCATCAGGCGGCTCATGTCGCCTTCGATCTTGATCTGGCCGCTCATGAAGCCCTGCATGCCGGCAGACTGGTCGTTGTCGATGAAGATGCGCTGGGCCAGCTCGACCGGCAGGATCAGGTGGGTCGGGGCGCCCGACTGGTGGCCTTTCTGGAACTTGCCGGCAACGATCGCCATCGGCTTGTCACCTTCGGAAGTGCCGGTCACGGTGACGTTCAGCACGAGATCGGCCAGGGCAGCCGGCGGCTGCAGGTCGCCGGCGGCGGCGATCAGTTTCTCTACTTCGGTGAACCAGGCGTCGGTCATGAACTTGGCCATGTGTGCTGTCTCCTCGCGGGTGGATGAATCGTGGGGGTGAATCCGTTCAAACGGGTGTTCGAAGCGAGGGTCAAACCTACTGACGCCCCCTCCCCTTGGCAATAGCCTTTTCGTTCACCCCCCCTGCACATCCGGTCAATGAGCCGGCCAACGAAAGCGGGGCCCGCAGGCCCCGTTCCGGTTCACGCTTCCGGCCTTGCCGGATGTCACGGCGATCTCAACGGATGTCGTAGCCGCGCTCATCGTGCAGCACGAGGTCCAGACCTTCGGTTTCCTCGTCCGGGGTCACCCGCAGGGCCGTCACCAGGCCAACCGCCTTGAGCAGCACCCAGGTCACCACCGCCGTGTACAGGCCGGTGGCGGCAATGCCGGTCAGCTGGACCGTGAGCTGGCTGCCCATGGTCACGCCTTCGGCATAGCCCTGGCCGCTGAAAATGCCCAGCGCGCCGGACGCAAAAATGCCCGCCATGAACGTGCCGAGGATGCCGCCGACGCCGTGTACCGGGAACACGTCGAGGGAATCGTCGATCTTCAGCTTGCGCTTGATCGCCATGGTGGCAAAGAAGCAGACCACACCGGCCGACAGGCCGATCACCAGCGCACCGGCCGGGCCGACGTAGCCGGACGCCGGCGTGATGGTGCCCAGGCCGGCCACCATGCCGGTGATGATGCCCAGCGCGCTCGGCTTGCCGTGCCTGATCCACTCGATGCACATCCAGGCAAAAGCGCCCGCCGCCGCAGAAATCTGCGTGGACGCCAGCGCCATCGCGGCGTTGCCGTCGGCCGCCAGCGCGGAGCCGGCGTTGAAACCGAACCAGCCCACCCACAGCATGCCGGCGCCGGTCATGGCCATGGTGAGGTTGTGCGGCGGCATCGGCTGCTGCGGGAAGCCCTTGCGCGGACCGAGCACCAGCGCGCACACCAGCGCCGCCACACCGGCCGTGATGTGAACCACCGTGCCGCCGGCAAAATCCAGCAGCCCCTGCTTGAACAGCCAGCCGTCGCTGTGCCAGACCCAGTGCGTGATCGGCGCGTACACCGCCAGCAGCCACAGTGCGCTGAACAGCAGCATGGCGCCGAAGCGCATGCGCTCGGCATAGGCGCCGACGATCAGCGCCGGCGTGATGATGGCGAAGGTCATCTGGAAGAGCGCGAACAGCGATTCCGGCACCAGCACGGATGCGGACAGCGTCGGCGTCAGCGTACCTTCGGCAATCTGCGCGAAGAACACATTGCCGAAACCGCCGATGAACCCGTTGCCACCGGCACCGAAGGCCATCGTGTAGCCGACGGCGAACCACAGCAGCGTGGCGACGCAGGCAATGGCGAAACACTGCATGAGCACGGACAGCACGTTCTTGCTGCGGACCAGACCGCCGTAGAACAGCGCGAGGCCCGGCAGGGTCATGAACAGCACCAGACCGGTGGCGGTCAGCAGCCAGGCACTGGCGCCCGGATCAATACCGTCGGCCGCAAAAGCGCCGGCCGGCGCTGCGGCCAGCAGCGCGGCGAGAATCTTTTTCATGGAGGGCTCCTTACAGGGCGTCGTTGCCGGATTCGTTGGTGCGGATGCGGATGACCTGCTCGATGGCCGTCACGAAGATCTTGCCGTCACCGATCTTGCCGCTGTTGGCTGCATTGCGGATCGCCTCGACGGCATCCTCGACCTGGTCGTCGCGCACGGCCACTTCCAGCTTGGCCTTGGGCACGAAATCGACCACGTATTCGGCACCGCGATACAGCTCGGTATGACCCTTCTGGCGTCCGAATCCTTTCACCTCAATAACGGTCATGCCCTGGATGCCGAGCTGCGACAGGGCGTCGCGCACGTCATCCACCTTGAACGGCTTGATGATGGCCGTGATCATTTTCATGGTGGTTCTCCTTGGTCCCGGTCGGCGCCGCCCAGAGCCCGGGCAAATAGGGTGCACGGGAAACAGCGGACGCACGACGTCGGTGCATGCATGTTCCGGGCCATGCCTCCCTGCTTGCGTGTCAAGGAGTTAGGCGATGCGATCGCCCGGAATCGCCCCAATATCGGGCGCTGCACCCCGGATCGCACCGATATGGTTCGCCCCGGAAACAGAAACGGCGCCCGAAGGCGCCGTCGCTGAGGCCCAGCACCCCGTCAGTTGGCGGGGGGTTCCGTCACGATGATGACGGGCGGATTGTCATTCGGCATGACGAACACGCCTTTGACGCTGTCGATAACGGTGGTCGGATCCACGGCATCCACAGCGTCCGCCTGGAATCCGCCGATGACGGCCTCCACAAAGGTCTGGCCGACGAAAGACGCTTCCACCGTGCCCTGGACGGGCGCCGTCACCGCGCCGCCATAGGACATGTAATAGGACGCATTGGTCGCGTTGGCGGTATCCGTCAGCATCGCCAGGCTCAGGCCGTCATTCGACACCGTACCCGAGAAATCCAGGGTCCAGCTGTCGAAACCGGTGTCCTGGAAGGACATGCCGCCATAGGCACTGCCGGTATCCATGTTCATGCTCAGGGAACCGGTACCGGACACGGTGCTCGGAGAACCGCTGGAATCCAGGATCTGGAGGTTGCTCAGCGTGAACGAGGCATTGCCGGTCAGTGTCGCCACAACCGCCGGGGTTGCGTTGTAGCCGAGTACGAACAGACCGTAGTTATCCAGGGCATCCAGGGTCGGATCGCCGTCACTGCCACTCAGTGACATGCCGTTGTAGTTCCAGTAGCCCCAGATGATATCCGTGTCCGGATCCTGTCCCAGGGTGATCTCCTGAACCGAGCCGGAGAAACCGCTGTCGTAGACATAGCACTCCCCGTCACAGATCTCGTACCTCGAGCCCGGAATCAGGAACTGCCCCGTCGACGACTCCCGGAACGCGCCCCAGCCGCCGTACGCATTGGCCATGTACGCCGCGGAATCGAAACGGGCGAAGTCCAGGTGCAGCAGGCTCGACGGGAAGCGGCTGCCGCTGGCGACACCGAAGCCGGCCAGCGGATAGCGCTCACGGGAGAGATGGTCCGACGGCAGGAACAGCGTGATGTCCTCGTCCAGCATGTCGCTTTCCTGCTGGTCGAAAACGGTGTCGTACTCCGCACCGCTGTTGCCTTCGTCATCTTCGTCTTCGTCGATCGGTGATTCCTTCAGGCCCGTCATGGTTCCGTCCGGGCTGACATGGCCGTAGCGGTAATCGACATCACCGCCCAGATCCAGACAGCCGCCACCGGCCGCCGCGCAGGCGGAGATACCACCGTCCCACACGGCCAGGTCCAGCCCGGTTTCCGGGTCGTATTCGCCATCCCACAAGGTGCCGCGGATACCGATGGTGGCCACCGGCGTCGTCACCTTGTAGTCGCCGCCACCGGCCTTGCCGATGGCACCGCTCACGGTCCGGAACCCGCCTTTCAGCAACGACATGAAGCTCTTCGAGGCGGAATCACCGGTGTAGGAATATTCGTCGATGCGCAGCTCGCTGTTCGGACGCAGGCCGACGATGGCACCGTCGGTGAACTTGATCTGCGCGCGCGCGCCGGACCCGGTCTTCAGCTTGTCACCGCTGTAGACCGCCGACTTGCGGTTGAGGTCGCGGGCATTGCCGCTGCCATCGATCGCCTTCACACCGCCGGAAGAGACCAGCAGCACGCCGGCCTGCTCGGCGGCGATGGCCGACACCGGAGCGAACATGACACTGCCCACGATCAGCGCCGCCAGCGGGCGCAGCCTGAATTCCTGTTTCATGTCTCGTCCTCCGCTCAGAAGCGCCAGGTGGAACCCAGTTTGAACTGGGCCCGGTTGAAATCGTAGAGCGTGTTGTCGGTCGAGTTGTTGTCGGCAAACGACAGGTCGACATTCAGGTTCCAGTCACTGTCCACCTGCCACTGCCAGCCCAGCGATGCATCCACCAGGGTGTCCTCGCGTTCGTAGGTCAGTACCGGGTGATCGCCCTGGTACATCGACTGCTGCACACCGAGCGCCCCGTAGACCGAGCGGGTCGCCGACAGGGCCCAGCGCGCATTCAGGCGCAGGGCCAGGTAATCACGGCTGTTGAAGTCCTCGTCGGCCGGCTCGGTGCCGAGGCGACCCGTGGTGGTGAGGCGCAGCGGGCTGGAGGCGGATTGCCAGATCCAGGCACCGCCGACATACAGGATGTCGGCGTCGCGGTCCTCTTCGGACGGATAGTGCATCGTGCCGGCCTGGCCAAACCAGGTCACGGCCGTGCGCGCCGACAGCGGCTTGTTGTATTCGGCGCCGGCAGAGAAGACGAAACGGTCATCGTTGACGACTGCGCCGGGGCCGCTGGCACTTTCCACCCACAGGCCCTGCACCGTCAGCGGCAGACGCCAGGTGGCGGCGCCCCGCCTGAGCATCCAGCCACCGGAAAGTGTGGCCTGTGAATAATCGAAGTTGCCGCCGGAGAAAATCTCGTTGTTGTCGCGACGCTGCACCGAGGCATTGAGGAAACGCAGGGTGCGCTGGTTGACCGGATTCACCACGTCGACACCGGCCAGCACATCGACGAAGCCTGCATCGGTTTCCAGCGAAGCCGACGTCAGCGTGAACGTCAGCGGGCCGACTTCATGGTCAGCCAGTGCCGGCGCACTGTTGACGTTCGAATCGTAACCACCGCCCAGGGTGATGAAACTGCTGACCCGGGTTTTCTGCTTGCTGTCCGCAGCATCAATCGCGCCCAGATAGGTGCGGATACGCTGCTGCACCGGTTCCGGCGGCGTCGTGGCGAGCACCTCCCGGAACAGGCGTTTTGCCTCGCGGGTATTGCCATAGGCGGCATGGGCATCGGCCAGCTCAAGCTTGGCACGGCCATTCTGGGGCTGGCTGATCACAACGCGCTCGAAGGCAAAGATCGCTTTCTGCTTGTTGCCGGCAGCTTTCGCCGCCAGGCCGTACCAGAAATCAAACTCGGGATCGCCGGCATGGTCAGGCTCCATGCGTTGCGCCATATCCCAGGCAGCGGTGTCGTTTGCATCGACCAGCGCATGCAGTTCATCGACGCTGTCTGCGTGCGCAGGCAGGGCAACCGCAAGCATGGTCAGAAAGAGGGCCGATCGCACAATCGGATGGAATCGTGGGGGGGTTTGCATGGGGAAATACCTGCAGCCGAATCCATGGGCGAGCCGGAGTATAGCCCGCAGCAGGGCGCCGGCCAGTGCTTTCCTGTCACACCGGAACCGGTCTCCCCGGTTCCGGGGGCCATGCGTCAATTCAGGGCATTGGCCATGCGCCGACGGTACTGCGCCGTCAGCGGATCGTCACGTCCCAGCATGTCGAATATCTCGATCAGGGTCCGACGGGCGGCATCGTCTTCGAACTGCCGGTCCGTGCGCAGGATCTGCAGCAGCAGATCCAGCCCTTCCTCGATGCGACCGATCATGACCAGCCGGAGGGCGTAACCGTAGAGGACCCGGGTATCCGGCGCGGCCTTCATGGCCGCTTCCAGCTCACGCAGCGGCGGCACGGTATCGGCACGTTCTGCAAACGCCAGCAGGGCACGTGCACGACGCAGCTCGGGCACGTTTTCCGGCGCAGCGGCCAGCAAGGTACGAGCCTCCTCGCGACGATTTTCCTGGAGCAGGATCTCGGTCAGCAGTACGCGGGAAGCATGATCATCCTTGTTGTCCCGCAACTGGGCCGACAGGGCGGCGATCGCGTCCTCGACCTGCCCGGCATCGACGGCGGCCAGCACCTGCGCGTGGAAATCGTCGTTGCCGCCCGCACCAGGCTCCGGCTGCGCGCCGAGATGGGGAGCGAGCAGCTTGCGGATGGCCGCCTCCGGGTGCGCACCGGTCAGTTCGCCGGCCAGTTGCCCCTGCGCCACCAGCTTGAGCGTCGGCAGGCCGCGCACCCCGAATTGCTGGGTAATCAGCGGCTCCCGGTCGGCATTGACCTTGGCCAGCACAAAGGCACCGCGGAATTCGTTGGCCAGCTTCTCCAGTACCGGGCCGATCTGTTTGCAGGGCGCGCACCAGTCCGCCCAGAAGTCCACCAGTACCGGTACCTGCCGGGAACGACCGATGACTTCCGCAAAATTGGCTTCGGTGAGGTCGACGATATAGGCCGGTGAGCTTGCTGCCATGTTCGTTGCCATGTTCGTTGCCATGCCGCGGGATCTCCTGTGGGGCCGCGACTTTACACCGGCACCCCGACGCGGGGGCAGGGCGTGCCCGTACCGGCCGTGAGCCGCTGCCGCCATGACGTGTGTGCCATGGCCGGAAAGTTACCCACAAAATCTGTTGATAACTCTGTTGAGGATTGGCCGGCGGCGATGCAAGGCCCCCGGCACCGCTGATATTTTTCCCGGCAGGTTATTTTTTGACCACACCGTTTCCCTTGGTATTCAAGGGGTTACAAACATGACGGTCAGGAAATCATGGGCTTGCCGCCACAAACTCAGGCAGCACGAAGGTTGTCGGACAGTGTGCACAACCCTGGTGACCGGCAAGGGTTGCCGCGCCGGATTCCGGCAGCACCGTCAGCGGCGCAGGCTGACGCTCGCGCCCAGATGGGGTACGGGCGAGATATCGGTCTGCCCTTCCCTGGCTCCGCGCGACGACTCGCCGGCCAGGGCCATGCCGGCATGCAGGGTGAAACGCAGGTGGTCCGTCAGCCACTGGTAGCCCAGCTCGCCACCCGCGCCGAAGCGGTTGTATCCGGGCCCGCCATCGACATCCCCGGCGAACCCGCCGCCGAAGTAGCCGTTCTGGTCGGCCTTGCCTCCCTGAAAGCGGCGGAAACCGATCATGCCGGTCAGGTTCTCGGGCTCATAACCGGTGTCGTCCGGGTAGGCGCCCAGCAGGATGTAGCCGCTGGTACCCTTGCCGACCACCTCGACATTGACGCCGGTGATGCCGCTGTTGGTGGTCAGGCCGACCAGCAATTCCGCACGCGCCGTGCTGGCTACCGTCATGGCTGCAACCAGACCCAGGGCTACCCTGAAAGCGCGCATCAACATTCTCCTGGACTCCGATCGGCAACCGGCGCGCCGCATCATGCCGAGCGGTTGCGCCGGGTATCTATACGATTCTTGTAATTCGGCAACGGGACGGGATCAAAAACTGAAGCGCTCCGAGAATTTGCGCTTTTTCTTTTTCAGCGAGGGCCTTTCGTATTCCACGCTGTCGTCGACCGGTGCGTCCTCCACCGCGGGCTCAGGCCGCGGCTCAGCCTGCCGCGACGGCGCCTCCGGCGACCGGGCCTGTACTCTCGGCTCGGGTGCCCGCACGGCCGGGGGTGGCACGACCGCTGCCGGAGCCGACGGCGCCAGGGAGGGAGACACGGCGGCGGCGGCCGGCAGGCGCGGCGGAATGACCGGTCGCGAGCCCGGCGTTGCGGTGGCCGGAATCGAACCCGGCGGGGGTTTGAACGGCGACAGTGCCCGCTTGAGCATCAGGGAAGTCGGTTCTTTCGGCGGCGGCAACGCGGCCGAATACTGGCGCGGGGGCACGACAGGGATACGGGCATCTTCCGGCGTCGAGGCCAGATACTGGATGTCGACGGCATTGATCGCCGGCGGAGGATCGACCTGGGCCACCAGACCGCTCGGGGGCTCCCCCTTGATCCTGGCAATGCCGGCCATGGGGGCATCGTAGAAACCGTTTTTCAGGGCCCAGGGAATGGCGCCACCGATGTGGTAACCGGCCTCACCGCCAGCCGCGCCGAGGACCGATACCGGCAGCAGGGCGTAACCCAGCGGATCCCCGGCCGCCCAGCCGATCGGCGCTGTCACCAGCGCGGCCGGCAAGGCAATGACGCCACCGACCACGGCGCCGAGCCCGGCCATGGCACTGGCGGGCACCAGCACGAAATTGCCTTCTTTTTTCAGATAGCCGGGCGCCTGATCAAGGGTTCTGGCGCCGGTCAGGCCGGACGCGCACAGAAGGACCAGAGCCGCCGTCATTACCCTGTACATGGGCATGAGGTCACTGTTGTTGTTATCGGATTGGGCGGTCAGGCAGTTTTAAAGGAAACCACCGTCAAATGAAAGCACTACGGCCGTCCGGCCGGCAGACGGGGACACGGCTCAAGCCCTTGTCCCGCCCCGTTTCGGGGCCTGCGGGGCCACCCGGCGACCGGGGGCCCCGACCCGTTCCTCAGAGCGGAACTTCGTCGACGGTATCGGCCGCCGTATCGATGGCTGCGTCGGCCTTCTCCAGGGTGGAGTCGGCCGTGTTGCCGACCACCGGCACGATCGAGACCACAGCGCCGGTCAGGGACACCGCCGAACCGACCACGCGCATGGGTACCGTGACCAGCTTGGTGAGGAAGCAGCCGCTGAGCAGGGAGGCCAGCAGGGCCAGAACGACAACGCGGGAGGCAATCTTGCGCATGGGAATCTCCTGTTTCCGGAAAGGACGTGCGGACGAACAGCCACTATTGATACGACCGGAGCCCCGGGTCAGTCAAATTTCACGCCGAGACGCCGGCCGACCTCCTCGTAGGCCTCGATGACATTGCCCAGGTCCTGGCGGAAACGGTCCTTGTCCATCTTCATGCGGGTCGCCTTGTCCCAGATACGGCAGCCATCCGGAGAAAATTCGTCACCCAGCAGCAGCTGGCCCTCGAACATGCCGAACTCCAGCTTGTAGTCGACCAGCAACATGCCGGCATCATCGAACAGCTTCTTCAGCACATCGTTGACCTGGAAGGTCAGGGCCTTCATGCGATCCAGCTGGGCCTGCGTGGCCCATCCGAACGACAGCGCATGCGATTCGTTCACCATGGGGTCGCCCAGCTTGTCGCTCTTCAGGAACAGCTCGAAGGTAGGCGGATTGAGCGCCAGCCCCTCTTCCAGTCCGTAACGACGGCAGATCGAGCCGGCCGTGAAGTTGCGCACGACACACTCCAGCGGGACCATGTCCAGCTTCTTCACCAGCGACTCGGTATCCGACAACAGCGCCTCGAAGTGTGTCGGCACACCCGCCGCCTGCAGTTTTTGCATCACGAAGGCATTGAACTTGTTGTTCACCATGCCCTTGCGGTCCAGCTGCGCCAGCTTCTTGCCGTCGAACGCGGACGTGTCGTTGCGGTAGACCATGACCACCCGCTTCGGATCGTCGGTGGCAAACACGCTCTTGGCCTTGCCGGTGTAAAGCTGTTCCCGCTTTTGCATCGTCGTCACGCTCCGCTTGCACCCGCTGCGCGGGTTTCATTGATCCTGACCGGCAGCCAGTCATGGCCCTCGGCCTGACTCGCTGCAATCACCGCATCCTCGTGCCAGCCGAGCACCGCGGCAACGGCACGGCGCGCCAGCGGCGCGTCGTTGTTCTTCTCGCTCAGGTGGCCGATCACCAGTGTCGCCAGCCGCTCCCGGTTCACCTGCTGCAGCAACTGCACGGCCTGGGTATTGCTCAGATGACCGAAATCGCCACCCACTCTCGCCTTGAGAGCCGGAGGATAGGCGCCACCGGCCAGCATGCGCGCATCGTGGTTGCATTCCAGGAACAGGGCATCGCAGCCGGCATAGGCCTCGACCACCTGCGGCGTCAGGCTGCCGATATCCGTCAGCACCCCCAGCCGGGCCGGCCCGTATTCGAACACGAACTGGCAGGGCTCGGCAGCGTCATGCGGTACCCGTACCGGCAGCACAGCCAGATCCCCCACGGAAAAAACCTGCCCGCGCACGATGCGGCGGCAATCCACCGATACCCCGTCGAAATGCCCGCGCGCTTCCAGCGCACGTTTCGTGCCGGCAGTCAGATGGACCGGGATGCCGTAGCGGGACGCCAGGGGCACCACGCCGTTGCCATGGTCGCTGTGTTCGTGGGTCACCAGGATGGCCGACAGCGTTGCCGGTGCAACCCCGGCGCGCTCGAGACGGCGCAGCGTGTCACGCAGGCCGAAGCCGTTGTCGACCAGTACGTGCGTATCGCCGGCCGCAACCAGCAGCGCATTGCCCTTGCTGCCGCTGCCCAGCGAGGCGAAACGCAGCACTAGCGGATCCCGTCCTTGAGCTGCTGCATCAACGGTGACGACAGCTCCGCCGGAGCCATGCCGTTCTCGTCAACCTGCAGCGCCACCTGGATGCCGTTGGCGGTGTAGTTCAGCTTCAGCTGCCAGGGCTCGCCGGCACTGTTGCGCTTGCCGTCGATGGCCAGAAAATAGACGCCGATGCCACGATCGATGTCCTCGACCTTCACCGACGGGATGGCCTTCAGGGCATCGCCGACTTCCTGCCAGGCCCAGTTGAAATCGAGATCCAGCATCAGGACCGGATAACCGTTGCCGTCACGGGTCAGCGTGACACCGGCTTCGGGAACGACCCTGCCGGCCTCCGGCACGGTCGCCGCCGCATCGACGATCACCGCCAGTTGCGGCGGCGGCGGAATTTCCAGTTTCGCTTTCCTGTTTTCGTCTTCCTCGAACTTGCGCCGCGTTTCCACCGCAGGCACCGGATACAGCTCGCGGGACGGCAACGGCGTCAGCCCTTCCGGATAGACCAGGGGCTTGCCCGGCGCAGCCTTCAGGTAGTCGAACCCGCGATCACGGAAAATCCCGTTCTGGCCGCATCCTGCCAGCACGACCGGCAACGACAGCAGCAGGGCCGCAACGAGGGCGTGCCGCATCAGGCGGACACCAGGCCGGCACGCACCAGCGCCTGGTGCAGCAGCGGGCGCTGCGCCGCCGACAGCGGCGTGAGCGGAAGACGGATGCCGGCACCGATGCGCTTCATGTCGTGCAGGGCCCACTTCACCGGAATCGGGTTCGATTCGACAAACAGCACGTCGTGCAATTCCCGGACACGGGCATTGATCGCCCGCGCTGCATCGGCCTCTCCACGCAGCGCAGCCGCGCAGGCAGCATGCATTTCCGCCGGCGCCACGTTGGCCGTCACCGAGATGTTGCCGTGCCCGCCCAGCAGGATCAGCTCGATCGCGGTGGCATCGTCGCCGGAATACACGGCGAAATCCTTGCCGACCCGGGCCAGGATGTCTTTTGCGCGCGCAAGGTCTCCGGTTGCTTCCTTGACACCGACAATGTTCGGCACCGAAGACAGGCGCACGATGGTGTCCGGCTTCATGTCGCAGGCCGTGCGGCCCGGCACGTTGTAGAGGATCTGCGGGATGGCCACCGCTTCGGCAATGGCCTTGTGGTGCAGCCAGAGCCCTTCCTGGGTCGGCTTGTTGTAATAAGGCGTGACCAGCAACACGGCATCGCAACCGACGTCCTTCGCCGCCTGCGTCAGCTCGATGGCTTCGCGTGTGGAGTTGGCACCGGTACCACCGATCACCGGCACATGACCGGCCGCGCGATCAACGATGAATTTCATCAGTGCAACGTGTTCGTCGTAGTCGACCGTGGCCGATTCGCCCGTGGTACCGACCGCGACGATGGCATCGGTGCCGCTCTTCACGTGCCAGTCGACCAGCGCTGCCAGTGCGTCGCGGTCGATATCGCCGTTGTCGAGCATGGGGGTGACGAGAGCAACGATGCTGCCCGTGATCATGGGGTCTCCGCGTCATTTGCCGGCGCCCGGGACGGGCGCGGGAAAGGGCGTCATGGTAAGGCCGCGGAGCGGCGCCGGAAACCCCGGTGACGGTCCGTGCCGGCCACCTTCTTGTCACCGTGCACAGGACCGGGCACAGGGGTTGCCGCGCCGCGCCCGGACACACACACTCCGGCTCCCGGCAAATGTCCCGCGACGGAGCATCCCCATGGCCACCGACTATCTGGTTCTGTCCGCACTCGGCAACGACCGCCCCGGCATCGTCGACCAGCTGGCGCGGGCCGCCAGCGCCAGCGGCTGCAACATCGAGGACAGCCGCATGAGCGTGATGGGCGGCGAGTTCGCCGTACTGATGCTGGTGTCCGGCAGCGAGGCGGCCATCGCCGCCATGGAAAAGGCCTGTCCGTCCGTGGGCAAGGAACTGGATCTGGCCCTGCTGACCCGGCGCACCCGCCCGAAACCCCGCCAGGCGGCCGCCCGGCCCTACCGCATCGAGGTCAGCGCCCTGGACCAGCCGGGCCTGGTGCACGAGCTGGCCAATTTCTTTGCCAGCCGGCACATCAACATCGAATCGCTCGACACCAGCACCTACGCCGCACCGCACACCGGTTCGCAGATGTTCGCCCTGGCCATGACGGTCAACGTCACGGCCGACACGCCGGTGGCAGGCCTGCGCGAGACTTTCCTCGATCACTGCGATGCCCGCAATCTCGACGCCAGTTTCGAGGCGGCACGGCCCTGATACCGTCCTGCCCGGATTTTCGCCCACACGCCCGGAGACTCCCATGACCGTTGCCATCGGCCAGCGCATCCCCGACTTCATCGCCCCGGCCACCGCCGGCAAGGACATCGATTCCGCACGCCTGCGTGGCTGGAACGTGGTGATCTACTTCTACCCGAAGGACGACACACCCGGCTGCACCCTGGAGGGCCAGGACTTCCGCGACAGCTACGATGCCTTCAAGGCCGCCAGGACGCTGGTGCTGGGCGTATCACGCGATTCACTGAAGTCGCACGAGAAGTTCCAGTGCAAGTACAGCCTGCCGTTCCCGCTGATCGCGGACGAGGATGAAAGGCTGTGCCGGCTGTTCGACGTGATCCGCATGAAGAACATGTATGGCAAGCAGGTGCAGGGCGTGGAACGCAGCACCTTCCTGATCGACCGTGATGGTGTACTGCGCCGGGAATGGCGTGCCGTGAAGGTGGACGGTCACGTTGCCGAGGTGCTGTCGGCCGCGCAGGCAATCACGAACAGGTAAAGCCCGTTCTGCTCTGCCTGCGCCAGCAGGCGGTGCGGTGTGTGCGCCAGCCAGGCCGGGATGTCGCGCAGGGCGCCGGCATCCGAAGCGGTCACTTCCAGAACCGTGCCCGGCGCCAGCCGGGCCACCTGCTGCTTGGTGCGCAGCAACGGCAACGGACAACGCAGCCCGGTGCAGTCCAGACGCTGGTCTATGGTGAAATCACCGTTGTCATACAGATCGTTCATGGCACGAATCCGGTGCTGCATGGTCTACTGGCTGCCCAGCATAGCAATCCGAATGTCGCCGACCGTGTCCCGCTTCGTCCACGTACTGCTGCTTGCCCTGCTCCTGCTGCCGGCGGCCCATGCTGCCGATGTCCTGCCGGAACTGGGCGATGCCGTTTCCGGCACCGTATCCCCGGAAGCCGAACGCCAGCTGGGGGCAGCCTGGCTGCGCGAACTGCGTGCCCGGACCACGCTGTTCTACGATCCGCTGGTCAACGATTACCTCGAACACCTGGCCTGGCGGCTGGCATCGCACAGCGATCTCGCGGAACCCCGCCTGTCACTGGTGATCATCAACAGTGCCGACATCAATGCCTTTGCCGTCCCCGGCGGCGTGATGGGGGTGAACGCCGGCCTGCTGCTCAATGCCCGCCACGAGGATGAAATCGCGGCCGTGCTGTCGCACGAACTCGCGCACCTTTCGCAGCGGCATTTCGCCCGCACGCTCGACCAGCAGCGTCGCCAGCAGCCCCTTGCCCTGACCGCCCTGCTGGCCAGCATCCTGGTGGCGGCCACCGTCGGCGGCGATGCCGGTGCCGCCGCCATCGCCGGCACCCATGCAGGCCTGCTGCAGGCACAACTGGCACACTCACGCGAACATGAGCGGGAAGCCGACCGCGTCGGCATGCAGACACTGGTGCGGGCCGGTTTCGATCCTGCTGCCATGCCTGCCTTCTTCGAAACGATGCAGCGCACGGCACCGGTCGACGCCGAACGCTATCCGGAATTCCTGCGCACGCACCCGGTAACCGACACCCGCATCAGCGACTCACGCAACCGTGCCCGCCAGCTCGGCGTACCGGCGGCGCCGCGCAACGACACCGATTTCCGCCTGGCGCGCATGCGCTTGCAGATTGCCTTCACCCGCGAACCGGCCAGCGCGATCACGGCACTGGCCGATGCCCTGAAGACGGCAGCACCGGACGAGCGCGATGTTGCCCGCTACGGGCTGGCACTCGCACAGATGCGGGCCGGTCGCCATGACGAGGCTCTCGCCACACTGGCGCCGCTGCGCCGGCAGCAGCCGGAACGCATCATCTGGCGCGCGGCTGAAGGCGAAATCCTGCTGGCAGCCGACAAGGTGCGGGCTGCCAGTGATCTGCTGGTCGATGGCCTGGCGCTGGCGCCCGACAATTTTCCGCTGGCGATGACGGCGGCCCAGGCACTGCTGCGCGATCAGCGGCCGGAGCGCGCCGTGGCCCTGATGGAACGCCAGGCCGTGCTTCGCCGCGACGATCCCAACGTCTGGCAATTGCTGGCGCGCGCGCGCGGTGCGGTATCCGATACGGTCGGCGTGCATGCCGCGCGGGCCGAATACCTGTTCCTGCGCAACCAGATCGAGCCGGCGAAAGAACAGCTGGAGCTGGGCATCACCGCCGCCGGCAACGACTTTGCGAAGGCAGCACCGCTGCGCAATCGCCTGCGCGACCTGTCGGAAGTACGCAGCGATTTCAGCCTGTAGACATCCGGCCGGTGCCAAGGTAGAACTCCGGGGTCACGAATCGACCGGAGCCTGTCCCGATGGAGTCCCTGCTGACCTTTGCCGGCCTGGTCCTGCTGGGTGTACTGGCCGTGAGCCTTGGCGGCGCACTGATGCTGTACCACCTCTGGTTCTACGAGCGGCAGAACAACGACGAACGCAAGGCGCTGCCCGGTGCCAGTGCTGCGCCGCTGAGTCTGCCGGTCGGTATTTTTGCCGTGCTCGTGGAAGCGCTCTGCTTCGCCTTCCTGGTACTCACCTATCCGCTGCGCATTGTCCACGACCTGATGCCGTTTCGCGCCCAGGCACGCGGTGAAACCCCGATCCTGCTGGTACACGGCTGGGGCGCGAACAGCGCCTGCTTCCTGGTGATACAACTGTGGCTGAAATGGCGCGGTTACAAGAACGTCTATGCCGTCAGCTACACACCGCCGGTGATCGATGCCCGCAAGCTCGCCAGGCAGCTGGCACGCCACATCGACAGCGCACTGGCAGCAACCGGTGCGCAGAAAGTGCACATCGTCGCCCACAGCATGGGCGGCCTGCTGACCCGCTATGTCATCCGCCATCACGGCATGGCTGACCGCATCGACAAGGTCATCACGCTGGGCTCGCCGCACATGGGCTCGAAACTGGCCGGCATGCTGCCCGGCAACGGCAACATCCCGCAGATGCGCTACCGCTCGGCCTTCACCACAGAACTGGCGGAGGGTGGCATGACGCCCGGCCGGGACGTGCGCTATTACTCGATCTATTCCGAGTTCGACAACTTCGTGCTGCCCAATCACTCGTCCGTGCTCGACGGCACCGCACAGAACATCCACGTGCCATACCACGGCCATGTTGCACTGCTGTACAGCCCGGTGGTCATGGGCCTGGTGAGCCAGTGCCTGGATGCACCGGCCGGCGCAGCCGCGGACAGCCGGCCACGCTGAATACCGGCGCTCAGCGGTAGGTAATCAGCTTTCGTTCTCCGCCGCGCAGGTTCGCCATTTCGAAGTGGGCGTGCTCGTTCACCGTCGACACATACAGACCACGCTCGCTGTAGATCACCTTGGTCAGGCCACAGTTGGCCAGCGTGTGGTTGAGCCGGAACGCCGTGTCATCCGGCATGCCCAGCAGGTGCTGGCAGATGGCGGTGATGGTGCCGCCGGACGTGAACACCAGGGCCGTCTTCGAGGCGCCCAGCTCGGCCACCACTTCCTGCAGTGAAGTCACGCAACGGTTGCGGAACGACGGCCAGCTTTCGGCGTACTCGTCATCGTGCAGGCCGCTGACCCAGCGCGCCACGGCTTCCTCGAACACCTGCTGGAACGCACGGCGCGGGTTCAGCGTCTTCGCCAGATCGGCAGCCATCAGCAGCTTGTTCGCATACAGCGGCTTCAGCCGCACCACCACTTCCTCGTGGTCGAATTCGTTGAAACCCGCACGGATCACCGGCTCCGGCAACCTGCCGAAAGCCTCGCCCAGCCCGGCAACACAGTGTTCTGCCGTCTGCCGGTGACGCAGCATGGAACCGGAATACAGTGCATCCAGTGCCGGCAGCCGGCTGCGCAACGCATGCCCCAGCAACTGCGCCTGCTCGACGCCGAGTTCCGACAGCCGATCGTAGTCGGCCTTGCCGAACGATGCCTGCCCGTGACGCACCAGATACACCGCACCCATGCTTGTCGTAACCCCGCGTACTACTTCGAATGACCGCGCTTCATCAGCTCCAGACGTGCAATCACGCCCTTGTGCACCTCGTCCGGCCCGTCGGCCAGCCGCAACACACGCGCCATCGCGAAGATGGCCGCCAGCGGTGTATCGCGCGACACACCCGCCCCGCCGTGGATCTGGATGGCCATGTCGGC
Source organism: Pseudomonadota bacterium (assembly GCA_049324475.1). GTDB lineage: Bacteria > Pseudomonadota > Gammaproteobacteria > Pseudomonadales > JADFDG01 > JADFDG01. The sequence continues at coordinate 152,579 of JBMOOO010000011.1, read as the reverse complement.
CACCATCTGCAGTGCGTTCGGCGCCGCCACCTTGATGGCGGCAATTTCCGTCATCGCACCCAGCGCTCCGACCTTGTCGATCTTCCACGCCGCATACAGGGTCAACAGGCGTGCCTGATCGATGGCGATGCGCGCGTCGGCAACACGTTCCCGGTTTCCGCCAAGATTCAGCAGCGGCTTTCCGAAAGCGGAGCGCGCCATGCCGCGTTCGATCATGAGATCCAGTGCCAGCTCGGCAGCACCCAGCGCACGCATGCAGTGATGGATGCGGCCCGGCCCGAGACGACCCTGCGCAATCTCGAAGCCGCGGCCCGGCCCGGCGATGATGTTTGCCACCGGCACCCGCACATTGTCGAAGTGCACCTCGCCATGTCCATGCGGCTCATCGTATTCGCCGAACACCGGCAGCATGCGCTTCACCGTCACTCCCGGCGTATCGACCGGCACCAGCACCATCGAGTGCTGGCTGTGCCGCCCTTTCGACGGATCCGGCGTGTGCGCCATGAAGATGATGATCTTCGCGCGCGGGTCACCGATGCCCGATGACCACCACTTTTTCCCGTTCAGGACCACCTCGCCGCCCTGGACAACGGCAGTCGCCTGCATGTTGGTGGCATCGCTGGAGGCAACGTCCGGCTCGGTCATGCAGAACACCGAACGGATCTTTCCGTCCAGCAGCGGCTCGAGCCACTGTTTCTTCTGCGCATCGGAACCGTACTTCCACAGCACCTCCATGTTGCCGGTATCCGGCGCGCTGCAGTTGAACACCTCCGGTGCCAGCAGGCTGCGACCGGTCTGCTCGGCAATCGGCGCGTATTCCAGCACGGACAGGCCGCCGCCCAGCTCCGGATCCGGCAGGAACAGGTTCCACAGCCCTTCGGCCTTCGCCTGTGCCTTCAGCTCTTCCAGCAGCGGGCCATGCGCCCAGCGCGTCCAGTCGCCACCGTTGCGCGTCTCGTGCATGGCCGTCCAGTACCCGGTCTCGACCGGCTCGATACGGGCCTTCATGAAGGCCCGGACCCGCTCCAGGGTCTCGCGGGCGCGCGCACTCATCTCGAAATCCATGACCGCCTCCGGCAAAAGGACCAGCGAGCCGGGATTGTGCGGGCGGACGGCTCATGCGCCAAGTGACGTTTGTCACGGGCGATGCGCGTCACAAGCGACGTTTGTCAGGCCCGGGCGGCACCCCGGCCCTGAACGGTCAGCGGCGTGCCGCCAGTTCCCGGCCGAAGGCCAGCATGCGCTGCAGCGGTACCTGCGCACGCCGGCCGGTATCGGCATCGACGTGGATCTCGTTGCGGGCCGCCCAGTCCTCGTCTTCCAGAACCCGGCACAGGTTCTCCAGCGCGTTCATCGCCATCCACGGGCAGTGTGCGCAGGAGCGGCAGGTGGCACCGTTGCCGGCCGTGGGCGCCTCCAGGAATTCCTTCTGCGGCGACAGCTGCTGCATCTTGTAGAAGATGCCCTTGTCGGTGGCGACGATGAAACGGGTGTTGGGCAGCTCCTGCGAGGCCCGGATCAACTGCGAGGTGGAGCCGACCACGTCGGCAATGTCCACCACCGCCGCCGGCGATTCCGGGTGTACCAGCACGGCCGCATCCGGACAGGCCTTTTTCAGTTCCAGCAGCTGCTGCGCCTTGAACTCTTCATGCACGATGCAGCTGGAATCCCACAGCAGCACATCGGCGCCGGTCTTCCGGCGCACGTAGTCACCGAGATACTTGTCCGGCGCCCACAGGATCTTTTCACCCTTTGCGTCCAGGTGCGCGACCAGATCCACCGCAATGCTGGAAGTCACCACCCAGTCGGCGCGCGCCTTCACCGCCGCCGAGGTATTGGCATAGACCACCACGGTCCGGTCCGGATGCTGGTCGCAGAATGCGCTGAAGCGATCGATCGGGCAGCCGATGTCCAGCGAGCAGGTGGCTTCCAGCGTCGGCATCAGCACGCGCTTTTCCGGCGACAGGATCTTCGCGGTCTCGCCCATGAACTTCACGCCGGCCACCACCAGCATCTTGGCCGGATGATCCTTGCCGAAACGTGCCATTTCCAGCGAATCCGACACGCAGCCGCCGGTTTCCTCGGCAAGCTTCTGGATGTCGTGATCGGTGTAGTAATGCGCCACCAGCACGGCATCGCGCGCCTTCAGTTGCGCCTTGATGCGCCGCACGAAGTCCTCCTTCTGCGCCGGGGTCAGCGCGGAAGGGTCGTGTTCGTGGGCGAGGTGATGACGGACGAAATCGATGGTGGCGGACATGGGCAACTCCGCAAAGCCACGGCAGCCGGGCCGACAAGGATAGCAAATCGCTCCCGGCATCCGGAGGGTGCCGCCGGGGCGCGGCCGGGAAGTCCTGACCGGCATCAGTACCCTTGCGGGCAAGACGGGAACCGCGATCCGGTCCTGACCTGCATCAGGGCCGGCCGTGCACGGATGCAGACACTGGGCAGGCTTTCCCCGGAACCCCTGCCAGGAACACTGCCATGAAGTCTGCAACCCTGCCCGTCGCGCTCACCCTGCTGTTCGCCACGTCACCGGCATCTGCCTACGAGCCCGGCGAATTCATTGCCCGCTTCGGCGCGGCCACCGTCGCTCCGGATGCATCTTCCACGTCGGCCCTGGGCGATATCGCGGATGTCGAAGACAGCACCGGCTTCGGCTTCAGCGGCACCTGGATGCTGTCCGGCTCCGTGGGCCTTGAGGTGCTGGCAGCACTGCCGTTCAGCCATGACATCGAAGGCAACGGCGCGCTGGACGGTATCGTCGTGGGAAGCACGCGCCACCTGCCGCCGACGGTCTCCCTGCACTGGTATCCGCAGGTTGCCGGCCGGCTGCAGCCCTACGTCGGCGCCGGCCTCAACTACACCGTGTTCTTCGGGGAAGAGACCACGCAGGCACTGACAACGGCGTTGTCGGCAACCCGCACGGACATCGCGCTGGACGACTCGTTCGGGCTGGCACTGCAGGCCGGGCTGGACTACCGGGCCGGCGAGCGCTGGCTGATCAACGCCGCGGTCTGGAACATCGACATCGATACCGAAGCGGACGTTTCCGCGAACGGTACCCCGGCTGTCATCGTGGATGTGGATATCGATCCCTGGGTCTACATGATCGGCGCCGGCTATCGTTTCTGAAAATGCCGGCGCGCCGGTCAGAGCCGGTGCGCCGCAATCAGGGCATCTGCCAGCGCCCGGCCCGACAGCCAGGCACCTTCCACCCGGCCGCCGTTGCACCAGTCGCCGCAGATACCCAGTTGCAGCGAGGCATCGAAACGATGGCCGTCCGGCAGCTCGTGGGCACTGCGGGCAAAACGCCAGCGGTGCGCGTGCAGCCACAACGGTTCTCCGGCGGCACGCGGAAAGATGCCGGCAAACCAGCGGTACAGATTGCGCGCCACCGCGTCGGCCGGCGCTTCCAGATGTTCCTCGGACCACATCGGGGCCGCGTGCAGCAACCAGACCTCCGGCAGGGTCTGACGCTGCGGCTTGCTGCTGTTGCGCGCCAGCCAGCTCACCGGCTGGCCACGCGCGAACGCAGCATCCAGATCGATGCCGGTGGGCCGTTCGTAGCCGATCGCCACCACCCAGCAGGGTTCCATGACGGCCGCCTGCACGGCCGCCATCAGCAACGGCGAACCGGCCACCAGCGCGGCGGCCTGGGGTGCCGGTACCGCCACCACTACCGCGGAAAAATCCTCGTAGCGCAACGTATCGCCGGCGTGCAGGCACCAGCGGCCGGCCCGCCGTTCGATGGCGGTGATCGTGCTCTGCGTGCACAGCACGGTTTCGCGCCCGAGCATGCGGTGCGCAAGGCTGGACATGCCCGGCACACCGACCCAGCGTGGCGTGTCGTCCGGTGACGGCAGGACCTTGCCCTGCGCCTCGAGCAGCCAGGGAACGACCTCCCAGCGCGCTACCGTGCCGGCCTCTTCCCAGGCCTCCACGCAGGCGATGAAGCGCGGATCGCGGGCGGTGAAATACTGGGCACCCAGATCGAAACCGGTGCCGTGATCGCGGCGCGTCGCCAGACGGCCGCCGGTGCCGCGGCTTTTCTCGAACACGTCGACCCGGCACCCGGCTTCTGCCAGGCGGGCTGCGCAGGACAGGCCGGCCATGCCGGCCCCGATCACGGCGACGCGAAGCATGGCCAGCTCCGGCGCAATGTCAGTCAGGGAGCGTCAGGTTAGCGCGAGCCGTCGCGGCTTGGCCATCAGCACCTGACCAGTGCCGATCACCCGCTCCCGGAATCCGCCCTCGCAGTAGCACAGGTAGTAATCCCACATGCGCACGAAGGTGTCGTCGTAACCGAGGGCACGCACCTGGGTCAGGGAAGCAAAAAAGCGTGCGCGCCAGTCCTGCAGGGTCCGTGCGTAATGCAGGCCGATGTCCTCCAGATGCACGATCGCCATGTCGGTACAGCGCGCCACCCGGTCGGCGATGGCAGACACCGACGGCAGGAAGCCGCCGGGAAAAATGTAGCGCTGGATGAAATCGACATCCTTCAGTGCCTGCTCATAGCGCTGGTCGGCAATGGTGATGGCCTGCACCAGCGCCAGCCCGTCCGGCTTCAGCAGCGCCGACAGCTTGCCGAAATAGGTGTCCATCCAGGCATGGCCGACTGCCTCGATCATCTCGATCGACACCAGCTTGTCGTAACAGCCGGTCAGGTCGCGGTAATCGTCCAGCAGGAAGGTGATGCGGTCGGCCACGCCGGCATCCAGCGCACGCTGCACGGCCACCGCATGCTGTGCTTTCGAGATCGTGGTGGTGGTGACGCGGCAACCGTAGTGCTTCGCGGCATGCACGGCCAGACCGCCCCAGCCGGTGCCGATTTCCAGCAGATGGTCGCCCGGCTGCAGATCCAGCTTGCGGCAGACCACGTCAAGCTTGTGCACGGCCGCTTCGTCCAGCGTGCTGTCGGCGCGCGGATAGATCGCGCTCGAGTACATCATGGTCGGGTCCAGGAACAGACGGAACATGTCGTTGCCCAGATCGTAGTGGGCCGCGATGTTGCGACGCGCCTGCGCCTCGGTGTTCCGGTTCAGCCAGTGCAGTCCACGCAGCACCGGTTTGGCCGCGCGCGCCAGCGGACCGTCCAGTGCCGACAGCGTATCGAGATTGGCGCAGAACGCACGCACCACGGCGGTGAGGTCGGGCGAGGTCCAGTGACCCTTCATGTACGCTTCGCCGGCACCCAGCGCGCCATTGGCCATCACGTCCAGCCACAGGTTCGGATGCACCACCTCGACGGTACCGTGCAGGTCGGCCCGCGCATGGCTGTTGCCGAAAGTCTCCTCGCTGCCCTCCTCCCGGATCGTCAGCAATCCGTGTTGCAGGCCCGCCAGTACGCGCCGCACGGCAGCACGGGCCGCCAGGGTGCGCCAGTTGTGCTGGCCGGCAAGGCCGCCGGCACGTGCTCCGGCGCGGGAATCGGTGGGGGAATTCATGGCAGTCTCCCTGGCTGTCTGTCCGGTTTACGGGATGCCGGCGTTGCCGGTTGTTCCAGCGATGACGGATGCGTGTGGAAACGCACCCCCTTCAGCCACAACGCCAGCGCCTGCAGGTATATCCCGGTCAGCACCCGGGCGCTCATCCAGGGATGCTGCAGCAGCACGCGGCCCAGCGACGCCCGGCTGATCTCGTGGCGACGCAGGCTCAGGGTGGCATCGAAGGCGCGCTCACCCGCACGCTGGTTCTCCATGTGGAAACCCAGATGCTCACCCGGCGTGTTGAAGCGGAAGACATACTGCATGTCCATCGGCAGGAACGGCGACACATGGAACTGCTTGTCCAGTGCCGCCACATGGCGATTGCCCGCCTGCACAGGCAACCGGTAGCAGTGCCGCTCGTTCCATGGTGTGTTGTGCACTTCCAGCAGTACGTCACGCAGGGTTTCGCCGTCAGCGGCATAACAGTAGTAAACCGTCAGCGGATTGAAGGTCAGCCCCCAGCAACGCAGGTTGGTCAGCATGCGGATGGCGCCGATGCCTTCGCTGAATCCCCCCAGCGCCGCCAGTTCCGCCAGCACGGCCTCCCGCAGGCTGCCGGTGCGGGCCGGCAGGAAATCGTCACGCCGGAACCGGACCGGCGCGAAGCGGTGTGCCGACCAGAACGGCGACAGCGCGCACACGCGTTCGATCTCGTCGAGGTCCAGCAGCACCATGAAGAGCCGGTACTCGAAGGCATGTTCGCGTTCGGCAAAACGCCGGTGCCGGACATGCCCCTGGTAAAGGCCGCTGGCCAGCGGCGCGGAAACCGCCTCCAGCGCTTTCACAGGGCCTCCCCGAAATGCGCCGCCACCGCCAGCGCGCTGACCACGCCGTCCTCGTGAAAGCCGTTGTGCCAGTAGGCGCCGCAGAAATACGTGCGGTTACGGCCACTGATCTCGTCGCGCCGCGCACGGGCACGCATGCCATCCAGTGTGTACACCGGATGCTGGTAGCGCCAGCGGCCGAGTATGCGGGACGGATCGATCCGTGCCGTCTGGTTGAGCGTGACACAGAAGGTTTCCGGCGCCTGCAGGCCCTGCAGGATGTTCATGTTGTAGGTGAGTTGCACGCGCGCACCCGGCGCTGCTGCCAGATGGTAGTTCCAGCTTGACCAGGTCTTGCGGTTCACCGGCAGCAGACGCACATCCGTGTGCAGCACGACATCGTTGCCCAGATACGGAATGGCGCCGAGCACCTCGCATTCGGCCGGAGTCGCATCCGCGCCGAGCAGGGCCAGCGCCTGATCGCTGTGGCAGGCCAGCACCACCTGATCGAAGCGCTCTGTTCCGGCATCGGTGCGGATTTCCACACCGTCCGGGGCACGCCGCACGGCGCGCACCGGCGTGGCGAGCCGGATGCGGTCCGAAAAACCCCGGGTCAGCGGGCCCAGGTACTCGCGCGAACCGCCGCGTATCACCCGCCACTGCGGCCGGTGCACCAGATTGAGCAGCCCGTGATTGCGGAAAAAAGTGGCGAAGAAACGGGCCGGGAACGCCAGCATGTCGGCCGCACTGCTGGACCAGATGGCCGCCCCCATGGCCACGATGTAGTAATCGCGGAACATCGGCGAGTAACCATGCCGCTCCAGGTATTCGCCGAGCGTGACGTCGCCTTCGCGGCTGTCCGCCAGGCGTACTGCGGCCTTGTTGAAGCGTACGATCTCCAGCAGCATGCGCCAGAAGCGCGGGCTGGCCAGGTTGCGGCGCTGCGCAAAAACCTCATCCAGACTGCCGCCGGCCCATTCCAGACCGGTGCGTTCGCAGTGCACGGAAAATCCCATCTCCGAAGGCTGCAGTTGCACACCGACCTGCGCCAGCAGACGCAGGAAGTTCGGGTAGGTCCAGTCGTTGCAGACAATGAAGCCGGTATCGATGGCGTATGGCCTGCCCTGCACCGACACATCGACCGTGTGGGTGTGGCCACCGATGCGGCCGTCAGCTTCGTACAAGGTGATGTCGTGGCGGCGGTGCAGCAGGTATGCCGCCGTCAGCCCGGCAATGCCGCTGCCGACAATGGCAACACGCTGGCCGGGTGGCAGGGTTCCGGTCACGGCAGCTCCTCGCGCAGCAAGCGCTGGTAAAGACGGTTGCGCCAGCGGCTCGGCAGCAGGCGCAGCATTTTCAGGGAAAGGCTGAAGGCAGCCGGGAAGTGGATCTCGTGGCGGCGCGTCCGCATGCCGGCCAGGATGCCGTCCACCGCCTGCTCTGCCGAGACCATCATCGGCATGGGAAAATCGTTGCGGGCCGACAACGGTGTATCGACAAAGCCCGGCGCCACCACCGACACGGAAAAGTCCTCCGGCGTCAGGTCGACCCGCAGGCTCTCCAGAAAATGGTGCATGGCCGCCTTGGAAGCACCGTAAGCCTCGGCACGGGGCAGACCCGTCCAGGCTGCCGTGCTGCCGATGCCGACGATGTAACGGACCCGGCCGGCGCGCAGCAGCGGCAACGCGGCCTCGACGGTGTACACGAAACCGAAAAAGTTGACAGCGAACACGCGCTCCACCAGCGCGCTGTCGAACGCCCGGACATCCAGGTATTCGCAGGTGCCGGCATTGGCGATCAGCAGGTCGATGCGACCGGCTGCCGTGCGTATCCGCCCGGCGGCCGCCAGCACCTCGGCACGTTTCGTGATATCGGCCGGCACCGGTTCGATGCCGTGCTCGCGCTGCAGCTCGGCCAGCGCCGCGGCATTGCGTGCCGTGGCGAACACGCGCGCGCCACCGGCAGCCAGCCGTATCGCCAGTGCACGCCCGATTCCGGACGAGGCACCGGTCAGCCAGACCACCTCGCCGCGATGTGCCGAGGCATCGGCATGCCCGGAGAAACCGCTCATCCGACACGCTCCCGCACCATGCGCACTACCCGGCCCAGCAGTGGCAACTGCTCGTACACCATGGCCCCGGCGTCGAAATAATCGCGATGCATGCGTACCCGGCCGTCAGCGGCAAACACCAGGCGACTGCAACCCTCCACCATCACCGGCCTGCCGCCACCCAGACGCGGATGCCGGAATGTCATGCGCCAGTACAGCACCAGATCATCGATGCCGGCCGTCTCGCCGCTGAAATCGAAACGGATCTCCTGCACGTTCTCGTACATGCCGGCGTAGTAGCGACGCAGTGCTGCACGGCCCTCAATGCGATGGAAAGGGTCAGTGAACGTCACATCCTCTGCGTACAGCTCGTCCACCAGCCCGAGCGTATCGCGCCCCAGCGCATTGAAGATGGTTCGGATGCGATCGCTGCCGATACGCTTGCTCATGTGCGGCGTCCTTCGTGTGTCATCCATTCGCTATGGCCTTCCCTGTCCGGACGCTGCCCGGAATGCCGCCATCACCCGGGCTTTCGCGCGCTCGTGCGCAATGACCGGTTCCGGAAACTCCGGCGCCGCGAACAACTGCCCGCTCCGGCCGCTGCCAGCCAGCCAGGGGGCGTGCACGCAGCGATCCGGCACGTCCCTCAACGCCGGCAGCCAGTGCCGCACGAAACGGCCTTCGGGGTCGAAACGTTCGCCCTGGCGGACAGGATTGAAAAGACGGAAATACGGTGCCGCGTCGGTACCGGTCGATGCACTCCATTGCCAGCCGCCATTGTTGGCGGCGAAGTCCCAGTCTACGAGATGGCGCGCAAAATGGCGCTCTCCCACCCGCCAGTCGATCAGCAGGTCCTTGCTGAGGAACATGGCCGTCACCATCCGCAGGCGGTTGTGCATCCAGCCGGTCTCATGCAGCTGGCGCATGGCCGCGTCCACCAGCGGGTAGCCGGTGCGGCCCTCGCACCAGGCAGCGATGTCGCCGGGGTCGCGCCGCCACGCGATCGCATCGGTTTCCCGGCGAAAGGCCCGGCCGGTCGACACGTGCGGAAAATGGAAGATCACCTGCCGGTAAAAATCCCGCCAGGCCAGCTCGGAAATCCAGGTCACGACGCCGGCATTGCCTTCTGCAAAATCACCCCGGTTGACTGCCCGTGCGGCCGCCAGTGCCCTGCGCGGCGACAGACACCCTGCCGCCAGATACGCCGACAACACACTGGTGCCGGGCTCGGCCGGCAGATCGCGCTCTTCCCGGTATCGCAGCAAACCTGCCGATACGAAATGCTGCAGACGGCGCTGCGCTTCATGTTCGCCCGGCGGCCATGCTGCCTGCACGGTGGCCGGCACCGACAACGTGGCGGCCAGCCGTTCGAGTACGGCCCGCGCATGCGTCTGCACCGTCGCCACCACCCCGGCACTGGCGCGCTGCTGCGGCGCACGGAACGGGCTCGGCGCAAGTTGCGGATCGTCGGCCAGCTGCCGGTACCAGCCCTGCCGGTAAGGCGTGAACACCGTGTAGGGCATACCGGACTTGTTGCGCAGGGCCGACGGCGGCACCAGCACGCCGTCATGGAACGCGTGCAGCGCCAGGCCTGCAGAGGCACAATCGGCCAGCAGCGCCTCGTCACGCCGCGCCTCGTTGAGCGGATACTCGTGGTTGACATACACGGCAACGGCACCGATGGCATGCGCGTGCCGCAACACGGCTGTCACGCTGCCGGAAAAATCGCCGGCATCCAGCACCGTCAGCGGAATGCCGGCTGCTGCCAGACTGACCGACAGCTCGCCGACCGACCGCAGCAGGAACCAGCGCCGGTTGTCGCCCATGTCGTGGGCATCCCACTGACGGGGCACCGCACACCAGACGGCGTGCACGCAGGCCCCGTCGGCATCTGCCGCCGCGATCGCGGCCTGCAGTGCCCGCTGGTCATCGGTGCGCAGGTCCTCGCGGAACCACACCAGATGCACGGCGGGCACTCCGGCATCGCGCTTCATGGCGCATGCTCCCGACCCAGGTACAAGGCCAGCCGGCGCGCCGCCGCGGCCGGCGACATCGCTGTCAGCGCGAGCGCATGCTGTTCACGTGCCAGCGTTTCATGGATGCGGGCTGCCGGACCGGCCAGCGCCACCGGCACGCCACCCGGCACCAGACGCGCCAGCATTCGCGACAACGCCGCCGTCTCCTGTGCGCTGTCGCCGTACAGAACCAGCGCCGCCGCCGGACGCTGCTGCATCACCACCAGCCATTCCTCTGCCGGCAACGGCGTCTCCAGCAGCACAACCGGGATTTCCATGCCGGTCAGGCCGGTGGCCAGCACCAGCAACGGCAGATCAGTGGCGGCCTGCGATACCGGCAGGACACCGATCAATACCGGCAGGCCGTGCAGATGGCGCATGGCCAGCTGCATGCGCACCGACAGCTTGCGACGCAGCCAGCCATCGAAGAAAGCCTGCTCCGCAACGGTGCCGGGCACGGTATGACGACGCACACCGGATTCATGCGCCGATGGCAACAGCAGGCGCTCGCAGACCGTGGCAAACGGATACAGCGACAAGGCTTCGCCGACTGTTTCATCGAGCCGCTTTTCGTCAAATCCCGCGATGGCACGCGAGACATGGACGCGATACTCCTCCCACCCTGAGTGGACGCCGGCATCGGCCGGCACACCGGCCTGTTCTTCATCGCGCTCCAGCAGATCACGCACGCGGCCGATCGATATGCCACGCTCCAGCCAGGCAACGATGCGTTCGATGCGGGCAATATCATCACCGGAATAGAGCCGGTGACCCTTGGCGGTGCGCAACGGCCGCAACAGGCCGTAGCGGCGCTCCCAGGCACGCAGGGTCACCGCGTTGATGCCGGTACGCGCGGACACCACGCGGATGGGAAAGTGTTCAACCGGTGCCGGTGTGTTCATGACAGCTCACAGGAACGCACGCAGGCGCAATACGTCCGGATACGGCTGCAGGTACACCTGCCGTTCCAGCCACGGGTCGGGATGATCCGCAAGAAAATGCCGGATCAGCGTCAGCGGTGCCGACAGCGGCACCAGACCCTGCAGGTAATCGTCGATCACGCTGCGCAGTCTGGTCCGGTGTGCCGAGGACAGGTGTGCGCGGAAATGCCCGGCCATGTGCATGAGCACGTTGCCGTGACGTGACCGGCTGGCCGGCGTGGCCAGCGCCGGCATGAGGATACGGATGTAGTCATCGGCAATCCGTTCCGGATCAGCCGCGGAGAAATCGGCCAGCAGGCGCCCCAGCGACCGGTAGGCCGCGCCGTTGTGCGCCATCAGCAGGTATTTGTGTGCCGCATGGAAATCGGTCAGCCGCTGCGCCGTGAGTCCTGCTGCGCGCAGCTGCTGCCAGCGCCACAGCACGAAAACCCGCATCACGAAATTTTCCCGCAGTTGCGGATCGTTCAGGCGCCCCTCGTCCTCCACCGGCAACAGCGGCCAGCGCGCCATGAGCCGGGCCGTGAACAGGCCACGCGTGGATTCCGGCAGGGCCCCGCCCTGCGCGTCGTACATGCGCACACGCTCCAGCCCGCAGGTCGGCGACCGTTTGCTGACCACGAAACCGCAGAGCCCGCCGAACTCCGGCAGTACATGGTCCGCCAGGGCGTGCATCCCTGCCGTGTGGTCATGGCCGCTGCGCACCCCGACCAGGCGCAGGCCGTCAGCCCCCCGTCGCAGGTGTATCGCCTCCCGGGGCGTGCCCAGCCCGAGCTCGCTTTCCGGGCATACCGGCTGCCAGCGGAACCAGGCCGCCAGCTCGCCGACGCAGAAGGCGTCGCGCTTGTGGCCACCATCGTGACGCACCCGCATGCCCAGCAGGCAGGCGCTGATCCCGACCGGGATAACTGCCGTTCCGGGAACCGTCGGGGGCAGGCTGGCGCCCATGGGAATACCTGTACGGATAGGATTAATTTGTACAACTTGTGGGCAATATTTACCCAAAACTTGTACAAGTCAATCCCCGCCAGAGACCGCCACCTTCAACGGGTTCCAACTATCTGACTGATATACATACAAAAATTGCCTTATGCCACATCATCCGACAGGCAATTCTTGTACAGGATTTCAGGGTTCGCGCCGGCGCACGCCCTCGACCATGCCTGCAATCTGCTTCACATCGACGCCCGTGCCCTTGCCGGGCACGGCAATGCCGCGCTGCACGGCCGGCCGCTCCCGGATGGCCTGCCGCCAGCGCTGCAGGTTGGGCAGACCGTCGAGGCCCACACCCGCCCAGTTGTGCACACGGACCCAGGGCCAGCAGGCGATGTCGGCAATCGAGTAGTCGCCGGCGAGGTATTCGCTTTCGCCGAGACGGCGCTCCAGCACTTCGTAGAGGCGTCGCGTTTCCTGCTGGTAACGATCAATGGCCAGCGGGATTTTTTCCGGCATGTAGCGGAACCAGATATTCGCCTGGCCCTGCATGGGCCCGATGCCCCCCATCTGGAACATCAGCCACTGCAGCACCTGCGAACGGCCCTTCGGGTCGGCGGGCATGAGCCGGCCGGATCTTTCTGCGAGATACACGAGGATGGCGCCGGACTCGAACACGGTGAATCCGTCGTTGCCGTGATCGACGATGGCGGGAATGCGGCCATTCGGATTGATCTTCAGGAACCATTCCTGGCGTTGTTCCAGCGCCAGCAGGTTGATGGCACGGAAGGTATAGGGAATGCCCATCTCTTCCAGCGCGATCGAGACCTTGTGGCCGTTGGGCGTGTCGGCGGTGAAGAGTTCGATCATGGTTGCATCCCCCTACAGCGCCACCACCGCCTTGGTCAGCGAGCCGGTGGCAATCAGCCGTTCCTTGCCCGCCGCATCCACGGCGAAGGTCTCGCTGCGCATGAACGCCAGCGTTTTGCCGACGCGATCCACCTGCGCGCGCACGAGGATGGTTTCACCGCGGTTGGCCGGCCGCAGGATCGAACTCTGCGTCTCCGCCGTGACCGCATGCCGGTCCGGCGGCAGTGCCGTCGACACGGCGAGGAACACCGCCACGTCATGCATCATCGTGATGATGCCGCCGTGCAGCATGCCCTGGATGTTGGCCGTGGTGTCGTTCACCTGGTAGCGGATCACCGCCCTGCCCTCGCCGGCGGACACCAGCTCCAGCCCGGCCGCCCTGTGCACCGGCTGCTGCAGCACCGCGTCGCGTACCCGTTCCAGCATGCCCATCCTCACACCTCCAGCCAGCGCAGGCAGCCGGCGTCGGCCAGCACCGCGCGCAATTCCGCGTTGTCTTTCACCCGCGCAAACTTCCGGCGGATTTCCGCCAGTGATTTCGCGTGGTACTTCTGCACGTCCTGGGTGAAGGCACCGTCCGGCAACGGCACCGTGAAGGAAGCCTGCGCCGCTGCCAGCGCCTGCGCATTGGCCTCCGACCACGGCAGGAAACGCGCACCGATCTCCTCGCGCAACAGCGGCAACAGCGTCGGTGCCAGTGTGGCCCAGGTTTCGATGCCGCCTTTTGCCACCGGGCTTTCCATGGCTTCGACCCAGGCCACCGTGCGCGGTGCACGCTGGCGCATCAACCGGCCCGTCACCGGATCCGACAGCAGTTCCTTCCACTGCCCGTACAGGCCGAAGTCCGCCATCGCCGGGCGGCCACCGAACAGGTACGGCCGCACGGCCAGGTGCGTCTCGACCAGATCCAGCGTGCGCAGGAAGGATGCCTCGATGATCCCGGCGGCCGCGTTGTTGCCACGGCCCGAGCCCACGAACGAAAGCCGCGGCACCATGCGCTGCTCCAGCGACGGCGCCATCTGCTCCGCGGCATGCTCCGGCGAGCCCGGCGGCACCAGCTCCTGCGCGATGCGCAACGCCGCGGACTTCGCGTTCTCCTCGTAATACCAGCGGTAGTGGAACATCGCCTTGTTGCCCCACTCGTCTGCATATTCCTCGATCAGCGCCGACAGGAAATCCAGTGCCGGATCGGCGATGCGCACCGGCGTTTCCGGGTGTTTTTCCTCCAATGTTTCCATGATCGGCGTCGAATCCTGCAGACCACTGCCGTCCGGGCAGGCCAGGCAGGGCACCAGCGGCAGCTTTGCGTATTTGCCGAACTCGGCCATGGTGTCCATGGAACGCACCACCCAGCGATGCGGTATGGCCTTGTAGCGCAGGAAGGCGCGAACCTTCACCGAATAGGGCGACATCTCGACGCCGAACAGACGGTATTCACTCATGGACCGGGCTCCGGAAACGATGACGGGATTTCAGGCAAAGATCGCGATGGTCTGCCGGCCGATTGCCAGCAGCGTGCCGTCACCGTGCCAGAAGCGCGATGCCACATGGGCATAGCCGCTGGCCGACAGTTCGGTCTGTGCGAGATAGCGGAAGAACGCGTCGCCACGCCCGCCGGCCATGGCGGAAGACGCTGCGGCTTCCGTGAATTCGATGGTCCAGGTCAGCGTGCTGATCGGCGCCGGTTTCCTGAACATGGGCAGGACGGCCGGTGGCCAGGCATCCACCAGCCCCAGCAGGTGCTCGACACCGACGCCGCGCGTGGGTGCACGGAAACGTACCCAGCCGCCCATGTCGCCGGTGCTGGCCGGCGGGCCGGCAAAGGGAAGCTGGCCCACGGCCCAGCGGAATTCGAAGTGCTGCGTGAACTCCGGCGTCATGCCGGCGATGTAGGGCAGCGCCGGCAGTGTTTCCGGAACGGCGAATGCCGGCGCCGGATCCGGCACGATGATCACCTCCGACGCGCGTGCCGCGCCGAAGCTCGCCAGCATGGCAGCGGCCACCTGACCGTCCTGCAGGATGCGCGCTTCCGCCTGCGTCACCGACTTGCCGGACCGGAACACCGTCACTTCCACCCGAGCCTCGCCCGGCACCAGCGGCGCCACCAGCGAGAACGTCAGCGAGCGCGGCAGCTTGCCGGCTGCCACGCCGGTTTCCGTCAGTACGGCGAGGGTACGGCGATACAGCAATGCCGCCACCAGACCGCCGAACGTGGCGCGTCCCTGGCCCCAGGCCGGCGGCACGGTCACGGTTTCACCGCCGGACAGCGGCGCGAGGATATCGTCGAAAAGCAGTGCAGTGGCTACGTTCATGCCTTGAGTGCTCCCAGCATCAGGTCAACCAGGGAATCGAGTTGCTGCGGATCGCGCAGCGTGCGCGCCGTCGCCAGCAGACCGCGCAGGTTCATCAGCAGGTAACGGGCAGAGGTTTCGGCGTCCAGATCGCGCCGGAGCGTGCCCTGTGCCATGCCGCGCCGCACGGCACCGGCAAAACCGTCCAGCAGTTCGCGCATGCCCTCCTGCAGCACACGCTTCACTTCCGGCGCATGCGGACCGGGCTCGGCCGCGGTGCTGGCCAGCAGGCAGGCGTGATACGGGTGTTTGCCGGTGCGATAGACCGAGGTGAAAAAACCGCGCAGGCCGGCCAGCGCATCCGGATGCGCACCCGCATCCAGCCAGCGCGCCACACGGGCCGACACCACACGCCGGGTGTAATGCGTCAGCGTGGCGGCGAACAGGCCGTCCTTGCTGCCGAAACGGTGATAGAGGCTGCTGGCCGGCAAGCCCGTGGCCTCCTCGAGGGCACGGGTGCTGACACCGGCATAGCCACGGGCCCAGAACGCAAACATGGCCGCATCCAGCAACTCGCCGTCTTCCACCGCTCGCGGACGGGCCATGGCAGCACCTGTAGTTTTGTATCGATCGATACAATACAGGCCGGCATCGGCCGGCCGCAACCCGGCAACGACCGGCCGGCACCCGTGCCACTTGTCCGGGTGCGCTGAATACCCGTGATTTCCGTCAGTACGAAACGTCATCACCCGGGGGCACACTGTCGGTTCCGCAGTACCCTGGCCCGCCGCCGAAGGGGGGACGACATGCTCTGCTCCGGTATCCATCGTCTGGTCGCCGCCGGTGTGGCCGCGGTGTCCTTGCTGCTGCCGGGTTGCGCGGGCCAGGGCCCGCTGACGCAACTGCCCTGCCCGCAACCACGCAGCACGGAACCGGTGGCCGAGCCGCTGTATTCGCAGACCAGCCCGCTGCCGCCGGGCGGACAGGGGCTGGAGGCAGCAGCCCGTCTCTACCGTGGCGACAACAACTTCTTCGGCTGCGCCAACTGCCACGGTGTGCGCGGCGATGGCAACGGCCCGCTGGCCGTGATGCACAATCCGCCACCCCGCAATTTCACCTGCGCCGCCACCATGGACGCCATTCCGGACGGGCAACTGTTCGCGATCACCCGCGACGGCTCGCCCGGCACGGCCATGCCGTCACACCAGGAACTGGACGAGGAACAGCTCTGGCAACTGGTGCACTACATCCGGCAGTTTTCAGCCGGCCAGCAACCGGCGCACTGAACGCACTCAGCGCGATGACGGCAAGGCCAGCCGGTTGATGGCATGCCCCAGCAGTTTCTCGGTGGCCCGCTGCCGCGCCTCGATATCGGTCAGGCAGGCCAGCTGGCGCGCGGTGTCGCGCGCTTCCAGCAGGATGCACGAGGATTTGTCGCTGATGTCCTGCAATGCTTCGCGCGCTGCCTGCAGCCGGGCGGTGTGCTCGGCCAGCAGCATGTCGCGACGGGCGGGATCGGATTCCTTCTGCACGGCCGCCCAGGTGCGGTCCAGTTGCAGCAACAGACCGTGCATGCGCATGGCGCGCTCCTCGCTGTCGCCGTCATGGGCCGCCGCATGGCCAGCCATGCCCAGCAGCAACACCGCCACACCTGCCCGCCTCATGTGCCCGCTCCGTTCGCGTCTGCATCGGTGACGACAAGTGTGCCCCGGTACATGCCCATCTGGCAGGTGAATTCGTAACGGCCGGCCTGCGCCGGACGTATGCGCACCGGCAGGGCAACGTCCACGGGCAGTTCTGCACTGACGCCCAGACCATCGATCAGCACCATGGCCGCACAGGGCGAGCGGTCACGGCGCAGGAAACGCAGCACGGTCTCGCGCCCCGCCGGCACCGTGATTTCCGCCGGCGTGTAGACACCGTCCGCCACCCGCACCTCGATGTCACCGGCCGGCGATGGCAGCACTGCCGCGCGTGGCCGGTACAGCCAGAACCACCAGACGATGAAGGCGACCAGCGCCACGGCGCCGGCATCGATCAGCATGCTCATGAGTTCTTCTCCGCAGGATTTAACAGGCGCAGACGGTTGGCATTGGCCACCACCGTCACCGAGGAAAACGCCATGGCCGCGCCGGCGATCACCGGATCCAGCAGCATGCCGGTCAGCGGATACAGCAGGCCGGCCGCCACCGGAATACCGGCCACGTTGTAGACGAAAGCGCCGAACAGGTTCTGGCGGATATTGCGCATGGTGGCGGCGGACACGGCAATGGCGTCGGCCACGCCATGCAGCGAGCCCCGCATCAGCGCCACATCACTGGACTCAATCGCCACATCGGTGCCGCTGCCCATGGCAAAACCGACCCCGGCAGCGGCCAGTGCCGGTGCGTCGTTGATACCGTCGCCGACCATCCCGACCCGTCGGCCTTCCGCCGTCAGCCGCTCGATCACCGCCGCCTTGCCGTCCGGTTTCACACCGGCAATCACCTCGTCGATGCCGGCCTGCGCCGCCACTGCACGCGCGGTGCGTTCGTTGTCGCCGGTCAGCATGACGATACGCAGACCGCGCCGTTTCAGCCTGGCCACGGCAGCCGCGCTGTCATCACGCAGCGCATCACCGAGTGCCAGTACGCCGGCCGGTACGCCATCGACAGCCAGATACACCGGCGTGGCGGCGCGCGCAGCGAATGCCGATGCCTGCGCATCCAGAGGGGCCGTGTCCATGCCATTGCGCTGCAGCAGTTCGGCATTGCCCAGCAGGACGGCACGACCATCCACGCGCCCGCGCACGCCGTAGCCGGCCACCGCGGCGAATTCCTGCACCGCCGGTACGGCAAGACCGCGCGCGTGCGCTGCCTGCAGGACGGCCTGTGCCAGCGGATGCTCGCTGCCCTGCTCCAGGGCCGACGCCAGGGCCAGCACGTCCTGCGCAGTGAATCCGTCAGCAACGGCGAGATCGATCAGCTCCGGCCTGCCACGCGTCAGCGTGCCGGTCTTGTCCAGCACCAGCGTGTCCAGCGTGGCTGCGTTCTGCAGCGCCTCACCGTTGCGGATCAGCACGCCGTGTGCAGCCGCCTTGCCGACACCGACAATCACCGCAATCGGCGTCGCCAGGCCAAGCGCACAGGGACAGGCAATCACCAGCACCGTCATGGCCGTCACCAGCATCCAGCCAACCTGCGGCGCCGGGCCCAGGTGATACCAGAGCAACGCCGTGACCACGGCGACGATCATCACCGCCGGCACGAAGACCGCGGAAATGCGGTCGGCCAGCCGGCCGATCGGCGGCCGTGTCGCCTGTGCGCGCCGCACCAGCTCCACGATCTGTGCCAGCAGCGTGTCGCTGCCGACGCGCACCGCGCGATACACCAGCGTGCCACTGCCGTTGACCGTGCCGGCCGCCACGCTGTCGCCGGCTTTCTTCGGCACCGGCACCGGTTCGCCGGTGAGCATGGATTCGTCCAGCAGACTGCTGCCTTCCTCGACCACGCCGTCGACCGCGATCTTTTCGCCGGGCCGCACGCGCAACCGGTCACCGGCCTGCACACCGGCGATCGGCCGGTCGCTCTCGCGGCCGTCGGCATCCAGCACACGTGCCGTGCGCGGCACCAGCCCGACCAGCCGGCGGATCGCTTCCGACGTGCGCCCGCGTGCACGGATCTCCAGCGCCAGCCCGAGATTGACCAGCGCAACGATGATGGCACTGGCCTCGAAATAGACATGCCGCGCCGGATGCGGCAGCAGTTCCGGGGTTGCCACCACGATCATCGAGTACAGCCAGGCAGCACCGGTACCGAGTGCAACCAGCGTGTCCATGGTGGCGTGATGCGCACGAAAGGCTTTCCAGGCGCCGATATAGAAGTGGCGACCGGACAGCAGCAACGCTGCCAGCACGGCGATCCCGGCCAGACCCCAGCCGAGGCGGGATTCCGTGGAGTGCACGCCCATGTCACCGCCGAGCATGCCGTACAGCATCAGCGGCAGGCCGATCGCCAGCGGAATGACGGTGTCACGCAGCAGCCGGCGGTAGTGCGCCCGTTCCGCCACTTCCTGCTGCACACGCTGCCTCTCTTCGTCCAGTACCGGTTCGGCACCGTAGCCGGCCGCCTGCACGGCGGCCACCAGCTGCGCGGCATCCGCCCTTCCGGTCACCGATACCGTGCGGTCCGCGAGATTCATGCTGGCCGACTGCACGCCGGGCACGGACGCCAGCGCCGTTTCGATGCGCTGCACGCAGCTGGCACATTTCGCGCCCTCGATGCTCAGCCGGCAAACATCGGCTTCCGGCTTACTCATGATGGCAGTCCCCGTCGGCACAGGGTTTTGCTTCGTCGATCAGGTGACAGAGGCTGGTGCCGGTCGGCACACAGTCCGGCAGTTTTTTCCAGCGCCTCAGCAGCTTCTGCATGTGGTCGCGCTGCCGCAGCAGACGTTCGATGTCGCGCTCGACCGCCACCAGCCGCTGCGCGTACAGCTCACGCACCTGCGGACAGGGTGAGTCACCGCGATCGGCATCGGCCAGGATGCGGCGGACATCGTCCAGGGAAAAGCCGAGCTCCCGCGAAGTGCGGATGAAGCACAGCCGCTGCAGGTCGTCGGCGGTATAGCGGCGATAGTTGTTGTTGCGGTCGCGCTGCGGCTTCAGCAGCCCGATCTCGGTGTAGTGGCGCACCGCATCGGCGGTACTGCCGGCTTCGTGTGCCAGCTGGCTGACGGTGTACATGGCCCAGGCTCCCCTGTTTCCAGACACTGCCAGCATGGAACATGGGGGTTACCCCAGGGTCAAGCCCGCCCGGTCAGGAGAACGGCCACCAGCAAAAAGGCCCGGAGAAGTCATTCTGCCGGGCCTTGTGCTTGCCGTTGCGCTGATAGCGCTTCGCATCCTTGTGCCTCGCGCACCGGTTGAAACGATGCGCGTGTCTGGCGACAGGATTGCCGGCGCCGTCTCGGGATTTCTGCGGTTTTTTCATGGCGGCTTGTTCACCTCGCGGCCCTGTTGCGGGAGGGATGAAGAAGCAGGAAGGGATGGTGGGTCGTGATGGACTTGAACCATCGACCAACTGGTTAAAAGCCAGCTGCTCTACCGACTGAGCTAACGACCCCCGAAAGAGGCGCCTATCATAGCGGCCGATTTCCGGTTTGCAAGGCGGGAAAGCCCGGTCCGGGCCGCCTTTTCCCGACCCTCAGGCAAGATAGCGGGTCGGGTCCGGCAGGCCCGCGTCGGCAAAGCCCCGGGCACGCAGCCGGCAGCTGTCGCAACGCCCGCAGGCACGGCCTTCGGCGTCGGCCTGGTAGCAGGAAACGGTCAGGGAATAATCAACACCCAGCGCTGTACCGCGCCGCACGATATCCGCCTTGGTCATCGCCACCAGCGGCGCATGGATGCGGAAGTGTCCGCCTTCGACCCCGACTTTCGTCGCGAGATTGGCCAGTTGCTCGAATGCCGCGATGAACGCCGGCCGGCAATCCGGGTAACCGGAATAATCCACTGCATTCACACCGATCACGATGTCGGTGGCGCCGGTCACCTCCGCCAGCCCCAGCGCGTACGCCAGGAATACCGTGTTGCGCGCCGGCACGTAGGTCACGGGAATGCCTTCCGACGGCGCTTCCGGCACGGCAATCGAGGTGTCGGTCAGCGCAGAACCGCCAAAACTGCCGATGTCGACCCGGACCACACGGTGATCAGCCACGCCTTGCGCAGCCGCCACGCGGCGGGCCGCATCCAGCTCGGCACGATGCCGCTGGCCGTAATCGAAACTGAGCGCCACCGGCTCGAAACCGTCGGCACGTGCCAGCGCCAGGCAGGTGGCGGAATCGAGCCCGCCCGAGAGCAGCACCACGGCACGGCGTGTCATGTCAGCGCCCCCGCTCCTCGCCCCAGATCAGTTTGTGCAGCTGCAATTGCATACGCACCGGCAGCCGGTCATCGAGTATCCACCGGGCAAGATCGGCCGGTGCCACCTCACCGAAACCTGGCGAAAACAGCACCTCATCCACGCGGCCGGCCAGCGCCAGCTCGTCGAGCTTGAAGCGCGCCCAGTCATAATCGGCGCGGCCGGTGATCACGAATTTCACCTGATCGCCCGACGTCAGCAACGGAATGTTTTCGTAGCGGTTGCGGTGCATCTCGCCGGAGCCCGGCGTTTTCAGATCCATCACCTTCACCACCCGCGGATCGACACCCGCCAGATCCATGGCACCGGAGGTCTCCAGCGACACTTCCCAGCCACGATCGCACAGCGCCGTCAGCAACGGCAGGCACTCCGGCTGCGCCAGCGGTTCGCCGCCCGTCACGCACACGAAGCGTGGCCGGTACGACGCCACTTCCTCCACGATGCTGTCGAGACTGCGCAGGGTACCGCCGCTGAAGGCATAGGCGGTGTCGCAGTAACCGCAGCGCAGCGGGCAGCCGGTCAGGCGCACGAACACGGTCGGCAAGCCGACCGTGCGGGTCTCTCCCTGCAGGGAGAAGAAGATTTCGGTGATGCGCAGCTCGGTCATGGCTGTCCGGTTATGGCACGGCGGGCCAGGGCAGTCGCGGCAGCGACGTTACTGGCACTGCTGCCGGAGTGCGCTCTCGGCCAGCTTCGCGTCCGGCGAACCCGGGTACTGCACCAGCACCTTGCTGAGCGTCACCCGGCCTTTCGCGGTCTCGTCCTGCTGGCACTGCAGCAGGCCGTGCCGGTACATGGCATTGCCCGCGTACAGGCTTTTCGGGAATTCGTTGTAGACGCGGTGGAAGTAGCGGCCGGCTTTCGGTGCGTCCGGTGTCGATGCCACCAGCCACATCTGGCCCAGCCAGTACATGGCCATGGGTGCCCGCTCACCGCGCGGGAACTGCTTGAGCTGCTGCTCGAAAGCGGTAATCGCGTCGTCGTATTTTTTCTCGCGCACCAGTGTGGTCGCGCGATCGTAGGTGGCCTGCTCGTCGCTGACCACGGATTCCACCGCCGGTGCCGCCGCCGTACCCTCGGCAGCGGCCGGGCGCGCGCCCTGCTCCAGTTGTTTCAGGCGGGCATCGAGATCCAGGTAACGTGCCTTTTCCTGCTCACGGGCCTGCCGGAGCGCGTGCTCCAGCTCCTCGATGCGGCCGGTCAGGGCCTCGATCTGGCCCTGGTACTGCTGGAGCTGCTCGAACACCGTGACCGAAAGATCCTGGGCGGCGGCGGCCGAACCGGCCGGCGTCACCGCCGACCGCTCCTCGACCCCGGGCCCCACCGAACCGGCAAACACCGGCACGGCCAGCAGCAGGCCCATGGCGAAAAAGCCGCGCCCGGCAATCCGGGCGCGGCTTCTGGCGGTACGCGGCAGCATCACGGGTTCACCCCGGGGTGCAGCGGTCATCAGGGATTGCCGGCGGTGTAGACCAGTTCGGCACGGCGGTTCTTGGCCCAGGCCAGTTCGTCATGGCCAAGGTCGGCCGGCTTCTCTTCACCGAAGCTCACCACCTCGATCTGGCCGGCCTTCGCACCGTTCAGTTCCAGGAATTTCTGCACGGCATTGGCGCGGCGCTCGGCCAGGGCCACGTTGTACTCCGGCGTACCACGCTCGTCGGCGTGACCTTCCAGCTTCAGACGGGCATTCGGGTTGCCGGCCAGCGCGCGGGCATGCGCCTTCAGGGTTGCGTAGGCGGCGCTCGGGACTTCCGCGCGGTCAAAACCGAAGTAGATCACGCGGGTGCGCGTGTCACCGGTGTAGTTGCCCGGGTTGTTCTCGAAACCGGAGGCGCTGGCACCACCGTTGCCGGAAGCCGTACCGCCGGCACCGGCGAAGTTGTCCTGGCCGGCGAAGTTGCCGCCCTGGCTGGTCGTGGTGTCCGTCGAGGCTGCCGGCGCAACCGCGGCCGTATTGGACGGCACGGTAGCGGCCGTGCTGGCGGAGTCGTCGGTTTTGGTCTTGGTGCAACCGGCAACAGCGACAACAAGCACAGCAGCAGTGAGGGCTTTCAGCGTGAACACGCGCATGGCGGAATCCTCTTCGACAGGTAGGGCGAAAACCGGCGGATTATACGCGGGCAGTTACGGATTGCACCCCGCAACTGCCCGACATCCACGGGGCGCGCCACGGGCACGCCCGCTGCAAAGACCGTCCGGACACCGCCAGGTTCCCGGCCGCACCGGCGGCAGCCTCCCCCGAACAGGTCCCCGCCGGGTCAGAGGTACGGCGACCAGGCCGGCTCGCGCACTTCGCCGGTTTTCGCCGGCAGCAGGAATTTCACCCGGCCGTCGATGGACACCGCCGCCAGCAACGATTGGCCCCGCACCTGGGTGGCGTAGATCGCCATGGCACCGTTCGGCGCCACGCTCGGCGATTCATCCAGCGTGGTGTCGGTGAGTACGCGCAGACTGTTGCGCCCGGTGTCGACGGCAGCGATGCGGAAGCGGTCCTGCTCGTCGCGATGCACCACCACCAGCGACCTGCCATCCGGCAGCAGACGCCCGCGCGCGTTGTAATTGCCTTCGAAGGTCAGCCGCTGCACGGCCCTGGAGGCAATGTCCAGCCGGTAGATCTGCGGGCCGCCGCTGCGGCTGGACGTGAACACCAGCGACTTGCCGTCCGGTGACCAGGACGGTTCCGTATCGATGGCCGGATGCGTGGTCAGCCGCTGCAGGCCACGGGTGGCGAATTCATAGAGGTAGATTTCGGGGTCGCCGTCACGTGACAGTGTCACCGCCAGGAAGCGGCCGTCCGGCGACCAGGCCGGTGCACCGTTGATGCCGCGGAACGATGACAGTTTTTCCCGGGCAGCGGTGGCACGGTCCTGCACATAGATCACCGGATAACCGCTCTCGAAGGAAACGTAGGCGAATTTCTTTCCGTCCGGCGACCAGGTCGGCGACATGATCGGCTCCGGCCGTTCCAGTACGGTGACCGCCCGGGCGCCGTCGGCATCGGCGTACTGCAGGCCGTAGCGCGCCTTCACCTTGCCGGCAGACCTGAAGCGCTCCACCGTGACGTACAGCAGCTTGGTCGAGAAGGCCCCCCTCACGCCGGTGATCTTTTCGTAGACCAGATCGGAAATGGCATGAGCCACATCGCGCAGCTGACCGGTGACAAAAGTGCTGTACGGCTGCGACAGCATGCGCTTGCCCGCCACCACATCGTGCAGCTGGAACTGCGCTTCCCAGGTATCCGCGCCGGTCTTGCGCAGGCTGCCGATCACCAGGTAGTCGCTGCCCACGGCTTTCCAGTCGCGATAGAACACATCCTGTTCGCGGCTGGGCTGGGACAGCATGTCGGTGCGGGGAATGCTGCGGAACTGGCCGCTGCGCGCAAGATCGCCGGCCACGATCTGCGCGATGTCTTCCGGCACGAAGGTGGCACCGGACACAGCGAACGGCACCACCGCCACCGGTATCGGGTTGTCCACACCCTGGGTGATCTCGATGTTCAGCTCGGCCTGCGCGGAGCCGGCCAGGCAGAACATCACCACAGAGAACATCGCTACGGCTTGCTGCAGTCTGTTTCGCATCGTCACGGGCCAAGGTCCCTCGGGTCGAAGGTGAAAGTGAAACGCCGGAAGCTGCGGTTGAACAGGCCGGGATCGGTCGGCACCGGCAGGCGGCCGGCCAGCCGCACGGCATTTTCCGCAGAGCGGTCGAAGGCGATGTCACCACTGGATTTCACCACTTCCACGCCCTGCAGTTCGCCGCCGGGCAACAGTGAAATGCGCAGCACGGTCACCATGCCGGCGCGCGCGCCGGGCGGGCGGTTCCAGCGCCGGCCGATCTCGCGCTGCATCAGCAACGTGTATTCCTCCACCACCTTCTGCTCGGCCGAAGCCCGGGCAGCCGCTTCGCGCGCCGCCTGCTCCGAAGCAGCCCGGCGGGCACTGTCATCGGCGTTGAGCGTGCGCTGTTCCTGCGCCAGCATCTCACTGAAGTCCGGCGGTGGCGGTGCCGGTTTTCCCTTCGGTTTCTCCACCGGCTTTTCCGCGGGCTTCGCCACCGGTTTCGGCTCAGGCTTCGGCACGGCCTTCTTCACCGGCTCGGGTTTCTTCGGTTCCGGCTTCTTCGGTTCGGGTTTTTTGACGTCCGGTTTCTTCGGCACCGGCTTCGGCGGCTCCGGCTCGGGCAGCGGCTCCGGCAGCGCCACCGGCTCGGCCACCTCGACGACCGGTGCCGGCGCAGCGGAGGTGCGCTCGACCACCACCGCCCGCACGTGTTCGGGCACCGGCGGCAGCACGATCTCGCGGCTGCACAGCGACAGGTTCATCGACAGCAGCAGGATCAGTACACCGTGCAGGCCCAGCGATACCAGCAGCGGACCGCGATACGGGTCCGGCCGCAGCGATACCGCCATTGCCTGTGCCATGCGTCAGCGCCGCTCTTTCACGTTCGCCATGTCCGGCTCGGTCACCAGCCCGACATCGTTCACGCCGGCTTTCTGCAGCGCAGCCATCAGTGCCACCACGCGGCCGTAGGGCACGGCATCGTCGCCCTCGACCAGTACCAGCGTGTCCGGCTTCTGGCGCCTGACCGCGCCGGCGCGCGCAACCACATCCGCCATCGATACCGGCGCCTCGCTGCGGCTGCCCAGCGGTTTACCGCCCTGGCTGAGGCGATAGCTGCCGTCACGCTGCACGGATACCACCAGCGGCTCGTCGTTCTTGATGTTGATAGGCTCGGCGTCGGCATCCGGCAAATCGACCTTGACGCCCTGGGTCATCATCGGCGCCGTGATCATGAACACCACCAGCAGGACCAGCATCACATCGATGTAGGGCACCACGTTGATGTCGCTGAGCAGTTTCCGGCGCGGGCCGACACGGAAATCGGTTTGCGGTTTCATCGCGGCGCTCCGTCAGTGCCGGCCCTGTTGCGACTGCCGGTGCAGGATCGCGTAGAACTCCTCGGCGAAGGTCGCGTACCGGTTCAGCAGGGCATCCACCTGCGCGGAGTAACGGTTGTAGGCAATCACGGCCGGGATGGCCGCGAACAGGCCGATGGCCGTGGCGATCAGCGCCTCGGCGATGCCCGGCGCCACCACCTGCAGCGTGGCCTGGTTGACCGTGGCCAGCGAGCGGAACGAATTCATGATGCCCCAGACCGTACCGAACAGGCCGACATAAGGACTGGTGGAACCGACCGTGGCCAGGAACGACAGATGTTTCTCCAGCCGTTCCTGCTCGCGCGACATGGCGATGCGCATGGCACGGTGCGTGGCTTCCATCACCGCCTCGGAATCCGAACCCGGCGTGTTGCGCAGGCGGGCGTATTCCTTGAAGCCGGCCATGAAGATGGTTTCCATGCCGGAATCCGGATCCGGCGCCTTCTTGACCTGCGAGAACAGCTGAGTGAGGTCACCACCGGACCAGAAGCGATCCTCGAAACCGTGTGCGGCATTGCCGGCACGCCGCAATACCTGGAAGCGGTTGCCGATCAGTACCCAGGACATCACGCTGGCGCCGATCAGCATCAGCATCACCAGCTGGACGACCCAGGTGGCATTGGCAACCAGCGACCAGATTTCCATCGAATGCTGATCCACGGACGCGCTCCTTCAGTCAGTACATTGCAGTTTGGCGTTCAACCGGCCAGCCAGGTCCGGACCGCCTGCGCGGTGTCCGCCGGCAACGCACGCGGCGCCATCGTCGAACCGGATACGCAGGCCACCTCCACACGCCCCTCGGCCAGCACCTCGCTGCCACGCAGCACGCGCTGGCGGAACACCAGCGACGCGCGCCCGGCCTTTTCGACCGCAGCGGTGACGGCAAGTTCGTCATCCATCCGGGCCGGCCGCCGGTAGTCGACCTCGGCCCGGCGCACCACGAACAGGAAATCCTCGTCCCGCAGCGAGTAATGCCGGAAACCCAGCGAGCGCAGCCATTCGGTGCGGGCCCGCTCCATGAACTTGAGGTAATTGACGTAATAGACGATGCCGCCGGCATCAGTGTCCTCGATGTACACCCGCACCGGCACGGAAAACTCGCGCAGCTCTGCCGGCGTCCTCATGACGCGAACAGGTCTCCGGAATCGGCAACACTCTTCGGCACTTTCAGACCGAAGTGCCGGTACGCCTGCGCCGTGGCCATGCGGCCGCGCGGCGTGCGGATCACGAAACCCTGCTGGATCAGGTACGGCTCCACCACGTCTTCCAGGGTGCCGGCGTCCTCGTTGATGGACGCTGCCAGACTGTCCAGCCCGACCGGTCCACCGGCAAAATTCTCGATCATGGTCAGCAGCAGCTTGCGGTCCAGGGCATCGAAGCCGTGCGCATCGACTTCCAGCATATCCAGTGCGGCAGCAGCCACCGGCTGCGATACGGTGCCGCCCGCCTTCACTTCCGCGTAATCGCGCACCCGGCGCAACAGGCGGTTGGCAATGCGCGGTGTACCGCGTGCGCGGCGGGCGATTTCCGCAGCACCGGCTGCGTCCATCGCCACTCCGAGGATGCCGGCCGAGCGGGCCACGATCGATGCCAGGTCAGCCGCGCTGTAGAACTCCAGCCGCTGCACGATGCCGAAACGGTCCCGCAACGGTGACGTGAGCAGGCCGGCACGCGTGGTGGCGCCCACCAGGGTAAACGGCGGCAGGTCGATCTTGATCGAACGCGCCGCCGGGCCCTCACCGATCATGATGTCGAGCTGGTAGTCCTCCATCGCCGGATAGAGGATCTCCTCGATCACCGGCGACAGCCGATGGATCTCGTCGATGAACAGCACATCGCCGGCTTCCAGGTTGGTGAGCAGCGCGGCAAGGTCGCCCGCCTTCTCCAGCACCGGGCCGGACGTCGACTTCAGCTCGCCACCCATCTCGCGGGCGATGATGTTGGCCAGCGTGGTCTTGCCCAGGCCCGGCGGGCCGAAAATCAGCGCATGGTCCAGTGCCTCGCCGCGCGTCTTCGCCGCGTGGATGAAGATCTCCATCTGTTCGCGCACTTTCTGCTGGCCCACGTAGTCGGCCAGCGAGGTCGGGCGGATGGCACGGTCGAAGGCTTCCTCGCGCTTGCCGGTGGCCGCGGGGGAGATCAGGCGCTCGTTGTCGCTCATGCGGTTTTCGCCAGTGAACGGAGTGCGCGGCGGATCAGTTCCTCACTGCCCAGCCCGGCTTCCTTGTTGACCGCCGCCACGGCCCTGGCCGCCTCGACCGGTTTGTAGCCCAGCGCTTCCAGTGCGCTCTGTGCATCCTGGGCCGGTGTGGCCGGCGCCGCGGCAATGAAGGTCGGCAGGCCGCCCCTGAGTTCGACTTCGCCCAGCGCCTTCAGGCGGTCACGCATCTCCACCACCAGACGCTCGGCCGTTTTCTTGCCGATGCCGGGAATCCGGGTGAGCGTGGCCACATCACCGTCCTGCACGCAACGCACGAAGGCGTCGGTCTCGACGCCGGACAGGATGCCCAGTGCCAGCTTCGGCCCCACACCGTTCACCTTGATCAGTTCGCGGAACAACGTGCGTTCTTCCCGGGTGAAGAAACCGAACAGCAGGTGCGCGTCTTCGCGCACGATCAGGTGCGTGTGCAGGGTCACTTCGTCGCCGGCCGCCCCCAGACGATAGAAAGTGGTCATGGGTGCCAGCACTTCGTAGCCGACACCGGCGACATCCAGCAGCAGTTCCGGTGCGTGTTTTTCCAGAACCCGGCCACGCAGTCTTCCGATCACCGGCAACTCCTCAGCGGGCCCGGCCGCGGCGCGCGGAGGACGCGCCGGCAAGCCGGATCAGGCTGGTGCGGGTATTGGCGTGGCAGATGGCGACGGCCAGCGCGTCGGCGGCATCCGCCGGCGGCACCTCGGGAAGACGCAGGAGCATTTTCACCATCTGCTGGACCTGGAATTTCTCGGCCGAGCCCTTGCCGACCACGGCCTGCTTGACCTGTTTTGCCGAGTATTCTGCCAGCGGCAATCCGGCGTTCACAGCCGCCACCATGGCCACACCCCGGGCCTGGCCGAGCTTGAGCGCGGAATCCGCGCTCTTGCCCATGAAAACCTTCTCGATGGCCGCTTCTGCAGGCGCATGCTTCGCGATCACCTGCTGGATGCCGGCATAGATGTCGCGCAGGCGGACCGTCACGTCCTCTTCCTTCTCGCCGACCCACAGGCAGCCGCAGTCAATGAACTCGTTGCGCGAGCCGGTCTGCCTGATGAGGCCCCAGCCGGTGACGCGGGAGCCGGGGTCGATACCGAGAATGAGCGTCATGGCGCCATTGTCGGGAGCGCGCCGGAAATAACAAGGGCAGCCGGCGCCGCCGGCATTACTGGATCAGGGAACAGACCAGGTGCTTGTAGGTCTTGTTGACCTGTGACTTGCATACCGTCGCACCCAGTGACGGAATCTGCTCGCAGGCCTTCATGGCGGCATACTTCTTCGCGCACTGGGCCGCGATGTCGCCGGCAGCGGGCGCTTCGGCCGGCGCCGCCGGCACGGCAGAAACCTCCGGGGCAGGTTCTGCCGCCGCTGCTGCCGGGGCGATCACCACGGCCCGATCCAGGGCCACCACGCGCGCCCGGGCAAGATCCTCGGTGTCCGGCGCCAGCACTTGCAGGCGCACCTGCGAACCGACCGGGCCGCGAATCCGGCTGACGAGGTCCGGCAACGGCATCGCGATCACATTGACGATCTCGCCCGACTGCTCGCCGACGCCGATGATGCGATCGCCAACCTGCAACTGACCGGAAGCTGCCGCCGGACCACCCGGTACCAGCTCGAACACCCTGGCATAGCGGCCGTCGGCCTGCAGCCTCGCACCAACGCCGCCGAAGCTTTCAGCAGCAACGGCCGGCGTGGCAGGCTCCGCCGTTGCCAGTGTGCTGCACAACCCGGCCAGCACCAGCAGGAGCCACCGCGAAGCGTGGAATCGGCGGGCAAAGGTCGACATGGATCAACCTCCCGCCTTGGGCTGCTCCTTTTCGCGCAGGCGGATGCCGAGCTCGCGCAACTGCTTCGGATCGACCTCGCCCGGCGCCGCCGTCATGAGACAGGCCGCGGTCTGCGTTTTCGGGAAGGCAATCACGTCGCGGATCGATTCCGAGCCGGTCATCAGCATCACCAGACGATCCAGGCCGAAGGCCAGACCGCCGTGCGGCGGCGCGCCGAACTTCAGGCCGTCGAGCAGGAAGCCGAACTTCTCGCGCGCCTCCGCCTCGCCGATGCCGAGGGTATCGAATACCGCCTGCTGCATCTCCGGACGGTGGATGCGGATCGAGCCACCGCCGATCTCGGTGCCGTTGAGCACCAGGTCGTAGGCGCGGGCGGTGGCCGTGGCCTTCTTCGCCGCGAACTCCTCCACCGGCACCTTCGGCTGGGTGAACGGGTGGTGCATGGCAGCCCAGGAACCGTCGTCCTGCTCCTCGAACATCGGGAACTCGACCACCCACAACGGGGCCCAGTCGGCGGTGAACAGCTTCAGGTCGTGACCCAGCTTCACCCGCAGCGCGCCCATGGAGTCGTTGACGATCTTCGCCTTGCCGGCACCGAAGAAGATGATGTCGCCGTTCTGCGCGCCGGTGCGGTCGACCACGCCCTGCAGGGCCTCGTTCGACAGGTTCTTCACGATCGGCGACTGCAGGCCGCTGCCTTCGCCGTTGTGGATCTTCGAGATGTCGTTGACCTTGATCCAGGCCAGACCCTTGGCGCCGTAGATGCCGACGAATTTCGTGTAGTCGTCGATCTGCGAGCGCGACAGCAGCTCACCGCCCTTCGGCAGGCGCAGGGCCACCAGGCGGCCCTTCGGATCCTTCGCCGGCTCGGCGAACACCTTGAAGCCGACGTCCTGCATCAGGTCGGCGATGTCGACCAGCCTGAGCGGGATGCGCAGGTCGGGCTTGTCCGAGGCGTAGTCACGCATCGCCTCGGCGTAGGTCATGCGCGGCAGCGGGCCGAATTCGACACCCAGGCAGCCCTTGAACAGCGAGCGCACCATGCCCTCGGCGATGTCCATCACGTCGTTTTCCTCGACGAAGGACATCTCCAGGTCGATCTGGGTGAATTCCGGCTGGCGGTCGGCGCGCAGGTCCTCGTCGCGGAAGCACTTGGCGACCTGGTAGTAGCGGTCGAAGCCGGCCACCATCAGCAGCTGCTTGAACAACTGCGGCGACTGCGGCAGCGCGAAGAACTGGCCCGGGTGGGTGCGCGACGGCACGAGGTAGTCGCGGGCGCCTTCCGGGGTGGCGCGGGTCAGCACCGGCGTCTCCACGTCCATGAAACCGTGGTCGTCGAGGTAGCGCCGGATCAGCGAGGTGACCTGCGAGCGGAAGCGGAAGCGCTGCAGCATCTCCGGGCGGCGCAGGTCGATGTAGCGATGGCGCAGCCGCACGTCCTCGCCGACGGTGGCGTACTCGTCGATCTGGAACGGCGGCGTCTCGGCCGTGTTCAGGATCAGGATCTGCTTGCCCAGCACCTCGATGTTGCCGGTGGCGATCTTCGCGTTCCGTACCGCCTCGTCGCGCATGCGCACGCGACCGGTGACCTGCACCACGTATTCGCCACGCACCTTGTCGGCCAGCGCGAAGGCTTCCTGCGTGTCCGGATCGAACACCACCTGCACCAGGCCTTCACGGTCGCGCAGGTCGAGGAAGATGACGCCGCCGTGGTCGCGCCGGCGGTGCACCCAGCCGCTGAGGGTGACGGTCTCGCCGACCTGTTTTTCGCTGAGCTGGCCGCAGTAGTGGGTACGCATGCTGGAGATTCCGGGTTCGGGATGCCCGGCAGGCGGCGTTCTGCTGCACCGGCCGGAGCGTAAAGGGCCGCGAATTATAGCCACAGGGGTACGCCCGGGCCACACGCGTACGGCATGGCATGTTCAGGCCGCCGGCACGCCGACGCATGCCGGATACGGGAAAAACCGGCAAAAGCTGACTTTCCGGCAATGGCCGTGCTTGTGGATAAAATGGTTTTCACACGGAAAAACCCGGGAAAAACCCGCAACGGCGTATTGCCTGCATGCAGTGATTGCCATATAAAGGGCCCACGTACGCGGTTGCGCACGGCAAAAACACCGGATTTTTCCGTGTCGCGCCGGCTCATCCAGAAAAGTACGGCACCCCTCCCCACTTGAAGGAAGCAACGATGGCCGCCAAGAAAAAAGCCCCGAAAGCCAAGAAAGCCCCTGCCAAGAAAGCCAAGGCCGTGAAGAAGGCCCCGGCGAAGAAAGTCGCCAAGAAAGCCGCCGCTCCGAAACCGAGCCCGGTCAAGCTGAGCTCCGTCAGCGAGCCGATGGCCAAATCCGCCCTCCTGCAGCACATCGCCAACAACACCGCCCTGGCCCGCAAGCAGGTCGCCGCCGTCCTCGAGGAGCTCTCCTCGGTCGTCGCAGCCCACGTCAACAAGAAGTCGAAAGGCCAGTTCGTGATGCCGGGCCTGTTCAAGATCACCGTGGTACGCAAGCCGGCCCAGAAAGGCGGCAAGAAAGTGATCATGATGGGCAAGGAAGTCATCACCAAGGCCAAGCCGGCCCGCAACGTCGTCCGCATCCGTCCGCTGAAGAAGCTGAAGGATTTCGCCGCCTGATAACAGGCATGTGCGGGTACGCGAAAGGGCCGGATTTTCCGGCCCTTTTTCTTTTCCGGGCCGGGCGCCCGGAAGCGGTCAGCCGGCCACCATCTCCACCCTGAAACCACGCTTCTTCAGCCCGTTGCCGATGGCAAACAGGTAGGCGGAATCGGCGCTGCCCGCGAACAGCGGGAAAATCTCCCGGCCCAGGCGGGTGAACGGATAGGCGGCCAGCGCCAGCTCCTCACCCACGCCCTCAACCACCAGTGTCCGCGCATGGCAGCGCAACACGACCTTCAACCCGCTGCCCGCCGTTGTACGCAGGGTCACGCGGGCGTCGTCACGATCCTCGACCAGGCCCATTTCCGCCAGTTGCACAAACATCGGCGCATGGATGTCGTCCTTGAAGTAGCCGGCCGCCTCACGACAGATGAAGCCGCCCAGATCGAGCCGGGCCACGAAGCGGATGGTCTCGACATCGGCGCGCGACAGTGTGGCCAGCCAGCCCAGTGTGCGCAGGCTGTGTGAACCAGGCTGCCGCACCTCGTCCACCAGCATCCGGGCCCACAGGTCCTGGAAGTCGGTTGCGACCACCCGGGCCGCCGCTTCCTGCCAGCGCAGCAACCAGTCGGGATCCACCGGCCGCTCCGACAACGTGGTGAATTCCAGGGCCTCGGCAATGGTCTCCGCACGCAGGCCGATACGGCGCACGTTGAGTGAACGACGCAGGGCATTGATGTCCGCTTCCAGGCGGATCTTGTGCAGGGCCTCGGCCGTGTCCGGAATCTCCAGGGCGGCGGCCGGGTCCTCTTCCTGCACCTCGATAATCGAATTGAGCCGGATCCGGCTGATCGACCGGGTATCGCCGGCATCGACGATCTCGCCGGCCCGGTTGAACACCTTGCGGCCGGCGTGCAGGCCGTCCAGTTCATCGAGCATGGTGTTGACGGCCTTGAGCTCGGCGTCACGCACCCGGGTGCGGTCCTGCTCCCGCTGGCGCATGCGCCAGGGTGCCAGCAGCGCGGAATCGCCGCCGCCGAACAGGGTCTGCCATACCTTGTCGACCAGCCTGGTACGGCGATCGGCCTGCTCCGACATGTCTTTCTCCCCACACCCGTACATGGCACCGGCAAACGAGCCTAGCACGCTGAGCGCTTTGGCCACCCGCCCCCGGAAGCCCCGCCATTTACAGGGCGCCGTCCTCGATTAGGATGGCCTGCCTTCCCGCCTGCCCAGCCCCTTGCCGGACCCGCCATGGACATCTCGCTGACACCCGACGAACTTGCCTTCCGTGACGAAGTGCGCTCGTTTCTCGATGCCAACCTGACCGACGACCTGCGCCGGGCCGGCCGCCTGATGACCAGCGTGTTCGCTGACTTCGAGGCCGCCATGGCCTGGCAGAAAATCCTGCACGAGAAAAAAGGCTGGGCCGCACCGCATTGGCCGAAGAAATTCGGCGGCACCGACTGGACGGTGATGCAGCACTACATCTACAGCGAGGAATGTGCGAAAGCGGAAGCACCCACGCTGCTGCCCATGGGCCTGGCCATGCTCGGTCCGCTGCTGTGCGGCAAGGGCACGGCGGAACAGCAGGCGTACTACCTGCCGCGCATGCTCACCGGCGAGGACTTCTGGTGCCAGGGCTATTCGGAACCGGGCAGCGGTTCCGATCTCGCCTCGCTGGCCTGCAAGGCCGAGCGTGACGGCGACCACTACGTGATCAACGGTTCGAAAATCTGGACCACCTATGCCCACCACGCCAACCGCATGTTCTGTCTGGTGCGCACCGACAACAGCGGCAAGCCGCAACAGGGCATCACCTTCCTGCTGCTCGACATGAACACGCCGGGCATCACGGTTGACCCGATCTGGTCGTTCACGGAAGAGCACGAGCAGAACCAGGTGTTCTTTGAAGATGTGCGGGTGCCGGTCGGCAACGTGGTCGGCCGGGAAAACGACGGCTGGACGGTGGCGAAATACCTGCTCGAGTTCGAGCGCGGCGGCAACGCCTACGGCCCGCGCATGCGGGTCGGCCTGGGCAAGATCAAGCGCATCGCCAGCCGTGAAAGCAGCTCGCTGGGCGGCCGCCTGATCGACGATCCGGCCTTCCGCCAGAAGCTGGCCGCAGCCGAAATCGAACTGCTGGCGGTGGAATTCTCCGAACACCGGGTCATGGCCGCGCTGTCGCACGGACAGAACCCGGGTGCGGTCTCCTCCATGCTGAAGATCCGCGGTACCGAGATGAGCCAGAAGCTCAGCGAGCTGGCCGTCGAGGCGCTGGGCTGGCACGCCCTGCCGTTCCAGGCCGATGCACTCGACCCGCATCGCCATGTGCCGGACATCGTCGGTCATCCGGACGGCGTGCCGGCAGCCAGCTTCTACTTCAATACCCGGGCCGCCTCCATCTACGGCGGCAGCAACGAGATCCAGCGCAACATCATCGCCAAGCTGGTGCTGGGCCTGTAACGGGCCCGGCAACGGGGTAGAATGCGCGCCCGTTTGCCCGTTCCGGGCAGGAGGCGAACATGGCGTTGCGCAAGGACAAGAGACAGGTCATCGGCGAGGACATGACGGACGAGCAGGTCCGTGTCTTTCTCATCGCGGAGCCGCCGGCCGGCATCGACCGCGACTTCCATTGCCTGGAACGCGCCTACCGTGGCCTGCGTGCCCATGACTTTGCCCGCTTCGTGCAGTTTTTCCGGGCTGAAGGCCGCAACACCGATGCCCGCGACCCCCAGGGCCGCAACCTGGCCACTGTCATCGCCGGTCACGCCAACGCAGCCGATTACGTCGCCGTCCTGAAATCCTGAGGAACGTTCCGGGTCAGGAAAACGCCACCGGTACCGGCTGCAGGTCCTCGCCGGCCACTTCCACCCGGTTGCGGCCATTGCGCTTGGCACGATAGAGCGCGTTGTCGGCAGCCGCCAGCAGATCCCGCGGCGTCACCATCGGTGACGGCACCACGCAGGCCACGCCCACGCTGGCCGTCACCACGTCGGCGATGTCGGACGCCTGGTGCGGAATGCGGTAGGCGGCGATGTCGCGCACCACCCGCCAGCCGATTTCCTCGGCATCCTCCCGGGTGGTGGCCGGCAGGATCATGGCGAATTCCTCGCCGCCGTAGCGCGCCGCCACATCCCCGGAACGCTGCGTGTGTGCACGCAGCACCGATCCGACCACGATCAGGCAGTCGTCACCCGCCTGGTGGCCGTAGGTGTCGTTGTAGTTCTTGAAGAAGTCCAGATCGATCAGCAACAGGCTGAGCGGATAGCCACCGCGCCGCGCACGACTCCACTCGGCATCGAACTGGTGATCGAAGTGGCGACGGTTGGCAATGCCGGTCAGACCGTCCTGGTCAACCAGTTCCTGCAGCTGGTGATTGGCCAGTTCCAGTTCGTTCTGCTTCAGGGCCAGCAGGCGGCCGTGCAGGAACTGGCGACGCGCCGTGTGCTCGATCCCGTAACCGGCAAACAGTGCCATCAGCGCACCGGTCAGGTAGAAAATCGTGTAGGCGGCAACAATTTCCGTCGACTGTGGCCGCCAGTGCCCGACAAAAGCGACATAGGCAACACCGACGGCGGCGATCAGCAACAGCGCCAGCCAGAAGCGCAGGTGCAGCAACATGCCGGCAAATACCGCGATCAGCAGGAAACCCGGCGAATAGATCAGTACCACCTGCTCGTCGCCCAGCCGCATCAGACCGAACAGCAGGCCGGCCAGCAGCATCGTGAACAGAGCCAGCACCGGTTGCTGGCGGCTGGCAAACCAGCGTGTACGGCTGAACACCAGTATGGCCAGCGCGGCGGGCGCGATCACGCCATAGCGGAACAGCAGCGCCTGGTTGATGGCGCCGTGCACGAACACCAGATCGAGCAGGCCGGCACCGAGCACCACGAAAACGGCCAGCAGCACGACGCGGCGCCGGTAGGCGAGGTAGCGCTGGGCGTATTCGTTCTCAAATTCACGCTCGAGATCACGCGGAAAGCGCAGCAGCCGGTGTCCTGACGACACCAGCCCCTCCAGCCGGTCGATTTCCCGGTCGTGGGCCTGGACAGCTTCTGCCCGCAGGTTCGCCATGGGGGGCTGGGACTCCGGATTCCGGCTGACATGGCAGCGGACAGGGATGGACGCGGCCTATAGTAAGGGCCGCCCGGATTGCTTGGCCACCGCCCATGTCCTTCTACGAAGACCACGTGTTCCCGCTGTTCCTCGACTTTGCAACACGCCCGTTCCGGCCGGACCGCGAGCGGCTGCTGGCCCGCGCCGCGGGCCGGGTACTGGAGATCGGCGCCGGCAACGGCGCCAACCTGCCCTGGTACACGCCACAGGCCACTGACATCGTGCTGCTGGAGCCGTCACAGGCCATGCTGCAGCAGGCGGAGGAGCGTGCCCGCTCGGTACCCGGGCCGGAACGCTTTTCCTTCGTGGCCGCCGGTGCCGAAGCCCTGCCGTTTCCTGACGAAAGCTTCGACACCGTCATCGCCTGCCTGGTGTTCTGCACCATTCCCGACGTGGAACGCTCGGCACGCGAAGCCTTCCGCGTCTTGAAACCCGGTGGCAGCTTCCTGTTCTTCGAACACGTGGCACATCCCCGGTCGGGTGTGCGCCGCTGGCAGGAACGCATCAATCCGCTGTGGAAAAAAGTGGCCTGCGGCTGCCACCTGAACCGCGATACAGCCGCCGTCTTCCGTGCAGCCGGCTTCCGCTACACGGAATTCGAGGCCTTCGAACATCCGAACGTGCCGGCACTGGCAGGTGCGGTCATCCGCGGCAGCGCCACCCGCTAGCCGTCAGCCAGGCCGGACAGCCTCCTCAGGATCGCGCGCGTCACACCGGCCGGCATGCTGCGCGCCACCGGCCACAGTGCACGGAATGGCGCCGTGAGCGGCCGGTGCAGACGCGGTGACTGCACCTGCGCCCAGACTTCCCCCGCCACGGCTTCCGGGGTGAGGTTCACGCCGAGTTTTTCGATGATCGGTGACCGGTATGTCTGGGACTGCACCATGCCCGTGTTCACGAACGGCGGCATCAGGTCGGTCACCCGGATGCCGTGACGCGCCCATTCGATGTCCAGGGCCTCGGTGAGTGCACGTATCGCGTGCTTGCTGGCCGAATACGACGCGAACTCCGGGATGCCGTAGGCCGCCGAGGCGGAGCTCATGTTGATCACCTGCGCGCCCGGCGTGGCCTTCAGGTACGGAAACGCCGCGTGCAGCACGTTGATCGCACCGGCAATGTTGATATCGACAATGCGCCGGTGCTCTTCCGGCGCAATCTCCTCGAACGGACCGATCTTCAGCACGCCCGCGTTATTGTGCAGCACCTGCAGGCGGCCGCCGGTGCGCGCCGCAAAATCCGCCAGGGCGGCACGCACGGATGCCATGTCGGTGACGTCGACCACGTGCGTGCTGCAGCGCTCTGCGCCGAGCGCGGCCGCCAGCCGCGCCAGGCCGGCCTGGTCGCGATCGGCCAGGCCGACGAACCAGCCGTTGGCCACGAACAGGCGCGCGGTCTCACAGCCGATGCCGGCCGCGGCGCCGGTGATGAAGATGGTGTTCATGACGGCTCCTTGCGCACCGGCAGCGCGTAGCTGCCGGTCACGTGCGCAACCATGTCGGGACTGCCGGCGGAATAGAGTTCGACCTCAAGGAAAGCAAGCCGGCTGCCCAGCCTCAGCACACGTGCCCGTGCCAGCAGGTCGGCCTGCCCCGGCTTGCTCAGGAAGTTGATGTTCAGGTTGCTGGTGACTGCCATCTCGACCCGTCCCAGCCGGGCCATGATGGCCGCGTACATGGCGGCATCGGCCAGCCCCATCATGGTCGGGCCCGACAGCGTGCCGCCCGGGCGCACCATGCCGGGGTGGAACGGGTAGCGCGCGGTCACATGGTCCGCGGTCACCTCCTCGATGCGCAGGTCTGTCTCCTCCGCGGCCGGCAGCCCGGTCCGGATGATCTGCTGGATATCACTGGCGGTCAGGGTCATGGGTACCTCCGGCAAGCCGGTGTTTATAACCCGGCATGGCGGCGGCTGCGCAGGTTCCCTAGAATTCCGTTCCTTTTCCGCCATTTTCCTGCCCTCATGCGCACCAGCCAGCTCCTGCTCGCCACCGTCCGGGAAACGCCCGCCGACGCCGTCGTCGTCAGCCATCAGTTGCTGATCCGCGCCGGCATGATCCGCAAGCTCGCCTCCGGTCTCTACAACTGGCTGCCGTCAGGCCTGCGCGTGCTGCGCAAGGTGGAGCGCATCGTGCGCGAGGAAATGGACCGCTCCGGTGCCCAGGAAGTACTGATGCCGGTGGTGCAGCCGCAGGAACTGTGGCAGGAATCCGGTCGCGAGCAGGGCTATGGTCCGGAGCTGCTGCGCTTCCGTGACCGCCATGGCAATCCGTTCGTGCTCGGCCCCACGCACGAGGAAGTGATCACAGACCTCGCACGC
Organism: Pseudomonadota bacterium; assembly: GCA_049324475.1. Taxonomy (GTDB): domain Bacteria; phylum Pseudomonadota; class Gammaproteobacteria; order Pseudomonadales; family JADFDG01; genus JADFDG01. Next base: position 113,369 of record JBMOOO010000011.1, on the reverse strand, counting down.
AACGAGTTGCAGAGCTACAAGCAGCTGCCGGTCAACTTCTACCAGATCCAGACCAAGTTCCGCGACGAGATCCGGCCACGCTTCGGCATCATGCGTGCACGCGAATTCCTGATGAAGGATGCCTATTCGTTCCACGCCGACCAGGCCAGCCTGCAGCAGACCTACGACGTGATGCATGCCACCTACTGCCGCATCTTCGACCGCCTGGGCCTCGACTACCGGCCGGTGCTGGCCGACACCGGCTCGATCGGCGGCTCGGGTTCGCACGAATTCCACGTGCTGGCCTCGTCCGGCGAGGATGCGATCGCCTTCTCCGACAGCAGCGACTATGCCGCCAACGTCGAGATGGCCGAAGCACTCGCGCCGGCCGCACCGCGCGGTGCCGCCACCGGAACAAAGCGGGAAGTCGCCACGCCGACCCAGACCCTGTGCGCCGATGTCGCCGCCCTGCTGGGCGTGCCGGTCACCGGCACGGTGAAGGCGGTCGCCGTGGTGGTCGAGAAGGAAGTGGAAAAGAAAGCCGTGACGCAGTTCCATCTGTTGCTGCTGCGCGGTGATCACGAACTGAACGAGATCAAGGCCGCCAAGGTCATCGGCGCCTTCCGGCTGGCCAGCGAGGCGGAGATCGTTGCTGCCCTTGCCTGCAAACCCGGATTCATCGGCCCGGTCGGCGTATCGCCGGAGGTGAAGGTCATCGCCGACCGCAGCGCTGCCGCACTGGCCAACTTCGTCTGCGGCGCCAACAAGGAAGGCTTCCATCTCGCCGACGTGAATTTCGGCCGTGACCTGCCGGAGCCGCAGGTCGCCGACCTGCGCAACGTGGTCGAGGGCGATCCGTCGCCGGACGGCAAGGGGTCGCTGGTGATCAAGCGTGGCATCGAGGTGGGCCACATCTTCCAGCTCGGCACCAAGTACTCCTCGGCACTGAAAGCCACGGTGCTGGGCGAGGACGGCCGCCCGCTGACCATGATCATGGGCTGTTACGGGATCGGCGTGTCGCGCGTGGTGGCCGCCGCGATCGAGCAGAACCACGATGCCAACGGCATCATCTGGCCGGACGGCATCGCGCCCTGGGAAGTCTGCATCGTGCCGACCAACATCAAGAAGAGCGAAAACGAGCGCAGTGCTTCCGAAGAGCTCTATGCGAAGCTCACCGGCCTCGGCTACGACGTGCTGTTCGACGACCGCGAGAAGGAACGCGTGGGTGTGAAGTTCAGCGACATGGAGCTGATCGGCGTACCGCACCGCATCCTGGTCAGCGACAAGGGGCTCGAATCCGGTACCTTCGAATACAAGAACCGCCGGACCGGCGAGATCTCGCACGTGCCGATGAACGAAATAGGTGATTTCCTGGCATCGGTGGTGCGCCGCCGCTGACGGCAACCCCCACAAAAAAGCCGCCTGCTGGCGGCTTTTTTGTTTTCGCTCAGGGCTGTCGCCGGACCGCCAGCAGCCCGACCATGTACTGATCACCCTGCGGTGTGATCTGCCAGGTCGGCTGGTTGCCCGGACCCATGGTCACGCCCTTGCGAATGTAGCCCATCGCGCGGAAATGCATCTTGATGGTGTTGAACGACACGGCATTGATGACGATGTCGCGCACGGCATGCGCACCGCGATGCTGGTCGACCACATCCTTGAGCGCAGTGTCGGCAATCCGGGTGGCCAGTGCCTGCCGCATCTGGTCCTCGGTGACCTCGTTCATCATGCTCGGGCCCAGCGTGGCGAAGATGGCATCCCAGCTCATCTGGGTGCGCGCCTGGGTCACGATGCAGTTGCCCTTCACATAGACGTTGCAGCTGTAGGCCACGGCGGTCAGGTCGGAACCGCGCGCCAGGATTTCCGGTTTCACCGAACGACCGCTGGTGAACTGCTCCAGCTCCTTGCGCAGTTCGTCGAGCTGCCGACGCAATTCCTGGTTTTCACGGGCGGCATTCAGGTCCGCCACCTGGCCGGCACGGACCCAGCCGGCCGCCGGATGGGTCTTCACCAGCTGCGCCATCAGGCGCTGCACGCCACCCTTGAGGTCATCCATCTGGTTCCAGGGACGCACCAGCGTGCCGCGCGCCACCATCTCCTTGAAATCGCGCAGGCGGGCAACGCCTTCGGCAGCGCGCTCACGGCGATCCGGCGGCAGGCTTTCCGGATGCTCATGGATGAGTGAAGCCATGGGCCGGCGCTTGGTCTGGGCGTAGGTGAACTCCCGGTGCGTATAGCTGATGCCGGTAGGCGCCAGGCTGCCGTAACGGCCGCCGACCAGGATGAGGTAGTAGTCGCTGTCGTCGATCAACGCCTTGATGGTGTTCCACTGCTCGATGCCGGCATCACGCGGGCACAGGTCCATCCCCACCGGGATGCAGCCGCAGGACAGCAAGGCCTCGGCAACCCGTTGACGCTCGTCCCGGAGATCGTCACAGGTGGCGCTGACAAAAACCTGATACTTCTTGTGTTCTGTACTCACGTTGCAACAAGTCCCACGGCTGGAAGGACACCGGCCGCATCGCCGGGACGACAGGGCTTACGGGGAAGTACGACGAAAGGGCGATTATAAACACAGCCCCCAAGGGCTTTACAGCGTACCCGGGAGCGCCGGGCCGGGCGGTCCGATGGCCAGTCTTTGATGCTTCGCGCTAACCTTCGGCTACCGTCCGCCGGAAACGCACGATGACAGGGACTGACAGCGCGCCACGCCAGCGACGGCAGCTCAGCCTCAAGCTGCTTGGCTACATCCTGCTGGTCAGCTCCGGCATCACCCTGCTGCTGACCGCCTGGCAGCTCTGGTCCGACTACCACCGGGATGTCAGCGGCATCGAGGAACGCCTGGCCATCCTCGAGCAGACCACCCTGGACCCGCTGACCAACAGCGTCTGGGCCCTGAACGAAGACCAGATCAACCTGCTGCTGGCCGGCATGATGAACCTGGAGGCCGTGGTCGCCGTCGACCTGGAAACCGACCAGGGCCGCCGCTATCACTTCGGCACCACCCCGACCGAAGCCGGCATCGAACGCCGCTACCCGCTGGCCTACCAGAATCCGCGCCAGGACGGCCAGTCCTATGCCCTGGGCACGCCGACCGTGCATGCCTCGCTGGAGGGGGTATACGCACGACTGTTCGACCGGGCCGCTACCATCCTGGTGGGCCAGGCCATCAAGACCTTCATCGTCTCGATCTTCATCCTGGCCATCGTGCAGCAACTGGTGACCCGGCATCTCGGCACCATTGCCGACTACGCACGCAGCCTGTCGCTCTCGAACCTGAACCGCCCGCTGAAGCTCGCGCGCGGCGGGCGGGCGGATCGTGAACCCGACGAGCTCGACCGGGTGGAGACCGCCATCAACTACATGCGCGAGACCCTGATCGAGGACTCGGCGCAACGCCTGGCCGCGGAGCGGCGCCTGCAGCAATCCGAGGCACGTTACCGGCAACTGTTCGAAACCAGTTCGGACGGCCTGGCCATCTTCGATCTCGACGGCCGCCTGCTCACGGCCAACCCCGCCTATCTGCACATGATCGGACACAACCTGGATACGGCCCGTGGCCTGCCGGCCGAACGCATCACACCGGCAGACTGGCTGGAAAAAGAGCGGCTGATCATCGAGCAGCAGGTTCTGACGCGCGGCTACAGCGATGTCTATGAAAAGGAGTGCATGCACGCCGACGGGCACCGCGTGGCCGCATCGATCCGTTCCTGGGTGGTACGCGGTGACCAGGGCGAGGCCCAGTTCCTGACCAGCATCGTCCGGGATATCAGCCGGGAAAAAAGACTGGCCGCCGAACAGGAACAGCTGGAGCGGCGCCTGCGCGAAAGCCAGCGCATGGAAACCGTGGGCACGCTGGCCGGCGGCATTGCCCACGACTTCAACAACATCCTGACCCCGATCAAGGGCTATGCGGAACTGCTGGCACGCGAACACGCGGAAAACCCGGCCGTGAAGAATCGTGCCGATGCCATCTTCCACGCGGCCGAACGCGGCCGGAAACTGGTCGAGCAGATCCTGCTGTTCAGCCGCAAGGGGCAGACGCACCGGGTGCCGACCGATCTGGAACAGGTCATACGGGAAACGCTGGATTTTGCCGCCCTGTCACGGCCGGTCGACGTGCGGGTATCCGTCGAGGTCAGCGCCTCCGATACCCATCTGGCCGGTGATCCGACTCAGTTGCATCAGCTGGTGATGAATCTGGTGATCAACGCCTTCCACGCCATGAAGGCCGGCGGCAACCTGACGCTGCAGATCTCGGATGCTGTCTCACCCGCCGACAACCACACCCGCGGCCTGCAATTGCGCGTTTCCGACACCGGCTCCGGCATAGCGCCCGAAAATCTGCCGAAAATCTTCGAGCCGTTCTTCACCACCAAGGAAAAAGGCCGGGGCAATGGCCTCGGCCTTTCGGTGGTACACGGGATCGTCAAGGCCCATGGCGGTGACATCGCCGTGGACAGCAGCTCCGCGGGAACAACCTTTACGATCTGGTTGCCCCGAAGCGCCGCCGACGCAGCGCCGTAGCGCCGAGTACGAGCAGGAACAGATTACCGGCAGCGCCCAGGAAGTCGATGCCGAGCATGTCGCTCAGATCATCCTCACCCAGGATCGAACCGCCGTTCGCCGACGGTCTGTCCACACGAATCGTCACCGTGCCGCTGGAAGACACGGACTCATCGGTATCAGGACCACCGACCACGAGTTTCACCGCGTAGTCCGACACCTCGTAGGTGAAGATTTCCGTGAAGGCGTTGTACTTGTTGTCGGGTATGAAGGTAATCACGCCGGTCACCGGGTCGATATACGCCTTCCCGAACTGGCACTGGTAGTAGGTGACATCGTCATCTTCGTCGATACCCGACGGCGGGTCGGTATCTGCCTGACGCACCGCCCTGCAGTTGCTGCCGGTAATCGAGAGAGAGGCCACGTTCAGGCCGCTGTCGGACAGAACCGGCGGAACGGCACCGACGTCATCACTGGTTTCACCCATGCCGGCATCCCAGTCCCGGTCATTGGCCAGCACGTCGATCACGGCTGTCTGGCCCTGCTTGACCCGGACTTCGTCGTTGTCGACATCGGGCGGCACGTTCAATACGAATACCTCGATCTTGCCGACCTCGGACACATTCCCCGCGACATCCCGCGCCACGTAGTCCAGCGTACGCGGTGCCGCTTCCAGGATCAGCGCATCACCGGCGCTCTGATAGATCAGGACAAATTCGCTGTCGCTGTCGATCTCGTATTCAAACTCGTCGTCCTCGAACCGAAGGTCTTCGTCATCGACAATGCGGCGCTCCGGCTCATCCTCGGTGGGGTCGTCGATAACCTCCCGGAAGAACGCCGTGCCCCTGGCGGTCTCGAACAGCACGGCCGCACATACGATCGGCGGCGTGGTCTGCAGCAAACGCGCTTCCTGCCAGCCGGCCGGCAACACCGCAACCACCTCCGTGTCATCCGGAACACAACGCTCCCCGTCTTCCACCAGGTCGTTTGCCAGGATGTCGATGACGGCGTAGCGGTCACGGCGGTTGACGTTGCTGCCTTCATCGTCCAGCGCAGATACCTGCACCCACTCGTAGGCACCGATATCGCAACGGGCACCGGATGCCCGGCTCTCGCCGCGCATGTCGACATCCGCGCAATGGGTAGACGTAATATCCAGTGGCGTCACCAGATCCTCCTCAACGGAGGTATCAGGATCGCTGTCGGCATAGCCGGCATCGACCATGATGCTGTCGACACTCAGCGGATCGGTGAATGCATGGTGCGGCGGGATGAAACCGTCCGCATCCAGTGTCCGGTCATCCAGATCCGCAGGAAAATCGAGCGGCAGAAGATCATCCGGGCCGACGCCATCGAACACGAGGGCCGGGTCGCGCTGGAGGTTGGTGTTATTGGTCACCGGCAACACGCAGGTCACCGTGCCGGTTGCCTCGCCATAGAGGTTGTAGCCGGAGGTGTACGTACCCGCGCAGTTGGCATTGCCGGTTCCGTCACCGTTGTTGGAAACGATGCTGTTGACCAGCAGGTTGTTCGACGTCGTCCCGAACGACACCGCAGCAAAGCCGGGGGCCGAAGTATTGCCCACGACCGTCAGGTTACGCATCGTCACCGACGAGTTCGCACCGGCAGTATCCATGGCGCCACTGCCCAGCGTGCTGCTGTTGCCGGAGAAGACGGAGTTGACGATCACAGACGAACTGGTGGTGTTGATGTCGAACACCGCCGGCCCTCCACCCGTCGCCGTGTTCCCGGCGAACGTCGAGCTGGAAATCGAGATCTTGTGGTCTGCACTGGCAGACATGCTGGCAACGCCACCGCCACCGACACCTGTACTGGTGTTGTTGCGGAACAGCGAGTTGGTGATGGTCAGTGCGCCCCGCACATGATTCAGGAAGAGGGCGCCACCGCGAGCAGCCTGATTGCCGCGGATGATGGAATTGCTGACGGTAATGCCGCCTTCGGCGAAGATTGCGCCACCGCTGCCGGTGCCGGCATTGCCGTTTTCCAGAATCATGCGATCGATCGCAATGCTGCCGAGGCCGTTGATCAGACGGAAAGTCCCATTGCCGCTGACCACACACGGCTCGTCGGTGTCTTCGTCTTCCGTATGGCAGCGGATGGTGACGCCACCGGGTGACGTCAGTTGCCCGGCCAGCGTGACCTGCGGCACCAGGACCTCGATGACATCCGGCCCTTCGTTGCCATTCAGGCAGTCGCCCTCCGTCCGGTTTTCCTGGTCATTGCTCGCCGTCTCGAGCGCCTCACGGAGCGAACAGACCTGGTCACCATACATATCGCTGATGACCGTGTTGTCGATGCCCGTATTGACGTAGATGATGTTGTCGGTAGCCGACGCAGTCAGTGCCAGTGTCATGGCGCCGGCGACCATCGCCAGCGTGATCCGGGTACGGCGCCGCAGGACCAGCAGCGCGGTCAGCCCCAATGTACCCAGACCAAAATGACCAAGACTGCTGCTCTTGATCCCCGAAGCGGGCTCGGTGGAAACATGGGCAATGGCACTGAGATTGCCGGATGCCGGCACAGTCCCCTGCGTCAGCCAGCTCAGGCTGTAGGTCACGTTGGTCTCACCGACAAACCCCCTTGCCGGCGTGAACAGGATGGCTTCCGGATAGGTCGCATCCATGTCGGCGGCATTGGGGCAGGATGCCGTCGGCACCACGACCGCTGTCGCACCGACACGCTCCACGGCAATCACGGCCAGCGTGCCGACGTCATAGTCGGAGTCGCCGACGTCGTTGCCGATCACTTCGATACAGGCTGCTTCATTGACGTCGAGCACGATCTCATCGTCGACCGGGCGACCGGTCTGGTATTCCACGGCCCCGATATCGCAATCCTCGTCAAACACCGAGGTGCGGGCCAGGTTGCGCTGGTCCTGCTCGACACAGCGGAATTCCTCCAGGATGCCTGCACCCCGGTTGACCAGCCGGATGTCGAAGGCGTCGTCCGGATAGATCGGGATATACAGACCCGCTTCCGGATCCAGGGCACTGACCAGAAAACCGATGGCCGATCCGGAAGCCAGCTCGAAATTGGTGTTGAGCGGGGTCATCGTTGAATAACGCAGACCCGGACAGTCCGAACCGTCGTCGAAATAGTTGCGGTTGATGTTGTCGTCATCGACACCGGCAGGCAGATCGCAATCCTGTGCCACCGTACCGGTGTTGTCGGAAATGACCGAGTTGGCGATAACCACTTCCTCGTCCAGGGTCGCCACGTACAGGCCGCCGGTACCGGTGACTGCCGTGTTCTCGAGCAGGGAGAGGTTGTTGATTGACAGGGCTCCATCGCCATCGGTCACGATTTCAATGGCGGCACGCGCGGACGCGTCGTTGCGGGCAATCGTCACGTTGATCAGGACCGTGGCCGTATCCGTGCCGGCCACATGCAGGGCCGCGCCGCCGGCAGCCGCATTGGTGACCAGACTGCCGCGCTCGATAATGACCGTGCCGCCCTCTTTCTGCGGGTCCACATAAAGCCCGCCGCCCAGTCCGCCGGCCACGTTGCCCTCGTCAGCCAGCGTGTCCGGATTGATCCGGCCCAGTGTGACATCCGTCCCCTTGACGCTCTGTCCTTCGACCGCAACGGCACCCCCGTTGCCGGTCGCCGTATTTCCGTACAGGCGCACGCGCTCCATGTCGAGCGATCCGCCGCTGACTTCCTCGAGGGGGGAACCCATGACGAAAACCGCACCGCCGTTGGCAGCGGCGCAGCCGGTGATCAGGACATCCGTCAGGGTCAGGGACCCTTCGACATAGACGGCACCGCCGTCTCCGGTCGCGGGATTGCCCCCGGTCAGGTGCAGCAGCTTCAGCTCGACCACGTACTGGTCAGGAACAGAGAACAGACGGGAACCGGCGTCGGCCTCGATGATCGTTTCATCGCCGACCCCCTGGATGGTGACGCGGGTGTCGACGTTGATCTCGCCGTCCTCCAGCGTGTAGGTGCCTTCCTCGAGCAGGATCGTGTCGAAGGAGGTGCCGTTGTCACAGCCGTCGGCATCGTTCAGTTCCTTGAGCCGGTCGAGCTCGGTATCGATCAGCGACAACACGTCGTTGCTGCCGATCGGCGGCGCCTCCACGGTCGATCCGGCATGCGGATCGGTATCGATATCACCGACATCCTCGATCAGGTCGCGGGCAATGATGACCTGGGTGTAATACACCTTGTTGTCCGGCATGTTCTCGACGTCATTGATGAAGCCGCTGCTGGAGTCGCCGAGAAAATCGAGGATCTCGTCACGGGCAGCCTCGTCGGCCGGGGTTGCCGGATCGTGCGCTTCCAGGTCGTCGCGCAGCTCCACCAGCAGATCCACCAGGTCGTTGCGCGGATAGTGCTCGAGCGGGTTCAGCCGCAACCGGTTCAGGTTGCGATCCAGGGTCTCCTTTTCGGTCACGAACTGATTACGGTTGTTGGTACGGGCCGACACCAGGGTTGCGCGATGCGACGACGCCACGGCCTCCCGCAACGAGCACAGATCATCGCCGTCGCCGGACTCTCCGAAGGTATTGACCTCAATGGTCGTGGCCTGGGCAGCAGTCGCCACAAGACCAGCCGCCAGCAGGGCGACGGAACAAGCCCACAACCGATTCATCCGGTTCTCCCTCGGTAAGGCGGGGTACGCCTGACGGCGACCCGTTGTTTGTTGTTCTTGGTATTGCGGCGGCCGCAGACCGGCCTGCAAGGACACGAAAGCCCGGAAAATCCGGGGTTTCCCGCGAGGCAGTGTAGCGTTGGCCGCGGCGGCGCAAGTGTTGGACTTTTGTTAAGTCCCGGCAAGGGGTTACCGCAACTTTGCCTTCCGTCCTCAGGCCCCGAGCACCTGTCGGACGAAGGGCACCGTCAGGCGGCGTTTGTGCACCATGGCCGCCCGGTCCAGCACGGCCAGCAGGGCAATCAGGTCGGCCAGCCGGCGGCTGTTTCGGGCCAGCAGGAACTGCCCGACTGCGTCCGGCAGTTCCAGCCCCCGGCGCGTGGCGCGGAACTGCAGGATGGCCAGTCGCAGGGCGTCGTCCAGCCCGCCCATGCCGATGGTCAGGCCGGATCCCAGGCGCGAACGCAGGTCTGCCAGGGCAAAGCCGGCCGAGGATGCCGGTCCGCGGGCCGATACCAGCAGGCGTGCCCCACCCGCACGGGCGGCATTGAACATGTGGAAAAAAGCTTCTTCCCAGCTGGCATCTCCGGCAAATGAGTCGATATCGTCGACGCAAATGACTGCCCCGCCTGCCACCATGGCAGCCAGCGCCTCCGTGCCGGCCTCCCGCAGCGGGGCGGCAGCCAGGTAGACCGGCGGCATGCCGCACCGTGCCGCCGCATCGGCAGCGGCCTCCAGCAGATGGCTGCGACCGGAATCCGGTGGACCCCACAGGTAGACGAAGGGCTCGGTACCGGCCAGCAAGGCGGAGACGGCAGCGTGCGCCTCGGGGTTGGCAAGCGGCAGGAATGTCTCAAGGGTGTTGCCGTCGCGCAGTCCCACCGGCAAGGGTAACTGGCTGCTCATGGATCAGGGCGCGAGAGTGACTTCCAGCACGGGCACCTGCCCGTCCTCGGCCGGCATCGCAACACTGCCAAAACGCCCGTCGGCATTCATGGCCTGGACCAGCCGGTTCGGATCACCGCCCAGCATCAGGGTCAGGCCCACCCGGCCATTGCCGATGGCTTCGAGCACGACATCCTTCACCAGCGGCAGGCCAGCCAGCCAGCGCTCCAGACCGGCCCAGGCCTCCAGCGAACCGACGCCGTTCACCAGCAGACGCATCGGCTTCAACTGGTCGGTGCGCGCCACCACGGCATAACGGGCGCCGAGCCGGTCGGCCGCCTCGTCGACCAGGGCACGCAAGGCAGCGAACTCATCGACAGCCGTCACTTCCACCGGTTCGTTGACGCCATCCAGCCGCAGGACGCCGGCGGCCTTCACCCGGCCGGCTCCCGGCACCAGGGTTGCCAGCAGGGCAACCCGCGCCGTGGCCGGCCCCTCGGTCTCGCCCGGCGCCGGCAACACGGCCGGAAGGCCGCGCAGGGCAGCAGCATCGATCAGGGTGTCGGCCTGCGGCGTGCCCAGACCCAGCAGTGCGCCACCGGTTTCGCCACGCACCACCCAGAGATGCACCGGCGGACGACTGGCCCCCCAGAGCGGAGCCCGGGCGCGCTGCAGGACCGCACGCACGCTGGCGGCATCGAAACTCAGCCGGATACGCAGCCCCGCCAGCAGCGGATCGACCGTTGCACCGGGTGCCCGCACGACAGCGGGCTCATAGCGGAAAGAACCCAGCAGGGCATCGGCCTTTGCCAGCTCCGGCTGCAGCGCCGGCAGCCCGAGCACGGCACGCTGGCCGCTGGCCTTGACCAGTACCTGCCGGAAACCTTCGCCCACCGCCCGGCTGCGCTCGCCGGCAGACTGGCCGGCCACCGGCACCAGCGCCTCGTACAGACCGCCCACCTCGGCAGCCTGCACGGGGGCAGACACTGCCAGCCAGGCGAGGAAGATCACGGGGAGAAGTGGACGCATGCGGCGGATCCCGGGCAGGGCCCGGTGCGTGACACGGAAAAACCGGGCGGCGCGCTACAGTAACGACGGCCTCGCAGCCCCGCAACCGACTGCTAGAATGCGCGCCCTCCCCGCCGCCCGCCCGGAACTCGCCATGACCGACACGCGCAAGCCTTCCCTGAGCTACAAGGATGCGGGCGTCGATATTGATGCCGGCGATGCGCTGGTCGACCGCATCAAACCGGTGGCGAAACGCACCCTGCGGCCGGAAGTCATGGGCGGCCTTGGCGGTTTCGGCGCGCTGTGCGCACTGCCGGCGAAATACCGCGAGCCGATCCTGGTTTCCGGCACCGACGGTGTCGGCACCAAGCTGAAGCTGGCGATGGATCTGCAACGCCACGACACCATCGGCATCGACCTGGTCGCCATGTGCGTCAACGATCTGGTGGTGTGCGGTGCCGAACCGCTGTTCTTTCTCGACTACTACGCCACCGGCCGACTCAACGTCGATACCGCCGCCAGCGTGATCGCCGGCATCGGCAAGGGCTGCGAACTGGCCGGTTGTGCGCTGGTCGGTGGTGAAACGGCGGAAATGCCCGGCATGTATCACGGCGAGGACTACGACCTGGCCGGTTTTGCGGTCGGCGTGGTCGAGAAATCGAAAATCATCGACGGAAAAGCCGTGGCGGCCGGCGACGTCATCCTCGGTATTGCCTCTTCCGGCCCGCACTCGAACGGCTACTCGCTGGTGCGGAAAATCGTCGAGGTGTCGAAAGCCGACCTGACGCAGAGCGTCGGTGGCGTACGGCTGGCCGATGCCCTGATGGCACCGACCCGCATCTACATCAAGCCCTTGCTGGCACTGTGTGCCGACGTGCCTGTGAAAGCCATGGCCCACATCACCGGCGGCGGCATCACCGGCAACCTGCCGCGTGTGCTGCCGGCGCAGACGAAGGCGGTGATCGACACCGCGGCCTGGCAGCGTCCTGCGGTGTTTTCCTGGCTCAAGGAGAACGGCGGTGTGGTCGAGGAAGAGATGTACCGCACCTTCAACTGCGGCATCGGCATGTGCGTCGTCGTCGCTGCCGCAGACGCCGCGCGAGCGCAGGAGAAACTGCGCAGCGCCGGCGAAACGGTGAGCGTGATCGGCCGCATCGAGCGCGCGCCGGGTGCGGAAGAACCGTACGTCGAACTTGCAGGACTCTGACTCCGGGCGCCGCACATGACTTCGCCGTTCCGGCTGGTGGTGCTGATCTCCGGCAGCGGCAGCAACCTGCAGGCCTTCATCGACCGCATCGACGATGGCACCCTGCCGGCCACCATCGCCGCGGTGATCAGCAACCGCCCCGGCGTAGCCGGACTGGAGCGCGCGACACGCGCCGGCATCGCGACACAGGTGGTCGATCACCGTGGCTACCCTGACCGGGAAAGCTTCGACGCGGCCCTGGCCGATGCTGTCGATGCGCACCGTCCGGATGCCGTGATCCTGGCCGGTTTCATGCGCATCCTGACGCCCGCCTTCGTGCGTCGCTTCCATGGCCGCCTGCTCAACGTGCATCCCTCGCTGCTGCCGAAATACCCGGGTCTCGATACCCATGCGCGTGCCATCGCCGCCGGCGATGCCGTACATGGCAGCAGCGTGCATTTCGTCACCGAGGAACTGGACGGCGGACCGGTGGTCGCACAGGCATGCGTGCCCGTGCTGCCCGGGGATTCGGCCGACACCCTGCGCGCACGGGTGCAGCAGGCCGAACACCGCCTGTATCCGCAGGTCGTGTCCTGGCTGGCCGGTGGACGCTTGCAGCTGCAGGCATCCGGCGTCACGCTCGACGGCAAGCCGCTGGTCCGACCTGTCATGGATCCGCCACCGACATGAAACACGCTCTCCGGTACATCACCCGGCATCTCGCAGCAGCCCTGACGGCATTACTGCCTGTCGCGGCCGCCGCCGGCGAGGCATTTGCCGATCCCGTGCCGTTCAGCGCGACCTACGAGGTGCGGCTGAACAACCTGCCGTTCACCGCCGATGCCCGGCAATCGCTGACCGCGCTGGGTGGCAACCGCTGGCGACTGGAACTGAAGGTGGAGTCGTTCATCCTCGACACCACGGAAACCTCGGAATTCCGCTGGGACGGCAGCCGCTGTCACGCCATTCCCGGACACTACCGCTACAGCCGCAAGGGCATTGGCCGCAACCGCACACTGGACATGCAGTTCGATACAACCCGGAACATCGTGGCCGTCAACGATGGCAGGAAGCAGTTGTCCTATGCCATCACGGCCCTGACCGAGGACAAGCTGGCCCACACACTGGGCCTGGCCTGCCGCATCGCGCGCGGTGCCCGCGGCCAGGTCGCCGTCGATGTCGCCTGGGACCGTGAACTGCGTCATTTCGACTATCGCGTGGGCACGCGCGAGGAAACGGTCGTCACACCCTCCGGCAACTGGCAGGCCCTTCGCTTCGAACGCCAGCGCACCGACAGCGAACGCCTGACCACGTCATGGATCGCGGCAAAAGCCGGCTGGCAGGCCATCCAGATGCAGCACACCGAGGGCGACGGCAAACTGTTCCAGCTGCGCCTGCTGCAACTGCAGCAGGACGCCGGCGGAAAACCCGCACCCGGAGGCAACCGTGCGCCCTGAGCGCAACAGCCGGCGCATGCTTGCCGGCCTGCTGCTGGCCCTCTGCCTGCCGGCACAGGGCGCCGACGTTCCGCTCAAGGCGTTCCGCGCCACCTATTCCGCCACGCTCAACGGTGTCCCGCTGGGCTTCCCCGTCACCGTCGACCTGAACAGCAGCGACAGCGACACCTGGGCGATGGCACTCACGGCCAGCTCCGGTGTGCTCGATTACCGCGAGCACAGCCGCTTTCGCTGGCACAACTGCAATTCGACACCGCTGCAGTACCGGTATGACTTCCAGGGCTTCGGCATCAGCCGGAAACTGTGGCTCGATTTCGACCACGACAAGCGCCGGGCGATCGGCGAATCACGCAAAGGTGCGCTGGACTACGCCTTCCCGGCAGATGCCACCGATGAACTCAGCCTGACTTTTGCCGCCCGGTGCCAGCTGGCACGCGGTGCCGGCGAAGCGCGCTTCAACGCGGCCACCATCAACGGCATGAAAAAGCTGGTTTACCGCAACGACGGTACGGAGTCCGTCAAAACGCCGCTGGGCACCTTCGAAGCACTGCGCATCCAGCGTGTGCGCAAGGAAGGCGACAAACGCCGCAGCACGGTGTGGGTGGCGCCGAAACTGGACTATCTGATGGTGAAGATGGAGCACGTGGAGAAGCTCGGCGTTCGCGGCACCATCCTGCTGCGCGCACTGGACACGCCGCCCGCAACCGCCGCATCGGCGGCGTCAGGCCTTAGGCCTTAGGCAGGGTGACGCCCTTCTGGCCCTGGTACTTTCCGCCGCGGTCCCGGTACGACACTTCGCAGACTTCGTCGCTCTCGTAGAACAGCATCTGTGCCACGCCTTCGTTGGCGTAGATCTTGGCCGGCAGCGGCGTGGTATTGGAGAACTCCAGCGTCACGTGCCCCTCCCACTCCGGCTCCAGCGGCGTCACGTTGACGATGATGCCGCACCGGGCATAGGTGCTCTTGCCCAGGCACACGGTCAGCACACTGCGCGGAATCCGGAAGTACTCCACGGTGCGCGCCAGCGCGAACGAGTTCGGCGGGATGATGCAGACGTCGCTCTGCACGTCGACGAAGCTGCCGGAGTCGAAGTTCTTCGGATCGACAATGGTGGAGTTGATGTTGGTGAAGATCTTGAATTCGTTGGCACAGCGCACGTCGTAGCCGTAGCTGGACACGCCATAGGAGATCAGCTTGCCGCCCTTGCCCTCCCGGACCTGACGGGGCTCGAACGGCTCGATCATGCCGTGCTCCCGAGCCATGCGGGTGATCCAGCGGTCCGACTTGATGGCCATGTGCTCTCCCTCTCTCTCGTGTACCCGGCGGCATGCCCGCCCTGCCTGAACGGCGCGCTATGATACACGGCCGCGCCAGAAACCCATCCCGCCCGGGGCCCCCATGAACCTGCTGAACACCGGCAAGGACCTGCGCCGACTCAACGAGATCGGCAGTGTGTTGTGGAAATACGGCTTCAGCGATCTGGTCGAACGCCTGGACATCCACTCCTCACCGGACAACCCGCGCCTGTTCCGGTTCCGGCTGCCGCGCGAGATCGCCCAGCTGAGCACGGCCGAGCGGGCCCGCCGGGCGCTGGAGGAAATGGGGCCGACCTTCGTCAAGCTCGGCCAGATCCTGGCTACCCGGGTCGACCTGTTCCCGGCCGATTTCATCCACGAGCTGGAAAAGCTGCAGGACAGCGCGCCGGCGGTGCCGTTTGCCGAGCTGAAAGCGCAGGTGGAAACCGCGCTCGGCAAGCCGGTCGAGCAGGTGTTCGCCCAGATCAACGAGAAGCCGCTGGGTTCGGCCTCCATGGCCCAGGTGCACCGGGCCCGTACCCGCCGCGGCGAGGAGGTGGTGCTGAAGATCCAGCGCCCGGGTATCGGTCCCGTGATCGAGACCGACCTGCGCCTGATGGATTATTTCGCCCGCCTGCTGCACAGCCAGTTCGTCGAGCTGCGCCGGTACCGGCCGATCGAACTGGTGGAAGAGTTCCGGCGCTCGCTGATGCGCGAACTGGATTTCACCCAGGAAGCACGCAACGCCGAACGCATCGCCGACAACCTCAAGGGCTTCGAGTGGCTGAAGGTACCGAAGGTCTACAACCAGTACAGCAGCGCCACCCTCAATGTGCAGGAATTCGTCGACGGCATTCCGGCAAAGAACATCGCTGCCATTGATGCCGCCGGCCTGGACCGCAAGCTGATCGCCCGGCGCGGCTGCAAGGTGGTGTGGAAATCGATCTTCGAGGACGGTTTCTTCCACGCCGACCCGCACCCGGGCAACATCATCCTGCTGCCGGGCAACCGCATCTGCCTGATCGATTTCGGCATGGTCGGCAAGATCTCCGCCCTGCGACGCGAACAGCTGGTGCGGCTGATCAAGAGCGTGATCATGCAGGACGCCAACCTCGGCGCGTCGGTGCTGCTGGAGTGGGCCGACGGCATCGAGATCAACCTGCCGCAGCTGGTGTCGGATCTCGAGGACCTGATGAGCCAGTACTACGGGCTCAAGCTGGCGGAAGTCGACATCGCGAAACTGCTGCTGGACGTGATCGCGGTGGTGCAGCGCCACGACCTGCAGTTCCCCTCCGACATCGCCCTGCTGTCAAAGGCCACGCTCACGCTGGAAGGTTTCGGCCGCGGCCTGGATCCCGACATCGACCTGATCCGGGAAGCCGAACCGCTGCTGCTCAAGCTGTTCCGCGACCGATACAACCCGGTGAAACTGGCCCGCAAGCTGGGCAACACCGCCTTGCGGCTGGTCGACCGCCTGTACGAGGATCCGGCGGCCAACATGCCGGGCGTGAAGGCCGTGCGCACGCCGCAGATCACGCCGCGCCAGATGAGTGCCTTCGTCACCCGGCTGGAAAAAGCCCAGCACCGCAACATGCTGGGCGTGCTGGTGGCGGGCCTGTCGATCAGCTCCGCCATCCTGCTCACCACCACCGCCGGGCCGACCGTATTCGACATCAACCTGCTGCACGTGCTGGGCACGCTGGGGCTGGTCGGCGTGTGGATCGGTTTCTGGTGGCTGCTCGGCTCGATGTGGCAATCGCGCAAGGACCGGCTCTGACGCGGCGCAGCAAACTGCCATAAAGAAAAAAACCGGGCCATGCCCGGTTTTTTTCTTTCCGCGGAACTCAGTTGCTTTCGCGGGTGATGGCCGTCGCTGCCGCATCGTCGAGACGCTGCAGCCCGAACGGTTTCACGATCGCCGGCTTGTGCTCCATGTGCCTGTCCAGCCGCGCCAGCCAGGCCTTGCGATACCGGTAGAACGGAATGGTCGGGTACAGGTGGTGCATCAGGTGATAGTTCTGGTACACCAGCAACGGCGACAGCAACCACTCCAGGCCCTTGCGGATCGTCGTCGCCTGGTACGGGTCCTGCTTGTCGGTCACCTCGTGCGGCCAGTGCGGCAGGTACATGAACGTGGCGCAGATCATCCACGCCATGAAACGCGCCGGGATGAACCACAGGAACAACATTTCCCACGGGAAATACCAGGCCAGCGCCGCGATCGCGATCAACGGCACCCACAGGTCGTATTCGATGCGCGCGTAATTGCTCTTCTGGATGTCGTCCTTGTGCGTCCGGTAATACATGCTGTATGCAAAATCCCACCAGAACCAGCTCCAGAACGCACCCCTGATGCTGTGCCCGTGACCGTGGTCCGGGTCCATCACCGGATCGTTCAGGTGCTTGTGATGCTGCATGTGCATGACGCGCAGCGCGTGACCGGTGGACAGCGGCACGGCCGGCTGCACGGTGATGAACAGCAGGACCTCGTTGAGCCATCCGATGCGTGACATCGAGCGGTGCATGCCGTCGTGCGAAGGCGTGAACAGGCCGTAGAAAGCGATGCAGTTGACGACGCAGCCGACCCACATCGGCAAGGTGCCGGTCAGCACGCCGTACCACGAGTAGCCGATCGCCGCATGGCAGGCCAGCATCATGATCACGGTCGGCCAGGCCACCAGCGGCTTGGCCCGGAGGGTCTGGAAGTAGGCTTCGTCGTTGATACGGGCGGTCATGCGGTGCCGGCCTCATTGTCTGGCGGTGCGGACGCAGCAGATACAGTCTGCGGGACAGGCTGCATCAGACCCGAGTCCCGGGCGACGACCCAGTGCCGGACCTGACAAGGGGGAGGCTTTTCGTGACAGCCGGCACCCGGAGTGGTGCCGTCCGGACCTCAACCCGGCGGGATGTACCTCTGCACGCCGCCGCCCCCGGCCGGTGTGCCGTCCTCCTCGCTCTGCACGATCTTCGGGAAGGCCTGCTTCTTCGCGACCGGTCGCACAGCCAGCCGGGCTGCCAGCCGCCGGGCGATCCCCCGGTAGGCCTGCGCCAGCGGGCCATCCGGCTCGGCCACCACGGTCGGACGGCCATGATCGGCCTGCTCGCGGATCTTCCGGTCCAGCGGCAGACTGCCCAGCAGCTCGCTGCCGTATTCCTTCGCGATCCGCTCGCCGCCGCCCTCGCCGAAAATGTGCTCGGCATGGCCACAGTTCGAGCAGACGTGCATGGCCATGTTCTCGATCACGCCCAGTACCGGGATGTCCACCTTGCGGAACATCTCGATACCACGCCGCGCATCCATCAGGGCAATGTCCTGCGGCGTGGTGACGATCACCGCACCGGCGACCGGGATGCGCTGCGCCAGCGTGAGCTGCACGTCGCCGGTACCCGGCGGCATGTCCACGACCAGATAGTCCAGATCGCTCCACAGCGTCTGCAGCGTCAGTTGCTGCAGCGCACCGGAGAGCTTCGGCCCGCGCCAGACGATGGCGGTGACCTGGTCGGCCATGAAACCCATCGACATGGCCTGAACACCGTGGGCGACGATGGGCACGAAATATTTCTCTTCCTTCACGCCCGGCCGCTGGCCGAACGGCACGCCCAGCATCAGCTGCTGGCTGGGGCCGGTGACGTCGGCATCGAGGATGCCGACCCGCGCGCCTTCGGCGGCCAGCGCCAGCGCGAGGTTGACCGAAGTGGTCGACTTGCCGACACCGCCCTTGCCGGAAGCAACCACGATCACGTTCTTCACCGCATCGAGGCTGGCCAGCCCCTGCTGGGCCTGGTGCGGCAGGATCTTCGGCTCGATCACCACCTGCACGCTCTCCGCACCGGCATCCACCGCCGCCTGGGCGGCCGCCTGCGCCAGCACGTCACGCATCCCGTTGCAGGGAAACCCCGGCTGCAGCGTCACGCGCACGGACTTGCCGTCAACGGCGGCCGCGATGCCGACACCGGCTTCGGCCAGCGTGGACGCCAGCGCATCCGGGCGGATCGCGGCCACGGCCTTGACGACACGTTTTTCCAGACTTCCGAACATTGCGCACCCCCGGGCTGCAGAGGCCGGCATTCTACCGGTACCCGGTGACCCGGAACCCCGGTTTTTCCACTACCATTTCCGGCCCCGGAACCCCGGAATCCCGCCGTCACATGACCCGCCGCATCCTCGTCACCAGCGCCCTGCCCTACGCCAACGGGCCGATCCACCTCGGCCACCTGCTGGAGTACATCCAGACCGACATCTGGGTGCGCTTCCAGAAGATGCGTGGGCATCAGTGCACCTATGTCTGCGCCGATGACGCGCACGGCGCGGCGATCATGCTGCGTGCCGAGAAGGAAGGCATCACCCCGGAGCAGCTGATCGCCCGGGTGAAGACCGAACACGAGCGCGATTTCGCCGGCTTCCTGGTGAACTTCGACAACTACCACTCGACGCACTCGGAAGAAAACCGCGTGCTGTCGTCAAAGCTGTACCTGCAACTGCGCGATGCCGGCGCCATCATCAGCAAGAACATCACCCAGTTGTACGACCCGCAGAAGCAGATGTTCCTCGCCGACCGCTTCGTCAAGGGCGAATGTCCGCGCTGCGGCACGCCGGACCAGTACGGCGACAACTGCGAGAACTGCGGCGCCACCTACGCTGCGCACGAACTGAAGAACCCGAAATCGACGGTCTCCGGCGCTGTGCCGGTGCTCAGGGAGGTCGAGCAGCTGTTCTTCGACCTGCCGCAGTTCCGCGACATGCTGCGCGCGTGGACCCGCTCGGGCACCCTGCAGCCGGAAATCGCCAACAAGCTGGCCGAATGGCTGGGCGACGACCTGCGTCCCTGGGACATCTCGCGCGAGGCGCCGTATTTCGGCTTCGAAATTCCGGACAAGCCTGGCAAGTATTTCTATGTCTGGCTGGACGCGCCGATCGGCTACATGGCCAGCTTCGAAAACCTCTGCGCGCGCACACCCGGCCTGACGTTCGACGACTACTGGGCCCCAAGCGCCGCAGGCAACGAAAAGCACGCCGAAGGCAGGACCGAGCTCTATCACTTCATCGGCAAGGACATCGTGAACTTCCACGGCCTGTTCTGGCCGGCGATGCTCAAGGGCGCCGGCTACCGCACGCCGACCGCCATCTATGCGCACGGCTTCGTGACGGTGAACGGCCAGAAGATGTCCAAGTCGCGCGGCACCTTCATCATGGCCAGCACGTACCTGGAGCACCTCGACCCGGAATACCTGCGCTACTACTTCGCCGCCAAACTGAACGGCAGCGTGGAAGACTTCGACATCAACCTCGATGACTTCACGCAGCGGGTGAATGCGGACCTGGTGGGCAAGCTGGTGAACCTCGCCAGCCGCAGCGCCGGCTTCATCAACAAGCTGGGCGGCAACACGGCCGCGCAGCCGGGCAATGCCGCGCTGATCGCCGAGACGCAGGCCGCAGCGGAAAGCATCGCTGCGCTGTACGAGGCGCGCGAGTTCGGCAAGGCTACGCGCGAGGTCATGGCGCTGGCCGACAAGGCCAACCAGTACATCGCCGATGCCGCGCCCTGGTCGATGGCAAAACAACCCGGCAGCGAGGAAAAAGTACGCGCCGTCTGCTCGGACGCGCTGAACCTCTATCGCCTGCTGATGCTCTACCTGAAACCAGTACTGCCGCAGCTGGCCATCGACAGCGAGCAGTTCCTCGGTATCGCGCCCCTGCAGTGGGCGGATGCGAAAACGCTGCTGCTGAATCACCGGATCAATGAATTCAAACCGCTGATGCAGCGGGCCGACGCCACGCAGGTGCAGAAAATGGTCGACGCCTCCAAAGAGAACCTCGAAGCCGCGGCCGCGAAACCCGCTGCCGCATCCACTGCCAGGGCGGAAGCCGGCGACGGCATCGCGCCGACCATCGCCATCGAGGATTTCCAGAAGATCGACCTGCGCGTGGCGCGCATCGTCGCCGCCGCGCATGTGCCCGGCGCCGACAAGCTGCTGCAGCTGACGCTGGATCTGGGCCCCGCTTTTGAGCCGGCGCAACGCAACGTGTTCGCCGGTATCAAGAGCGCCTACGGCGAGCCGGAGAAACTGGTCGGCCGCCTGACGGTGATGGTCGCCAACCTGGCACCGCGCAAGATGAAGTTCGGCATGAGCGAAGGCATGGTGCTGGCCGCCGGCCCGGGCGGCAGCGACATCTTCCTGCTGTCGCCGGATGACGGCGCGCAGCCCGGCATGCGCGTGAAATAGGAAGAGGATGGCCCCGGGGCACGCCGGCAGACGAGCCCGGCCGGGGCCGCTCCCGCACAGGCATGGACACGCTGATCAACGCCATCGATGCACTGCTGCCGCAGACGCAGTGCGAGAAATGCGGGCATCCGGGCTGCCTGCCCTATGCGCGCGCCATCGCCGCCGGCGAGGCACACAACAAGTGCCCGCCAGGCCGCCAGGAAACCGCGGACGCGCTGGCCCGGCTGCTGCAGCGCCCGTCACTGCCGCTGGATGCAAAACCGGAAGACACGCTGCGCAGGGTCGCGTTCATCCGCGAGGACGAATGCATCGGCTGTTTCAAGTGCGTGCAGGCCTGCCCGGTGGATGCCATCGTCGGCGCACCGCTGCTGATGCACACCGTGATCGCAGCCGAATGCACCGGCTGCGACCTGTGCCTGCCACCCTGCCCGGTCGATTGCATCGACATGCAGGTGCTGGCCGATCAGCGTCCGGACCCGCAGGCGGCGGACCGGGCCCGTCAGCGCCATGACGCACGCGGCCGGCGTCGCGCAGCGGCACCGGAACGCACCCGCGCAACCGGACCGGCTGCGGATATCACGGATAACCGCCCGCCCGCCGACCTGAACAAACTGAAGGCTGCCGCCGCGTCGGCACAGCGCCGGCACCGCGAGGCCGTGCAGGCACTGCAGCGGGCACAACGGGCCGGCACCGGTGATCCGGCCGGCATGCAGGCACGGGTCGATGCCCTGGCGGCACAGGCTGCCGAGGCAGCCGCAACACTGGCCGCATACGCCGGAACGAACAACAACACCCGGGAGCAAGAATGAAACCTGCGCTGCGCCGCCGCCTGTTCGCCGGATCCGTGCTGGCCGTGCTCGCCGTCGTGGTCTGGCTGCGCCCGGGTATCGATCACTCGCCATGGACCATGATGCGGCTGTTTGATTTCGATGTGCGCGTGGAAAACTTCCGGCAGATGGAGCGGATCTTCCCGGCCCGCGAACTCGCCGCCAGCACCGTGCCCTACACGTTCCCGCGTGCGGAATCCGCCCTGCCGGCACAGTACGGGTTCGAGGGCCGGCAACACGCACTCGACGAATTCCTCGAGCGCAGCGACACCACGGGCCTGCTGGTACTGCGCAACGGCGTGCTGGTGCACGAGCAGTACCGGCTCGGTGCCGATGCCTCTACCCGCTTCACCTCCTGGTCCCTGGCCAAGAGCGTGGTGGCCGCCCTGGTCGGGATTGCCGTGCAGGAAGGTGCCATCCGTTCGCTGGATGATCGCGTGGTGGATTACCTGCCCGGCTGGGCCGGCACCGCCTGGGCCGAGGTCCGCATCCACGACCTGCTGCGCATGGCCAGCGGCATTGCCTTCGAGGAACGCTACGACACGCACTTCTCCGACATCCAGCAGGTGTTCCACCAGACCTACCTGCTGGAGCGCCCGATCGGGGACGTGGTGCGTGCACTCGGCGACCGCCCCCCGGAAGCGCCGCCCGGCACGCAGTTCCACTACATCTCCGTGAATACCCAGGTACTGGCCGAGGTACTGCGCGCCGCCACCGGCAGACTGCTGGTCGACTACGCCCGCGAGAAACTCTGGCAACCCCTGGGCATGCAGGACACCGCCCTGTGGAACCTGGACGGCGGGGAACCCGGCGCCACGGAAGTGGCCTACTGCTGCCTGAACACGACCCTGCGCGACTACGCCAAGTTCGGCCAGCTGTTCCTGCAGCAGGGGCAATGGCAGGGCCGCCAGCTGCTGCCGCCGGACTGGGTGCGGGAAAGCACCCGCCGGCCCGAACCCTGGCTGCAACCGGGCGTGGCCCAGCCGGAGCGCGGCTATGGCTACCACTGGTGGATCCCCCCGGGGGCCGACGGCGAATACTTCGCGAACGGCATCTGGGGCCAGTCAATCTGGGTCGACGAGCCCCGGGGCATCGTCATCGTGAAGACCAGCGTGGACCCGGACTTCCAGGCCCATATGCCGGAAATGATCGCCGTCATGCGCGCTGTCTCCCGGGGTCTGGCGCCCCCCCGGGGACCCGCCCCGATCGCGGGCAAGTGACCGGCGGATCAGGAAAAAACGAAGATTTCGCTGGCTAGGGCCCCCTTTTCCCTGTATGAAGGCAGGCGGGCGCTGCGCCACCCGGCGGGCACCCACAGGCAAGGTCAGTCTTCGGGCTGGCGGATTCAGGTTTTCGAGGAAAGCAAGCTCATGGCAGGTCAGGTCAACGGCGTCGTCAAATGGTTCAACGACGAGAAGGGTTACGGTTTCATTTCGCGTGAAGGCGGTCCGGACGTATTCGTCCACTTCCGCGCCATCAACGGCTCCGGCCGTCGCACGCTGAAAGAAGGCCAAAAGGTCACGTTCGATGTCACGCAAGGCCAGAAAGGCCCGCAGGCTGAGAACGTCACCCCGCTCGGCTGATATTCGACGCAACAAAAAACGCCCCGCCCGGGAAACCGCGCGGGGCGTTTTCTTTCCGGCCCGGCCGGGACCAGAATCAGGCGACGCCCCCGCCACGGAAGCACGGCATGACCCTCGACACCTGGGAACTCCTCAGCTACATCGTCACCGTGATCGGCCTGCCGCTGGCGATCCTGGTGTTCGTCTACGAGCAGCGCAAGGAACGCGAGAACGAGGACGAGGAGGTCTACCAGCTGCTGTCCGACAACTACCAGGACTTCCTGCGCACCGCCCTGGAAAACCCGGACCTGCGCCTGTTCTCGCACGAGGAAACGCCGGCCCTCACCGACGAACAGCAGGAGCGCATGCTGATCATCTTCAACATGCTGATCTCCCTGTTCGAACGTGCCTATCTGCTGCTGCACGCCGACCGCATGTCGCCCACCCAGCTGCGCCGCTGGCGCTCCTGGGAGGACTACATGCGCGAGTGGTGCGGCCGGGCGGACTTCCGTGCCCGGCTGCCGGAACTGCTGGGCGGCGAGGACCCGGATTTCGCGGTGTATATCCGCCGGCTTGCGGACAGCGCCGCAGCGGCAGGCTGAACCGCCTACAATGCCGCCCCGCCCGTAGCCCGCCTCCATCGCTCCCATGCTGCGCCTGACCGAACTGAAACTGCCACTGGACCATGACGCGGCCGCACTCCGGACCGCCGTGCTGCGCAGACTCGGCATTGCCGATGCCGACCTGCACACGCTCACGGTATTCCGGCGCGGCTACGACGCCCGCAAGCGCGGCGACATCCGGCTGGTCTACACGCTGGATGTCGGAACCGGTCGCGACGAAAGCCTGCTGGAAAAGTTCGCGCGCGATCCGCAGATCAGCGCCACGCCGGACATGGCCTACCGGCCGGCCGCCATCGCGCCACCGGGGCTGGAAGAACGTCCGCTGGTGATCGGCTTCGGACCCTGCGGCCTGTTTGCAGCGCTGATCCTTGCCGAAGCCGGCTTCCGGCCGATCGTGCTGGAACGCGGCAAGGCCGTGCGTGAACGCACGAAGGACACCTGGGGCCTGTGGCGCGAACGCGAACTGGATCCGGAATCGAATGTGCAGTTCGGCGAAGGCGGCGCCGGCACCTTCTCCGACGGCAAGCTGTACAGCCAGATCAAGGACCCGCGCCATCTGGGGCGCAAGGTGCTCACGGAATTCGTGGCCGCCGGCGCACCGGAGGAAATCCTGTACGTCAGCAAGCCGCACATCGGCACCTTCCGGCTGGTGACCATGATCCAGCAGATGCGCGAGAAAATCGTCGCGCTGGGCGGCGAGATCCGCTTCCGGCAGCACGTCACCGACATTCTCCTGGAGCAGGGGCGCGTCGCCGGCGTGCAGCTGGCCGACGGCTCGCGTCTGGCCTCGCACCATGTGGTGCTGGCCGTGGGTCACAGTGCCCGTGACACCTTCCGCATGCTGCATGCACGCGGCGTGTACGTGGAGGCAAAGCCGTTCTCGATCGGCTTCCGCGTCGAACACCCGCAATCCATCATCGACAGCGCCCGCTTCGGCCCGCAGGCCGGGCACGAGCTGCTGGGTGCGGCCGACTACAAACTGGTACATCACGCGAAGAACGGCCGCGATGTCTACAGCTTCTGCATGTGCCCCGGCGGCACCGTGGTGGCTGCCACCAGCGAACCGGGGCGCGTGGTCACCAACGGCATGAGCCAGTACTCGCGCAACGAGCGCAATGCCAACGCTGCCATCGTGGTCGGCATCACGCCGGCGGATTTCCCGTCAACCGGCCCGCTGGCCGGCATTGCCTTGCAGGAAGCGCTGGAAGAACGCGCTTTCGCACTGGGCGGTGGCAACTACGACGCACCCGGCCAGCTGGTGGGCGACTTCCTGGCCGGGCGCGCCTCGACGCAGTTCGGCGAGGTGCAACCGTCATACACGCCGGGTGTGCACCTGACCGATCTTGCCGGCCTGCTGCCGGACTACGCCACGGAAGCCATACGCGAAGCGATGCCGGCATTCGGCCGGCAGATTCCCGGTTTCGACCGCGCCGATGCCGTTTTCACCGCGGTGGAAACACGCACCTCCTCGCCGATCCGCATCAGGCGCGACCGCGAATCGTACGAAAGCGTCAACACGCGTGGCCTGTATCCGGCCGGCGAAGGTGCCGGCTATGCCGGCGGCATCCTGTCGGCCGCCGTCGACGGCATCGAGGTGGCGGAAGCCGTGGCGAAGTCGATGGTGGCGGCGCACCGGGAGCAGGTTGCATGAGCACGGAAAAACGCCCCGAACCCGGCGACGTCGCCTTCCTGAAGGTGGTGACCGTCAACAACACCGGCGCCTTCCTGGACTGGGGGCGCGAGAAGGACCTGCTGCTGCCGTACAGCGAGCAACAGGGCCGCGTGGCCGTGGACCAGTACTGCCTCGTCATCATCCAGCTGGACGACGACGACCGCCCGTTCGCGTCCATGCAGCTGAACGATTTCATCGACGACACGGTCGATACACACGACACGCCCTTCAAGCCCGGCCAGCGCGTGCATCTGGTCATTGCCGACGAGACCGACCTGGGCGTGAAAGCCGTCGTCGACCACCGCTGGTGGGGCCTGCTGTACCGCGAGGACCTGTTCCGCCCGGTGCGCCGCGGCCAGTCCTTCGAGGGCCACATCAAACAACAACGCGCCGACGGCAAGCTGGACGTCACTCTCAACCCGCCGGCGCATGTGGCCGCAGCATCACTCGGCGACCGCATCCTGGAGACACTGGCGAAACGCGGCGGTTTCCTGCCGCTCTCCGACAAGAGCCCGCCGGAGGATATCCAGCGTACCTTCGGCGTCAGCAAGGGCGTGTTCAAGCAGGCCATCGGCGCGCTGTACAAGCAACGCCGCATCATCATCGGCCGCGACGGCATCCGCCTGCCCGGGTCGTCCGGAGACTGACCGCCATGTTGCAGATCTCGAACACGGTATGCATTCCCGATGCCGAGATCGAGCTGCAGGCCATCCGCGCCCAGGGCTCCGGCGGGCAGAACGTCAACAAGGTCTCGACCGCGGTGCACCTGCGCTTCGACATCCGCGCGTCCTCCCTGCCGGACGCCTGCAAGGAGCGACTGCTCGCCTGGAAGGATCACCGCATCAGCGACGACGGTGTGATCGTGATCAAGGCGCAGTCCTTCAACAGCCGGCCCAAGAACTGCGACGATGCCCTCGCCCGGCTGGCCGAGCTGATCCGCGCCGCCATGGCCGTGCAGAAAAAGCGCAAGGCCACGAAACCGACCCGCAGCTCGCAGACGAAGCGCATGGACAGCAAGACGAAGCGCGGGAAATCCAAGGCGCTGCGCGGCAAGGTCGGAGACTACTGAACGTGAAGGCAAGGTCCGCATGAATCCGCAGAAGCGCCGGCAGATCCTGGAACGGCTGCGTGCCGCCAACCCGAAGCCGACCACCGAGCTGAACTGGCGCACGCCGTTCGAACTGCTGGTGGCAGTGATCCTCTCGGCACAGGCTACCGACAAGGGCGTGAACAAGGCCACGGACAAGCTGTTCCCGGTGGCCAACACCCCGGCCGCGATCCTGAAGCTCGGGCCGAAGAAACTGAAGGAGCACGTGAAGACCATCGGCCTGTTCAACACCAAGGCCGACAACATCCTGAAAACCTGTCGCATGCTGATCGAGCAGCACGGCGGCGAAGTGCCGCGCACCCGCGAGGCCCTGGAAGCCCTGCCCGGCGTCGGCCGCAAGACTGCCAACGTGGTGCTCAATACCGCCTTCGGCGAACCGACCATCGCCGTCGACACACACATCTTCCGGGTCGCCAACCGCACCGGCTTCGCGCCGGGCAAAAACGTGACGGAAGTGGAACGGAAACTGGTGAAATTCACACCGTACGAGTTCAAACAGGATGCCCATCACTGGCTCATCCTGCACGGCCGCTACGTGTGCGTCGCGCGCAAGCCGCGCTGCGGTGCCTGCCTGATCGAGGACCTGTGCGAGTACAAACGGAAAACCTCCGATGACTGAGCAAGCCGCAACACCACAGCCACAGGATGCACCGGCGCCCGTACCGTTCCGTACGGCCCTGGCCTGGTGGCTGAAACTCGGCTGCATCAGCTTCGGCGGGCCGGCCGGCCAGATCGCCATCATGCATCGCGAGCTGGTGGAGAAGCGGCGCTGGATCAGCGAACGCCGCTACCTGCATGCACTCAACTACTGCATGGTCCTGCCCGGCCCGGAAGCGCAGCAACTGGCCACCTACATCGGCTACCTGATGCACGGCACGAAAGGCGCCATCGCTGCCGGCGCCCTGTTCGTACTGCCGTCACTGCTGTTGCTGACCGGCCTGAGCTGGCTGTACCTCGCCTTCCACGACGTACCGGCCATGCACACCGTGCTGTGGGCGGTGAAGCCGGCGGTGGTGGCCATCGTGCTGCATGCAGCCTGGCGCATCGGCACCCGCACGCTGAAACATCCGCTGCTGTGGGCGTTCGCCGTGGCCGCCTTCGCGGCCATCGCCCTGCTGGCGCTGCCCTTCCCGCTGGTGATCGCGCTGGCCGCACTGGCCGGGTGGACCGGCAACCGTTTCCTGCCGGCGGCGTTTACGGCAAAAGCCGGGCACGGTGCCGGCAGCGGCCGCCATGCGCCGGCCCTGATCGACGACGACACACCGGTGCCGGCACACGCCCGGTTTTCCCGGGCACGCCTGCTGCGCGTTGTGGCGGTGTTCGCCGCGCTCTGGGCCGGCGTGCTGGGCCTGCTGTGGCTGTGCAGCGCCGACGCGCTGGTGCAGATGGGATTGTTCTTCACGAAGGCCGCGCTGCTGACCTTCGGTGGCGCCTATGCCGTGCTGCCCTATGTCACCGACGCCGCCGTGAACCAGTACCACTGGGCAACCACCGCGCAGGTGCTGGATGGCCTGGCGCTGGGCGAGAGCACGCCGGGGCCGCTGATCATGTTCGTGGCCTTCGTCGGTTTTGTCGGCGGCTGGACCGGCAACCTGCTGGGCGATCCGCTGGCCGGCGGTGTTGCCGCCGCCTGCATCGCCACCTTCTTCACCTTCCTGCCGTCCTTCCTGTTCATCCTGGCCGGCACACCGCTGGTGGAAGCCACCCGCGAGGATTTCCGCATCGGCGCGCCGCTCACCGCCATCACCGCGGCCGTGGTCGGCGTGATCGTCAATCTCGCGCTGTTTTTCGCGCAACATGTGTTCTGGCCATCCGGAACGGACGCCATGCCCGACCTGCCGGCCGTGGCCATCGCCGTCGCGGCCTTCGTCGCTCTGGTGCGCTACGACACCGGTGTAGTGAAAGTCATCGCCGGGTGTGCTGTCATTGGGCTGCTGGCGGCCACCTGGCCGCCCTGACCTGCGATCCTGCGACCGTCATTCCTGCGACCATCCACTTCCCGGGCAGCCTCATGAGAACCGTCGCCGACATCCTGAACAGCAAGGGCAACCGACACGTCCATACCGTCGGCCCGACAGCCACGGTGCTGGAGGCCATCTCGCTGATGGCCCAGCACGGCATAGGCGCGCTGGTCGTGGTGGCTTCCGAAGGCCGCACCATTGGCATCGTCACCGAGCGCGATTACGCGCGCAAGGTCGTGCTGATGGAGCGCAGCTCCTACAGCACCGAAGTACGCGACATCATGACCGCCGACGTCATCACCGTGGACCCCGGCAAGAGCATCGAGTTCTGCATGGCGCTGATGACGGAACGGCGCATGCGCCACCTGCCCGTGCTGGAAAACGGGAAACTGATCGGGATGATCTCCATCGGTGATCTGGTCAAGGACATCATTTCCGACCAGCAGGCCACGATCCGCCACCTCGAGTCCTACATCCGCGGCGAGTGAGCAGCGTGCCGCAACCTGCTATTGCCCTGCTGCTGGCCGGAGGCGCCTCTGCCCGCATGGGCCGGGACAAGGCCACGCTGGAATTCCGTGACCGGCCGTTGTGGCAGCACATGGCGCAGACCCTGCAGGAGGCCGGCTGCCGCGACGTGATGATCAGCGGCGATCCGGACCGCATTCCCGCCGCTTTTCCCGACAGCGTGCCGGGCCTGGGACCGCTGGCCGGGCTGGCCACGGCGCTGGCACGCACCGGCGACGGGCATCGCCTGCTGGTGGTGCCGGTGGACCTGCCCCTGTTCGATGCTGTAACCGCACGCCTGCTGCTCGCCGCGCCGCCTGCCGGTGCGGTCAGCTTCCACGGCCACGCCCTGCCGGCCCTGCTGCGGGTGGACGTCACGCTGCGTACCGCACTGGCGGCACTGCTGGCCGACCCCGACCCGCGCATGCATGCCGTGCACCGGCTGCTGGCCCGGCTGGAGACCCGGGAAATCGCGCTGCCGGTCACGCACGAAGCCGCGCTGACCAACACCAACTCACCGGAAGAATGGCAGCGGGCACTGGCCCGTGCCGGCCCGCCATGACGCAGCAGACGCTCAGTCCTTTTGCCTGAGCACCGTCGCGTAGTGCTGCATGAAGTCCTTCAGCTGCGCGTCACTGAAGTCCTTGACCACCTTGCCCATCACCGCGTGGCAGGCGGTACGGGTGGCCGCCACGCTGACATCCAGCGCCTTGCGGGTGATGAAGCCGATGTCGACATGCCGGGTCTGCGCCAGGAAGAACGCCTGCAGCACATCGTCGACCATGCGGTTGAGCACCTGCAGCAGCAGGTCCATCTGGGCCCGGCCGTTGCCGCCGGCACACGCCTCGATCACCAGCTGGTAGTTGCGCGCAAACATCGCGTCCGGCACGTAGAACAGTTGCGGCTCATTGCCGTTGTCGGCACCGGCCGGCCAGTACATCCGGTCGAGATCCCGGGCAATCGGCGCGAATTCGGCATTGGTGGTCTTTTTGTAGATCTGGCTGGTCAGCATGGACGAGGCCTTGCTGCCGGTGTCCACGGCGAAATCGACGATCTTGCGCTGGGTCGGGCTCACCTTCGCGATCTCGACCGGCTCCAGCATGAACAGCCCGATGGTGCGCTCGGTGAGGCGCGCCATCATCTCGATGTAGGCCTCGGCGCCCTTGCCGTCGTGGGCCAGCGCATGGCGGAACTTCGCGATGGCCTGGTCGAGTGCGGGATTGGCGGCAATGGCGATCACGGGGCGGGACATCGGGCAACACCTCTTCCGGTCATGTCGGTTCTTCTATGTCGTGCCGGCCGCGCACGGTGGACACCGGCAGCGCCGGCCGTATACGCCGTTCCGGCCAGAGTCTAGCGAATCGCGGACACGCATGTCGCCGTCCCGTCCTGCGGCCGGGCCGGCCGCGCATCGGCGCGACGGATGTGCCGCTGCCGTGACGGGCACAGGACCGTTACGATGCGCTCCTGCCCGCCCCGCACAAGGACACAAGCCCATGACGGACTCCGCCGCTTCCCTGGTCGATGCCTCACGCGATCCCCGCGAAGGCGAACAGCTCGACGCGGCCGCGGTCGGTGCCTGGCTGAAGCAGCAGGTGCCCGGCCTGACCGGCGACTGCACCATCCGCCAGTTTCCCGGCGGCAGCTCCAACCTCACCTATCACGTGATGGTGGGCGACCGTGACATGGTGCTGCGCCGGCCGCCGTTCGGCCGCATCGCGAAATCGGCCAACGACATGGTGCGCGAGGCGCGCATCCTGCAGCGGCTGAAACCGGTATTCCATTACGTGCCGGGCGTGGTGGCCATCTGCGAGGACGACTCGGTGATGGGCGCCGGCTTCTACGTGATGGAGCGCATCAAGGGCATCATTCCGCGCAAGGATTTCCCGAAAGGCATGGAGGTTTCTCCGGAGCTGGCACGCCAGCTGTGCGAGAAACTGCTGGATGTACTGATCGAGCTGCACTCGATCGACCACGTGACGGCCGGACTCGCCGATCTGGGCAAGCCCGCCGGCTACGTGAAACGGCAGGTGGAAGGCTGGAGCAAGCGCTACACCGATGCCATGACCCCGGACGCGCCGGACTGCACCGACATCATGCAGTGGCTGCACGACAAGCAACCAGGCGAAGTGAAGCACTGCATCATCCACAATGACTACCGCTTCGACAACGTGGTGCTGGATGCGCAGGACCCGAAGCGCATCATCGGGGTACTGGACTGGGAAATGTCCACGCTGGGCGACCCGCTGATGGAGCTGGGCACCGTGCTGTGCACCTGGACGGAAGCAACCGATCCGCCGGTGGCACTGATGAGCCGGCAGCAGCCCACCACCGTGCCGGGCATGATGACCCGTGCGGAGGTCATGGCGTACTACTGCCGGAAAATGCAGCTGTCCCTGGACAAGTACGACTTCTATCGCGTGTACGGCCTGTTCCGCATGGCTGGCATCGTGCAGCAGATCTACTACCGCTACTTCCATGGCCAGACGAAGGATCCGCGCTTCGCACCCATGGTGTACTTCGTGCAGCATCTGGCCGAGGCCTGCCGCGCGCAGATCCGCGATTCGAACCTCTGAGGAACGCGCCATGACAAAAAGCCTGTTCGGCCTGCAGGGCCGCATTGCCCTGGTGACCGGCGCCAGCCGCGGCATCGGCGAAGCCATTGCCCGCCTGCTGGCGCGGCACGGCGCGCACGTGATCGTCTCCTCGCGCAAGCTCGCCGACTGCGAACGCGTGGCAGCGGACATCCGCACGGCCGGTGGCTCCGCGGAGGCACTGGCCTGCCATATCGGCGAGATGGAACAGATCCGTGCTGCCTTTGCGACCATCCGTGCCAGCCACGGCCGCCTGGACATCCTGGTGAACAACGCCGCCACCAACCCCTACTTCGGCCCCATCCTCGACACCGATATCGGTGCGTTCCAGAAAACCGTGGACGTGAACATCCGCGGCTATTTCTTCATGAGCGTCGAGGGCGGCAAGCTGATGCGGGAAAACGGCGGCGGCGCCATCGTCAACGTGGCCAGTGTCAACGGCGTGATCCCGGGCCCGATGCAGGGTATCTATTCCGTCACCAAGGCCGCGGTCATTTCCATGACCGAGGCTTTCGCGCGCGAGTGCGCAGGCATGAATATCCGGGTGAACGCCCTGCTGCCGGGCATGACCGACACGAAGTTCGCCGCCGCGCTGGTGAAGAACGACGCCATCCGCACCACCGCCCTGCAACACGTGGCGATGAACCGCGTGGCGCAACCGGAAGAAATGGCCGGCGCCGTGCTGTACCTGGTGAGCGACGCCGCCAGCTACACCACCGGGACCAGCATCAACGTGGACGGCGGCTACCTGATTTCCTGAGCCGCATCCGCCGGCAGGGTCGCCGGACGCGCAACCCGGGAACCGGAACAGAGCCCGCATCGGGCACCGCAGAGCCGTCAATCGGCGCAGCCGGTACGCCGGGCGACCCGGCGGCGCACGGCATGGCGGTGCCGGTCACCGGCAGGCCAGAATGCGGGCCTCGCTCACCGGTCCGGCCATCCCGATGCGCTGTCTCCTGTTGATCATGCTGCTGGTGTCGGCCCTGCCGGCCGCTGCGGCCGACGTCCTGCGTGTGTCCTGGGGCACACACAACGCACCGCCCTACGCCATCGTCACCGGCAATGCCCTGACCGGCGGCATCATCCACGACATCGGCCGGTTGCTCGGCAGGAAACTCGGGCGGCCGGTGGCATTTGTCGAAGTACCGCGCGCCCGCAACGAAGAGCAGCTGCGCAGCCGCAATATCGACGTGGTCTGCATCACCAATCCGGCGTGGATGAAAAATCCCGGCGAGTTCGTCTGGAGCCCGAAGCTGTTCAGCGAAGCCGGCGCCGTGATCCATGCCGCCGGCACCACGCCCTGGAACGGCATTGCCGACCTCGCGGGGAAACGTATCGGCACCATCCTCGGTTACCGCTATCCGAACGTCGACGAACTGTTCGCCGATGGCCGGGCCAGTCGCGACGATGCCGCCGATCTGGACAGCAACATGCAACGACTGGCCATCGGCCGTGTCGATGCGGTGATCGACTCCGACCTGCCGGTGCGCTGGTGGCTGGCACAGCACGATACCGGCGGGCACTATCCGGTGGCACGGTTCGTGACGTCGCGTCATGACGTGCAGTGCGCCGTTTCCAGGCAGACGCCGGGCGCCGACCGGGAGATTCCCGACGCATTCCGCAGCATGCTGGAAGACGGATCGCTGCAGGGCGTACTGGCCCGCTACCGGATTGCCGAATGACGGCGCGCGGCCGGCAGCGCCGGAGGGCCGATTGACCCCCCGGGCAAAGTTTTCGGCCATCCCTGCCAATCACCCCGCACAGCGGCCGTCCTAGGCTTGCCACCGTTCGCGCCGGACACTCCATCGGGTGACCGGCATTGCTGTCCGGAGGACCCCATGGCACGCGACGCACAGGGCTACGCCCTGCATCTGCTCAACCGTTTCGCCGGTTCCGACTGGGCCGACAAGCTCGGCCTGCGCAAACCGGTGGAGAAATCCGCCTACACGCTGACCAGAACCGGATTCCGGCTGGTGGCCACGGCAGCCCGCAAGTTCAGCGGCCCGCGCCAGGACCGGCCAACCCGTCTCAACAAGCCCGGCCACGTCACCGACCTGTTCGACCTGAACGTCACCGACGAACAGCAGATGATCCGGGAAAGCGTGCAGTCCTTCGCGAGGGACGTGCTGCGCCCGGCTGCACACGAGGCCGATGAAAAACTGGAAATGTCGGATTCGCTGGTGGCCCAGGCCCATGAGCTCGGCCTCACCATGTTCGCGGTACCGGAGAATTTCGGCGGTGCCGCCGCCGAGCGCTCGCCGGTCACCTCGGCGCTGGTGGCCGAGGATCTCGCGCACGGCGACATGGCGCTGGCGCTGGGCATCCTGTGCCCCATTTCCGTGGCCAATGCCCTGACCCAGTGGGGCAGCGCCGACCAGCAATCAAAATACCTGACGGCTTTCTGCAGCGAGAAACCGCCGGTGGCAACCATCGCCGTCAACGAACCGGTGCCGCTGTTCAATCCGCACCGGCTCGTGCTCACCGCCAGCAAGGCAGCCGGCGGCTGGGTGCTCAACGGCGTGAAGTCCGGTGTACCGCTGGCACACCGCAGCGAACTGCTGCTGGTGGCCGCGCAGACTGCCGATGGCCCGGCCGTGTTCATCGTCGAAGGCGGCACGAAAGGTGTGAGCTACACCGATGGCCGCAGCATGGGCCTGCGCGCGGCCGGCCTGTGCGACATCGCATTCGACAACGTCGCACTGCCGGCGGACGCGAAACTGGGAGATGGCGAATTCAGCTACAAGCAGTTCATCGACTACGGCTCGATGGCCTGGAGCGCACTGGCGGTCGGTACCGGCCAGGCCGTGCTCGACTACGTCATCCCCTATGTCAACGAGCGCGTGGCTTTCGGCGAGCCGATCGCGCACCGCCAGTCGGTGGCGTTCATGGTGGCCAACATCGGCATCGAGCTGGAAGCCATGCGACTGGTCGCCTGGCGCGCCGCCTCGCGCGCCGAGCAGGGTCTCGATTTCCACCGCGAAGCTTTCCTGGCCCGCACCATTGCCGGCGAGCGCGGCATGGAAATCGGCACCAACGGCGTCCAGTTGCTGGGCGGCCACGGCTTCACCAAGGAACACCCGGTGGAGCGCTGGTACCGTGACCTGCGCGCGGTGGGCATCCAGTACAACGGCCTGCATCTGTAATCGAAGCCCGGCGTCCCGCCGGGCACACCAACGTCGCTGCCGGCCAGTGCCGTTGAAAAGCGAATTCGTGGAGCACTACCGATGAACCTCGAAACCCCGAAGAAATTCCGCGCACTGGTCAACCAGGCCAGCCAGGTTGCCCACAATGTGTTCCGCCCGATCTCGCGCAAGTACGATCGCGCCGAGCACGCCTACCCGAAAGAGCTCGACATGCTTGCCTCGGTGCTGGACGGCTTCAACGACGGCAACCCGGAAGGCGGCGCCGGCGCGACGGCGGCCAGCAAGAGCGGCGGCGGCAATGAAGCCGGCGTGAAGAACGGTGCCAATATTTCCACCCTGCTGGGCACCATCGAACTCTGCTACGGCGACACCGGCCTGCTGCTGACCATGCCGCGCCAGGGCCTGGGCAATGCCGCCATCGCCGCCGTCGCCAGCCCGGAACAGAAAGCGCGCCTGAAAGGCAAATGGGCGTCGATGGCGATCACCGAGCCGGGCACCGGTTCCGATTCCGCCAACATCCGTACCACCGCCGCCAAAGACGGCGATTACTACGTGCTGAACGGCGAGAAGATCTTCGTCACCAGCGGCGAGCGATCCGACTGCGTGGTGGTCTGGGCGACGCTGGACAAGAATCTCGGTCGCGCGGCGATCAAGTCCTTCGTGGTCGAGAAAGGCACGCCGGGCATGGAAGTAGCGCGTCTGGAGAAAAAGCTCGGCATCAAGGCCTCCGACACCGCGGTCATCGTCTTCACCGACTGCCGCGTGCATAAGGACAACCTGCTGGGCAGCGCCGAGATCAATGTCGAGAAAGGTTTCGCCGGCGTCATGGAAACCTTCGACAACACCCGCCCGCTGGTGGCCGGCATGGCGATCGGCGTGGCCAAAGCCGCACTGGAGCGTACCCGCCATCTGCTGAAAGAGCACGCCACGCTGGATTACGACACGCCGGTCAATGCCGGCAGTGCCGCAGCCGCCACGCTCTACCGGATGGAAGCGGATTGGGAGGCAGCCTTCCTGCTGACCATGAAGGCCGCCTGGATGGCCGACAACCGCATTCCGAACTCGAAGGAAGCGTCCATGGCGAAAGCCAAGGCCGGACGCATCTGCAACGAGATCACGCTGAAGTGCGTCGAGCTCTGCTCGACGCTGGGCTACGGCGAAACGGAATTGCTGGAAAAATGGTCGCGCGACTCGAAGATCCTCGACATCTTCGAAGGCACGCAGCAGATCCAGCAGCTGATCGTCGCCCGCCGCCTGCTCGGCAAGAGCAGTAGCGAACTCAAGTAAGTCGCGGCGCAGGAAACATCAGGGGCCGGGCGGCATCAACACCGTCCGTCTCCGTCTTTCCGTTGACAAGCCGGCGAGCGCAGCCGTAGCGTCGGGTTCTGTCCAGGACCTGCTGTACGGAGGGAACCGTATGAACTGCGCCCGCCTCGCCCTGCTGCTGGCACCGCTGCTGCTGGCCGCCTGCTCCAGCACCACGCTGGACACCGCAAAGGCACCCCCGACCCGACTGACGCTCGATGACCGCTGGCTGGAGATCCAGTCCATGCGCGAAACCTACGGCCGCTGGAGCGGCACGTTCTTCGACGACGGCTACTACGCCAATGCCTCGGGAGCCAATCCGGCCGTCAACTGCCCGTACCGGGCCACACCCGATCCGAAATCGTCCCGCCTCTGGTTCTGGGACATCTTCTTTCCGGTCTTCCTGGAAAACCGCCTGTTCGTGAACTGCGACAACGGCACGAAGCGCAAGATCATCGCCCAGTACAAGGAGGGTGGAAAAACCCTGGCGCGGCGCTGGTACGTGCTGGCCCGGCAACCGACGGATGCGGAGGAGCTGCAGGCCTTCATGCCGGTGGCAGAACGCTATCGTGCAGCGCCGTATGCTGCTGGCACCTCGGAAGCCGTGCGTCCGTTCAAGGTGGCCGCCGAAGCCGCCGTACGGGAAAAGCGCTGGCGCGATGCCATCCTTGAATACCGCAAGGCGCTGGCCGTGGATCCGGCCTGGCCGCAGGCACACTTCAATCTGGCACTCATCTATGGCGAGCTCGGCATACAGGAAGCCGCCGTACTGGAAATGCAGAAGTATCTGCTGCTGGTGCCCGATGCCGAAAACGCACGCACCGCCCAGGACAAGATCTACGAGTGGAAAGCCCGCGCACCGAAACGTGGCTGAGACTCAGGGTTTGCGTTCTGCCGAGGCCATCCATTCATAGATCTTGTCCTGGGCCTGACGGGCATTGGCCGCTTCCGGCACCAGCTCCAGATAACGCTGCATGTAGCGTATGGCCGGCGTGTATGCCTTGAGGCTGCCGTAGATCTGCGCCAGATTGAAATTCCCCTGCGGCCACCAGGGGGCGACTGACAATCCCCGTTCAAACGCGGCAGCGGCATCCCACAGACGGTTCTCGCGCACGGCAGCCTCGGCCTGCACCTTGAACATGCGCGCCGGTTCCGGCAATTCAGGGCCGACGCCGCCGGCACGGTATGCCTCGCGGGCAGCGATGAACGCGTCACGTTCCGGTGCACTTTCGCCACCGGCAGTGGCCATGAATTTCAGGGCGGCAACCCGTTGTGTATTGAGTTCGGCACTGCCCCAGATGCTCAGTTTCCCGCCCTGGCAAAAGAGATCGAAGCTCGTGGGCGGGGAAGCCAGTGCACGCTTGCGCACCTGCGGATCAGGGTTCTGCGTGTAACGACAGACCCGTTTCCCTTCCCGGAAATGCAGGGTCACGTCATCGCCGGTGATATCGGGTGGCGCCGTGCGGGTCAGGAATGCCCATGCCGACTCGCCTGTCACCGGCCCCATGCCCGACAGCATGGCCACCGCCTGCCCGTAATCGGTGACAGCCGGCAGGGTCGCGGAATTGCCGGACGGTGGCGGCGCCGTCGCACATCCCGCCAGCAACGGGACAGCCAGCCACATCCATCCGCACACGCTTTTCATCGCCCGCCACACCATGGCCCGCTCTCCTTCGTGAATGACCGTTGACGCCGTCAGCGCCCCATCGGGGCCGGCGGCGCACCCGCATAACCTTCGTTGTAGGACTCGATCCACTGTACCCGGCAGGGCCCCTGTGCCATGGGGTGCGTGAAGGAACCGTTGCGACGTCCCTGCGCCTTGTCGAGCACGCCGGCCTCGCGCGCCTGCTGCAACAGAATGCGTTTCAGTGCTTCGCCATTCCGGTAGCCGCTGTTGTAGTTGGTCATGCACTGCGCATGGATGTTGCCCTGCGCACCGGCACAGTGATTTCCGGCCGATGACGAATAGCACTGGCTGCCATCGGTGTAGCCCTTGTTGAAGGCACGGTCATCCTGCGCGGGATCCGGTGGTGGTGGCGGCGGTGGTGGAGGTGCCGGCGCAGCCTCGCCCAGCATCAACCCCAGCGGATTGTCCGCCGGCGGCGTTGCCGGCACGACATAAGGGCCGGGGTTGATGCGCACGGCCGGCGGCTGGGGGTTCGGCACGGTCCGCGGTGTGCGGTCGGGCATGAATGCACTCACGTCACCGGAGCGCGCCACCGGCTCGTCACCCATCATCAGCTCCAGGCCACCTCCGCCCGCCTGCTCCCCGCCGATGTCCAGCATCGAACCCAGCAGGCGATCCTTCCGTTCCTCGTCGGCAATCGCCTGCTGCCGCGCCTGTTCCGCCGCGGCGGCCGCGGCGGCTTGCCGGCGCGCCTCCTGCAGCGCCGGATCGGTCTGTGACATCAGGGCATTGCCGAGCATGCCCATGCCCACCAGACCCATGGCATCGCCGGCAGAAATATCGCCGCTGATACCGCGGGAGATGGCTTCATTGATGTAGGGATCCATCTGGTGGCCCGGCGCGGCGGCAGCCGACGCCGCACGCAGGGCTTCCAGGTCACTGCCGGTGGCGGCCGTGCTGCCGCGCTCGGAGCATCCCGAATACGTAATGCCGTTGTGCGGAACGCTCAGCACCTCGCGCAGGCGACTCTCGCAGGAATCGCGGGTGGCGAAACACTCCTCGCCATGACCCGGACCGAAACCGTGCCGGGCACAACCCGGGCACTCGCTCGTCGCACACCACTGGCCCGCAACCGCCGCCACTGTCGACAACAGACCGATCACCGCCAGCATTCCCTGCAACAGACGCATCGGCACGGCAGACTTCGCCACGTCCATACCGTTTCCCTCCCTGGAACAGGCGCAATGCCTGACTGGCAAGGTACGCCCGGGACGCCTCAGCCGGCAATGCCCGCCAACCGCCCGGCCAGCAGACGGTCCAGTTGCCCGAAACCGCGCACTTCCGGATTGCGCAGCAGATGCACGGAGCCGTACCAGGTGGTCTGCTCGCCGTGATCGCCCCAATGCCAGAGCACCGGATGGTGTTTCGGCAGCAGTACCGTGGTCGGCACACCCAGCGCGCCGGCCAGATGCGCGGTGGTGTTGCTGACCAGCACCACCTCGTCCAGCGCACACAGCTGTGCTGCCAGGGCATCGATGTCGCGGGTCGGGTCGATGTCCGGATCCCGCCAGGGCACCGTCACGCCGGTGCCCGCCAGCGCATCGGTATCGGCCCGGAAATCACCGTACTGCAGGTCGATGAACACCGTGTCCGGCACGGACAGCGTGGCCGGCAGTGATGACAGCGGAATGCTTTTCAGATCCATGCCGTAGTTCAGCCGCGCGCTGCGCCAGCTGATGCCGACCCGTCTTTTCCCGGGCCAGCGGGCCCGGTATTCCGCCTGTTTTTTTTGTCGCAGTCCTTCCGGTGGCGTCAGCCACGCTGCCGCACCGGGCAACACGCAGGTACGCGAAAAGAGACGGACCAGGTCGATGGTGCCGGCACGGCGGAAGGTACCACCCGCCTGCAGCCGCGCCGTCAGTTCACCGCTGCCGCGCGCCGTGAATTGCAGGCCTGGCCAGGCCCGGCGAAACAGGGGCAGCAGGCGCGCATCCACATCCACCAGCGCCGGCTGTGACAACGCCACCACGTCGTTCAGCAGCGAGGAAAGCTGGATCTCCTCGCCCAGATGGACTTCGGACGGCAGGACCAGCACACCGTCGAAAGGCTGCCCGTCCCAGAGCGGGCAGGCGCGCAGGTGCGGCTCGATGGCATCCTCACCGGCCAGTCGCAGGCGCTCGCCCAGCAGCGCAAATCCTCCCGGATAATCACCGGACGACAACGCACGCACGGCAGCCAGACCCAGCAGATCGGCATTGCCCGGAAAAATCCGCAGCTGCTCCGCCAGCAGCGTGGCCAGCCGGGCATGCTCGCCCAGCCGCTCCAGCATCACGGCCAGGTTCACGGCCTGGGTCGCGGTCGGCTCCTGACGGAATACCTGTTCGCGCACGGACAACGCGCGCGCCAGCTCGCCGGTGGCTTCCAGGGCAAAGGCGTAGGCCGCCAGGAAATCGGCATTGAAGGAAATCTGTGGCAGGACTGCCTCGAACATCGGCACGGCGTCGGCGTAACGCCCCTGCTTGTGCACCGCCAGTGCAAGACGCGCCGCGATCGCAGGCGCGGGCCCCAGCGCATATGCACGACGCAGGATGCGCTCCGCAGCCGGCAGGTCGCCGCCATCGGCGGCCAGCATCGCCAGGTGTTCCAGCACCACCGGATGCTCGCCGCCCAGGCGCAGTGCCAGCTGGAACTGCTGCAGACCGCCGTGCAGGTCGCCGGCCCGGTGCAGCCGTCGCGCCTCGCGATACGCCGCCAGTGCCAGCGGCTGCAGGGGCAGTTCCGGTGTGTCGCCGTTTTCCATGCCGGCCATATCAACCGCCGTACACGGCGGCGTCAACGGGGGCCGGCGGGATTTTTCCGGTCAAGCCGGTCGCTGCTGCGATCGCGGAAGCTGGCCGGGCGCTTCTGCATGCCGGCCATGACCGCCTCGATCTGGTTATGGCTCATCAGCAGCCGGGCCTGCAGCTTCTCTTCCAGCTCCAGGCCACGCAGATCATCGCCGTGCCAGCTGCTTTCGAAGATCAGCTTGTTGAGGGTGATCGCTTCCGGATTCTTCGTGGCGATCTCGCGTGCCATGGCCAGCGCGGCTTCGCGCGGATTCTGGTCCAGACGGGTCACCAGGCCGAGCCTCTCGGCCTCCGGGCCCTCGACGATGCGGCCGGTGAAAGCCAGCTCCTTGGCGACATCGAGGCGCACCAGATCGCGCAGTGTCTGGGTTCCGCTCATGTCGGGAATCAGGCCCCATTTGATTTCCATCAGCGACATTTTCACATCCGGATGCGCAATGCGGATGTCGGCACCCAGCGCGATCTGGAAACCGCCGCCGAACACCGCGCCGTGCAGCGCCGCGATCACCGGCACCGGCACTTCCTTCCAGAGATAACCCGGCTTCTGGTAGAAATTCGGCCAGAAACCGCCGCGGCCCGGCCCGAACGGGTTGCCACCGAAACTCTGCGGATTGGTGAAGTTGGACAGGTCCAGGCCGGCACAGAAGGCCCGACCTTCTCCGGACAGCACCACCGCACGCACTTCGCGGTTGTTCATCAGGCTTTCCGCGGCACCGGAAATCGCCTCGAACATGTCCATGCTCAGGGCGTTCATCTTGTCCGGGCGGTTCAGGCGCACATCGGCCACGTGGTCGACGATGCTGATGGTGACCAGTTCGCTCATTGTCATGCTCCTCAAAGCGCCGCGGCGACTTCCGCACCCTGGCGGATGGCCCGTTTGGCATCCAGCTCGGCGGCAACGTCAGCCCCGCCGATGACGTGGAAACGACGATCGGTGACCTTGCCCTTGTCGTCCACCGGTGCCAGTTCGCGCACGGATTCCTGGCCGGCGCAGATGATCACGTGATCGACGGCCAGCACTTTCGTCTCGCCCTTCACCCGGATGTGCAGGCCGGCATCGTCGATTTTCAGGTACTCGACGCCGGCCAGCATGTTCACGCCGTGGTAATTCAACGCCAGACGATGTACCCAGCCGGTGGTCTTGCCCGGGCCTCCACCCATTTTCCCGTCCTTGCGCTGCAGCAGGAACACTTCCCGCTTCGGCTTCGACGGCGCCGGCGGCACCAGCCCGCCCGGCGTCTTCGATTCGAAATCCACACCCCACTCCTGCGCCCATTCATCCACCGGCTGCGGCGAGTGGTGCGCCAGCAGGAATTCGCACATGTCGACGCCGATGCCGCCGGCACCGATCACCGCCACTTTTTTACCCGGTACCTTGCGGCCCAGCAGCACGTCCGGATACGACAGCACTTTCGGGTGGTCGATGCCCGGAATGCGCGGCACGCGCGGCGTCACGCCGGTGGCCACCACGATCTCGTCGAACCGCCCCTCCAGCTCGCCTTTCGCCACCCGCCGGTTCAGCTCGACCTTCACACCGGTCTTTTCCACCAGTTTGCGGAAGTAGCGGATGGTTTCCCTGAACTCTTCCTTGCCCGGCACATTGGCGGCCATGTTGAACTGGCCGCCGATATCGGAAGACGCCTCGAACAGGGTCACATGGTGACCGCGTTCTGCCGCCACGGTAGCGGCGGAGAGACCGGCCATGCCGCCGCCGATCACCGCCACCTTCTTCGGCGCACCTGTCTTCAGGTAAACCAGTTCAGTCTCGAAGGCTGCCCGCGGGTTCACCAGGCAAGTAGCCCGCTTCGCCTTGAAGGTGTGGTCGAGGCAAGCCTGGTTGCAGGCGATGCAGGTGTTGATTTCGTCGGCCTTGCCGGCCGCCGCCTTGTTGGCGAAATCCGGATCGGCCAGCAGCGGACGTGCCATGGAAATCATGTCGGCGTCACCGGACGCAATGATGTCCTCGCCGGTTTCCGGCGCGTTGATGCGGTTGGACGCCACCACCGGAATGCCCACCTGTTTCTTCACCATGGCCGTGGCGGCACGGAACGCCGCGCGCGGCACCGAGGTGACGATGGTGGGAATGTTGGCTTCATGCCAGCCCACGCCGGTGTTGAGCATGGTGGCGCCCGCCGCTTCCAGCGCCTTTGCCACCGTGACGATCTCCTCTCCGGTGTTGCCGCCTTCCACCAGATCCAGCATGGACAGGCGCACCATGACGATGAAATTCGGGCCGCAGGCCTTGCGGATGGCCTTCGTCACCTCGACCAGCATCTTCATGCGGCCGTGGATGTCGCCGCCGAACTCGTCGTCCCGGTGATTGACCCGCTTGCACAGGAACTGGTTGAGCAGATAACCCTCGCTGCCCATCACTTCCACACCGTCGTAACCGGCCTCCTTCGCCAGGAAGGACGCACGCGCAAAATCGCCGATCACTTCCCAGCAGCGGTCCGTGCTCATCTCCCGCGGCTTGAACGGGTTGATGCGCGATTTCACTTCCGAAGCGGATTCGCTGAACGGGTGATAACCATAGCGGCCGGCGTGGATGACCTGCATCAGGATGCGGCCGCCGTGCTGGTGCACGGCGTCGGTGACCTTGCGGTGGTTGGCCACGTCCGATTTCGAATTCATGGTGCCGCCGGCCGGCAGCAGCCAGCCGCGCCGGTTGACGGAAATGCCGCCGGTCACGATCAGCGCGGTGCCGCCTTTGGCCCGCTCGGCGAAGTACGCCGCCAGCTTCGGATAATTCCAGAAGCGGTCTTCGAGACCGGTGTGCATCGAACCCATCATGATGCGGTTGCGCAGGGTGACGAAGCCCAGGTCCAGCGGTTTCATCAGGTGCGGGTACGGCGTGCTCATTCGGTAACTCCGGCAGGGAGACATCGGAACGGAAACGGGGTGGACTGTGCCAGCGACACGTGCCGGTGGCCTTCGCCGGCCTGACGTGGTCAGGCCGTCACTGTCGACAGGGAGGATAGAGAGAGAAGGCGTCGCCGGCCATGCACCGGGACGGACAAGACGTTGTTCGGCGTGAACAGCGTGCGGGTTATGCCGGGGCTCCCTAGTCCGGGGCGGCCTGGTAGTTGACGGTGAAGCTGGAGCCCGGCGGCATGGTACCGGTCATGGGCACCCGGAAGTTGGTGATGGCCGTGTCGTAACCGGCCGGTGCGCCACCGCCGCCGGAAGACGGCACGTACACATAGGTGGCACCGTCGTTGTTCGAGTACACGGGCGTGCCCAGGCCCAGGGTGGACGACGGCGAACCATCCACAAACTGGAAGTGCTGGCCGGCACCGTAGGTGTTCAGCCGCAGCGCGGTGAACTTGCCCAGCATGTCCATGATCGCCACCGTGGTGGCGTTGCCGGTGCCGGTATTGCTGACCAGCACGCT
This sequence comes from Pseudomonadota bacterium, assembly GCA_049324475.1. Taxonomy (GTDB): domain Bacteria; phylum Pseudomonadota; class Gammaproteobacteria; order Pseudomonadales; family JADFDG01; genus JADFDG01. The sequence continues at coordinate 69,050 of JBMOOO010000011.1, read as the reverse complement.
GTAGGTGAACGGCACGCCGGGCGCCACCGTCGGCGTACTGGCGGTCTTGGTGACCGTGAGCACCGGCAGCGCCTGCAGCACCACCAGACCGGCCAGGCCGAGATCGGTGACCGTTCCCTCGGTGCCCTCCGCCGCAACCGCACGCAGCGTGTAGGGGCTGTTCACATGCGTGGGAACCGTGAACGCCAGTTCGTAGGTGCGTTCCCCGGCGCCGGCATTGGTGTTCACCAGGGTCATGGCACTCGGCCCGAGCACCGTAGTACCGCCGGCATTGCGCAGCTCGAACGTGGCACCCGTAATGTCGGCGCTGCCGAACGGGTCGCTCACCAGTGCCCGTGCATGCAGGGTCTGTCCGTTGTTGTAGACGGAAGTCACGGCCGTGCCGCCGTTGTAGGAAGCCGTCCAGGCGGAAAAGGCATCGATGTTGATCACCGTGGCCGCATTCAGTGCGACCCGGGAGTGCACGCCTGCGCCGCAATTGGCATTGTTGGTGGTGAGATTGACCGGGCGTGTTGCCGTGCCGGTGGTATTGGTGATCACGGCCCGGATGTACCGGCCGGCCGGAATGGTGACGGCACTCGCCAGACTCACCGTGGCGGTGTACATGCCGTAAGTCGTGCTGTTGAAGGTGGGGAAAGCTGCCGTGGCACCGATCGCCGTGAAGCCGGTTCCATTGAAGTAGCTGAGCGCCACGGTCACGGTCCGGTTCTGGGAGGTCCCCGTACGCTGCATGCAGGCGTAGACCGGAATATTGCCGGCACTGAGTGTGAGAGCCCTGGCCAGCACGGGTGTCTGGGTCAGGGTGACACTGCCGCCAACGCTGGCAATGGCCGATGTGCTGGTCACGGTCGGCACCGTGCGCGACAGCGCATTGGTCAGGGGAAAAGCCGCGTTCGGATACATGTAGAGATTCTTCACACCACTGCCCGGTACCGAAGCAGCCAGCACCGTGACACTGGTCGGACCAATGGCCCGCACCACGTTGGCCGGCTGGGTGATGTTGGCGGTGTTGCTGATCACGGTGCCGGGCGACACGCTGTTCACCGTGACGTCGAAAGAGATGGTTTCCGTGCCGTTGGCGGCCAGACTGAAACCGGAAATATCGACAAAACCGGTGCCGTTGCTGCCGCCGGCAGGCAACGAGTTGTTGGTGGCACCGGCCGGATACGACAGCAGCGTGAACCCGGACACATTGGCCGGCACGTTGTCGGTCACGCGCACATTGTTCACGCCGGCACCGGCGGTCTCGATGATCTCGATCTCGTAGCGCAGCACATCGCCGGGCGCCACGTCTCCGCCGTTCATGTCGATGACGGTTTTTACCGAGGTGCTGACATTCGCGCTGGTGACCGTACTGCTGACGGTGCTGGTGTTGTTGGCCGAGATGTGGTCGAAACTGTTGCCGCCGGACACGGTGGCCGTATTGTTGATGCCGGTGCCCGCGGCGGCCGTCACCGTCACGTTGAGAAACAGGTCGGCAAGGGTCGTGCCGGAAGCGACCCCGGCCGGGTACGTGCAGGTGACGGTCGGCGAACTGAACGTGCAGTTCCAGTTCGGATCGCTGCTGGTGAAACCGGAATAGGTCTGGCCGGCGGCGATGGTGTCGGTGACCGTGGTGGTCTGCAGTGTCACCAGCGGGCCGTTGTTGGTGACCCGTATGCGGTACTGGCCGGGACCGTTCTGGCCGAGCAGGTTGATACGCGCCTTGCTCACCTGCATGTCCGATACCGGCACGCTGGTGACCGACACCGCCTGCAGCATCAGCAGCACCAGGTCGCCGCCGGAGCTGTACACGGTGGTGGCCGAGGTCTGCCCGGCCGAGAGATACGGCGACACGCTGTACTCGTCGAAGTCGAATCCGTAGCTGGTGTTCGAGGACAGGATGTTGATGGTGGAGTTGAACTGGTTGCCGGTCGGGTTCAGCGCGTCCGTGAGCGCATTGCTGTTGAAGGTCAGGCCCTCGGTGAAACCGCCGGACGCGCCCGAGTTGTCCACATCGCCTTCCAGCGACAGCACGGCGATCTTGCCGTTGATGGGGCTGGCCGGGATGTTGAAGTTGGACGGCGTGAGCGTGATGCTGCTGCCGCGGAACCACTGCAGGCCGTCGTAGATATTGATGACACGCAGCGGCTCGGTGGTGGTGTTCTCGTAGATCACCAGCAGGCCCCAGCCGCCGGTCACCGCCGCCGAGGAACAGTAGGTGGCGAGGCCGCCCTGGTCGGTGTTGGTCACCGTCAGGTTGTTGAGGGTGTAGCTGCCGTTGCCGGTCACCTGTGCGGTGACATCGGCCATCGCGCCGAAATAATCGAGATCGTAGGAGCCGGACAGGAAATACGTGTCGCTGTAGGTCTGGCTGGCATTGATGGTGCTGCCGGCGAAGGTGACGGTGTTGTCCGCGGTGGAACCGGAACCGCCCCAGTACAGGAAAGCGTGGCGTATGGTGGAACCGGCCGGGATGCCGCTCACCGTGGCGCTCACCGGCCCGGTCGTGACGGCGCAGGCATTGCCGGCGTTGGACTGCGTGCGCATGGTGGCGCCGGTGGTCACGAAATTGATGTAGCCGGCGTAGGAACTGTCCAGCGCAATGGCGGTGGCCTGCACGGCGGACGGCAGCCACAGACCCAGCAGCACCAGCAGTGCGGCGGCGCGGCGGAGGCGGATCAATGCCGGCGTCGGAATCATCCCTGGAATCGTGGACATGCGTGCGGCCGGGTCTCGCGCAAGGGCTCGAAGGAAATGCACCCGCCGCCCGCGGAAGCGCCGGGGGCCGGGCAAGTGCCTGAATATGCTAACGGTTTCACATTTCCCGCGAGCCGCCGGGCGAGGCCCCGGCCGCCGGGCGGGCGCTGCCGGAGACAGGCGGAACGGCGCTTCCGTCAGCCCTTGCCGGCGCCGCGCCGGTACTCGCTGGCCGGCATTCCGTACCACTTGCGGAAGGCCCGGGAGAACGAGCTCACGTCCGCGAAGCCCAGCAGGAACGCCAGTTGGGTCAACGACATGCCCGGCGCGTGCAGATGACGTTCCGCCAGCGTCCGGCGGGTGTCGTCCAGCAATTGCATCCAGGTCAGGTTCTCCTCCCGGAGCCGGCGCTGCAGGCTGCGCTCGGACAGATGCAATGAAGCCGCCGCATCCGCCAGCGACGGCTCACCGTCCGGAAAGCGCGACTCCAGCCACAGCGCCAGTTGCACGGACAGCGGGCGCTCGTCGTCCGGCAAACGCACCTTCAGCGTCTGTTCCAGCATCGCGGCCATTTCCGGATCGGAACCGTCCAGCACGCGGCTGCCGACGCCGGCAACGGTTTCGACCCGGTATTCGTCCCCGAGGGTCACCTCGCAGCGGAAGTATTTCCGGGCCGCATCCAGCCCGGCCTCGTCGATACCGCGCAGCACCACCCGCCGCGGCGGCGCATCGCCGGCCAGCCGCAACCGGCCCAGACCGATCACGGTGGCAATCAGGAACAGGATCGACTGCGGATGCGGTGGCGGATCGGAACGCTCGCGGATCACCACGACCAGACTGTCGTCCGCCTCCTCGACGCGCAGGGTCACCGCATCACTGATCAGGGCGTGATAGCGCGCGATCCGCTCCAGCACGCTGCGCACACTGCCGCCGGCAGCCAGTGCCAGCCCGAGTCCCCCGAACGTGGTGTATTCGGTATGGCGTACCAGGGCGAGCCCGAGCGCCGGCTCGCGCGTGAGCGCCTGCGCCTGTTCCAGCAGCTCCCGCGTGACCGCCACCGGCACGCGTGCATCGGCCCGGCCCAGCTCGCCCACGTCCACCCCGTGCAGGCGGAACAAGGCATCGGCATCGTGCCCGCGCTCGCGCAGCAACCGGTACAGCGGCCGCAGGTAGGTGGTGGCGGTGGTCGGTATCGCCCGGTTCCGGCTCATGACGGCAATCTTCCCTGTCGGTCGTCCGGCGGACTGTCGCGCCGGGTCAAGCGGTTGGCGCCCGCGGGCAAGCCGGGCGGAAAGGCGGCGCGTACGGTAGCCATGTCAACGACCCGAGGATACCGCCATGGGCACCACCGCCACCGTCAGCCCGGCCAACCCTGCCATGACCGGAGCACAGCGCTCGAAACAGGTCCAGCAGGAAATCCTCGCCATCGGTGATGCTTTCCGCGCACGCAACCCGTGGGCCGTGCAGCACCAGGACGCCATCGGTTTCGCGATCTTCTCCGGCAGCATCGGCGCCATCCTTGCCGCCGCCACCGCCTACGGCTACGGGCTGATGCCGGCCTGGCTGACCGTACCCGTGATCGCGTTTTTCATGTCGTTGCTGCACGAGCTGGAACACGACCTCATCCACTACATGTACTTCCGCAGGAATGCCTTCCTGCACAACCTCATGATGGCCGGTGTGTACCTGTTCCGGCCCGGCACCATCAGCCCGTGGGTGCGGCGACGCCTGCATCTGCATCATCACAAGTTCTCGGGCACCGAGAGCGACCTGGAAGAGCGCGGCATCACCAACGGCGAGCCGTGGGGGCTGAAACGGCTGCTCATGACCGGCGACAACATGCTGGCGGTCTACCTGCGCCCGCTGGCCACGGTGTCCATGGTGCGCGCCTTCATCCGCGCCCAGAAGAACGCGTCCCCGGCGGAGAAAAAAGCCATCGCCCGCGAAAACCTGCTGGGCTACTTCCCGCTCGGCACGCTCTACTACACGGCATGGCACGCCATCCTGCTGTGGTGGGCGTTCTCGTTCGCCGCGGCCGCACTGGGACACGCCATCGTGCCGGATGCCTTCTGGCAACGGACGATCGATGTCGCGACCTTCTTCGCCGTGGTACTGATGATCCCGAACACGCTGCGCACTTTCTGCCTGCACTTCGTCAGCAGCAACATGCACTACTACGGCGATGTCGAGCCCGGCGACATCATCCAGCAGACGCAGGTGTGGAACCGCTGGTGGCTGGCTCCGCTGCACCTGTTCTGCTTCAACTTCGGCGCCACCCACGCCATCCACCACTTCGTGGTCCGCGACCCCTTCTGGCTGCGTCAGGCAACGGCCCGCGAGGTGTATCCGGTGCTGGCCCGGCACGGCGTCCGCTTCAACGATTTCGGTACGTTCCTGCGCGCCAACCGGCGGGCCGCCCGTGAACACACCCGGGCACCGGTACTGGCCTGACTGACGCGCACCGGCAGACGGCATGGCCATGCCGGGCCCGGGCATCCTGCGCCACAGTGGCCACCTGCCTCACAGGGACCCGTGCCATGGCATCACGCCTGCCCGTCTTGCTGGCGGCTCTCGCCGCCCTGCTTCTGCCCGCCGGCCAGACCCTCGCTGCGCCGCTGGATACGCGCCTGGACCCGGACTGGAAGCTGGTCAGCGACCGCAACGACATACAGGTGTTCGTGCGCCACACCGACCAGTCGCGGCTGAAAACCTTCCGGGGCGTCACCCGTTTCGTGCTGCCGGACGAATACGCGCTGGCGGCCGTGTTCAACGATTACCCGTCGCTGCCCAAGTGGCTGTACATGGTGGACAGCGCCACCGAACTGAAACGGGACGGCCCGTTGCGCCGCTACCTGCACATCACCACCGACCTGCCCTGGCCACTGGACGACCGTGACACCGTGATCGACGTGTCGGTGCGCCAGCGCATCACCACGCAGGAAGAGACCATCATCATCGGCATGGAAAACCGGCCGGGCCTGCTGCCGGTGCAGGAAGGCTATGTGCGCATCCCGGAGATGCGCGGCATGTTCAAGTTCCGCCGCATCGGCAATGCCGGCCTGATCGAGGCCACCTATGAAGTCGTGCTGGATCCCGGCGGCTACGTGCCGGGCTGGGTGGTGAACATCCTTGCGCGCGACATTCCCTACTTCACGCTCGATCGCCTGCGCCGTTTCGTGCTGCGCGATGAATACCAGGGGCTGTTCCTCGATTACCTGGAGCTGCGCGGATCGAAGCGCCCGGCCACGCTGATGCCGCCACGCAGTTACCTGTACGGATTCCCGCCGGAACGCGCGTTCGAGGACGTGCCACCCGAGCGCATCAACGAGTTGAAGCGCGCACCCTGAGCCAGCCTGCCGGCAATTGCTCCGCCATTGCCGGTCTGTGCCGTGCTGACGTCGTTTCCGTGACAGCACGGTCAAGGCAACCGGAACACATTCCCGCTAGCGTGGCCACCCTGCACGGCACGCACACGTGCCGCGCATACGCCCGCCACAAGAACAACGACAGGGTGTCGACATGCGAAACGGAACCTTCGTACCTGCTGCAGCCGTATTGCTGGCCTTTTCTGTCACCACGATGGCCGAAGCCGCCACCGTCTCCGCACCGCGTCCGGCCCCTTCCGTGGAAGACGCCGCCGACGACAACGACATGATCGAGGTGCGCGCGCAGATCGATCCGAAACTGCTGGAACGCCCCTGGAACAAGGTTCCGTTCGACCAGCAATATTTCGATTTCACCCGCGAGCAGATCGTCGAACACTGGGAAACCATCAACCGCGGCCTGCGCATGCCGCTGCCCACGGTCAAACGCCTGAAACCGCTGTACGAGGAACTGAAAGACACGCCGCAGATCCAGGCCGAGATCGAGAAGTCCGGCTTCAACGGCGACTTCACCGCCCTGGAAAAGCGCCTGTACGACCAGGGCATCCTGTTCCTGCGCGGCGATTTCCGCGATGCCCGGCTGGAAGGCGACCGCAATCCGCCGGCCGGCAAGATCATCGGCATGCTGTCACAGCTCATCTACGCCATCTATCTGGCCGACACCCAGCAGGAAAAACATTCACTGCTGCAGGAAGTGGTCAGCGAAGCCAACAGTTACCAGTGGCTGATCGAGCGTCTGCAGGACAAGCGTGAACTGAACGATTACATCGCTGCTTTCGAACTGGGCCGCGCCTACGCCATCGGGCGCATCGCCGAGGAGCAGCCCAGCCGGGTCGTGGTGGCGCGCGGCTACATCGACAAGATCCGCAAAGGCAGCGAGGAAGTGCTGCGACGCGTGCCCGATCATCCGATGGGGCTGGCATTCCGTGCCGGTCTCGACGCCGGCATCATGCGCCGGGTCGGCAAGCTGACCGGCCGCGTCACCTTCGGTGCCCGCCAGACCACCGCCATCGGTTATTTCGAGCGCGCCATCACGCTGCAGCCGGATATCGCCATCACCCGCTACGAATACGGCAACGCCATCCTGTACATCAACAAGCGGCGCGAGCTGGAAGACGCTCTGGCACAGATGAAACTGGCCGCGCAGCAGCGCCCGCACTTCGCCATGGAAGCGCTCGATGCCATGTATGCCGCCAAACGCGCCGCAGAACTGGAAGACCTGTTGAAAAGCGGCCTGAGCTTCCGCAGCTACGAGCGGGCACGCCGCCGCTTCCAGAAGGAAACCGGCCTCAACATGACCAGCGTGCTGCACCCGCCCTTCCTCATCTCCCGGGCCGACGCCACCGACAGCGAACCCCGCGGGCCCGGCACAAAGGGCAGGCGTGACACCACGGCCCGGTAGAGACCGGTTCCGGCCCGTAGTAGGCTCTCCCGCACAGCGGCCATGCGGCACGACGCGGGAGCAGCACCATGCAATGGATGATCTACGGCGCCAACGGCTACACCGGCGAGCTCATCGCCCGTGAGGCGGCGCAACGCGGCCTGCGGCCGGTACTCGCCGGGCGCAACACGGCACAGCTGGCCCGGCTTGCGGCCGAACTGAAACTCGACTACCGCGTGTTCCCGCTCGACCGCGCGGCCGTCATCGACGAAGCCCTGACCGGCATCGGCCTGGTGCTGCACTGCGCCGGGCCTTTCTCGGCCACCAGCGCCGCCATGATCGAGGGCTGCCTCGACGCCGGCGCACATTACCTGGACATCACCGGCGAGGCGCCGGTGTTCGAACATACACACGCACCGGTGCAGAGCCGGCGCGCGCACGATCGCGGTGTGGTGCTGTGTTCCGGCGTCGGCTTCGACGTCATCCCCACCGATTGCGTGGCCCTGAAACTGAAACAGCTGATGCCGGATGCCACGCATCTGTCGCTGGGTTTCGACACCAGCTCCGGCCTGTCGCCGGGCACCAGCAAGACCATGATCGAGGGCATGGGCCAGGGCTGCCTGGAACGCCGCAACGGCAAGCTGGTAACGGTACCGCTGGGCAGCAAGCAGAAAGCCATCGACTTCGGCCGCGGCAAACGCTGGGCCATGACCATTCCCTGGGGCGATGTATCGACCGCGTACTACACCACCGGCATTCCCAACATCGACACCTGGTTTCCCATGAAGAAGGCGATGGCGCGCGGCGCACGCCTGATGAACCTGCTGCGGCCGCTGATGGCCACCGCCTGGGTGCAGAACCGCCTGAAGGACCTGGCCGGCCGCCGGGTGAAAGGCCCGGACGCCACCACCCGCGCGCGCCTGCCCACTTACGTATGGGGTGAGGCACGCAACGCCGCCGGCGACACGAAAACCGTGCGCATCAAGACCGCCAACGGCTACACCGTCACCATCGACGGTTCGCTGGCCATCGTCGAATACCTGCTGGCGAACAAACCCGCCGGCGGCAGCTACACGCCGGCCATGCTGCTGGGCGCGGAGCTGGTGGAAAAGCTGCCGGGCTCCGGCCGGTTCGATATCGGCTGAACAACGCCGCCCCGTGTCCGCACTGATCACGCTGCTGGAAGGCTTTCTGCCGCTGGGCGTGCACGACCGCGAGCTGGTGCTGCGCCATGCCGTGCCGGCGCGTGCCGGCAAGGGCGATCACCTGTACCACGCCGGCAAACCGGTGGAACGCATCTTCCTGTTGCACACCGGCCTGGCGCGCGTCTACTACGTGCATGAAGACCGCGAGGTGAACCTGCGCCTGCTGTGCGATGCCAGCGTGCTGGTGCCGCTGTCGGCACTGATCACCGGTACACCGTCGGCAGAACACATCCAGGCACTGGCCGACTGCGAAGGCTGGTTCCTGCCGCTGGGCGCGCTGGAGCGCGACGGCATGGACGCGCTGGTGCTGGAACGCTGCCGCCGGCTGATGGCCGAGCAACACTATCTGTCGATGGAGCGCCGGCTGCGCATGCTGCAGCACAAGTCGGCGGAGGAACGCTGGCAGGCCTTCCGCAACCAGATGCCGGACAAGATCGTGCGCGACACGCCCGGCTACCACGTGGCGTCCTATCTCGGCATCACGCCGGAATCGCTCAGCCGGGTACGCCGGACCGCGTTCTGACCACGCCGGCCGGCAGCGTCTTGAAAAAAATCAATGCGGCCGCTGACGGCGCCACCTAGTCTCGGAACTCCCGGTACCCCGCCACGGAGCTTCCATGAATCCCTACATGGTCATCACCTTCGACCAGACCGCCATCTTCCAGCCCTTTGTCGCCCTGATGCTGCTGACACTGGCGGTCTGGACCTTCATGTACATCCGCCGGCTCGGGTACATGTTCCGCCACAACATCGACCCGCAGCGCGCCACCACACCGGACAAGCTCACCGCCGCACTGTCGGAACAGGTGCAGTACCCGGCCTACAACCTGCGCAACCTGTCCGAGCTGCCGATCCTGTTCTACGCGCTGTGCCTGGCCCTGTTCGCGCTCAACCGCGTGGACATGCTGTACCTGGAGCTGGCCTGGGCCTTCGTGGCGCTGCGCGGCCTGCACAGCATCGTGCACTGCACGTTCAACCGGGTGAAAGTCCGCTTCGCGTTCTACCTGCTGTCCAGCCTCGTGCTGTGGACCATGATCGTACGCCTCGCGCTGTGGGTGCTCTGAGGCCGTCATGGCCACGGTACGGCTCACCCAGGGCACGATCCACTACCACCGTGCAGGCAGGGCCGGCGGCACGCCGCTGGTGCTGCTGAGCGCCAGTCCCGGCGACCACCGCGATTTCGACGCGGTGGTCGCCGCGCTGGCACAACACTTCGACGTGATTGCACCGGACTGGCCCGGCTACGGCGCCTCGTCGCCGCTGGCCACGCCGGAACAGGCCAGCGCCATGGCGTTCTACGAAGTGCTGGTGGAATTCCTCGATGTCCTGGGCATCGCACAGGCCGCGTTCATCGGCAATTCCGTGGGCGGCTATGCGGCCACCCGGCTGGCGATCGAACAACCGCAACGGGTCGCGAAACTGGTGCTGGTCTCGCCCGGCGGCTTCACGCCGCACAACGTACTCACGCGTTTTTTCTGTCGCTGGCAGGGCTCGGCACTGGCGATACCGCCCGGTCCGCTGGCGCGCCTGTACCTGCGACGGCACACCCCCGCCGCCGACGCCATGCGGGCGCGTGCCGCCGGCGAGCAGTCGCGGCCGCCGGCACGCACGCAGGTGCGCGCGATATGGCGCAGCTTCACCGATGCCGAGCACGACCTGCGCCGGCGCGCACGCAACGTGCGCTGCCCGGTGCTGCTGGTGTTCGGCAACGGCGACCCGATCATCCCCTGGTGGCTGGACGGGCGCGTGGCGCAACGCGCCATGCCGCACGCGCAATTCCGGCGCCTGCCCGGCGGACACGCACCGTTCGCGGAAGTCCCGGAACGGTTTCTCGAAGCGGCTTTGCCGTTTCTCGGCGCCTGAACCGGCGTCCGCCGCTCAGCCACCCTGGCGGCGCGGTTTCAGCCCGGAAATTTCCGCCGCACCGCCCCAGGGCCGCACGCCGAGCGCGATGCCGTACAACGTGCGTTGTTTCGGCGGCAGATGGATGTCCAGCGTGGACAGCTCCTGGAATTCGGCGGCCAGCCGGTCCATCCTGCGCTGCAGGATCGCCGCCGACGCATCCGACAGCTCGCCGACCTCGAAACGGAAATGCCCGCCGTGGGCATCGAACTTCACGCTGAGGAAGTCGTCCAGCATGGCGGCGCCATGCTGCTGCCGGATTGCTCCGTCACTGCGATACCGCACGCGCCGCGACACCCGCAACCGCACGCGGTTGCCCGGCAGCAGCTCGATCAGCCGGGCACGGTCCAGCCGCACCAGCAGACGGATGCATTCCGGTTCGCCCAGCTCGTACTTCGCCACGATGTCCGCCAGCGTCCAGTTGTTCAGCAACAGGTAGAACACACCCAGCAGACGCCGGTCGTCGGCAAGCACCTGCTCCTGCTCCGGCGTCATCTCCGGCACGGCATCCGCGTCGCCGCGCGCCACCCGCGCCAGCTCGAACAGGTCCATCTCCAGCCAGCGGCAGATCTCGTCCAGGCGCTGCAGGGTGAAGGTCTTCTCGGAGAACAGCCGCTTGATGCTGGCCTCGGACAGTGCCAGCCCCTGCGCCAGCTGTGCGTAGGTCACGCCACGGGTTTTCAGCACCTTCTTGAGCGCATCGATCAGCTGGTCAGCGTTGGCCATGACGGCATTCCGGGGGTGGCAGGACCTGCAGCATAAGCCCGGAAGTATCGTAATAAAATACCTTAATTGTTTCGTATTGGATGACAAGACCCTGCAGGCCAGACTGCCCCGCAACGCCGCCACGCCGCGGCACCACGGGGAGAAAAAACATGCTCGCGCTCAAACTGTTCTGCACCGTTCTGCTGGCCGATCTGGTGTCGGGTCTCGTGCACTGGGCCGAGGACGCCTACGCCCGGCCCGGCATGCCGCTGGTGTCGCGCATCGCCGAGAACAACCTGCTGCACCACCGCAAACCGCGTGCCTTTCTGGCGAATTCCTGGTGGGAAAGCTCTGCCGACCTGCTGGCCATCGGCGCCGCCATCCTCGCACTGGCCTGGTGGCAGGACGCACTGACCGTCTGGCTGCTGCTGTTCGTGCTGCTGGCGGTGAATGCCAACCAGATACACAAATGGACACACATGAGTCGCCGGGAAGTGCCGCGCATCGTGGGCTGGCTGCAGCGCGCCCGCATCCTGCAGACACCGCGCGAGCACGCAAGGCACCACACCGGCGAGAAAAACAGCCACTACTGCGTCATGACCAACGTCAGCAATCCGGTGCTGGAGAAGCTCCGCTTCTGGACCGCCCTCGAATGGCTGGTCGAGAAGACCACCGGCGTGCGCCGCCGCGCCGACAGCGAGTATCCTGAAGTCTCGAAACCCTGAGATCCGCACGCATGTCCATGCTGAAGCGCATGATCGGCCTGAAGCCGGCGCGCACCGAGTGGTTCTGCCCGAACGATGCCCCGCATCACGGGAAGCACGCCGGCGACAGCCTGGAGCTGACCTACCTGGGCACCGCCGGGTTCGTGATCCGCAGCGCGGCACGCACAGTAGTGCTGGACCCGTACCTGTCGCGCCCGAACCTGCGGCAGACCTTCACCACGAAACTGGTCCCGAATGCGGATCTGGTGCGGCAGGTCTTGCCACAGGCCGACGATGTGCTGATCGGTCATGCACATTACGACCACATCCTGGACGCGCCGGACCTGTGCAAACAGACCGGCGCGCGTCTGATCGGTTCGCGCGCGACCATGATGGTCGGTCGTGCCGCCGGCGTGCCGCAACACCAGCTGGTGGAAACCGCCGGCAACGAGGACATCGCCAGCGGCGACTGGACCGTGCGCGGCATCCCCTCACGCCACGGCAAAGTGTTCGGTCGCGTGCCTTTCCCCGGTGATATCGATTTCCCGCCGCCCTGGCCACCGCGCATGGGCGACCTGAAACACGGGCTGGTGCTGAACTGGATCGTGAGAACCGGCAGCCTGACCATTGGCCACATCGACAGCGCCGACTTCGTCAACGAGCACCTGCACGGCCAGCAGTGCGACGTGCTGTGCCTGTGCGCCATCGGGCGGAAATACCGCAAGAATTACACGCAGGAAGCGATCGGCCTGCTGAAACCGCGCTGGGTGGTGCCTTGCCACTGGGACACCATGATCACACCGCTGCACGCCGATCCGGACCTGATCCCCACCGTGGACATGCCCGGCTTCCTGCAGGAAATCCGCGATGCCGGCGCCGAACCGCTGCTCACGCCGATACTCGGCCGCCTGCGTTTCCCCTGCGGCGGCTGAACACGGCATCACTTCTCCGGCCGTCAGCTTTCAGCCGTCGCTGAACTGAACGCACCCTGCACCAGAAACTGCTGGAACGCGCTGGCCGCCGGCGTGAGCTGCTTTCCCTTGGGCCAGGTGACGCACCACGAGTGGCGCAACGGCATGCCGATCACGTCGAGCGTGCACAGCAGCTGGCGCCGTACATCGTCGGCAACGAGGTCTTCCGGCAACACGGCGACACCCATGCGGGCCTGTACCGCGCGCCGGATCACCTCGTTGGAGCCGAACATGTGCTCCGACTGCAGGATGCAGCGCTCGCGCACGCAGAACTGCGCCAGGGCCTTGCGGGTGCCGGATTCGCTCTCGCGCAGCAATACGTTTTCCTTCAGGAATTCGCTGAGGTGTATCGCCGTGCGCCGCTGCATCGGGTGCCCGGCCCAGGCCACGGCGACCAGGCGGTGCTCGGCCACCGGCGTGAACGCGAGCCCCATGTCGTCCGGCACCTGTGTCATCAGCACCAGATCGTCGAAATTCTCGTCGAGCCGGCGCAGCAGGTGACCATGGCGTGCGACGGTGAGACTGATGTTGACCTGCGGATGCAGCCGGCAGAACGCCGCGATCACCGCCGGCACGCGATACTGCGCACCGGATTCGATCGCCAGCTGCAGCGTGCCACGCAGCTGCCCCTGCAGGCCGGCCAGTTCCATTTCCAGCGCCACCAGCCGCTGCTGCACATCACGCGCGGTGCGCTCCAGCTGTTCGCCGGCCGGCGTCAGGTACAACTGCTTGCCGACGTAGTCGAACAGCGGTTGCCGGGCCACCGCTTCCAGCGCACGCATCTGCGCACTCACGGCCGGCTGGGTCAGGCCGAGATCACCGGCCGCGCGCGAATAGCTGCGGTGCCGGCAGATGGCGAGGAACACCTCGATCTGGCGCAGGGTCAGGCGGTGCAGGTAGGCCGGTTTCATGGCGGTCGTCCGGGCGCCAGGGTGCCCGGACCGGGGCCCGGGCCCCGATCCGGGGCGCCGGGACACGGGAGGCCCCGATTTGGCGCGGATTGATAAGTTAACACTTATTGGTCACATAACAGATATTAATTTTTATTGATCCGCCAGCAGGCCTACAGTCTGCCGGCCCGGGGATCCTGCCCGGCGCGCGGCCCGAGGCCCGTTCCCATGCTGAAGAAAATCCTGATCGCCAACCGCGGCGAGATCGCCGTGCGCATCGTGCGCGCCTGTGCCGAGATGGGCATCCGCTCGGTGGCCATCTATACCGACCCGGACCGTTATGCCCTGCACGTGAAGCGCGCCGACGAGGCCTACAACGTCGGCGAGGACCCGCTGGCCGGCTACCTGAACGCGCACCGCATCGTGAACCTGGCGGTGGAAACCGGCTGCGACGCGCTGCATCCGGGCTACGGCTTCCTCTCGGAGAATCCGGAACTCGCTGCAATCTGCGCACAGCGCGGCATCACCTTCATCGGCCCGAAGGCGGACGTGATCGCCCGCATGGGCGACAAGACCGAAGCACGCCGCGCCATGATCGCCGCCGGCGTACCGGTGACGCCCGGCACCGATGGCAACCTGGCCAGCCTTGAGGAAGCGGTGCTGTTCGCGAAGAAGATCGGCTACCCGGTGATGCTCAAGGCCACCTCCGGCGGCGGCGGCCGCGGCATCCGCCGCTGCAACGACGAAGAGGAACTGCGCCGCAACTACGAGCGCGTGATCTCCGAGGCGACCAAGGCCTTCGGCAAGGCCGAAGTGTTCATGGAGAAGTGCATCGTCAACCCGCGCCACATCGAGGCACAGATCCTCGCCGACAGCCACGGCAACACCATCCACCTGTTCGAGCGCGACTGCTCGATCCAGCGCCGCAACCAGAAACTGGTCGAGATCGCGCCCTCACCGCAACTGACGCCGGAACAGCGCGCCTACATCGGCGAGCTGGCCGTGCGTGCAGCACAGGCCGTGGGCTACGAGAACGCCGGCACGGTGGAATTCCTGCTCGCCGACAACCAGGTGTACTTCATGGAAATGAACACCCGGGTACAGGTGGAGCACACCATCACCGAGCAGATCACCGGTGTGGACATCGTGCGCGAGCAGATCCGCATCGCCGCCGGCCTGCCGCTGGCCTACCGCCAGCAGGACATCGCCTTCCGCGGCTACGCGCTGCAGTTCCGCATCAACGCCGAGGATCCGAAAAGCGACTTCCTGCCCAGCTTTGGCAAGATCAGCCGCTATTACGCACCCGGCGGCCCCGGCGTGCGGGTCGATACCGCGATCTACACCGGCTACACCATTCCGCCCTACTTCGACTCGATGTGCCTGAAGCTCATCGTCTGGGGCCTGACCTGGGAAGAAGCGCTCAACCGCGGCGCCCGCGCACTGGACGACATGCGCCTGCAGGGGGTGAAGACCACCGCGCCCTATTACCAGCAGATCCTTGCCCATCCGGAATTCCGCGCCGGGAAATTCGATACCAGCTTCGTCGAGATGCACCCGGAGCTGATGCAGTACTCGCAGAAACGCCGCCCCGAAGAAGTCGCGCTGGCGATCGCGGTGGCCATCGCCGCCCACGCCGGCCTGTAAGGTCCTGGAGCACGCAGACATGAGCAAAGCCCGCAAAGTCCTGATCACCGACGTGATCCTGCGCGATGCGCACCAGTCGCTGATCGCCACCCGCCTGCGCACCGAAGACATGCTGCCGGCCTGCGCACAGCTGGACGCCATCGGCTACTGGTCGCTGGAAGTCTGGGGAGGCGCCACCTTCGACGCCTGCGTGCGCTTCCTGCGCGAGGATCCCTGGCTGCGACTGCGCACGCTGCGCAAGGCATTGCCGAACACGCAGCTGCAGATGCTGCTGCGCGGCCAGAACCTGCTGGGCTATCGCCACTACGCCGACGACGTGGTCGAGGCGTTCGTGCACAAATCCTGCGAGAACGGCATCGACATCATCCGCATCTTCGATGCGATGAACGACCTCCGGAACATGAAAACCGCCATTGCCGCCACGCTCGCGGCCGGCAAGCACGCGCAGGGCACGCTGTGCTACACCACCAGCCCGGTACACAACACGGCGATGTTCGTGGAACAGGCAAAACAGCTGGCCGGCCTGGGCTGTCAGTCCATTGCCATCAAGGACATGGCCGGCCTGCTCACGCCGGCGGCCACCGGCGAACTGGTCTCGGCCCTGAAGAAGACCGTGAAGCTGCCGATCGCGCTGCATTCGCACAGCACCTCCGGCCTGGCCGCGATGTGCCAGCACGTGGCGGTGGAAGCCGGCGTCGACATCATCGACACCGCGATCTCGGCCTTCGCCAACGGCACCAGCCACCCGGCCACGGAAACCATGGTCGCGGCCCTCAAGGGCACGCCACGCGACAGCGGCCTCGACCTGGAGAAGCTGCAGGCGATCGCCGCGCATTTCCATGAAGTGCGCAAGAAGTACCACCAGTTCGAGAGCGAGTACACGCGCGAGGATGTCGGCGTACAGATCAACCAGGTACCGGGCGGCATGATGTCCAACCTGGCCAACCAGCTGCGCGAACAGGGCGCGCTGGACCGCATCAACGACGTGTTCGCGGAAATCCCGCGCGTGCGCGCCGATCTCGGCTATCCCCCGCTCGTCACGCCGACTTCGCAGATCGTCGGCACCCAGGCCGTGATGAACGTCATCGCCGGCGAACGCTACAAGTCGATCACCAACGAGGTGAAGCGTTACCTGCAGGGTCATTACGGCGCGACACCGGGCCAGGTGAACGCGGAAGTGCGCGCGAAGGCGATCGGCCAGGAGCCGGTGATCGATGTTCGCCCCGCCGACCTGCTGCCGGCCGAGCTGGACAGGCTGCGCACCGAGATCGGCGACCTCGCGAAGAGCGAGGAGGACGTGCTGACCTTTGCCATGTTCCCGGATCTGGCGAAAACCTGGCTCACCCAGCGTCGCGACGGCACACTGAAGCCGGAAGTGCTGCTGCCCGCCGGTGCCAGCACTGCCGCCGTGAAACAGGAAGTGAGCGCCGCCACGCCGACCGAATTCGTGATCGACGTGCACGGCGAAAGCTATCGCGTGGCCATCACCGGTGTCGGTGCCAAGGGCCAGAACAAGCGCCACGTCTACCTGACCCTGGACGGCATGCCGGAAGAAGCCGTGTTCGAGGCACTCAACGAGTACATGCCGGAACAGGGCGGGAAATCGCGCAAGTCCGCACACAAGGAAGGCGACGTCACCACCGGCATGCCGGGCAACATCGTGGCCGTGCTGGTGAAGGAAGGCGACGCAGTGAAGGCCGGTCAGCCGGTGCTGGTCACCGAGGCGATGAAAATGGAAGCGGAGATCCAGGCGCCGGTTGCCGGCACGGTCACCGCGATCCACGTCAAGAAAGGCGATCGCGTGACGCCGGGCGAAGTACTGATCGAGATCACGCCCTGAGGCCAGCCAGGCGATACACACTCGACGGAATAAAAATGGGCGGAATGCTCCCTTTTTTATTCCGGGTCGCCGGGCGACTGTGGCACCAACCACGCACCCCGGTGCTGCCGGGCAGTGAGGCACGGTCGTTCAATCGGAAATTGATACCACGCAGGTGAAATCCGGCTCCGAGTCCTCGGCACCGGCATCGTCGTAGTAAAACAGCGAGAAGCCGTCACTGCTGTCCGGGCCGTAGGTGCCACCCGTGCGCGGGTAGTCCGCGAGCACGCAGGTGCTGCCATAGATCCGCGCGACAACATCCTGCGCACCGTTGTTATCGATACCGCCACCGGCAATACCCATGGTGTTGGTGCACGCATCATCCAGCGTCCAGTAGGTCCCGGTAGCGCTGAACGGATCGACCGCGATAGTCCAGCGGCAAGCTGCGGCAGCGCGGAACGCAGGCAGCCAGTTACCGCCGCGCATCGAACTGAGCGCGCCCATGACCAGCGAGCACCCGTCGGAATCGGCGCACCTGTCCATGATCTCGGTATTGTTCAACTGGATGTTGAGATCGGTCTTGGGCAACTTGACGAGATAGGGTGGCTCCACGCTGGCGCCATCCGTGCCGGCCGGACCTGCGGGCCCCGTTGGCCCCTGCGGACCGATTGCCCCCTGTGGACCTGCCGGCCCCTGGCGGCCATCCGCACCATCGTCGCTGCACGCCGACAAGAAAACAGCGAGCAAACCAGTCGCAATCAACAGGTAGCTGGACCGGCCCATGCGCGCTGACTCCTGTATCAGTATTTGCAACTTCGGGCATTGGGCGCTGAGGCATCACCCGCTGAACCCTGAATGCTCTCGACATCCTGCAACAGCGTTGCGGCGGTGTCACTTGTCTGCTCAGGTCTTCACGCCGAAATAGCGGATCATCAACCGGACGATCTCCTCGACGATTTCCTCGTCGCGCAGCCAGCCCGGCTGCAGCAGGTGCCGGCTCACCACGGACGAGGCCGCGTGGAAGGCGACGTACACCGCCGCATCCAGATCCGGTACATCCAGCTGCGACCGCCGGCGCATCAGGAAACGGCGCATCGCCTCCATCAACCGGTTTTCCAGCCGTTGCAGCGACGGCAGCAGCATCGGATTGCCGCCGGCACGCATCAGCTCCGGCAGCACGCCCTGCGTCTGCCGGAAATACAGCATGCTGCCCAGCGTCCAGGCGCGGGTCGAATCCTCGAGACTGCTGGCGTCGTCGAGATTCGCCAGCAGTGCATCCAGTGCGGTGGCCATCTCGGCCATGTAGGCCGCGAGCAGCGCCTCCAGCACCGCTTCCTTGTTGGGAAAATACTGGTACAGCGTGGCGATGTTCACGTGGGCGGCATCGGCGATGCGGTTGGTGGTCAGCGCCTCCACGCCCTGCACGGCAATCAGCTCGCGGGCCGCGGCAAGGATGCGCTGTACGGTCTGCTGCGAACGTGCCTGCACCGGGCGCTTGCGGCCGGCAGCCGGCACCGGATCCGTCTGACGGGCCCGGGCGGCGGGCTTGCCTGTCGGGGTTCGGGCCATAAACCAAGTATTTTCCAAGTAAATGCTTGGATTATAGTCCGGGCCATCGCCAGCGCAGCAACCCCGCCCGTCACCGCCGAGGTACGCCATGAGCATCGCCCCTGCCGCCACCCCTCGCACGCCCGCCGACTGGCGCGAACGCTACAGCCACGAAAACCTGCAGAAATGGCGCCACGTCTGTGATCCGCTGGCCGACAACGCCGCCGCGCAACTGAAGCGCGCGAAACCGTCCGCCATGCTGGCGCAGCTTGAGGAACTCGCACGGGCCGGCAATGCCGACTGCCGCCGTTATCTGGACGTGACCGCGCAGGTGCCGGCCTGGGTGGACTGGCAACTGGTCGAACACGGCCGCCGTGTCTGCCTGGCATTCAGCGCGGCACGTTCCACCGGCCTGCTGGCTTCGCTGATGGAAGGCTATTCGCTGAGCCGCGCCGCGCACGTACTGGTGGCCACCGGCCGCCTCAACCAGGACGTCGCACGACGGCTGCAGGAAACCGGGCAGATGAGCCACAACATGAATGCGCCGGACGGCATGCGCCCGGGCGGCGTTGCGCACCGGCATATCCTCGAGGTACGCCTGCTGCATGCGATGGTGCGTCGCTACGTACGCGACCGGCACTGGGACGTAGCCCTCTACGACGAACCGGTCAACCAGGAAGACATGGCGTTCACCGTCATCGAGTTCGATTTCCTCGCCGCGCGCGGCATGGATCGTCTCGGCGCGAAACTGTCCGCAGAGGACCGCCGCGCCGTGCACCATCTGTGGCGTTACGCGGCCTGGCTGCACGGCGTACACGAAGACCTGATCACGCACACGCCGGAAGAGGAAGAATTCCAGTACGAGGCGATACGGGCCCACCAGCGGCACCCGAACGGGGAATCGCGCGCGCTGGCCGAGGCCGTGCTCACCGGCATTGCCGGCCAGCCGCCGCTGTACCTGAATGAACGCGCGCTGCGCGCACTGGCCCGCGCCATGCTGGACGACGGCCTGAACGATTTCTATGGACTGATGCCGGACCGGCTGGCCGACGCCGGCGTTGCACTGCTGAAGCAACTGAACCGCACCCTGACCTTCGCACACTACCGCGTGCCGGGAGCCGCGCGCCTGTCGGAGGCCATGCACTTCGGCATGGCACGGCGTGCGCTCAATGCAAACCTCGGCAGCGAGGAGCAGCGCGCCTTCCGTGGCATGGCCTGAGAAGGCCAGCGCCACGAACCAGCGCCACGAAAAAGGGGCGCACTGCGCCCCTTTTCCTGCATAGCCCCGTGCCTCAGGCCGTGGTTTCCGCCTTCTTCAGCGCGGAGACACGCGCCGCCTTCACGAACCGGTAGTGTTCGGTGCGCACCTGGCGGGTACGCAACCAGAACTTCCAGGTGGAGTACGGCCACAGCGTGGCGTTGCGACCGTCATCCTGCTGATACCAGCTGGAGCAGCCCGATGCCCACACCGTGCCCTGCAGATTGCGCTGGATCTGCGCGTTGAAATCCGCCTGGGCTTCCGGCGTGACATCCAGCCAGTCCGCCTTTTTCGCTTCCAGCAGGCGCAGGCACTCCATCACGTAGTGCACCTGGGATTCGATCATGAAGATGATCGAGTTGTGGCCCAGCCCGGTGTTGGGGCCGACCAGCTGGAACATGTTGGGGTAACCGCTCACGGTGGTGCCGTAATACGCCTCGGGAATTTCCTTCCAGTCCCTGTTCAGCTCGCGGCCGGCCAGGCCCGTGACCGGGAAACTCCGCATGTAGATGCGCGGATCAACCACGAAACCGGTGCCGAGGATGATGCAGTCGGCCGGCCGCTCGACGCCGTCCTTCGTCACCACGCTGTTCTCGCGGATCTCCCGGATGCCTTCCGTCACCAGCTCCACGTTGGCGCGGTTGAACATCGGGAACCACTTGTTGGAAATCAGCACGCGCTTGCAGCCGATGGTGTAATCCGGCGTGAGCTTCTCCTGCAGGGCCGGATCCCTGACCTGATAGCGGATGAACAGCTTGGCCAGCTGCTGCAGCCCGCGCGCCAGTGCCGGATTGAACATCGGCCACACCCGCGCCTCGTTGGTCCAGTACAGCCGGGCGCGGTGCAGTTTTCGCAGCAGCGGCACGCGCGCATACAGTTTCTTCTCGAATTCCGGATAGCCGCGCTCGTCGCGCGGAATCACCCAGGCCGGCGTGCGCTGGAACACATACAGCTGTTTCACCTGCGGCGCGATTTCCGGGCAGTACTGGATGGCACTGCCGCCGGTGCCAATCGACACCACGTTCTTGCCCTTCAGGTCGTAGCCGTGATCCCACTGCGCGCTGTGGAACACCTTGCCCTGGAACTTTTCCAGACCCTTGATGGCCGGAATCGACGGCACGTGCAGCGGCCCCGACGCCAGCACCCACTGCCTGCACACCCAGGTGTCCCCGGATTTCGTGCCGATGGTCCAGCGCGCGCTCTTCTCGTCGAAATGCGCGGAATCGACTTCCTCACCGAAGCGGCAATACGGGCGCACGCCGTATTTCTCCGTGGTGGCCAGGATGTAGTCCTGGATTTCCTTCCAGCCCGGGTAGCGCTTGCTCCAGTCCGGTTTGCCCTCGAAGGAGAACGAATACATGTGCGACTGCACGTCGCAGGCGGCGCCCGGGTAGGAGTTGTAGTGCCACGTACCGCCGACATCGTTGGCCTTTTCCAGGATCACGAAATCGCGGCGGCCGGCTTCCAGCAATTTGATCGCCATGCACAGGCCGCCGAAGCCGGCGCCCACGATGACGATGCCGGTTTCCTGCACCTGCGGTTTCTCGATGCGCGGTTGCGTTCCCATGGCGGACTCCTCGTATCAGGTGGCGGAAGTCTGGAATCGGCACTGCCGGGCCGGTAGGGCCGCGGCGCCCGTCGAATTGATGTTTTCGGCCAACCGGCTCATGCTGGCCGGAATTCCGTGTCCGGACCGCGCCCCATGGCCTCCCGCTCCATCCTTGGCCTCATCTCCACAGCCGAAGGCCTGCGCAAGCTGGGCGAGGACATCGTGCCGGTGCTGGCCCGGCACGGTATTGATCTGGACCATGTGGACCCGCTGGCCCGCATCGAACGCGCCCGGGAGCTGGCCATCTACATCGACATGGCAGAAGTCCTGCGTGATCCGCTGGCCGGACTGAAAGCAGGCACCAACTTCGGTATCGGCAGCTACGGCCCCTTCACCATGCTGGTGATGACCTGTCCCACCGCCTGGGAGGCTTTCCGTACCGGCATCCGCTACCAGCAGCTCACCTATCTGTTCGGCACCATCGGCCTGCGTACCGGCACCGGCGCACGGGCCGGCACCACGGCCGTGGTCATCACGCCCCTGCCCTTGCCGGGCGCGGCCTTCCGCTTCCGGGTGGATGGCGAACTGTCCGGTACCTGGAAGCTGGTACGCGACCTGCAAACCAGTTTCGGCCTGGACCTGTCGGCGGAATCCATCGACATGCCCTACCCGAAACCGCCGGAGGCACGCGCCTACGAGGAACAGTTCGGCTGCCCGGTGAACTGGGGCGAGACCGAAGCGCGCTGCTGGATACGCAACGAGCACCTGCAGGTGCACCTGCCGACCGCGGATGCCGCCGCCCACCAGTATTTCCGTGCCCAGTGCGACCAGCTGCTGATGGAGCTCACCGCCGGCCAGGAAACTTCGGCCACCGACAAGGTGCGCGGTCACCTGCAGCTGTTTGCCGGGCAGTTTCCGGACATCGCCACGGTGGCCGGCGCGCTCGGCACCAGCGAGCGGACCCTGCGCCGGCAGCTGGGCCAGGAAGGCAGCAGTTTCCGCGCCGTCCTGGACGAGGTCCGCCATGCCAAGGCCCGCCACCTGCTGGCAAACACGGACCAGAGCATCGACGCCATCAGCCAGCAGCTGGGCTATGCCGAGTCGGCCTCGTTCATCCACGCCTTCCAGCGCTGGGCCGGGGAGACACCGGCCGGCTGCCGGCGCCGGCTGAGAGGCTGACCCGAAGCGGCCTGCAGATGACCTGCGGCATTGCGGTCCTCCCTGTCGTTGTTGATAATGGTTCGCACTTGAGAATCATTCGCCGATCAGCCATCCCATGACCTCATCCTTTCTTGTCCCGGAAGCGCTGGCGCTGTCCGATCTCCGGCGCGGCGCCAGCGCCGTGGTGGCCGGTGTGCAATCCCGCGGCGCACAGGATCCGGTTGCCACGCGACTGGAAGACATCGGTTTCGTGGCCGGCGAACCGGTGCGCGTGATCAGCCTCGGCCCGCTGGGCGGCGATCCGATCGTCGTGCAGGTCGGTTACACGCGCTTCGCGTTGCGGCTGGCGGAAGCGCGGCGCATCCGCGTGACACAGGAACAGAAGCCGTGAGCAGCGCCGTGCACGAGAACACCCTCAATGTCGCCCTGGTCGGCAACCCGAACTGCGGCAAGACCGCACTGTTCAACCGCCTCACCGGCAGCCGGGAGAAAGTCGCCAACTACGCCGGCGTCACCGTCGAACGCAAGGCCGGCACACTGGTGACGCCGAAAGGCCGCACCGTACACGTGCTGGACCTGCCGGGCGCCTACAGTCTCGCCAGCACCAGCCCGGACGAAAAAATCACCCGCGATATCTGCGTCGGCGAATTCGCGGGCGAGGCACCGCAGGACCTGCTGGTGTGCGTGGTCGATGCCACCAACCTGCGCCTGCACCTGCGTTTCGTGCTGGAAATCCGCCAGCTCGGCCGGCCGATGATCGTGGTGCTGAACATGATGGATGCCGCGCGTCGCCGCGGCATCACCATCGACCGCACGAAACTCGCTGCACAGCTGGGCGTGCCGGTGGTGGAAACCGTGGCCGTGGACAGGCACGGTATCGCACCGCTGGTGGACGTGCTGGACGGTACGCCGCCGGCGCCGGCCGAAGCCCTGCCGCTGTCGCGTTCGCAGATGCACGCGGAAGTGACCCGCCTGCTGGCATCCTCGGTCACCGTACCGCGCCGCACGGCCGAGACCGACGACCGCATCGACAACATCGTGCTGCATCCGGTGTGGGGTCTGCTGATCCTCGCCGCCACCATGTTCCTGATGTTCCAGGCGGTGTTCGCCTGGGCCGCACCGCTGATGGACGGCATCGATGCGGTCACGGCAGTGGTCGGTGAATCCGTCACCAACGCCATGCCGGACGGCATCCTGCGCAGCCTGCTGGTGGACGGCATCGTCGCCGGCGTGGGCGGCGTGATCATCTTCCTGCCGCAGATCCTGATCCTGTTCCTGTTCATCCTGGTGCTCGAGGAATCCGGCTATCTGCCCCGGGCCGCCTTCCTGCTGGACCGGTTCATGGCCGGCGCCGGCCTCACCGGCCGTTCGTTCATTCCGCTGCTGTCGAGCTTTGCCTGCGCGATTCCCGGCATCATGGCCACGCGCACCATCCAGGATCCGCGCGAGCGTCTCGCCACGATTCTGGTAGCGCCGCTGATGACCTGCTCGGCACGCCTGCCGGTGTACGCACTGCTGATCGCCGCATTCGTGCCGCAGGACACCGTGCTCGGCCTGTTCAACCTGCAGGGTCTGGTGCTGTTCGGCATGTACTTCGCCGCAGTGGTGAGTGCGATGGCGGTGGCACGCGTGGTGAAATGGCTGGGCCGCGACCGCAGCGAACACGTGCTGCTGCTGGAACTGCCCTCGTACCACGTGCCGAATCCACGCGACATCGTCATCGGCCTGTACGAGCGCGGTGCCATCTTCATGCGCCGCGTGGGCACCATCATCTTCCCGCTGATCATCCTGCTGTGGTTTCTCGCCAGTTTCCCGGCGGCGCCGGCCGATGCCACGCTGCCGGCCATCGAGTACAGCTACGCCGGCCAGCTCGGCCACTGGCTGCTGCCGCTGTTCGCGCCGCTGGGTTTCACCTGGCAGATCTGCATCGCGCTGGTGCCAGGCCTGGCCGCGCGCGAAGTGTTCGTGGGCGCACTGGCCACGGTCTATGCCCTGGGTGCCACCGATGACACCGCCACCGACCAGCTCACCGGCCTGATCGCCGCCGACTGGTCGCTGGCCACGGCCTTCGCGCTGCTCGCCTGGTACGTGTTCGCACCGCAGTGCATCGCCACCATCGCAGTGATCCGGCGCGAGACCGCCTCCTGGAAGATGACCGGTCTGGCCGTGCTGTATCTCACTGCCCTGGCCTGGGTGGCCGCCTTCATCACCTACCGCGTCACGCTGGCGGTGATCCCGTGAGCGCCCTGCTGCAACCGGCGCTGGTCGCGCTGCTGGTGGGCGGCAGTCTCTGGTACGTGCTCTCGCGTACCGTCCGCTCGGTGCGCGCCATGTCCCGTTCGCGTGCCACCGGCTGCGGCGGCTGCAACGCCTGCGGCGGTTGCCCCACGGAAGAATCCTGAGGATGCCGGCGCCCTGACGTTCCGGCCGGCGGCGCTGCCACCGCGGCCAATCGCTCCGCTCGTGGCCCCCGCGTAGAATCGCGCGCCCTGCCCTCCCGTGGACCGCGCACCATGTCCAGCGACCTGCCCGACGACAGCCTGCCCCGCCCGCTGACAGAACGCCTGCGCGCCCTGCCGCGCCGTGTCCGTCGCCTGCGCGATCGCGCGCAGCGCATGGGCGGGAATGCCCGCGACTGGCTGCGCCGCGATGAGCTGGTGCTGGCCGAGCGCACGCCGTACGACGAAGTGTTCCGTGACGACATCGTCTCGGTCAGACACTACCGCCCGCTGACCGCGGCCGGCATCGACCTGCAGGGCACCACGGTTCCGGTCGCACGCACGCGCTTCCGCATTCCGCTGGTGCTGGTATCGCCGCTGGCCGTGACCATGCGCATCTACGACCTGTTTCCGGACCGCAGCCTGGTGAAATACCTGCTGGCGCGCGGCTTCGACGTGTATCTGGTGGACTGGGGTCGCCCGTCTGCACGTCACGACGACTGGCAGCTGGCCACCTGCTATGCCGGCATCCTGCCGCGTGCGCTGGCCGCGGTACGTGCGCACAGCGGATCGCAACAGCTGTCGCTGCACGGCTGGAGTTTCGGCGGCCTGTTCGCACTGTGCTACAGCGCATTGGGCGATCCGGACATCGTCAACCTCGCACTGATCGGCGCACCCTGCGATTACCACGCCAACGGCGAACTCGGAAAGCAGTACCAGCGGCTGGCCCGGCAGGTGCAGGCGCTGGAGCAACGCACCGCGTTCCGCGTGCACAAGCTGCCGAAGCGGCTGCTGCGCTCGCCCGGTTGGCTGAATGCGCTGGCGTTCAAGGCAGTCAGCCCGGCCGCCACCGTGCAGGGTTATGTCGATCTGCTGCGCAACCTGCACAACCGCGAATACGTGGCGGCGCACGCCACCAATGCCGCTTTCCTTGACGACATGACGGCCTACCCCGGTGGCGTGGTGCAGGACATCGTGAAATACCTGTGGACCGACAACCGGCTGGCCAACGGCGAACTGCCGCAGCGACGCGCGACCGGCCGCTGGGCCGACGTGCATGCCAACGTGCTGGCCGTGGTCGGCCGCGACGATCTCATCGTGTCCCGGGCCTGCTCGGAACCGCTGCTGGATCTGGTCGCCAGCACCGACAAGACCCTGCTCACCGCACCCGGCGGCCACATGGGCATCCTCGGCGGCTCGCGCGCACCCGCCACCATCTGGAAACCGGTGGCGGACTGGCTGGCCACACGCAGTACCTGAATGGCCGGGCACGTTGTGCCGGACCGGTTTTGTGGGCGCGCCTCCGGGCGCGATAGCATCGGTCACGCCCGGACACATCCGGCAAGGAGGCACCCATGCGTATCGGCGGACGTCGCAGCAGCAACATCGAGGACCGGCGCGGCAGCCGCGTGATCGGCCGCAAGGGCACCCTGGGCATCGGCGGCATCGTGATCGCACTGGCCGCGGCCTGGCTGCTGGGGGTCGATCCGCAGACCGCACTGCGGGTGGTCTCGCAGGTGCAGCCTTCCGGCCAGCAGCAGACCACGGACGGTGGCCCCGTGCAGGAAAGCAGCAGCGAGGCTGCCGCACGCGAACTCGTCTCCGTGGTGCTGGCCGATACCGAGGACACCTGGCATGCCATTTTCAGTGCCGGCGGCGCGCAGTACCGCGAGCCGGTACTGGTGCTGTTCCGGGGCAGCACGGAAACCGCCTGCGGCACCGGTCAGTCGGCCATGGGCCCGTTCTACTGCGGTGCCGACCAGAAGGTGTACATCGATCTCGGCTTCTACGATGAACTGCAGGGCCGTTTCCGCGCGCCCGGCGACTTCGCGCAGGCCTACGTGATCGCACACGAAATCGGCCACCACGTGCAGAACCTGCTGGGCATTTCCGGCAAGGTGCACCAACAGCAGCAGCGGCTGAACGAAACCGAAGGCAATGCACTGTCCGTGCGCCTGGAACTGCAGGCCGACTGCCTTGCCGGTGTATGGGCTTTCCATGCACAGCGTTCACGCCAGCTGCTGGAAGCCGGTGACGTCGAGGAAGCGCTCGGCGCGGCCAGCGCCATTGGTGACGATACCCTGCAGAAGAATGCGCGCGGCTATGCCGTGCCGGATTCCTTCACGCACGGCAGTTCGGCCCAGCGCGTGCGCTGGTTCAAGACCGGCATGCAGAACGGAACGATCGGTAGCTGCGATACCTTTGCAGCAGGCACGCTCTGACCGTGTTCAGCGCACGGCCGACAGCCACTGCAGCACCTGCGGAATGATGCTGCCGATGGGCAGTACCGCTTCGGCCGCGCCCAGTTTCACCGCCTCCTGCGGCATGCCGTAGACCACGCAGCTGGCTTCGTCCTGCGCGATGGTGCGGCCACCATCGCCGCGGATCTGCAACAGGCCGCGGGCGCCGTCGTCGCCCATGCCCGTCAGCAGCACACCGATCACCCGCGAACGGTAATGCTCTGCCGCACTGCGGAACAGCACATCCACCGACGGTGCATGGCGGTTGACCGGTGGTTCCTGGCGTACGCGCGCCACCGGGCCCGCATGACCGATGGTCAGCTGCAGCTGCATGCCGCCGGGCGCCACCAGCGCCTCGCCGGGCCCGATCATGTCGCCGTCGGCCGCTTCGCGCACGCGCACCGCGCCGAGCATGTCGAGCCGGCGCGCAAAAGACCGGGTGTACAGCGGCGGCATGTGCTGCACCACGAACACCGGCGGAAAATCCGCCGGCATCTGCGTGAACAGGGTTGCCAGTGCCTCGGTGCCACCGGTGGAAGCGCCGATCACCACGCACTGGCCGCGGCGCGCGGCACGCGCACGGCCTGTCGCCGGCAGCGCGGGCGCCACCGCCCGTGTGGCCGGTACCGACGGCGTGCGGAACAGCATCTTGCGGCGGGCACCGGCCGCAGCGCGCACGGCATCGCCCAGTGTGGTGGCAAAATCGCGGTCCCAGGCCGGCGCTTCGCCGGGCGTCCCCTTGCAGACGACTTCCACCGCACCGAGTGCGAACGCGCGCATGGTCTGGTCGGCGCCGCGCGTGCTCCACGTACTGCACACCACCACCGGCGTCGGCCGGTGGCTCATCAACCACTGCAGCAGGCTCAGTCCGTCCTCGCCGGGCATCTCGATGTCCAGCACGATCACGTCCGGGTCCATGGCATCGATCTTGCGACGTGCGATGTCCGCGTTCGGCGCCGTGGCCACCAGATCGAAACCGTATTCCGGCGCCAGCAGCAGCCGGTATGCGCTGCGGGCCACGGCAGAATCATCCACCGCCAGCACACGCACCAGCGGCTGCCCGGCATTCATGCGCGCGCACTCCTGCGCTCGTCGGGCAGACGCTGGTACACCGCCGGTGCCACCGCGCGCACCCGGTCGCTCATGCCGCCCAGGCTTTCCGCATGCCCCAGGAACAGCAGCCCGCCCGGCGCCAGCATGTCCAGCAGCCGGTGGATCACGCGCAAGCGCGAAGCGTGGTTGAAATAGATCAGCACGTTGCGGCAGAAGATGGCGTCGGGCTGCCCGGAAACGGGATAGTGCGCATCGTTGAGATTGATGCGCGCAAAACGCAGCGGCGCCCGGACCTCGGCACCGGCCTTCATCTTGCCTTCGTGAACGCCGGTGCCCCGCAGCATGTAGCGCTTGAGCAAAGCCTCCGGAATGTGTGCCGCACGCGACACCGGCCAGATGCCGTCCTCGGCCCGCGCCAGCACGCGGGTGGAGATGTCGCTGGCCAGGATCTCGATGCTCCAGCCGCGGTCCGCAGGAAAGCGCGACAGCAGGCTCATGGCCAGCGAATAGGGTTCCTCGCCACTGGAACAGGCCGCGCTCCAGATTCGTATATGCCGGGAACGACGCCCCTCCGCAGCGGCTTCCTCCCACACGGGGTACGCGATCTGCTCCAGATACTCGAACTGGCGCGGCTCGCGGAAAAACTGCGTCTCGTTGGTGGCGATCGCATCCAGCAGCAGCACCAGCTCACCACCGGAACGGTCCTCCACGATCCGCTGGTAGTAATCGCCGAAACGATGCAGGCCAAGTTCACGCAGACGGCGGGCCAGGCGCCCGTTCAGGAGCGCCTTCTTCACCGGCGACAGGAAAATGCCCGCCTCTTCGTAGATCAGTTGCTGGAAACGCACGAAATCCTTGTCGGAGATCGGCTCCAGCGGGGCCGGATTGAGCGTGGTCACCATGGGATGGCGGCTTCAGGTCTCCCGTTGTCCTGCATCGTCAGAACGGTTTGAAATCGCCTTCTGCCACCGCCATGGCGGGCGCCGTCGCCCGGCGCACGGCCGGCGCGGCGGGGCGCGACGGAGTGGCCGCATGATGGATGGCCGGGCGGTCGTCGCCGGTACGGAAATACGACACCAGCTGCGACAACGCCTCGGCCTGCGAACTCATCTCTTCCGCCGTGGAAGCCAGCTCCTCGGCAGCCGAGGCATTGCGTTGCGTGACCTGGTCCATCATCGCCATCGCCTTGTTGACCTGGTTGACGCCGGCCGCCTGCTCGCCGGATGCCGCCGTGACTTCCTGCACCAGTTCCGCCGTCTTGCGGATGGCCGGCACCAGTTCCATCAGCTGCTGACCGGATTTCTCCGCCACACGCACGCTGGATTCGGCCAGCTCGCTGATTTCCTTGGCGGCAGCCTGGCTGCGGCCGGCCAGCTGGCGTACCTCGGCGGCTACCACGGCGAAACCGCGCCCGTGCTCGCCGGCACGCGCGGCCTCGATGGCGGCGTTCAGCGCCAGCAGGTTGGTCTGGTAGGCAATCTCCTCGACGATGCCCGTTTTCTGCGCGATCAGTTTCATGGCCGTGACCGTCTCCTGCACCGACCGGCCGCTCTCATCGGCATCACGTGCACCGCGGATGGCCATGCGCTCGGTCTCACGACTGTTCTCGGCATTGCGGGTGATGGATGCACTCATTTCCTCGAGGCTGGCGGAGGTTTCCTCCACCGACGCCGCCTGCTCGCTGGTGCCCTGCGACAGGCTCTGCGAGGTCGACGAGACCTGTTCCGAGGCCGACGCCAGGCCGGAGGCACCGCTGCGTATCTCGCCGATCACCTGCTGCAGGCGGGCGACCATCTCGCGCAGGGCGCCCTGCAGCATGCCCATTTCGTCGCGACTGCGGATGTCGATGTTGACGGTGAGATCACCGCCGGCGATGCGTTCCGTCACCGACAGGGTGTCGGAAATCGAACGGTTGATGCCACGGATCAGCACGGCAGCAAAGAGCGCCGCCACCAGCACGGCCACCACGATGGACACGATGGCCTCCAGACGGATCACCTCGTACATCTCCACCTCGTGGTCGTAGATCTGCCTGGCACCGTCCAGCTGGTGGGCGGTGAGCACTTTCAGGGTTTCGCCAAGGGCATCAACGGCCGGCAGGAATTCACCGACCAGATGGCGTTCCAGTGCTTCCTTGTCACGCACGCGCATCAGGTCCCGGGCACGATCAATGACTTCACGGGCCTGGATGATCTGTGCCGTGGCCCTGTCGGCATTGCGCTGCTCCTCACCGGCCAGCTCGTGCTGGAGAAAACGCTTCCAGTGGTTATCGATGGAGACCAGGGCCCGGTCAATGTCCCGCATGGCATCGGACACCTCCATGGCGTCCAGGTCCACGCGCACGATCGCTTCGGTGATGACCCGGTATCCGTCATCGACTTCCTTGATGTCCTCCAGCGGGATCATGCGGTCGTTGTAGACCTTCGCCAGACCGTCATCGACTTCGGCAATGCCATTCAATCCGAGCACACCGATACCGACGGTAACCAGCGCCATGAAAGCCACCAGCGCAATCAGCCGGGTGCCGATCTTCAGATTGTTCAACATGTGGAACCTCCGTTGTTGCCTCAAGGCCGCACAGCGACCGTCATTCAGCCGGCGTGGTGCGCCAGCGACCTTATCCATGCCTTGCCGGTATGGAATTCGAAAACCAGTTTCCTTCCCGCCTGGCCGCCGACATCGGCCACCGTGACCGGAATGCCCATCCGCCGCAGCGCGGCATCCGCCGCCTCGGCATTGCGCTGACCGATCCGGAGACGGTCGGGCACCGCATGCGTGGTGATGCTGGCGCCGCCGAACACTTTCGCCTGCAGGTGGGCGCGTCGCCCGCCGGCCGCCAGCGTTTCCACCAGCAGGCGTTCGCAGGCAGTGTCCGACCAGCGCAAGGGATCCGGATCGTCATGCGGTGCAATGCCCGGCAGCTGGAAGTGGTTCATGCCGCCGGCGCGACCCGGATCAAACAGGCACACGGCCACGCAGGAACCCAGGATCGTGGTACAGCGCACCGGCACGGCAGCCGCGCTCAGGCCGCCGGGCAGCAGATAGGTTTCCATGACGGCTGCCTGTTCCGGCGAATCGGGCTGTGCCAGCTTCATGAGGTGGCCGTCCTGGAATCGAAACCGGTCACGGCACGGATCTTGGCCAGCAACTCGGCCGCGTGGATCGGCTTCAGTACGTAGTCGTTGCAACCGCCGATGAAAGCCTTCTCCATGTACTCGGCCGAGCTGCGGCTGGTCACCATGATGATCGGAATGCCGGCAGTCCGTGCGTCGTCGCGGATCTGCAGCACGGCATCCAGCCCGTTCATCACCGGCATCTCGATGTCCAGCAGGATCAGGTCCGGACGGTGCGCCCTGGCCGAGGCAATCGCTTCGGCGCCATTGCGCGCCATCAGGCAATCGAAATCCTCGCGCGCCAGCAGCATCTGCTCGAACTGCAATTGCAGGTCGGAATCGTCAACGATCAGCACACGCAGGCGCCGGGCCGTTGCCTTGACCTTGCCGGCCCTGGCCGGCCTGTTTTTCGTCATCATGATGCGGCACCTCCTTTCAGATCAGCCGTTGCCTGCCAGGCAAATGGATGACGTATGCGCAACAGGCAGGACGGGCCGTCGCGCCAGATGCCGTCGACCAGCCCGTCCAGCGCCGCCGTGACGGCAGCAACCTCCACGAAATCACCGGCCTCCAGCGAGACCAGCCGTTCGACCCGATCGACATCGAGCACGCGGTCGGCATCCGCCAGGCCTGTGCCGCCGGCAATCACGATCTGCTGCCGCCGGTGGCCGCCGGAAACCCCCAGAAAAGCTGCCAGGTCGAGTACGGGAAGCCGGCGGTCACGCCAGATCCGGTGCTCGCGATCCATGCGCTCCGCATGCCGGCAATCCGCCACTTCCACCACATGGCCGGCATCCAGCAGCAGCTGGTGGGGTCCGCAATGGATGTGCAGGTATTCGGCCATGTCTGCCTCAGGATGCCCGCAACAGACTGCGCAGCGACTGCGCATTGCGCAGCGCGAGATCGAACAGCTTTTCACAATCGACGATGATCACGACCTGGCCATTGCCGAGCACGGATACGCCGCCGACACCCGGCAGCCTGGCAATGTCCGGATGGACATCGCGCACGAACACTTCCGGCCGGCCGAGTACACGTTCGACGACGACACCGATGCGATAGATGCCGTCCGTGACCACCACGATTTCCACGATGGCGTTTGCATCGGCCGGCATGACATCACCCGGCCGCCCGAGCAGGGTGCCGAGTGCATACAACGGCAAGGTACTGCCACGCAGCAGGCAGCAGGCCTGCCCCTGTACCGACAGCAGCGACGATGCCGGCATGCTGACAATTTCGGAGACATGACGTTCGGGAATCGCCAGCTCACGACCGGCAGCATTCACCAGGATTACCGACTGGATCGCCACGCTCAGCGGCAGTCGCAGCACGAAGGTGGTGCCCGCACCCGGCCGCGAGCTCACTTCCACCTGACCGCCGATCTGCCCGATCCGGGTCTTGACCACATCCATGCCGACGCCGCGGCCGGATACTTCCGTCACCTGGTCGGCGGTGGAGAAACCCGGCAGGAAAATGAGATTGGCGAGCTCGCGCGGATTCATCGCCTCCAGTTCGGCCGCGGACGCCAGACCCTGGCCGGCAGCCCGCCGGCGGATGCGTTCGGGATCGATCCCGCGCCCGTCATCGGCCACTTCCACCAGCAGCAACCCGCCCTGCTGGCGTGCCGCCAGCGACAGCGTGGCGTTCTCCGGCTTGCCGGCAGCACGCCGCTGGTCCGGGGTTTCCAGTCCGTGATCGATGGCATTGCGCACCAGATGCATCAGGGGTTCGAGCAGCACATCGACCAGGCTCTTGTCGACGCGCACGTCGTCGCCGATCACTTCCAGTGCGACCTTTTTCTGCTGGGCCTGTGCCAGATCCCGCACCACACGCGGCAGGCGGTTGAACACCATCGCCATCGGCACCACCCGCAGCGCCAGCACTTCTTCCTGCAGTCGCCCCAGTGCGCCCTGCATGCGCAGGTCCGTCTGCATCAGGCGCTCGTGACGGACATCGAGCTCGGCCAGCAACGCACGCAACTCGTCGAGTTCGGATTCCGCCAGGGTCTGCCCGGCCACACGCCCGCCCAGCAGGGCGCGTGCCCGCCGCTGGCGGGCAGCGAGCTCGTCGGTATGCAGTGCATGGGCAAACATGCTGCGCAACGTCACCATTTCGCCGATACGGTTCACGAACTGGTCCACCGCCGTACTGTCCACCCGCAGGGTCTGGCCGGACAGCAGGCGGGCACCGGCATCGGCAGCAGCTGCACCCGGCGCAACTGCCGGTGTTGCCGCCGGCACGGCTTCGCCGCGACGCAGGCAGGGACGCAGGCTGAACAACTGCTGCTGTGGATCCAGCCGGCCCAGCGCGGCACGGATATCCGCCACCGTCAGCGGCAGCGCGGCAACGAAGCGCAGCCGGGTCGTCTCCCGCTGGCCACCGCCGGTGACCTCGCGGTGGAACACCGTCTGGTTGCCGATCTGTGCGCCGTGATCGTCCAGCCAGGCGATGAAGGCAGCGCCGCTGTCCGGTGCCGACTCCATGTCGGCCTCGATCTCGACGATGGTGGCCTCGCGTGCCACCGCTTCGGCAAGACGCCCCAGGGCCGACGGCAACAGACCGTCGAGCAGCTCGGCCCGTATGTCGATGACGTCAGTCACGCGCTGGCGCAGCACGGCAAGGTCGTGGCCGCCGGCAGCTGCACTGGCCGCGTCCTGCAGACGCTGGTGCAGGCTGCTGCACATCGCCGCGTAGGGCGCGTCCTCGTCGAGCCCGGGCTGCAGCTCCAGCGGCATCCGTGCCGACAGGCACAGCAATTCGTGCAGGGTGCTGTCGGGCTGCAGGCCGCGACGGACTACATCGCGCAGCACCTGCGCGGCCAGACGCAGCAGGCGCACCGTGTGCGGCAACTGCAGCACCAGCATCAGCGCCAGCAGGGATTCGACGGCAGCGAGCGCCGGGGCAGCCGCGGTTCCGCGCGGTTTGCCGGACAGTGCGTCGGCAAACCGTTCCACCG
Organism: Pseudomonadota bacterium; assembly: GCA_049324475.1. Classification (GTDB taxonomy): domain Bacteria; phylum Pseudomonadota; class Gammaproteobacteria; order Pseudomonadales; family JADFDG01; genus JADFDG01. Next base: position 34,451 of record JBMOOO010000011.1, on the reverse strand, counting down.
ATTCGTGCAACACGGTTTCGGCCTGCGCACGCGCGGCATGGGCCGCGGCCTGTACCCCCAGATCAAGCGCCGAGGTGGATTCCAGGGCAGCGAGACGGTCCACCAGCTCCCCGATCGCCTGGCGACGTTCTGCCGGGCTGTCCAACCGCATCTGCACGCGTGCCAGCAGACCGGCGATGGCCGTGAAGCCGGATGGCTCCGCGGTCGCGCGCCATCCCGCCAGCCGGGCCGCCAGCCTGCCATCGGCCGGATCCGCCGCGAGCGCGGCCATGAACAGATCGTCCAGCTGGCCGCGCAACGCCGCGACCAGCGACTCGCCGGCAGGGGCTGCCGGCTTTTCCCCGGCTGTCGACGCCGGCACGGCACGGGAAGACGCTGCGCGGGCCGGCGCAGCCGCGGATGCGGCAGCCGGCACCGTCATCGCCGGCGCACCGCGCAGGCGCGCCACCAGATCGTCATGCGGCGCCGCATCACGCCGGGTCGTTTCCGTTTCCTGCAGCTGCTGCTTGAGCGCGTCGATGGCCGCCAGCAGAAGATCGACCAGTCCGTCGTCGAGCGTGCGTTCGCCCCGGCGCACCGGGTCCAGCACATCTTCCGCGGCGTGTGCGATCGCACCCATGTTGGGATAACCCATCATGGCGCAGCCACCCTTGATGGTGTGGAAATGCCGGAACATCGCGTTGACATCGATGCCGACACCGTCTGCACGCTGCACCAGCAGCAACTCCAGTGCTTCCAGCTGTTCACCGACTTCTGCCCGGAAGGCCGGCCACAGACGCTCGCCCAGATCCTTCATGGCGAAAGCCCTCCGACCGCACGCAGGGTGGCCAGCAGTTCGCCGCTGCGCGACGCGGCCATGTCCGTACTGAGCACGCCCGAAGGCTTGGGCATGATGTCGTGCGCACCGAGATCCAGCGCCATCAGCGCCTGTGCGGTACCGGGCTGCGCAATCGACGAGATCACCACAATGCGTGCAGCCGTCAGCTGCCGGGCACGGCGCAGGAATTCGATGCCGTCCATGCGCGGCATCTCGATGTCCAGCAGGATCAGTTCCGGCTGCAGCTCGGCCACACGCGCCAGGGCCTCCTGGCCGTCGGCTGCCTCACCGGCAACCCGGAATGCCGGATCACTCTCGATGATGCCGCGCAGGACGCGTCGCATCAGGAAGGAATCATCGACCACCAGCACCGGCATCGGTGCCGGTGCCGCAGACGGCGACCGTGTTTCCGTGCGGCGGACCGCTCCCGTTTTCCGGCTCATCTCAGGCAGCCTCCTGCAACGGTTCCACGCTGAGCAGCGATACCAGGCGGTCGTCGATACGCGCGATGCCGCGCACCAGCCGGCGGCCGCCGTCCGTGATTTCCTCGACGGCACTGGCCGGCACATCGACGATGCGCCGCGCCCGGGCCACCGGGATCGCCCACTCCTGGTCGCCGATACCGACAATCACCCACGCCCCACGCTCATCGACCTCCAGGTCCGGCAAGGCCAGCAGTGCCTGCAGGTCGGCAACCGGCAGTACCGCACCGTCAATGCTCACGGCACCGGATGCCCGCGCACTGTCGACGGTTTCCAGGCGCACGCTGGCGCTGTAGCGGGTGATGCGGCGCACGGCATCCAGCGGGATGCCGAAACCCTCGCCACCCACTTCGACCTCCAGGATGGCGTGCATTTCTTCTTCCGTACGCGAACTCGCTGCCCGGCGCGCCGGCAGGAAAGGCGCGAACTGCTTCCGCCGCGCGTCATTCAGAAGACGGGCGATGCCGATGAGCCCGATCACGCGCGTTTCATCGATCACCACGCCGGCCAGATCCGCCTGGTCGCCATCCACGGGTCGCAGCTGCGACTCCGGACAGGCGAGGATGCCCTCGACACGGTCGAGACGCAGACCGTAGTGAGCACCACCGTGTTCCACCACCACCACGCTGCGTGCGCCGGTCACGGCATCGCCGCGCCCGAGCAGGCGCGGCAACGACAGCACCAGCAACACTTCGTCACGCACCAGACTGATGCCCTCGACCGCCGGCGGCGCACCGGGTACCGGCGTGGCGGGCGGCAGATCGAGGATTTCCATGGCATCGGCGAGCGCGATGCCGTACAGCTCCGTACCGCAGGCCGCGACGATGCAGGCCTGCGTGACAGCAGCGTCGTTGCCAGCCTCACGCTGCATCCGGCCCAGCATGCCGCGACGCCCGGCCGGCACCTCTTCCGCACAGACCAGCTGGCCGAGCACGGCCAGATCGAGCACCAGCACGGTGTTGCCGTCGTACACGAAACGGCCGGACACCAGACGGATTCCCGTCCCGTCGCCGGTGTCCTCCTGCGCGACCGCCTGCAGTCCGTCTTCCGGCACCTGCAGTGTTGCGACCACCGCATCCACCCGCAGCGCACAGGGCGCCCGCCCTGTTTCCACAATCACCAGTTCCGACACGGCCGCCCTTGCCGTGCCGGGCGCGACCAGCCGCCGCATGTCCAGCAGCGGCAGTACGTGGTCGTTCACGTTGACCAGACCTTCGACGAAATCCGGCACATAGGGCAACGGCGTCACCCGCGGTGGCACCACTGCCGAGCCCACCTGTTCCGCCGGCAACGCAAACCGGCCGCCGTCGACGGCGACGACAAGGAATTCGTGCAGGGCTTCCTGCCCGTCCATGGGGAATTCTCCTTTGTTCCGTTCAGCCGGCGTGCGTGAGTTTTTTCAGCGATGTCAGCCGCAACAGCGTGCGCAGGTCGATATCGTTGGGAGGCTTCGGCATGTAGTTGTCACAGCCGGCATCGTGTCCGCGCGTGAAATCGACCGGCGCCGCACGGCTGGTCAGCATGGCGACACGCACCGGCTTCAGCGCCTTGATGCGCGCGCAGGTCTGGTAGCCGTCCATGCCCGGCATTTCCACGTCGAGGAACACCAGGTCGTAGGCATGCTCGCGGACGCAGGCCAGCGCCTTCTCGCCGGAATCGGCGAAATCCACCTGCAGATGCAGATGGCTGCCGGCCAGTTCCTCAAGCTTGAATTTCATGAACTGGCGGGCCGGAAACGAATCATCGACCACCAGCACGCGCAGGTGGTCACTGCCGGCGGCAGCCATGCCGGACGCCGGACCGGTGCAGGTGATGGCATCCAGGATGGTCTGGAAGTTGCGGAAGGACAGTGGCCGGTGCAGCGTGCGCTGGCCGTCGAAATCGCTCTCGCCCGCCGTGACGATGATGCCCACGGCACCGGGGTTGCCCCGGTGCACCTGCTCCCACTCCGCCAGCGCGGACGGGTTGTCACCGTCAATGAACAGGACGTCGGCGGTATCGGCGCCTTCAGGCGCACCGAACACGAAGTGCGCGCCCAGTTCGGGCGTCATGCGGAACACGCTGTCGATGACCAGCGTCTCGCGGGTATCCAGCCCGATATGGAAGATCCGGCACCGGGCCTTGGTGGTCTGGTGCACGGCCTGCGGCGTGCCGACACTGTCCGTGGTGATCATGTACCGCCCTCCATGGCTCCCTGCACCGCACCTGCCCGGGCAAAAAAAAAGCGCCCGGGCCAGCCGGCTGCATGCCGACATCCCCCGAGCGCCTTCTTCTTGCGGCCCGAAATGACCGCCCGAAAAGGCTCCCAATCCCCGGAACGAAATGCCGGGATGGAAACGATTCCTGACGGATCTTGACGGTCTTCCGGGCCCGGCTCAAGGCCGCATACGACAAACTACCTACCGTTGATCGCAGATCCGGCCTGCGCCGATGCGCCATCAGGCGTATGCAGCAACGCGGGTCGGTCGCATGCCCTCATGCCCGCCGTGCACAGGGAAACAGACGGACCCATTTCATCACTCCGTCCGGCCGGCAATGAGACCGGCTTTCTCCCCGCCTTACCTCAGCATCCCGGCCCGGGACACAACAACAAACCCGGGCCTTCGTTTTGCAGTCGGGCCTCCAACACTCCCGGAGCTTCCGATGCGCAAGTTTCTGCGTTATTGCCTTTTCACATCCCTGATCCTGGTTTCCGGTCTGGCCAGTGCGCCCGCGCTCGCCGACGCACCGAGTTTCGTATCCGGCAACGGCATCACCGTGTACCGCACCACCTGGGTCAGCAACCGCACGATGGTGGTCGACATTTCCACGCCGTCGATCGCACCGCAAACCATCAACGGCGCGCACCAGATCCGCATCACGTTGCCGGCCACCTACTACAACAACACCGGTACGCGCTTCCCCGTGCTGTACCTGTTGCACGGCGGCGCCGGCGGGCATTCCAGCCAGTGGACCGCCGGTGGCGGCGATGCCGAGAACCTGACGCGCAACCAGCCGTTGATCACGGTGATGCCGGATGGCGGCAAGGTCGGCTGGTACACCAACTGGGTGAACAATTCCGCCGGCGTGCAGAAGTGGGAAGAGTTCCATCTCTACCAGCTGATTCCCTGGGTGGATGCCAACCTGCGCACCATCGCCCGCAAGGAAGGCCGCGCCATCGCCGGTCTCTCCATGGGCGGTTTCGGCGCCATCCACTACGCGCAGCAGCGCCCGGACCTGTTCGCCTACGCAGCCAGCTTTTCCGGTGCGCTGAACCTGGGCGATGCCGGCATCCGCTCGGTGGTCACCGAGCAGGCCGCGCAGAACGGCATGCCCATTGACGGCCCTTTCGGCTGGCCGACCTGGCCGCTGGACGGCGTATGGAATGCCAACAACCCGATCAACCGGGCCGACCGTCTGCGCACGGTGAAGGTGGCGCTGTATGCCGGCTCCGGCATCCACGACGCCGACGTGCTGGAACGCACCGTTGGCTGGTCCAGCCACCAGATGCACAACGCGCTGGATGCCGCGCGCATTCCGCACTTCTGGCTGATGTACGGCCGGCCCGGCAACACCGTGCCCTACGGCTGCGATGGCGGCCACAACTTCAGCTGCTGGAACTACGCGCTGATGGACGTGCTGCCGCGAATGATGGGCGTGCTCTGGCATCCCTGATGCCGGTCCGCCCTGCCCGGAACAGGCGCCGCCATCCGCGCTTTCAGCAAACGAGTACCGACATGGAAATCAACCGCAGGCAGTTTTTCGGAAGGATGCCGCGTACATGAAAACGCCACCTTTCCGGTGGCGTTTTCCCTGCGTCACCCGTATCCCGGGCCCGGCTGCACGGCGTGCTGCTCAGTCGCTCTTCGCGCAGAACCGGTAGACCACGGCACCCAGCACGCCGCCAACCACCGGTGCCAGCCAGAACAGCCACAGCTGCGCGGTAGCCCAGTCGCCCACATACAGGGCCACGCCGGTGGAACGCGCCGGGTTCACCGAGGTGTTGGTGACCGGAATGCTGATCAGGTGGATCAGCGTCAGCGCGAGACCGATGGCAATCGGCGCAAAGCCGGCCGGCGCACGCTTGTCGGTGGCGCCGAGGATCACCAGCAGGAACATCGCCGTCATCACCACCTCGCACACCGCCGCCGCCAGCAGCGAATAGCCACCGGGCGAATGATCGCCGTAGCCGTTGGCTGCAAAGCCCGCGCTCACGTCGAAACCGGCCTTGCCACTGGCGATCAGGTACAGCACGCCGCCAGCCACCAGCCCACCCAGCACCTGCGCCAGGATGTACGGCAGCAGCTGGTTCGCCGGGAAACGGCCCGCGGCCCACAGGCCCACCGACACCGCCGGATTGAAATGCCCGCCGGACACATGGCCCACCGCGTAGGCCATGGTCAGCACGGTGAGGCCGAACGCGAGCGATACACCGAGCAGGCCGATGCCCACCTCCGGAACGCCCGCAGCCAGCACCGCACTGCCGCAACCACCCAGCACCAGCCAGAAGGTGCCGAAAAATTCCGCACCGCATTTCCTCGCGTTGCCTGCTTCCATGTCTGCTCTCCCGGAATGATGTGACCGGCCACGGCGCCGGTGCCCGGACCATAGCGCATCCCGGCCCGGAGGGCATGTCCGCGAGGCCGGGCAGTTCCGGAAAAACCCGCACTGGATCACGGAAAATTGCCCGGCTGGCAGAGCGGGATTTGCCAGCGACAACGGATCGGGCAAAGTGTCGGCACACGGGAACCGTCGGAGGGCCCATGACGGGCGATAGCCGGATACCGGATACCATCCACTTCTCGAATCACCTCGCCAATCCGGATTCCCCGTTCGGCCTGTCGACGCTGCTGCGCAGTTTCATCGACACCCGCGAGGGCACCACGGGCGAAGTGCTGCACACGCTGCTGCGCGCAGCGCGCCTGCACCTGGGCATGGATATCGGCTTCATCGCCGAATTCGAGAACGGCCGGCGCACCTTCCGCCACCTCGACCAGGCCGATGGCCATCACCTGCTGCAGGTCGGCGCCAGCGATCCGCTGGACGACAGTTACTGCCAGCGCGTGGTCGACGGCAGGCTGCCGCAACTGATCCACAACGCCATGGAACTGCCGGCTGCGCGTGCCCTGCCGGTCACCGAGGCCATCGGTTTGGGTGCACACATCAGCGTGCCGATCCGGTTGCCGGACGGAAACCTGTTCGGCACGTTCTGCTGTTTCAGTTTCCGGGGCGACTACACACTGGGCGATCGTGACCTGTCGATGATGTATGCCTTCGCCGACATCGCCGGCGCACTGATCGGCAAGGACATCGATGCCTCGCGCGAGCTCGCTGAAAAACGGAAACGTATCGAGGGACTGCTGGGCGGCGAAGGCTTCTACATGGCCTGGCAACCGATCGTCGACGTAGCCAGCCGCCGCATCGCCGGCGTGGAAGCACTGGCCCGCTTTTCGGCGCGCCCACCGCGTACGCCCGATGCCTGGTTCCGGGAAGCCGCCGAAGTGAATCTGGCACCGCAGCTGGAAACGCGTGCCATCGAAAAGTCCCTTGCCATCCTGGAGCACCTGCCGGCCGACGCCTACCTTACCTGCAACGTATCGGCCCGCGCCTTCATCGAAGGCACCGTGATCAATCTGCTGGAAAAGAATCCGCTGGACCGCATCGTGCTGGAAATCACCGAACACGATGTGGTCAATGATTACGAAGCCCTGGCCCGGGCCCTGCAGCCGCTGCGCGCGCGCGGGCTGCGACTGGCCGTGGACGATGCCGGCGCCGGCTATTCCAGCCTGCGCCATGTGCTGATGCTCGCACCTGACCTGATCAAGCTGGATGTGAGCCTGACCCGTGATATCGATGCCGATGGCGCGCGGCAGGCCATGGTCAATGCCATGGTGCATTTCGCCGAAGGCACCCACTGCCGCCTGGTGGCCGAGGGTGTGGAAACGCAGCGCGAACTGGATACCCTGCGCCGGCTCGGCGTCACGCATATCCAGGGCTATTTCCTGCACCGGCCGCTGTCGATGAAGGAGTTGCTGCTCCTGCTCTGAAAGCCGGGCAAGGGCAGGCCGGCATGGCACCGGTATATACTGCGCGCCGCCCTTTTCTGCAGCGGCCACTCCTCCCGGCGGGAGCGGTCGACACCAGGACCGCAGACCCGACATGGCAGGCTCGCTCCGCAAGACGCTCGTCCGTACCGCATTGCGTGCCGTGACCAGGCCGCTGGCACGTGCCGACCTCCCGCTGGCTGTCCAGCGTGCCGCGCTGGACAGCGCCGGTCGCACCATGCGCAAACCGCGCGGGCTGCGCATCGACAACACCGCTCTCGCCGGTCTGCCGGCACGCCTGCTGACACCGCGCGACGCACTGCCGGCACGCCATGTGCTGTACCTGCATGGCGGCGCGTACATCGAAGGCAGCACCACCAGCCATACGCCGCTGGCCGGTCAGGTCGCTGCCGCCGCACGGGCACGGGCATGGCTGGTCGACTACCGCCTCGCGCCGGAACATCCCTATCCGGCAGCTGTCGACGATGCCGTAGCCGCATACGGCGCACTGCTGGCGCAAGGCATCGACGCACGCCACATCGCCATCGTCGGGGATTCCGCCGGCGGCGGTCTCGCACTCGCCGCCGCGCTCGCCCTGCACGACGCACGACTGCCGATGCCGGCAGCCCTGGTACTGCTCTCGCCCTGGACCGACCTCACGCTGTCCGGACGCAGCATGCAGGCGAAGGAAGACGCCGAACCGATGCTGAACGGCCCCTGGCTGGACTGGGCCGCCGGACTCTATTGCGGTGGCCGCGACGATGGCCCGGTCACACCGCGCACGCATCCCGGCGTGTCCCCGCTGTTCGCCGACCTCTCCGGGCTGCCACCGCTGCTGATCCAGGCCGGCAGCGAGGAAATCCTGCTGGACGACTCCACTTTCCTCGCCGAGCGCGCACGCCGTGCCGGCGTTGCCGTCACGCTGCACGTGTACGACGACCTGTGGCATGTGTTCCAGGCGCAGGCGGGCCTGATCGCGGAAGCCGACGAGGCGCTGGCGGAAATCGGGGCATTCATCGCCACGCATTGCCGGGCAGGCAGCGCATGAGAAATCCGCTCCTTCTTCTCGCCCTGGTCCTGCTCGCCACCGCCTGCAGCGACGAGAACACGAAGAGCGCCGCCGGGCCGGTACCGCCGGATCCCTGCCACGAGCCCCTGGCAACGTCTTACCCGGCCGCCGCACTGCCAACGATGCACATCGATACCGAAGATGCGCAGCCGGTCGAATCGAAAGACGAATACCTCGAGGCCGACTTCAGCGTCAGCGATGCCGCCGGCAATGTGCTGCACGAAGGTGAAGCGGAAATCCGCGGACGCGGCAACTGGACATGGACGCTGGAGAAGAAACCATACCGGATCAAGCTCGAAAGCAGCACGGCCCTGCTGGGCATGCCCGCCAACAGGCACTGGGTGCTGCTGGCCAATCATGCCGACCGCAGCCTGCTGCGCAACGCTGTCACCTTCGAACTGAGCCGCCAGCTGGGCATGGCCTGGACTCCCCGCGCACAGAGCGTGCACGTGGAACTGAACGGCGAATACCTGGGTGTCTACGAGCTCACCGAGCACGTCCGCATCGGCAGTCACCGGGTGAACATCCCGGAACTCAAGGTCGGCAACACCTCGCCGGACACCGTGTCCGGCGGCTACCTGATCGAGGTGGATGACCTGCGCGGCGAGGATTTCTGCATCGATTCGGAGCATGACAACAACATGGTCTTCTGTCTGGTCAGTCCGGAAACGTTGCTGGATCCTGCCTGGACCGTGCAGCGCGCCTGGATCGAGGACTACATCCGGAATACCGAGAACGCCATCTACGGTGAGCAGTTCGCCGACCCGGTCAACGGCTACGCCGCCTGGCTGGATGTCGACTCGGCCGTCGATTACTACCTGGTACAGGAAATCACCAAGAATATCGACGGCATCCTTCAGCGAAGCACCTTCCTGCACAAACCGCGTGACGGCAGGCTGGTCTTCGGCCCTGTGTGGGATTTCGATCTGGCGCTGGGCAACATGGGCATGCTGGATTTCAACGATCCAGAGGGCTGGCGCAGCCGATACGCATCCTGGTACCAGCGGCTTTTCGAGGACCCGGTGTTCGCGCAGAAAGTGCACGATCGCTGGATCTGGCTGCGCGATACCGGGAAGCTGGATGCCCTGCGCACCTACATCGACGAGCATGCCGGCATGCTCGCCAATGCCCAGGCCATGAACTTCGAACGCTGGCCGGTACTCGACACGGACATCGGCTACAGCACGGGACCCGGCTCCTACGCCTGCGGCATCCGTGAAATGAAAAGCTGGCTGGATACCCGCATCGCCTGGATGGACGAGGCCATCGCCCCATGACCGCACAGACCGCGCCGGCTGCCGCGTCCCGTACCGCCCGCGAGGTGGTTGCCGTCCTGCTGCCATTCCTGAAACCCTGGTGGGTGCGGATCTCGCTGGCGCTGCTGTGCCTGATCGCCGCCAAGCTGGCCGGCCTGTCCGTGCCGCTGGTGCTCAAGCATCTGGTGGACGGCTTGAACCTCGACAAGCAGTCGCTGCTGCTGGTGCTGCCGGTCGGGCTGCTGCTGGCCTACGGGGCGGCACGACTCTCGGAACGCATCTTCACCGAGCTGCGCCAGATCGTGTTCGCACGGGTCATGGCACGCAGTTCGCGCACGGTGATGCTGAAGGTATTCCGGCACCTGCACGCACTGAGCCTGCGTTTCCACCTGGACCGCCGCACCGGCGGTATCTCGCGCGATGTCGAACGCGGCGGGAAATCGATCGCCGACCTGCTGGACTGGACGCTCTACACCATTTTCCCCACCCTGCTGGAAGTGATCCTGGTCACCGGCATTCTCGTGGTGCTGTACGACACCGGATTCGCCGTGATCACCGTGATCACGCTGGTGGTCTACATCGCCTGGACCATACGCATCACCGAATGGCGTACGCAGTTCTACCGTGCCGCCATCGAAGCGGATTCCACCGCCAGCTCCACCGCCGTCGATTCGCTGCTCAATTACGAGACCGTCAAATACTTCAACAACGAAGAACACGAGACCCGGCGCTACGACACCAATCTCCGCCGCAAGGAAGACGCGGACGTACGCGCCTACAAGACACTGGCCATGCTCAACATCGGCCAGAGCGCCATCATCACCGTCGGTGTCACCGCCCTGATGTGGCGGGCGGCCAGCGGGGTGGTGTCCGGCGAGATGACCGTGGGCGACCTGGTGCTGGTGAACGCCTACCTGATCCAGCTGGCGGCGCCGCTCAACTTCCTGGGCATGATGTACCGCGAGGTGAAACAGGCGCTGACCAACATCGAGCGCCTGTGGGGCTTGCTGGACGAACAGCGCGACGTGCAGGACCGCCCCGCCGCACGGCGTCTCGACGCACGCCAGCCCGTGGTGCGCTTCGAGGAGGTGCGCTTCAGCTACGATCCGCGCCGGGAAATCCTGCACGGCGTGAGCTTCGACATTCCCGCCGGTGGCACGGTCGCAGTGGTTGGCCACTCCGGCAGCGGCAAGAGCACGCTGGCCCGCCTGCTGTACCGTTTCTATGACGTCACCGGCGGCCGCATCGTGATCGACGGCACCGACCTGCGCGACCTGACCCAGGACAGCGTGCGCGGCGCCATCGGCATCGTTCCGCAGGACACCGTGCTGTTCAACGACACCATCCGCTACAACATCCGCTACGGCCGGGTGGACGCCACCGACGCCGAGGTGGAATCGGCAGCGCGTGCCGCACACATCCACGATTTCATCATCACCCTGCCGGAAGGCTATGAAACCCGGGTAGGCGAACGCGGGCTGAAACTGTCCGGTGGCGAGAAACAGCGGGTGGCCATTGCCCGTGCCCTGCTGAAAAATCCGGCCATCCTGATCTTCGACGAAGCCACCAGCGCCCTGGATTCGAAATCCGAGCGGGCCATCCAGCAGGAACTGGACCGCATCCAGGAAGGCCGCACCACGCTGGTGATCGCACACCGGCTGTCCACGATCATGAATGCGGACAGTATCCTGGTGATGGATCACGGCGAAGTCGTCGAGCGCGGCACGCACACGCAGTTGCTGGCACTGGATGGCCGCTACGCCGCCATGTGGCGGCTGCAGCAGGAACAGGCACACGGGGAAACGGCCGGCAGCCCGCCGGCCGGCTGAACGCTTTCAGCGGCGCGCCAGTTCGCGCAGGGCCGCCGCCAGGTCCGCATGCCGGAACCGGAAACCGTCCTGCAGCAGGCGTGCCGGCAGCACCCGCTGCCCGCCCAGCAACAACGGCGAACGCTCGCCCAGCGCCAGCTTCAGCACGGACGACGGCGCGGAGAACCATGCCGGCCGGTGCACGGCACGTGCCAGGGTCCGGGTGAATTCCGCATTGGTAACCGGTTGCGGCGCGGTCATGTTCCAGGGCCCGCGTGCGTGGCCGTTCTGCAGCAGCATAAGCACGGCCTCGATGTAATCGTCGAGCGCAATCCAGCTCATCCACTGCCGGCCATCGCCCAGCCTTGCACCCAGACCGAAACGGAATGCCGGCAGGAGCTTGCCCAGCATGCCCCCGGAGGCATCCAGCACCAGCCCCGTACGCAGCAGGCAGACCCGCACACCCTGCGACTCCGCTGCCAGCGCGGCATGCTCCCAGTCGCGGCACAGGGTGGCGGCAAAATCATTCGCCGGCGGCGCACTTTCATCGATCGCACGATCACCGGTGTCACCGTAATAACCGATGGCGGAACCGCTCAGCAGGACATGTGGCTTTTGTCGCGCACGCGCGATCGCCGCCACCAGCTGCTGCGTGGTTCCGATACGGCTGTCGCGCAGCGCTCGCTTGCGTGCCTCGCTCCAGGCGGCGTCTGCGATCGGTTCACCCGCCAGATTGATGACCGCATCGAATGCGACCTCCTCGCACCAGTCTGCCAGCGACGCCATGGGCCGCACCTGCGGCCCGCATTTTGTTGCCACGGTTTCCGGGCGCCGGCTGGGCACGGTGACTTCGTGGCCCGCGGCCACGAGCGCGGCACACAACGGGCGACCGATGAATCCGGTGCCGCCGGTAAGCAGAATTCTCATGTGCGTATACCTCCGTGCCGGTGACCGGCGTTGCCGGCAGACATGACCACCGGCAGACAGTAACATCGCCGGCATCCACAGGTTCCGGCACCGGCAACGCCGGATCGGAAAGATCCTTCCCCGGCGCATTACCGGAGTATCGATGTCCCGTCTCGTTCTGGTCACCGGCGCCACCGGCGCGCAGGGCGGCGCCCTGGTGCCGCTGCTGCTGGCGAAAGGGTTTGCCGTACGTGCCCTGACCCGCAACCCGGAAAAACCGGCGGGCCGTGCGCTGGCGGCGCAGGGCTGCGAGGTCGTCGCCGGCGATCTCGATGACGAAGCCTCGCTGGAACGTGCCTGCACCGGCGCCCATGGCGTGTTCTCCGTGCAGAACTTCTGGGAAAAGGGCGTCGGCTACCGGCGCGAGATCGACCAGGGCTGCAAACTCGCCCGTGCCGCGAAGAAAGCCGGTGTAGCACATTTCCTGCAGACATCGGTGGCCAACTGCGACAACGCCGGCGACGTGCTGCACTTCCGCAGCAAGCACGAAATCGAGAAATACGTGGACTCGCTGGGTCTGCCGAGCACCTTCCTGCGCGAGGTTTTCTTCATGGAGAACTTCACCGGGCCGGTACTGCCGGGCGGCACCAAGAAAGCCATGGATCCCCGCTGGGTGATGCCTGCCATCTGCGGCCTGCTGGATGCCGGCACCCGCTTCCACATGATCACGGTGGAAGACATCGCCTGGTTCGCGGCGGACATCTTCTCCCACCCGCAACAGTTCATCGGCCGGCACGTCGATGTCGCCAGCGACTCACTGACGCCGGCAGAAATGAAGGCCGTGTTCCACCGGGTGACCGGCAAGCGCCTGCTGCCGGCACCTGCCCTTGGCACACGCCTGTTCCTGCGCCTGACCAATCCGGAATCGGCACGCCAGTTTCGCTGGAACAACGAGGTCGGCTGGCACTTTGACCTGGCACCGCTGCGTGCGCGTCATCCGGGCATGATGTCTCTGGAACAGTTCCTGCGCCGCCATTACGACAACAAGCACTGAGAGAAGCCGTCATGCTGCAGTTCGAGGTTGAACGCGAGTTCGCGCACAGCGCCGACCGGGTCTGGGCCATCACCGGTGACTTCGGCGGTCTGAAGAACTGGCTGCCGGGCATCCTTGCCTGCCGTGTCGAGGGCAGCGGCGCGGCCCGCGACGGCGGCAACGCGATACGCATCGTCGATGTGTTCGACGGCAGCGTGACGAAAGAAAGCCTGGAGTCGCTGGATGCAGCCCGTCTCACCTACCAGTACCGGATCCTGGAAGCGCGGGGCTTCGACGCCAGCAGCGGTTATCTCGCCACCTTCCGGGTCACACCGCTGGGTCCCGACCGCTGTCGCATCAACTGGGGAGCCAGCTTCCGCCTGCCGGACGGTATTCCGGCGGAGAAAGGCGAGCGCGCCAGACAGCGCGTGATACAGATGTACGGCATGTGCCTGCAGCACCTGGACGGCGTGCTGGCCAACGGCTGAACGGTTGTCGCCGCACGGCAGGCGGCGGAAGAATCAGTGCGCCGTGGCAGGTGCAGTCACCTGGAGGCAGTCTTCGTACATCCAGGTATCGCGCCCACTGTGTTTGGCGCGGTACAACGCACGATCCGCGGCGTCGACCAGGGCCTGCGGCGACAGGTCGGGAGCCGGCACCACACTGGACACCCCGATACTGATGCTGACCCGGCCGCCGGTATTGCCCGAATGGGGCATGGCCGCTTCGCGCACACGATGCACCAGCGCCTCCGCCTGCGCCTGCGCATCCAGGCCGGTCGCATCGGACACCAGCATCAGGAATTCCTCACCGCCGTAGCGCACGGCAAGGTCGCCGGAACGCCTTGCCTGCGCTGCAAGAATCCCGGCCACCTGTTTCAGGCAGGCATCGCCCTGCGGATGGCCGAAGGTGTCGTTGTAGCGCTTGAAATGATCGACATCGACAAGAAGTACGGACAGCGGCGTCTTCAGGCGCATCGCACGCCGCCATTCGTGCTCGAACATTTCCTGGAAGTGACGGCGGTTGGCCAACCCGGTGAGCGGATCGCGGCGCGCGAGTTCCTCCACACGGTGGGCATAGTCCGTGGTGAGCTCCTGGCCAAGTTCGAGCAAACGCGTCTGCAGATACATCGCACGGTCGCGCTGCTCGGAAATGTACGCGAGGAACATGCCGAGCAGACTGGACCCGGTATAGGTGCGGTGCAGCACGGCCCAGTCCACCGAGCCGCCCAGACCCTGAGCCAGCCACATACCGGCCAGTCCACCGCACCAGCCCGCGATCAGCGCCTGGCTCAACCGCAGTCCGCACAGGTCGTAGATGATCACCATCGCGTACATGATGCCGGCATGGGTCAGTGAACCGGCAGTGGGATCGTGCACCACGCCGGTCACTGCCACGGACAGTGCCACCGCGGCGAAGCTGCCAACGCCGATGTACCACGAGAACCAGCGATCCAGCGCCGTGATGTGGGCCAGGATATGCGCCGTCACGATGATCGCGCCGACCCAGCCTTACAGACTGAACCAGCGGCCGACATCGGCCTCCGGCATCAGCACATAGATGCCGGTAGAGAGCAGGATGTAGAGCAGCAGGATGAAAACGGCGTTGCGGCGGAATGCCGTGACGGCCCGGCGTCGCTGGTCTTCGCGATAACCGGCCTCCAGCGAATTGCCGAATCCCAGTGTCAGCCGGCGCTGTACCAGCTCCGACGACACCCTCGCAATCTGCGACTCAACCCGTGACTCGTGCTCACGCGCTTCCATTCAGGCTCCACGACATAACATCCGGATATGCCGAC
The DNA here is from genome assembly GCA_049324475.1 of Pseudomonadota bacterium. GTDB lineage: Bacteria > Pseudomonadota > Gammaproteobacteria > Pseudomonadales > JADFDG01 > JADFDG01. Next base: position 19,259 of record JBMOOO010000011.1, on the reverse strand, counting down.
AGATTCAGACACGAACAGGCAAACGGTACCTTCGTATCAGCTGTTCTTCCTATCCCCTGAATCCTGACAGCCGACCAGTGGCCCTTGCCGGACGCCGACGGGGAGTGGCATAGGCATACGGGACATGTGTCCGGAATACCGGGGTGTCGGCATGTCCGCCATAATCCGGCCAGGGAGGATCGCCGTGACAGAATCTTCGCAAGCTGCCGAAGCCCGGCACCGTCGCGCCGACGACGCACCGGCGCTGGAACTGACGCCCCATCCGCCCTGGGCACAGCAATTCTGGGACAACCTGGTCCCGCTCAAGGACCGCATCGCCCGGCACCCGCTTTTCATGGAGATGGCGGCCGGCAACCTGTCGCTGGAACGGTTCCGGCGTGCCCTGCTGAACTTCTACCCGCTGGTGGCCAATTTCCCGCACTACATGGGTCTGAACCTGGCGCGCGCGCACCGCACCAGCGAGCCGGGCGTGCTGGCCACGCGCGACTGGCTGATCCAGAACATCCGCATCGAGCAGCGCCACCTGTACTGGTACCGTGACTGGGCCAAGGGCTTCGGCATCACCGACGAGGAGCTGGACCATGTGCGGCCACCGGCCGCCATGGACGCCGTGAACTACTATCTCTGGCACATGAACGAGCGCGGCTCGCTGGCCGAAGGCATCGCTGCCACCAACATCGCCATCGAGTGGGCCACCGGCGACTGGACCGTCTCCGTAGTCAAAGGCATGCGCGCCTACGCGCAGCGCGGCGATGCCCGCATCGATCGCCGCTCCATGGCCTGGCTGCGTGCGCATGCGCACTACGACGACGCACATCCGCACGAAGCCATGGAGCTGGTCAAGCAGCTGTGCACGACGGAAGCGGCCCAGCACGCGGCCTTCCTCGCCGCCGAGCGCGGCATGGCCTATTACCTGCTTGCCCTGGACGATTGCTGGCAGCCGCGCGGCCACTGAACTTCCCGCCTACTGGAAACGCAGCGCCTCGATCGGCTTGAGGCGCGCGGCCTTGTCTGCCGGATAGAAGCCGAAGAAAACGCCGATCGCGGTCGCCACGCCGAAGGCCAGCAGGATCGACGACAGCGTGACCACCACGGTCGTGTCGAAGAAGTGCGACACCAGCCAGGCACCGAGCATCCCCAGCAGCACACCCAGCAGGCAACCCGCCACCGAGATGATCACCGCCTCCAGCAGGAACTGCAGGCGGATATCGCGCCGGCGCGCACCCACCGCCATGCGGATGCCGATCTCCCGCGTCCGCTCGGTCACCGACACCAGCATGATGTTCATGATGCCGATGCCGCCGACCAGCAGCGAGATCGATGCGATCGCACCCAGCATGAACGACAGCACGCGTGTGGTTTCTGCCGCCGTTTCCGCGACTGCGGTCAGGTTCTGCACGGTGAAATCGTCGTCCGCCTCGCTGGACAGCCGGTGCCGCTGGCGCAACAGGTCGCGCAGCCCGCGCTCCACCGTCGGCATCGCGGCCTGACTGGTGGTCTGGACCATGATGTTGCGCACCGAAGTACGGAAGCGGGAACCGGTCAGCTTGCGCTGCGCGGTAGTGAGAGGAACGATCACCGTATCGTCCTGGTCCTGGCCCATCAGGCTCTGGCCCTTGCGTGCCAGCACACCCAGCACGAGATACGGTGCGCCCTTGATGCGGATGGTCTTGCCGACAGGATCTTCCTCGCCGAACAGGTTGGCCGCCACCACCTGACCCAGGACAGCGACCTGGTTGGCCGAGCGCAGGTCGCTCTGGTCGAACGTCGAACCGCTGATCACCCGCCAGTCGCGCAGCACAAAGAAATCCTCGGTGCTGCCGGTGACCTGGGTCGCCCAGTTGTTGCCGCCATAGACCAGCTGCGCATTGGTGCCGACCATCGGCGCCACCGCCTTCACGCCACCCAGCTCGCGGATCGCGTAGGCATCGTCCGCGGTCAGCGTCTGCACGCCGCCCATGCCCATGCGTACGCCACTGGAGGTCATGGTGCCGGGCATCACGATGAAGAGATTGTTGCCCATGGCGTTGATCGCATCCTGCACCTGCCGCTGGACACCGGCGCCGATCGCCAGCATGGCAATGACCGCGCCGACGCCGATGATCATGCCGAGCATGGTGAGAAAACTGCGCAGCCGGTTGGCACGCATCGCCGACAGCGCTTCGAGCAGCATCGGGCCGGTCATGCGTGCAGCGCCCCGTATCCGGCCACGGGGCCGTCGTAGTCGACATGACCGTCGACCAGCCGCACCAGCCTCCGTGCGTACCGCGCGATGTCATTCTCGTGCGTGACCAGCACCAGCGTCATGCCTTCCTCGCGGTTCAGGCGCGCAAACAGCTCCATGATGTCGCGACCGGTGACGGTGTCCAGGTTGCCGGTGGGTTCGTCGGCGAGGATCATCGCCGGCCGGTTCACCAGTGCACGGGCAATCGCGACACGCTGTTGCTGGCCGCCGGAAATCTGTGCCGGCATGGCATCCAGCCGGGCACCGAGGCCGACCCGCTCCAGCAACACCCGGGCACGCGCGCGGCGCTCGTCATGCGTACGCCCGGCATAGATCATCGGCAACCCGACGTTGTCGGCCAGCGTGGCGCGCGGCAGCAGATTGAAGCCCTGGAACACGAAACCGATGTCGAGATTGCGGATGGCCGCCAGCTCGTCATCGTCCAGCGTGCCGACATCGCGATCGCGCAGGCGGTAGCTGCCGGCCGTGGGTGTGTCGAGGCAACCGATGATGTTCATCAGTGTCGATTTCCCGGAGCCGGACGGCCCCATGATCGCCACGAATTCGCCGGCATCGACCTGCAGGTCGATGCCGTGCAGCACACGCGAGGGGCCGGCGCCGGAATCGTAATCCTTGACCAGACCGCGGATGCGGATGACCGGCGCGCCCACGTTCAGCATGCTCACATGCCCAGCGAGAAGCCTTTGCCGGAGCGCTTCCCCTGCACCAGGCTCAGGTCTTCCACCACCACGACATCACCGGCCTTCAGGCCGGAACGCACTTCCGTCCAGCGACGGTCGGCAATGCCGGTCTCGATCGGCGTTTCCTTCGGTACGCCGTCGATCAGTACGTACACCGTACCCTTGCCGGCCGGCGCACTGCCGCGGCGCTCGCCATCGCGAGGACGGGTGCCGTTGCGCGGGCTGCCCATGCCCCGCGGCGGACCGCCCATGCCGGGGCCGCCACCGGCAACGCCGCGCGCCACACCCTGCATCAGGCCCGGCGATGATGTTGACGTGTCCGCCGTTTCCGGTTCGGTATCCTCGGGGCGGAAGCGCAGGGCGGTGTTCGGCACGCGCAGCACGTCGTGCCGCTCGGCGATCGTGACATCGACATAGGCCGTCATGCCCGGCAGCAGCCGGCCATCATCGTTATCGACGCTGACCACCACATCGTAGGTCACCACGTTCGACTCCGTTTTCGGATCCAGCCGCACCTGCTTCACGACACCGGAAAACCGCTGCTCGGGAAAGGCATCGACACGGAATCCCGTTTTCTGTCCGACCCGGATCTGGCCCACATCGGCCTCGGCAAAATACGCATCGATCTGCATCTTTTTCAGGTCAGCCGCAATGCGGAACAGCTCCGGCGTATTGAAACTTGCCGCCACCGTCTGGCCGACATCGACCACGCGTGCCACGACCACGCCGGACACCGGCGAACGGATCACCGAATAGCCGAGACTGGTGCGGTCACGATCGACCTGCGCCGAAGTCTGGATCACTTTTGCCTGTGCATCGCGCACGGCCTGCCGGGCCTGGTCATATTCCTGCGCCGACACGAACCCGTCGGCCACCAGGGGCTCCAGCCGCTGCAGGTCGGTCTGCGCCAGCGCCAGTGCCGATCTTGCCGCCTCCAGGTTCGCCTCGCTCTGGCGCAGGGAGGCCTGCAGCACGGAATCGTCCAGCACCATCAGCACCTGGCCTTTCTGCACACGGTCGTTGTAGTCGACAAAGATTTTCTCGACCAGGCCGGATACCTGGGTCCCGACACTGACCAGCGTCACCGGGTTCAGGGTGCCGTTGGCGGACACGGTCTGCTCGATGGCACCGGCCGATACGGTTTCCGTGCGGTAACGTTCATCGTCGCCATCGCGCCCGAGCAGGGCAAAAGCCGCGGCGGCGGCAACGGCCAGCACAGCCAGTGCCGCCAGCAGACGCGGCACGGTGAACCACTGCCGGACGTGAAGGAACTGTTGCGGAATCTTCATGGCTTGATATCTCCGGCAGCCGTGCCCGCATCCGTTGCGCCGGACGGCGCCAGATCGGACCAGCCGAGTTCTCCCGAGGCCCGTGCCAGTGCGATACGGGCACGATACCAGTCATAGCGGGCGCGCAACTGCTGGCGACGTGCATCGGCCAGCGTGCTCTGTGCATTCAGCACGTTGATCAGGTCTCCGAGCCCGGCGCCGTAGCGGGCGCGGGCGGCACGCAGCGATTCCTGCGCGGAATCCACCAGCGCATCGGCCGCCGTCACGGTGGCACCGGCCGTGCGCATCGATTGCCAGGCCTGCCACAGCTCCAGCGAGGCCGACTGCAGCAGTTTCTCGTAGTTCGCCTTCTCGATTTCCACCTGCTGCGCCGCCGCCCGTGTGCGGTAACCGGTACGGAAGCCGGTGAACAGCGGCCAGCTGGCATCGATACCCACCTCGCCGGATTCGCTGTTGTTGTCCAGGTCGACGCTGTCGCGCGCAGAAAACGAAATCGATGGCCGCCCGGCCGCAGCCGCCGCCTCGTGATCCGCTCGCGCACTGTCGATGCGCAGGGATTGCGCCAGCAGGTCCGGGCGCTGTGCCTGCGAACGCGCCAGCAACGCCGGCCAGTCCGGCGGTGTGCCGGCCGCATCCACGGCCGGTGCATCGGCCGGTGCGAGCAGGGTCACCGGCGTGCTGGCCGGCAGCGCCAGGATCACCGCCACGGCACCGAGCGCGGATTCGCGATCGCCTTCGCTCTGGATGGTGGTGAGCCGAGCCTGCGCCTGCGCCGTCTGCGCCTGCAGGAAGTCCTCGCGGGTGGCGGCACCGGCGCGCATGCGGCTGTCGGCGGCGCGCAGTGTCTCGCCGGCGGCGGTTTCCGCTTCCCGTGCCGCCGTCAGCGCGGCATCGGCAGCAAACCACTGGTAATAGGCATCGACCGCGGCGGCAAACACGGCCTGCACGCTGTCGTCGTGCGAATGGCGCAACGCCGACAGCGTCAGCTCGCTGCTGCGTATCGATGCAGGCCGTGCGCCGAAGTCGTAGAGCAGCCAGTCCAGGCTGGCGCCCGCCGACGTGCTGTCGCCTTCGTCACGCTCGCGGTCGCCGAACGGGCTGCTGTACCCGGCCGAGAGCGTCACCGACGGCAGGCGGTCCGCCTTTGCCGCACCGACACGTTCGGCCTGGGCCAGCATCTGTCGCCAGGACACCCGGGTGTCCGGGTTGCGGCACAGCGCCAGCCGGACCAGGGCGGCCAGATCGAGGGCGGCATCCGGACGGTATTCACAGGCCTGGACCCAGCCACCGGCCGGGGTGGCCGGGAGATCCCGGCCGACCTGCCAGGGATCGGACGCGGCGGTGGCCACCGGCACGGCAGCCGCCAGCAGCAGGCCGGCCAGGGGGCCGCAAACCGCCGCCGGCGTCCTGCCACCCACCGTGAATACCAATGAAAACATCAGGTTATGCCATTTTTCCCAGAACCTTGCCGGACCGGCGGGGCGCAGTCTGTGGCCACTGACCAACGGGGACAAGCCGCGCCATTCCTCTTCCCGGAAGTTTGCACAATCGCCCTCCCCCGCCCGGCGGACAAGCTGGACGGGTTCGACCACACGCTCCGGACAAAGTTGCGAATGATTCTTGTTATGGATAGGATGCGCGCCTGCCCGATGTCGTCATGACATTTCCCGGGCAACGCCAGCCAGCCTCACGGAGCACCCCGACGGCAAGCCACGCGGCAATCCATGGACCTGCCCGATGAGGAATCCGCGATGCCCGCCGTCCCGTTCGCCCGTCACTCCCTGGCCCTGAGCCTGCTCGCCCTGCAGGGCCTGCCGGCTTTCGCTGCCGAAGAAGCACCGGTCACCGCTCCGGCCGCAGTCGAGGCTCCTGCGGCACCCGCAGAAGCACCGGCCTCCACCGGCACACCGGCTGCTGCGTCGGCAGAAGAGACCGCCTCTGCGCCGGCACTGGCACCGGTCGTGGTGCGCAGCCAGGCCCTGGACTACGTGGCGGAAAAACCGGCATCCCCGAAATACACCGAACCGCTGCGCGACACGCCGCAGACGGTGAAGATCGTGACGAAGGAAGCCATCGAGGACCAGGGCCTGCTGTCACTGCGTGAAATCCTGTCGACGGTGCCCGGCATCACGTTCGGTGCCGGCGAAGGCGGCGGCGGCTACGGCGACAACATCAGCATCCGCGGCTTCAGCTCCAGCAACGACATCGCCATCGACGGCGTACGCGACAGCGCGCAGTACACCCGCTCCGATCCGTTCAACCTGGAACAGGTGGAAGTGGTCAAGGGTTCCAGCTCCGTCTATTCCGGTGCCGGTGCCGTCGGCGGCACGGTCAACCTGGTCAGCAAGACACCGAAAGCCGACGAGTTCACCAATGCGTCCATCGGTATCGGCAGTGACCAGTACCAGCGCGCCACCCTCGATACCAACAAACCGGTCGACGACACCACCGCGGTGCGCGTCAACGTCATGTCGCACGCGGCCGACGTGCCCGGCCGCGACTACGAGACGCTGGAACGCTGGGGCGTGGCGCCATCCGTGGCTTTCGGCCTCGGCACCGACACCAGCCTGAGCCTGGCGCTGTTCCACCAGGAAGACACCAACACGCCGCAATACGGCGTGCCGTTCTACAACGGACGTGCGCTGCCGGGTGTGGATCCGTCCAACTACTACGGCTACCACAACATCGACACGCAACAGAACGAAGTCGACACGTTCACGGCCATCTTCGACCACCGGTTCAACGACAACGTCAAGCTGCGCAATCTCGCCCGCATCGGCGAGACGGACCAGTTCCTGATCGTGGATCCGCCGCAGGGCAGCTGGTGTCTGCCGGAAAACGGCGACCCGGCCGGCCGTGCGCCGACCGGCTGGAGCCAGACCGCCAACCCCAATCCATCCGATCCCCTGGTCATCACCACCAACACCAGCGGTTACACCAACTGCGCGCGCGCCTGGTCGGCCACGCCGGGCGCCACCACCGCACCCAACTACGTGTACGGCAACGGCCCCACGCTGACACCCGGCCAGTACCAGCCTTCGGGTCCACGCGGAAACGTGCGGGACACCAACAACACGATCATCGTCGACCAGCTGGATGTGACCTGGAATTTCGCCACCGGCACCATCGACCACACCATGGTCACGGGCCTGTCGCTCAGCCACGAAACCTACAGCTTCCTGGGCTACAACGAGTTCCGCTACGCGAACGGCTGGGCACAGAATCCGTCCGTGGACGGCTTCCCGATCATGGATGTGTTCAACCCGAATTCCTTCTATGAAGGCCCGCGCAACCGCACCCTGACGGCAAAAACCGAAGCCGAGCAGGACAACCGCGCCATCTACGTGTTCGATACGCTGGAATTCACCGAGCAATGGCTGTTCAGCGCCGGCATCCGCTACGAACACACGAAGACGAAGAACAAGTCGTTCGGCGTCAACGTCTACACCGCACCGAGCACCACTACCCCGAATCCGGTACAGCCTGCAGACATTGGCTCGCTCACCGGCGTCAACACCACTGTGAATTCCGACAGCGACCTCTTCTCCTGGCGCACCGGCCTGGTCTACAAGCCGGTGGAGATCGGCAGCATCTACATCTCCTACGCCAGTTCGATGACACCATCGACCGCTACCGTGAACGGAACCTGCACGGCCACCAGCACCACCGGGACTGCCAACTGCACGGTCGATCCGGAAGAAGCCGAAACCTGGGAGCTGGGCACCAAATGGGACCTGCTGGACCAGCGCCTGTCGTTCACCTCCGCGCTGTTCCGCAACGAGCGCACCAACTACCGCGTGAACGACCCGGGTAACCCGGACAACCCGACCGGTGCGCAGCAGCTTGACGGTCGCAGCCGCGTCGACGGTCTGGAACTGGGCGTGGCCGGTCTGCTGGCGAAGAACTGGTCGATCTTCGCCAACTACACCTTCCAGGACAGCGAAGTGCTGCAGGGTGCTTCCGACTTTGTTGCCAACGGTGGCGCGACCGGCACCGAGGCAGACTGGATCAAGGGCGATCCGCTCACCAACGTACCGGAACACGCGGCCAGCATCTGGACCACCTGGGATGCGACCCGCAAGTTGCAGTTCGGCTACGGCATCACCTACCAGGGCGAGGTTTACCTGACCCAGCACGGCGGTATTGCCCGGACCGGCAGCGGTGCACCGTCGCCGACCCAGTACGTGGGCCGCACCACCATCCCGCTGGTGCAGTCCGAGGACTACTTCGTGCACAACACCTCGGTCACCTACAGGCTGGACCGCAACATGACCGTGCAAATGAACATCAAGAACCTGTTCGACGAGGTCTACTACACACGCATGCGCAACAACGGCTGGGCCACGCCGGGCGACGCCCGCTCGACCGTGATCACCGTCAACTACGCGTTCTGAACGTTGCGCTTGCCGTGCCGGCCCTGCCCGCCTCCGCGGGCGGGGTTTGCTTTTTACGGAGGCTGACATGCTGCTGCAGATTCCCGACGTCCTGACGGCTGAACAGGTCAGGCAGTTTCGCCAAGTGCTGGCCGCGGCCGAATGGGTCGATGGCAAGGTCACGGCCGGGCACCAGTCGGCAAAAACCAAGCAGAACCTGCAACTGCCGGAAGACAGTCCGGCCGCGCGCCAGCTGGGCGAGCAGGTGCTGCAGGCCCTGGGCCGCAACCCGCTGTTCATGTCGGCGGCACTGCCGCTGAAAGTATTCCCGCCGTTGTTCAACCGCTATGAAGGCGGCGGCAACTTCGGCGTGCATGTCGACAACGCGATCCGTGACATCCGCGGCACACCGCACCGGGTGCGCACCGACATCTCCGCCACGCTGTTTCTGGCATCGCCCGACGAATATGACGGCGGTGAACTGATGATCGAGGACACCTACGGTGCGCAGCGCGTGAAGCTGCCGGCCGGGCACATGGTGCTGTACCCGTCCACCAGCCTGCACAAGGTCACACCGGTCACACGCGGAGCGCGCCTTGCGTCGTTCTTCTGGATCCAGAGCCTGGTGCGCGAGGACAGCCAGCGCACACTGCTGTTCGATCTCGACCAGGCCATCCAGCGGCTGAACCGTGACGTGCCGGAACATCCGTCACTGGTACAGCTGACCGGCACCTACCACAACCTGCTGCGCGCCTGGTCGGACACCTGATGGCAACCCGCATGTCCGCGAAAACCCGCGCAGCCTGGATGCGGCGCCTGCATCAGTGGCACTGGGTCAGCTCCGCGCTGTGCCTGGTCGGCATGCTGGCATTCGCGATCACCGGCATCACACTGAACAACGCCGCGCACATCGAGGCGACACCGCAGGTGCGGCAGGTGCAGACGGTGTTGCCGGAGGCCATGCGCCTGTCGCTGAGCACCGCCGCGGATACCGCACCCGATGCCCCGCTGCCGGCCGCGGCCGCCGACTGGATCCGGCAGACGATGGCTGTCGACGTACATGATCGCGCGGTCGAATGGTCGGATGACGAGGCATACGTGTCACTGCCGCGCCCCGGCGGCGATGCCTGGCTGAGCATCGACCGTGCAGCCGGCACGGTCGAATACGAACGTACCGACCGCGGCTGGATCGCCTATTTCAACGACCTGCACAAGGGCCGCCACACCGGCACGGCCTGGAGCTGGTTCATCGATGTGTTTTCGCTGGCCTGCGTGGTGTTCTGCCTCACCGGTCTCGTGCTGCTGAAACTGCACGGCAAGCACCGGCCGGCCACCTGGCCGGTGGTGGGCACCGGTGCACTGATACCGCTGCTGCTGGCACTGCTGCTGATTCACTGATGCATTCACCGATGTATTCACCGACGAGGTCGCGCATGAAGAAGTCCCTCATCACCGCCCTGGCCGCCACGCTGCTGGCCGCTGCCGCGCCGGCCATCGCGGCCGACCTGACCGTGAAGGTCACCGTGCCGCAACTGAACGTGGCCGAGTACCACCGCCCGTATGTCGCCGTCTGGCTGGAAAGCGACGCCGGCAAGGCCACCACGCTGGCGGTCTGGTACGACACCGCCATGAAGAACAACGAAGGCACCAAGTGGCTGAAGGACCTGCGTCAGTGGTGGCGCAAGAGCGGCCGCGAACTGACCGTGCCGATCGACGGCGTGACCGGCGCCACGAAACCGGCCGGAGAGCACACGCTTGTCTTCAGCGGCAGACAGGCGCCGCTGGCCGGCCTGCCGGCCGGGCAATACCGGCTGGTGGTGGAGGCGGCGCGTGAAGTGGGCGGCCGTGAAGTGGTGCAGATCCCGTTCACCTGGCCACCGAAGAAGGCGGAAAAATCCAGTGCAGCCGGCAAGGAAGAGCTCGGCGCCCTGATCCTCGAACTCAAACCCTGATCGCTCACGACCGGAGAGATGTCATGAACAGAACCGTCATGAAGACCTGCCTGCAGCATGCCCTGACGCTGACGATCGCCCTGCTGCTGCCGCTGTCGGCGGAAGCGCACCGCTCCTGGATCCTGCCGAGTGCCACGGTGCTGTCCGGCAACGAACCCTGGGTGACGTTCGACGCCGCCGTCTCGAACGATATCTTCCACGCCGACCACAATCCGCTGCGCCTGGACGGCCTGAAGGCGCTGGCACCGGACGGCACGGAGGCCACCCTGGAAAACCTCGCCACCGGAAAATTCCGCACTGTGTTCGACCTGCAACTGAAAAAACCGGGCACCTGGAAAGTGTTCACCGCCACCAGTGGCCTGACTGCACGCTGGGAAGAAAACGGCCAGCGCAAATCCTGGCCGCCGCGCGGCACCGTGGCGACGCAGGAAGGCTTCGACAGGGACGTGCCGAAAAACGCCGACAAGCTGGAAGTGACCTGGTCGGCACGCCGGCTGGAAACCTTCGTCACCGCCGGCAAACCCAGCGACACCGTGCTCCGGCCGGTCAACAGCGGACTGGAGCTGGTGCCGGTCACGCACCCGAACGATCTGTTCGCCGGTGAAACGGCCACGTTCCGTTTCCTGATCGACGGCAAACCGGCCGAGGGTGTGAAAGTGGAAGTGGTATCCGGCGGCCGCCGCTACCGCAACAGCGAGGATGCCATCGCGCTGGTCAGTGACCGGGACGGCGCCGTGAAGATCACCTGGCCGGCCGCCGGCCAGTACTGGCTGGAAGCCGACTACGAGGACGCCAACGCCCCGAAACCGGCCAGCAAGCGCACCGGTCGCTACGTGGCGTCGTTCGAGGTCCTGCCGCAGTAACACGGCGACCGCCGGGGCGTTCGGTGCATTCGAACGTCCCGTTCGTTTTTCAGCGGTTTCCGGCCGGAAACCGTCATGACCGACCTCCTGCCCACCCTGTTCGTATCGCACGGCGCCCCGACCTTCGCCGTCGAGCCGGGCGTCATCGGCCCGAAGCTGGCCGCGCTGGGCCGCGCCTTCGGCCGGGATTTCCCGCGCCCGCGCGCGGTGCTGATGGTGTCTCCGCACTGGATGCCGGCCACCCTGCAGATCACCACGGGCACACGGCCGGAAACCCTCCATGACTTCGGCGGCTTTCCGCCGGCGTTGTATCAACTGCAGTATCCGGCGCCGGGCGCGCCGGATGTGGCCTCGCAGGTGATCGGCTTGCTGGCAGCGCAGGGCATGGCCGTGCAGGCCAATCCCGAACGCGGGCTCGATCACGGTGCCTGGGTGCCGCTGATGTACCTGTTCCCCGATGCCGATGTGCCGGTGCTGCAGCTGTCGCTGCCGCGCTCGCAGGACCCGCGCCTGTTCCTGCAACTGGGTCGTGCACTCGCGGCCCTGCGCACACAGGGGGTGCTGGTGACCGGCTCCGGCAGCCTCACCCACAACCTGTACGAATTCTCCGGACCGCGCGACGACATCGACCCCTATGTGACGGCGTTTGCCGGCTGGGTGCGCGACACCCTCGCGCGCGGCGATCTCGACACCCTGCTCGATTACCGCCGGCAGGCACCGGAAGCGGTGCGCGCGCATCCCACCGACGAGCACTTCATGCCGCTGTTCGTGGCGCTGGGCGCCGCCGGCGACCGCTGGACAACGAACCGCGCCATCGACGGCGGCGTGGCCTATGGCATCCTGTCGATGGACGCCTGGCTGTTCGGCGCGTCCTGAGCCTTCGCCGCCAGCGCCTGCGCGATCGTGCCCAGCAGCATCGCGAACACACCGAGCATGGTCAGCGGACGCTCGGCGGCTCCGCTGCCCGGCTCGTGCCAGAACGCGATCACCAGCAGCACCGGTGCCAGCAGCAGCAACAGCGAACCGGTGAGGCCGGCCACCTTGCGCCAGCCGCCCGCCGCCATGACCAGATAACTGCCGAGCAGCACGTTGGCGAGGCCTGCCAGCAGGATGTACACGTGGTTGGCGCGGTACATGTAGCGCACCGACTCCTGCAGCGTGTACGCATCGGGAAAGATCGACTTCATGTGCAGGCCGGTCATCAGGAACACCACAACCGTCAACCAGCCGGCAAACAGGTGCAGACGGGGCAGCAGCGTCGTCATGGGACATCCTCCTTGATACGGGTTCATGACCGCGGGTTGTCCGACGATAACCCGCAATTGTCCACTGCGGTGATTGTTGCCCGGTCACGGCCGGCGCCAGACTGCCGGCGTTGTGAACCCGTGCTCACTTCTTCCGCCGCCGCTTCCGGAGATCTTCCATGCCGATCCCTGCCGTCATGACCGGCCACCTCTCGCTGCCCGTGATTGCCTCGCCCCTGTTCATCGTGTCCGGCCCGGACCTGGTGATTGCCCAGTGCAAGGCCGGCATCGTCGGCTCGTTCCCGTCACTGAACGCGCGGCCGGCGCATGTGCTGGACGAATGGCTGACCCGCATCGAAACGGAACTGGCCGCCCACAAGGCGGCCAATCCGGACGCCGTGGTGGCGCCCTATGCCGTGAACCTGATCGTGCACGTCTCCAACAACCGGCTGGAGGAAGACATCCGTATCTGCGCAAAGCACAAGGTGCCGATCATCATCACCAGCCTGCGTGCGCCGGCACAGGTGGTGGAGGCGGTACACGGCTGGGGCGGCATCGTGCTGCACGACGTGATCAATATCCGCCACGCCCGGAAAGCCGTCAGCGAAGGCGTCGATGGCCTGATCCTGGTCTGCGCCGGCGCCGGTGGCCATGCGGGCACGCTGAGCCCGTTCGCGCTCGTTTCCGAAGTGCGGCAGTTCTGGGACGGGCTGGTAGCGCTGTCCGGTTCGATCGCCAACGGGGCCTCGATTCTCGGCGCACAGGCAATGGGCGCGGATCTCGCCTACATCGGCACGCGTTTCATCGCCACGCCGGAAGCCAACGCGATGCCCGGCTACAAGCAGATGCTGGTGGAAACCAGCGCCAAGGACATCGTCTACTCGTCACTGTTCACCGGTGTGCACGGCAACTATCTGGCGCCGAGCGTGCGCGCAGCCGGCATGGATCCGGACAACCTGCCGTCCGCCGACAAGAGCACGATGGATTTCGGCAGCGGCGGCAACACCGAAGCAAAAGCCTGGAAGGACATCTGGGGCGCCGGCCAGGGCGTGGGCTCGATCGACGCGGTGAAACCGGTCGCCGAGGTGGTGGCGCAGTTCCGGCGCGAGTACGACGCGGCGAAGGCGGCGCTGGCGCAAGCAGCAATGTAAAAGCAGCGATGCAGGAGCGCCTTGGGGCGCGACAAATTCCGCACATCCCTGACCCGGCCCATCCGGCAACCTTCTCGCGCACCATCGGGAGCGCAGCCGGGTGTGGGCACGCGCACAGGGACGCCCGGCCATGGACGGCCGGGCGAGCGGCGACTGAGCCAGGATGGCGAATCGACGCGACCCGTCCGTGTGCGGGCCTGCACACGGGTACCGCTGCGTGCAACGCAGCGGCGCAGCGACCGTGCGCGAGCGGGGTTGCCGTGATGTGGTCGGGGTCAGGAGAGCAAAAGCATCGCGCCCGCAGGCGCTCCTACATCGGCAGCGTATCGATCAGGTAGACATCGAAGCGGCTGGCGCGCCCTTCCAGCGCGTAGCTCGGATGGATGTGCTCCAGCCCCGCAGCCCGCAGCGCTTCCGCGCGCAGCGGACGCTTCACGACCACGCGCCGGGTCGCAGCACGCAGCGCCGCCGCCAGCAGTTCCGACCCGTCCGGTGTCTCGCCGACCAGGCGGTGCAGCACCTGCATGTCGCCGCCCACCGCCGCGGATTTCTCCCGCGGCGGAAACATCGGATCGCAGTAGACCACCTGCGGCCGGGCGTCCTTCGCCTGCCCGGCCAGTGCCGCCAGCAGCGGTATCGACTCGCCGGGCGCCAGCGACAGCCGTGCCCGCACGTCCGGGTTCGCCAGCTGCAGCGAGGCCAGTGCATCGTTGATCAGCAGCGCCAGCACCGGATGCCGTTCCACCAGCGTCACCGTGGCACCGCACACCGCCAGCAGGTAGCCGTCGCGGGCCAGTCCGGCGGTGGCATCGACGATGTGCCAGGGCGTGCCGTCGTTGGGCACACCACAGGCGCGCACCAGCATTTCCGAGCGCGCCTGGTTGATTTTCGCGCGATGGCGCAGGTCCGCAAAATCGACTGCCAGCTTCGTACGCTTGCTGCCGTCACGCAGCTCCAGATGCAGGCCGCGCCCGTCGCACACCAGCGCGATGCCGTCGTGTGTGTGCCGGCGGTTGTCGACACCGGGTGGCAGCCGGGGCAACCCGAGCGCCTCCACTTCCGGCGGCGGATCGGTCTGCGCGTCAAGGAAATCGGGCAGCCGCGCGTTCATTCGCCCTGCCAGACAATGACGCCCCCGCCCCACAGCGCCAGCACCAGCAGGCCGAAGCCGATCCGGTACCAGGCAAACGGCACGAAGCTGTGTTTCGACACAAAGGCCACCAGTGCCTTCACGGTCACGAAGGCGGCGAGGAAGGCTGCGATGAACCCGGTGGCGAGCAGCGCGATGTCATCGGCATGAAACAGCGCACGGTTTTTCCAGACGTCGTAGACCGTCGCCGCCAGCATGGTCGGGATGGCGAGGAAGAACGAGAACTCGGCCGCGGCCTTGCGCGACAGCCCCACGAACAGCCCGCCGATGATGGTGGCGCCGGAGCGCGAGGTGCCCGGCACCAGCGCGAAACACTGGCACAGGCCCACCAGCAGCGCGTCGCGCCAGCTCATGTCGTCGACTTCCTGCACACGCACGGTGTGCGCGCGCTTTTCCGCCCAGAGGATCACCAGACCACCGACGATCAGTGCCAGGGCCACCGGCACGGGGAAAAACAGCACATCCTTGATGATCCGGTAGAACAGCAGACCCAGCACCATGGCCGGCAGGAAAGCGATCAGCAGGTTGGTCGCGAAGCGCCAGCCGGCGGCATCCCCGCGCACCACGCCCACGGTCACGTGCGCAAGCTTCGCCCGGTACAGCCAGCACACGGCCAGGATGGCGCCCAGCTGGATGGCCACCATGAACACGCTGCGCAGCGGGCCATCGAAGCCGATCAGTTCACCGACGATGATCAGGTGCCCGGTGCTGGACACCGGCAGGAATTCGGTCAGGCCCTCGACGATGCCCAGCAGCAAGGCCTTGCAGAAGAGAATGAAGTCCATCAGGCGGTGGTCCGGTAGCCTTCGACGAATTCCGGCGGCATGCGCTTCGCCTTGCCGGTGGAAATTTCCACGCACACCCACTGCGTCCTGCCGCGCAACAGCGTCCTGCCGTCCTTCGGGCGCACCAGCTGGTACTGGCGGGTGATGGAGATACGCTGGTCGTTCTCGACGATCCAGGTGGCAATCAGCAGTTCATCGCCCTCGAAGGCGGCGGCGAGATATTCCAGTTCCGTGCGGCGCGCGACCATGGCGCGGTCCAGCCGCTGGTAGGCCGGCCAGTCCAGACCGAGGCGGTTCGAGTGGTCCCAGGCGATGTTTTCCAGCCAGCGCAGGTATTCGACGTTGTTGGCATGACCCATGGCGTCGATGCTGTCGCGGCCGACGGTCATCGCCAGCACGTGCGGATGCGGATGATCCCAGCCGGCGAAGTCCGTCATTTGCCCTGCTCGGCGATTTTCTTCCAGGCCACGGTGTCGCGCAGGTACACCGGGATCAACTGTTCCGGTGTCACGGCCTCGCCGCGTGCCAGGGCGCGCTCTGCCAGCCGCAGCACGTCCTCGGCATCGGGCTCGGCGACCAGCGTCCGTACCGGCGTCACACCCAGCACGCCGGCACCGTACGCGGTCCAGCCGCTGCCGATGCCTGTCCAGTCATGACCCGACGGCACGCCGGCAGCGAAATCTTCCGGCCGGCACAACCGGTCCGGCGCCAGACTGTCCACGAGGCCATCGGCACCGCGCGCGTAGACACCGGCATAGAGTTCACCCATGCGGGCATCCAGTGCCGGCAGCACGAACGCCGCCGCGGCATCGAGCCGCACCGCCTGCTGCGCCAGCGCTGCCAGCGTGGAAATGCCCACCGCCGGCAGCGAGGCACCGAAAGCGAGCCCCTGCGCCACACTGACCGCCACCCGCACGCCGGTGAAGGCGCCGGGGCCGTGCGCACAGGCAATGGCATCCAGTTCGCGCAGGCCGATGCCGGCCTCGGCCAGCAGGGCCTGGACCATGGGCAGCACGTGCGCGGTCTGCTCACGGGCACCGGCATGGCGACGCACCCGAAGCCCGCTGCCGATGCGCAGGGCCACGGAGCAGGATTCGGTGGAGGTTTCCAGGGCCAGCAGCTTCATCGATCCGGTGTTTCCTGTTCGGCCAGCGCATCCAGCGCGGCGAAGAAATTCTGCACCACTTCCTGTTTCCGCGTCCGCCGCATCGACGGCAGGCTGTCCAGGAACAGCCGGCCGTAACCCTTGGACAGCAGGCGCGGGTCACACAGCATCAGCACGCCGGTGTCGGTGACGTCGCGGATCAGCCGGCCGGCGCCCTGCTTGAGGGTGATCACCGCCTGCGGGATCTGGTATTCGGTGAAGGCATTGCGGCCCTGCCGCTTCAGGGCATCGACCCGCGCCTGCAGCAGCGGATCGCCGGGGGACGCGAACGGCAGCTTGTCGATCACCACCAGCGACAGCGCCTCGCCGCGCACGTCGATGCCTTCCCAGAACGAACCGGTGCCCAGCAGGATGGCATTGCCGTGCCTGCGGAACGCCTCCAGCAATTCGTTGCGCCCGGCCGTGCCCTGCACGTACAGCGGATACGGCAGACGGCCTTCCAGCAGCTTCGCGGCCTCCTGCAGCGCCCGGTGCGAGGTGAACAGCAGGAAGGCGCGGCCGCGGCTGGCCTCGAGCACCGGGATCGCTGCCTCGACCACGGCACGCGTGTAGTGCGGTGCCGACGGGTCCGGCATGTTTTCCGGCACGTACAGCGCCGCCTGCCGCGAAAAATCAAAGGGGCTGGCCAGCTTCAGCGTGCGTGCGTCATCCAGCCCCAGCTCTTCGGTCAGATGGTCGAACTTCTCGCCCACCGCCAGCGTGGCCGAGGTGAAAACCCACGCGGCCTGCCGGCCGTACACCAGTGCGTGCAGCGGCTCGGCCACGGTGAGCGGCGTCATGCGGATCAGGAAAGCGCGCTGGAAAGTCTCGAACCAGTGCACCTGGTCATCGGGTGCCTGGCCCGTCAGCTGCGCGAACTGCCCGGCCAGTGCCAGTGCCCGCTCCTGCACCTTGGCCAGGCCGGCGCTGCGCGGCGCGGCGATCTCCAGCTCCGCGGCCAGGTCGTCGAGTGCGTCCGACAACTGCCCGATGGCCGCCTGCAGGTCCTCGCGCGCCGACACTTCCGCCCAGGCGGCCCGGCGCGAGCCTTCACCCAGTGCCAGGCGCAGATCGAGCACGCCCTTTTCCGCACGGTTGGCGGCACCGAACAGCCCTTTCTGGTCGGCCGCGCCACGTCCGGCCTCCACCACCACGTCACGCAGCAGTTCGGTGATCTGGCGGCTGGACAGCACGTCGCCGAAGAACTGGGAAGCCACCTCGCCCACCTGGTGGGCCTCATCGATCACGATGGCATTGGCACTGGGCAGGATCTCGCCGAAACCGTTGTCCTTGAGCGAGGCGTCGGCAAACAGCAGGTGGTGGTTCACCACCACCAGATCGGCTTCCTGGGCGCGCTTGCGGGCCCGCATCACCGGGCATTCCTCCACCAGCGGGCACTCGGCACCCAGGCAGTTGTCGGCCGTGCTGGTGACAAAGGGCCAGACACCGGCGCCTTCGGGAATGCGGGTGAGTTCGGCAATGTCGCCATCCAGCGTCGACGTTGCCCAGCGAGCCACCAGCTGCAGGTCGTTTGCGATCTCGCGCGAGGCAAAGCGGCCATCCTCGAGACTGGCCTGCAGGCGGTAGGGGCAGAGGTAATTGCTGCGGCCCTTGAGCAGCGCCACCCGGCTGCCGATGCCCAGCGCCTTCAGCACACGCGGGATGTCCCGGTGGAACAGCTGGTCCTGCAGGCTGCGCGTACCGGTAGACACGATCACCTTGCGGCCCGAACGCAGCGCGGGCACCAGATACGCAAAGGTCTTGCCGGTACCGGTGCCGGCTTCCACCACGAGGCGGGCGTCATCGGCGATGGCGGCCTCCACCGCCGCCGCCATCTCGCGCTGTACGTCGCGCGCAGCGAAGCCCTCGATCACCCGGCTGAACGGGCCGTCAGGTCCGAGCAGATCGGCGGCAGAAGTCATGGGGCGGGAGGATAGCGGCTGCACCCGGTGCGGGCGAGCGCCGCATGCCCGGTGCCATGGCAGACATTGCCCGCCGCGGCGGGCGCCCGGATGCGCACCCCGGAAAAAGAAACCCCGGCACATGGCCGGGGTTTCGTACTGCTACAGCGTCAGGCGAGATTACTTCTTCTTCGCCTTGCGAGCGGCCTTTTTCTTGGCCTTCGGCTTGGCAGCTTTCTTGGCTTTTGCCTTGCCAGCCTTCTTGGCCTTGCGAGCCGGCTTTTTCTTGGCGGCTTTCTTGGCCTTGCGAGCGGCCTTGGAGGCAGCTTTCTTGGCCTTGGCAGCAGCGCGCTTCTCGGCTTTCGCCTTCTTCGCAGCTGCGCGCTTGGCGGCCTTGGCAGCAGCCTTCGCCTTGCGGGCAGCAGCCTTTTTGGCCTTGGCAGCTGCGCGCTTGGCAGCTTTCTTGGCCTTGGCGGCGTCGC
>JBMOOO010000010.1:0-94958 GCA_049324475.1 Pseudomonadota bacterium | reverse complement strand
AGTAGGGAATGTCCAGCGACTCGATGCGCACCACGCCGCCGGTGGCCGGCGAGTGCACAAAGCGCCCGTCACCGATGGCGATGGCCACGTGATTGATGGCACGCCCCTGCCGGCCGATGCGGAAGAAAAGCAGGTCGCCCGGCCGGACCGCCGCACGCTCGACCTTTTCCCCGATCGCGTGATACATCTGCTGTGCCGTACGCGGCAGATCCACACCGGTCTGGCGGAACACCCAGCCGACAAAACCGCTGCAGTCGAAACCGCTTTCCGGCGAGACGCCTCGCTTGCGATAGGGTGTGCCGAGCAGGGCCAGGGCACGGACGATGCGGTCGGAAGGCATGGCGGCCGCATCTGCAACCCATGAATCCTCCGGCACGGCCTCTCCGGCCGCCGTATTGCATGCAGCCAGCAGGAGCATCACCAACAGCCAGCGCAACAGACTCATGATTCATCCCGACCCGATGATCCCGGCCGCGTTTCTCCGGCCCGGCCAGCATCATCCGGCAATGACGCGGGTCTCTCCATGCCGCATCACCGGAAACGTGTGCGGGTCGACGTTCTGGTCATGCAGCGCGCGCGCCAGCCGCTGCGGCGGCTCGTCGACGGGCTCATCGGTCAGGATGAACGTGCCCCAGTGCATGCCGATGGACAGCTTCGACCGAACGTCCCGGTGGATGCGTACGGCATCTTCCGGATTCACATGCACGGCATTCATGAACCACTGCGGCTCGTAGGCACCGATCGGTATCAGCGAAAGATCAAAACCACCGAACACGGCACCGATG
Source organism: Pseudomonadota bacterium (assembly GCA_049324475.1). Lineage (GTDB taxonomy): Bacteria > Pseudomonadota > Gammaproteobacteria > Pseudomonadales > JADFDG01 > JADFDG01. Next base: position 94,173 of record JBMOOO010000010.1, on the reverse strand, counting down.
TCCGCGAAGTCCTTGCCGTAGCCGGTGTCGCCGGCAAAGAACAGCCGGTAGCCGTCGATTTCCAGTACCCAGCCGCCCCATAGCGAGCGGTTGCGATCGTTGACGCCGCGGCCGCTGAAATGCTGTGCCGGCACGAACCAGGCTTTCACATCGCTCCGGCCGTCCACCGGCGCCGTTTCATGCCACCAGTCCAGCTCGATCACGTTGTCGATCTTCTCGCGACGGAACCAGTCGGCCACCCGCAAGGGCACCAGAAACCTGGTACGGCCCTCGTTGCGGCGGGCGATGGCTTTCACGGCTTGCCGGTCCAGATGGTCGTAGTGGTTGTGCGAGAGCAGCACGAGGTCGAGCGGCGGCAGGTGGTCGATGTGCATGGCCGGCGGGGTATAGCGTTTCGGGCCGGCAAAACCCAGCGGGGAGGCGCGTTCCGAGAAAACCGGATCCGTGATGACGTTCAGGCCGCGGTGCTGGAAGAGGAACGTGGAATGACCGATCCAGGTCAGCGTGCTGTCCGTGCGGTTGGCCGCCAGACGTTCCGCTTCCGGATGCTCGGCCGGGAAATGTTTCGCTTTCGGCCAGACGCCCTTCTTCTCGCGCATCCAGCGTAGGAATTCGCCGAGCCCGTGCCGGTCCGTGTTGTAGTTGTTGCGGAACCAGTCTTCCCGGTGGTGGCGCTTTTCTGCCAGCAGGGCCGCAAGGCGTGCCCGATCGATGTCGCGGCTCATGCGGCAGCGATCATCGACTCAAGCTGGACCAGATTGGGAATGATCGCCAGTTCGCCGCCCACTGCGACGAACGCATCGTCGATCGGCGTGTACATGCCGTCGACGGATTCCATGTCCTGCTGGCGCACACGCACCAGCCGCGGAATACCGTGGGAAATCACGCCGTAGAACGGCAGTTCGCCGCCCAGGCCGTTGAACACGGCAATGCGCGCCTCGGGCGGAATCTCTTCATCTTCACCGCGAACCTGCACCACGGAAATCACGGGAATTTTCACGCCACGCCACATGATATGACCCAGATACCATTGCGGCTTGCCGGGTGCCGGCACCGGTGCGTTGAACGGTACGATCTCGGCCACGGCCAGGTTGGGCACCAGCAGCGGCCGGCCCTGCAGCGGCACCATCAGGCTGGGCACTTCGTTGGGAGCAGCAGTGAGCTGGTTCATGGCGACGACCCTTTTCAGCCGGTGGCGGCGTCGTCGGCCCGGGGTTCCGGCCGCGGACGTGCCCGCAGTTGTTGTTTGACGAGTTCCATCAGTTGCAGGGCAAGGAATTCCGGCGACCCACTGTACCCCACACAACCGGTATCGCGCACCGAATCCGGCTGCGAGCTGACCGCACAGGTTTCGGCGCTCTGCGCCCACACGGTACCGCCGCGTGCTTTCATCAGCGGGCCGGCAATGGAGCCGTCGTTGCCCATGCCGGAAAACAGGATCGCACCGGCGCCGGCACCGAAGCGGTTGGTCACATTCGACATCACCTGGTCGATCGAAGGCGCATAGGGTCCTTCCCAGGGTTTGCCGGTCTGGATCACGCAGCCCTGCTCATCGAAGGCAATCTCGGCATCACAGGGCGCCACCACGATCTCGCCGCAGCGCAACGGTTCGCCGGGCCGGCCGATGCGGATCTTGAACCAGTTGTGGCGCACCAGCGACACCGACAGTGCATCCAGCATTTTCGGATCGATGTGCTGGGCCAGCACGAATGCCACCGGCAGCTCTTTCGGCAACGAATCCAGGAAGAGCTTCACCGCAGCCGGGCCGCCGGCCGATGCGCCCAGCACCCACACCCGTTCGGGCACACCCACCGCCAGTGTCGGGTCCTTGAATTCGTTGGGGATGACGATGGTCGAGCGCGGCTTGGCCATCGTGCGCTCGAGCAGGGTGAGGTTTTCCTTGCCGCTGGCGCTGACCGGACGGCCCACGCTCTTGATCAGGGTCTGGAACAGTCGCCGCTCCCAGCGCGGATATTCTTCATGCGTCTTCGGCGGCGCATCGCCATCGCCGAAGATCAGCGGCGCATCGGACTGATCCAGCAGCTGGTCGAGCAATGCAGCCCATTTTTCCTGGTCGTTCAGGTCCACCAGCCAGCATTCGACCATGCCTTTGCCGATCCACTTGCCGGTATCCAGATTGGCCGGCTGGGTACTGACCACCACCTCATACCCGAGCGCGCGCGAGGCATTGGCCAGCAGGTTGCCCTGCAGGAACGTGTCGGAGATGACACCGATGCGTGGATTGACGTCCTGGCCCATACTGCGTGCCGGCGATCAGTGCAGCGCTTGCGCGCGGCGCTCCGCCAGCAGCTCCTGGATTTTCGCCAGCAGTTCGTTTTCCTGGAACGGCTTGCCGAGATAGGCGTTGACGCCGATCTCGGCCGCGCGCTCGCGGTGCTTTTCGCCGGTACGGGAGGTGATCATGATGATCGGCAGGTCCTTCAGTCGGCTGTCGTGACGGCAGTGCGAGGCCACCTCGAAGCCGTCCATCCTCGGCATCTCGATGTCCAGCAGCATGAGGTCCGGCTTGATGTCGGCCAGCTGCGCCACCGCGTCCATACCATCCTTCGCGGTCACCACCTCGAAGCCCTGGCGCTCCAGGAAGCGGCCCGTCACCTTGCGCACCGTCACCGAGTCGTCCGTCACCATGATGAGCGGCACTTCGCGTACCGGGCTGACCGCCGCATTGGCGGCATCGGCCAGCTGTGCGGTCCGGCGTTGCTGTGCCAGCAGCATCTCGTGCTGCAGGTGCGCCGCACGGATCAGCGACAGCAAATCGAGAATGATGACCACGCGACCATCACCGAGAATGGTGGCGCCGGAAATACCGGCCACGGTCGCCAGCTGCGGACCAACCGCCTTCACCACCACCTCGCGCGAACCGATCAGCTGGTCAACCTGCACGGCCACCGTGTGCTCGGAGCCGCGAATGAGCAGCACCGGCAGCGGCATGGTGGCGCCACGCAGGTCCGGCGACGCGACGCCATGCACGAAGCCGCCGAGGTACTGCAGACGATACGATTCGCCGGCATACTCGAAGGCCGGCGAATCCGGCGCGTAGTAGGTTTCCAGCTCGTACGGCGACACACGCACGATACCTTCGATCTGCACCAGCGGGATCGCGAACTGGTCTTCGCCGACGCGCACCATCAGCGCGCGGTTCACCGACACCGTGAACGGCAGGCGGATCTCGAAGGTGGTTCCCTGACCCACTTCCGAGCGGATCATCAGGGCACCGCCCATCTGCTTGATCTCGCTGGACACCACGTCCATGCCTACGCCACGGCCGGAAATCTGCGTGACCTTCTCGGCCGTGGAGAAACCGGCCTCGAGAATGAACTGCATCACTTCCTGATCGGTGAGCTCGGACGTGTTGTCCATCAGGCCGCGTTCCATCGCCTTCTTGCGCACGGCATTGACGTTGATGCCCTTGCCGTCATCGGCGATGGTCAGCACGACCTCGCCACCCTCCCGGGCCAGCGCCAGCTTGATCCGCCCCTGGGCGGGCTTGCCCGCGGCCAGACGGGTCTGCGGGTCCTCGACGCCGTGGTCGCAGGCATTGCGCAGCATGTGCTCCAGCGGCGCGACAATACGCTCGAGCAGCGTACGGTCCATCTCGCCTTCCGGGTTGATGAAGTCGATCTCGATGTTTTTCTTCAGTTCGCCCGCCACCTGGCGGACGATGCGACGCAGACGCGGGATCAGGCGCGAGAAAGGCACCATCCGCGAACGCATCAGGCCTTCCTGCAACTCGGTGTTGACCCGCGACTGCTGCAGCAGGAGCGTTTCCGTGTCGCGCGTCTTGTTCACCAGCGTGTCGCGGATGTCGAGCATGTCGGACGCGGATTCGAAAAGCTGTTTGGTCAGCTGGTGAAGACCGGAGTACTGGTCCATTTCCAGAGGATCGAACTCGCCGGAGTATTTGCCCTCGGCAACGCCTTTTTCCCAGTTCGCCTTTACCTGGGAGTCCGCTTCCGCGTCGAGACGACGCAGCTGCTCGGCCAGACGCGAGATGGTCGATCCCATCTCTGCAATGGTGAAACGGAAGTCCGTGACCTGCTGTTCGATACGCGAACGGTTGATCGAGGTTTCGCCGGCCAGGTTGACCAGCTTCTCCAGCAGGTCCGACGGCACCTTGACCATTTCCTGCGGCTGGGCCTGGCGTGCTGCCGGGGCCGCACGGCGATCCTCGCGCGGCTCCGGCGCTGCCGCTGCCGGAGCGGCGGGCACCACCGGTGCGGCCGGAGCCGCCGGTGCAGCGGCCGCCTCGATGACCACCGGCGCCGGCGCCGGTGCGACCGCAGGCACGGCAGCGGTCACGCCACCGGCACGGATACGCTCGACCAGCGAGGAAATCTCGTCGTGGAATCCATTGATCTCGGCGAAGAAGGCAGCATCCGGCGCCTTCGGACCGAGGTCGATGACACGCGTCTCGAAATGATGGCTGATGTCACCCAGCTTGCGCAGGCCGGCAAGGCGCGCTCCGCCTTTCAGGGTGTGCAGGACGCGCTTGAGCTCGTCCGGGTGTTCCGCATTGCCGGGCTCCCCGCGCCAGCCGCTGATGGCCGCGTCGAGCTGTGCAGTGAGATCTTCGGCTTCTTCCAGGAAAATGCCGAGGATGTCGGCATCCACGGAGGCCATATCCTCGCCGGTGTCGGCTGCAGCGGCAGCCGGCGCGGCGGCAACCGGCGCGGCCACGGCCGGCACCACCGGCACAGCGACAGTCGCAGCCGGGATAACCGCTGCCGGTGTTGCCGCAGGCGCAGCCGGGCGCGATTCGGCCACCGGAATGCCTGCCGAGAAAGTCTCCGGATCCTTGATGTAGGCATGGATCAGGGAAATAAGATCCGAGCCCTTGCGGCAGTGCCCGTATTTGCGGATCTGCTCGACCATGTCCGCGATACGGTCATGGCAACGGTTGAGCAGCGTGAACAGTGCCGGCTGTGCCGCCAGCGTACCGTTCGACAGGCCCTCGTACAGGTTCTCCAGCTCGTGCGCGAGATCGCCCAGCTCGGGGATCTCCGCCATGCGGGCACCACCCTTGAGAGTGTGCAGGTCACGCTGGAGTTTCTGGACCTCGATCAGATCATCAACGTTGTTGAGCCAGGTCTCCAGGGATTCGCCGGCACTCTCCACGATCTCGCCGGCCTCCTCCAGGAAGATTTCCACCAGCTCGGGATCGCGATCCGGAATGCTGTCCACTCCCGGATGATCCGGCTCTTCATGGAAGTGTTCTGCAACGGCCGGCGCCGCGACCGGAGTCGCTACAACCGGCGCAGGAGTGAGCGGCATGTCGACGACCGTATCGACACCTTCCGGCAGCTCCGGTACCGCCATGTCGTCTTCGGGCACCGCCACCGCAGCCGCCTCGATCACCTCACCCGGAACATCGTCCTCTTCGGCGCCAGCCGCCGGCTCCACCGGCTCGACCGTGCCGGCCACCGCCATCACTTCCGCTTCGGCAGACAACAGGTCGTCCGCCGTCAGTGCCTCGATGTCTTCCGACAGCGCCATCGGCTCGACGGTGCCGGTCAGCTCCAGCACTTCGGCCTCCGCGGCCGCGAAATCATCTTCGGAAAACTGGAATTCGTCCGCACCGGAAGACTTCGCACCCGCCGCTGCCGGCATTGCCGGCGGCACGGACGGCAAGGGCAGCTCGGGAAGACCGACCAGAACGGCATCCAGTGCCCGCTCGGCTTCCGTCGCCGGCCATACGCTCTGGTGTGCGGCCATGCAGTCCATCATGGCCACGATGGCTTCATGGCCCTGCTGGGCTGCGCCTACCACATTGCTCGACAGCATCAGGCTGCCGGCGTGCAATCCTTCGTAAAGACGCTGCAAACGACGGGAAATTTCCGCCATCGGTGGAATGCCGCCACGCACCGCCGCATCGGTCAGCCGCGCCAGTTCGACGCGCATGGCATCCAGATGCTCGGCAACCACGCCCTGCTGCGACCACTGGGCGGCGTAATCGCTACCGTCGAGAACATGATCCAGACCCTCGGCAAGCAGATCGCTGATCACACCCGGTTTCGGCTGCACGGCAACAATCGCCGGCATTTCACTGGTGGCCGCACCGGCCGACGCCCACGCTTCATGACGGGCCTGCTGGATGGCGCCCAGCATCTCCAGGTAGGCCTGTGCACCGGGAATCGGCGCATACGGATCGGGCAACAAACGACGCACCCGCAGGCGCACCAGATCCGTGGCCTCGCGCACCAGCGCGATCACGTCGGAATCCGCCATCTCGCCGTTGTTGCGCAGTTCCTTGCAGAATTTCTCGGTCGGCCCCGCGATTTCAGCCACGGTCATGATGCCGGCCATCTTGGCACTGCCCTTCAGGGTGTGCAGGGCACGCAGCAGGTCGTCGGTGATCGGCTGCCGCGGCACATCCGGATCCACAGCCGACAGATACTGGTCGAGCGTGGCGATATGCTGTTCGGACTCGCTGCTGAACACCTCCAGCAGGGCCGGGTCGTAGTCAATCGCAGCAACCACCGGGGCAACGGGAGCAGCCTCGACGGCTTCGACGGCTTCGACGGCTTCGACAAGAGTCTCGTCGGCGGACAAGGCCTGCTCGACCGCCAGCACTTCGGCTTCCAGTGCCGCCAGATCGCCGGACTCCGCCTCGCCAAGGGAAATTTCTTCCAGGGCGGTCCCGTCGAAGGAAGCGGCCTCGATCTCGACGACTTCCGGCTCGACCACCGGCACCGCCACAGACTCCTCAGCGGCAACCGGTGCCGGCGCACCGCGCAACTGCAGCGGCGGCACGCCTGCCGGGCGCTCGCCACGCGCAAAGGCGTTGGCGCATTCCATCAGCGGCTCAACGACATAAGGCGGCTTCTTGCGTTTGGCAAAGGCCTGCACCAGTTCCGGCACAATCCCTTTCACCGTCTTGATCAGCTCGACCATGACCGGATTCGGTTCGATGGTCTTGTCGATCACGCGGTTCAGCATGTTCTCGATGGACCATGCCAGCTCACCCACGTATTTCGCGCCGACCATGCGGCCACTGCCTTTCAGCGTGTGGAAAGCACGGCGGAATTCCTTGAGCGAGGCTTCGTCCTGCTGGTTGGCAACCCACTGCGGGAAAAATTCGTCCAGCTTGGCCATGACCTCGTCGATTTCCTCAACGAAGATCTCGACGATTTCCTCGTCGACAGCTGCCTCTTCCGCATCTTCGTCGGCAGCCACGGGGGCAGCGGCGAGTGTGGCGGGCGCAGCCGGAGCAACCGGCGCCGCCACCAGCTCCTCCGTCACGATCGGCTCATCTGCCGCGAGCTCCGGCATCTGGATTTCTTCAGGCTCGTCCGTCGACTCTTCGACCAGCGCCGCCAGCTCCAGGGCTTCCTCGTCGACCAGCGGCGCCTCTTCATCGGCAAAGGACGGCTTCTGCTCCTGCGCTGCCGTCATCGGCACATCCAGCGTCGGCTGTGCTTCCATCTCGTCACTGAGATCTGCCGACAGGATGGGCATGGATATTTCTTCGACCGGCTCCGGCGGAACCACTTCGGCAACGACAGCTGCATCGACGGCAGCCGCCACATCCTCGATGCCGAACTCGTCCGCCTGCACGGACGCGCGTTTCGGTACGGATACCGTCAGCGGCACGATGTCTGCCACCGAATAGCCCAGGGAGGCCACAGACTGTTCGGCAATGTCCAGGATATGGTCGCCGCTTTCCGGGTCCTCGACCACGCGCTCGAGGTAGTACTCGACCGAGCTGATGGCATCGGCCAGCGTATCCATGCGTTTCCAGTCAGGCTGGGCACCTTCCGCAAGAAGCTCGCCACGCACAAAATCGACCGAGCGGATCAACACGGCGCCCGCGCGATCCAGCCCGATCATCTGCAGGCCGCCGCGTACGCCGGTCAGGATATCCGGCACGTCCTGAACATGCGCACGGTCCCACTGCGACGCAATGTATTCGACAATCTTTTCCTTGGTGAGCTCAAGGCCGGCGCGACATTCGCGCACCACGGCTTCGCGCGCGCGCGCGATTTCGTCCTGGGTCAGCGCATCCTGCGGCGTCGCAGGCACTTTCGATTGCGGCTTGTCGCCGGAACCGGCCAGCGTTGCCTCCACATAGAGCAGTGCACCGGCAATATCCATCAGAACGGCCGGATCCTCGAGCTTTCCGCTGGCGACGATGCCATCGAGCAGCTCGTACTGCTCCTGCACCATCTTCCGCTGCTGACCCATGCCGAGCATGGCGATGGTGTCGGATACCTGCTTGAGTGTGCCGATGTGCGGTGCCAGATCGGCAACCTTCGACTGCGCGCCACCGCGCATGAAGATGTCGAGGGCTTCCTTGACCCGGGACAATTCTTCGGAAATCGCCTTGGCCACGGTCGCCATGGTCTGGCGATCCGGGCCGGCCAGGCGCGCGCGTTCCTCGTCGATCATGTCGTCGGCCAGCAATGCCTCGTCCAGCTTGTAGGCCTTGCGCACTTCAACGATCAACGGCGAGGACGCATTGCTGCGCGCCACATAAAACAGCAGGTTCTTGAACAGGTCCGCAGCCGGTTTTTCCGCGAACGCAGGCGCGCCACGATCGACCAGCACCTTGATCTGCCGGTCAACCTGGCCCAGCAGCAGCTTGACTGCCGTGCTGGCCTCAATCGAATTGTTTGCCACGCCTTCCACGATGGCGCCCGTCACCTTCCACAACGGAGAGACAGCAGCATCGCCAGAGACTTTTTCCAGCTTTGCAGTGACCTTGCCCATGTGGCCAAGATTGGCCGGCAGGTTTTCACCACGGATCACACCGAGCAGACCCAGCTGGAACATCTGGCGGATCTTGCGCAGCAGCTCCGCGAGATTCGGATCGGCCGCGACCGCACTGGACACCGTGCCAGCGCCGGCAGCCTGCGCCATGTCCGGCTTGAACAGTGCGCCTTCCGACAGCAGTTTCTCGCCACGCGCTGCACGCAGATCGTTCAGCAACGGCAGCAGGACCACCGGCATGTCACGGCGGCTGGCCTTGATGCGGTCGAGATAAACCGGCATCTGCAGCATGCCGCGCATCAGCGTTTCCTGCGCATCGGAAACACGCGACACCTTGCCGGACAGCAAGGCCTGCGTCAGCTTTTCCATTTCTTCGGCGAGCAGCGCTGCGCCGTAGAACTCCACCATCTGCAGGGTGCCGTACACCTGGTGCAGGTAGGTCAGGCAGAAACGCAGCCGCGTCTGGTCTTCCGGATTCTCGACATGAGCTTCCAGAGCCTGCTGCGCCTGTTTGAGGGTTTCCTCGATTTCCCCCTTCACCCAGTCAAGGGCAAGGAAGTCATGTGTTTCTGCCATGTCGTATCTCTGTTTTCTTTCCTACGCTCCGTTTCGCCCCGCGGCCATCAATGCGTACGGCGCATGAAAGCCAGCGTGTTGTCGAAACGGACCTTGTCCATCTGCGGGTGCTGCCAGTCCACCACCTCACCCAGCCCCAGCACCATCAGCCCTCCCGGAGCCATGCGATCGGCGAGTCGGGTCACGATCTCGCGCTTGCGCCAGCGGCGGAAGTAAATGAGCATGTTCTGGCAGTAGATGAGATCCAGGTCCTGGAACGGCACTTTATGCAGTTCCAGCACGTTAACACGCGCAAAACAGATGCGCGTCTTCAGCTCGGCGGCGATCTCGTATTCCCTGTCGCTTGTCTTGCGGAAGTAGCGATCCTTCAGCAGCGGATCCACCAGATCCACCTTGCGCACCGGATAGCTCCCGCGGCGAGCCTTGGCCAGCACCGGCAGACTGATGTCGGTGGCGGTGATACCCCAGTAGGGGTTGACCTTGAGCGAGGCAAACAGCTCGGTCAGCAGCATGGCCAGGGAGTAGGGCTCTTCCCCGGAAGAACAACCCACCGACCAGACGTTGAAGTTGCTCGGCGGCTTCGCCGACATGAAACGGTCGCGCACGAACTTCTCGACCAGATCGTAGGAACTGCGATGCCGGAAAAAACTGGTTTCCTGCACCGTCAGCCGGTCGATCAGGATCGACCATTCCATCACCGTATCCGACGCCGGACGATTCACCAGCTGTTCGTAGTAGATGTCGTATCTGTCGAGACCCAGCTCACGCATGCGGATGTTGAGGCTGGACTCGAGGAACTGCTTGCGCTCGGGCGCCAGCGCCATGCCGGTACGCTCTTCAAGCAATGCCTGCCAGAGACGGAACTGTTCCTCGTCCATCTGCGGCAGATTGCGAATCGACCAGTGCTGGGCCACACCGTCACTCCCGAGCCTTGTGGATGAGGCTCGCAACCGGGACTCCGTTCCCCGTCAAAACGCACTGCGCCGCATGAGCGGCGCAGCCAATCGCGATTCCGTGTGCCATTGGAGACAGAATTCCGTCGCCTCCTGCGACGACGGAATTACATGTACTCCGGCAGCTTGAAGCCGGCTACCGAATTACGCAGCTCGGCCGCCATCTCTGCCAGGTTACCGATCGACTTCGCGGTGGCGGTGGTACCGGCAGACGTCTGCGACGTAATCTCCTGGATAACGTTCATGGTGTTGGAGATGTGGCCGGCGGATGCCGCCTGCTGACGTGCAGCGTTCGAAATGTTCTGGATCAGTTCTGCCAGTGTTTTCGATACGTTTTCAATTTCTTCCAGCGCCACACCTGCGTCCTGCGCCAGGCGGGCACCGCGCACCACCTCCGAAGTCGTCTGCTCCATGGAGATAACGGCTTCGTTCGTATCGGTCTGAATGGTTTTTACCAGCGTTTCGATCTGCTTCGCAGCGGCAGACGAACGTTCTGCAAGGCGCTGTACCTCGTCGGCTACCACCGCGAAGCCCCGGCCCGCGTCGCCGGCCATCGACGCCTGGATGGCGGCGTTAAGAGCAAGAATGTTGGTCTGGTCCGCGATGTCGGTAATCAGCGATACGATGTCACCGATCTCCTGCGACGATTCACCGAGACGCTTGATCCGCTTCGAGGTTTCCTGGATCTGCTCGCGGATGGTGTCCATGCCGCGGATGGTCGCCTGTACCACCTCGGCGCCTTTGTTGGCGATCGCTACAGAGCGCTCTGCTACCGCGGCCGATTCGGCGGCGTTCGCGGATACCTGGTCAATGGACACCGCCATCTCGTTGATGGCGGCGGAGGCGCCGGCGATTTCCTGCGCCTGGTGCTCGGCTGCTTCTGCGAGGTGCATGGCAGTCGACTGGGTTTCCTGGGCAGCGGACGATACCTGTACCGCCGTCTGGTTGATGGTGGATACCAGGCTGCGCAGCTGGTCGATAGCGAAGTTGATGGAGTCCGCGATCGCGCCCGTGAAGTCCTCGGATACCGTCGCGGTTACCGTCAGGTCACCGTCTGCAAGGTCGCCCAGTTCATCGAGCAGCCGCAAAATGGCCTGCTGGTTGCGCTCGTTTTCCTTTTCGACCGTTTCACGGCGCTTGCGGTCTTCGCCGCGCTGCATCACGAAGATCGAGGCGAACAGCACCAGACCCACGAACGCGAAGATGGCGCCCACATACACCAGCGCGCCGCCGGTCTGCTTGCCGGCAACCTCGTCGGCCACGATGGTGGCGGAGTCCAGCAGCGCCTGGGAGTCGGCAAAGATCTGGTCGGCAGCTTCCCGGACCTGGAACAGTTCCGGCGAGGTCTCGATGATCTCGTCAACCGAACCCTGCACGAATTCCTCGAACAGGTCGGAGATCTCGTCCAGCGAGTCGATGGCATCCTCGTCTTCCACCTTCTCGATCTGCAGGGCCTCGTCACCTTCCAGCATGCCCTTCAGTACGCGGTCGAACAGGTTGGCGTCACGGCCGAAAGCATCGGCAGCCACTACCGCGTCCTCACCACCCTCAAGCACCTTGGCAATCGAACGCACGATCCGCTCGGCCAGCCAGCTCTGGCGCTGGGCGATGGCCACCTGGTCGGGAGCGGCCTCGGATTCGATCAGGGTGTCGACAACGGTTTCGTATTCGGCCTGCAGCTGCGGAATGGTTTCCGACAGCGTCTTGGCCACGTCGTGCAGGTCGATGACGGTGTCTTCGCCGGCCAGAATGGTGTCGGTGTTCGGGCCTACCCGCTTCCACACCTCCTCCAGCTTGGCCATTTCCTCGATGTTCTCGGTCGCGCTGGAATCCTTGAGCGCTTCCCATTTGTCGTTGAATTCGTCGCGCGCTTCGCCGAGACCCTTGAACGCGGCCGAGTTGCCGGCGGCGGCCTCAAGGGCGTTCTTCGCGAGGTTCTGCGACAGTACGCGCAACTCGGACGCGTTCTGTACGGCGCCGGTTACGCCGGCAGACGACAGGCCGGTGTAAGCGAAAATCAGCAGGGCCAGCAGTACCAGCAGGCCGCCGGCAAAGCCCATGTAGAGGCGAACGCTGCCGCCGCCGTCTCCGGCACCCTGCTCGGCCAGCTCGCCGAGGTTGCCCCTGACCTTGCCGAAGGCCTGGCGGACTTTCGCACCGACTCCGGCAAAGGTTTCGCGGAACCTGGCAAGCTGTGGAGGAAGTTGAACCTGCTTCATACGCTCTGGGCTCCCGGCCCCTGTTCCTTACGTTTTTTGTTTTCCGCGGCGCGGCATCAGCCGGTACGCGCGACCTGCATGAATCGGGGATCGTCGGCAAGACGGTGCAGACTGAACACGATCCACTTTCCGTCCTCACGCGAGTAGGAGCCGTCGGTGTAGGGCGCAATGGTTGCGTCCTGCTCGCCCGACTCCCGGGTATAGCTGTCGACAGGGAAGTGCTGCATGCCCATCACGTCGTCGACAACCAGCCCCGAATAGACATCGCCGTGATCCAGTACCAGCAAACGGCGCTTCTTTTCCTGCAGCGGCGACTTGCGGTTGAAATATCCGATCAGGTCCATGATCGGCAGCAAACGCCCGCGCACATTGGCAATGCCTTTCATCCAGCCCAGCACACCGGGCACCCGCGTATAGCGTGGCAGGTGAAGGATTTCCGACACTTCCGGGATCGGCGCCACGTAACGCACGCCGTCCATGGTGAATCCGATACCGCTCCAGTACTCGACGATGTCCGCCTGCTGCGGCAGGCCGGCAGCGCGCTCGCGGCACAGCCGCTGCAGCGCAACCAGCTTGAGATAGACCGCAGGCGAATCGCTCATCAGGCCCGCCCCGTCAGCCGCCGGCCAGCGCGCGGTTGATCACGTCGATCAGCACCGCCTCGTCAACCGGCTTGGTCAGGTAGTCGCGCGCGCCCTGGCGCTTGCCCCAGACGCGGTCGGTTTCCTGATCCTTGGTGGTGACGATGATCACCGGGATGTGTGCGGTGTCCGGGCCTTTGGTGATCTGGCGCGTGGCCTGGAAGCCGTTCAGCCCGGGCATGACGACATCCATCAGCACCACATCCGGCTTTTCCTGGCGGGACATGGCGACGCCATCAGCGCCATTGGCCGCTTCCAGCACCTGGTGACCGTGGCGCTCAAGGATCTCGCGGAATTTGTAGGTCTCGGTCGGGGAATCGTCGACGATGAGAATGCGCGCCATGATTCAGCTCTCCCGTACCGTCACTTCTTGACGTGCTGCTCGATGGCGCCGAGCAGCTCGTCCTTGCTGAAGGGCTTGGTGAGGTACTGGTCGGAGCCGACGATGCGACCCTTCGCCTTGTCGAACAGGCCATCCTTGGAGGACAGCATGATCACCGGCGTGGTCTTGAAGTTGCTGTTGTTCTTGATCAGCGCACAGGTCTGGTAGCCATCGAGCCGCGGCATCATGATGTCGACGAAAATGATGTCCGGATTGGTGTCGGCGATCTTGGCCAGGGCATCGAAGCCGTCAGTGGCGGTAATCACCTCGCACCCGGCTTTCTGCAAAAGCGTTTCCGCGGTCCGGCGGATGGTCTTCGAGTCGTCGATGACCATGACCTTCAGACCTTCGAGATTCTGGCTCATCGTCTGGGCAGCCTTGCGTGTCGTCAGTGGGTGAGTGAGCGGACCGGATGCGGTTGCTCGCAGCCGGCGGAGCCCGGGACAGATCCCGAAAAATGGCCCCAAATGCAGCACCGACCGTTTTTAACACAGTTTCCATGTTCGATCTATAACCCCCGATAAACACGGGAAAAACCGGTTTTGGCACACGCCCGAAACCGCCCCGAACAAGCTTCCGGCACCCCCCGGCAACCGCTACGATATCGACCGGTTTCTTCCGCCCCCCATCCACCTGCAGCACCTGATGCCCGTAACCCTCGGCGTGGTGATGGACCCCATCGGGACCATCAAGCCCTACAAGGACTCGACCTTCGCCATGCTGCTCGCAGCCCGGGCCCGGGGGTGGTCCATCCATTACATGGAGCCGGGTGACCTCTACGTGCGGGACGGTGTGGCCCGCGCCGGCTGGCAGCAGGTGGAGCTGCGCGACAACCGGGACGACTGGCACACCCTTTCCCCCGGCGGCGACCTTGCCCTGGGCGACCTCGACATCATCCTGATGCGCCAGGACCCGCCGATCACCAACGCCTTCCTGTACGTGACCCACATCCTGGAGCTGGCCCGGCAGGCCGGCGCCCTGGTGGTGAACCGGCCGGACAGCGTGCGCGACGCCAACGAAAAGCTGTTCGCTGCCTGGTTTCCCCAATGCATGGTGCCGACCCTGGTCAGCAGCGACGGGCAGCGCCTGCGCGGTTTCATCGACGAGCACCGGGACGTGATCGTGAAACCGCTGGATGCCATGGGCGGGGCCGGCGTGTTCCGGCTCGCGGCCGACGGGCCCAACATCGGCGCCACCCTGGAAATCCTGACCGGCAACGGCGAGTTGCACGTCATGGCCCAGCGCTACATCCCGGAGATCCGGGACGGCGACAAGCGCATATTGATGATCGACGGCGAACCGGTCCCGTATGCCCTGGCCCGCATCCCCCAAGGCGGGGAAGTGCGCGGCAACCTGGCCGCCGGCGGGCGGGGCGAAGGTCGGGCACTGACAGCCCGCGACCGCTGGATCTGCGCACAGGTGGGCCCGAAACTGCGCGAAATGGGGCTCATCTTCGTCGGACTGGACGTCATCGGCGACTATCTGACCGAAATCAATGTCACCAGTCCGACCTGTATCCGGGAGCTGGATGCCGCCTACGGGATCGACATCGCCGGCCAGCTGCTGGATCACCTTGTCACCCGGCTGGCTCCGGCCGGGACGCGCCCCGGATGACGGCCGCCGCCCTGCCCTGGCATGACCACAGCCAGGACCGCCTGGTCTGGGCCCTGATCGCCGCCCTGGGCCTGCACGGCCTGGTTGCACTGGGCATCACCTTCCTCCCGGAAGACCTGAAGCCCACGCCCAACGTCCTGGAAGTCACCCTGGCGCATTTCCGCAGCGAACAGGCCCCGCGTGAAGCCGACTTCGTGGCCCAGGCCAACCAGGTGGGCTCCGGCACGGAGCTCGAGAAGCGGTTGCTCACCACCACGGAGCGGGCGCCGATCGAGGACGACACCATCCGGGAAACGCTGCAGGTGCAGGAGTCGGCGCGCAAACCTGCCGATGAGGCCCGCCGCAACCTGGTGGTCACGCACAACGCCAAGGCCCGCAAGACCGGCAAGGCGAAACAGAAATCAGAACAGCGCGAAGCGCGGCAGGCCGAGGAAGACACGTTCGAGCGACGGCAGCGGGAAATCGCCAGCCTGGAAGCACAGCTGGCGCGCGAGAAGGAAGCGTATGCAAAGCGTCCGAAAGTGCGTCAGCTGACATCGGTTTCGACCCGCGAAAGTTTCGATGCCCTGTACGTGGAAGCCTTCCGGCGCGAAGTGGAGGAAGTCGGCACGCGCAACTTCCCCGAGCAGGCCCTGCGCGAACGCAAGTTCGGCCAGGTGCGGCTGATGGTCGCCCTGAACCCGAACGGCAGCATCCGCCAGATCGAAGTGCTGAAATCCTCCGGTCACCGTTTCCTGGACGAAGCCGCCAAGCGCAGCGTCAACCTGGCGGCACCGTTCGCGCCCTTTCCGCCGGAAATGCGCAAGATCACCGACATTCTCGAAATCATCCGTACCTGGAAATTCGACGAAGGCAAGACGCTGTCCACCGACGGCTGAACTTGCAGCTTCCATCACACGGGCACAGACTGACTCCATGACTGCTTCGCCTGATGCCGGCTCGTCCCTGCGCCACCAGCTGCTGATCGCCATGCCGCAGCTGGACGATCCGCATTTCCATCACAGCGTGACCTACATCTTCGAGCACAACACCGACGGCGCCATGGGCATCATCGTCAATCGCCCGATCGATGCCGCCATGAGCGAGCTGTTCGAACAACTGGACATCAACACCGTCGCCGGTGATCTGTCCGCGCATCGCCTGCTCTATGGCGGCCCGGTACAGGCCAACCGCGGCTTCGTGCTGCACCGCACGGACCCGCAACTGCCCCGCTGGAACCACTGTGTGCAGTTCGACACCGGCATCACGCTGGCCACCTCCCGCGACGTTCTCGAGGCGATTGCCGGCGGCACCGGCCCGGCCGGCTCGATCGTGGCACTGGGCTATGCCGGCTGGGGCCCTGGCCAGCTGGAGCACGAACTGGGCGAAAACGCCTGGCTGGCCGCACCGGTCGATCCCGCCATCCTGTTCGACCTGCCACTGGAGCAGCGCTGGAGTGCCGCCGCCCGCAGTATCGGCGTCGATCTCGGCCTGATCAGCCACCAGGCAGGCCATGCCTGAGGCTGCCGGCCGCGCCAGCACTGTGCTCGGCTTCGACTACGGTACGAAACGCATCGGCGTCGCGATCGGCAACACGCTGACCGGCACGGCGCGTCCGCTGCAGGTCCTGAAAGCGGACCCGCCGGACTGGGAACGCATCGCCGCACTGGTGTCTGAATGGCAGCCCGGGCGTCTTGTGGTCGGCCTGCCACTGAACATGGATGGCAGTGAAAGCGAGCTGTCGGCCGCAGCCAGACGCTTTGCCAACCGTCTGAACGGGCGGCTGGGCCTGCCGGTGGTGCTCAGCGACGAGCGGCTGTCCAGCTTCGAGGCCCGCGGCGAGCTGATGCGGGCCGATGCCCGGCGCGGGCCGGCCGTCGATGCACTGGCGGCGGCCATCATTCTGGAAACCTGGCTGGGCGAAAACCACGCGCAGGGCTAGAATGGCGCCCGCCCGGGCACGCGGCCAACGTGTACGCGGTCCGGCAGGAAACCCGCATGACGCATCGCTCGCAAGACCTGCCAGACGTCGTCCGCCTGCAGCTCAACGCGCAGGGCCAGCTGAGGCATTTCCTCACCACTGACGGCCTGCCCCGCGAACTGCTCACCGCCATTCTCGACAACGCCGCCCAGTTCCTCCCCGCCGAGGAACGCGCAGCCCGGAAAATTCCGCTGCTGTCCGGCAAGACCGTCGTCAACCTGTTTTTCGAACCCAGCACGCGGACACGCACCACGTTCGAGCTGGCAGCCAAACGCCTGTCTGCCGACGTGCTCAACATCGACATCGGCCGCTCGTCCACCTCCAAGGGCGAGACACTGATGGACATGCTGTGGAACCTGGAGGCGATGGGTGCCGACATGTTCATTGTGCGGCATGGCGACTCCGGCGCACCGCACTTCATCGCCGAACACGTGACGCCGAAAGTCGCCGTGATCAACGCCGGTGATGGCCGTCACGCGCACCCGACCCAGGCGATGCTGGACATGTTCACCATCCGCCACCACAAGGGCGACTTCACAAAGCTCTCGGTGGCCATCGTCGGCGACATCCTGCACTCGCGGGTCGCCCGCTCCGGCATTGCCGCCCTGCGCGTGCTTGGCTGCCCCGACATCCGGGTGGTGGCACCGCGCACCCTGCTGCCGGCCGACGCCGAATCCCTGGGGGCAAAGCTCTACACCAGCCTCAACGAAGGCATACGCGATGCCGACGTGGTGATGGCGCTGCGCCTGCAGAAGGAGCGCATGCAATCAGCCCTGCTGCCTTCCGAACAGGAGTTCTATCGCCTGTACGGCCTGACCGGGGAAAAAATGCGTGTAGCCAAACCCGATGCCATCGTCATGCACCCCGGACCGATCAATCGCGGTGTGGAAATCGGCAGCGATGTCGCTGACGGGCCGCAATCGGTCATCCTGCAGCAGGTTACCTTCGGCATCGCCGTGCGCATGGCAGTGATGTCCATGTGCATGGCCGGCCAGGGCCATGCACCCGGCAGCACGGAGCCGACTTCGCCATGAGCACAGCCAGCGATCTCCCCGCCGAAGGCAAACTGACCGGCAAGCTCGCCATCCGCGGTGCGCGGGTGATCGACCCGGCGCAGAACCTCGACACCGTCACCGACCTGTGCATCGCCGACGGCAAGCTGGTAGCGATCGGCGATGCCGGATTCCAGGCCGAGCGCGAGATCGACGCACGCGGCCTCGTGGCCTGCCCCGGCCTGGTGGACATCAGTGTCAGCCTGAAAAAACCCGGCGCCGAGCACAGTCGCGGCATGATCCGCGAACTCTCCGCCGCTGCCGCCGGCGGCGTCACCCATGTGGTGTGTCCGCCGGACACGTTCCCGATTGCCGACAGCACGGCCGTGGTGCGCCAGATGCACGAAACCGCATCGGCCGCACGTCGCAGCTGGGTCTGGGTCATCGGTGCGATGACGCAAGGCCTCGGCGGAGAACAGCTGGCCGACATGGCCGCGCTCAAGCAGGCCGGTTGTGTGGCCGTGAGCAACCGCCGGCGCCCGCTGGCCAGCAACCAGGTGCTGCGACGCGCCCTTGAATACGCGGCGACTTTCGACCTGGCGGTGGTGTTTCACCCGGAAGACGCGGATCTTGCCGGCGGCGGTTGCGCGCATGAGGGGTCGATCGCCACCCGGCTCGGCCTGCCCGGCATTCCGGCCATGGCGGAAACCGTGGCCGTCGCGCGCGACCTCGAGCTGGTGGCGCACACCGGCGTGCGCGCGCACTTTGCGCACCTGTCCACCGCAGGCGCGGTGCGCATGATCGCCGATGCGCGCCGCAGTGGCGTGAAGGTGACCGCGGACGTTGCCGTGCACCAGCTGCTGCTGACCGAAGACGCCATCGAAGGTTTCAATGCGCTGGCGCATGTTCGCCCGCCACTGCGTACGCTGCGCGATCGCGAGGCACTCCGCCAGGCTGTCGCCGACGGCGTGGTCGATGCGGTCTGCTCGGACCATCAGCCCTGCGAAAGTGCCGACAAGCTGGCGCCGTTCCCGTCATCGCGCCCTGGCATCAGCGGCACGGAAACATTGCTGCCGCTGACGCTGCGACTGGTCAGTGAAGGCGTGATGACCCTGCCGCAGGCGATCGCGGCGTTGTCGTTCCGGGCAGCCGGCTGTTTCGGCATTGCCGGTGGCAGCCTGCGCGTCAACGAACGGGCCGACCTGTGCCTGTTCGATCCTGCCGCCGACTACACGCTCGCGGCTGATGGCCCGGATGCCATGGTGTCAGCCGGACGCAACACACCGTTCCTCGGGGAACAACTGACCGGCCGCGTGCTGTTCACGCTGCTGGGCAATCGCGTACTGCACTCGCGGCGCAGTCAGAACCAGAGCGAATAGAACAGCCGGGTCACCGTGGCATCGTAGCTGTACATCGGCTCGGTGCCGGGTTGCCCCGCCTTGCGCAGATCGCGGAAGTCCGAATAGTCGAACTGGATGAAATCGACCTGCAGGTTGAAGCTCATCTGCTTCCAGCTGCTGGTTTCCGGCGCCTTGATGATATAGCTGGCACCCATGCCCAGCAGCAGCGAATCGAATGTCGACATCTCCTTGTCACGCGCCAGGTTGTCCTGTGCGTTCTGGTACGGGTACAGGTCGCTGTAGAAATCCGCATGATTCTGGCTGTAGGTGCGAACGCGCCCGTCCAGACGCCAGTGCTGGTCGAGATCACGGCTGTACCCCAGCTCGATGTTCTCCGCACCGATGCCCCAGGTGTCGGTATAGAACCGGTATTCCACCTTCAGGGCGTCCTGCCAGGGCAGGTGATAGGCAGCGCGCAACGCCACGGCCGTGCTGGTGCGCGTATCCGGATAGGACTCCGGCTGATAGGCGTAGGAGAGCGGCACATCGTCCGACGGATCCAGCGGATTGCCTTCGTCGTAACTGTCGACATAGCGCACGGACCGGTACGGGTTGTTGAGAAAGCCTTCGTCCGCCGTCACTTCCAGCGCCAGCCCCGCCACGGCCTTGCGACTGAGCACCTGCGACCAGCCCAGACGGAAACTGTGGCGGTCCACCGACTCCGAGAACAGGGCATCACCATTGCG
Source organism: Pseudomonadota bacterium (assembly GCA_049324475.1). Taxonomy (GTDB): domain Bacteria; phylum Pseudomonadota; class Gammaproteobacteria; order Pseudomonadales; family JADFDG01; genus JADFDG01. The sequence continues at coordinate 74,023 of JBMOOO010000010.1, read as the reverse complement.
GCGCACCTCGTCGGTGCCCAGCGCATACCCGAAACTGAGACTGGACAGGTCACCGAAGAAGTCCTGGCTGAGCGAGAAACCGACCGTGCTGGCGAGGTAATCGCTTTCTTCCGAGCGGGTCCAGCTGATGCCCATGGACGTCTTGTCATGCAGGTAGTCGGCGCCCAGCCGTGTTTCGGTACGCTCTTCGGTATAGGGGCTGGCCGTGGTCGTGACGTCGATGGAAGCACTGGTCACGCTGTCCACGTAGTAATTGGCCGTGACCGAGAAACGGTCGCGGAAATTCTTGCGCACCAGGACGGAAGGCCCGGAAATTTCCATGCCACCGCCATCGTAGTGATGGAACAGCGCGTCGGCACGCTCTTCAGGCAATACGGCGGCATCCGCGGTGGAGCCCAGCAGCATGGCTGCCGCCACCGTCAGCGATTGCGATATGGCACCCGGTTTCTGCTTCGGGTCGTCAGTTGCAGCCACAACCACCCCCGCTGCCGCCTTCGGCGCCACGGGCACCCTCTCGTGCCTGGTAGACGTGGTGCATGTAGCTGGTACTGACCGGATCCCGGTCGAAACTCATGACCGGCTCCGCCAGCAGATTGCGCTCGTAAGGCGCGACCCAAGGTTTCAGGCTGCAGCCGGACACCAGCACGGCCACCGACAGCAACAGGAACGGCTTCGTCATTCCATCACCAGCTGCTTGATCTGCTGTTCATATTTCTGTTCGTAGCCCGGTTTGTAACCGCGGTGCACGAACCGGACCTTGCCGCCGCGGTCGACAATCACGGTGCTGGGCATGCCGTCGACACCGTACAGCCGGGCAATCCGGTTCTCGCCATCACGCAGGATCGGGAACGACACCGGCACGTCCTTCAGGTATTTCGCCATGCCGGAGTCGTCGGCCTCGACATTGATGCCCAGCAGCGTGAAGCCCAGGTCCTTGTACTTGCCGTGCAGCTTTTCCAGCAGTGGCATTTCCTGCCGGCACGGGCCGCACCAGGTGGCCCAGAAGTTGATCATGACCACATCGCCGCGCTGCTCGGCGAGGCGCACATTCTTGCCGGACGTGCTCTTGAGCGTGAAGTCCGGTGCCGGCTTGCCGGTGGCATCGGCAGCGGCATGGACGGTGCCGGATACGGCCAGCAGGACACACAGGGCGAGGGACAGCAGCTTGTGCATGACGGATCTCCGCTCAGAAGAAGGTGCTCACGCCGGTGGTGAGCTCCATGTTGTGGGTGTTCTTGTCCTGGCCGGTGATGTCGGAAGCAAACATGTGATCGCGGAAGCCGACGTGCCAGGCCAGCCAGTCCGTCATCAGCAGACGGTAGCCCACACCCAGATTGAGGGTCAGACGGTCCTCGCCGCCGAAATCGGTGGAGCCGATACCCGCCAGCAGATAGAACGCGGTGTTGTAGGCGCGCTTGCGGCCCACAAAAGCCTCACCCGGGAACAGGTTGTAGCCCACGGACAGGTCGTAGGCGAGGTAGTCGCGGTCATCCAGCAACTGGGCATTTCCGCTCAGCACCTCGTAACTCGATTGCCCGGCTTCCGACATGTACACGTTGGCCTGCAGGAAGAGGTCTTCAGTGAAGTGCCAGGCCACCATGCCGGTGAGCAATTCGCTGCTGCCGAAATCCTCGATCGACAGGAAGCCGGCGCCCACACCGATTTCCAGGTTTTCGCTGTCGATCTTCACGTCACGCACCTCCCGGCGGGCCACATCCGGATCGATCAGCGGCGCTTCGGACGCCGGATCCAGCGGATCAACAAAATCCTCGTCTGCCGGGCTGCCACCGACGCTCATGTCGACAGCGGCATCCTCCGCTGCCACATCCGCTGCCACATCCGCAGCAACGCCGGCATCGGAAGGCGCGTCGGGCGCAGGCGCATCTTCCGCATGCACGATACCGGCAGCGACCAGCAGCAACGCCGGCGCCAGACAGGCCCCTTGACGGGCAGGGTTCAGAAAAATACGGCGAATCCGGCTTTCCATGTGTCCACGCTCTCGTGATCTTCCCGGCTGGTAAGTACCAGATACTGGCGGTACTCAAGACGAACGACAAAACTCTGCGCAACCCAGTGCTGTACGCCCAGCGCTGTCGACAGCGACTGGTCATCACGGGTCTCCGCACTGACCAGCACCGAAGCCGGCTTGGTCTCGACCATGCCGGTGCCGAGCGCCAGATACGGCGACCAGGACAATTCCGGGAACGGCAACGCCGCCAGCGAGACATCCGCGACCAGGCTGTCAGCCTCACGGCCGATGGCCTGCTGCACGGCCACCTCGGTGGCGAGATTGGGCGTGAAACGCCAGCTGCCGTACAGGCCCATCAGGGCACTGCCGCCAAAATCACCCATCCAGGCACCGACCTGGAACCGGCGGTTCCGGAAATCGTCCTCGGTGATTTCGTCTTCCTGGAAAACCTCGCCACCCGGCGTCAGCGTGCGCAGCATCTGCTCGCGCGGTGCCCAGCCTTCCTTGCCCCGCACGGTACGTACGCGATACCAGGTGGTACGGCGCTCGATCACTTCGATCTCGGTACCGTGCTCGACCACTTCCAGCACCGGATAGCCGCGACCGGCACCACTGTGCAGCTCCACAAAGGGATCGACCACCAGCAGACGGGCGGGCTCTCGTGCCGCGGCGGATACGGACAGCAGGAACAACAGGGCCGCGCAGGCCCATGCAGGACGGGACATCAACATCAATCCAGTGGCGCAGCGAAGGGGTCGTTGTAGTACTGGGCGCCAATATCGACCCATTCGGCGATCAAACGCAACTCGGCGGGCGTCAGCATGCCTTCATGGCTGCCGCCTGCCGCAAAGCGCGAGAAGAAGCGCGTGCTGGCACGTGCCGCTCCGGCCACCAGCGGAGGGGTCTGGTTGACCGGCACCATCACCGGGATGGGCTCCAGGTTTTCATCAAGAATCAGCTCGCCATTCTCGTCGGTCTCGAAAAGCGGGTCGCCGTTTTCGTCGACATCCTGCACCAGCCGGTCGACCACCGAACCGTCGATGATCACCTGCTCGGCATCCTGTGCCAGCAATTCCTGGTATGCCGTCATGCGGGGAGCGGCATCGCCGGAGATGCCGTCGCGCAGATCCAGCTGGGACAGCAGCGGCACTGCACCCGTGTCCGGATCCGCCTCCCCGTCGGGGTCTGCCATGGCGTTGTGGCAGGTCGTGCAGGTGTTGTCCTCCAGCACGGTAACGCCATCAACATCGAACACCCGGCGATCCAGCGACCACAACGGATGGATATGCACCTCGTAGTGGATCACCGTGCGGCACAGCGGCGTCCACTCGGCCTGGCAGTCCTCGCTGACCGGCATGGCCGTGGTGAGATCGGCATACAGCAGCGCACTGTCGACATCCGGCGCACGGACCACCGGATCAGTCCAGGTGTCGCTGTAGCGCAGATCCACCGAAGGCGTCAGCGCATCCGGATCCAGCCGGGTCCGCAGTTGCGCCATGGTCTCGCCTTCTTCCGCAATCAGCGTCGACAGCGTATTGGGATAAACCGTGCCGGCGGCGGCACCGGCATGCAGCGGCACCGGAACCGTCGCGTCGTTGCGACCATGCGGCAGGGTGCTGTCGGCATCGTGGCAGCCACCGCAAACCCGCGTTTCGCCGGGGATCATCTGCACCAGCGGCGCGTGCCGGGAACCGACACGGCGTCCTGCGGCATCGACCACGCTGAAACTGAACGGCACGTTGGCCGGCACCTTGACGCGCACGGAGCCGTCCGGCTCGATCGGCGCATAACCGAGGATTTCCCGCATGCCGAAGCCCTGGTTAACGCCGAAGGCGCTGCGATCGAAATCGCGCACGTCATCGTCGGGAATGTACGCGGCCTTTTCCAGGCGCAGGAAGCGCGCCGGACGCTGCGCCGCCGCCGCAACGGCGGGATCGGCCAGCTCGGCAATCGATACGAAAAGGCTGCCCAGCGGATCGAACACGCCGTCGATGTCGTAGAAGCTGCGGATGTCGAGCACGCCGACGCCTTCTTCCTCCCACGCCTCGTTGATGCCTTCATCGCCCAGATGGGCCGGGATATCCCGGGGCACGGCCACGGCCAGCGACTCGTACATCATCCCCTCGCGCGGGACCACGACCGGCAGGCGCCGCTGACCGGCGGGGTCGTACACGAACACACCGTAGATCGGCGCCGCTTCTTCCCAGGCCTCGTCGGCGACATCACGATCCTCGCAGGGATGGATGGCGGGCGGCGGCACCGGCACCTCCGGATCGGGCGGCGGTGCATCCGGGTCGGGCGCACGCTGCACACGGCAGGCCGACCAGCTCACCAGCAGACGGCCGGAGCCGTCCGCCAGCGGCACGGCGTCCAGATAACGGCCATTGCGCGCGGCCACCTGTTCGCCCGGATAGCCCTCTCCGTCGAGGTCCTCGATGCCGCCGGTGGCCAGTCCGCCGGCCAGTGGCTGGTTCTCGTCACTGAAGTTGCCGATATCCAGCACGGCCAGTGCGCCGCCGAAGAACCGCGTCTCGTACGGACGCTCGATCACCAGCACCCGCCCGTCATCCATCTCGTGCGGACGGGTGAACTCGACATCGTCCTCAGTGACGGCTTCGCCCTCTCCAGTCATCACCGTGTCATGGCTGTTGATGCCGAACGCCGGCGACAGGTCCCGGCCGTCAGGCCGCACGGTGTACAGGTGCATGGCAATGCGGCCGTTGCTGCGCGCCTGCCGCGCGAACAGGACGCGTCCATCGGCCAGCAGCGTCGGATACAGGTCGTGGTTGCTGTTGAAGGTGATCTGGCGAATGTTGGTGCCGTCGGCATCCATCGTATGCAGCGAGAACGTCTCGTGCTGCAGCGTGTCGTCCAGCGGTGCGAACTGCGGCTTGCCCTCGTCGACCAGGATGGCCCGGGTGGCGCGCGCGCGGGTCGAGGCAAACAGGATGCGGTTGTCGGGCAGATAGGACGGCATGATGTCGTGGCCCTCCTCGGCCACGATGTCGGCCACGATCACCCGCCGCAGGCTGTCGGCGGCAATGTCGTATTCCCAGATGTTCCAGGTCGGCTGGTCTTCCTCGTCGGCATCCTCGATGAAGGGACCGCGCAGGGCGAACAGCAGCTTGCTGCCGTCGAAGCTGGCCGAAACGTCACGCACGTCGTAGCGCTGTTCCGCGGTGAACAGCCGGCCGGCAACGTCCCGGGCCGGGGCCGTGGGCGAGGCCTGCTCCTTGAGCATCAGGCGGGCGCCGGGCCGGAACAGGGCAGGGTCCCGGACGTCATCCGGCTCCAGTTCACCGGTATCCTCGTCCCTCGGCAGGGCCCGCTCCACATAGGCCACCGGGTACTCCCCGGCCAGCCTGACGCCGGACGCCCCTTCGTCACAGCCGCCCAGGAAACCGGCGGCCAGCACCACCATGGCGCAGGCCGCCGGACGAACGACGGAAAAACCCGGACAGACGATACTCGAAGACCACTTCATCGCACGTTCCTTCGCCGGCGTGTGCCGAAATTTGTCAGTCTTGTTTCGGATGCGTCACCGCAAGGTTCCGGATACGACAGGATGCGGCAATCACGATGTTTGCATCGTAGTTTTTTTTCGCGGAAAAAACCGCGCGCATTATCACACTTGGCAGCAATCCTTCGCGAGAAATTGCAACCGCCATCACACCGCTTTGCAACGCAGTTGCCTACACTTTCATCGCACAAGTCAATTACAGGGAAGCCGTCGCCGCGACGCACGGATACGACAAAAGACTGAGCACCGTCGTACAAGCCCGCACGCGAAGACAGCAGGAATCGTCAGGCAGGATCGGACAGGAAGCGGAAAACCCCATGAGCATCAGCACCCGACATCATCACCGGCGCGGCATGGCCGTGGCACTGCTGGCGGCCTCCGTCGCCCTGCTTGCCTCCGACGCCTTCGCCGGCGCACGCGAGCAGGCCCGCCGCCTGCACGACCGGCTGGCCGGCGTACCGCCCACCCAGACCGTGCTGCAACAGATGCAGGATGAAATTGCCGATGGCGATCCGCTGGCTGCCGCCGAGATCGCGATGAACAACAAGGCGTTCTACAACGTCACCGTGAAAAACATGGTCACGCCCTGGACCAACGAGGAGCGGACCCGCTTCGCACCGCTCAATGACTACACGGCCACCGTGATCGGCATGGTGCGCGACGGCGAGGATTTCCGTCACATCCTGTTTGACGACATCGTATATGTGGCCGATGGCCCTGATGTCAGCCCCGCCCTGCCGGCCTACAGCGACGCCAACAACGATCACTATCTGGAGCTGGAACGCCGTAACCTGAACATGGGCGATCCGGACATCCTGCGTCCGCACGCACAGAGCAGCCTGACCAGTCTTCCCGAGGAGGCCACAGCCGGCGTGATGACCACGCGCGCAGGCGCCAAGGCCTTCTTCGTGGCCGGCACCAATCGCGCCATGCTGCGCTTCACGCTGATCAACCACATGTGCCGCGATCTTGAGCAGCTGAAGGACAACACGCTGCCGCCGGATCGTATCCGTCGTGACGTGTCGCGCAGCCCCGGCGGCGACAGCCGCGTGTTCTTCGGGACCTGCCTGGCCTGCCACTCCGGCATGGATCCGCTGGCACAGGCTTTTGCGTACTACAACTTTGACGGCCCCGAAGGCGGCGAGACAGGCCGGCTGGTGTACAACAACACCACGGCCCAGGAGAAGTACAACATCAACCCGAACAACTTCGCCCAGGGCTATGTCACCACCAACGACGCCTGGGAAAACCGCTGGCGCACCGGCGTCAACGCCCATCTCGGCTGGTCGGATTCGCTGGAAGGTCGCGGCAACGGCGCCAAATCACTTGGCCAGGAGCTGGCTTACAGCGACGCCTTCGCCGAATGCCAGGTGAAAAAAGTGTTTCGCACCGTCTGCCTGCGCGAGCCGACCACGGCTGCCGATCATGATGCCGTCGATGACATCACCGGCATCTTCCGCAGCAACGGCTACAACCTGCGCCGCGTGTTCGCCGAGACCGGCGTGCACTGCATGGGGAACTGACCATGAACATGCACACGCCGAAAATCCTTCTTGCCGTTCTCGCTGCGCTCGTGCTCGCCGCCTGCGGCGATACCAGCAAGACGAACACCCTGGACGACATCTCGCACGATGCCGATCCCGAGAACTACACCGGCCCCGATGCCGCCACCGATGACGTGCTCGCCTTCCAGGCCGAGCTCTGGTCGAAAATTGCCGGTGGCGACCGCTGCGGCGCCTGCCACAACCAGGTGACCGGGCAAGCACCGCTGTTTGCGCGCGACGATGACGTCAACCTCGCCTATGCCGCCGCCAACCCGCTGGTGAACCTGGCCAACCCGGAAGAATCCGAACTGGTCGCGCGCGTGGCCAGTGGCCACAACTGCTGGCGCGAGGATGGCGACACCGACATCTGTGCCGAAGAGATGGCCACCTACATACGCAACTGGGCGCAGGCCTCCATCGGCGGACCGGCATCCACCGTGACCCTGGTAGCACCGCCCGAGTACATACCGGGCGCCACCAAAAACTTTCCGCCCACCAGCACCCTGTTTGCCGCCACCGTGTGGCCGGTACTCAACGAATACTGCGAACGCTGCCACGCGCCGGATGCAGAAAACCCGCAGGCGCCGTTCTTCGCCCAGGACAACGTCGATGCCGCCTACAGCGCCGCCCGCAACGCCATCAACCTGAACAGCCCGGCCTCGTCCCGTTTCGTGCAGCGCCTGGGCGAGGAAGCCCACAACTGCTGGGATGTGTGCGCGGACAACGCTGCTGAAATGCAGGCCGCCATCCAGGCCATGGCCGACGCCATCATCATCGAGCCACTGGCGCCGGAAACCATCGCCTCGCGTGCGCTGGGCCTGCGGGAAGGCATTGTGGCCTCCACCGGCGGCCGCCACGAATCGAACCTGGTCGCCAAATACCAGTTCAAGGAAGGCAGCGGCAACATCGCGCACGACACCAGTGGCGACATTTCCGGCCCGATTGACCTGACGCTGTCACCCACCGGTGTTTCCTGGGTCGGCGGCTGGGGTCTGCGCTTCGACGGCGGCAAGGCCCAGGGCACCACGCTGGCCAGCCGCAAGCTGTATTCGCGTCTGCTGGCCAGCGGCGAGTATTCCATCGAAGCCTGGGTGACGCCGGCCAATACTTCCCAGGAAGGGCCCGCGCGCATCGTCAGTTATTCCGGTGGCGATGATGTGCGCAACTTCATGCTTGGCCAGAGCATGTACAGCTACAACTTCCTGAACCGCACCAGCGGTACCGACGGCAACGGCGAGCCATCCCTCTCCACAGCCGGCGAACTGCTGCAGGCCTCGACGCAGCATGTCGTGGTCACCTACACACCGGTGGAAGGCCGTCGCGTCTACGTGAACGGCGCCTACACCGAGGATCCCGATCCGTCCGACAGCGGCACCTTCAGCGCATGGAACGACAGCTTCGCGCTGGTACTCGGCAGCGAGGTGGACGGCAGCAATCCCTGGCGCGGCGAAATACGCATGCTCGCCATCCACGGCCGTGCGCTGACACCGGAGCAGATCGACCAGAACTTCCAGGCCGGCGTCGGTGAGCGTTTCTACCTGCTGTTTGCCATCGGCCACCTGATCGATGCACCGGAAACCTATGTGCTGTTCGAAGGCAGCCGGTTCGACGAATACAGCTATCTCCTGTCGGCACCGCGTGTGGTCAGCCTGAACGAGGACTACACGCCGTCGAACATCCCGCTGGCGGGCATGCGCATCGGCGTCAACGGCCAGGTTCCCAACCTGGGCCAGGCCTACACCACCGTGGATGTCGTGCTGGACGGCGAGAGCTGGGTGCCGGGTTCCGGCCAGCAGCTCAGCGGCATCGGCACCATCATCCCGCTGGCCAGCGGACCGGATTTCGACCGGTTCTTCCTGACCTTCGAACGCCTCGGCGCACTGGAGAACGTGCAGACCGGCTCCACACCGCCGGCACCGGCCGACCCCCTGGGCGACCCGCAACCGGACATCGGCCTGCGCCTGTTCGAGACCATCAACGTGGCGCTCTCGGAAATCACCACGATTCCGACCACGCACATCAATGCTGCCGCCACGCCGCGGATCGATGTCCCGGCCATGTATGAACTGGTCAAGCAACAGCTGCCGGCCTCCGACCTGATCAGCGGCTTCTCCAGCGCGCACCAGATCGGCATCACCCAGCTGGCCATGGAGTACTGCAGTGCGCTGGTGGAAGACCCGCTGTCGACCACCTACTTCGCCGGCTTCAATCTCGACGGTGCCTACACCAGCGTCCTCGACACCCCGGCCGAACGCAGTGCCCTGATCGACCCGCTGATCCTGCACGTGGCGAACACCAATCTGCTGTCCATGCCGGTGGTCGAGGACTTCGGGAACGAACTCGACGCCCTGATCGTCCGCCTGAGTGATTCCTGCACCGGCAGCTGCACCGCCAACCCGGTCGGCCGTACCCAGCTCATCGCCAAGGCCGTGTGCACGGCCGCGTCCGCCAACGCTGCCCTGTTGCTCCAGTGAGGCTGCCATGAAGAAGCGCTCGATTTTCGTTCCGCCCGATGCTCCGCTGCTGCTGGAGAACCACGGCCGCCCCATGACCCGCCGCGAGCTGATTGCCCGCGGTTTCGTGAAAGGCTCTGCACTGCTGGCTGCACCGACCGTGATGTCGCTGTTCGCCAGCCCGCGCGAAGCCTGGGCGGCGCTGTCCTCGGATATCGCCACCATGCGTGAGGACTGCGGTATACGCGTCACCGGTGCCGGCAAGATCCCGTTCATCTGCTTCGATCTCGCCGGCGGAGCCAATATCGCCGGCAGCAACGTGATCGTGGGTGGACGCGGCGGCCAGTTCGACTTCCTGCCCACGGCCGGCTACTCCAAGCTTGGCCTGCCCGGCAACCTGATCCCGGGCCTGACCGAGACCACGCCCACTGCCGGTGGCAACGGCGATTTCACCGACAGCCGTCTCGGCCTGGCCTTCCACACCGACAGTGCTTTCCTGCGCGGCATTGCCAGCAAGACCAGTGCCGGCACCATGGCTCTCACCAACGGCGCGGTGATCCCGGCGCGCTCCGAAAACGATACCGGCAACAATCCGCACAACCCCATGTACGGGATCTTCCGTGCCGGTGCCGACGGCGAACTGCTGTCGCTGATCGGCTCGGTGAACTCGGAGTCCGGCGGCAACTCAACCTACCCGATGGCCCTGTTCAATGCCGCCGCGCGACCGGTCAAGGTAGACCGGCCCACGGACGTCACCGGCCTGGTCGATACCGGCAAACTGGTGGGCCTGATGTCGCAGGCCGATGCCGTGGCGGTGATGGAATCGATCGTGCGGGTCAGCAACAGCAAACTGGCCAACGTATCCACCGGCGTCACGGCCGATGACGTGATCAAGGACCTGGTGCGTTGCGGCTATGTGAAATCGGCCGACCTGACCGACCGCTTCGGCAATCCCAGCGCACTCAATCCGTTGATTGACCAGCGCATCGTCGGCGGCGGCAGCTACACGCCCATCTTCACCACCAGCGAAATCGGCAGTGACGGAGAGTTCGCGAAAACGGCTGCCGTGATGAAGATGGTCGTGAACGGCTATGCCGGCGCCGGCTGCATCACCATGGGCGGTTTCGACTATCACACCGGCGACCGCTCCACCGGCGAGGCCCGCGACCTGCGGGCCGGCCGCTGCATCGGCGCCTGCCTGGAATATGCAGCCCGTGTCGGCGTGCCGCTGATGGTGTACGTGTTCAGCGACGGTGGCGTGTTCAGCAACGGCATGGTCGACGGCACCCTGGCCGGCCCGGCCAAGGGCGTCTGGACCGGTGACGATCAGCAGACGGCCGCTACGTTCTTCCTGGTCTACAACCCGGACAACCGGCCTGTGCTCATGGGCGGTACCGCGCTGGAACAGGCACGGCACCAGCAGCTGGGCTGGTTCCGCAACAGCGGCGATGTGGAGACGGCCGGCACGCCGGCAGCCAACAACGTCAACCTGCTGGTGGAAACCATCGCGCTCAACTACATGGCCCTGCACGGCGAGCAGAACCTCTTCGCCTCGCGCTTCCCGGGCCATGGTCTGGGCGGCAGCACCATGATGGACAACCTGACGGCGTTCGCACCGATCGTCAGCGGCACGCTGTAAACCGCAGCCCGGTCACTCGGGCTGCACTTCTTTCCCGGCCGGCGCGAGCCCGGCTTCATCCCCGACCTGCACCGGTGCGCCTGCCGCTTCGCGGCGGGCGTCACGCTGCGCGCGCCAGGCGCCATGTTCCAGCTGTGCAATGCCGAACCAGCCGTCAGCCGCCAGCTGCACGATGTGTTCGCGACGGGCGCGGATCGTTTCCCGGGCATCCGCTTCCAGCTGCGCACGCAGCGCATCGCGCAGACCGATCGACTGCTGTGCCAGTACACGCAGGCGCTGGTCCTCGGCGCCCAGCTCCGCCCGCCAGGCCTCCACGTTCACCAGCGGCCGCTGCATGGCCTGCTCGACGCGCACGCGCAGATCCCGGGCATCGGCCACCAGGCGATCATTGCTGCGCACGGCATGCCGCAATTCCCAGGCCTGCACTGGCTGGTCCCGCATCATGTCCCAGGCCAGCACACCCTTGAGCAGCTGCAGCTGCGCGCGCTTCTCCGACCAGTCGCGATCCGGCCACGCCTGCATTTTTGCAGCCGCCGTATCCGCCATGGCCAGCATGCGCTTCTGCTTCTCCGTGGCGAGCAGATTGCTGTCGTTGGCCTCGATACCGGCCTCGATGCGCGCAGCCAGATCGCGCTGCCGCGCCTCATACGGAGCGATGTCCGTTTCCTGCAGCAGGGTCTGCGCTTCCCGTGCAAGCCGGCGATGGCGCTCCACACGGCTCTGCACCAGATAATCCATGACTGGTATGCGCTGCTGCCAGTCCACTGACAGCCGCGCCAGACGGCTCACTTCCACGTACTGGGTGAATGTCAGCACGAAACGGTTGCCGGCAAACATGCGGTAATGCAGCGGCATGCCCAGCACGTCGGCATCGCTGAGCCCGGCACGATCGTCACGCAGGGCAATGTCGCTGGCGCGCGTCTCCAGCGCCCTGAACCAGCGGCCGTCCTCCAGCGACTTTTCCTGCTCCTGCAGCCAGTCCAGCTCACCCTGCAGCGTCCTGAGCGCATCGCGATAGGCCGTGTGGGCATGCCTGTCGTCGCCGGCCAGCTCATAGGCACGGGCCAGCGCAATCAATCCTTCCTGCACGGCCTGGTCATGACTGGATCGTTTGGAGAGCGGTAGCAGCGCACGCAATGCACCGGTCGGGCTGCCGGCACGCATCGCGGAAATGCCGTACACCAGCATCGCCTCATTGCTGTACGGACCCTGCAGCTGCGCTGCGGAGATCGCCGAGAACGCATCGACCGGACGCTCCTGCATGAGCCGGGTGGACGCAAGCGCCAGTGCAACCCTGTCGCGCAGGGCGCGCATTTCCTCGTCTTCTGCCGGCGCGGCCAGCAGGTCTTCCAGCAGTTTCGCGCCGCCCTCGGTGTCGCCGTTACCGATCAGGGCTGCCGCAATGTTGAAACGCAGATAACGACCCTCCGGCAGATCGGAGACGCTGGCACCCAGCCAGGCAACGGCTTCCTGGTAACGCTGCATGCGCATCAGCGACTTCACCGCCAGCATCACGGCCGCTTCCGGATACTCCGGTTCGTCCTTTGCCTTGCCGGTTTCGCCCGCAGCCGGTTTGCCGAACTTCTGCTCAATGATGGCCAGCGCTTCCGGAAAACGGTCCCGCCGGTAGTTGAGCTCCGCCAGCGCCAGCCAGATCCGCTGTACTTGCGGCGAACGATCATCCTGTTTCAGAAGGGTGGAGAAAATATCCTGGGCCGCAGCAGGCATGCCGTACTGCACATAAAGACTTCCGGCCAGCAACTCGCCTTCCGCGGCCTGTCGTTTCAGCTCGCCGCGCTCACGCGCCACCAGCAGACGGCTGATCGCATCGAAATACTGCTTCTGATAGAAGGCATACAGTGTTTCGCCGAACGCCGGATCAACAACCGCGGCGCGCTTTTCCGCCGCCGCACCCGGTACCGACAGCAAAGCCACCGACAGCGGCAGGAAAAACCGCATCGCCATCGAAGGGGAAAGCCGTGAAAAGAGGAACATGCAGACCTTCAGCTCACTGCTGCTCGATGAACTTCAGTTCGGCCTGCTTCGCGGTGGTGTCATCGACAATCCGAAGATGCACATACTTCTGACCTTCGTCCTTGCTGAATTCCGATGTCGTCGCCCGCCGCACCGGGCGTCCGTGCCCGTCAACACCGGCCACCACGGCGGTGATGCGGTGCTTGCCCGGCTTGATGATGGTGGTAAGGGCGCGCTGGATGGCGCCACGCTTCAGCGCCTCGACTTCGCGCGCCGTGTACAGATGGCTCTGCACGGGCTTGCCGTCCAGCTCAAGCGTCACGCTGTCCGGCACCAGGAAGCGGCCGATGTCGAGCGATACAAAAACCGTCAGCTGGGCATTGGCCGGAAACAGCAGCTCCTCCTCCATGATGAGCAGGCGCTTGTTCACATCGAGCATGTCCTTCTTGAACTGTTGCAACGAGGCATCCAGCGCATCACCGGCCGGCAGATCCTCCGCAACCGATACACCGGACAGCAACAAGACCGGCACCAGCAGCAACGCCCGGATACATCCCGTCACGCTATCGTCTCCCTGCAGCATGCCGCTGCTCGTCAGATGCTGACCGGCTGCGTCATGTCTCCCGGTCACACGTCGTGAATTCTAGGCTAGAGTCGGCTCGTTTACCGTGACAGATTGCACGCTGCCCCGCTCAGGGCAATTTCGCCGAGCAGAGAGGTCCATAAAATGTTCATGCGCATGATCCCGGCACTCGTCATGACCACCCTGCTGCTGCCGCCTGCCCAGGCCGCCGATACCGCCCGCTGCCGTATCGGCGATATCCAGCAAACCTACGGTGAAGTGCGCGTGATACGCGACGGCACCACACTGGTGCCGGCTCCGGGCGAAGCGTTCTGCGCTCGCGACCGTTTCGTCACCGGCGCACGCGGCGTGGCGGCACTGAAGTTCCGGGACGGCACGGAAGTCACCGTCGGCAAGGACACCGAATTCGCCATCGAACGCTGGAAGGAGCGCCGCTTCTTCGCCAACGAAGCCGTCTTCTCTCTGGCCAAGGGCGCCTTCCGGGCCCTGACCGGCGCCATGACCCAGCGGCGCCACACCTTCGAGGTGGAGACCCGTGTGGCCACCATCGGGGTGCGCGGCACGGAGTTCTGGGGAGGCCTCAACATCACGCCAGACGCACTCGACGTGATCATGCTCAAGGGCAAGGGGGTCTATGTGGAAAACGATGCCGGCCGGGTGGAGCTGACCGAGGCCGGCACCGGCACCACGGTTTCCTGGGGCAACCCGCCGAAGGATCCGGTGGCCTGGCCGGACAGCAAGGTCCGCCGCGCCGTCTCCACCATCACCCCCTGAAGATCACTTCCCGGGCTTCTCCGCAGCCGACAGCCGCTGCACGTCGCGCAACACCTGCGCGGCGTGTTCCCGGGAGTCCACTTCACCGTAGTGGTAGACGATGGTGCCTTCGGGATCGATCAGGAAGGTTTCGCGGGCGGCGAATTTCACCGGCCCGAGCCCCTTGAGCACACCGAACTGCTTCGCCACCGTGCCGGCCGTATCGGCCAGCAGGATGAAAGGCAGCCCCAGCTTCTTCGCGAACTCGCGGTGCGAATCGACGTCATCGACGCTGACGCCGACCACCTCGACATTGTTCGCCTTCAGTTGCGGGTAATGGGCACTGAACTGGCGCGCCTCTTCCGTACAACCCGGCGTGTTGTTCTTCGGATAGAAGTACAGCGCCACCCACTTGCCACGCAGCGAGGACAGCTCGCGCTGCTTGCCGGTCTGGTCCGGCAGGCTGATCGCCGGTGCCACGGAGCCAACCCATTCGGCCGCCTGCGCCGCCGACAGGCCAGTGATCAGCAGCAACGCAAGCCAGAGGGCACGCATGGTCAGCGGCGCAGCATGTTGCCGCCGTCACCGTCGTCCTGCAGGGACAGGCCACGCGTGGCCCCCTCGAGGTACTTGGCGTCGGTCTCGGCGTTCAGCTTGATCATCAGGCGCAGGTCGTTCGGCGAATCCGAGTGCCGGATGGCGTCCTCGTAGGTGATCTCGCCGGCCACGTACAGGTCGTACAGCGCCTGGTCGAAGGTCTGCATGCCCAGCTCGCGGGATTTCTTCATCAGCTCCTTGAGCAGATGCATCTCGCCCTTGCGGATGTGGTCGGCCACCAGCGGCGAATTCAGCAGCACCTCGATACAGGCGCGACGGCCGCTGCCGTCCGGGGTCGGGATCAGCTGCTGCGCCACGATGCCGCGCAGGTTCAGCGACAGGTCCATCAGCAACTGGCTGTGACGATCGGCCGGGAAGAAGTGAATGATGCGGTCCAGCGCCTGGTTGGCGTTGTTGGCGTGCAGCGTGCACAACACCAGGTGGCCGGTTTCGGCAAAGGCGATGGCGTAATCCATGACCTCGCGGGTACGCACCTCGCCGATCAGGATCACGTCCGGCGCCTGACGCAGGGTGTTCTTCAAGGCAACATCAAAGTTGTCGGTATCAAGACCCACCTCGCGCTGGGTGACGATGCAACCCTGGTGCTGGTGGATGAACTCGATCGGGTCCTCGATGGAAATGATGTGACCGCGCGAGTTCTTGTTGCGGTGGCCGATCATGGCCGCCAGCGACGTGGATTTGCCGGTGCCGGTGGCGCCGACGAAGATCATCACGCCACGCTTGGTCATCGCCAGCTCCTTGATGACCTCCGGCAGCTTGAGGTCGTCCAGGGTGGGGATGTTGGTTTCGATGCGACGCAGGACCATGCCCACCAGGTTGCGCTGGTGGAAGGCGCTGACGCGGAAACGACCAATGCCGCGCGCCGAAATGGCGAAGTTGCATTCCTTGGACTCAAGGAAATCCTTGCGCTGTTTCTCGGTCATCACGCCCAGCACGATGTCGCGGGTGACATCCGGGGTCAGCGGCGTCTTGGTGATCGGCACCATCTTGCCGTGCAGCTTCATGGACGGCGGCACGCCGGCAGTAATGAAGAGGTCGGAACCTCCCTTCTGCACCAGCACCTTGAGCAGGTCTTCGAATTCCACGGTGGTTTCTCCGGCAGGCGCAGCGGCCGACGATTAGATGGCGTCCGGGTTCTTGGCGTATTCGCGCGCCACGTCGCGGTTGACGATGCCGCCGGCCACCATCTTGGACAGATGCTGATCGAGGGTCTGCATGCCGATGGACCCGCCGGTCTGGATGGCGGAGTACATCTGCGCAATCTTGTTCTCGCGGATCAGGTTCCGGATGGCGGGCGTGCCGATCAGGATCTCGTGCGCCGCCACCCGGCCGCCGCCGTTCTTCTTCAGCAGCGACTGCGAAATGACGGCCTGCAGGGATTCCGACAACATGGCGCGCACCATGTCCTTTTCTTCCGCCGGGAATACGTCCACGACCCGGTCCATGGTCTTCGCGGCCGAGGTGGTGTGCAGGGTGCCGAACACCAGGTGACCGGTTTCGGCGGCGGTCAGCGCCAGCCGGATGGTTTCAAGGTCCCGCATCTCGCCCACGAGAATGATGTCCGGGTCTTCCCGCAGTGCCGAGCGCAGTGCTTCCGAGAACCCGAGGGTGTCGCGGTGTACTTCGCGCTGGTTCACCAGGCACTTTTTCGACTCGTGCACGAATTCGATCGGGTCCTCGATGGTGAGGATGTGCTCGTAGCGGGTGGAATTGATGTAGTCGAGCATGGCCGCCAGCGTGGTCGACTTGCCGGAACCGGTCGGGCCGGTCACCAGCACGATGCCGCGCGCGATGTCGGAAATCTGCTGGAACACCTTGCCCATGCCGAGCTGTTCCATGGTCAGGATCTTCGACGGAATGGTCCGGAACACGGCGCCGGCACCACGGTTCTGGTTGAAGGCGTTGACCCGGAAACGGGCCACCCCGGGCACCTCGAACGAGAAGTCGGTCTCGAGGAACTCCTCGTAATCCTTGCGCTGCTTGTCGTTCATGATGTCGTAGATCAGCGCGTGGACTTCCTTGTGCTGCAGCGGCGGCAGGTTGATCCGGCGCACGTCGCCGTCGACGCGGATCATCGGCGGCAGGCCGGCCGACAAGTGAAGGTCGGACGCGCCGTTCTTGGCGCTGAACGCAAGGAGTTCGGTGATATCCATGGGCTTCGCCTGGAGTCCTGAATCTGCTGGGAGGCTGGGTGAAAGCGGGGGTTTGTTATTGTTTCGGGCCGGCCGATGACATTACCCCCGAGCCCCCGAAGCCCGCAACCGCATGAATCAGCACCCTTTCCCCCCGCCGTCCGCCGCCCTTGAGGCGCGCCTTGCCGACATCCGCCGGCGCATGCAGGCAGCCTGCCTGGCAGCCGGGCGGGCACCGGCCAGCTGCCGGCTGCTGGCCGTCTCCAAGACCCGTGGCGCGGCGGAAATTGCCGCGCTGACCGCGCTCGGCGTGCGGGACTTCGGCGAGAACTACGTGGCCGAGGCCATGCCCAAGATCGGCGCCCTCGCCACCGGGGGCGGCCCTGCACCGGCATGGCACCTGATCGGTCCGCTGCAGTCGAACAAGACCCGGGAAGTCGCCGGACACTTCGACTGGGTACACAGCCTGGACCGGGAACGGATTGCCCGGCGGCTCAACGATCAGCGCCCGGATCACCTGCCGCCGCTGAACGTCTGCCTGCAGGTCAACATCGACGCCGAGGACTCCAAGTCCGGTCTGGCGCCGGAAGCCGTGCCCGAACTGGCCCGGGTCGTCCTGGACCTGCCCCGCCTGCGGCTGCGCGGCCTGATGACCATCCCCCGCCCCGGGCAGGCAGGCCCCGGCAACGCCTACGAGCGCCTTGCCCTCGCACTGCAATCATTAGCAGGTACCATAGCCGGCCCCGACGCTGCCGGGCCCGATACGCTGTCGATGGGCATGTCCGACGATTTCGAACTGGCCATCGCCCACGGCGCTACCTGGGTACGCATCGGCACTGCCCTTTTCGGTCCCCGGAACTCCTGATCCATGAGCACTCAGCAATCCGCCCGCATCGCCTTCATCGGCGCCGGCAACATGGCCGCCAGTCTGGCCGGCGGCATGCTGGCGCGCGGTTTCCGGCCGGAACAGATCACGCTGGCCGACGTCAGCCCGGAACGCCTGCACCTGCTGGCCACCCAGTACAAGGTGGCCGTCACCGGCTCGAACCTCGATGCGGCACGCGATGCCGACGTGATCCTGCTGGCGGTCAAGCCGCAGCAGATGGCAGAGGTGGCGGCCGCGCTGGCGCCGGTCGTGCAGGCACGGCAACCGCTGGTGGTCTCGATTGCCGCCGGCATCACCATCACGAAGCTGCAGCAGTGGCTGGGCGCCGGCACGGCCGTGGTGCGCTGCATGCCCAACACGCCGGCACTGGTGCAGGCCGGCGCCACCGGCATGTACGCCAGCCCGCAAACCCGCGCGGAACAGAAGGCACTGGCCCAGGCCATGCTGGGCGCGGTCGGCATTGCCCTGTGGCTGGACAGCGAGGAACAGCTGGATGCCGTCACGGCGCTGTCCGGATCCGGGCCTGCCTATTTCTTCCTGGTGATGGAAGCCATGATTTCAGCCGGCCGCGCGCTGGGCCTGGACGAGAAGCTCGCGCGCCAGCTGACGCTGCAGACTGCACTGGGCTCGGCACGGATGGCGGTCACCAGCGACGAGGACCCGGCCGAACTGCGCCGCAAGGTCACCAGCCCCGGCGGCACCACGCAGGCGGCCCTCACCGTGTTCGAAACCGCACAGCTGCGCGACATTTTCCTGAAAGCACTGCTGGCAGCGCGCGACCGTTCGCGCGAACTGGCCGGCTGATCCGGAGTTTCCACCGATGGACACCATGGCCAGCATAGGCACCGATTTCCTGAAACTCGTGTTCGACATCGTGCTGTTCCTGTTGCTGCTGCGCCTGCTGCTGCAGCTGACCCGCGCCGATTTCTACAATCCGCTGTCGCAGGCCATCGTGCGCACCACCGCCTTCCTGGATCCGCTGCGCAAGATGCTCGGTGCCTGGAACGGTCTGGACATCACCACCTTCATCGCCATCCTCGCCGTGACGATGCTGGAGATGATCCTGCTGCTGGGCACCAACCTGAGCCCGGGCGTCCTGCTGGCCCTGGCCGGCATCACGCTGCTGGACCAGCTGGCGCTGTTTTTCATCATCGCCATCTTCCTTGTGGTCATTCTCAGCTTCCTTGCACCGGACGGTCGCAACCCGGCGGCACAGCTGCTGTGGAGCCTGACCGAGCCGCTGCTGGGCCCGGCCCGGCGCCTGCTCCCGCCGCTGGGCGGCATCGATTTCTCGCCCATGCTGGTGCTGTTCCTGATCTACGTGGTCCGGAACTACCTGATACCGGCCCTGTCCCACGCCGTCCTTTTCTAGCGGGATGACCGGCCGGGAAGCCCTCCGGTGACGGCAATACGACGGGACGGGACGGACCTGCTGGTCGCGGTCTACGCCCAGCCCCGGGCCTCCCGCGATGAAATTGCCGGTTTCCACGGCGATGCGCTTAAAATCCGGGTGGCGGCACCGCCGGTAGACGGTGCCGCCAACGAAGCCCTCTGTCGCTTCCTCGCCAGGATGTGCGGGGTGGCCAAAAGTGCGGTCAGCGTGGAGTCCGGCGAAACCGGCCGCCACAAGACGGTACGCATACGTTCACCACGGCAACTGCCGGACGAGTTCGGAATTCCGCCGCATTGACGCGGCAGCAGGGAGAAAGGACGTGTCGGAAGCGCAGTTCACCCGCCAGGTGCTGGCGTTCAACCAGTGGAAGAAAGACATCATCCGCGAGGCGGTGCGCTTCCGTACCTGGCTGAACGAGCATCACCTGATGACCGACGATCTGAAGGAGCAGATCGAAGACGCCCTGCAGCAACTGATCTCCGACCAGATCACCGTCGCCTTTGCCGGCGAGTTCTCGCGCGGAAAGACCGAACTCATCAACGCACTTTTCTTCTCGCAGTACGGTCGTCGCGTGCTGCCGTCCACCATCGGCCGCACCACCATGTGCCCGACCGAACTGTTCTACGACCGCCGGCTGGACAAGTCCTACATCCGCCTGCTGCCGGTGGAGACGCGCGCCAGCAACGTGAGCATCGACAGCTTCAAGCGCCTGCCGGACAAATGGAAACACATCGACCTGGACGCCAACGATCCGGACGCCATGACCAAGGCGTTTGCGGAAGTGGCCGCCACCAAGATCGTCAGCGCCGACGTGGCCGCCAAATACGGCTTCGATGTCGAGGCCCTGGAGCCTGCTGCCGACGGCCGCTTCAGCATTCCTGCCTGGCGGCATGCGCTGATCAGCTTCCGCCATCCCCTGCTGCAGGAAGGCCTGAACATCGTCGACACGCCCGGCCTGAACGCACTGGGCTACGAGCCGGAGCTGACGCTGTCACTGCTGCCGGAGGCGCAGGCCATCATCTTCCTGCTCAGCGCCGACACCGGCGTGACTGCCACTGACCTGGAAATCTGGAAGGAACACATTTCCCACCTGGGCGGCCGCCTGCACCGCGGCCTGTTCGTCGTGATCAACAAGATCGATCTGGTGTGGGGCGACATCCAGGGTGAGGAACACGTACTGCAATCAATCGAGAAGATCCGGCGCCTGTCCGCCAAGCAGCTGGGTGTGGAACCGGAAAACGTGATCGCGCTGTCCGCCAAGATGGGGCTGAAGGCAAAGATGGACCGCGACATGGCCCTGCTTTCCCACAGCTGCCTGGATCAGCTGGAAGACCTGATCGCCAGCGGCATCATTGCCGAGAAGGAACGCCTGCTGCAGGCGACGCTGGTGCGCTCTCTGTTCGGATTGATCCAGGATGCACGTGACGCGGTCGGCAGCCGGGTTGAGTCCATGCGTGAGCAGAAGAAGGCCATTGCCGACAACATCGCCGACTCGCAGAGCGAGCTGGTGGCACTGACCCGCCGTACGAAGCAGGAGCAGCAGTTCTTCCAGCGCGCCCAGATCGTGCTCAAGAGTGGCCGCGCCCTGATCGAGAACCGGCTGCCGGTGCTGCTGTCCTGCGTTGCCCCCGAGCGCCTGCGCGAACACTATGGCAATGCCAAGAACACCATGGACCGCAGCTGGACCGCCAATGGCGTCAACGAAGCCATCGACAGTTTCTTCGCGGCCCTGGAGCAGGATCTCCAGAAGCTGGACAGTGAAGCAAAGAACATGACGCGCGAGATCCAGAAGTTCTATACGGACTGCCGCGCCGAAGGCCTGATTGGCGACATGAAAGTGCCGGAATTCACCGCAAAGGAGCAGCTGGAAGCACTGGAACAGCTGCACTCGCAGTCAGGTCGTTACCAGCTGCGCCTGACCAGGCTGGCCAGCGGCCAGGGCAAGGAAGGCGTGCGCTTCTTCAATGCACTGGCCGAGAAGGCGCGCGATATCTACGTAGCCGCCGGACGCAACGGACAGCACTGGTGCAAGGACGCGCTCAACCCGGTGATCCAGAAGGCGGTGGCACGCCGCAATCTGCTTGGCGAGCAGATGCAGCAACTGGCGACGCTGTCACAGGCCGGCCAGACCGGCCAGCAACGGCTCGCGGAAGCCCACCGCATGCTGGAAGAACTCGAACACCAGTACGGCATGCTCGACCAGAGCCTGGAAATCCTGAAGCGGCCCGCGCCGCAACTGACTTCAAACCGGATCGTCACCCTTGCCTGAGTTCATTTCCCCCGATTCGGTCGGCATCGTCGTACCGCAAACCGCACATTTCGACCAACCGCTCGCGCTGGAGTGCAACCGCACGCTGGCCAGCTACGATCTGGTCTACGAAACCTACGGCACACTGAACGCGGATGCGTCCAATGCCGTGCTGATCTGCCACGCGCTGTCCGGCAGCCACCACGCGGCGGGCTATCACTCGATGGCAGATCGCAAGCCCGGCTGGTGGGACAGCTGCATCGGCCCGGGCAAGGCCATCGATACCGACCGTTTCTTCGTGGTGTGCCCGAACAATCTCGGCAGCTGCTACGGCTCGACCGGGCCGACCACCGTCAACCCCGGTACCGGGCGCCCCTGGGGCTCCGATTTCCCGCTGGTCACGGTCAAGGACTGGGTGAAATCGCAGGCCGCGCTGGCCGACCGGCTCGGCATACGGCAGTGGGCCGCCGTGGTCGGCGGCAGTCTCGGCGGCATGCAGGCGCTGCAGTGGAGCATCGACTATCCGGACCGTATCCGGCATGCGCTGGTGATCGCGTCCGCGCCGAAGCTGTCGGCACAGAACATCGGTTTCAACGAGGTGGCACGGCAGGCCATCCTGAACGATCCGAACTTCCACAACGGTCACTATTACCAGCACGACACCTTCCCGAAGCAGGGCCTCATCCTTGCGCGCATGGTCGGCCATATCACCTACCTCAGCGACGAGGCGATGAAACAGAAATTCGGCCGCGACCTGCAGAGCGGGAAGTTCCAGTACGGCTTCGACGTTGAATTCCAGGTGGAAAGCTACCTGCGGCACCAGGGCGAGCAGTTCTCGAAGTTCTTCGACGCCAACACCTACCTGCTGATGACCAAGGCGCTGGATTACTTCGACCCGGCCCGCGATTTCGGCAACGACCTGGTCAAGGCGCTGGCCGGCGCACGGGCCGGATTCTTCGTCTGCTCGTTCACTACCGACTGGCGCTTCTCGCCGGAACGTTCGCGGGAAATCGTCAACGCCCTGCTCAAGAACGGCAAACAGGTCTCCTACGCCGACATCGACGCCCCGCAGGGTCACGACTCGTTCCTGATCGATATCCCGCGCTACACCGAGTTGTTCCGCGCCTACATGCTGCGCGTGCATCGCGAAATATCCG
The DNA here is from genome assembly GCA_049324475.1 of Pseudomonadota bacterium. Lineage (GTDB taxonomy): Bacteria > Pseudomonadota > Gammaproteobacteria > Pseudomonadales > JADFDG01 > JADFDG01. Next base: position 51,154 of record JBMOOO010000010.1, on the reverse strand, counting down.
GCGGAGGCACCTGACATGCGCGCCGAACTGGAAATCATCGGCAACTGGGTCAAACCCGGATCCCGAGTGCTTGATCTGGGCTGTGGCGACGGATCGTTGCTGGAATACCTGGCCCGGCAACGGCAGGTGAGCAGCTACGGCATAGAGATCGACCACGACGAGATCCGGGCCTGCATCGAACGCGGCGTGAACGTGATCGAGCAGGATATTGACGAAGGGCTGCGCAACTTCGACGACGGCAGCTTCGATACCGTGGTCATGACCCAGGCCCTCCAGGCGCTGCACAATCCACACCTGGTCATTGGCGAGATGCTGCGGGTCGGCCGCGAGGCCATCGTGACGTTTCCCAACTTCGGGCACTGGCGGCCACGCTTCTACCTGACGTTCAAGGGTCGCATGCCGATATCGGAGTCGCTGCCGCACCAGTGGTACGACACACCGAATATCCATCTGTGCACCTTCCGTGACTTCGACGTGCTGTGCCGCGACAACGGCTGGCATGTACTCGACCGGCTGGTGGTCGATGCGCGGCACCGGGAAGGATTGCTGATGCAGGCGTTCCCGAACCTGCTGGGCGAAATCGCCATCTACCGCCTCACCCGGCGCGGATGAAAATCGTCCTCGCCACCGGCAACCAGGGCAAGCTGCGTGAAATGCAGCAGATGCTGGCTCCGCTCGGTTTCGAAGTGACGGCACAGAGCGATTTCGGCGTCCCGGAAGCCGACGAGACCGGCCTGAGCTTCATCGAGAATGCCCTCATCAAGGCGCGCAACGCAGCAAGGCATACCGGCCTGCCGGCGATCGCCGACGACTCCGGATTGTCCGTGGACGTGCTCGGCGGTGCCCCCGGTATTTATTCAGCCCGCTATGCCGGCGCCGGTGCCGGCGATGCCGCCAACAACGCGAAGCTGCTGGCCGAACTGGCCGCGCGCGGTGAGCGCAACGCACGCGCACGATTCCTGTGCGTGCTGGCGTTCATGCGCCATGCCGGGGATCCGGTGCCGGTGATCGCCCAGGGCAGCTGGGAAGGAACCATTCTCGATGCTCCGCGAGGCGCCGGCGGTTTCGGCTACGACCCGTTGTTCTTTGTGCCGTCCGACAACTGCAGCTCGGCGGAACTGCCGCCGGAACGCAAGAATGCCCTGAGTCATCGCGGCCAGGCCATGCGCACGCTGGCGGCGCTGCTGCGCACGCCATGATCCTGCCGCCGCTGGCGCTGTACGTGCACATCCCCTGGTGCGTGCGCAAGTGCCCCTACTGCGATTTCAATTCCCACGAAAGCGGCAGCGAACTGCCCGAGCGCGAGTACATCGCGGCATTGCTGGCCGATCTCGATGCCGATCTGCCGTATGTCCAGGGCCGGGAAATCACGAGCGTCTTCATGGGTGGCGGCACGCCCAGCCTGTTCTCTCCCGCCGCCTACGACACCCTGCTCTCCGGATTGCAGCAACGGCTGCGCCTTGCACCGGATGCCGAAATCACGCTGGAAGCCAATCCCGGCACCGTCGAGCAGCAGAAATTCCGCGGCTATCGCGCCGCCGGCATCAATCGCCTGTCGATCGGCGTGCAGTCGTTCAATCCGGCGCACCTGCAGGCGCTGGGCCGGATACACGGCCGCGACGAAGCCGTCCGTGCTGCCGACGCAGCTCGCGGTGCCGGCTTCGACAATTTCAACCTGGACCTGATGCACGGCCTGCCCGGTCAGGGCGTCGACGATGCGCTTGCCGATCTCGAACAGGCCATCGCACTCGGGCCAACCCACTTGTCCTGGTACCAGCTCACCATCGAACCGAACACCGTGTTCCACGCACGGCCGCCGGCACTGCCCGTCGATGACGTGCTTGCCGACATCGAGGATGCCGGCTTCGGGCGACTGGCCGCCGCCGGTTACCGGCGCTACGAGATCAGCGCCTTCGCGCAGCCCGGACGCGCCGCGCGGCACAACCGCAATTACTGGGAATTCGGCGACTATCTGGGCATCGGCGCCGGCGCGCACGGCAAGATCACGCGGCCGGCCGATGATGTCATCCTGCGCACACGCAAGACACGCCTGCCGCGCGACTATCTGGCCGCTGCCGTGAATGGCCGCTTCACGACCGGCCACGAGGAAGTCCCTCCGCCGGCCCGCCCGCTGGAGTTCATGCTGAACGCCCTGCGACTGGTGGATGGCGTCACCGCGGCCTCCTTTGCAGAGCGCACCGGTTGCGAACCCGCCGTGATCGCACCGACCCTGCAGTCGCTGCGTGCCCGCGGCCTGCTGACGGATGAAGCAGACCGGCTGGCCTGCACGGCCACCGGACTGCGCTTCCTCAACGATGTGATCGGCGCGTTCGAATAGCCGGCATCAGAGTCCGGCGCCGCGCGGTGCCGGGCGGCACAACGCCGGCAGATCGCCGTCCAGCCCCATGGCCTGACGTGCCACCAGCACCTTGAGCGGTGCAGCATTGTCGAGCAGGCCCATGCCGGTATTGCGCAGCCAGCGGACCGGCAGTGCCCGCGCCTCGAACAGCCGCTTGAATCCGGCGAACGATTTCTGCATCACGGTGTTGTGCAGCTTTCGCCGGCGCTCATACCGGCGCAGCGCCAGTGGCTCGTCGAACGGCAGCCCCCGCGCCATGTTGCCGGCAATTTCCTCGGCCAGCGTCGCCGCATCCAGAAATCCGAGATTCACACCCTGCCCGGCCAGCGGGTGCACGGTGTGCGCCGCATCACCCACCAGCACGACGTTGTCCTGCACGTAATGATCGGCATGGCGTTCGATCAAGGGAAAGGCAAAACGACGCGAGACCGCCATGACCTGCCCGAGACGATCTTCCAGCGCATGACCGAGCTCGACAGCAAATGCCGCGTCGTCCAGTGCCAGCAAACGATCTGCTTCTTCCGGGGAGGTCGACCACACGATCGAGCACAAACGGTGGCGCCGGTTCCCGTCCGCCAGCGGCAGGAACGCCAGCGGCCCGGTCTCCATGAAACGCTGCCGCGCGCAATGCTCGTGCGGCAGTTCCGTTTCCACCGTCGCCACCAGTGCACGATGGCGGTAATCCTGCTGCCGGGTGCGGAAGCCGGTCTGCTCGCGCACTTGCGACTGCGCGCCGTCAGCACCCACCAGCAACCGCGCCGACAGCGTGACGCCCTCGGCCTGGACCAGCCATCGCCCGGACTGTCGCGAGAATCCCCGGACGCGCACCGGTGCGCGCCAGTCGATGTTGCGGTGCACGGCGCAGGCCTTGTGCAGTGCGGCTGTCAGCAAGCGGTTTTCCGTGATCCACCCCAGCGCCGCGGTGCCGGTATCGGCCGCATCGAAATGCACGGCGCCGGTACCATCGGCATCCCAGACATCCATGGCGCCATAGGCGCACACCCGCGCGGGCAGCATGTGCTGCCAGGCGCCAAGCCGCTCCAGCAGGGTCTGCGTGGCGTACGTCAGGGCACTCACCCGCGGTTCGACCTCATGCACGGAAGACGGCGCCGTACGCGACGGCTCCACCGGCGCTTCGGCATCCAGCACCACGATTGAAAGGCCGGTGCCGGCAAGGCCGGCCGCCAGCGCAGCGCCCACCATGCCGCCACCGACGATGGCGACATCGCACTCCTGCACGGCACTGCGCTCAGCCGGCACGGCTCACACCCCCGGTAAAAACACCGATGCCCATGGTCTGACGCGCGAACTCGCGCTTCAGCGGCGCCAGCACATCGAAGATGAACAGGCCTGCATCGCGACCCATGCCCAGCCATGCGTTGTCCAGCCCGAACAGTTGCGGCAGGCGATGCGACAGACCCGCCGTGAACTGCTGATCGCGTGCGCGTGCAGCGGCCCAGGCCTGCAGCATCGGCAGCGAGCCCGGTGCCTCGCCGGCAACTTCTGCAGCCGCCAGCGTGTCCGCCAGCGCCGTCAGGTCACGCAGCGTGAGATTGAAGCCCTGGCCGGCCACCGGATGCAGCAGATGCGCCGCATTGCCGACCAGCACTGCGCCCGGCACGGCCTGCTCGGTAGCCACGGTTCTGATCAGCGGCCAGGCGTTGCGCACACCGACTCTCCGGAATCCACCCAGCCGGCCACCGGTGTTTTCTTCCAGCGCGGCCATGAATGCATGATCCGGCATCTCCAGCAGGGCACGGGCCCGCGCATCCGGCGCGGACCACACCAGCCCCAGCCGGCGGCTGTCCGGTGTGCCGTCGCCGGCGATCAGCGGCAGCAGCGCGAGCGCGCCGTCGTCCGTGAAGCGCTCCCAGGCAACATCACCGTGCGGCTCGCGGGCTGACACGTTGCAGACCACAGCCGTGGCTTCGTAATGGTGGCTGGTCACGGCCACACCGAGAGCTTCGCGCAACGCAGAGCTGGCACCATCGGCCACCACCAGCAGATCGGCGGACAGCACGCTGCCGCCGGACAATTCAACCGCAAAGCCCGCGGCTTGCCGCGTCGCAGACAGCACCTTTACCGGCGCCCGTATTTCGACCCGGGTTGCGCGCAGCGACTGCAGCAGGGCAAAACCGATATGACGGTTTTCGGCCACGTAGCCGAGTGCCGCAACGCCTTCTTCTTCCGCATGCAGGCGGGCAGCGCCGAACCGGCCACGGTGAGAGATCGAGATATGACGGATCGGTGCCGCGTACGGCGCCAGCGTTTTCCAGACGCCCATCGCCGACAGGATTTCCGCACTGCCCAGCGCCAGCGCGGTGGTGCGCGCATCGTAGCTGGGCGCATCGGGGAAAGAGTCGGCCGACAACGCAACCTGCTCGACCAGGACGACATCGTGGGCAGTTCGCTGCGCCAGCAGCAGGGCCAGCGATGCACCGGCCATGCCACCACCCACCACGACAATTCGGCTCATGGCATCAGCCGGCTTTCTTGCGGCTGCCAACGGCCACGCGCACCTTCGCGCCGTCGGCCATGGCCCTTTCGACATCAGCAACCGTCTTGGGCGCTTCCTCGGTGAGCACATCGCGACCGGTTTTGGTGACAGCCACATCATCCTCGATGCGGATGCCGATACCACGCCATCTCGCATCGACCGTCTCATCGTCCGGGCTCACGTACAGCCCCGGCTCGACCGTCATCACCATGTCCGGCTCCTGCACGCGCCACTGGCCATCGACCTTGTAGTCGCCGACATCGTGCACATCCATACCGATCCAGTGGCCGGTACGGTGCATGAAGAAACGCCGGTAACCCTCCGACGCAATGAGGTCATTCACCGCGCCCTTGAGCAGCCCGAGGTCAACCAGCCCCTGCGTCAGCACCTTCACCACGATTTCGTGCGGCGCGTTCCAGTGATTGCCGGGCTTGACCTCGCCGATGGCCGCCAGCTGCGACGCCAGCACCAGTTCGTACAGTGCCTGCTGCTCCTTCGAGAACTTCCCGTTCACCGGAAAAGTCCGGGTGATATCGGATGCATAGTGCAGGTATTCGCAACCGGCATCGATCAGCAGCAGATCGCCGTTTTTCAGCAGCGAATCGTTCTCGCGGTAGTGCAGGATGCAGGCATTCCGGCCACCGCCGATGATCGGCGAATAGGCCGGATAACGGGCACCATGCCGGATGAACTCGTGCTGGAATTCAGCCTCCAGCTGATATTCGTACATGCCGGGAACGCATTTCTCCATCGCACGCCGGTGCGCGCCGGCGGCAATCTCCGCCGAACGCTTCATGATCTTCAGTTCGGCGGCGCTCTTGAACAGGCGCATGTCGTGCAACAGATGGTTGAGCGCGACAAACTCGCCGGGCGGATGGGCGCCGGTGCGCACCTTGGCCTTGATGGTGTTGACCCAGCCCATCACGGTGCGGTCGAACTCCGGGTCGCGGCCCATGTCGTAGTACAGGCGATCGCGGCCTTCGATCAGGCCCGGGAGGATTTCGTCGATGTCGCCGATCGGGAAGGCATCGTCGGCGCCGTATTGCTTGCAGGCGCCCTCCGGCCCGGCGCGATAGCCGTTCCAGATTTCCGCATCGCGGTCACGCTCGCGCACGAACATGACGAATTCACCGTGCGCCCGGCCCGGCACCAGCACGATGACCGCTTCCGGCTCCGGGAAACCCGACAGGTAATGGAAATCGCTGTCCTGGCGATACGGGTACTCGATATCGCGGTTGCGCTTGCGCTCCGGTGCCGCCGGCAGGATGGCAATGCTGTTGGGTGCCATCTGCCGCATGAGTTCACGGCGGCGACGGGCATATTCCTGGGCAGTAATGGTCACGCGTGCACTCTCCTCGACATTCCCGGCTGCGGCCTCGCCATCGTGCAGCCCGGTCAGTGGACGGGTACTTCCGGCCCGGGGCCGCCGGTGCGGGGCCGGGCGATTTCCAGATGGATGGTCAGTGCGGCGATGCGCAGGTATTCGACCAGCTCCATGTAATTGCGTTCGGCTTCGTCCTCGCCGTCGGATTCGCCGACCTCGGCGCGGGTGAACTCGCCGATGGTCTCCAGCAGCATGCGGACGTCTTCCGGAAAATCCTGGTCCTTGCGGCCGCCGGAGCCGGTGCCGAAACCGGCCAGGAATCCGTCGCACCATTCCGCCATGGCCGCCACGCGCTCGGCAAGCGGCCGGTCGTCTTCGGGCAGCAGCAGCTCGAACCCGAGATCGTCATCCGCCAGCTGCCGGCGCAGGATGCCGTCGACATTGCGCAGCTCGCGAAACGTGACGTCGTCCAGATCCACTTCCAGCTCGTCGGCCAGCAGGGCGCGCAGACGCGCTTCCGGCAACCCGGCCCCGGCACAGGCCAGCCCGGACAGCAGGCCATGCATGGCCGCTGCGCCACCGGCAGCACCGATGTCTTCCAGGGCCAGATCGATGTCGTCGTAGGGCGGCAGCAGGTCGGACATTGCGGTTTCCTGACGGGTGGCGCGGGCGCCGTTTCATTGACCCTCGGCGGGCCGGCTGCCTATAGTAGCCCGGATCGACATCCCGGCTGCCGCCGGCATAACCCTGCCGCAATCAATCCACCGCCCGCCCCTTCGAGCGACGCATGAGCGACGAAAAACTGCGCCAACTGGAAGAGAAGGTCGAAGCGCTCGTCCGGGCTTCGCGGCGGGTCCGGGAACGCTACCAGGCATCGCTGACCCGGGAAGCCTCGTTGCGCGAAGAGCGGGCCGACCTGCTCAAGAAGAACGACCTCGCCCGCGCCAAGGTCGAAGCGATCATTTCGCGCCTGAAGGAACTGGAGCAGGAATGACATGACCATCGATGCGATGGACACCGTCACGGTCCAGATTTTCGGCAAGGAATACAAACTCAGCTGTCCGCCGGACGAGCGCGACGGGCTGATGCAGGCTGCACGCCTGCTCGACGAACGCATGAAGGAACTGAAACAGGGCGGCATGATCGGCATGGAACGCATCGCCGTCATGGCTGCGCTCAACCTGGGTTATGAACTGCTGCAGAATCGCGGCAGCGCGCGGCGTGACGCCGACCTGTCCTCGCGCATCGACCGCCTGCTGGAAAACGCCGACGAAGAGCTGCTCGCCATCGAACAGCTGAATGATCGCAACCGCGGCAACCCCTGAAGACACGGCAAAAGGCCGCGTCATCCGCATTTTCCGTCGTGTTATGCCAGCCTGGCGGGCAGGCGCATCCGCTATACTGGGGCCGGTTCTCTGGCGTGTGCGCCAGCCGGGTTACGTCCCCTGAGCCGATGCGTATATCGCGACGGAGGCGTGTTGCGGTGCTAGTGTGCATGTCCGCCCGACGGAAAGCCTGAGGCATCCTCGCGCCACCAACCTTGAACCCTGGGTTCAAGGGCCATACCCGCAGCGGCACGCCGGAGAACCTTTTCCCGCCCATGCTACCCATGCGCCCCGCAGTGCCCGACCCGAAGGAGTTGCGCAGGCGGATACGCGCGCAACGTCGCGCACTGGGCCCGGCACGGCAGCATGCCGCTGCACGTCGCGCCGCCCACCACACCTGTCGCCACATCCTGTTCCGCAACGCGCGCCGCATCGCGTTGTACGTTGCCGCTGACGGCGAACTCGATCCCCTGCCGATTGCGGCCGAGGCCCTGCGCACCGGCAAGGCCGTCTACCTGCCGGTACTGGACCCGCACTCACACAATCGTCTGCTTTTCGTGCGCCTGCGTGCCGGTGCGCGCATGCGCCGCAACCGGTTCGGCATTCCCGAACCACTGCGATGGCGCGAGCGGGCAAAACCCTGGCAACTGGATCTGGTACTGATGCCGCTGGTGGCGTTCGACAACGCCGGCAACCGGCTGGGGATGGGGGGCGGTTTCTACGACCGCACGTTCGCGCGTGAACTGTCGCAACGCTGGCCACGCAGACCGGCCCTGTGCGGGCTCGCCCACCGGCTGCAGCGGGTGGATGCAGGGCAGCTGGAACCGGCGCCCTGGGACGTGCCCCTGGCTCGGGTGTTCACGGATTGATCAGCCTTCGTGGACGATGCCCGCGGCGGCCTTGGCGGCCTGGTCGCGGTTGCCACCTTCACTGACTGCACTGAACAGGACGCCTGCGACAAAAATGGCGGCGAACACCCAGAGGATGTCCGGGGATTTCTTCTTCATTGTTCTGGACCGGTAGGGAGTACGGGTTGGCCAAGTTTTGACCAACGGGCAGGCATCATTCCGCGAAGCGGCGCAACAATCAAGCAAAAATGCAGTCAGGTCATTGGGTTATTTGCATTTCTTGAAGATTGCCCTGAACAACTGTGAATTCTTTCACACTCAGGCTGCGGGCCATGCCCGGAAACGGGGCAAGGCGCCCCCGGGCCGCCCCCTCCCGGCCCGGAAACCCCGTCCCGCAAGGGCTCCAGGCCGGCCCGGCGGTCAGCGCAGGAACTGGGCGAAGGCCGGATTGGCGGTCTCGTCGACGTAGGGGTAGCCCAGCTCGCGCAGGGACTTTTCCACAGCCCGGCGCTCGCCGGCATCGACCTGGAAGCCGGCCAGCACACGGCCGTAGTCCGCACCGTGGTTGCGATAGTGGAACAACGAGATGTTCCAGTGCTGGCCGAGGCGATCCAGGAACTTCATCAGCGCGCCCGGCCGCTCCGGGAATTCGAAGCGGTACACCAGCTCCTGCTTGCCGGTGGCCGGCGGATGCCCGCCCACCATGTAGCGCACGTGCAGCTTCGCCATCTCGTTGTCGGTCATGTCGACCACGGGATACTCGCGCTTCTTCAGCAGCGCGACGATGTCTTCCCGGTCACCGGGATGCGCGAGTCCCAGACCGACAAACACATCGGCGCGGGCACTGCCGCTGTAGCGGTAGTTGAATTCGGTGATGTTGCGCTTGCCCAGCGCCTGGCAGAACGCCTTGAAGGCGCCGGGCCGCTCCGGGATCGTCACCGCCAGAATCGCTTCGCGTTTCTCGCCCAGCTCGGTGCGCTCGGAGATGTGCCGCAGCCGGTCGAAATTCATGTTGGCGCCGCTGGCAACGGCAATCAGCGTTTTCCCGGTCACGCCTTCCCGTTCCGCCCAGTTCTTCAGGCCGGCAATGGCCAGCGCGCCGGCCGGCTCGGCAATGGCGCGGGTGTCATCGAAGAAATCCTTGATCGCGGCACAGATTTCGTCGGTGGATGCCGTGACCACCTCGTCAACGTACTTGCGCGCAATGCGGAAGGTTTCCTCGCCAACCTGCGCCACCGCCACACCGTCGGCGAACAGGCCGACCTCCGGCAGGATCACGCGTTTCTTCGCGGCCAGCGCCGCCTTCAGGCAGGCGGCATCCTCCGGCTCCACGCCGATCACCCGGATATCCGGGCGCAGGTATTTGATCCAGGCCGCCATGCCGGCCACGATGCCGCCACCACCGACCGGGATGAACACGGCGTGTATCGGGTCCGGATGCTGGCGCAGGATTTCCATCGCGATGGTGCCCTGGCCGGCGATCACGTCCGGATCGTCGTAGGGATGCACGAAGGTATAACCTTTCTCCTTCTCCAGCTGCCGCGCATGCGCATGCGCCTCGTCGAAGGTATCGCCATGCAGCACGACCTTCGCGCCACGCTGGCGCACGCTGGCCACCTTGATCTCCGGTGTGGTCTGCGGCATCACGATGACGGCCCTGATGCCCAGCGACTGCGCCGCCAGCGCCACACCCTGCGCATGGTTGCCGGCGCTGGCCGTGATCACGCCCGCCTCGCGCTGTGCGTCCGGAAGATGCGCAATCTTGTTGTAGGCACCGCGCAACTTGAAGGAAAACACCGCCTGCAGATCCTCGCGCTTGAAAAGCACCCGGTTGTCCAGGCGGCGCGACAATTGCGGCGCCAGCGCCAGCGGCGATTCGATGGCGACGTCGTACACACGGGCAGTCAGGATGCGACGGGCGTAATCTTCGAGGGACATGGGCGGCCGGCAGCGGATTTTTCCGGGAAGCGGCCATGGTAGCCGAGGCGCGCCGTATAATCCCGCCCCGCCGCCAGCCCGCCGGACCCGAGCCCGCATGAATCCCCAGGACCTCCGCAAGAAAGCCGCCGCCGAAGCCGCGCTGAAGTACATCGATCCGGACGCCATCCTGGGCGTGGGCACCGGCTCGACCGTGAACTTCTTCATCGATGCGCTGGCGTCGTACCGGCCCCGCATCCGCGGTGCGGTGTCCAGTTCGGAAGCCTCCACGAAGAAACTGCAGGCCATCGGCATCCCGGTGCTGGACCTCAACGAGACCGACGACATCCCGGTCTACGTCGACGGCGCCGACGAGGTGAACCACCGGCTGGAAATGATCAAGGGCGGCGGCGGCGCCCTCACCCGCGAGAAGGTCATCGCCGCCGTGGCCGGCAAGTTCATCTGCATCGCCGACGAGTCCAAGGTGGTCGGCACGCTCGGCGCCTTCCCGCTGCCGGTGGAAGTGCTGCCGCTGGCCCGCAGCTACGTGGCACGCGAGCTGGTGAAACTGGGCGGGCGGCCGGTGTACCGCACCGGCTTCGTCACCGACAACGGCAACCACATCCTCGATGTCGCCGGCCTGGACCTGTCGGTGCCGACGAAAGTCGAGGACCGGCTCAATGCCATCGTCGGGGTCGTCACCAACGGCCTGTTCGCCCGCCGGCCGGCCGACGTGCTGCTGGTGGCCGGCAGCCAGGGCGTCCAGATCCGCACCCGCTGACCCCGTAATCCCGCCGTCCCCCGCCGTCCGGGCTGCGGCAATCCCGGATGGTCCGCTCTGGCCATGATAGTAAGCATGCTTATGATATGCGTGCTTATCTGAACCTGGCCCGGCCATGACCGACTACGACCCCAACCGCAGCTTCGGCTTCAACCTGTACGACGCTGCCCGCCTGCTGCGCAACGACTTCGAACGCCGCGCACGCCCCCACGGCGTGACACGCGCACAATGGCGCGTGCTGGTCTGGCTGGCGGCACAGCCCGGGTTGCGCCAGGCACAGCTGGCCGGGCTGCTGGAAGTCACACCCATCGCGGTCGCGCGCCTGGTCGACCGCATGGAAGACGAAGGCCTGATCGAGCGACATCCGGACCCGGACGATCGACGCGCCTGGCGCCTCAAGCTCACCGCACGGGCGCAGTCGCGCATGGACACCATGCAGGCCATTGCAGCAGAAGTGCGCGCGGTGGCGCTGGCCGGCTTCAACAGGAAGGAGCAGGAGTTCCTTCTCGACGCGCTCCGGCGCATCCGTGGCAATCTCGCCGCCAGCGACAGCGGCGACCACGTCATCCCCGGAAAATCCCGATGAACGCCGAAGTGGTCCGTCAGCGCCGCCTGCTGATGCTGGTGATCCCGTCTGCCCTGATTGCACTGGGCCTGATTGCCTGGAGTCTGGGTGGACGCACCGTCGATACCGACAATGCCTACGCCAAGGCGCTCACCGTGGACATCGTGCCGCAGGTGGCCGGCGAGATCGTCGAACTGCCGGTAAAAGCCAATGATCGCGTGAAAAAAGGTGACCTGCTGTTTGCGATCGACCCGACCGATTACCGGATCGCCGTCGATGCCGCACAGGCCGAGCTGTATATCCAGTGGGCGCGCGTGGAGGCACTGCGCCCGGAATTCCGCGCCACGGCGGAAGAGAAGCGCAAGGCATCGACCGACGCCGAGTACTACGCGAAGGAAGTCGAGCGGCTGGAAAACCTGCGGCAGAAGCAGGCCGTGTCGGAAGCCCAGTTGGACGACGTACGCCACAAGCGCGACGCCGCCCGTGCCGAAGCGGCTGCGCTCGAGCAGGAGCACCGGCGCGCCGGCGTCGGCCTCGGGCAGAACGTGAACCTGCCCAAGGAAAAACATCCGTACTACCAGGGCGCACTGGCGAAACTCGAGAAAGCAAAGCTGGATCTGGAGCGCACCCGCGTACTGGCGCCGATGGACGGCGTGGTGACCAACAAGACCATTGCGCAGGGCGACATGGCCGTGGCCGGTCGCGAAACGCTGTCGCTGGTCCACGACAGCGACATCTGGGTGGAAGCCAACCTGAAGGAAACCGAGCTCACGCACGTGCACGCCGGGCAGAGCGTGACCGTCAGCTTCGATGTCTATCCGGGCGAGGAATACACCGGCACGGTGGAAAGCATTGCGCCGGCCACCGGTGCCGAATTCGCACTGCTGCCACCTCAGAATGCCTCCGGAAACTGGGTGAAGATCGTGCAGCGTGTGCCGGTCCGCATCCGTGTCGATGTGCAGGAAGGCCAGCCGCCACTGCGCGCCGGCCTGTCCGCAGAAGTCGGCATCGACACCGGCAAGCGCCGCATCCAGCGCCTGTTCGAGTAACGCAGGCACCGCCATGAGCACGCCCTCCGGCTCCGCACCCGGCATCGCCGTGCCACCACCGGGCGAAGCGGCACTGCCGGTCTCTGCCGCGCGGCACCGGCTGATCACGCTCAGCGCCATGCTGGCGACCGTGATGCAGACGCTGGACCTGACCATCGCCAACGTCGCGCTGCCGCACATGCAGGGCTCGCTGAGTGCCACCCGGGAACAGGTCAACTGGGTACTCACCTCCTACATCGTGGTGAGTGCAGTGGTGATGCCGCTCACCGGCTTCCTGGCCGCACGCTTCGGCCGCAAGCAATTGTTTGTTGCCAGTGTCGCACTGTTCACCATCGCATCGGTGTTGTGCGGCATGGCGCAGACATTGCCGGAAATGGTGCTTTACCGCGCCCTGCAGGGCGCGGCCGGCGCCACCATCATCCCGCTGTCGCAATCCCTGATGCTGGACATCAATCCCCGCGAGAAGCAGGGCCCGGCCATGGCGCTGTGGGGAGCGGGCGTCACGCTCGGACCCATCCTCGGCCCCACCATCGGCGGCTGGCTCACCGAGTACTACAGCTGGCACTGGGTTTTCCTGATCAACCTGCCGATCGGCATCCTCGCCATCGCCGGCCTGATCGTTTCCGTACCGCGCAGCGAGCCGGCACACGGCATCCGCTTCGACGCGGCCGGGTTCCTGTTCCTGGCGGTCGCCATCAGTTGCGCGCAGCTGGTGCTGGACCGCGGCCAGACACTCGACTGGTACGAATCGACGGAAATCTGGATCGAGACGCTGCTGGCGGCATTCGCGCTGTACCTGTTCACGGTGCACATGCTCACCACCGACAATCCCTTCCTGCCGCGAGCGCTGTTCCGTGATCGCAATTTCATGACCAGCCTGGCCATGGCGTTCACGGTCGGCGTGATGATCCTGGCCACCATGGCACTGATGCCGCCGTTCCTGCAGCAGCTGGGCGGCTACACGGCATTCGACACCGGCCTGCTGCTGGCACCGCGTGGCATCGGCGTGTCGGTCACCATGATACTGGCCGGACGGCTGATGACCGGACACACCGACGCCCGCTACGTGATGCTGGCCGGCCTGCTGTGCATCGAGATTTCCCTGATCGGCATGGCGCAGTTCACCATGCACGCCACCACGTTCGATCTGCTGTGGACCAGCATCGTGCAGGGCATCGGCCTCGGGCTGGTGTTCGCGCCCATGACCACGCTCACCACCGCCACGCTGTCCCCTGCGCTGCGCACCGACGCCGCCAGCCTGTACAGCCTGATGCGCAACCTTGGCTCCAGCTTCGGTGTTTCCATCGTGGTGGCCGAGCTGAGCCGTGCCATCACCATCAACAGCGCGGAACTGGGCGAACGGCTGAATCCGGACGCCTGGCGCGAACTGGCCACGCACATGCCCGTCGATCCGCAGACACTGACTGCGCTGGTGCAGTCAGAGGTCGGCCGGCAGGCGGCACTGATCGGCTACCTGAACGATTTCCGGCTGCTGGCCGTGGCGACCCTGCTCGCCATGCCGCTGGTGTTCCTGTACCGGCGCCCGGAACCGTCGGCGCCTGCCGCGATGCCCTCCGCCACCGCCGATTGAGCCAACCGCCCGCGGCATCCGCCCCCGTATAATCCGGACCGCCGTCGCGTCGCGGTGATTCCGGAATCCCTCCATGGTCGGGCAGACACAACACTCTCCAGCAAACGGCACCGCGTCCTGGGCATCGGTACTGTTCGACTCTTTCCTGGGCCAGTCTCCCGACTGGTACAAGTTCACGATACTGGCGTTCCTGCTGATCAACCCGCTCATGCTGGTCGTGGCCGGGCCGTTCGTGACCGGCTGGCTGCTGCTGGCGGAATTCATCTTCACGCTGGCACTGGCCCTGAAATGCTACCCGCTGCAGCCCGGCGGCCTGCTGGCGCTGGAAGCCGTGGTCATCGGCATGGTCGGCGCAGACACCGTCTACCATGAAATCACCGTCAACTTCCCGGTGATCCTGCTGCTGATCTTCATGGTGGCCGGCATCTACTTCCTGCGCGACCTGCTGCTGCAGGTCTTCACCAGCATCCTCATGCGCGTGCACTCGCGCATCGCACTCTCGCTGTTCTTCTGCTTTTCGGCCGCCTTCCTCTCCGCCTTTCTCGATGCGCTCACCGTCATCGCCGTGGTGATCACGGTCGCCGGCGGGCTGTTTGCCGTTTACCACAAGGCCGTGTCGGCACAGGAAGACCTCGACGCCGACGGAACACCGGATCTCGAGCGGGCGGATCTCGAACAGTTCCGCGCCTTCCTGCGTGGCCTGCTCATGCATGCCGCGGTCGGCACTGCACTGGGCGGTGTCTGTACGCTGGTGGGCGAACCGCAGAACCTCCTGATCGGCAACCTCGCCGGCTGGAGCTTCTCGGATTTCTTCATGAAAGTACTGCCGGTCTCGGCGCCGGTCCTGGTGGTCGGCCTGCTGACCTGTTTCGTGGTGGAGAAAATGCGCTGGTTCGGCTACGGCAATGACATGCCGGCTGCCGTACGGTCGGTTATCGAACATCACTTCACGGCGGCAGCGGGCAAGCGTACCCGCCGGGAAACCCTGCACCTGTACATCCAGGCTGCGGCGGCCGTGTTCCTGTTGTTCGGCCTGGCCCTCCACCTGGCCGAGGTTGGCCTGATCGGCCTGACCGTCATCATCCTGGCCACGGCGCTGTGCGGCATCACCGACGAGAAACGCCTGGGGCGCGCCTTTGAGGAAGCACTGCCCTTCACCGCCCTGCTGGTCACCTTCTTCGCCATTGTCGGCGTGATACACGAGCAGCACCTGTTCCGGCCGATGATCGAGTACGTGCTCCGGCAGGAAGACGGACTGCGGCTGCCGCTGATGTATGCCGCAAACGGCATCCTGTCGTCGATCAGCGACAATGTCTTCGTCGCCACGGTCTATATCAGCGAGATCAAGGCCGCCTTCGACGCCGGCAGCATCAACCGTGAGCAATTCGACCTGCTGGCGGTCGCGGTGAACACCGGAACCAACATCCCGAGCGTGGCCACGCCCAACGGTCAGGCCGCCTTCCTGTTCCTGCTCACGTCCACCCTGGCCCCGCTCATCCGTCTCGGTTATCTCCGGATGTTCTGGATGGCCCTGCCCTACACCATCACCATGACCACGGCCGGCCTGCTGGCCGTCATTTACCTGCTCTGACCCCGACCTTCCGGCGACCGTCATGAAAAAACTGCCGCGCGACAAGAACAACGACTACACCCGCGACATGGCACAGGCACGCCGCACCGTGGCCACCGGAGAAACCGGTACGGTGCTGGAGCACGTCGGCGCGTACTCTTTCGACCCGGCCGTGCTGCCGGGCAATATCGAGAATTTCGTCGGTGTTGCGCAGGTGCCGGTCGGCCTGGCCGGGCCGATCCTGATCGACGGCGAACATGCGCAGGGTGAGTTCTACGTGCCCATGGCCACTACCGAGGGCACGCTGGTGGCGAGTTACTCGCGCGGCATGCGCCTGTGTCGCGAAGCCGGCGGCATCCGCACCACGGTGCTTGACGATGCCATGCAACGGGCACCGCTGTTCGTGTTCCGCGATGCCCGCGCATCGCGCGAGTTCGGCCTGTGGGTGGATGCCAATTTTGCCGCCATCAAGGCGGTGGCCGAGGAAACCACCCGCAGCGGCAAACTGCGCAACATCGAACAGCATGCAATCGGCAAGCTGCGCTGGCTGCGCTTCAATTACACCACCGGTGACGCCGCCGGCCAGAACATGGTGAGCAAGGCCACCCGTCATGCCTGTCTGTGGATGATGGATCGCGACATTCCGGGGCTGGAGCATTTCACCCTGGCCGCCCAGATGGATACCGACAAGAAGCACTCCACCCTGAACAGCCTGCACACCCGCGGCAAACGGGTGGTAGCGGAGATCACTCTGCCGGAAGCACTGGTGCGCGAGGTCATGCACACCACCGGTGCGGCGCTGCACCGGCAGCGGCAACTGTCCAACATGGGCACCCTGCTGTCCGGCTCGATCAACAACGGATCCCACTTCGCCAACGGCATCACCGCCCTGTTCATCGCCTGCGGGCAGGATGTCGCCAACGTGGCGGAATCTTCGGCCGGTTTCGCCTATGGCGAGCTGAAGGACAACGGCGACTATTATTTCTCCGTCACCATTCCCTCCCTGATCGTCGCCACCTATGGCGGCGGCACCGGCCTGCCCACACAACGCGAGTGTCTGGCGCTGCTGGGCTGCGCCGGCCCTGACAAGGTGCGGAAGTTCGCCGAGATCGTTGCCGCCACCGTGCTGTGCGGCGAGCTGTCGCTGGCCGCGGCCGTGGTCTCCGATGAATGGGTTTCCAGCCACGACCAGTACGGCCGCAACCGGAAATGAACCGGCACAGGCGGGCGCCCGCCCTTTTCCTGCTGGCCTTCTGCGCAGCTTTCGCCGGTGCGCAGACACCGGCCGCCGGCACACCGAAAGCGGCGGGGAGCGACAGCTACGTCTCGGACACGCTGGGTTTTTCCATCCGGCCCCCCGCCGCGGGCGCCGAATCCGGCAGCGACATCCGTCCTGTTGCCTCCTTTTTCCTGCCGGTGGAAAACGGCTTTGCCGGCAACGTGAATGTCCAGCGACAGCGCTATGGCGAGTCGCTGGATGCCTACATGAAACTGAGCCTCGCGCAGTTCCGCGCAGCCGGCTTCACCATCATCAGCCAGACCCGCAAGGGCAACGAATTGCGCATCGAGTATTCCGGCCGGATGAAGGAGGTGGACCTGCACTGGTACGCGCGGGCCGTGCCGGCGCCACCCTACGTCTACCTCATCACGGCCACGGCCAGGCAAACCAGCTGGCCGGCACAGAAGCAGGCGCTGATGCGCTCCGTCGACAGCTTCGTGCTGAAGGCAAAACCCTGAGCGAACCGCTCAGGGCGTGGCGGGTTCTGCCGCCACCTCGGGATCGGTCAAGGATGCCGGCGGCTCGTCGGCCGGCGGCACGGGTACCGGCACCGTTGTCGGCACGGCTGCCGGTCTGACTGCACCCGTTTCCGGCATCGGCTCGATGACGATGGCCGGGTCGTTGAAGGTATCTTCCGGTTTTTCCAGCGGCGCGATCACCGGCACGCCCTCTGATGGCGGCGCCACCGGCACCGGCACCGGGCGCGCCAGCTGCTCGGGCGCCATGAACTGGATCTCGCGGCCGCAGCCGATGCTGACCCGGAACGGCGCACGCTCGCCGAACGCATCCGAATAGCGTACGTGCAGCAGACGCGCCTTGCCGTCGCAGGGAAAGTCCATGTCGGAAAACGGCGGCACGGAAACATACACGCCTTTCTTCTCGTCGAAGACCTGCACCCGGTGCGGGCGCGAGTTCTGCAACAGGATGGGCTCGTCCCTGCGGCTCTCGCCGTACAGGCGATAGCCCATCTTCGCACCGACGCTTTCCAGCTCGTCGAGCGCGGTGGGCTCTGCCGCCGGTGCCGCCACGGGCAGGGTCGGCAACAGCGCCAGTGCAATCACTCCTGCAATCCGTTTGCGGGTACGGCCCGGGACAGGGGCCCTGCTTTTTCTTCTGGTTGTTTTCATGGCAGGTGCGGGGTGAGGCAGGGAGTCACGGCAGTTTAGCCATCTGCCGCCCGATTCCCACTCGCCCGCCGGCCATCCGTCGGCGGCACCCGGGCCGGCAGACACGTTCATTCCCCGGCGGGGATCACGCTCACCCGTACCGACAGGCTGTGCCCGCCGCCGCCGCGTATCACGCCGCGCAGCGGCGAGACATCGGCAAAGTCGCGACCCCAGGCCACCAGCACATGTCGCTGGTCGGCCTCGCAATCGTTGGTCGGGTCGAATTCCACCCAGCCCGATGCCGGGCAGTACAACGCGAACCACGCGTGGCTGGCATCGGCACCGGTCAGCCGCGGCTGGCCCGGCGGCGGCTCGGTACAGAGATAGCCGCTCACGTAGCGCGCCGCGAGGCCCAGCGATCGCAGGCAGCCGATGGCCAGATGCGCGAAGTCCTGGCAGACACCGCGGCGGCGCGCGAGCACATCCATCACCGAAGTACCGACCTGGGTGGCCTGCGGATCATAACGGAACTCGCGATGGATGCGCGCCGTCAGGTCGGCGGTTGCTGCCAGCAGCGGCCGGCCCGGCAGGAAACTGGGCCGGGCGAATTCCGCCAGTTCGTTCTTCACCCGGATATGCGGCGACTCGAAGCCGAAACGACAAGGGTCCAGCGGTGCAGCGCCGCCGAAACGCAAACTGTCGCGCACGACTTCCCAGGCCGGGCCCTCGCTGCTTCGGCCGGCCCAGGGCCTGGCCGCCACATCGACGTCCAGCCGCGACAGCACCGTCAACTGGTCGTGCGCCGCATCGAAAGACATGCGCGTTTCCGGATTTCCGAACATGTCCTCGCGATCACGGCGCGCAGACGGCGCCGGTGTGACGTCCAGTGCCGCCGTCAGCACCCGCTGCCATTCGCAGGTACGTGGCCGCAGGTGCAGCACATGGCGCGACACCGACACCGGCGCAGCATAGCGGTAGGCGGTCTCGTGCGTGATGCGGTAGCGGATGCCCACGGTCAGACTGCCAGCAACTGTGCCGAGCTGTCGGCAACATGGGCGAAGTAGCGGTTGCCGAGCCGGTCGGACAGTACGGCCGAGGCCTGCCACAGCGCATGTACGCGTGCCGACAGTTGCGCCTCCTGCACGGAAGCCCCGGACTGCAAGGCCGGATCCATGTCGCGCAGCGACGACAGGGCCAGACGCAGTTCGCGGTCCGGTGCGACAGCGTCCGCCGCCGTCTTTTCCGGCACCAGTTTTTCCAGATAGCGCAGCAGCTCGCTGCCCTGGAAAGCCAGCGAGTGCGGGTTGTCGCCATCGAAAACCACGATGTCCAGCGCCGGCAGCAGGCCGGGTGCCCGCAGGTAGCGTTGCCGCCAGGTATCGGTGCTGTCGGCCAGCTCCAGCAGACAGTCGATCACGCCGGGCGCACGGGCCGCTTCGTCACCGGCCAGGAAACGCGTGGTAGCGGTGGCCAGGCACTGCAGGCGCTCGATGCGGCGGCCGATCACGAGAAAGCGCCAGCCGGCATCGCGCACCATGTCGTCCATCGCGTATCCGACCAGTGCCGTGCAGGCAAGCAACACGCGATCCAGCAGCGCGAGTGCGTGATCCAGGCGGGGCTGGGGCCGCGCGGACCGGGCACGCCGCGCCGCTTCCTGCAGACGGTTGAGTGCCTGCCAGTGATCCACCGACAACCGCTCACGCACATGCGTGGCCGACCAGATGGCACGCCGGATCATGGACAGCAGGCTGCCGTACCAGTGCTCGTCGAACACAGCAGCCAGCAGGCGCTGGTCAATGCGCATCGTGCCGCTGGCGTCAGGAGGCAACAGGCCGGCGGTTTCGCACAGCGGCACCAGCACCGGCAGCGCACCCTGCTCACCCATGCCTTCTTCCAGCAGGCGCAGCATGGTCAGCCGCAGCAGGCGCGCGGAATACTCGACGCGCTCGCTGTAGCGCCCCAGCCAGAAAAGATTCTCCACCGAGCGGCTGGACAGGCTCGACGCCGCGCGCAGGTATTCGCGCGGCATTTCCCGCGGCGGCTCTGCCTTCGGCGGCGTGTTGCTGCCGGGCAATATCCAGGTGTCCTTGCTGCTGCCGCCACGCTGCATCGACAGCACGTCGATGCTGGTGTCGCCGGCAACACGGGCCAGACCGCCGGGCAGCACGTGGTAACCGTCCGCCGTCGCGACCGCATACACACGCAGCCCGATGGTGCGCGCCTGCAGCGCCATGGTGTCACCGGTACCGCCGATGCCCAGTGCGCCGGTGGTGAGATCGCTGGCGATCACCGGCGCCTGCGACAGATGCACCAGCTCCTGCGCCACATAGGCATTCGGCCGTGCACGCAGCCGCTGTATCCAGCGTGCGCGCTCGTCCGCATCCAGGCGATTGCCGAACACCGGCTCCATTTGCTGCGAGGGATACGCCGGTTTGAGTACCAGCCGGTCGAGGCTGGCGATCACGTGTTCCAGTGCCGGCGTTTCCCCGCACCACCAGGACGCCACCGACGGCATGCGCAGCGGCTCGCCCAGCAACCGCTCGCTCAGCGCCGGCAGGAAGCCGGTCAGGCCGGCCGACTCCAGCACGCCGCTGCCCAGTGCGTTGGCGATCAGCACGCGACCGGCGCGCGCCACATCGACCAGCCCCGGCACGCCCAGCGTGGAATCCTGGCGCAGGTCCAGCGGATCGCAGAAGTCGTCGTCCTGCCGGCGCAGCACGGCGTGCACACGCTGCAGGCCGCCGAAGGTCTTCAGGTACAGCGTGTCGTCGCGCACGGTCAGATCCTGCCCTTCCACCAGCGGCAGGCCGAGATAGCGGGCGAGATACACGTGCTCGAAATAGGTTTCGTTGTGTGGCCCCGGCGTGAGCAGCACCACCGACGGCGTCTCGCCCGGCGACACCGGCGCATCGCGCGTCAGTGTGTCCTGCAGCGCACGGAACCAGGCCGACAGCTGCTGCACGTGCTGGTCACGGAACAGGTCCGGAAACAGGCGCGACACGATCTGCCGGTTTTCCAGTGCATAGCCGGCGCCCGACGGCGCCTGCGTGCGGTCGGCGATCACCCACCACTGGCCGTCCGGCGAGCGCGCAAGATCGGCCGCATACACATGCAGGAAGCGCCCGCCCGGCGGCACGATGCCGCGGCAGGGCCAGAGAAAGCCGTTGTGGCCGTACACCAGCGCCGGCGGCAGCACGCCTTCGCGCAGCAGATCCTGCGGGCCGTACAGATCCGCGAGCACGCGGTCCAGCAGCTTCGCGCGCTGGCCGATGGCTCCGGCGATGCCGGCCCACTCCTCGCCGCCCAGCACGAAGGGAACGATGTCCAGCGCCCACGGACGATCCGCACCCTTCGGGTCGGCATACACGTTGTAGGTAATGCCGTTCTCCCGGATGCGGCGCTGCGCGAACTCGATGCGTTCGCCCAGTTGCGCCGGCGAGGTGGCCGCCAGCGTGTCCAGCAGCGGGCGCCAGTGCGGTCGCACCGTGCCGTCTCCGGCACAGAGCTCGTCGTAGCGATCGCGCGGGCGCGGATAGCCGGGAAACGGCAAGGCAGGCATGGGATCCGTCGTGGAGGTCAGCGGCGCCGCAAGTCTAGCGTGAAGGGGAAATCCGGGTTCACTGCCGGCGGACGCACGGCCAGCCGGCCGGGTGTGTGGCCCATGCGGAAGAATCGTGCCAGCCGGCGCGCCTCCGCCTCATAGGCATTCACCGGCAGTGTGTCGTAGTTGCGCCCGCCCGGATGCATCACGTGGTACCGGCAGCCTCCCAGCGAACGCTGCATCCAGGTGTCGACCAGATCGAACACCAGCGGCGAATGCACACCGATGGTCGGATGCAGGCAGGAAGCCGGCTGCCAGGCGCGGTAGCGCACCCCGGCGACGAACTCGCCGGTGGTGCCGGTGGGGTGCAGCGGCACCGGCTCGCCGTTGCAGGCCAGCACGTAGCGGTCAGGCGCCATGCCACTCACCTTCACCTGCAGACGCTCCAGCGAGGAATCGACGTAACGCACGGTGCCGCCGGCAGCGCCCTCCTCGCCCATCACATGCCAGGGCTCCAGCGCGTGCCGCAACTCCACCTGCACGCCCTGCGCGGTGAAATCGCCGTATTTCGGAAAGCGGAATTCCAGATGCGGCGCGAACCATTCCGGCTGCAGCGCATAGCCGGCAGCGTTCTGCTCGGCAATCACGTCGGCGAAGTCCTGTTGCACGAAATGCGGCAGCAGGAAGCGGTCGTGCAGTTCCGTTCCCCAGCGCGCCAGCCGGCCGGCACGGTACGGCGCCTTCCAGAACCGCGCCACCAGTGAACGCAGCAGCACCTGCTGGGCCAGCGACATCTCCGCGTGTGGCGGCATCTCGAAGGCCCGCAGCTCCAGCAGCCCGAGCCGACCGGCGGCGCCGTCCGGCGAATACAGCTTGTCGATGCAGAATTCGGCCCGGTGCGTGTTGCCGGTGACATCGATCAGCAGGTTGCGCAGCAGACGGTCCAGCAGCCAGGGCGGGAAATCAGCACCCGGTTCCGGTATCTGCCGGAAAGCGATTTCCATCTCGTACAGCGAATCGTTGCGTGCCTCGTCCACACGCGGCGCCTGCGATGTCGGGCCGATGAACAGGCCGGAGAACAGGTACGACAGCGACGGATGGTTGTGCCAGTAGGCGAGCAGGCTGCGCAGCAGGTCCGGCCGGCGCAGGAACGGCGAATCGTTGACGGTGGCGCCGCCCAGCACAAAGTGGTTGCCACCGCCGGTGCCGGTATGGCGGCCATCCACCATGAATTTTTCCGTGGTCAGCCGCGATTCGCGTGCCGCCTCGTAAAGGTGCGTGGTGCGGTCGACCAGCTCGTCCCAGTTTGCCGAAGGATGGATATTCACCTCGATCACGCCCGGGTCCGGCGTGACACGGAAATGCTGCAGCCGTGTATCCGCCGGCGGCTCGTAGCCTTCCAGCAGTACCGGCACGCGCATCTCCGCCGCCGTGGCCTCCACCGCCGCCACCACTTCCAGATAATCTTCCAGCCGCGCCAGTGGCGGCATGAACACGTACAACACGCCATGACGTGCCTGTGCGCACAGGGCCGTGCGCGTGATCCACGCCGCCGACTCCTTCGCCTGCGGTTCCCGGTCCGGTGTCGCATCGTCGCCCCGGATGCGGTTGTGCCGCAGGCGCTCCTCCGGCCGGTCTTCCATGGCCATACGCCGGCGCGGATCGACCTGGGCACGAATGCGCTCATGCAGCGGCAGCGGCGGCAACGGCGTCGACGGATCGGCCGCATTCACATACGGATACTCGCCCACGGTCACCCAGGGCTGGGAATCGAGCGGCAAGCGGTAACCGATCGGCGAATCGCCCGGTATCAGGTAGCAGCGTTCGCTGCGCAGGAACCACGGACCGCTCTGCCAGTCGCCACGTGCGCTGCGCATCACCGGCAACACCGATCCCACCGGACGCGTCAGCCCGTGGTCGAACACGCGCATCAGCCGCGCACGCTCCTTCGGATCGTCCACGCGCGAATCGAACGGATCGACGTTGGCCGGCAGACGCCGCTCGCGCCACAGGAAGTAGAAAGCATCCTCGAAGGCATCGAACACGTAGCCCGGATCCAGCGCCAGCCGGCGGGCCACGCCGCGCAGCAACCGGTCTGCGCTGGCGGCATCGGCGCCGTAATCCCGCTTTTCATCCGCCAGCAGCGCCGGGTCCTGCCATACCGGCTCGCCGTCACGGCGCCAGAAACAGTTCAGCGACCAGCGTGGCAGCTGCTCGCCCGGATACCACTTGCCCTGGCCGAAATGCACGAGACCCTGCGGCGCGTATTTCTCCCGGAGCCGATGGAAAAGCTCCGCCGCCCGCTTGCGCTTGGTGGGCCCCAGCGCATCGGTGTTCCATTCGGCACCGTCCGGATCATCCAGCGATACGAACGTCGGCTCGCCGCCCATGGTGAGCCGCACGTCACCGGCCTGCAGCTCGGCGTCCACGGCATGGCCGAGTGCCTCGATGGCACGCCACTGTCCGTCACTGTAGGGCCGGGTGACACGCGGCGCTTCCCACACCCGCTCCACTTTCATGTGGTGCTCGAAGGTGCTCTCGCTTTTCTCGATCAGACCGCTCACCGGCGCCGCCGACGATGGCTCCGGCGTGCAGGCCAGCGGAATGTGGCCTTCACCGGCAAACAGGCCGGAAGTGGGATCGAGCCCGATCCAGCCCGCACCCGGCAGGTACACCTCGCACCAGGCGTGCAGGTCGGTGAAATCGGCCTCGGGCCCGGACGGGCCATCCAGCGATTTCACGTCCGGCACCAGCTGGATCAGGTAGCCGGACACAAAGCGCGCCGCCAGCCCGAGATGCCGGCACAGCTGCACCAGCAGCCAGGATGAATCGCGGCAGGAACCGGAGGCTTTCGCCAGCGTTTCTTCCGGCGTCTGAACGCCGGGCTCCATGCGGATCAGGTAGCGGATGTCCTGCTGCAGGCGCTGGTTGAGTGCCACCAGGAAATCCACGCTGCGCATTTTCTCGCGCACCAGGCTGCCGGAAATGCCGGACAGGTAATGCTCGAACAGCGGCGTCAGCGGCAGCTTTTCCAGGTACGGCTGCAGTTCATGATGCTGGCCCGGCTCGTAGGCGAAAGGCACGTGCTCGGCATATGGCTCGAGGAAGAAATCGAATGGATTGATCACCGACAGCTCGGCAACCAGATCGACCTCGATGCGGAATTCCTGCGTGCGCTCCGGGAATACCAGCCGTGCCTGCCAGTTCGACTGCGGGTCTTGCTGCCAGTTGATGAAATGCTGCGCCGGCGAAACCGTCAGCGAATAGGAAAGGATGCGGGTGCGGCTGTGCGGGCAGGGCCGCAGCCGCACCACCTGTGGCCCGAGCGCCACCGGGCGGTCGTAGCGGTAGTGGCTGACGTGGTTGAGTGCGACGTGGATGGACACGGGACCGGCTCCGGCAGATCGGCGGATACCGGTTGCCGATGCAAGAGCTGCGCCGGACTGCCGGCCGGAGGAATGTCCTGCCCCGGAAAGCACAAAGCCCGGCACAGGCCGGGCTTTGCGACAGCGTCGAACAGGCTCAGGCCTTGGTGGCCGGCTTGATGTTCTTCAGCTTGGGACGGCTGTTGCCGTAGGAGCCGCGCCAGATCTTGCCCTTGCGCGACCGTCTGTCACCCCTGCCCATAAGGACCTCCGGAACGGACTTGGTTGGTTGAAACGGGCGCGCAGTATATCCCCGGCAGGCGGTGACAGGGCGGTCCGGACCTGCTTCCCCTCCCGGGAACGGGCCCCGGACCCCCGGAAAAGGCACCGCGGAAGGGCGTCGCACCACGCAGGTGCAAAAGCCCTGCTTTAACCCCGCTTTCGCTGGCACAGCCCTTGCTGAACAGAAGGGTAAACAAGGCCGTACGCCTGACTGCTCCGAACCTGAGGCCCGCATGACCGCCCTGACCAACCCGCCGGACGGGATCTACGACGAGCTGCTGCTCGCCGACGGCACCGCCCGCCCGCATGGACGCGGTCTCATCGACTGGCTGCGCAAGACCGGCGCCGCCCGCTTCGACCGCAAGCGCGCCGAAGCCGACCTGCTGTTCCGGCGCAGCGGCATCACCTTCAGCGTCTACGGTGATGCCGAGGGCGCCGAGCGGCTGATCCCCTTCGACATCGTGCCGCGCGTGATTCCGGCCGCCGAATGGAAACAGCTGGAGGCCGGGCTGAAACAGCGCGTCACCGCGTTGAACCGGTTCATCCACGACATCTACCACGAACACGCCATCATCAAGGCCGGCATCGTGCCGGCCGACCAGGTGTTCGCCAACGAGCTGTACCAGGTGGCCATGCAGGGCATCGACCTGCACCGCGACCTGTACACGCACATCGCCGGCATCGACCTGGTGCGCAACAACGACGGCCACTGGCACGTGCTCGAAGACAACCTGCGCACGCCCAGCGGCGTTTCCTACATGCTGGAAAACCGCAAGATGATGATGCGGCTGTTCCCGGAGCTGTTCGCGAAGCACGCGGTGGCACCGGTGGAGCAGTATCCGTCGCTGCTGCTGGAGACACTGCGTGACGCTTCGCCGGTGGACAATCCGACCGTGGTGGTGCTCACGCCCGGCCGCTACAACAGCGCCTACTTCGAACACGCTTTCCTCGCCCGCGAAATGGGTGTGGAGCTGGTGGAGGGCGCCGACCTGTTCGTGCGCGATGATCACGTGTGGATGCGCACCACCCGCGGCCCGCAACGGGTGGACGTGATCTACCGGCGCATCGACGATGCCTTCCTCGATCCACTCGCGTTCAAGCCGGATTCCATGCTGGGCGTGCCCGGCCTGCTGGCCGCCTACCGGCTCGGCAACGTGGTGCTCACCAATGCCATCGGCAACGGCGTGGCGGACGACAAGTCGATCTACCCCTACGTGCCGGACATGGTGCGCTTCTATCTCGGCGAGGAACCGATCCTGAAAAACGTGCCGACCTGGATGTGCCGGAAACCGGACGACCTGAAATACGTGCTGGCACACCTGCCGGAGCTGGTGGTGAAGGAAACCCAGGGCGCCGGCGGTTACGGCATGCTGATCGGCCCGAAAGCGACAAAGGAAGAAATCGCGGATTTCCGCAAGCGCATCGAAGCGAAGCCCGACGGCTACATCGCACAACCGACGCTGGCGCTGTCCACCTGCCCGACCTTTGTCGAGGAAGGCGTGGCGCCGCGCCACATCGACCTGCGACCGTTCTTGCTGTCCGGCAGGGACATCCGCATCGTGCCCGGCGGCCTGACCCGGGTGGCGCTCGCGCGCGGCTCGCTGGTGGTCAACTCGTCACAGGGCGGCGGCACCAAGGACACCTGGATCCTGGAGGCGCGCGATGCTGTCGCGGACCGCTGATTCGCTCTACTGGCTGGCCCGCTACCTGGAGCGCGCGGAGAACACCGCACGGCTTCTGGAAGTGACGCACACGCTGTCGCTGATGCCGGTATCGGCCGATCCGGCAGCGGAACTCGCATCGGCACTGGAGATTTCCGGCGCCACCGAGCTGTACCGGGAACTGCACGGCAAGCTGGCCAGCAATCCGGACGCGGACCGGGTCCTGCACTTCTTCGTGTTCGAGACGCGCAACCCGGGCTCGATCCTGTCCTGCCTGAAGGCGGCGCGTGACAATGCCCACGCCGTGCGCGGCTCCATCACCGCCGAAGTCTGGGAAAGCGTGAATGCCACCTGGCTGGAAATGGGCCGGCTGACGCCGGAAGCACTCGACGACATGGGCGCGGGTGTGTTCTTCGATCGCGTGAAGGAACGCTCGCACCTGTTCCGCGGCGCTGCCTACGGCACCATGATGCGCAATGATGCCTTCCGCTTCATGCGGATCGGCACTTTCATCGAGCGCGCCGACAACACCGCCCGGCTGCTGGACTTCAAGTATTCGCGCTCCGGTGCCTATGGCTCCAACGGGGACGGCAACGCCATATCGGCGGCCGACTATTACCAGTGGACAGCGCTGCTGCGGGCACTGGGTGCCTTCGAGGCCTACCAGGCATTCTTCCACGACCGTGTGCGCGCCGACCACGTGGCCGAACTGCTGATCCTGAACCCGGTGGTGCCGCGCTCGCTGAATGCCTGCCTGCGCGAGATTGCCGACATCCTGCCAGGCATCGAGGGCGACAGCGGGCGCGCCGCCAAGCGCCTGGCGGCGGAAATGTCCGCTGCCCTCGCCTGGGGAGAAATCACGCCGATCCTGGAGACCGGCGTGCACGACTGGCTCAACGACTTCCTGGATCGCATCGACCGTCTCGCCAATGCGATACACGGCGGTTATCTGGAAGCCACCTGAAACACGGAGCAAGCAGAGGGAGCGCCATGAAGATTGCCATCGAGCACAGCACGGCCTGGCACTGCAACGAGAGCGCCGGCGTCAGCACGCAACTGCTGCGGCTGACACCGCGCGACTCCGCACGACAGCATGTGGTCTCCTGGGATCTCGCCCTGCCCTGCCATGCCACCCGCGGCACCGATCCCTTCGGCAACGTGCAGCACGTGCTGACGCTGGATGCGCAGAAGCCGGCCGCCGGCCAGCGTGACATCACGCTCACCGCCCGCGGCGTGGTGGAAATCCGCCCGAATGCGGAGGAAACGGACGACGGCCTGAATCCGCTGCTGTTCCTGCGTACCACAACGCTGACGGCCAGCGATGCCGCCATCACCGACTTCGCCGACAACTTCCGGGTCGCCAATCCTTCGCGCGACGTGCTGCGGGCGCTGATGATCGCCGTCGGCGGCCAGGTGGGGCTGGACAGCACCGGCCGCACGTCCTTTTCCGGCGGCACCGCCGCCGAGGCGATGGCGCGCCGCAGCGGCAGCTGCCATGACCAGGCTCACCTGTTCCTGGCCTGCGCACGCCAGCTTGGCGTGCCGGCACGCTATGTCAGCGGCTACGTGCACGGCATCGAAGCCAACCGCGTGTCCAGCCACGCCTGGACCGAGGCCTTCGTGCACGGCCACTGGCATACCTTCGACATCGCCAACCGCCTGGACCGGCCCACCACGCACCTGAAGCTGGCCATCGGCATGGATTACCTCGATGCCTGCCCGGTACGCGGCGTGCGCTTCGGCGGTGCCCGGGAAAAGCTCTCCGCACAGACCCTGATCGAGCAGGCGCAGCAGGCCAACCAGTAGCGCTACAATCAGCGTCCTGTTCCAGTTGCCCCGGAGAAGCGGCAATGACCTACTGCGTGGCCATGAACCTGCGCGAAGGCATGGTGTTCGTGTCCGATTCGCGCACCAATGCCGGCGTCGACCACATCGCCACCTTCCGCAAGCTGCACGTGTTCTGCGTGCCGGGCGAGCGTGTGATCGTATTGCAGTCGGCCGGCAATCTCGCCACCACGCAATCGGTGGTGAGCCTGCTGCGCGCCCGCGGCAACGAGCCGGAAATGAGCAGCCTGCTGAATGTGCGCTCGATGTACCAGGCCGCCGAATTGCTGGGCAGCACGATCCGGGAAGTGATTGCCCGCGATACCGGACCGCAGGCCCAGAGCACGGTCGATCTGGGTTGCTCGTTCCTGCTGGGCGGCCAGATCCGTGGCGAGGACCAGCGGCTGTTCAACATCTATCCGCAAGGCAATTTCATCGAGTCGACACCGGACACGCTGTTTTTCCAGATCGGCGAGAGCAAATACGGGAAACCGATCATCGATCGCGTGCTGACCTGGGACACACCGCTGCGGCCGGCCCTGCAGTGCGCGCTGATCTCGTTCGACTCCACCATCAAATCCAACCTGTCGGTGGGCATGCCGCTGGACCGGCTGGTGTACATACGGGACTCCTTCTCGGACCAGCTGCAGCGCCGTATCGACGAAAAAGACGAGTACTTCCAGACCATCCGCAAGGGCTGGTCCGAAGGCCTGCGCCGCATTTTCAACGAACTGCCGCCGCCACCGGACCTGTGAGGTCTCCCTGAAACGAAGAACGGGCCGTCGGGCCCGTTCTTCGTTTGCAGCGCAGGCAATCAGTCCAGGAACGGATTCCGGCGCGTCATCAGGGACAGCAAGCCCGGCGTGAAGCGCTTGGCGTAGTAGGCCGCCCAGCTTTCCGGCGACACCGGCCGCACCGCCTGATTCTTTCTCACCGCATCGACAATGGCCTCGGCCACCTGCGCCGGCGTGTAGTTTCGGCGCGTGTACAGCGCCTGCACCTTGTCGCGCACCGTGCTGCTGTTCATGTCGCCTTCCATGATGGTGGCGGCGATGATCGGCGTGTTGATCACGCCGGGGCAGATCGCCGTCACACCGATGTTGTGGCGGGCCATGTCGCCACGCAACGCCTCGGAAAAGCCGAGCACGGCGAACTTGCTGGCGGCGTAGATCGGCATGTCCGGCGCCGCCAGGTATCCGGCCATCGACGACAGGTTCACCACGTGGCCACCCTCGCCGCGCTCGACCATGGCCGGCAGGAAGGCATGGCAGCCGTGCACCACACCCATCAGATTGATGTCCATGACCCGCCGCCAGGTTTCCAGCGTGGTGTCGAGGAAACGACCGGCAGATCCGATGCCGGCGTTGTTCACCAGCACATCCACCACGCCATGTTCTTTCTGCACTTTCTGTGCAAGCTTCTGCATGGCGTCGGCGTCGGTGACGTTCACCACGTAGCGGGTGGCCGTACCACCCACCTGCTCGATCAGCGCCTCGGTCTGCGCCGCGCCTTCTTCATTGATGTCGGTGAGGATCAGCCGTGCGCCGGCACGGGCGAAAGCCAGCGCGGTTTCACGCCCGATGCCGCTGCCGGCTCCGGTTACCAGCACCAGCTTTCCGTTGAACTCCTTCATTCCCGTCTCCGCAACGTTTGACAAAGGCGCGGATCAGCGCCGTGATTTCCTTCGGATTGCTGCGCTGCGCCCAGTGATTGGCGTCCACTTCGGCACGTTCCAGCCGCGGGCAGATCTCGTCCAGCTCGGAAAACAGCTGGGGCCGCACGAAAGCATCCTGCAACGGCACGATCAGCTGGGTCGGCATGGTAACCGAGCCGGGCTCCAGCGGCGCCGGCGGCCGGAAGGCATTCTGCTGGTACAGACTGATCGGGTACAGCGTCATGCGTTCGACGTCGTCCTGGCCGACATCCAGGTACGGATCGTTGGCCGGCACGCCGCCCTGCTGCATGGCGCGTTTCCAGACTTCCACACCGGCAAACCGGAACAGGGCACGGGCAGCACCGGGAATGTTGAAGGCAAAGATGTACCAGCTGTGGGCAAACTGCTCGAACGCGGAACGCCACTGGCTCAGACTGCCGCTGCGGATGCGGCGGCCCAGCCATTGCCAGATCAGCCCGACATGCGGGCCGGACATGCTGGTCCAGCTGAGCACGCGCGGCGCGTAAAGCGGATCGGACACGAAGCTCCAGCCGAGCACCGAGCCCCAGTCGTGGCCGACCAGGTGCACGCGGCCCTTCCGGCCGCGCGTGGCGTCGATCACGGCTTCGATGTCCGGCATGATGCGCTCGATGCGGAAAGCGGCGCCGGCATCGGGTGCCGTACTTTTGCCACAGCCACGCAGATCGAACGCGATCACGTGGAAATCCTTCGACAGCGCATCCAGCTGGTGTTGCCAGACCTTGTGGCAATCGGGAAAGCCGTGCAGAAAAAGAATGGCGGGGTTCCTGGTATCGCCGGCCTCAACCACGTGCAGGCGGGCTTCATCGGTGGCAACGGTACGGGTGCGCATCACAGGTCCGTCATGGGAGCAGGCCCGGCGGCCGGGCGGGCGGGGTTGGCCGCGCGTACTATCGCCAACCCGTCCCGCACGCGGCATGGCCGTGGCTGACAAATGGCTGTCACTTGAGGCCAATTACAGCCGGCTCAGCCGCGTTCGGTGATCAGCCGGTCGATGCGCAACAGGTGATCGAACAGGGGCCCGGTCTCACCATCGATGAGGGTCAACGCGTCTTCGGCGATCGGTGCGATCGCACAAGCCGAGGGCAGCGCGTGACCGCCCTCCAGCACCGCGCGCAGGCGGGGAATGAAGATCCATTGCAGCCACTGGGTGAACTCCAGGGTGTCATGGCAGAACGGCACTTCACTGGCGAGCCGCTCCGGCGCCGGCGGAATGCCTTCCCAGGCATCGAGGCGACGCAACTCCTGCTCGATCGACACGAGCACGGACAGCAGTTCGATGCGCAGCGGATCGCTCATGGGTGATTTCCGATCAGGGTTTCCAGCTGGTGGAAATGCTCGAAGGATGGCACGTCCGGCGGCAGGTTGTCCGGTCGGGAAAGCCGCAACGGATTGGCCCAGACCGCAACGAAACCCAGCTCGCGCGCAGCCAGTACATCCTGCTCCGGATGATCTCCGATATGCATGGCGTCCTGCGCCCGCAGGCCGGTATCGGACAGCGCACGCAGGAACATGGCCGGATCCGGCTTTGCACGCCCGACCTTTTCCGCAGACAGCACACTGTCGAACAGATGCGCGAGGCCGATTTCCTGCAGGCTGGCATTGCCGTTGCTGAGTGCCGCCAGCCGGTAACGGCCCGCCAGCCGCTCCAGCAGTTCGCGCGCACCCGGGAAAAACTCCACACGATTGCGATGCGCGAGGAACTCGGCAAGGCCCTGCCCGGCCAGGCTGGCCGCTTCGGCATTGCCGTAACCGGCCGCGCACAGCACTTCGTACAGGGTGTCGCGACGCAGCGCGGTGAGGTTGTGGATGTAGTCCGGACGCTTTTCCAGCAACTGCAGGCGCAGGGTGCGCACCCGGTCGACATCGGCATGTGCCGCGGCATCCGGCGCATGCACCGACAACCACTGCCAGGCGGCCTGTTCGGCCCGACGGATGACGGGATCGACCGGCCACAGCGTGTTGTCGAGATCGAAGCAGATCAGTTTCAGCGGCATGCGCGCAGGATAGCCGATCGCGGCCGTCCGTCGGTGCCCGCGGAACGCCGGGTCCGCGGCAAGGCGCCGGTGCGGCGCCCATGGGCTAGGATGGCGGCATCGCATCCCGCTTCCGCCCGGAACAACCATGCCGCTGCACGCTCGCCGTTTCCTGTCTGCCGTCTGCCTGCTCGCCGCGAGCGTGTTCCCGCTGCAGGCCGGCGCCATTGTCGGTGGCAAGCCCGCCGGCGAAAACGACGCGCCCTGGATGGCAGCCATCATCGACACCTCGCTGGTGCCGTCCGAAAACTGTCTCGATTCCGGCGGCAGCACCACTTACTGCCAGCAGGTGTGCGGCGGCACGCTGATCGCGCCGTCATGGGTGCTGACCGCAGCACACTGCCTGATCGGCCGCAACAACATGGCCAATCTGCGCGTGGTGGTCGGCGAGACCGATCTGAACGCCGAAGACATTGCCGGCAGCCTGCTGGAGGTCACCTCCAAGCACGAACATCCGCTGGCACCCACCGCCGCCAGCACGGTGTATCGCAACGACATCGCACTGCTGCGCCTGACCACGCCGGCACCGGTGACACCGGCCAGCCTTGGCTTCGACGATGCCCTGGAGACCCTGGACAGCGGCGGCGCCACTGCAGTCGACGACGAAGTCGAGGTAATCGGCTGGGGCCAGCTCGGCGAGGGGAAGCCGTTCCCCAATCTGTTGCAGCGCGTGGCGCTGGACCTGTTGCGTGCATCCTGTGCCGCACAATACGCGCTGATTCCCGGCGGCTACGACACGTCGATCATGATCTGTGCCGGCGAGGAGAACGCGCCCGGTATCGAGCCGGACGACGACGGTGATCCAACGCCGCGCGACGAGGACGGCGAAGACGCCTGCGTACTGGACAGCGGCGGCCCGCTGATCACCCGCGATGCATCCGGCGCCTGGGTGGTGGGCGTGGTGAGCTGGGGCCAGAACGCGGCCTGTGGCGATCCGGCCTTTCCCGGCGTCTACGCACGCGCTCCGGCCTATGCGTCCTGGATCGAATCCACCACCAGCGGCGCCGGCGATGCGCTGTCCGACCTTGCCGTCGCCATCAATGGCAACGCCTCGGCGAATGCCAGCACCTCCGTCAGCGTCACCCTGCGCAACCGCGGCACCACCAATGCCGTCACCGGCGCCGGGCTCACGCTCACCTACTCCGGTGCCACCCTGAACTTCAACAGCGGCTCCGGCATGACCTGCACGGCCGGCACCGGTGTCTACAACTGCACACGCACCGGCGGCACGCTGGGTGCAGGCCAGACCGCCAGCGCCAGCTTCACCGCATCCGGCACGGCCGACAGTGTGCTGCTGATGTCGGCGAACACCGTACGCACTGCCGGCACCCATGATTACCGCAGCGGCAATGACCGGGCACTGAAAACCGTGGCGTTCACCGCGCAGCCGGACCTGCGCGCCGGCATCGATGCCGTTGTCACCGAAGCCTTCACCGGCGACAGCGAAGGCCGGCTGTGGATCACGGTCAGCGTGCGCAACGCTTCTGCACACGTGATTGCCAACAGCGTCGCCTTTACCCTGACCGTACCGGCCGGGCATGCGCTGACCGACAGCGACGGGCTGACCTGCACCGGCACCACCACGCTCAGCTGCACGGTCGGCACGCTCGCCACCGGCGGTGGCGACAGCTGGACACTGGCCTTCGACGGCATGCCGCACACAAACGGCACCGCCACGCTGGCAGCAACAGCAGGCAACGGAAATTTTCCCGAATTTTCCGATGCCGATTTCAACACGCTGGCCAGCGACAATGCAGCCGTGACCTATGTCGAAGTCGACAGCGAACCGGAACCCGGCGGCAAGGGTGGCGGTGGCGGCGGCGGATTGTCCGCGGCCTGGCTGATGCTGGCCGGAGGGTTGCTGGCCCTGCGCCGGCGTGCCCGTACCGTCTGATCAGCTGTCGTCGCGCGTGCGGCGTTTTGCCCGCGGGTGCGCCTGATCGTAGACCTGCGCCAGATGCTGGAAGTCCAGATGCGTGTAGATCTGGGTGGTGGCGATGTCGGCGTGGCCAAGCAATTCCTGCACGGCCCGCAGATCGCCGGATGATTCCAGCATGTGGGTAGCGAACGAATGCCGCAGCATGTGCGGATGCAGGTGTACCGGCAGGCCCTTGGTTACGCCGGCGCGCGCCAGCCTGGCCTGCACCGCACGCGGCGAGATGCGCTTGCCCTTGCGATCGATGAACAGCGCCCGCTCCGCCGGATCCAGCGGAATCTCCGCGCGCAGATCCAGCCAGCGATGCACCGCGGCCACGGCCTTGCCACCCACCGGCAACTGCCGGGTCTTGTTGCCCTTGCCGGTCACACGCAGCTCGCCGGCACGCAGATCGAGATGATCGGTATCCAGCGAAACCAGCTCCGCAAGCCGCAGCCCGGACGAGTACATCAGCTCGAACATGGCGACATCGCGTCCGGCCAGCCAGGGATCGGTGTCCGGCGCGTCGCCGTCCAGCAATTGACCCACGGCATCCGGATCGAGCGCTGAAGGCAGCTTGCGTGCGCTCTTCGGCGCACGCACGCCCAGTGCCGGATTATCGGCTGCACGGCCTTCCCGGAGCAGGAAACTGTAGAAAGTGCGCGTGCTGGACAGCATGCGCTGCAGGCTGCGGCCGCCCAGCCCCTGCCGGTGCGCCTGCGCCACGAACTGGCGCACATGGGCTGTTTTCAGCTGCATCCATTCCAGATGCTGCTGCCCGCACCAGCCGGCCAGGCGGGCCAGATCACGTGCGTAATTGTCAGCGGTGTGGGCAGAGAGCCGTCTTTCAGCGGTCAGATGCCGCAGGAAATCGTCGATGTCGGCTTGCAGCGGCCGGCCCACGTCAGCGGCCGGCAGCCCTTGCCGAGGCGTCACGGTCCGGCAGCAACACGTGCAGGCGACGCGCCAGCACATCGCCGATATGGCCCACGAACAGCGTGTCCATGCCGGAGCGGAAATGTTGCGGATCGCGCGCGCCTATGGCGAGCAGGCCGAAATTGCGGCCGTGCACCAGCGGCACGATGGCCGCCGAACCGACCGCTTCGGCGTCTTCCCCGAACAGCCAGGCCAGCTCTTCCGGGCGCAGCACGCCACACACCACGCGCCGCCCCTTCAGCAGCGAACCCATGCGCGCTTCCGCATCGGCGGCATCCTGCACGCGTACCCGCGCCGGTGTCGTATCCAGCGCGGCGTCGAACAACACCAGCGACATGGCGGCCATGGAAAAATCGCCCAGCAGCGATTTCGACAATGCGTCGGCCGCAGCCGGCAAGGCCTGGGCTTCCAGCAGGGCCAGCACCAGCACACGTGTTTTTTCGAAAATCACATCGTTGTCGCGCGCGATCGACAGCAGCCCGTTGAGGCGCTCGCGCAGCTCGACATTGCGCTCACGCAGCACCGTGACCTGGCGCTCGACCAGGGACACCGCGCTGCCGTTCTCGTGGGGGATCTTCAGGTCGGCCAGCAGCTCGGCATGGGTGGAGAAGAAATCCGGGTCAGCGCGCAGGAACTGCGCAACCTGTTCTGCCGTGATGTCGTTGCTCATGCCCTGCCCGCCGCTTCCGTTCCTCAGAGATCGATCTGGCCGTGATAGGCCGTGGCCGCCGGGCCGGTCATCTGCACATGGGCGTCCGGCGCCGACAGCGCGTGGCGAATCACCAGCCTGCCGCCGGGGAGCGTAACCGTTACTTCCTCGTCCAGCCAACCGTTCAGCTGGCCGGCCACCACGGCTGCGCAGGCGCCGGTACCGCAGGCCAGGGTTTCGCCGCTGCCGCGCTCGTACACGCGCAGGGCGATGTGACTGCGATCCTGCACCTGCATGAAGCCGATGTTGGCCCGCGCCGGGAACAGCGGATGCGGTTCCAGTTCCGGACCCAGTACGCCGACCGGCGCCGTCACCACGTCATCCACCCGCATGACGCCGTGCGGATTGCCCATCGATACCAGTGTCAGCTCGCGCTCGCCCAGCGAAGTGGCGACCGTGACCAGGGTACCGCCGCCCTGCGGCGTCGGGCGGGTGCCGGCCGCGCGGGTCAGGTCGGCCGGGATATCGGCGGGCACCAGCCGGGCCGGACCCATGTCCACCACCACCTGCTCATCCTTCGTCACGTCGAGCACGATGCGGCCCTGCATCACATCGACCACCAGCCGGCGCTTGCGCGTCAGGCCACGACCGCGCACGAAGCGGGCAAAACAGCGCGCGCCGTTGCCGCACTGCTCCACCTCGCCGCCGTCGGCGTTGAAGATGCGGTAGCGGAAATCGGCGTCCGGCGTCTGCGGCGGCTCCACCACCAGCAACTGGTCAAAGCCGATGCCGAAGTGGCGGTCGGCCAGCCGGCGGATGTTCGCCGGCGCGAAAAAGCGCTCGCGCGGCTTGCCGTCGAGGTGCTGGGTCACGAGATCGACAACCATGAAGTCGTTGCCAAGCCCGTGCATCTTGGAGAATTTCAGGCGCATGACGGCATTCTGGGGTCAGGGCAGCAGCGATTCCAGTGCGAACAGCTCGGGCACCGTTTCCC
This sequence comes from Pseudomonadota bacterium, assembly GCA_049324475.1. Taxonomy (GTDB): domain Bacteria; phylum Pseudomonadota; class Gammaproteobacteria; order Pseudomonadales; family JADFDG01; genus JADFDG01. Next base: position 14,047 of record JBMOOO010000010.1, on the reverse strand, counting down.
GGCGACGGACCACATGCGCATGGCTGCCATCCACCATCACCTCGGCGGCACGGCCGCGGGTGTTGTAGTTGGAACTCATGACAAATCCGTAGGCGCCGGCCGAGCGCACCGCCAGCAGGTCGCCGGGCTGGATGGCCAGCTCGCGCTCCTTGCCGAGGAAATCACCGGTCTCGCAGACCGGACCGACCACGTCGTATTGCTGTACCGGCGTGCCGTCGCTGCGCGGCTGCACGGCAACGATTTCCTGCCAGGCGCCGTACAGGGCCGGACGGATCAGGTCGTTCATGGCGCCATCGATGATGGCGAAATGCTTGTGCCCGTTGTTCTTGAGAAATTCCACGCGGGTCACGAACAGCCCGGCATTGGCACAGATCGCCCGCCCCGGCTCCATCCATACCGGCAGCCGGCGGCTGCCCAGTTTCGCCAGCACCTGCGCGATGTACTCGCCCGGTTCCGGCGGCGTCTCGTTGCGGTAGCGCACGCCCAGCCCGCCGCCGAGATCGAGGTGGCGCACGGTGATGCCGTCCGCCGCCAGCGCATCCACCAGTCCCAGCACGCGATCCAGCGCATCGAGGAACGGCGTGGTGCTGGTGAGCTGGGAGCCGATGTGGCAGTCGACGCCGGTGATATCGATGCCCGGCAACTGCGCGGCGCGGCGATAGATGTCGCGCGCGGCCTGGATGTCCACACCGAACTTGTTTTCCTTCAGGCCGGTGGAGATGTACGGATGCGTCTGCGCATCGACGTCCGGATTGACCCGCAACGACACCGGCGCCTTTCTGCCCAGCGCGACAGCCACGGCGCTGATGCGGTCCAGCTCGGCATCCGACTCCACGTTGAAGCAGGCGATGCCCAGCTCCAGCGCACGACGGATTTCCGCTTCCTGCTTGCCAAGGCCGGAGAACACCACTTTTGCCGGATCGCCGCCGGCCGCCAGCACCCTCTCCAGCTCGCCGCCGGACACGATGTCGAAACCGGCGCCCAGCCGTGCCAGCACATTCAGCACCGCCAGATTGGAGTTGGCCTTCACCGCGAAGCAGACCCGGTGCGGCCAGTCACCGAAGGCCGTATCGAAGGCGCGATAACGGTTTTCCAGCGCCGCCCGCGAATAGACGTACAGCGGCGTGCCGAAGCGGGCGGCCAGCTCGCGTACAGCTACGTCTTCAGCAAAAAGCTCGTTGCCACGGCCGGTGGCCGGACGAAATGCAAAATGGTTCATGCGCCTGCTCTTTGACTGTCGGAGCCCTTCAGGGGCGATCCTGTTTTTCCGGCTCCGCCGGCACTGCCTCGACCGGCGGAGGGGCCGCCACAGAAGGGTCCTCCACGGGAAGCGGCGCAACGGACGATTGCTTGCGCGACGGCGGCAGCTGATCGGACGGCGGATCCTCGTCGAAATAAAGTGCGCCGGTCTGGCCACAGCCGGACAGCGCCAGCGCGACGCACAGCACAGGCAGCCGCAGAAACTCCACGTCAGCCGCCGATGCGCTTGCGCGCGTCGGCCACCGCCTTGCGCACCTGCGCCGGCGCAGTGCCGCCGGCATGGTTGCGGGCATTGACCGAACCTTCCAGCGTCAGCACGGCGAATACGTCCTCACCGATTTCCGGCGAGAATTTACGCAGCTCGTCCAGCGTGAGCTGTGCGAGGTCGCGCTGCTGCTCGACACCGAAACGCACGGCCTTGCCGACAATCTCGTGGCTCTCGCGGAACGGCACGCCCTTCTTCACCAGGTAGTCGGCCAGGTCGGTCGCCGTGGAAAACCCCCGGCGCGCCGCCTCTCGCATCACTTCGCGCTTCGGCTCCAGCGCCGGCACCATGTCGGCGAAGGCGCGCAGACAACCACGCACGGTGTCGACGGCGTCGAACAGCGGCTCCTTGTCTTCCTGATTGTCCTTGTTGTAGGCCAGCGGCTGCGACTTCATCAGCGTCAGCAGCGCGATGAGGTCGCCGTTCACACGACCGCTCTTGCCACGCACCAGCTCCGGCACGTCCGGATTCTTCTTCTGCGGCATGATCGAACTGCCGGTGCAGAAACGGTCCGGAAGGTTGATGAAGTTGAACTGTGCGCTGGTCCAGAGCACCAGCTCTTCCGAGAAACGCGACAGGTGCGTAAGCAGTATCGCTGCCGCGGCACAGAACTCGATGGCAAAATCGCGGTCGCTCACCGCATCCAGCGAGTTGCGGCAGATGTCATCGAAACCGAGCAGCTCGCGCACCAGCTCGCGGTCGATCGGATAGGTCGTGCCGGCCAGCGCAGCAGAGCCCAGCGGCAGGCGATTGGTGCGCTTGCGCGCATCCGCGAAACGGGCATGGTCACGCTCGAGATTCTCGAACCAGGCCAGCAGGTGATGACCGAAAGTCACCGGCTGCGCGGTCTGCAGATGGGTGAAACCCGGCATGATGGTGTCAGCCTCGCGCTCGGCGAGGTCCACCAGGCCTTTCTGCAGGCGGCGGATCTCTGCCAGAACGGCATCGATCTCGTCGCGCAGCCAGAGGCGCACGTCAGTGGCGACCTGGTCGTTGCGCGAACGGCCGGTATGCAGTTTCTTGCCGGCGACGCCGATGCGTTCGGTGAGGCGCGCCTCGATGTTCATGTGCACGTCTTCAAGATCGACGCGCCACTCGAAAGTGCCGGCCTCGATTTCAGCCTGGATTGTTTTCAGGCCGTCGACAATGGCATCGCGTTCGGCCGCCGTCAGCACGCCGACTTTCGCCAGCATGGTGGCGTGCGCGATCGAGCCGGCGATGTCGTGCCGGTAAAGGCGCTTGTCGAAATCGACGCTGGCCGTGAAACGCGCAACAAAGGCGTCCACCGGCTCGGTGAAACGACCGCCCCAGGCCTGGTTGGTATCCTGCTTCCCGCTCATGGAATGACCCGCAAAAAATCAGGCGCGCAGTATATCAGCGCCGCTGCACCCGCCCGCCTGCCGGCATGCGGCGTTTGCGCCGGGCCTTGCCTTCGGCTGGCGCGCCCCGGAAACTCGCCGGACCATGAATGACCCGGACCAACACGCAGCGGACGCCCTGGCCGGCCGCTTTTTCCTGCCCGACCTGTGCGGCCGGCGCGCGGTCGGCGTGCTGGTGCTGGTCGCGGAGCTGCTCGCCATCGTGCTGGTGCTGGCGCGCAGCGGGCTGACCGATCGCGCCTGGGGCGACCTCGGCCTGACCTCGCTGTTCGTGCAGCTGATCGCGCTGTCCTCGGCGGCCATCCTGTGCCAGCTGCGCCGGCATCTGGCCGACCTGGCGCCCGGCATCGCGGCGGCCGTCGCCTACGGCGTCATCGTCGTCGATGCGCTGGTGTTCAGCCTGCTGGCCCAGTACGGCTACGCCCTGGCCCTGGCCCCGGCCGGCACATCCCCCGGCCCGTCGCTGTCGGCCGTGACCGCGCACGTACTGATCGCCGCCATCATCGGCGGCCTGATCATGCGGTACTTCTATGTGCAGGAGCAGCTGCGGCTGCAGCAGGAGGCCGAGCTCAAGGCCCGCATCCAGGCCCTGCAATCGCGCATCCGACCGCACTTCCTGTTCAACAGCATGAACATCATCGCCAGCCTGATCGTGACCGATCCGGATACGGCGGAAACCGTGGTGGAAGACCTGGCCGACCTGTTCCGGGCCAGCCTGCGCGACGCCGGCAACGAAGTGCCGCTGTCCCAGGAACTGGACCTGTGCCGGCGCTACATCCGCATCGAGCAGTTGCGCATGGGGGCCCGCCTGCAGATCGACTGGCAGACCGGCGACACCCCGCTCAACGACCTGCGCATCCCCCTGCTGACCCTGCAGCCGCTGCTGGAGAACGCCGTCTACCACGGCATCCAGCCCCTGGCCGAGGGCGGTACCGTGGTGGTGAGCGTGGGGTACCGGGACGGGGTGGTGCAGATCCGGGTCACCAACCCGGTCGGGGATGTCCCGCCCGAGACCGGCCACCGGGGCAACCGCATGGCCATGGAGAACATCCGTTACCGGCTGCAGGCCCTGTACGGCCCCGGGGCCGGCATTGAAGGCGGCCGGACCGGAGACAGCTATGGCACGATCCTCCACTATCCTTTTAATATCGTCCGGTAGGGCCGGCTCCCGGCCCGAAAAAAGACAAGAACAACAAGCAGGTACACGCCAATGAAGGTTCTGGTGTGCGACGACGAGCAACTGGCCCGGGAAAGGCTTTCGCGGCTCGTGGCGGATATGGACGGCTACGAGGTGGTGGGTGAGGCGGTCAATGGCGCCGAGGCCGTGCAGCGCCTGGGCGAAACCGAGGCCGACATCGTGCTGCTGGACATCCGCATGCCGCAGATGGACGGCCTGGAAGCAGCCAAGCTGATCAGCCAGAAAAAGGCGCCGCCGGCGATCATCTTCTGCACCGCCTATGACGATCACGCCCTGCAGGCCTTCAACGTCAATGCCGTCGGCTACCTGCTGAAACCGGTGCGGCGCGAGGCCCTCGCGGAAGCGCTGGCCAAGGCGCGCAGCCTGAACCGCGTGCAGCTTTCGGCGCTGGCCCAGGCCAATGCCGCCAACGACCAGACCCACAAGCAGCGCACCCACATCAGTGCCAAGACCCATCGGGGCATCGAACTGGTGCCGGTGGACGATGTCCGCTATTTCCTCGCCGACCAGAAATACGTCACGGTCCGGTCCGGCCGGGGTGAAGTGCTGGTGGACGAAACACTCAAGGAACTGGAAGACGAGTTCGGCGAGCGCTTCGTGCGCATCCACCGCAACTCGCTGGTGGCCCGCCGCTTCATCGACGGCCTGGAGCAGGTCAGTACCGGGCACTACCAGGTCCGGCTGCGGGACACCGACGAGCGCCTCACCGTCAGCCGCCGCCATGTATCCGGCCTGAGACGTCTGTTGCAGCATCTGTAACCGGCCCGGAAGGCGGCTGGCCCGGCCCGCCGCCTTCCGTTATCCTCCCCCCGGACTCAGGCTCCGGCCTGCCGGACCTCCCGACATAACAACAACAGGATCCGCCGCATGAAGCGCCTCATCGCTCTTGTCGTCGCTGGCCTCTTCGCCGTGTCCCTGACCGGCTGCGCCATCGTCGTTACCCCGGTACCGGGCGTGATGTACTCGAACATGAAACTGCCGATGGGTGCCACCGGCAGCCCGAAGGAGCCGACCCGGGTCGGCCGTGCCACGGTGCGCTCGTTCTTCGGCGCAGTCGCTACCGGCGATGCCTCGATCCAGACGGCCGCCCAGAACGGCGGCATCACCGAAATCCACCACGTCGATTACGAAGCACAAAGCGTGTTCGGTGTGGTGTCGGACTACACTGTCGTGGTGTACGGCAACTGATCCGGCAGACAAGCCCCGGAAAAAGGCCGCCCACACGCGGCCTTTTTCATTTCCGGACGCCGAAGGACTGCTGCCCCCGACATGGCTGACACACTGCGCATCGCCACCCGCAAAAGCCCGCTGGCCCTCTGGCAGGCCAATGACGTCGCCGACCGCCTGCGCGCCCTGCACCCGGGCCTGCGCACGGAGCTGCTGCTGCTGACCACCCAGGGCGACCGCATTCTCGATGCACCGCTGGCAAAGGTCGGCGGCAAGGGACTGTTCGTGAAGGAACTGGAGCAGGCGCTGCTGGAAGGCCGTGCCGACATCGCCGTGCATTCGATGAAGGATGTGCCGATGGAATTGCCGGACGGGCTGGACCTGCCGGTGATCTGCGAGCGCGAGGACCCGCGCGATGCCTTTGTGTCCAACCGCTGCGACAGCATCGACCAGTTGCCGGCCGGTGCCGTGGTTGGTACCAGCAGCCTGCGCCGCGCGGCGCAGCTGAAGGCACGCCGCCCGGACATCGTGATCCGTGACTGCCGCGGCAACGTGCAGACGCGGCTGGCGAAACTCGACGCCGGCGACTACGACGCCATCCTGCTGGCCAGCGCCGGGCTGAAGCGCCTCGGTCTCGAGACACGCATCGCCGCGCTGCTGCCGGTGGAGGACAGCCTGCCGGCCTGTGGCCAGGGCGCGGTCGGCGTCGAATGTCGCGCGTACGATCCCTGGACACGACGCCTGATCGCATCGCTCAACCACGATTCCACCGCCTTGCGCGTGCGCGCCGAACGCGCACTCAACCGCCGCCTCTCGGGCGGCTGCCAGGTGCCGATCGCCGGCTACGCCGATTTCACCGATGCCGGCACGCTGCATCTGTCTGCGCTGGTGGCCGGCCTCGACGGCCGGCGGGTACTGCGTGCGGCACAGCGCGGCGCCGCGGCCGACCCCGAACGACTGGGCATCGCCGTTGCCGAACAACTGCTGGCGCAGGGTGCCGACCGCATTCTCGCCGACGTGTATGAACGCGCCGATGACCGCGGAACAACCGGCAACTGAACGTGTGCTGGCCGGCTGGCGCGTACTGGTGACGCGCCCGCAACACACGGCTGACACATTGATGGCACGTCTGCAGGCCGCCGGCGCGCAGGCCGTGCATGTGCCGGTGCTGCGCATCGAGGCCCTGCCGGAAACCGCCGGCATGCGTGCTCTCGCCCAGGATCTCGATCGCTGCCATGCGGTGATTTTCACCAGCCGGCATGCCGTGCAGTACGGTGCGGCCCTGCTGGCCCGCTGGTGGCCGCAGTGGCCGGTCGGGCTGCACTGGCTGGCCGTGGGCTCGACCACGGCCGGCGCATTGCGCGAGCACGGCATCACCGCCCGGGCGCCGGCCGATGCCCGCTCGGAAGGACTGCTGGCACTGCCGGCCTTGCAGGAAGTTGCCGGACAACGGGTCCTGCTGGTGACCGGCGAAGGCGGGCGCGGTCTGCTGGAGCGGGCGCTGGCGGAGCGCGGCGCCACGGTGACCCGTCTGGAATGCTACCGACGGCTTGCCGACCCGGACGCCGGCGCGAAACTCGATGCATTCCGTGACACACGGAACGAGGGCATCCGCAGCGTCGTACTGGTGACCAGCACCGATGCATTGCAGAATCTGCTGAACGCGGCCTCATGGCTGCGTGCGCAACCGCTGCCCGTGCTGTGTGCCGGCGACCGCATCGCCGAGGCAGCACGCGCAGCAGGGCTGACCCGTGTGGTGGCAGCCGGTGGCGCCGACGACGAGTCCCTGTTCTCGGCACTGACGATGCTGGCACGCAACCCTGCCGGAGAAACCCGCACATGAACGACGATTTTTCCGCCCGCATGCGCACTGCACGGCAATCGCCCTGGCTGCCGCTGGCAATCGTTGCACTGGTGGCGGCACTGTTCGCGGTCTGGCTGTGGTCGTCGCTGACGGCCCTGCGCAGCGAGACCGCTGAACTGCAGGCACGCATGGCGGAGCTGGACGCACGCGAGAACACGCTCGCCGATGCTGACCGCCAGCTGGGCAGCGCGCTCAGCGATCTCAGCTCCGGGCACGCCGGCATCAGCAAGCGCATCGAGAACCTGTACGGCACGCGACGCACCGGCCTGCTGGCCGCGGAAGCGGAGCATCTGGTACGACTGGCCGCGCAACGGCTGGCACTGATGCAGGATCCGGCGGGCGCACACGCACTGCTGGCGGCCGCCGACAGCACGCTGCGGGAAATCCGCGATGCCGACGTGCACGCCACCCGCGCCGCACTGGCGCGGGACATGGCCCGGCTCGGCGAATTGTCCGCGCTGGATGTGGAAGCTGCCTGGCTGCGGCTGGCAGCCCTGCCCGATGCAGTCGACACGCTGGCGGCGGCGCAACCGGCATCGCCGGCCATGCGCCGCGACAACAGCACCGTGGTTTCCGCCAGCGGCACGGCGGAGCCCGTATCCACCTGGGATCGTTTCCACAATGCCGTTTTTTCGCTGATCAGCATCCGTCGCGTCGATGAACCGGTGGCGCCCGTGGTCACCGCCGACGAACGTGCGCTGGCCGGCCAGAATTTCCGCCTGCTGATCGAACAGGCGCAGCTTGCGCTGTTGCAGCGCCGCGCCGGCGTATACCGGCAATCGCTGGAGCGTGCCGAACGCTGGCTGGACCGGATCGCGGCCGGCGATCCGGTGCGACGCGCACGCGTACGTCAGGAGCTGGCCAGCCTGGAATCACTTTCTGTCGGGCAGTCGCTCCCGGACCTGTCCGGGTCACTGGCGGCGACACGGACACTGGCGGCACGCATGCTGCCTGACAGCGCACCCGGCAAGGATGGAGCCACACCGTGAAGCGCGCACCGCTCTGGCTGCTCGCCGCGCTGGTGCTCGGCGCCGTTGCCGGCCAGCTGATGCTGGACGATCCCGGATACCTGCTGGTGACCTGGCAGGCGTGGGTGATCGAAACCAGCCTGTGGGTTGCGCTGATCGCTGTCATCCTGCTGTTCCTGGCGCTGCTGCTGGCTCTCGGTCTGGCCAACACGCTGGTCGATGCGGTCAGCCACTGGCAACGTCGTCGCGGCGAACAGCAGACAGAAAAAGCCCGGCGCCTCACCGAAGCCGGTCTCGCCCGGTACGCGGAAGCCGACTGGCGCAAGGCGACCAGCACGCTCATGAAAGCCGCCGAGCTGGTCGATGTGCCGTTGCCGGTACGCCTCACCAGTGCCCGCGCTGCCGAGCAGGACGGTCGCTACGATCTGGCCGAACAGATCCTGCGCGAAGCCCGTCAGGGTGCCGGCGATGCCGCACCCCTGGTGGATGTACGCCTTGCCGCACTGAAACTGCGTCAGGGCGATGTCGCATCCGCCCGGCTGCTGCTGGAACGCCTGCGCGAAAAACTGCCGAAACATCCACGGGCCATGCGCCTGCTGGTCGATGTCTACCTGCGCCTGCAGGACTGGCGCGCACTCACGGCCATGCTGCCGGCCATGAAAGCGCATCTGTCCGGCGAGGAATGGCAGGAACTGGGGCGCCGCGCATGGCTGGGTCATCTGGCTGCCGTGGCCGGCGAAGCCGGCTACTCCAGCCGCAAGGCGCGCATCGATGCGCTCAATGCGGCCTGGAAAGCCATGCCGGCGGAATTCCGCGCCGACGAACAGATCGCGGCGCAGTTCATCGGCATCCTGCTGACGCAGGATGCCGGTCCGGATGCACAGGCACTGCTGGAGAAACTGCTGGCCGGCAGCTGGAGCGACCGGCTGGCCGCGATTTACGGCCGCATCGACGCAGAGAATCCCGCCGCACAGCTGGCCACCGCGGAAAAATGGCTGACACTGCGGCCGACCAATGCCGTCCTGCTGCTGGCCACCGGCCGCATCAGCCTGCGCAATCGGCTCTGGGGCAAGGCCCGCGATTATTTCGAGGCCAGCGCCGCCCGCGATACCAACGCGGAAATCTGTGCCGAACTCGTGCGCCTGTATTCACGACTGGGCGAGAACACAAAAGCCGAACAGTTCCTGCGCCGCCATGCGGAACTCACCGGCACCGATCTGCCGAAACTGCCGCTGCCGACCGCGCGCATCTGACTCAGCGCGGAGCCCAGGCAAACACGTCGGAAAACATGCGGTCGACGGGCAGGCCGGCCGCCACCAGCGCATCGCACAGCGCATACACCATCGCCGGCGAACCGCAGGCATACACCAGCCGCCGGCCGGGATCGTGCCCGTCGGCGAGCACCACATCCTGGATGCGCGTGCCGTCCTGCGTAGTGACCGGCACGAAACGGAAATCCGGCCGGGTTGCCTGCCAATGCAACGGTTTCTCCGGCAGATACATGTCGTCGGCCGTGCGCACAGCCCAGTACAGGGTGACCGGTGTGCACCAGTGCGATGCCTGCATGTGTTCGACCAGCGCCTGCGCCTGGGCAAAACCGGTGGCACCGGCAACGATGATCAGGGGCAGCCGGGGCTCGTTGACCAGCGTGCAGTCGCCCAGCGGCAGACGCACGCGCACGACCGGCTCGCGCTGCAGCAATGCCAGCACGGCCATCGAATCCGGATTTTCCCCGCCATGCCCCAGATGCAGCTCGACGTCGCGACCACTGGCCGGCGGTGATGCCATCGAGAAGGCATAGGCACGATCCCCGTCCAGGATTTCCAGATACTGCCCGGCCAGGCGGGCAATGCGCCGTCCTGCCGGCAGGCGCAACCGGATGCAGGCAACGTGCGGCGTCAACGGCTGCACTTCAATCACCTGGGCCGCCACGTCCACCACCGGCAATTCGCCGGGCCCGTAGACGCCCTGCATCGTCAGCTCGCAATCCGAGCGGGCGGCCACAATGCAGGGCAGTACCGGGCAGGTACCGGTCTTCGCCGAGTCCGTTTCAGCGCCCTGGCGAAGATGCACGACCGCGCCGCGCGTCAGCAGGCCCTCGCAGCGCAGGCAGTTGCCGTTGCGGCAAGCCTGCGGGAAGGAAAAGCCGGCGCGACGGCCGGCATCGAGTATCGACTCGCCGGCAGAGGCTTGGAAGGAATCCGGGCGGCCCGCGATCACAACACGGAAACTCATGGGCGGTTACAGCCCGTCATGGTCTTCACAGGCCCAGCTCACCCCACAGCGCATCGATACGCTGCTTCACCGCCGGATCCATGGCGATCGGCGTGCCCCACTCGCGCTGCGTCTCGCCCGGCCACTTGTTGGTGGCATCGAAACCGATCTTGGAGCCGAGGCCGGCCACCGGCGAGGCGAAATCGAGGTAATCGATCGGCGTATTCTCGATGATGGTGCAATCGCGTTTCGGATCCATGCGCGTGGTCATGGCCCAGATCACGTCCTTCCAGTCGCGCGCGTTCACGTCGTCATCGGTGACGATCACGAACTTGGTGTACATGAACTGGCGCAGGAAGCTCCAGACACCCAGCATCACCCGCTTGGCATGGCCCGGATACTGCTTCTTCATGGTCACCACCGCCATGCGGTAGGAACAGCCCTCCGGCGGCAGGTAGAAATCGGTGATTTCCGGAAACTGCTTCTGCAGGATCGGCACGAACACTTCGTTGAGCGCGACACCGAGCACGGCCGGCTCGTCGGGCGGGCGCCCGGTGTAGGTGCTGTGGTAGATCGGGTTGTCGCGGTGCGTGACGCACTCGACGGTGAACACCGGGAAGCGCTCGACTTCGTTGTAATAGCCGGTGTGGTCGCCGAACGGCCCTTCGTCAGCCATGTCGTCCGGGGCAATGTAGCCTTCGAGCACGATTTCCGCACTCGCCGGCACCTGCAGGTCACTGGTCAGGCACTTCACCACTTCCGTGCGCGAACCGCGCAGCAGGCCGGCAAAACCGTACTCGCTGAGCGTATCCGGCACCGGCGTGACGGCGCCGAGAATGGTGGCCGGGTCGGCGCCGAGCGCCACCGCGACCGGAAATTTCTGCCCGGGATTCGCCTTCCGCCACTCGCGGAAATCCAGCGCGCCGCCGCGATGGCTCAGCCAGCGCATGATCAGCCGGTTCTTCCCGATCAGCTGCTGGCGATAGATGCCGAGGTTCTGCCGTTCCTTGTGCGGCCCTTTCGTGATCACCAGCGGCCAGGTCACCAGCGGTGCCACATCGCCCGGCCAGCAGGTCTGGATCGGCAGCTTCTCCAGATCGACCTCGCTGCCCTTCAGCACGTTCTGCTGACAGGGTGCGCGCGACACCTCGCGCGGGGTGAGGTTCAGCGCCTGGCGGAACAGCGGCAGTTTGTCCCAGGCATCGCGCAGCCCTTTCGGCGGCTCCGGCTCCTTGAGGAAGGCCAGCACCTTGCCGACCTCGCGCAGGGACTCCACCGACTCCTGGCCCATGCCCAGGGCCACCCGTTGCGGGGTGCCGAACAGGTTGCCCAGCACCGGCATGGCATACCCGGCCGGCCGCTCGAAGAGGACCGCCGGGCCACCCGCCCGCAGCACGCGGTCGCAGACCTCGGTCATTTCCAGCCGGGGCGATACGGGCGTGGCGACGCGCTTCAGCTCGCCGCGGGCTTCAAGCAGCTGGAGGAAATCGCGCAGGTCGTTGTATTGCATGGGGCCTCCCGGTGAGGGAGGGAGAATAAGCCCCCGGGGCCGCGCGGGCGAAGGCAAATCGGGGCGGCGGAAAGGCGGGGGCGCAGGCACCGTCCCGGGGTCCCGGGACGGTGCGGCAACACAGGCCGGTCAGTTCGTTTCGGTGAAGGCGAAGTAGTCGTCGTAGGCATGCCCGGCCGGCGTCACCGTGCCGTCCGCAAACAGCAGATCGATGCGGGCATCGGCCGTGCGGGCCGCGGCATATTCACGGGAAGCGCGGGCTTCCTGGATGAAGCGGTCCACGGCAGCGTGCAGCTGTTGCTCCGAGGATGCGCTGGACAGGCCGAAACGGGCCGGCACGGTCACGTCACCGCGGCCTTCGACCACGGCGGCATGGATGGGCTGGTGCACGGCGGCGAGGACGTTCATGTCGTACATGGCCGGATCGGTGGCACCGATGGCTTCGAGCTGGAGCAGGAAGGCAAGGACGATGGCTTTCATGACAAGGCTACCTGGCAGATCACCCACACGCCGGTCCGGCGACATCCGTGGCACGAGGCTCGCAGGATAGGCAGGCCCTGCCGGCCGCTCCATCGTGGACGCTACGTACCACCCCCCGAAAACAGGCCCCGTTTCGGATATCCGCAAGGGATATGCGCAAGGCCCGTGGGGAACCCTAAAACCGGCGCGTTGCAGATTGGCGAAATCCTGTCCGACGCGAAAGACCTTTCAGGAATAAAAAAGGGCCGCGCATCGTGCGGCCCTCTCCGGTCGACCGGTATCCGCCGGCAATTTGTGAGCTTCTCCACAAATTGCCGGCGTCCTTATCACTTTCTCTTCATTGCATCGAAGAAATCGTCGTTGGTCTTGGTCTCGCGCAGTTTGTCGATCAGGAATTCCATGGCGGCAATCTCGTCCATCGGGTGCAGCAGCTTGCGCAGGATCCACATGCGCTTGAGCTCGTCCTCGCCGGTCAGCAGTTCCTCGCGGCGGGTGCCGGTTTTCTTGATGTTGATGGCCGGATAGACGCGTTTTTCCGCCAGTTTCCGGTCCAGGTGCAGCTCCATGTTGCCGGTGCCCTTGAACTCTTCGAAGATGACTTCGTCCATCTTCGAGCCGGTTTCCACCAGCGCGGTGGCAATGATGGTCAGCGAGCCGCCCTCCTCGATATTGCGGGCAGCGCCGAAGAAACGCTTCGGTTTCTCCAGGGCGTGGGCGTCGACACCGCCGGTGAGCACCTTGCCGGAGCTCGGGATCACGGTGTTGTAGGCGCGGGCAAGACGGGTGATGGAATCGAGCAGGATGACCACGTCGTGCTTGTGCTCGACCAGCCGCTTGGCCTTCTCGATCACCATCTCGGCCACCTGCACGTGGCGGGCCGGCGGTTCGTCGAAGGTGGACGCCACGACCTCGCCACGCACGGTGCGCGACATGTCGGTCACTTCTTCCGGGCGCTCGTCGATCAGCAGGACGATCAGCCGTACCTCGGGGTTGTTGCGGGTGATGGCATGGGCGATGTTCTGCAGCAGCATGGTCTTGCCGGCCTTGGGCGGCGCCACGATCAGGCCGCGCTGGCCCATGCCGATCGGGGAAAGCAGGTCGATGGAGCGGCAGGTGATGTCTTCGGTGGAGCCGGTACCGGCTTCCATCTTCATCCGGCGCTGCGGGAACAGCGGCGTCAGGTTCTCGAACAGGATCTTGCTCTTGGCGTTCTCGGGGCGGTCGTAGTTGATGTGATCGACCTTGAGCAGCGCGAAGTAGCGTTCGCCCTCTTTCGGCGGGCGGATCAGGCCGGCGATGGTGTCGCCGGTACGCAGGTTGAAGCGGCGGATCTGGCTGGGTGAAACGTAGATGTCGTCGGGGCCGGCGAGGTAGGAGCCCTCGGAGGAACGCAGGAAGCCGAAGCCGTCCTGCAGGATTTCCAGCACGCCGTCACCGGCGATGTCCGAACCGTTTTTCGCGGCCTTTTTCAGCAGTGCAAAGATGATGTCCTGCTTGCGGGCCCGGGCCATGTTCTCCAGGCCCATCTGGTCGGCCATGTCGACCAGCTCGGCAATCGGCTTGCGCTTGAGGTCGGTGAGGCTGAGCGGCGGACCGGCCGGGGCACGCGGTGCCTGTTCCTGGCGGTCCTGATCCGGGTAGCGGTCCTGGTGGCGATCCGGGTTCCTGTCCTGGCCGCCGCCACGGTTGCCGCGGTTGTCGTTCCGGTCACCGCGCTCATGGTTGCCGTTGCCGCGGTTCTC
>JBMOOO010000009.1:0-95679 GCA_049324475.1 Pseudomonadota bacterium | reverse complement strand
GATCGCTGATTCATCGCGACACGTGCATGAAAAAGCCCGGCATATGCCGGGCTTTTTTGTTCCTGTCGACAGCTCAGGGTTTGGGCCGGCCGCGATCGTTCGGCGGCAGGAAGCTGACCGGGAACGGCGACACGTTGCCGCGCGGCTCGGAAATCTTCGGCACGCCCTGCTTCTCCACCTGGTCGATGCGGATAATGCTGTGCATCGGCACGAAGCTGCAGACCACATCCTGGAATTCCGTTTTCAGCTTTTCCTCGCCCGGGTCAACCACCACCTGCGACCTGTCACCAAACACGAAGTGCTCGATCTCCACAAAGCCGTAGATGTCGCTCTGGTAGATGTTCTTCACGTAGACCTCGTACACCTGTCCCTGGTTGAGGAAGGCGACGCGGTAGAGATATTCGGGCTCACGCATGCTGTAACTCCTGGCCGGCCCCGCCTGCACCTGTGCGGACCGGACCCCCGAAAAAAGGGCGCCAAGGGTACCACACGGCCCGCCTGCCGGCCGCCGCCGGCGGCCCCGTGACGGGCGGAGGCCGCGCTATCCCCGGCCCGGGGCATCCGCTAGATTCTGGCGACCACCCCTTGCCCGTACCCCGGAGCCCTGCCGCCATGAGTTTCCTGATCTTCTTCCTGATCCTGATCGGTGTGCCGGTCGTGTTCGGCATCAGCATCTACAACAAGCTGGTGGCACTGAAGAACCGCTTCCGGAACGCCTGGGCCCAGATCGACGTGCAACTGCAGCGGCGGCATGACCTGATTCCCAATCTCGTGGAGACCGCCAGGGGCTACATGGCCCACGAGAAGGACACCCTCGAGAAGGTCATCCAGGCGCGCGGCAACGCCGTCAGCGCCCAGAAATCGGTCAATGCCAGCCCCGGCGAAGGCGTGGCCCAGCTGGCCCGCGCCGAGGGTGCACTCAACGGCGCGCTGGCCAACTTCTTTGCGCTGTCGGAAAACTATCCCGACCTGAAGGCCAACCAGACCATGATGGCCCTGATGGAGGAGCTGACCTCGACGGAAAACAAGGTCGGATTCGCGCGCCAGGCCTACAACGACTCGGTCATGAACTACAACACCTACCGCGAGCAGTTCCCGAGCAACATCTTCGCCGGGATGTTCAATTTCCGGGAAGCGGAACTGTTCAACGTCGAGGAGCCGGAAGCGCGCAAGGCCGCGAAGGTATCCTTCTCCTGATCCTCCGGGCCGCGTTGCCCGCCGTGCATCCGCACTGACGCCGACGCGCAGGAATTGCCGCCGTGGCCATGGATTTTTTCCAGCACCAGGACCGGGCGCGCAGGCGCACCGGCCTGCTGCTTGTCTATTTCGTGCTGGCGGTACTGGCCACGGTCATTGCCGTCAATGTGCTGGCATGGGCACTGTCGCTGTTCGTGTCGGACGGCGAGGCACCGCCGCCGTTCGGCGCCTGGCTGACCGGCGCCGGTGGCGGCTGGACCACGCTGGTCACCCTGCTGGTCATCGGTGCAGGCTCGCTGGCCCGCTACATTTCCCTGGGCGGCGGCGGGCGTGCCGTGGCCGAGACGGTCAAGGCCCGCCGGATAGACCCGGGCAGCAACGATCCGAAGGAACGCATGCTGCTCAACATCGTCGAGGAAATGGCGATCGCGTCCGGCACGCCGGCACCCACCGTGTGGTTGATGGAGCACGAGGCAGGCATCAACGCCTTCGTGGCCGGTTTCGAACCCACCGAAGCCGTGCTGGTAGTCACGCGCGGCGCGCTGGACACCTTCAACCGCGACCAGATGCAGGGCGTGGTCGGCCACGAGTTCAGCCACATCCTGAACGGCGATATGCGGCTGAACGTGCAGTTGTACGCAATCCTGGCCGGCATCCTGCTGGTGGGAAAGATCGGCGAGTTCCTGTTGCGCAGCGCCGGTCGCAGCAGCGGCGGTGATTCCGCCAAGGGCGCCGCGGCCGTTTTCGTGATCGGCCTGTCGCTGATGCTGATCGGCTATGCCGGGCTGTTCTTCGGACGACTGATCAAGGCCGCCATCTCGCGCCAGCGTGAATTCCTGGCCGACGCCTCCAGCGTGCAGTTCACCCGCAATCCGGATGGCATCGGCGAGGCGTTGCTGGCCATCCGCAACGCCGGAACGGGATCGCTGCTGTACAGCGCCGAGGCAGAAGACATGAGCCACATGTGCATCGCACTGCCGGTGCGCATGACGTTCTCCTCGCTGCTGGCCACGCATCCGCCGCTGGACGAGCGCATCGGCGCCATCGATCCGGCGCTGCTGGCACGTGACCGGGCCCGCCGCCACACCCGGCAGGTGCAGGCAGCAGCCGCACCGGCACAGGCCGCCGGCTTTGCCGGCAACAACAGCAGCACCGGCGTGACGGCAAGCACGCCGACGGCCGTCATCACGGCCCAGGTCGGCCGGCCGACCCCGGCGCATACGGCACTGGCACAGGACATCCAGCAGAGCATTCCGGGGGACATCCGGACAGCACTGCGCACCGCCGATGATGCCCGGCTGGTCATGTACGGCCTGGTGCTCTGCAACACGGCGGCAGGACACGATGCAACGGCCCTGCAGCGGATCCGGGAAACGGAGAACAGCGCCGCGGCAACCCGGCTGGCCGGCATGCTGCCGGCGCTGCGCACGATGGGCAGCCGCCTGCATCTGCCCTGCCAGGACCTGGCACTGCCGGCGCTGCGCACCCTCGCACCGGAACGCAAGGCGGCCTTTCTGGCGACGCTGGAACAACTGGTGCACCTGGACGGCCGCTATCTCCTGCGCGAATCCCTGCTGCTGGCCCTGATGCGCAAGCACCTGGCGCCGGATGCCGGCAACCGGCGCCCGGTCCGGCACCGCAGTTACCGGACGGTGGCAGACCCGCTGGCCGTGGTGCTGTCACTGCTGTGCCACGCCGCCGGTGGCAGCGATGCCGGGCGTCGCGACCTGTACCAGCGCGTCATGCAGGGCTTCGGTACCGGCACATCCGGCCTGCTGCCGCCGGCCCGGCTTGGCCCGCAATCGCTGCATGCGGCACTGGCCGAACTGGCCGACCTGACGCCGCTGCTCAAGAAGCCGCTGATCGATGCCTGCGTGGACTGCGTACGCCACGACGGGCGTCTGCAGGTGGTCGAGCTGGAACTGGTACGGGCGGTCGGCGAGGCGCTGGACTGTCCGGTCCCGCCCCTTGTCGGTTTGCATATGCCGACTGCCCGGCAGGGCCTATAATCCCGCGCCCCGGCCGGCAGGCCGGTTTTTTCGGCAACTCCAGGAAATCCAGCGTCATGTCCAATCGTGAAAACGGAACCGTCAAATGGTTCAACGAAAGCAAGGGCTACGGCTTCATCTCCCGCCAGGGTGGCGGTGATGTGTTCGTGCACTTCCGCGCCATTCGCGGCAACGGCTTCCGTACCCTCGCCGACGGCCAGAAAGTCGAATTCGCCGTCACCCAGGGCCAGAAAGGCCCGCAGGCAGAAGACGTGGTTCTCGTCGACTGAGCTGCCCCGCGGCAAGGAAAAAGGCGGCCACACGGCCGCCTTTTTCTTTACCGGCCGTCCACCGTCAGCCGGCGGCCTCGTCATAGCGGCGGTAGGCTTCCAGCGCCTTGACCAGGCGGGCGTGCTGCTGCGCCGATTCGCCGTGCAGGTAACTGGCGGTGGCGCGATACACGTCATCCAGCAACTGCAGCCGGTGATGATGATTGAGCAGGGTCCGGGCCAGGAAATGCTCGTCCTGTCCGGACTCACGCAGATGACGTGCTGCCGCCAGCGCGGTTTCCACCTCGGCCGGTGTCGGTTTCATATCGCCTCCCTGCCGGAAACGTCTAGAGCGTCTTGTTGACCGCCAGCGCCCTGCCGCCGAGGAAAATCAGGGTCAGTTTGCGCACCACCCGCTCGGCGGCAATCTCCCGGTCGGTGCGGGTCATGTCCAGCGCGCCGGCACCGAAGTCGAACAGCACCAGCGCCGCCGTCTCCGCCACCAGCCGGGTATCGATGGCGATCCGCTTCTGCTCCACCACCACCCGTTCGATATCTTCTGCCAGCTCGTCGACGATGAAGCGTATCTCCCGCTGGATGGTGCGCCGGAATTCCTCGTTGCCGCCAAAGCGCTCCCGCACGATCAGGCGCAGCAGACCGGCGTTCTGGTCCAGATAATTGATGAACCGCAGCACCGACTGGCGGATCGCGAAATTGTTGTCCTCGGCGATCATTTCCCGCCGCCCCTGGCGCATCAGCTGGCGCAGGATCAGGCAGGCCTCATCGATCAGCACCACGCCCAGGGCATTGGTGTCGGCGAAATGGCTGTAGAAGGAAGTGGGTGCGATGCCGGCCTGGCGGGCCACCTCGCGCAGGCTGAGCGCGTCCAGGGTCTGGCCGGCGCCGACCATGGCCGTGGCCGCCTCCACGAGGCGGCGACGGGTCTGCTCCTTCTGCTGGGCACGGGTCGGACGCATGGCACGGCACCGGTTGTTGACCGAACGAGTGTAAGGAACAAATCCGACCGGTGCACCGTGACAGAACCTGCCGGTCGTCGTATTCATCTCCTGTTCTTTCACGACTGCCTTGACGCTGCAGGAGCCTGCGGCGCCTAATTTTCACCGCACACATGTACGACATATAACCACCCATCACAGGGAGCGTGTCCCCATGGCCTATTTCGTCACCGGTGCCACCGGCTTCATTGGCCGCTATCTGGTCCGGAACCTGCTGAAGCGCGACGGCGACATCCACGTGCTGGTACGCGCCGGCTCCGAAGGCAAGCTGGCCGAACTGGCCCGCAAGGCCGGCGACCACACCGGCCGCATCAAGGCCGTGCACGGCGACCTCACCCTGCCGCAACTGGGCGTATCCGCCGCCGACCAGGCCAGGCTCAAAGGCAAGGTGAAGCACGTCTTCCACCTGGCTGCCATCTACGACCTGAACGCGCCGGAAGATGCACAGGTACGCACCAACATCGAAGGCACCCGGGCCGCCGCGCAGCTGGCCGAGGCGATCGGTGCCGGCTGCTTCCACCACGTGAGCTCGATCGCCGCCGCCGGCCTGTACCGCGGCGTGTTCCGCGAGGACATGTTCGCGGAAGCGGAAAAACTGGTGGATCCCTACCTGCGCACCAAGCACGACTCGGAAAAACTGGTGCGTACCGAGTGCCGGATTCCCTGGCGGGTGTACCGGCCGGCCATGGTCGTGGGCCATTCGCAGACCGGCGAGATGGACAAGATCGACGGCCCCTACTACTTCTTCAAGCTGATCCAGAAAATGCGGCAATCGCTGCCGCAGTGGATGCCCACCATCGGCATCGAGGGTGGCAAGCTGAACATCGTGCCGGTCGACTACGTGGCCGATGCACTCGACCACATCGCCCACCAGCCCGGCCTCGACGGCCAGTGCTTCCACCTCACCGACAGCGAGCATCACCGCATCGGCGAATTGCTGAACCTGTTCGCCCGCGCGGCGCATGCGCCGCAGTTCACCATGCGCATCGACACCCGCATGTTCGGATTCATTCCGCCGGCCCTGCGCCAGGGCATCGGTGCGCTGCCGCCGGTACGGCGCATGCGCAACCAGGTGCTGAAGGACTTCGGCATTCCGCCATCCGCCATGGACTTCATCAACTATCCGACCCGGTTCGACAATCGCGATGCCGTGCGCGCCCTCAAGGGCAGCGGCATCGAGTGCCCGCCGCTGGATACCTATGCCTGGCGCCTGTGGGATTACTGGGAGCGCCACCTCGATCCGGATCTGTATGTCGACCGCTCGCTGTCCGGGCAGGTACAGGGCCGCATCGTGCTGGTGACCGGCGCCACCTCCGGCATCGGCCACGCCACCGCGCTGAAGCTGGCTGAAGCCGGCGCGCATGTGCTGCTGGTGGCGCGCACACCGGAAAAACTCGACGAAACCCTGCAGCTGATCCGCAGCCGTGGCGGCCAGGCCAGTGCCTATCGCTGCGATGTCAGCAACATGGAAGACTGCGACCGGCTGGTCGGCGAGGTGCTGCGCGATCACGGCCATGTCGACGTGCTGGTCAACAACGCCGGCCGCTCCATCCGCCGCTCGATCGTGGCCTCGCAGGACCGCTTCCACGATTTCGAACGCACCATGCAGCTCAACTACTTCGGTGCCCTGCGGCTGATCATGGGCTTCCTGCCCACCATGCAGGCCCGCCGGCGCGGACAGGTGATCAATATCTCGTCGATCGGGGTACTGACCAACGCGCCGCGCTTCTCCGCCTACGTGGCTTCCAAAAGCGCACTGGACTCTTTCACCCGCTGCGCCGCCGCCGAGTTCTCCGATGAGGGCATCCACTTCACCACCATCAACATGCCGCTGGTGAAGACGCCGATGATCGCGCCCACGAAGATCTACGACCACGTGCCCACCATCACCCCGGAAGACGCCGCCGACATGATCGGCAGTGCGATCATCCACAAGCAGAAGCGCATCGCCACCCGGCTGGGCATCTTCATGCAGGTCGCCCATTTTGTAGCGCCCAAGCTCAGCGAGATCGTGATGAACACCGGCTTCAAGATGTTCCCGGATTCCGCTGCCTCCCAGGGCAAGAAGGAAGAGCTGGTGCAGGTGTCGCCGGAACAGATCGCCTTCACGGCCTTCATGAAGGGCATCCACTGGTAACGGCACTGCCGTCCTGCGTGCGCCGACCGTCGCCGCCGGACGGCAATTCGTCCGTCCTGCACCGGGTGCGCGCTGGCATCGTTCGCAGCCGGCCGCCTAGAATCGGCCGGATTGCGTCCGGCCAGCCACAGATCGCGGACCGCACGGAGGGGAGCCCATGGAGTTCGCCAGACTGGCGGAAAAACAGGTCTATGACCGCGTGCAGGACTGCACCGGCCGCCTGCGCCGTGGCGACGTCCCGGACCCGACCATCCTCGATGTGCTGAAGCGGCACGGGATAGACCCGAACCGTTCGGTGTTTTCCTGCTTCGGCGCCCTCGACGACACCCTTTACAACGGCACGGTCGTATCGCTGAAGCGCCGGGTCTTCGAATTCGTGATTGATGTGGCCGACCCGGGCGAATCGACCGTGGACGATGTCACCGACCAACTGGGTCCCAAGGACCCGCGTCACCCGAAAAGCGACATCAAGGACGTGATCACCATGTCGCTGCTGTGTTTCGACAAGGAGCTGGGATGATCCTGCCGCAAACCGTGACCGGCATGCAGTCCGGCATGCCGGCCCGCATCACGTATCTGCTGCTGGGTGCAGGCTGCATCGGCAATGGCCTGTGGATGCTGGTCGACCCGGCCGGCTGGAACGCCGGCCTGCGCATGCAGACGGAGGACTTCGGCGACGGGGAAGTGCCGCAGCACCTGCTGCGCAAGATGGGGGCCACCTATCTTTGCGTCAGTCTGGCGGCCCTCTGGTGCGCGCTGGACAAGGCCATCCGCAACCGGGTGCACCCGGTCCTGACCCTCTTCTTCCTGCTGATCGCCGCCGTCCACGCTGCCGACATCCTGGTCACCGGCGCACCGGCCCACCGCTGGATCACGGATTTCCCGTTCGTGTTCCTGCCGCCGCTGGTGCTCCTGGCCATGATGGTGCCGGTACCGGTCCGGCCGGTGCGCCTGGCCGAAGGCGTCGAGCAGGGCACGGTGAAATGGTTCGATGCCCGAAAGGGCTTCGGTTTCATCGTGCGCGGCAACGGCGAGGAGATCTTCGTGCACTACCGCTCCATCCAGGGCGGCGGACACCGGGTGCTGAAGGACGGGCAGCCGGTGCTGTTCCGGGTCGCCCGGGGCGACAAGGGCCTGCAGGCCGAGGATGTGAAGCGGATCGGCAAGGTTGCCTGAAGGCGTCCGGGTGGCTGCGGGGCCTGGTTCGCAAATCCGGTCACCTTTCGTCGGATTGGCGGCCCGCTTTCCCGGATGACCGGAAGTCTATTTTCCCCATTCTTAACAATAAGTTACGAAGATTAACCGGTCATTAACAGGGGTTGTACGCGTCTGTCACCCCCCGATGGCTAGGTAGTTTTGCGTAGCGGGCGGCAGGGTGCATATGCGAACTTTGCACGACCTTGGAAGAACACGACGAGCGCAGGGACCCGATGCGCATCGCGCGCCCCGTTCGGGCGCACAGCGGAAGAAGTAGTCATGTTGCGCAGAACCCGCAACTTTGTCGGCACCCTGCTGGCCGGAGACCGGAAGGACGAACTCGCACTCATGCACGAGCGCGTGGACGTGCTGGCCGCCGAACTGGCCACCCTGACCCGGCGTCTGCATGAACGCGAACTGCGCCTGGAAGATGCGCAGTCGCTGAACCGCGCCCTGATGTCCATGCCGCACGCGCTGATCCTGACCCAGGACGCCGGCGGCCGCATGCTCAGCCTGAACCATCACGGCATCTGGCTCACCGGCTACACGGAACCGGACGTGGTCGGCCGACGCTTCATCGACCTGCTGCCGGATGCCGCCCTGGTGCCGGACCTGAAATTCCGCCTTGAGGAACTGCCGGCCACCGGCCACCACTACAACCACCAGACCGAACTGATCCGCAAGGACGGCGACCAGGTGGCGATGCAGTGGTACCACACCGTGTACGACTGCCCGACCTCCGGCGAAAAACGCATCCTCACGGTCGGCCTCGACATCAGCGACCAGAAAATCGCCGAGGATCACCTCGGCTGGCTCAGCTCCCACGATCCGCTTACCGGCCTGTACAACCGCCGCCGCTTCCTGGAAGAACTCGACCAGACCATCGCCACCTGCGAGCGCTACGGCCAGAACTGCTCGGTGATGATGATCGACCTCGACCAGTTCAAGGACATCAACGAAACCAGCGGCCACCACGTGGGTGACCGCCTGCTGCAGCGTGTATCCGACGTGTTGCGTGCGCAGGCACGCACGTCGGACATCGTATCCCGCCTCGGTGGCGACGAGTTCGCGATCATCGTGCAGATGACCAGCGCCGACAATGCCGAGCGCATCGCTGCCCGTTTCTGTGAAGCCCTGGCCGGGCTGGAAGTGGAAGGCAACGGAACCCTGCACCGGATTTCCGCCTCGATCGGTGCAGCCCTGTTCCCCGCCCACGGCGCCAATTCGGACGAACTGCTCGCCAACGCCGACATCGCCATGTACCAGGCGAAGGAAAAGGGCCGCAAGGCCTGGCACATGTTCCGTCCTGAAGACCATACCCGCACCCGCGTACACGAGCGCGTGTACTGGGACGAGAAAGTGAAGCAGGCGCTGTCCGACGACCGCCTGAACGTGCACTTCCAGCCCATCCTCGATGTGCGCCACAACGAAGTCACGCACTACGAAGCCCTGCTGCGGGTGAAGGACGACAGCGGCAAGACGCTGTCGCCGGCACGCTTCATCTCCAGCGCCGAACGCAACGGCCTGATACACCAGGTCGACGAGAAGGTCATCAGCCGGGTTGCAGCCACGCTGTCCGACCTGCAGCGCAGCGGCATCAAGGCGCGGCTGTCGGTGAACCTGTCCGGATCGTCGTTCCACAACCCGAACCTGGTGACCCACATCGAGAACACCATCAGCACGCACGCGGTCGATCCGTCGTCGCTGATCTTCGAGATCACGGAAACCGCAGCCATCGCCGACATCGATGCCACCAGCCAGATCATGCACAAGATCAAGGCGCTGGGCTGCCAGTTCGCGCTGGACGATTTCGGCGTCGGCTTCTCGTCCCTGTACTACCTGAAGAAACTGCCGGTCGATTACGTGAAGATCGATGGATCCTTCATCCGCAACCTGCACAACGACCCGGACAGCCAGGTACTGGTGCGCGCCCTGGTCGAAGTGTCACGCGCCTATCGGCTGCGCACGGTTGCCGAGTTCGTCGAAGGTTCCGAGATCCTCGACATCCTGCAGGTACTGGGCGTGGATTACGCCCAGGGCTACCACATCGACCAGCCCAAACCCTTCGAAAGCATCTGGCAGGTCACCCAGCAGGTGCACTGACCGGGAGACCGGCGACCGGGCGTACCGTCCTTGCTAGACTCGCCCGGTTTCCGCTGCCGGGTCAGTACGCCCATGACCACCCCTGCCTCCGCATCCCCGTCCACCGAAGCGCTGTCGGAACTCGCCGGCCACGCATTGCCGGCCATCGATGTTGACGAGTTCCGCAAGATCGTGCGGACCCGGCGCGCCATCCGCCGTTTCACGGCCGAAGACGTGCCGGATGCCGTGCTCGACGACTGCCTCGATCTGGCCATGCTGGCACCGAACTCCTGCAATCTGCAGCCGTGGAATTTTTACGTGGTGCGCGATGCCGGGGTACGCCAGGCACTGGCGCATGCCTGCCTGTCACAGAATGCCGCAAAAACCGCGCCGGTACTGATCCCGGTGATCGCACGCACCGCCACCTGGAGCAGGAACTGCGATCTCACGCTGGAATACTGGCCTGACGAAAAACTTCCCGGCATCGTCCGGAATTTCTACCGCCGGGTGGCGAAGATCCAGTACTGGCAAGGCCCGTTCAGCAGCTTCGGGCTGCTGAAGAAATTTTTCTACGGCGCCGTCGGGCTGTTCCGCCCGGTACCGCGCGGACCGTATTCACAGGCAGAGATGCGCCTGTGGGCCGCCAAGAGCTGCGCGCTCGCCGCGGGCAACCTGATGCTGGCCCTGCGCGCACACGGCTACGACTCCTGCCCCATGGAGGGCTTTGACGAGGTTCGGGTACGGAAGATCCTGGGGCTGCCTGGCGATGCTTTTGTCGTGATGATCGTCGCCGCCGGCAAGCGTGGTGAACGCAGCATCTACCACTCGCGTTACCGATTCCCGCGCGAACAGTTCATTACCCGCGTGTAGCACGCCATGCATAATCACAATCGCAGTACCGACCATCGCATCGACTGGGCCGTCATTCCCGGCGCACTCTGGCGCAGCCATCGGCAACAACTGAAACCGGTTCCGGCACTGGATCCGGTTCGGCTGGACGATCTGCTCGGTATCGAGCAGCAGAAGCACGAACTGGTCACCAACACGGAGCGGTTCATGGCCGGTCTGCC
Organism: Pseudomonadota bacterium; assembly: GCA_049324475.1. Lineage (GTDB taxonomy): Bacteria > Pseudomonadota > Gammaproteobacteria > Pseudomonadales > JADFDG01 > JADFDG01. The sequence continues at coordinate 84,723 of JBMOOO010000009.1, read as the reverse complement.
GGCCAACAACGCCCTGTTGTGGGGGGCGCGCGGCACCGGCAAGAGCTCCCTGGTGAAAGCGGTGGCAAATGCGTTCACCGCGCGCGGACTGCGCATCGTGCAGGTCGACCGCGACGACCTCATCCTGCTGCCGGAAATCGTCGACCAGCTGCGCGACCAGCCGTATCACTTCGTGATCTTCTGCGACGACCTGTCGTTCGCTGCCGGTGACGCCGGTTACCGCGCGCTCAAGACCGTGCTGGAAGGTTCCATCGAGGCACCGGCCGGCAACGTGCGCATCTATGCCACCTCGAATCGCCGTCACCTGGTACCGGAATACCTCGCCGACAACGAACAGTCCCGGGTGTCGGGAACGGAAATCCACCACGGCGACGAGGTCGAGGAGAAGATCTCGCTGGCCGACCGCTTCGGGCTCTGGCTGTCTTTCTACCCGATCGACCAGGAAAGCTATCTGGCCATCGTCGACCACCTCTTTGCCGGCAGCGACGGAGATCTGGCCCGCAATGACCGATCGGCCGGTCTCGACGGACATACAGGACGCCACGCCGAGGCCCTACGCTTCGCCCAGACCAAAGGGGTGCGCAGCGGCCGCACCGCCCGCCAGTTCTTCAACGCCTGCCACAAATCCTGACCCCCCACTTCCCTGCCCGCATTAGCCGGAGACTGTCTGATCATGAAAACGCTCAAGGACAAGGTTGCTGCCATCACCGGTGCCGGTTCCGGCATCGGCCGTGCCACCGCCATCCTGATGGCCCGCCAGGGCTGCCACCTGGCCCTGTCCGACGTCAACGAGACCGGCCTGGCCGACACCGTGCGCGAATGCAAGGCGCATGGCGTGAAGGTGACCGGCACCCGCCTGGATGTGGCCGACCGGGCCGCATTCCATGCCTGGGCGGATGCAACCGCGAAAGAGTTCAGCGGCGTGAACATCGTGATCAACAACGCCGGCGTGGCGCTCGGCGCCACCGTCGAGGACATGAGCTACGACGACATCGAGTGGCTGATGGGCATCAACTTCTGGGGCGTGGTGCACGGCACCAAGGCCTTCCTGCCCTACATCAAGGCCAGCGGCGACGGCCACATCGTCAACATCTCCAGCGTGTTCGGCATCATTGCCGTGCCGACCCAGAGCGCCTACAACGCCGCCAAGTTCGCGGTGCGCGGCTTTACCGAGGCGCTGCGCGAGGAAATGGAAGTCGAAGGCGCGCCGGTCGGCGTTACCTGCGTGCACCCGGGCGGCATCAAGACCAACATCGCACGCGCGGCCCGCATGTCCGGCAACGCCACCTACGGCATGGACAAGGCCAAGGCGGCCAGCGATTTCGACAAGCTTGCCCGCACCACCCCGGAAGAAGCCGGCCAGGACATCGTCAACGCCATCCTGCGCAATCGCCGCCGCCAGCTGATCGGTGCCGATGCGGTGCTGATCGACGTGGTGCAGCGCCTGCTGCCGGAGAGCTACCAGCGCATCCTGATCGCCGGCGCGAAACGCCAGCGGGCAAAGGCCGGCAGCTGAACCGTCGGCCGGCGGTGACAAATCCGTCAGGGACAACACCGGGGGGCTTCGCTACAATCTGCGGTCGAATTTTGACCGGAAAGCGAACCCTCCCGTGATCAGGCTGTTACGCCGCGTCTTTACCCGCGACCGCACCACCGAAACCCCCGCCCCGAACCCCGTCCGCGAACCGGCCCCGGCTGCGCCTGCCGCGGGCGGTGACCGGCCGCGCGGCAACAACCCGCCGGGCAAGAACCGGAATCCGGAGCGGCCCCCGCAGCAGACCGGCAATGCCCGTCCGCCGCGACCGCACCCGGAACGTCAGGTGCACGAGAAACCGGACTGGACCCTGGCGGATTTCCCGGTGCCGCCCCAGGAAGGCCGGAAGCGCTTCCACGACTTCAACCTGCCGCTGCCGCTCATGCGCAGTATCCAGGCCTGCGGTTTCAGTTACTGCACGCCGATCCAGGCCGAAGTGCTCGGCCACACCCTGGCCGGCCACGATGCCATCGGCCGTGCCCAGACCGGCACCGGCAAGACCGCCGCCTTCCTGGTCACCATCATCAACGACCTGCTGACCCACCCGCTGGACGGCGCGCAGTACGCCGGCGAGCCACGCGCCCTGATTATCGCGCCGACCCGCGAACTGGTGATGCAGATCGCCAAGGATGCCGAAGGCCTCACCCGCTACTGCAACCTGAACGTGATGGCCGTGGTCGGCGGCATGGATTTCGAGAAGCAGCGCGAGCGCATCCGCCGCGAGGCCATCGATATCCTGGTGGCCACACCGGGCCGCCTGCTCGACTTCGTGTCGCGACGCGACCTGTTCCTCGACCAGGTGGAAACGCTGGTGCTGGACGAAGCCGACCGGATGCTGGACATGGGCTTCATCCCGGACGTGAAACGCATCGTCAGCCTGACGCCGAAATCGGACCACCGGCAGACGCTGCTGTTCAGCGCCACATTCAGCACCGACATCATGAACCTTGCGCGGCGCTGGACTTTCGAGCCGGAGATCGTCGAGATCGAGCCGGAAACCGTCGCCACCGATACCGTGGACCAGAAGGTTTACCTGTGCACCACGGAAGAAAAATTCCGCGTGCTGTACAACATGCTCATTTCCGCCGAAACCAGGCGCGTGATCATCTTCGCGAACCGCCGTGACCAGACCCGCCGCCTGTCCGACATGCTGCGCGACATGGGCATACGCGCGGCGCTGCTGTCCGGGGACGTGCCCCAGGAAAAGCGCATCAAGACCCTGGAGCGTTTCCGCGCTGGCGACCTTGATGCACTGGTGGCCACCGACGTGGCCGGGCGTGGCATCCACATCGACGGCGTATCGCACGTGGTGAACTTCACACTCCCGGAAGATCCGGAAGACTACGTGCACCGCATCGGCCGTACCGGCCGTGCCGGCGCCTCCGGCACCTCGATCAGTTTTGCCGACGAGGAAGACGGATTCGCCATCCCCGTCATCGAGAAATTGCTGGGCCGCAAACTGGTCTGCGAGGCGCCGCCGGCCGAACTGCTGGCGGAGACGCCGAAGCTGGTGCGTCGCGAGGACGACCGCAACGAGGAACGTGGCGTACCGATGCGGCACGGCAACCGCGGTGGTGGCGGACGCCGCGGCGGCGGACGCGGCGGGCCCCACCGGCGCTGAAGAATCCACAACACGGACATGAGGAGCAACACCATGCTTGTCAGGCGCACGATGGCCATCCTGTTCGCAGTCCTGGGCAGCCTCATCACCGCAACCGCCGCGGCAGCACCCGCCGGCGACACCCTCACCGTGCTCACCTGGGAAGAGTTCATCGCCCCGGCCACGGTGGAAACCCTGAAAAAGCAGGGCGTGACCGTTCGCCAGATCACGTTCACCTCCGAAGAGGAACGGCGCGATCTGCTGCAGAAGAACGCCGGCAAGATTGATCTGGTGGTCGGCGATGCCACGGCCATGGCATCGCTCCGGCGCGAGCGCCTGATCGACCGCATGGACTTCGAGCGCCTCGGCAACGCCCGCTATCTGTCCACGCTGCTGGACAGCTCCACACGCTACAACCTGCCCTATCTGTGGGGCCACACCGGCATTGCCTGGCGCACCGACCTGGTCAGCAAACCGGTCACCGACTACAAGGACCTGTTCACGCTGGCCAAGCGCCAGCCGGGCAAGGTGGGCCTGATCAAGGGCGCGCATGAAGCGCTGATGGCCGCCCAGTTCGCCTTCAGCACACCACCCTATGTCCTGCTGTCGCCCACCGAGGTGAACGCGGCCGAGCAGCTGCTCAAGCCACACCTGGGCAACATACGGCTCATCGAGTCCCAGCTTGACGAGCACTCTCCGCTGGTCACCGGCGAGATCGTCGCCACCCAGGCCTACAACGGTGACATCGCCTACCTGCGCGACACCTACAAGGCACCCCTGGCATTCGCGATCCCGCAACCGGGCTGCATGGTGTGGACCGAGAGCTTCATGCTGGTGAAAGGCGCGCCGAATCCGGATGCCGCCTACAAGTTCCTCAACGCGATCAACGATCCGGCCCTGGCGGCCAGCAATGCCGAGGCCGTGCGCTACGCCACCTCCAACAGCGAAGCCCTGGAAATGGTATCGCCGGCTTTCCGCAACGATGCCGTGATCCGGCCCACGCTGAAGGGCCTGAGCAACTGCTACTTCTACCGCGAGCATGACAAGGCCACCCAGCAGGCCCTGGACAAGGTCAGGCTCGACTGAGTGTCTGCACCCTTCCGCCGGCCCGTTCCGGCGGAAGGGCAGCGGCAAGACAGCCGCAGTTCAAATGCATCGAACAAGCCGTTCGATACGCAGCCGCTTACCGGATACCCGGCCACCGCCTATCGTGGACGCCATGACGCCTCGCCATGAGGTGCAAGGAGGTCCCCGTGAATACCGCACAAACCCTGTCCGGAACCCGCCGTGTCACCCGTGTGGTACGCGGCCTGCCCACCAGCGACGGTGCCGGCGTGAAACTCACCCGGGTCATCGGTCAGCCGCACCTGCAGGATCTCGATCCGTTCCTGATGCTGGACGAGTTCCGTTCGGACGACGGCGCTGACTACATCGCCGGCTTCCCGCCGCATCCGCACCGCGGCTTTGAAACCGTCACCTACATGCTGGCCGGACGCATGCGCCACGGCGACAACCAGGGCAATACCGGCCTGCTGGGGCCCGGCAGCGTGCAGTGGATGACCGCCGGCCGCGGCATCGTGCACGAGGAAATGCCGGAACAGGAAAACGGCCTGATGTGGGGCTTCCAGCTGTGGGTGAACCTGCCCGCGAAGGAAAAGATGAAAGCGCCGCACTACCAGGACATTCCGCCGGAACAGGTGCCGGAAGTGCGGCCCGCCGAGGGCGTGGCGCTGCGGGTACTGGCCGGCGAGGCCGGCGGTGCCACCGGCCCGGTGCGGGGCATCCCGACCGAGCCGCTGTACATCGACGTGCGGCTGGATACGGAACGCGGGCACGTACAGGCCGTACCGCCCGGCCACTCGGCGTTCGTCTACGTGTACGAAGGGCAGGTCGACGTGCAGGAGGAAGGCCGCGATGTGCGTCTGCTGCGCGGCCAGCTGGCCGTACTGGAAGACGGCGATGTTATCCGCGTCCGTGCCGCCGGCGGCAACGCGAAATACATCCTGGTGGCAGGGCGCCCGCTGCGCGAACCGGTCGCGAAGTACGGTCCCTTCGTGATGAACACGATGGAAGAGATCCGCGAGGCCGTGGCGGACTTCAACGCCGGCAGGTTCTGATCCGGATACTGCACACGCCCGGCCGCGCCGGGCGTGTGCAGTTGTCTGCCGGTCTTACAGGTTCGACTCCGCGAATTCCGCCAGCACGCTGCGCGGCACGCCGTTCAGGTGTACCGAACCGCCGTGCGCAAAGCCCTTGAAGCGCTCGGCCATGTAGGCCAAACCCGAGCTGGTTGCGGACAGGTACGGCGTGTCGATCTGCGCGAGGTTGCCCAGGCACACCACCTTCGAGCCTTCACCGGCGCGCGTGATGATGGCCTTCATCTGGTGCGGCGTCAGGTTCTGGCATTCGTCGATCAGGATGATCGCGCGCTGGAAGCTTCGGCCCCGGATGTAGTTGAGCGCCTTGAACTGGATGTTGGCGCGCTCCTTCACGTACTGGATCGACGACATCGGATTCTCGTCGTTCAGGTGCAACGCCTCGATGTTGTCGGTGATCGCGCCCAGCCACGGATCCATCTTTTCTTCCTCGGTGCCCGGCAGGAAACCGTGCTCCTCGGCCAGCGGCGGTGTCGAGCGCGTGGCGATGATCTTGTTGTAACGCTTGAGCCCGATGACCATCTCGATGGACGCAGCCAGTGCCAGGATGGTCTTGCCCGAGCCGGCAGCGCCGGTCAGATTGACGATGTGCACGTCCGGGTCCAGCAGCAGGTGCAACGCGATCGCCTGGTGGATGTTGATCGGCTTCAGGCCCCAGGCGTTCTGGTGCATCAACCGCTCGCGCGGCAGGTCGTGCAGCGTCACGGTCTGGTTGTTCACCTCGACCACGCGGCCGACAAAACCCTGCTCGTCCAGCAGGAACTGGTTCGGGTGCACTTCGCTGCCCAGGATCTCGTCGACCAGGAAGCTGCGACTGAGCGTATGGAACACGCCCTGTGGCGTCTGGCGCGTCTCCACTGTCTCCACGCTGTCCCAGAACGAACCGGGGATCTCGAAGTAGCCCTTGTTGAGCTGACGGATGTCGGAAACGAGCTGGTCGTTGTGATAGTCCTCGGCATCCAGCCCGCAGGAGCGCGCCTTGAGGCGCATGTTGATGTCCTTCGTCACCAGCACGAAATGCCGGTCCGGCTGGTTGCGCTGCAGTGCCAGCAACGAGTTGATGATGCGGTTGTCATTCAGCGTGTTTGCCAGTACCCCGTCAGCCTCCAGCTCCGGCCGGTTCAGCAGCACCGTCAGTGTCCCGTGCGTGTCCTTGCGCCCCGGTGCCTGGATGGGCACACCGCGCTCGATCTCCTCCACCGTCGCGGCACCCAGTACCTGGTCGATCAACCGGATCGCCTGGCGACACTCGCTGGCCACGCCGCTCTTGCCCGATTTCAGCTTGTCGAGCTCCTCCAGCACCGTCATCGGGATGATGACGTGATGCTCCTCGAAATTGAGGATCGAATTCGGGTCGTGGATCAGGACGTTGGTGTCCAGGATGTAGGACTTGAGGGCGGGGCGGGGGCGCGCCGAAGCGCTGGGCGGGGCGGAGGCTGTCTGCGCGTGCTGCGCGGCGAGGGTTGAGGATTTGCGATTCAGGGATTTGACGACCGCTGATGATTCTTCCATGCACACTCCGCACTGGGGCTGATCGGGCTATACACGCGGCCGGCATCTGTATCTTTTGCCGGGCCAACCGTGATGCCGTTCGGGAAGTCATCGCCTGGAGGACTGCGAAAACCGGCGTTTCCGGCTCGCGACAGAGCGACAGGCGTCCTGCAAACGCAGCCTGCTGGCTGCTTCGCTTGCTCAAGAAGGATTACGCGATGGCATCCTCCCAGGGCCGGACGACCCGTGAGTGCGGTACGATCCGAATGTAGCCTCGCCGACGCGCGGCGCGCAAGTACAAATGACCGCCGGACGTATACCGGCGGCGCATGCCCCTTCTTCTGCCAGTTCAGTGAGGCCTCCATGGATCTCGGCCCCGATGCCCGCCTGCGCCTGTCGCCGCAGGACGAATATCCGCACCCCGTCGAAGCTGCACGCAACTTCAACGAGAGCATGTACATCAACGTGTTCGACCACGGCACGCGCACCGGCGGCTGGTTCCGTGTCGGCAACCGCCCGAACGAGGGCCACGCGGAGATGAGCTGCTGCCTGCACTTCCCGGACGGCAGCGCCGCCTTCATGTTCCAGCGCCCGGAAATCAGCCGTAATGACCGCATCGCCGCCGGCGGCATGGCCTTCGAGGTGGTCAAGCCCTTCGAACACCTGCGCGTCAGCTACGACGGCATGGTCTGCCTGATGAAAAACCCGCAGGACATGGCCAATCCGAAGCAGGCCTTCGCGAACAACCCGCTGGTGCCCTGCCGGTTCGTGATCGACTTCCGCGGCATTTCCCCGGTGTTCGGCGGCGAGAAGGTCGACGAGCACGGCAAGCCGGTGGAGGAAGCCGCCGACGAGGCCTTCGCCCGCGCCCACTACGAGCAGCACATGCGTGGCACCGGCACCCTCCACGTGGGCGACAAGGCCTACCCGATCAACGGCCTCGGCCTGCGCGACCACTCCTGGGGCCCGCGCTACTGGCAGAACCTGTACTGGTACCGCTGGATGCCGATGGCCTTCAGCGACGACTTCGCCATCAACGTCTCCATCGTGCAGATGGCCAGCGGCCGGCAGTACGTCTGGGGCATGGTGCTGCGGGTCGGTGCCGACGGGAAGAAGGACTACGTGCTGGTGGAAGACGCGAAGATCACCTCCACACTGGACGAGCACCAGCAGGCCGTCGCCCAGACCATCTGGCTGCGCACAAAGGAGCGCGAGTACACCGTGACCGGCAAATCGCTGTCACTGGTGCCGCTGCGCAACCGCCGCACGCGCGACGACGGCACGCCCTTGCAGACGCGCATCACCGAGGCGATGACCGAATATCGCTGCAACGGTCACGTCGGCTACGGCATGAGCGAGTACCTGGACCAGATCGTCGACGGCGTTCCGGTCGGCAAGCACTGCTGAGTCCGGCATGAACGCGCCCGTTGCCGATACCGGCATCCCGCCCGCGGCCGTGCTGCGGGCGCTGGCCGATGCCCTGCCCGGCCCGCTGCGGCTGGACCGCCTGGTGCCGCTGTCCGGCGGCGCCTCGGCAGAGACCTGCGCACTCGACGTCACCGACGGTGCCGGCCATCAGCACGGCCTGATCCTGCGCCGCAGCGCCGGCCGCAGCGGCAGCTTCAATCCGGGCGTCGGCAAGCGCGAGGAGGCCCTGACCCAGCGCGCAGCCGCCCGCCACGGCGTGGCAGCTGCCGACGTGCTGGCCGTGTTCGACGCCGATCCGGAACTCGGGAACGGCTACATCATGCGCCGCTGTGACGGTGAAACCCTGCCGCGCCGGCTGCTGCGTGATGCACCCTGGAACGGCGTGCACGGGCAGCTGATCGCCGACTGCGGGCAGGCGCTGGCCGCCATCCACCGCATTCCCCGGGACGCACTGCCACCGCTGCCCGAGCAGCCCCCGGCGCGCCAGCTGGAACAGCTGGAAAGCATGCACGACAACTTCGGCCAGGCCGTGCCCGTGTTCACCCTCGCATTCCGCTGGCTGCGCGAGCGGCTGCCGCCGGAACGGCCGCTGCAGCTGGTGCACGGCGACTTCCGGCTCGGCAATCTCATGGTGGACGGGCGCGGGCTGGTGGCCGTGCTGGACTGGGAACTCGTGCACCTGGGCGACCCGGTGGAAGACCTCGGCTGGCTGTGCGTGCCGGCCTGGCGCTTCGGCAGCACCCTGCCGGCCGGCGGCTTCGCCACGCGCGAGGCCCTGCTGGCTGCCTATGCCGCGGCCGGCGGCCGGCAGGTCGGCATCGACGAGCTGCGTTTCTGGGAAGTGTTCGGCACCCTGCGCTGGGGCGTGATCTGCCAGTGGCAGGCCTGGGCACACCTCTCCGGGGTGGCACCGTCGGTGGAGCGCGCCGCCATCGGCCGCCGTGTCACCGAGGTCGAACTCGATCTGCTGTTGCTGATGCAGGGGAAACTCTGATGGCCGACCAACGCCCGACCGCGGCCGAACTGATTGCTGCCGTTGCCGACTTCCTCGAACGCAAGGCCGCACCGCAACTGGATGCGCATACCGCCTTCCATGCAAAGGTCGCGGTGAATGCCCTGCGCATCGTCGAACGTGAACTGCTCGCCGGGCCGGACCATGCCGCGCTCGGGCGGCTGCGGGCGCTGTGTACGCCTGCCGATCCTGCTGCCGATGCCGGCTCGCTGAACCGTGAACTGAAAGCGCGCATCGCCGACGGCCGGATCGACACCGGCGATGCCGCCCTGCTCGACCACCTGCTGAAAGACGTGCTCACACGCATCGCCGTCGACAGCCCGAAATACCCGTCGCTGAAAAACGTGTAGGAGCGCCTACGGCTTCAGCAGCACCGGCTCGGACAGCCGCGCGTCGGTCAGCCAGGGAACGTGTGCATGCCCGAAATCGCCCGGCACACACCGGCTGGAGCGCACCGCCCGCGTCATGAGACCCAGACGCTTGTAGATTTCCGCCACCAGTTCGCTGCAGAACACGCGGTGTACGCGCGGCGGCCGGCGGTTTCCGGACAGCAGGTCCAGCAGCAAGGTCCAGGTGAAGCTCTTGTAGCCGCGATAGCGCCAGATTTCCGCCAGCTCGCGCAGTTCTTCCTCGAAGCCCGGCGACCGTTGCTCCAGCTCCAGGCGACGCAGCGCCACCCGGCCCTCGTAGACCGCCAGCTTGTCGGCCAGACGCACCATCTGCACGCCACGCACCGGCCGGCCCAGCACCAGATCGGATGATTCGTCGGTGACGGTGGATTCCAGCAGCAGCGGCTCGCCGCTGTGCGGATCGCGGATCACCAGCCCGACGTGGGACCAGCAACTGCCGGTGAACAGCCGTATGGCCCCGCTGACCAGTCCTTTCCCGGAGAAAAGCACCAGATCGCCCGAATGCGCCCTGGCCAGCAATTCCTGCAGTTTCCGGTCGCCGGTATCCGGCTGCATGGCCGCACTCCCGTCCTTTTTCATACGGGCGCAGCTTGCCGGCCAATCCTGAAACGCCGATGACACCGGCATTGCCGCGCGGCAACGCAAATGTCACACCGGCTTCATCATTCATGAAAATGACATGACGGTCATGCAGACTTTCCTGTCCATTCTGCCGGCCCACGCATGAGCGACCGCACCCAACGCCTGCATCGTCACCTGCCGGAGCTGCTGGAGCTCGAGCTGATCCTGCGCCGCGGCGAAGGCTGGCTGCGTCACGAGGTGCTGTGCACCGTCGACCTGCCGCATGAACAGCTACCGGTCCACGGCATTTCCCTGGGCAGCGAAGACGACCACGCGCCGGCGGTGGGCTTCTTCGGCGGCGTGCACGGCGTGGAACGGGTCGGCGCGCAGATCGTGCTGTCGTTCCTGCGTACCACGGTCGAGCGACTGCGCTGGGACCCGCTGTTCCGCGAACAACTGTCGCAGATACGTCTGGTGTTCCTGCCCATGGTCAATCCGGGCGGCATGTGGCTGCGTACACGCGCCAACCCGCGCGGCGTCGATCTGATGCGCAACGCGCCGGTCGATGCCACCGGCGATCGCAACGGCAAGGTGCCGTTCCTGGTCGGCGGCCATCGCTACGGGCCGTGGCTGCCCTGGTATCGCGGCCGGAAAGGCGACCCCATGGAAACGGAAGCGCGGGCCCTGACCGCCTTCGCACGCCGCGAGCTGCTGCGCGCACCTTTCAGCATGTCCATCGACGTGCACTCCGGTTTCGGCACGAAGGACCGTTTGTGGTTTTCCTACGCACGCAGCCATCGTCCCATCGACCATCTGGCGGAAATCCACGCCCTGGAAATGCTGTTCGACCGCACGCATCCCTTTCACCACGAATATCTGGTCGAGCCGCAATCGGTGAACTACACCACCCACGGTGATCTCTGGGATTTTCTCTACGACGAAGCCCGGCAGGCGTTCCCGGACCGGATTTTCCTGCCGTTCACGCTGGAGCTCGGCTCCTGGCTGTGGGTGAAGAAAAACCCGCGCCAGCTGCTCTATCTGTTCGGCATGTTCAACCCGATCCTGCAGCACCGGCTGAAACGCGTTCTGCGACAACACACGGTGCTGTTCGATTTCTTCATCCGCGCTGCCAGTTGCCGTGCCGACTGGCTGCCGGCCGGCACGGTACGCGACGAATTCACCCGGACGGCCCTGCGGCACTGGTTCGGCGATGACTGAAAGCGGCGCAATTCCGCCCCGGACGCACCACGAGCGGGCGATGACGGGCCGCGCCCGCCCCGCACCGGTGCCCGCTTTTGGGGCGGTCACTCACCCGAATCCCTGAGCAGATATCCCATCCTGTTGATTTGGAAGGCTTCCATGCGGTCTGGCACGGCTTGTGCTTTTGAAGCTCCCAGAGTCGCCGGATGGCGGCCCTGAGACCGCAAAGTCCGACCAACCGATGGGAGTCACCTTGATATGAAATCGCTGCGCACTGTTCGTTATTCGCTGCTCGCCGCTGCCGTCGCCGGCGGCGCCATGATCTCCGCTCCGGCCGCGGCCGGCGTCAGCGCCACCGCCGGTGTGGCCAACCTCTACCTCTGGCGCGGCAAGAACCTCGGCGGCGGCACGCCGGTGGTCATGGGTAGCCTGGACTACGGCCACGATTCCGGCCTGTTCGCCGGTGTCTGGAGCTCCAGCGGTGACAGTACGCTGGGAAGCGAGATTGACCTGTACGCCGGCTACGCCTACTCCAGCGATGCCTTCGGCTTCAAGGTCACTGCCTACGACTACACCTATCCGCGCAGTGGCAACACCGGCGACCTGCAGGAAGTCGTGCTGACCGTGTCGGCTTCCGGTTTCTTCGCGGACGCCATCATCGGCGTGGGCGACTTCGAAGACGGCAACTACTACGACGCCGGCTACACCATGGGCAAATTCACCGGCAAGTTCGGCCTGATGGACACTGAAGACGTCACCGCCGACACGAACTACTCGCACTTCGACCTGACCTACGCCTACAACGAGCGTCTGGCGTTCACGGTTTCCGGCATCGTCGATGCCGACGACGCCGCTGCCGTTGTCGACGACAAGGATCCGCTGTTCGTGGTTGCCTACACGCTGCCGCTTGAACTGAAGTAACGGAAACAGACCCGCCGGCGGCAACCCCGCCGGCGCGGTTTTCCGCAGTGCATCGTGCCGGTGTACTGCGAAAAACCGCGAACAATCGCAGTCGAACGAAACATTCTCCTCGGTCTCGGCCGGCTTCAAGCCGGCCTTTTTTTGCCCGCCGTTTTTGCAGGCCCCTTCGTTTCCAAAAGCCGCGTCGCCTGAAGGAAGGGCCCGGCCGCCGTGCCGGGCCGGAAACCGCCGGTCAGTTCACCAGCACGCCGACGCCGATGGCCGCCGTGGCCACCCCGATACCGCGCAGCAGCAGCGGGCGGGACGCCAGCAGACGACCCAGGGCGATGCCGGTACCGTGCAGCACCAGCGTGCCGGCCAGGATGCCGCCCAGGTAGAGCGGCTGTGCACCGGCTTCCGCGCCATGCACCACGCCGTGTGCCGCACCGGCAAAACCGATGACCACCACCGCCATGGCCGTGAGTACGCCGCCGGCTGCCTGCCGGGGGAGCGACAGCAACAGGCCGGCGGCCAGCATGCTCAGCACGATGCCGCTTTCGATCCAGCTGCCGACAGGCAGGATGACACCGGCCGTTGCGCCCAGCGTCATGCCGCCGATGAACAGGGCCGGCAACCGCCATGCGTATTCCCTCCACTGCGCAGCAATCAGACCGACCACCAGTGCCACCAGCGCGTGGTCCCAGCCGGTGACCGGATGCACGAAGCCGTCAGCCAGCGTGTGCGCATGGCCGGGGCCGGCGTGCGCCAGCGCCTGGCCGGCGACCAGGGCAGAGACAGCGAACAGTATCGTGCGTTGCAGGAATGTCTTCATGGCGGGTTCCTCGTGAAGTGTTCGAAATTCAGTGACCGAGCATGCCCTGCCGCTCGATGAAGGCAACGATCTCGTCCAGCCCCTTGCGGTCCTTGAGGCAGGCAAACTGGAAAGGCCGTTCGCCACGCATTTTCTTCGCGTCGCGGTCCATCACGTCCAGCGAAGCCCCGACATGCGGTGCCAGATCGGTCTTGTTGATGATCAGCAGGTCGGACTTGCAGATGCCGGGGCCACCCTTGCGTGGCACCTTGTCACCGGCAGCAACGTCGATCACGTACAGCGTGAGGTCGGACAGTTCCGGGCTGAAGGTGGCGGCGAGGTTGTCGCCGCCGGATTCAACGAAGATCACGTCCAGACCGGGGAAGCGTTCGTTCAGGCGTGCAACCGCTTCCAGATTGATCGATGCATCCTCGCGGATCGCCGTGTGCGGGCAACCGCCGGTCTCGACGCCGATGATGCGATCCGGCGACAACGCTTCGTTGCGCACCAGGAACTGCGCGTCCTCCTGCGTGTAGATATCGTTGGTCACGGCCGCGACATTCCACTTCTCGCGCATGGTCCGGCACAGCAGCAGGGTCAGGGCCGTCTTGCCGGAACCGACCGGACCACCGATACCAACCCGCAGGGGGCGTGCACTCATCTTGTTTTCCTCGTCAACGCTGTTTTTTGCCTGGCCGGCGCTCAGGAACGGAACAACCGGGAATACTGGTGCTCATGCTGCATCGACAACAGGGCGAGACCGGGTGAAAACGCACTGCGTGTGTCAGCAGGCGCATCGCCGGCCGCGGCCACCGCCGCTGCCAATGACGGCAGCAGCGCCGACAACAGCAGCTGGCCCGCGGTCTGCCCCAGCGGCACGGTCTTTACCAGCACCGCAACCTGGTTTTCCAGCCAGCTGCCGGCGTACGTGGTCAACACTTCCGTTTTGCCCAGCGGCCCCACCTTCGCCAGCAGCGCATGGGCCGCCAGCGAGCCCAGCGGCTTCTCGTGCGCCAGCCATGCACGCACGTCCGGCGGCGTTTCCGGCAAGGCCAGGAGCAACTGCGCCAGTGAATAGCCCAGTTGCGTGCACTCCATGCGTGCCTCGCGCGTTTCCCGGCTGGCCAGGAAGCGGGCATTCACGACCGACAGCGCCGTGAAATCTCCGGCCCGGACCAGATCCACCGCATCGGCCAGCAGCGGCAACTCATAGCGCGCCAGCGGGCCCTGCAGCACGGACTGCAGCCACTGACGGGCGGTATCGGCATCGCGCACCACGCCACGCTCGATGGCCATCTCCGTACCCTGCGAATAGCTGTACAGCCCGATCGGCAGCGCCGGGCTGCCGAAACGCAACAGCTGCGCCAGCGCCAGGGCCTCAGTTGCGCTCACGCGCGCCTCCGAACAGATGCAGTTTCGGCACATAACGGAATTCCGGCTCCACCGGTGCCGCCATGGCGTGGTGATGATGACTGCCGTATGCACCGGATTCCGGATCAAAAGGTGCCGTCACCGGCGTCACCGTGGCGCCCAGTTGCACGAGCATGTCGCGCAGCACGTAATCCTCAGGCGTGCGCAGGAACCCGTCGCCGATCTGCACGTGCACGTGCCGGTTCCCCAGGTGGTAGGCCAGACGCGCCAGACGCGCCGGGTCGGCACTGCGCACCTCCATCAGGGCCTCGTCTTCGGCGATCACTTCCACCACCAGCCCGCAATCGCTGCGCAGCAGGTCGCCACCCCGCAAGGTGGTTCCCCGCTCGAGGAAAAGACCGGTATCCCGCCCGTTGCGCGACAGCGTGCGCAGACGGGTTTTCTGGCGCAGCTCGAACGGAAGGACCACGGCGTCGTCCACCACACCGTTGTAAAGCGTTCCGTTGAAATCCGAAAGGCGTTCGCGCAGGACGATCATGACTGTTCCCCGGGCCGGCTCAGAACAGGAAATACCGCTGCGCCATCGGCAGCACTTTCGCGGGCTCGCACCACAGCAGCTCGCCGTCGGCACGCACCTGATAGTTCTGCGGGTCGACCTCGATGCGCGGCATGGCGGCATTCAGCTTCATGTCCTTCTTGCCGACCGTACGGCAGCCCTGCACCGCCACCATCCGTTTGCGCAGGCCCAGCCGGCCGCCGATGTCGTCCAGCAACGCGGCCTGCGACACGAAGGTCACTGCCGCCGTCGCCAGCGCACCGCCGTGCGCGCCGAACATGGGCCGGTAATGCACCGGTTGCGGTGTCGGGATCGAGGCATTCGGGTCACCCATCAGCGCACCGACAATCACCCCGCCCTTCACGATCAGACTGGGCTTCACGCCGAAGAACGCCGGCCGCCACAGCACCAGATCGGCCAGCTTCCCGACCTCGACGGAACCGACCTCATGGGCGATGCCGTGGGTGAGCGCCGGGTTGATCGTGTACTTGGCGACATAACGCTTCACGCGGAAGTTGTCGTTGCCGGCGGCATCGCCGGGCAGCGCTCCGCGTTGCTGCTTCATCTTGTCCGCGGTCTGCCAGCAACGCAGGATCACTTCTCCGACCCGGCCCATGGCCTGGCTGTCGGAGGAAATCATCGAAAAAGCACCCAGATCGTGCAGGATGTCCTCCGCAGCAATGGTCTCGCGGCGGATGCGCGATTCGGCAAAGGCCACGTCTTCCGCAATCGACGGATCCAGGTGGTGACACACCATCAGCATGTCCAGATGCTCGTCGATGGTGTTGACCGTGAACGGCCGGGTCGGGTTGGTGGAACTCGGCAGCACATTGGCTTCGCCGCAGGCCTTGATGATGTCCGGAGCATGACCACCGCCGGCGCCTTCCGTGTGATAGGTGTGGATGGTGCGACCCTTGAAGGCAGCAATGGTGTCGCCGACGAAACCGGATTCGTTGAGCGTGTCGGTATGGATGGCCACCTGCACGTCCATTTCATCGGCCACCGACAGGCAGCAGTCGATCGCCGCCGGCGTGGTGCCCCAGTCCTCGTGCAGCTTCAGGCCGATGGCGCCGGCGTTCACCTGCTCGCGCAGCGCATCCGGCAAGCTGGCATTGCCCTTGCCGGTAAAACCCAGGTTCATCGGAAACGCTTCCGCGGCGCGCAGCATCTGCGCCATGTGCCACGGCCCCGGCGTGCAGGTGGTGGCGTTGGTGCCGGTGGCCGGGCCGGTGCCGCCGCCGATCATCGTGGTCACGCCGGAATAAAGCGCCTCGTCGATCTGCTGCGGGCAGATGAAGTGGATATGCGTGTCGATGCCGCCGGCGGTGACAATCATGCCTTCACCGGCGATGACTTCCGTGCCAGGGCCGATCACGATGTCCACGCCTGGCTGGATGTCCGGATTGCCGGCCTTGCCGATGCCGCTGATGCGGCCGGCCTTGATGCCGATGTCGGCCTTGACGATGCCCCACCAGTCGATGATCAGCGCGTTGGTGATCACGGTATCGACCACATGCGCGGCCGTGAGCTGCGACTGGCCCATGCCATCGCGTATCACCTTGCCGCCGCCGAATTTCACTTCCTCACCGTAGACGGTGTGGTCGCGCTCGACCTCGATCCACAGGTTGGTGTCGGCCAGACGCAGCCGGTCACCAACCGTGGGGCCGAACATGTCGGCATAGGCCTGACGGGAAATCTTCATGACATGCTCCTGGCAAAAGAGTCCTTCAGAGTTTTCCCATCACCAGCCCGCGGAAACCGTACACGGTGCGCGTGCCGGCCAGCTCGACCAGCTCCACCGTGCGTGACTGCCCGGGCTCGAACCGCACCGCGGTGCCGGCCGGGATGTTCAGCCGGAAACCTCGCGCCTGTTCGCGCTCGAACCTCAACGCCGCATTGGTTTCAAAAAAATGGTAGTGCGAACCGACCTGGATCGGCCGGTCACCGCTGTTGGTGACCGACAGCTCGCGCGTCGCCCGGCCGGCGTTGAGCTCGATCTCGCCGCCGGCAACCTGCATTTCTCCGGGAATCATGGGAATCCTCCTGTCACACGATCGGCTGGTGCACGGTCACCAGCTTGCTGCCATCGGGGAAAGTCGCTTCGACCTGGATGTCCGGGATCATTTCCGGAACGCCATCCATCACGTCGGCACGGGTCAGCAACGTGGTGCCGTAATGCATCAGCTCGGCCACCGTCCTGCCATCGCGCGCACCTTCCATCACGGCTGCCGTGATGTAGGCAACGGCCTCCGGATGGTTCAGGCGCAGGCCGCGCGCCTTTCGCTTCTCGGCCAGCTGCGCGGCCACCACGATCAACAGCTTGTCCTTTTCCCGCGGCGTCAGATCCACGTGACTCTCCTCGAAAACACCTGTCAGGTTGCCCAGATGCGCGGCGGCACCGCCGCGCGGCCCAGCATCGCCGGGCGCAAAATCATCCATAACGCGCGCAGCCAGCGCTGCGCGTCTTCCGCAGAGTCGCACAGGCAGCGCGCGTTCCACAGGCCATCCAGTTGCGTCACGCCGGCGGCGCCACGGCACTCTGCCGCATGCGCAACGCAGGCCGCGTGCAGTTCCGGCGGCAGCGGCGGGCCGGCCCACAGCAGCGTACCCAGCACGGTCTTCCCGCCCATGCCTGCCGCTGTCTGCAGCAACGGATCATCGCCCCGCACACAGACGGTTTCCGACCACAGCAGGCGGCCGTCACGCCACAGCTCGCCCTGCTGCCGCCAGCAACCGTCCGGGCGTACACCGAACTGCTCGCCGGAACCCGGCCGCCCGAAACAGATCACGTCGGCATACAGCAGGCGCGCATCGCCCTGCAGCTCGATGCGATTGCCGATGCAGCTGCGCGAGCCGGCGAACAGGATGGTCTCCAGCGGCAGCCATTCCAGCACTGCACCGTCCTTCAGCTGAAGCTCGACGTCGAGCGAGGCTTCGCGCTCGCTGCAGTACCACTTGGCGGCACCGGGCGAGGTCAGCAGGGCATGCGCCCGGGCGCCGACCTCGACGGCGATGCGCAGGCGATCGCCACCGGCAATGCCGCCAGGCGGATGCACCACGATGTGCTGGCAGACTTCCGGACCTTCCGGATGGAAATGCTTCTGCACCCGCAGCGGGCCGTGATGCCGGCGCAATACCGGTACCGTGCTCCAGCCGCCGGAAGCCGCATCGCGCCGGGCATAGGCCAGGCCGAGCTCCGCGCTCCAGCAGCCGAAGCCGTCCTGCGCGGCAGCCCGCCGTTCAGATGGCGAGGAGGTCACGCACGCCGTCGGCCGCCATGTCGCGGCCGAGCCCGCTCTTGATCACGGTGCCGCGCGCCATCACCGCATAGCTGTCGGCCAGCTCCGCGGCAAAATCGTAGTACTGCTCGACCAGAAGGATGGCCATGTCACCGCGCGCCGCCAGTTGTCTGATCACCCCGCCGATCAGCTTGATGATCGACGGCTGGATGCCCTCCGTGGGCTCGTCGAGGATAAGCAGTTTCGGTTCGCTGACCAACGCCCGGGCGATGGCCAGTTGCTGCTGCTGGCCGCCGGACAGATCACCGCCACGGCGATGCTTCATGTCCGCCAGCACCGGGAAGGTCTCGTAGACGAAAGCGGGAATGTGGCGAGCCTTGCTGCCGGGGAAACGCGCCATGCCCATGCGCAGGTTTTCCTCGACGGTCAGCCTGGCGAAGATCTCGCGCCCCTGCGGCACGTAGGCCACGCCGCGCGCCACGCGTTCGTGCGGCGCCAGCCGGGTGATCTCGCTGCCGGACCAGGACACACTGCCGGTCTTCGGCGGCACCACGCCCATGATGCAGCGCAGCAGGGTGGTCTTGCCGACGCCGTTGCGGCCCAGCACGCAGGTGACCTTGCCCACTTCTGCATCCAGGTTCACGTCGCGCAGGATGTGGCTGCCGCCGTAGTACTGGTTCAGCCCGGATACCACCAGTTTTCCTGCCGGCTTTTCAGCGTCCAAGATACACCTCGATCACTTTCTCGTTGGCCTGGACTTCCGGCAGCGAACCTTCTGCCAGCACCGACCCTTCGTGCAGCACGGTCACCTTCTTCGCAATGGAACCGACAAAAGCCATGTCGTGCTCCACCACCATCAGCGAATGTTTCCCGGCCAGGGTCAGCAACAGCTCGGCGGTCTTTTCCGTTTCCGAATCGGTCATGCCGGCCACCGGCTCGTCGAGCAGCAGCAGCATCGGATCCTGCGCCAGCAACATGCCGATCTCCAGCCACTGCTTCTGGCCGTGCGAGAGCAGCCCGGCCAGACGGTTGCGTTCCTCGCCGAGACGGATCGTGGTGAACAGCTCTTCAAGGCGATCGCGCTGTTCACCGCCGATCCGGTAGCGCAGGCTGCCCCACACCGACTTGTCGTGCTTGAGCGCCAGCTCCAGATTCTCGAACACGGTCATGGATTCGAACACGGTCGGCTTCTGGAACTTGCGGCCGATGCCGGACTGCGCGATCTGCGGCTCGCTGAACTTCGTCAGATCGATGTTCTGGCCGAAGTAGACGGTACCGCTGTCCGGCCGCGTCTTGCCGGTGATCACGTCCATCATCGTGGTCTTGCCGGCCCCGTTGGGGCCGATGATGCAGCGCAGCTCGCCGACATCGATGTACAACGTCAGCTGGTTGAGTGCGCGGAAACCGTCGAAGCTGACCGTCACGTCTTCCAGGTACAGGGCCTTGCCGTGCGCCAGGTCAACGCCGCCGGCCGGTGCCGTACGCAGACCGATGTCGGTACCACCCGATGGCAGTTCGGTCATGACGTCACCTCCGTGCCGTTGTTGCCGGCAGCGGGCGCCTTTTTCGCCCGGAACTTCTGCAGGAGACCCGCCACGCCCTGCGGCAGGAACAGTGTCACGGCAATGAACAGCGCGCCCAGGAACAGCAGCCAGTACTCGGGGAAGGCCACGGTGAACCAGCTCTTGGCGCCATTCACCAGGCCGGCACCAATCAGCGGGCCGAACAGCGTGCCGCGCCCGCCCACCGCCACCCAGATGGCGGCCTCGATGGAATTGGCCGGCGACATCTCGCCCGGGTTGATGATGCCCACCTGCGGCACGTACAGCGCACCGGCCAGGCCGCACAGCACGGCGGAGATCACCCAGATGGTCAGCTTGTAGCCCACCGGATCATAGCCGCAGAACATCAGGCGGGACTCCGCGTCACGCACGGCCGTCAGCACCCGGCCGAATTTCGATCGCACGATCCAGCGCGATAGCAACAGCGTGCCGGCCAGCAGCAGCACCGTGCAGGCAAACAGCACAGCCCGGGTCGAGGGCGCAGTGATGTCGAAGCCGAGAATGCGTTTGAAGTCGGTGAACCCGTTGTTGCCGCCGAAACCGGTCTCGTTGCGGAAGAAAAGCAGCATCGCGGCGAAAGTGAGTGCCTGGGTAATGATCGAAAAGTACACGCCCTTGATGCGGGAGCGGAACGCGAACCAGCCGAACACGAATGCCAGCAGGCCCGGCACCGCCACGACCAGGAACAGCGCCCACAGGAAGTGATCCGAGCCGTGCCAGAACCACGGAAGCTCCTTCCAGTCCAGGAACACCATGAAGTCCGGCAGGTCACTCTGGTAGTTGCCTTCGCGGCCGATCTGCCGCATCAGGTACATGCCCATCGCATAGCCGCCGAGCGCGAAGAACAGCCCGTGCCCCAGCGACAGCAGGCCGGCGTAGCCCCAGACCAGATTCAGCGCCAGTGCCACGATCATGTAGCACAGGATTTTCCCGGACAGGGTCAGCGTGTAGGCCGAGACATGCAGCGGGTTGTCGTCGGCCAGCAGATGCCCCAGCGGCATCAGCAGCAGCACGGCCATCAGCGCCGCGATGATCCACAGTGTGCGGTCGGCAAGCCAGCGTTGTGTGGCAGTCACGTTCATCGTCATGGCGTCAGTCCACCTGCCGGCCTTTCAGGGCGAACAGACCCTGCGGGCGCTTCTGGATGAACAGGATGATGAAGACGAGGATCGCGATCTTGCCGAGCACGGCTCCCACCTGCGGTTCGAGGATCTTGTTGACGATGCCCAGACCCATGGCACCGGCCACGGTGCCGGCCAGCTGGCCAACCCCGCCCAGCACCACCACCATGAAGGAATCGACGATGTAGGCCTGGCCCAGTTCCGGCCCGACGTTGCCCAGCTGTGACAGCGCCACACCACCGAGCCCGGCAATGCCGGAGCCCAGGCCGAACGCCATCATGTCGATGCGGCCGGTCGGCACGCCGACGTTGTCCGCCATCCGGCGGTTCTG
This sequence comes from Pseudomonadota bacterium, assembly GCA_049324475.1. GTDB lineage: Bacteria > Pseudomonadota > Gammaproteobacteria > Pseudomonadales > JADFDG01 > JADFDG01. The sequence continues at coordinate 63,440 of JBMOOO010000009.1, read as the reverse complement.
CGTGACGGCACGCACGAACAGGCCCAGCCGGGTTTTCTGCAGCATCGCCCAGGTCAGCGCCAGCACGAAAATCACGAACAGGATGATGGCGATGCGGTTGTACGGCAGCGTCAGCACCGGCGACAGCTCCCAGCCACCGGACAACCAGTCGGGGTTGGCCACGGTCACGTTCTGTGCCCCGAACATCATGCGCACGATCTGTATCAGCAGCAGGCTGATACCCCAGGTGGCCAGCAGCGTTTCCAGTGGCCGGCCGTAAAGATGCCGGATCACGGTACGCTCCATCGCCATGCCCACCAGCGCCGTCACCACGAATGCCGTCGGCACGGCGGCCAGCAGGTACCAGCCGAACGCACCCGGCAAATACTGCGCAAACAGGTTCTGCACCACGAAGGTGGTGTAGGCACCCAGCATCAGCATTTCGCCGTGCGCCATGTTGATCACGCCCAGCAGACCGTAGGTGATGGCCAGGCCCAGCGCGGCCAGCAGCAGTACCGAGCCCAGGCTGACGCCGCTGAAGACATTGCCGAGCAGGTCGAAGATCGCGATCCGGCGCTCGATCTCGTGGATGCTTTCCTTCGCCGCATCACGTATCCGCGGATCGCTTTCCGTGGCCTCCTCCGTGAACGGTTGCAGGCGCGACACCACGTTCGGATCGGCACTGGCCGAGAACGCCTCGATGGCAGCCAGCCGCAGTGCCGGGTCTTCGCTGCCCAGCCGCAGGCCGGCCTGCACCTGTGCAAGGATGTCGGCGATCTTTCCGTTTTCTTCCTGCGCCAGCTGGCGATCAATCAGCGGCAGCAGTTCCGGTGCCTCGGCCGCCTGCAGCGTGCGCGCCGCAGCCAGTCTTTCTGCGGTATCGACTGCTGCCAGCTTCTGTGCAGCCCGCGCGATCTCGATGGCACCGCGCACACGGTTGTTGACGGTGACGGATTCCAGCGTTGCCGGATCCACCGCCACCGGAGTATTCGTTTCCGGATCCAGCACACTGCCGTCCGGTTGTTGTACCAGCGCCCGGCCGTCACTGCCGGTCAGCAGGCGGCTTTCTTCCAGCAGCAGAATGACCTGTTCCAGATGCGGATCGCCGGCCGCGGCGGCCTGCACGATCAACGACGCCCGGTCACTGGCGTCCCCCGCCACCAGCTGTTGCTCCAGCCCGGCGGCAGACACGACATTGCCTGCACACAGGCAGGCAAGAAGCACGAGGCCCCGTCGCAACAGTCTCATCGGCAATAGTTCCCGGATGGATCCGCTGGTGCGGATTCTTTTTCTGGTTCGTCAGACTGCGGGCCGGAGGTCCGGCCCGCGGTTTTTCACGTCAGGCGATCAGAACCTGCCTGGTCAGAACTTGCCTTTCACCGGATAGTCCGGCTTCTTGTCGTTGCCCGCGATGTACGGGCTCCAGGGGGCGGCCTTGACCGGGCCCTTGGTCTTCCAGACCACGTCGAACTGACCATCCGGGCGCACTTCGCCGATCATGACCGGCTTGTGCAGGTGGTGGTTCTTCTCGTCGAACTTCAGCGTGAAACCCGACGGAGCCGGCATCGACATGCCCGCGATGGCCGCACTCACTTTCGCCACGTCCGTGCTGCCAGCCTTCTTCACTGCCGCGGCCCAGAGCTTGATGCCGACGTAGGTGGCTTCCATCGGATCGTTGGTGAGGATCTCACCCTTCATGCCTTTCTTCTTGGCCCAGGCGGTGTAGTCAGCCACCCACTTGGTGTTGACCGGATTCTTCACCGACATGAAGTAGTTCCAGGCGGCCAGGTGGCCCACCAGCGGTTTGGTGTCGATGCCTTTCAGCTCCTCTTCACCCACCGAGAACGCCACCACCGGCACGTCGGTCGCCTTCAGGCCCTGGTTGCCCAGTTCCTTGTAGAACGGCACGTTGGAATCGCCGTTGATGGTGGACACCACTGCCGTTTTCTTGCCCTCGGCAGCGAACTTCTTGATCTTGCCGATGATGGTCTGGTAATCGCTGTGACCGAACGGCGTGTACTCCTCCATGATGTCGGCATCGGTGATGCCCTTGGAGTGCAGGAACGCGCGCAGGATCTTGTTGGTGGTGCGCGGGTATACGTAGTCGGTACCCAGCAGCACGAAGCGCTTGGCTTCACCGCCGTCCTTGCTCATCAGGTACTCGACGGCCGGGATTGCCTGCTGGTTCGGCGCGGCGCCGGTGTAGAAGACGTTCGGCGACATCTCTTCGCCTTCGTACTGCACCGGGTAGAACAGCAGACCGTTCATTTCCTCATAGACCGGCAGTACCGACTTGCGCGACACCGAGGTCCAGCAGCCGAACGTGACGGAGACCTTGTCCTGGGTCAGCAGCTGACGCGCTTTCTCGGCAAACAACGGCCAGTTGGAAGCCGGATCGACCACCACCGGTTCCAGTTTCTTGCCGAGCACACCGCCCGAAGCGTTGATCTCGTCAATGGTGAACAGCGCCATGTCTTTCAGCGAGGTTTCGGAGATCGCCATGGTGCCGGACAGCGAATGCAGGATGCCGACCTTGATGGTGTCGGCGGCCTGCGCTACCGCAGACAGCGCGGTACCGCCGGCCAGTACGCCGGCTGCAAGCAGCTTGATCAGAAAGCGACGTTTCATGTGTTGCCCCTCTAATCCGTTGAAGAACGCGGATGAAATAAGTGCCAGGACAGGATGTCGGCGAGGGGGTCAAAGCAGGATGTGTGCCAGCCGGCGGCAGGCGCGTCAAAAGCCTTGGGAATCAAGGCACCCGCTCCGCTCGCAGAGGCAGGTACGGGTCACGCTCATGCCAACGGCTGAGCGCAACGGAGAGTCCGGCGCACCAGTCCGGGGCGCGCACTGAATTCGTGCACCGTCGGGCGGCGTGGAGGATCGCTCAATGCAGACGCAGGACCACGCCTTCGTGATCCGACACCGATACATCCGGGCGACAGCGCTCCCGGGCCCGCAGGCAGGTATCGCCACGGGCAATGCCGTAGCCGCTCACGGATTCCGCGAGCGACGGACTGACCAGTACGTGATCGAGCTGCTGCAGCGAGCAGCCGTAGCGATAGGTCCAGCGCTGCGCGGGTCGCAGAAAGCGCCCTGCCACATCCGCCAGCCCGCCGTCCGCCAGCAGGATGTGCAGCGGCTCTGCCCGCACGGGATCGCCGGCATCGGCCGGCGCCGGTGCATTGAAATCACCCAGCACCAGCAAACGCTCACCGCCGCTGGCACGCGCCCGGGTCCAGGCGGCCAGCCGGGCAGCCTGGCTGCGCCGCTTCTCCCGCACACGCACCGCTTCCTCCGGCTGATCCAGACCACGCTGCGATTTCAGATGCACCACCACGACCGTCAGCCGTGCCGCCGCCTTCGACAACGCGGTTGCATCCAGCTCGGCCACCAGCGGCAGCCGGTCGAAACGCGGGCCCCGCTCGTAAGGCTTGCCGGCAAACAGCGATTCGCTGCGCAGCACACGGATGCGTGCATCCAGCAACAGGCCGCTGCGGATATCGCTGTCGGGCGCCTTGTCGCCAACCAGGAAATGCCAGTCGCGGCCGGTCTCGCGCCGCAAGGCTGCCGCCAGCGCCCGCAACGCGGTGTCATCCTCGACCTCCTGCACGGCCAGCAGCGCCGGGGCACCCATGTCGTCCGCCACGTACCGGGCGATGCGTGCCGTACGGGCCGCGAACTGCGCAGCGGTCAGCCGCACGGATTCCCGGCCGTCCTGCTCGGCATCGAACAACCGGTAGAGATTCAGCGTGCCGGCCGCCAGTTCCCCGGCACCGGCAGGGGCCAGCGCCGTGCGGGCAGTGAAGGCAGGATCCCGTTCAAACGGGCAGGCCGGGCGCGGCGCGCCCTGAGCCACCACCGGCAACAGGATCACGCCGGCCACAAACGAAAGCGCCGGCCACAAGGGCCGGCGCCGTACTGCAGGGATGCTGGCGAAGAACGTTTTCACTCCAGCGAGTAAAGCACCTTCACCTTGCCGGACGCCACCGCCTTGCTGTCGACGTAACCGATGTAACCCGGCCGGGACGCCACCGCCCGCACCACCTCATCGGAGTTGCCGACGCTGCGTGGCGGCTGACCCTTGCCGGTGAAGATCATGCGCGACCAGTAGCTGCGCAACTGCTGCTCGTTCTTGCCCAGCACGCGCTCGGCGAACTGCGTGCGCATGGCCGAGCCTTCTGCCAGATCCAGCGGCGCTACCGCCGAACCGTCCGGCAGCGTCTTGGTGCGCCCCAGAAACAGCTGGTTGACCTGGTCCGCATTCAACTCCGACACCGCCACCGAGGGATGTGCCACCACGACCAGCCCCGCATATGCGGCCGGGGCAACCGCAGACAGCGCAAACAGCGCTGCCATGATTGTTTTTTTCATGACTGATGCTCCCTGCTCAGAAAACGACATCAACGACGACACGGAAAATATCGATGCCGTCGCCAGGTCCCGCGCCGTAGAAAACGTTGCCGTCATCGCGCGCGAACAGACCGAAGGAATCGTAGGTATCCAGCACGTGCGTCCAGTCGGCCTTGATGGCCGCATTCGGCAGGAAATCGTAGCGCAGACCCAATGTGACCGAATCCTGCTCGGATTCCAGCAGGCGCTGCAGCGTGTCAGCCGGGAAAGGATCCGGATTACCGTCCAGCGTACCGTTCATGGCGCCATCCGGCAGACACACACCGAAACCCGCGCAGAGAGCCGGAATACCCGGATTGATTGGTCGCTCATCCTTGTCGCTGACACCGGAAGACGCGAAGGTGACATGCGGCAGGAACTTGCCGAGGTGGTAACCCACCGTCAGATAAGCCTGCGCCGTATCTGCAAACGTGCCGTCGATATCGACACGGGTAGCCTCCGCCATCACCAGCAGGGAGCCGTTGTCATACTGTGCACCCAGTGCCGCGTAGCGGATCCGGCTGTCTTCCAGCGGCTCGGCCATGCCGAACAGGACCAGCGCATCCAGCAGGCTGTTGCTGCCGGTCAGATCCGCCTGCGAGTACTTGGCACTCAGTTGCCAGTTGCCACTGGACGAGTTCAGCCCGATGCCAGCGGCGCTGTCGGCACGGATCGGCGTCGTGGAACCGGACGGCGACTTGGTGGAACCCCAGGTGAGCTGGCTCTCGTGCGTCCAGTCGCCGCCGCTGAAGGAATGCCGCCAGTACAGGCCTTCAAACGAGGACGGCAAACCGCTGCGATAGACCTCGGCCGGCGGACGCGCCCAGGGATAGGCGTACCCGACTTCCAGGTACTCACTCATCATGAAAAACGTCGAACGCAACCGCCCTGCGCGCACTTCGTCCTGCGCAGTCGGGCGATAGCCAATGTAGGCCCACTCGGCACTGACATCGAAATTCTCGGGGCCACGGCCAACCAGCTGCACCACGGCGCTGGTGCGATCATTCACCTGCGCATCCAGCTGCAGGCCGACCACGGCATCCGCCTTGTGCGACCACTCCTCATCCAGCCCGTTGTCGTAGCTGAAATCGTCAAGCTCTGCACGACCGAAGCCGGCCGACATGAAGCCGTTCACCTTGACCTTGCCGAATCCGCCGGCATCTGCGCTGGCGCCGCCAGAGCCTTCGGCCTCCAGCTGGGCAATGCGGGCCTCGAGGGCGCTCATCTGCTCATCGGTCACTTCCGCCATGGAAGCCACCGGAACCATCAGCATCGCGCCGAGGGACAGGCGCAACATCTTCGTTTTCATGGAAACCTCATGCTTGTTGTTCTGGACAAACCACAGGACTGTCAGGGCTTTCATTCCAGCGAATAGACCACTTTCACCTTGCCCGCCACCACATCACGGCTGTCGACATAGCCGATGTAACCCGGCGTTGCCGCCACGGCGCGCAGCACATCCTGGGACGTCGCCATGCTGCGCGGCGGCTGCCCCTTGCCGGTGAAGATCATGCGCGACCAGTAGCTGCGCAGCTGCTGCTCGTTCTTGCCCAGCACACGCTCGGAAAAAGTGATGCGCAGTGCCGAACCTTCCGCCAGATCAATCGGCGATACCGGCGTGCCATCCGGCAGTGTTTTCGCCCGGCCGAGGAACAGCTGGCCGAGCTGATCGACATTCAATGCACCCACGTTCACGGAGGGGTGCACCACCACGGCAACACCGGCCTGGACAGGCAGTGCTGTCAGCCAGCAGACGGCCAGGAATGCGACTCTTGAAAGTATCCGTTTCATGACTTCGTCCTCAATCAGAACACGACATCGACAACAACCCGGAACAGGTCGATGTCATCATCCGGCAGGGCGCCGTAGAACACATTGCCGTCCGTGCGGTTGAAAAGACCCAGCGTGCCGCGCGTATCCAGCACATGGGTCCAGTCAACCTTCAGATCGGCATTCGGCAGGAAGTCGTACCGTACGCCGAGCGTGACCGAGTACTGCGCATTTTCCAGCGCACGCGCAACGGTATTGGCCGGGAACGGATCAGGATTGCCGTCCGGCGCGCCGGCCCAGCCATCCGGCAGACACAGACCAACGCCCGCGCACAGGGCCGGGATGACCGGATTGTCGGCCCGCTCGTTCTGGTCGGTGATCGAAGACGAGGAATAGGTCAGATGCGGCAGGAATTTTCCGAAGCGATAACCAACCGTGGCATAGGCCTGGTCATTGTCCGGGAAGAAACCGTCCACAATGATGGTGGTGGCTTCCGCCAGGAACAACAGCTTGCCGTTGTCGTATTGCACGCCGATGCCGCCATACTTGCCGACATCGCCGTCCAGAGGCTCGAGCTGACCGGTCAGCACCAGCGTGTCTAGCAGCTGGTTGCCCGCGAAAGAACTTTCAGCCTGCGAGTACAACAAACTGAACTGCCAGTTGCCTTTCGACGACAGCAGGCCAATGCCCATGCCGTTGTTCAGCTCGAAGGAACCGCCACCGGCAGGGAATTCCGACGAACCCCAGTAGGCCTGGAAGTCGTGCGTCCAGCTGCCTGACGTGTGCATATATTTCCAGCTCAGGCCGTCATACGATGACGGGAAACCCGGCAGGTAAACCTCGGAAGGAGGCGTGGCCCAGGGATAGGAGAAACCGACATCGATGTATTCACTCAGCATGAAGAACGGATAGCGTTGCCGGCCTGCGCGCAGCTCATTGCTGCTGTCCGGACGCCAGCCGACGTAGGCCCATTCGGCATCAATGGCAAAGTCTTCATTGCCACGCCCGACCAGCTGGACGACAGCATGCGTCTGCGCATTGACCTGACTATCCAGCTGGATGCCGACGACAGAGTCCGTCTTGTGCGACCACTCCTCGCTCAGCCCGTCGTAGTCGTAATCATCGATATCAACCCGGCCGAAACCGGCCGACATGAAGCCGTTGACCTTGAGCCGTGATGCCGTCGCCGGGGCGTCGGATGCCGCGCTGCGTGCCGCCTCCAGCTGGGCAAGACGTGCTTCAAGGGCCTGGTACTCCTCGTCCGTGGTCGCCGCCGCCAGTGTCGGCAGACACAAGGAAGGCACCATCACCAGTATCGCCTTCGTCAGTCGTTTCATCGGGAACTCCTCTTCTTGTTGTCGTCTTCCCTGCGGACCGCATGCCTAGGGCATGCGCACTTCCATTTCGACCTTGACCTCGCCGGCCTTGCGGAAATGCAAGGTACCGCCAAGTTTTTCGCCGGCCTGCAGTGGCCGCTGCAGATCGATCAGCATCAGATGCAGCCCGCCGGGCGCCAGCAGGACGTGGCCACTGGCCGGCACGGCGATCGTGTTGCGGTGCTGCATGTACTTCGTGCCGTCGCCGGCATCGACCATTTCGTGCAGCTCGGTCACCCGCACGCCATCGATGCGGGCACCGAGCAATTCATCGGCCGCACCGCCCGGATTCCGGATCTCCAGGTAACCCGCGCTGTTCTTGGCACCCGGCGGCATGGCACGTACCCAGCCGTCTGTCACCGTGATGGCGGCCAGGGCCGGCGTCACAGCCAGCATGATCAGGAGGGCCGCCAGGATCCTCATCCGTGACGCTTCCGGTCGGCATCGCGCAGCAGGCGTTTTACCGCCGCCACCATGGCCACTTCCGGATCCTCGCTGCCGACCAGCAGCCGGACACGGCCTTCGGTATCGATCACGTAAACAAAATCGCTGTGCCGGAACACGTAGCCGGACGCCGAACCGGTGTCCTGCTTCAGGTGTATCACCTTGTACTGTTTCGTCAGCGCGGCCGTCTGCTCCACGCTACCCCGCAACCCGATCAGTGCGGGATGAAAGAAGGCAACGTATTCCTTGAGGCCGGCCAGCGTGTCCCGCTCCGGATCGAAGGTCACGAACAGCGGCTGCACCCGCGATACATCTGCACCTTCGCGCTCCAGCTCGCGCAGGGCATTGCCCATGCGGGTCAGCACCATGGGGCAGACATCCGGGCAGTGTGTGAAGCCGAAATTGAGCAGCACCACCTTGCCGCGCAGGCTGGCCAGCGACAGCTCGCCCCCGGTCGTGGCGGGCAGGGTGAAATCACCACCCAGCCCCGCCACCACCGGCAGGGAGTCCGGATCGACGGCGGCCGGAGCGGACGGCTCCGCAATCGGTGCTTCCGGCGGCAGCGTCATCCACAAGGTGATGGACACCAGCAACGCGCCGGCCAAGGCCAGGGCGGCATTGCGGAGGGTGTGCCTTACCGGGGGGGTGTCTGCCATGGCGCCGGAAATTGTGATGGGGTCGACAAAATCGAATTTCAAAGATACCGGCCTGTGACGGGGTGGTCACGCCCAATTACCCAACGATCCCTGACCGTATAATCCCGACCCCCGCAGCCCCCCGACTCAAAACGGTAACGACTGCCATGACCGACTCTCATTCCGCTCCGGCCACACCGGCCGCCGGCAAGCTCCCCCGCAAGCTGTTCATCGAGACCCACGGCTGCCAGATGAACGAGTACGACTCGTCACGCATGGCGGACCTGCTGGAGGCCAGCGAGGGCGTCGAGCTCACCGACAATCCGGACGAAGCCGACATCCTGCTGATGAACACCTGCTCGGTGCGCGAGAAGGCGCAGGAGAAGGTGTTCAGTGAACTCGGCCGCTGGAAAGCGCTGAAAAAGAAAAAGCCGGGCCTCGTCATCGGCGTCGGCGGCTGTGTGGCTTCGCAGGAAGGAGAGGCGATCCGTGACCGCGCACCGTACGTGGACGTGGTGTTCGGCCCGCAGACGCTGCACCGCCTGCCGGACCTGATCGCCACCTCGAAGGCCAGGAAGATTCCGGTGCTCGACGTGTCGTTCCCGGCGATCGAGAAATTCGACGCGCTGCCGGAGCCGCGCGTCGACGGCGTCACCGCCTTCGTCTCGATCATGGAAGGCTGCGACAAGTACTGCACATTCTGTGTGGTGCCCTACACCCGCGGCCCGGAAGTCAGCCGGCCGGCGGCGGACGTGATCCGCGAGATCGCGCACCTGGCGTCGCTGGGCGTGAAGGAAGTGACGCTGCTCGGGCAGAACGTCAACGGCTGGCGTGAAAACGCCGCCGACGGCTCGCGCAGCGCCGACTTTGCCGACCTGCTGCGGCAGGTGCATGCGATCGACGGCATCGGCCGCATCCGCTACACCACCAGCCACCCGCTGGAAGTCACCGACACGCTGGTGGCGGCGCACCGCGAGCTGCCAAAGCTGGTGGCGCACCTGCACCTGCCGGTACAGGCCGGCTCGGACCGCGTGCTGGCGGCGATGAAGCGCAACCATACGCGCGAGGATTACCTGGCCATCATCCGCAAGCTGAAAACCGCCCGGCCGGACCTCTCGATCAGTTCGGACTTCATCGTCGGCTTCCCCGGCGAGACCGACGAGGATTTCACCGACACCATGAACCTGATCGCCGAGGTCGGCTACGACGCGAGCTACAGCTTCGTGTACAGCCCGCGCCCCGGCACGCCGGCGGCAGAGCTGGCCGATCCGGTGGACATGCACGCCAAGAAGCAGCGGCTGGCCATCCTGCAGGAACGCATCAACCAGCAGGCGATGCAGATCAGCCGGCGCATGGTCGGCACCCGTCAGGTGATCCTGGTCGAGGGCATTTCGAAGAAGGACCCGGGCCAGCTGCGCGGCCGCACGGAGAACAACCGGGTGGTGAACTTCGCCTCCACCGACGACAGCCTGATCGGCGAATTCGTCGAGGTGCTGATCGCCGAGGCGTTGCCGCACTCGCTGCGGGGCACGGATGCACGGCCGGTGGATACCGCGTACGCCCGGGCAACGCCAGAGCGGGCATAAGCGGAGAGCGCGGCAAGTTCAAGGCGCTCACCGGTTCGCACCCGCCGTGGACGCGCCGCGCCGGAGCGCTCAGCCCGCGGCGGCGCTTGCCCGGGTGGGCGTGGTGTCACGACGATCCGCTGTGGCGTGCCCGGTACGGCCCTGTGTAAGTACCTGCAAACCGGCTGGCGCCTGTCATGCTGGCAAGGGTCACGGCAGCACCACGCTGCGGGTAGCGGCCCCCGACCTCCGCCGCTAACATGGCCGTCCCAGAGACAACCGCCACCGGCGGAGGACCACCGCCCAGCCGGTGTCCACATCCCGACTTGGACAGTAGCCCCCAGACCGCCAGTCTCATCCTCGAGCCCTATGACGCCCGCCGCCTTGCGGTCCTGTGCGGGCGCCTCGACGAGCACCTGCGCCAGATCGAACGCCGGCTCGGCGTCGACATCCGCAATCGAGGCAACCAGTTCGAATTCTCCGGCGATGCCGCCTCCGTGCGCTCGGCCTCCGCCCTGCTGGAGCGGCTGTACAACCAGACCGCCGACGGCACCGAGCTGACCCCGGACGACGTGCACGTACAGCTGCAGGAATCCAGCCTGCGCAGCCCCCGCCCGGAAGGCGAGGAGCGCGCCGTGCTGCGTACCCGCCGCGGCTGGATCCGCCCGCGCGGCGAGAACCAGGTGAAGTACGTCGAGCGCATCCTCGACCACGACATTTCCTTCGGCGTCGGCCCGGCCGGCACCGGCAAGACCTATCTCGCCGTGGCCGCGGCGGTCGACGCGCTGGAACGTGACGAGGTGCGCCGCATTCTGCTGGTGCGCCCGGCGGTGGAAGCCGGCGAGAAACTCGGCTTCCTGCCCGGCGACCTCTCCGAAAAGATCAATCCGTACCTGCGGCCGCTGTACGACGCGCTGTACGAAATGCTCGGCTTCGAGCGCGTGGCCAAGCTGCTGGACCGGCAGGTGATCGAGGTGGCGCCGCTGGCCTACATGCGCGGCCGCACGCTGAACAACAGTTTCATCATCCTGGACGAAGCGCAGAACACCACGCGCGAGCAGATGAAAATGTTCCTGACCCGACTCGGTTTCGGCTCGAAGGCGGTGATCACCGGCGACATCAGCCAGATCGACCTGCCGCGCGGCAACGAATCCGGCCTGATACACGTGATCAAGGTATTGAAGGACGTGAAGGGCATCGCCTTCACCCACTTCGAATCGCGCGACGTGGTACGCCACACCCTGGTACAGAGGATCGTCGAGGCCTACGACCGCCATGACGGCAGCAACGATGAGCGTCGATAAGGCCCGCGGCAAGCGCCCGGCCGTCGCGCTCGACCTGCAGATCCGCAGCCGCGCCGCACACGTGCCGTCGCGCACGCTGTTCCGGCGCTGGATCACCGCTGCGCTGGCCGGCCGCGTCGACGGCGCCTGCGAACTCACCGTGCGCGTGGTCGGCCCGACCGAGATGCAGACGCTGAACCGCGAGTACCGCGGCAAGGACTACGCCACCAACGTGCTTTCCTTCCCGTTCGAGCAGCCCGGGGGCATCGACCTGCCGGTACGCGTGCTGGGCGACATCGTGCTGTGCGCACAGACCGTGCAGCGAGAGGCCCTGGCCCAGGGCAAGCCGGTGACCGCGCACTGGGCACACCTCACCGTGCACGGGGTGTTGCACCTGCTCGGCATGGACCACCCGAACGATCGTCAGGCCCGCGTCATGGAAGGCGCGGAAATTGCAGTGCTGAAGGAGCTGGGTTTCCGGAATCCCTATGAGTGACGAGCAGTCCCCCCGCCGATCCTGGCTGGATCGCATCACCGACTTCATCACCGGCGAACCGCATGACCGCGAGGATCTGGTGGAGATCCTGCGTGCCTGCCACAAGCGCGGACTGTTCGGCGTGGAAGCCCTGGGCATCATCGAAGGCGCCATCGCCATTGCCGACATGCAGGTGCGCGAGGCGATGATCCCGCGCTCGCAGATGATCGTGATCCGTGCCGGCCAGAATCCGCGCGACTTCCTGCCATTGGTGATCGAGTCGGCGCATTCGCGCTTCCCGGTGGTGGACGATGACGACGAGGACACCGTGCTGGGCATCCTGCTGGCCAAGGACCTGCTGGCCGCCTCGTTCGCCGGCAAGCTGGACAGCTTCCTGCTGAAGGAACACCTGCGACCACTGATGTTCGTGCCGGAAAGCCGCCGGCTCGATGCGCTGCTGCGCGACTTCCGCCAGAAGCGCTCGCACATGGCGGTGGTGATCAACGAGTACGGCGGCATCGCCGGCCTGATCACCATCGAGGATGTGCTGGAACAGATCGTCGGCGAGATCGAGGACGAACACGACGTCGACGAGGAAGATTTCAACATCAAGGAAATCGGCAAGGACCAGTGGGTGGTGAAGGCCCAGGTGCCGATCGAGGAATTCAACGGCTACTTCGGCACCGGTTTCCCGGACGAGGATTTCGACACCATCGGTGGCGTGCTGATTGCACGTTTCGGCCGCCTGCCGGCCCGCGATGAAGCCATCGCCATCGGCGAGCTGCACTTCCGCGTGCTCAACGCCGACAACCGCAGCGTGCGTCTGCTGCAAGTGACGCGCGCCGCGTGAAGCTCCCGGATACCCTCTCCCGCTTCCTGCCGGGCGGCGCCTGGCTGGCGGCCGCACTCGCCGGTGCCGCCAACACGCTGGCCTTCGCCCCCTTCGGTCTCTGGCCGCTGGCCGTGCTGTCGCCGCTGGCGCTGTACCTGCTGTTGCGCGGCCTGGACGCGCGCGCCGCCTTCACCCGCGGCTTCGCCTACGGTTTCGGCTTCTGGCTGGCCGGCGTCAGCTGGGTGTTCGTGTCGATACATGTCTACGGCTACACGCCGCTGCCGATGGCGATCGCGCTCACGCTGGCTTTCGCGGCCATGCTGTCGTTGCTGTTCTTCGCCTGGTGGACCGCGGTGTACGCGTGGCTGGCACGCGGCATCCTGCGGCCGGCCGTCTTTGTCGCACTGTGGCTGCTCGGCGAGTGGGTGCGCAGCTGGCTGTTCACCGGTTTCCCCTGGCTGTACCAGGGCTACGCCGTCATCGACACCCCGCTGTCCGGTTTCGCGCCCGTGGGCGGCGTGCTGCTGGTCAGCGTCATCATGCTCGCCTGTGCCGTGCTGCTCGCAGACATCGTCACCGGCACACGCCGGGCCCGGCTGGTCGCCGTTGCCGCGATCGCCGCCCTGTTCGCCGGCGGCGCGCTGCTGCGCGGCATCGACTGGACCTCGCCGGTGAAAACCGCCGACGGCATGACCCGTTCGCTGAGCGTGAGCCTGGTGCAGGGCAACATCCCGCAGGACATGAAGTGGCTCATGGAGATGCAGGAGCCGACCATCGAGATCTATGCGGAACTGACCCGCAACGAGTGGGGACGCGATCTGCTGATCTGGCCGGAATCGGCGGTGCCGAAGCTGGTGCACGAGTCACTGCCGCTGATCGATGCCCTGCGCACACGTGCCGATGCCAGCCACTCCGCGTTCATCACCGGCATGCCCTATGCCTACACGCACAATGGCATCCCGGTGTTCCACAACACGGTGCTGTCCATCGGCGGGCCGAGCGGCCTGAGGATGTACCACAAGGTGCATCTGGTTCCGTTCGGCGAGGTGGTGCCCTTTGCCGACCTGCTGCGCGCGATCGCACCTTTCTTCAGTCTGCAGGGCATTCCGCTGCAGGGCTTTACGCCGGGCGACGACCACCAGCCGCCCCTGCCGGCCGGCGACCACCGGCTGGCCACGTTCCTTTGCTATGAAATTGTCTATGCCGACTACGTGCGGAAACAGGCGCGCTCGGCCGACATCCTGCTGACCGTGAGCAACGATGCCTGGTTCGGCACCAGCCACGGCCCGCACCAGCATTTCCAGATCGCGCGCATGCGGGCACTGGAAACCGGCCGCTGGCTGCTGCGCGGCACCAACACCGGCATGACCGGCATCGTCGATCCGTCAGGCCGGGTGACGGCCCGGGCCGAGCCCTACACGCGCACGGTGCTGCGCGGCGACGTCCTGCCGATGCAGGGCGATACGCCGTTCATGATCGTCGGTGAATGGCCGGTGCTGGGTGCAATTGCACTGGTGCTGCTGATGGCCCTGCGGCGCACGCGCGCAGGCCTGGCAACGCCATAGCGGGCATAAGCGGAGAGCGCGGTAAGTCACTCCCGGTCACCGGTTCGCACCCGAAGTGGACGCGCCGCGCCGGAGCGATCAGCCCGCGGAGGCGCTTGCCCGGCCTGCGCAACGTGCGGACAGAACCGCGACTTACAGCCGCTCGGGCGCTTCCTGGAAGAATTCTCCGCCGCAGTGACTGCAGGACTGCAGCTCGCCGCTGGCGTCCATGCGGTGCTGCGCGCCGCACACCAGGCAGCGGAACCGGCTGGCCAGCACGCGCTCGCCGGCCATCAGGAAAGGACGCTCCGGATCGATACGTTCCATGAACGCCACCAGCTCCGGGATTTCGTCGTGGCCGGCCACGTCCTTCAGCTTGCGGCGCAGCGCCTCGCCGTCCAGCAGCAACCAGTCACCCACGGCCCGGCGCACCTCGGTCATGGCCTGGCGCACACGGCTGAGGTCCCGCCGGGCGGTGTCGCCCAGATAGGCCGATACGAGCGACAGCTCGTCCTTCAGCCAGTCCACCAGCTTGTCGTCGCCGCCCGCGTTTGCCATGGCCACCTCCTGCCGGAACGCCCCGATCATACGCAAAGCGCGCTACCGGCCGATACCGGCGCTCGGGTATCCTTGGCCGCTTCGTGAACGCGGTCCCAACTTGCCGGATTTCCGGGAAATTCCCGGCAGAAATTCCCGGCGATGAACGGCCCCACCGTCCCCGTGACCCCTTGCCCTGCGCCCCCTGAAACGTGACCCCGAAAATGGAAGAGCAGTACCGCCCCGAGCTCATCGAACCCGCCGCCCAGCAGCAGTGGGAAACGGACAGAACCTTCGTTGTCCGCGAGGACGACGCAAAGGAGAAGTTCTACTGCCTGTCGATGTTCCCGTACCCCTCGGGCCGGCTGCACATGGGCCATGTGCGCAACTACACCATCGGTGACGTGATCGCGCGCTTCCAGCGCATGAACGGCAGGAACGTGCTGCAGCCGATGGGCTGGGACGCGTTCGGCCTGCCGGCGGAAAACGCCGCCATCAAGAACAAGGTCCCGCCGGCAAAGTGGACCTACGAAAACATCGCCTACATGCGCGACCAGCTGAAGCGGCTCGGCTTCGGCTATGACTGGACGCGCGAGATCGCGACCTGCCACCCGGACTACTACCGCTGGGAGCAGTGGTTCTTCACCCGCCTGCTGCAGAAGGGCATCGTCTACAAGAAAAACGCCGTGGTGAACTGGGACCCGGTCGACCAGACCGTGCTCGCCAACGAGCAGGTGATCGATGGTCGCGGCTGGCGTTCCGGCGCGCCGGTGGAGCGGCGCGAAATCCCGCAGTGGTTCCTGAAGATCACCGCCTACGCCGAAGAACTGCTCAAGGACCTCGACCAGCTCACCGAGTGGCCGGAGCAGGTGCGCACCATGCAGCGCAACTGGATCGGCCGCAGCGAAGGTCTGGAGTTTTCGTTCGCGCTGAAAGGCTCGAACGAGAAGCTCACCGTCTACACCACGCGCCCGGACACGCTCATGGGCGTCACCTACGTCGCTGTCGCCGCCCAGCATCCGCTGGCGAAGAAAGCGGCAGCGGCCAACCACGAAGTGGCCGACTTCGTCGACGAGTGCGGCATGGGCAAGGTCGCCGAAGCCGACATGGCCACCATGGAGAAGAAAGGCATTTTCTCCGGCGTGTACGCCGTGCATCCGGTCACCGGTGCCGACGTGCCGGTGTGGATCGCCAACTTTGTGCTGATGGAGTACGGCTCCGGCGCCGTGATGAGCGTGCCGGCGCACGACGAGCGCGATCACGAATTCGCGAAGACATACGATCTGCCGATCAAGGTCGTGATCGCACCCGCCGACCTCGCCGCGCAACTGAAAGCGGCCGGCGTGTCACTGGCCAGCGACCCCTGCGGCGAAAAATCCGCCGGCGCCGAAAGCTGGGCGCAATACTGCAACGGCGTCATCGGCAAGGCCGCGTACACCGAGAAAGGCGTGCTGGTCGATTCCGGTGAGTTCAGCGGCCTCACCTCGGAAGATGCCTTCCGCCGGATCGCCGACACCTTCGCAGCGAAAGGCATCGGCGAAGTGAAGGTGAACTACCGCCTGCGCGACTGGGGCGTCTCGCGCCAGCGCTACTGGGGTTGCCCGATCCCGGTGATCAACTGCGGCAAGTGCGGTGCCGTGCCGGTGCCGGAAAAGGATCTGCCCGTGGTGCTGCCGGAGAACGTCACCGTCACCGGCGACGGTTCCCCGCTGAAGAAGATGCCGGAGTGGTACCGGGTCAAATGTCCGTCCTGCGGCGGCGACGCCGAGCGCGAGACCGACACCTTCGACACCTTCATGGAATCGAGCTGGTACTACGCACGCTACGCCTGCCGCGATCTCGGCACCGGCATGCTGGACCAGCGCGCCTCCTACTGGACCCCGGTCGACCAGTACATCGGCGGTATCGAGCACGCGATTCTCCACCTGCTCTATTCGCGCTTCTTCCACAAGCTGATGCGCGACGAGGGCCTGGTGAACTCGGACGAGCCGTTCAGGCGTCTGCTGACGCAGGGCATGGTGGTCGCCGGCACCTGGTACCGCGAGGACGAAAAAGGCGGCAAGCACTGGTTCAGCCCGGTGGACGTCGACTGCGAACGCGACGCGCACGGCAAGGTCACGAAGGCCTGGCTGGTGTCCGACGGCCAGCCGGTGCAGTTCGGCGGCATCGAGAAAATGTCGAAGTCGAAGAACAATGGCGTCGATCCGCAGGGCATGATCGAAAAATACGGCGCCGACACCGTGCGCCTGTTCATGATGTTCGCCGCGCCGCCGGATGCGTCGCTGGAATGGTCGGACGCCGGCGTCGAAGGCGCACAGCGCTTCCTCAAGCGCCTGTGGAAGATGGTGTACGAACACGTGAGTGCCGGCCCGGCCGGCACGCCGGACAACGGCGCACTCGACGATGCGGCGAAAGACCTCCGCCGCAAGACACATGAAACCATCGCCAAGGTCAGCGACGACGTGGCGCGCCGCTACACCTTCAACACCGCCATCGCGGCAGTGATGGAACTGGCCAACGCCATCCAGAAATTCCAGCCGCAGTCGCCGGCCGACCGGGGCATCCGGAAAGAAGCCCTGGAAGCCATGGTGCTGCTGCTGTCGCCCATCGCGCCGCACATCACGGCCGGGCTCTGGCGCGAACTCGGCCATGCCGGCAGCCTCGTGGACGCCCCCTGGCCGCAGGCGGACGCCTCGGCCCTGGTGCGCTCGACGCTGGAAATCGTGCTGCAGGTGAACGGCAAGCTGCGCGGCAAGCTGAACGTGGCGGCCGACACGCCGAAGGACGCGCTGGAAAAACTCGCACTGGCCGACGACGCCGTGCTGAAGTTCATGGAAGGCAAGCCGGCGAAGAAAGTGATCGTGGTGCCGGGCAAACTCGTCAATGTGGTGGTCTGAGACCATGCGGCGCCTGTCCGTGCTCCTGCTGCTGGCCGCCATGCTGGCCGGCTGCGGCTTCCACCTGCGCGGGCACGGGCCGGTGCCGGACGGCATGGGCACGGTCGCCATACGCGATGCCGACCAGGGCAGCAGCAACATCACCTGGTATTCCGGCGGCCGCGACGGCCTGCGCCGGGAACTGGCCCGCAGCCTGACCACGGCCGGTTTTACGGTCAGCGACGGGGCCCCCCTCACCATCCAGCTGATCAGCGATTCCGTGCGCCGCCGCACCGCCAGCATCGATGCCAGCGCCAGCGCCGCCGAATACCAGATCGATTACGAAGTGCGCTTCCGTGTCACCGGCAGCGACGGCGCAGAGCTGATTCCCGCCACGCTGCTGCGCACCGACAGCAGCTACCGCTTTGACGAAAGCGCCGTGCTGGGGTCGGCCGAGCAGGAAGCGCTGCTGTACGAAGACATGCGGCGCGAGATCGCGCGCCGCATCGTCGACCAGTTCCATCGCCGGGTGACGGCTGCCGGCCATGCGCCTGCGCCCTGAGCAACTGCCGGCCCAGCTGGGCAAGGCACTGCTGCCGGCCTGGCTGGTATGCGGCGACGAGCCGCTGATCGTTCTCGAATCCGCCGACCGCATACGTGCCGCCGCGCGCGCGGCCGGCTGCAGCGAACGCGATGTCTTCCATGCCGATGCCGGCTTCGACTGGAACCGCCTGCGCGAATCCGCCGGCAGCATGTCGCTGTTCGGCGACAAGCGCCTGGTGGAACTGCGGCTGGACCGCGTGCCCTCACCCGACGGACAACAGGCCATTGCCGACTGGTGCGAACGCGCCGGCGACGACACCGTACTGCTGGTGATTGCCGGCGCCCTGGAGAAAAAGCAGCTCGACGCCGCCTGGGTGCGCGCGCTCGACCAGACCGGTGCCGTGATACAGGCCTGGCCGGTCCCGCGCAGCGAACTGCCGGCCTGGATGCGCCTGCGCCTGCAGGCGCAGGGTGTCGAGGCCGATGGCGCTGCGCTGGAATTCCTCGCCGACCGCGTCGAAGGCAACCTGCTGGCAGCACAGCAGGAAATCGACCGCATCGCCCTGCTGTTCGGCAAGGGGGCGATCGACGCGGAAAAACTGGCCGCCGTGGTAGCCGACAGCGCGCGCTACGAACTGGAAGGCGCACTCGATGCCGCACTCGCCGGCCACGGTGCGCGGGCACTGCGCATGCTGGAAGGCCTGCGCGAGGAAGGCGAATCCACGGTGCCGCTGCTGTGGATGGTGCAACGCGATGTGCGCGGACTGTTGCTGGCCGCCGAGCTGGTTGCGCAGGGTCGCAACGAACAGGGCGCACTGCAGGCCGCCGGCGTCTGGGGCAACCGCCAGCAGGCGCTGGCGCCGGCGCTGAAACGGCTGCGCGTGCCGGCACTCAAGGCCTTGCTGGCCGATTGCGCGAAGGCGGAGAAAACCAACAAGGGCCAGGCACCGGGATCATCCTGGGATGCCATGGCCACGCTGCTGCTGCGCATCGCCGGGCAGAAGGCACCGCCGGGCACCGGCCGCGAGATCGTGTAGGAGCCCGCTGACGGGCGACACCGCACCGGCCCGGCTCCTGCAGGGGTTCTCTACGACGATTTCGCCAGCCACCACTTCAGCTGGTCGATGCGGTCGTGGCCGAAAAACATTTCATCACCGACGAAAAAAGTCGGCGCACCGAAGGCACCGCGACGCACGGCCTCGTCGCTGTTGTCCTTCAGCTTCTGCTTCACGGCTTCGTCACCGGCACGCGCCACGGCTTCGGCACCCAGCACCGAGGCAATGACATCCGGCGCGGCAATGTCGGCGCCGTCGTACCAGTAGGCACGGAACATCTTCAGCGACGCTTCCGGCAACTCCGCCTCGGGCAGGCCGGCCAGCGTGCGCATCACGGCCAGCGAATTGGTGGGAAAGCGCGCCGGCATGCGGAACGGCACGCCCATCTGTGCGCTGCACCGGGTGATGTCCTTGAGCAGGTAGGGCGCACGCGCCGGCACCGCAATCGGAGGCTGGTTGCCGGCGCCCTTGAACACGCCGCCGAGCAGGAACGGGCGCCAGACCACCGTGGCGCCGGTTTCCTTTTCCAGGGCCGCCATGCGGGTTGCCGCCAGATAGCTGTAGGGGCTGCCGATGTCGTAGAAAAACTCGATGCGCTGGCCCATGGCGTCTCCTGCCGTATCGTCTGCTGTCACCCCGCGCCACCGCGGAGGCCGGGCAGCCACATTGCCAGCGGCCGGCGCGCCCCGCAATATCACCGGCTTCCAACTTCCGGAAACCGGACCGATGGGCCTGATCAACCGCCTGCTCCGCAAGGACGCCACCGACACATCGAGCATCAGCTTCACCGCGCACTACACCGGCTACGTCTGGTACCGCAACGGACTTTCCGCGGAGCCGTTCCGCACCTCGCAGGGCGCGCTGTACTACACGGCCCTGTCGCCGCTGGAGTTCGTCGGCCGCCGGCTGATCGGCGGCAATATCCGGGATTTCCTGCTGCAGCGTCACTTCCTGATCGACCGCCGCATCGAGCAGGCCATCGCCAACGACGGCGTCACCCAGATCCTGGAAATCGCCTGCGGCCTGTCACCGCGCGGCTGGCGCTTCTGCGAGAAGTATCCGCAGCTGAAATACGTGGAAGCGGATCTGCCCGACATGGCGCACCGCAAGAAAGCGCTGTTGCAGGAAGCGGGAGCCCTCTCCGGGCGGCACAAGGTCGTCACCTGCAACATCCTGGTCGACGGACCGGACAGCCTCGAGAATGTCGTCGCGCGCGAATTCGATACCAGCAAGCCGCTGCTGGTGATCACCGAAGGACTGGTCGTCTATTTCGATCTGGAGACCGTCACCGGTTTCTGGCAGCGACTGGCCACGGTACTCCGGAAGTTTCCTGTCGGCATCTATCTGACGGACAACTACCCGCTGCTGGACAACCACCCGTTCCGGCGCCTGATGAAGACCATGGGCGGCATGCTGGGCGCCGCATCGCGCAGCAACGTGAGCTTTCATTTCGGCAGCGACGCGGAAATGGAAGCCCACTTCCGGAACAACGGCTTCCCCGAAGCGACCGTGTACAACCCGCGCGACCACTACGACGAGCTGGCGATTCCGCGCACGCGTGGCGATTCTTTTGTACGGGTTCTGGAAGCGCGGACCCGAATTCCGGGCTGATATCCGGGCAAGCGCCTCCGCAGGCTGAGCGCTCCGGCGCGGCGCGTCCACTGTCGTGCGAACCGGTAACCGGGAGTGACTTACCGCGCTCTCCGCTTATGCCCGCTATGGCGTTGCCCGGACATCAGTCCGGTGTACCGGATTCGCCTGCAGCCCGGCGCACAAGTTTCGCCACGAACATGGCATCGGCATCGATCTGCGGGCAGCCGTGCATGGCCTGCGTGCCGAGCGTGTATGCCGGATTCGCCGCCAGGAAGGCCGACACCACCTGCTCGTTTTCTTCCACGCGGAAGCTGCAGGTGCTGTACACCAGCCGCCCGCCCGGGCGTACCGCCTGTGCCGCCACTGACAGCAGCTTCAGCTGCAGCGCCGGCAGGTCGCCGGGCTGCGTATAGCGGTAACGCGCGTCCGGATTGCGACGCCAGGTGCCGCTGGCCGTGCAGGGCGCATCGACCAGCACGGCGTCGTAGCCGTTGCGCTTCTGCACCTCTTTTGACAGCACCGGTGCCGCCTCGCCATCCCACGTGAAGGTACGCACGTTGTGCAGGTCGGCACGCTTTGCACGCCGGGACACCTCCTCCAGCATGTTGGCGCGGATGTCTGACGCATGCACGGCACCGCGGCCCTGCATCAGCGCCGCCAGCTGCAGCGTCTTGCCACCGCCGCCGGCGCAGGCATCCCACACCGTTTCGCCCGGCTTCGGCGCCAGCACGCGGCCGACTTCCTGGCTGGCGCGATCCTGGATCTCGATGTCGCCGTTCTTCCAGCAGTCGAGGTCGTAGATGCCGCGTGGGCCGATCACCGCCAGCGCATCGCCGTCGAGGTCCACGTCGTAGTCCGTTTCCAGCTGGGCCAGCACTTCGTCGCGCTTTGCCGGCCGGTTCAGGCGCAGCCACATGGGCGGGCGCGTGGTCTGCTGCGCAACGAACTCGCGCAGATCGGCCTCGCTCCAGCCGCTGGCTGCGGCCCGCGCACGCAATGCCGGCTCCCAGGCCGGATCGATGCCGTGCCAGGTCAGCCAGTACGGAAAATGTTCGTCGGCATGCGCCTCGATTTCCGTGTACGCACGGCCGAGCTTGTCACCCAGTGAATATTTCTCGATACCGCGCAGCGGCCATTCCTCGCGCACGTAGCGTGCCATCACGATCGACAGCGTACGGTCGATCGGCAACTGCTTGAGCGCCGCCAGATCCGTGAAGTCCGCATGCAGCTCGCCGCGCGCGGCAAGATTCAGGGCCGCCCGCGCCAGCGAGGCGTAACGCGCCACCGCAAACACGGCCTCGGACAGTGCCTGGCGGTCACGCCGGCCGAGGCGCCGGTCTTCCTTCACGGCCTGGGCCAGGAAACGGTCCAGCTGCCAGGGACGGTCGGCCGCCAGCCAGCGGCCGAGGATCTCGGCCGCCTGGTCGGTATGGGCAAAGGACTTTTTCACGAGAGGCGGTCCGGAAAGCGGGCCGCCATTATAGGGGTCAGTAGATCCGGCGCACTGCGGATTTGTCCCGCTCACTCACCGGCTTGCGGATGAACCAGGCCGGGTCCTTGAGCAGGGCCGCCCACTCCTCGGCACGCTGGATGTCGCCGTGTTTGAAGATGCAGCGCATCATCCCCTGCTCGTTGTATTCGAACACCAGCAGGTCGCGCGAGAACTCCGGCGACTGCAGGTGCAGGGTCAGATCGCGGGTGTGCTCGGCCAGCGAATGCGGTGCTTCCACCTGCAGGCAACAGCCGAAGAAACTGATGTCGATGATCCGGACCGGGCGGTCAAAGCGGAACGCATCGCCGATCATGGATTCGCTGGTGACACGCCCGACCGTGTTGCAGGGCACCACGCGCTCGTGGCCGCGACGCTCCAGGGCATCGATGCGCGATTTCGGCACCACGCGCACGCCGGCGACCTGCTCGAGCGGCACGCCGCGCAGAAAAGCGGAAAAGAGCTCCAGCGACTCGTCGCGCTTCTCCAGCTGCGGCAGGTGGTCGGCGCCCTCGATCAGCACGAAGGTGGCATTCGGGCACTTGGCGGCAAAGGAGCCGTTCTCGTGCGGCAGGGTGAAACTGTCGAATTCGCCGGTGGTCACCAGCGTTTCGCACTTCGGATAGCCGAGGATGCCCTCGACTTCCAGCAGCCGCGCAGCATTGATGCGATAACGCGCCTGCTCGTTCTCGGTGAAATGCGCCATCTGCCGCTGGAACAACCGGCGCGCGGTCGGCGTGATGCCGGTTTCCTCCAGCTTGCCGTAGTTGACCAGATACAGCACCACGGCCTGACCGAACTCCTGCATGCGCTGTTCGTCCAGCACGCGCACCGATTCCTCCAGCAGCATGCGCCAGGCCTTGCGCGGCTTGGGAATGATGCCGGCAACGATCAGTTTTTCCGTGAGCTGCGGGTGCTTGTAGGCGAATGTGCTGGCCACCACCGAGCCCAGCGACAGGCCCATCAGCGACACCTTGCCGAGACCGACCTGCACGACGAATTCGTGCAGCAGGTCGGCAAGATCTTCCATGCCGAGTTCCGGTGCCAGCTGGTCGTTGTTGCCCAGCGAGGGCAGGTCCACCAGGATCACCGGGAAGTCGACCTGGATGCGTTCGACGCAGAACTTGTAGGAATTGAAATTCTGGAAGGCGCCGCCCAGCACGATCAGCGGCACCTTGTGTTCGTTTTCGGGCAGCGAGAAGGCCACGTAGTCGACCCGCCATTTGCCCACGTGGTGGCGCAGCGGGTCGGCCTTCAGGGCCGCACGGTCATAACGCTGGTAGGTCAGGCGCATGCGTGTTGTTCTTGTTGTCGGGCGTGCCGGGAAACGTATCCTAGCGCACTGTATTCCCCCGCCGGGCAGACCGCCGGTCGAGCGGCAGGGGCCGCCGGACGACGGACCCGGCACCGCCGTACACCGACCCCCGTCAACCGGACAGTCGGCCCCTATAATCTGTCCTTTCGAACGAGCACGACTCCGGCCATGACCGCTCCCGCCCCCACCGATACCGCCGTCCGCGCCACCATGACCGCGCTGGGCGCCGCTGCCCGTACGGCCTCGCGCGCCATGGCCCGGGCCGGCACCCGGCAGAAAAACGCTGCCCTGTCCGCCACCGCGGACGCCATCCGCGCGGCCCGCGCCACCCTGCTGGCCGCCAACGCCGAGGACGTGGCCGCTGCCCGGGCCAACGGCCTGGACGACGCCATGATCGACCGCCTCACGCTCAACGACACGCGCATCGACGCCATGATCGAGGGCCTGACCCAGGTGGCGGCACTGGCCGATCCGATCGGCGAGATCACCGACCTGCGTTTCCGCCCCACCGGCATCCAGGTGGGGAAAATGCGCGTACCGCTGGGCGTGGTCGGCATCATCTACGAGTCACGCCCGAACGTGACCATCGAAGCGGCCAGCCTGTGCCTGAAGAGCGGCAACGCCACCATCCTGCGCGGCGGTTCGGAAGCGATCCGCAGCAACCGCGCGCTGGCCGCCTGCATACGTGCGGGTCTCTCTGCTGCCGGCCTGCCGGAAACCGCCGTGCAGGTGGTGGACACCACCGATCGCGCCGCGGTCGGCATGCTGGTGGCGATGCCCGAATATGTCGACGTGATCATCCCGCGCGGCGGCAAGAGCCTGATCGAACGCGTGAGCGCCGAGGCGAAAGTGCCGGTGATCAAGCATCTGGACGGCAATTGCCACGTCTACATCGACGAGAAGGCCGATCTCGACAAGGCCGAGCGTATCGCCGTGAACGCGAAGACGCACCGTTACGGCGTGTGCAACGCCATGGAAACCCTGCTGGTGCACCGCGCGGTCGCGAAAGCCGTGCTGCCGCGCCTGGCCGCCGCCTACAGCGCGAAAGGTGTGGAGCTGCGCGGCGATGAAGACACGCGCACCATCCTCGGTGCCGGCGTGAAGGCCGCCACCGAGCAGGACTGGTACGAGGAATACCTCGCGGCGATTCTCGCCGTGAAGGTGGTGGGCAGCGCCGACGAGGCCATCGACCACATCAACCAGTACGGCTCGCACCACACCGACGCCATCGTCACCGAGGACTACACGCTGGCACGCCGCTTCCTGACCGAAGTGGATTCCAGCAGCGTGATGGTGAATGCATCGACGCGCTTCGCCGACGGCTTCGAATTCGGCCTGGGCGCCGAGATCGGTATCTCCACCGACAAGTTCCACGCGCGCGGTCCGGTCGGCCTGGAAGGCCTGACCAGCCAGAAGTGGGTGGTGCTCGGCGACGGTCATATCCGTGGCGGCTAGCCCACACATCATCTACGGCGGCACTTTCGACCCCGTGCACGAGGGTCACCTGGCGGTTGCACGCGCGGTACGCGACCGTTTCGGCGCCACCGTGCATTTCGTGCCGGCCGCGGACCCGCCACACCGCGCCGGCGCCCGTGCCGATGCCCTGCACCGGCTGGCCATGCTGCAACTGGCCATCGGCCGCGAGCGCGGTCTCGCGGTCGATACCCGGGAGCTGTCCCGCGACGGCCCCAGCTGGACCATCGACACCGTGACCGACCTGCGCGCGGAACTGCCGGCGGGCACGCCGCTGCTGCTGGTGATCGGCATGGACTCGCTGCGGCAGTTCACCACCTGGAAGCGCTGGCAGGACATCCTCGCGCAGGCACATCTGGTGGCCTGCACCCGGCCCGGGCAGGGCATGCCCACGGCCCGCGAACTGGGCGAACTGACCCCGTATCTGGCCACCGACATGCGCGAACTGCTCGACAGTCCCGGCGGCCGCGTGCTGATCGAGGCGTCGACCGCTGTTAACATGGCCGCCACGACCCTGCGCACCATGCTGGCCGGCAACGGATCCGCAAGACCCGCCGGCCTGGCCCCGCAGGTGCTCGACTACATCCACCACCACCGCCTTTACGCCGATCCGGCCGGAGCCACCGAAAGCGAATGAATGCCGAGCAACTGTCCATTCTGGTGAACGGCGCCCTCGCCGACATGAAGGCGCAGAACGTGGTGACACTGGACGTGGGCGGGATGACCAGCATTGCCGATCGCATCGTGGTGGCCAGCGGTACCTCTTCCCGGCACGTGAAGTCGATCGCCGACCGCGTCATCGAACGCGCGAAGGAGGCCGGCGTGAAGCCGCTGGGCGTCGAGGGCGACGCCATGGCCGAGTGGGTGCTGGTGGATCTGGGCGACGTGATCGTGCACGTGATGACGCCGGCCACCCGCCAGTACTACGACCTCGAACGCCTGTGGTCGGTCACCCCGAAAACGGCCCTGCCGAAACACGACGGGGCATGAAAGTCCGGCTGATCGCGGTCGGCGAACGCATGCCGGACTGGGTCGACACCGCCTGCCAGGAATACGCCAGGCGCCTCACCGGCGAGATCCGCCTGGACGTGGTGGAGATCCCGGCCGGCAAGCGCACGAAATCGAGCGATCTCGAACGCATCCGCGAACAGGAAGGCGAGCGCATGCTGGCCGCCCTGGCGCCCGGCGACCGGGTGATCGCACTGGAAGTCGGCGGCAAGGCGCTGTCCACCGAGGCCATGGCGGCGGAGCTGGCGAAAACCCTGCCGGAAGGCCGCAACGTTTCCCTGCTGGTCGGCGGCCCTGAAGGGCTGGCACAGTGCGCACTGGCAAAAGCGCGCGAACGCTGGTCGCTGTCGGCGCTGACCCTGCCACACCCGCTGGTACGCGTGCTGGTCGCCGAACAGGTCTATCGCTGCTGGTCGCTGCTGCGCGGCCATCCCTACCACCGCTGACGTCCGGAACCGCCCCGCCCCGCATGGCCCGCCGCACCCTGATCACCAAGGACAACCAGCGCGAAGCGCGGATGCACGAAAACCGCATCACGGTGATGGCGGTCGTGGTCGGCGTGCTGTTCCTGGTGCTGGCAGGGCGCGCGTTCTACCTGCAGGTGTGGCGCTACGACCACTACACCACCATCTCCGACGAGAACCGGATCCAGACCTCGCCGATTGCACCGAACCGGGGTCTGATCCTGGACCGCAACGGCAAGGTGCTGGCGGAAAACCGGCCGAGTTTCTCGCTCAACATCATCAAGGAGCAGACACCGGATCTCGACCGGCTGCTGGCCGACCTGCAGGCACTGATCAAGCTGGGCGACGAGGAAGTGAAACGCTTCCGCGAACGGGCCCGCCGCGCCCGCCCGCTGGAAAGCCTGCCGTTGCGCGGGCGTCTCTCCGACGAGGACATGGCGCTGATCGCGGTGAACCGCTTCCGCCTGCCCGGTGTGCGCATCGAAACCGAACTGGTGCGCTGGTATCCGCACGCGGAAATGCTGTCGCACGCGCTCGGCTACGTGAACCGCATCAACGACCGCGACCTGGAAATCCTCGACCCGGTCAACTACGACGGCACCCATTACATGGGCCGTACCGGCGTCGAGCGCCAGTACGAATCCGTGCTGCACGGCCGGGTCGGTTACCAGCAGGCAGAAACCAACGCCTACGGCCGCGTGATGCGGGTACTGGACCGCATCGATCCGACGCCGGGCAGCAACGTCGGCCTGTACTTGGATTTCGACGTACAGAAGGCCGCGTTCGACGCCCTGGCCGGCCGGCGCGGCGCGGCCGTGGCGCTGGATCCGCTCACCGGCGGCGTGCTCGCCTTCGCGTCGACGCCGGGCTTCGATCCCAACCTGTTCGTCACCGGCATTTCCGGCGACGACTACCGCTTCTACGCCGACCATCCGGACCGGCCGCTGTACAACCGCGCGATCCAGGGCCAGTACCCGCCGGGCTCGACGGTGAAACCGATGGTGGCGCTGGCCGCGCTGCACTACCGCACGGTGACGCCGGCGTTCTCTATCGCCGACCCGGGTTTCTTCCGCCTGCCCGGCGATTCGCACCAGTACCGCGACTGGAAAAAGGGCGGTCACGGCATGGTCAACGTGCACAAGGCCGTGGTGGTGTCCTGCGACACCTACTTCTACACGGTCGGCCACCGCATGGGCATCGACAAGCTGTCGGGTTTCCTCGGCGGTTTCGGTCTCGGCCAGCGCACCGGCATCGACGTGCCGAACGAACTGCCGGGCGTGCTGCCCTCGCCGGAGTGGAAACGCCGCGTGCTCAAGCAGCCGTGGTACGGCGGCGAAACCATCAGCGTGGTGATCGGCCAGGGCTACATGCTGATGACGCCGCTGCAGCTGGCCGTCGCCACCGCCACCCTCGCCAACCGCGGCTTCACGGTGACGCCGACCTTCGTGTCGAAGATCGACGATTCCCCGCTGCCGCCGCCGCCACGCCGCCGCACCGTGGTCATCGACAACCCCGGATACTGGGACGACGTGACCTCTTCCATGGTCGACGTGCTGCGCCCGGGCGGCACCGCCTCGGTGGTCGGGCGCGGCCTGAAGTACCACATGGCCGGCAAGACCGGCACCGCGCAGGTACGCGCCATCAAGCAGGGCGAAACCTACAACGAAGCCGCGGTGGCCGAGCGTCACCGCGACCACGCACTGTTCGTGGCGTTTGCGCCGGCAGAAGCGCCGCGCATCGCCATCGGCGTCATCGTGGAGAACGGCGCGCACGGCTCCACCGCCGCGGCACCGATCGCGCGCGCCATGGCCGACGCCTGGATACTGAAGCAACCGGATTTCGTGCCGCTGGACGACAGCATCGCGGCACCGGCCGCGGGAGGTGGCAGCGATGAGTGATTTCCTGCGCCAGCTTCCGGGTGGCGGTGCCACCGGCACCCGCTGGGCGCGCCTGCTGCACATCGACCGCCCGCTGATGACCATGCTGGCGCTGTTCTGCCTGATCAGCCTGCTGGTGCTGTACAGCGCCAGCGGCCAGAACTTCGACACCGTGCTGCGCCAGGCCGTGCGCATGCTGCTGGGCTTCATCGTGATGCTGGTGCTGGCCAACATTTCGCCGCGCACACTGCGCTTCTGGGCGCCCTGGATCTACGGTTTCGGCATGTTGCTGCTGCTGGCGGTGATGCTGTTCGGCGAGATTTCCAAGGGCGCACAGCGCTGGCTGCACGTGCCGGGCTTCGGCCGCTTCCAGCCTTCGGAACTGATGAAGCTGGCGCTGCCGCTGATGCTGGCCTGGTATTTCCACGAGCGCCCGCTGCCGCCGCGGCTGTCGCACCTGGCCGTTGCGCTGCTGATCGTGCTGATACCGGCATTGATCATTGCCGAGCAGCCGGACCTCGGCACGGCCCTGCTGGTGGCCACCGCCGGCCTGCTGGTGGTGTTCTTCGCCGGCCTGAGCTGGCGCCTGATCGGCGGCGCCGTGCTGGTGCTGATCCCGGTGGCCTGGGCGCTGTTCGAATACGTGCTGCACGATTACCAGCGTCAGCGGGTGCTCACCTTCCTCGATCCGGAGGCCGACAAGCTCGGTGCCGGCTGGAACGTGATCCAGTCCACAGCGGCCATCGGTTCCGGCGGATTCACCGGCAAGGGCTGGCTGAACGGCACGCAATCACACCTGGAATTCCTGCCGGAGAGCTCCACCGACTTCATCGTCGCCGTGCTCGGCGAGGAAACCGGCACGCTGGGCATCCTGCTGCTGCTGGCGGCCTACGCCGCCATCATCGGCCGCTGCCTGTGGATCAGCCTGCAGGCGCAGGACTCGTTCAGCCGCCTGCTGAGCGCGGCACTCGCGGTCACCTTTGCGGTCTACGTGGTGGTCAATGTCGGCATGGTCAGCGGCCTGCTGCCGGTGGTGGGCGTGCCGCTGCCGCTGGTGAGCTACGGCGGCACATCCATCGTGACCCTGATGGCCGCCTTCGGCATCATCATGTCGCTGCATACCCACCGGAAACTCGCCGGCTTCGGGCGCTGAACGCGCTGCCGGCACACGGAGAACGGATGTCCCTGCCCCGCCTGCCCCTGTTGTTGTCCCTGTCCCTGTCGTTTGCCGGCTTCGCGCCGGCCGAAACACGCGCGGCCGGCGAATACCGCGAGCACCCGGACATGCTGGCCGTGGTGGACGAACTGGCGAAGGAAGGCATGGACCGCGACAGCACACGCAAGCTGCTGGAGGGCGCCGAGCGCAAGCAGGCCATCCTCGACGCCATTGCCAAACCGGCCGAGAAGGCGCTGAGCTGGGCCGAATACCGGCCGCGCTTCATCGAGGACAAGCGCATCACCCAGGGCCTGGAATTCTGGCAGACCTACGAGGAGGCGCTGACCCGCGCCGAGCAGCAGTACGGTGTGCCGGCGGAGTTCATCGTCGCCATCATCGGCGTGGAAACCCGCTTCGGCCGCAACAAGGGCAGCTGGCGGATTGTCGATGCCCTCAGCACGCTGGCCTTCGACTATCCGCCGCGCGCGAAATTCTTCCGCGACCAGCTCAAGGAATTCGTGCGCCTTGAGCGCAGCGCCCACATCAAACTGGCCGACGCCACCGGCTCCTACGCCGGCGCCATGGGTTTCCCGCAGTTCATGCCGTCCAGCTACCGCGCCTACGCGGTCGACTTCGACAACGATGACGTGATCGACCTGATCGACAACCCGGTCGATGCCATCGGCTCGGTCGCCAACTACTTCAAGGTGCACGGCTGGAAAACCGGCGCGCCGGTGGCGGCGCGTGCCGCCGTGACCGGCAGCGATTACGACAAGGTCGTCAACCAGGGCCTGGAGCCGAAATCCACCGTGGCCGAGATCGAGACGGCGGGCCTGTCCGTGCTCAGCTGCGTGGACGACAGCGGCTGGCCGGTAGAGTATTGCGCCGATCCGAAACCGGGCGAAAAAGCCACGGCCTGGAAACTGGACGGCGAGCGCGGCGCGGAATTCTGGGTCGGCCTGAACAACTTTTACGTGATCACCCGCTACAACCGCAGCGAAAAATATTCGCTGGCCGTGCTGCAGCTGTCGCGAGAAGTTTCCAAGGCACGCAAGGCCGCGAAAGCCGCGGCGCCCGGTGGCTGAGCCACGCATGCGGCGCCTGCTCGCCGTCGCGTTGCCGGCCGTGCTGCTGGCCGCCTGCCAGACCGCGCCGGCACCGAAACCGCCCGAACCGTTCCGCAACGTCTACACGCAGGACAAGGACAGCGCGCCGGTCGATCCGCGCCAGGTCGACTTCAACACCATCCCCGATGCCGTGCCGAAAGACGAACCACGCGGCAAGTACGGCAACAAGTCGCCCTACGAAGTGCTGGGCAAGACCTACACGGTACTGGCCAGCGCCGATGGCTACCGCGAGGAAGGCCACGCGTCCTGGTACGGCGAGAAATTCCACGGCCACCGCACGTCCAGCTTCGAACCCTACGACATGTACGCGATGACGGCGGCACACAAGACGCTGCCGATTCCGTCGTACGTGCGTGTCACCAACCTCGACAACGGCCGCAGCGTGATCGTGCGCGTGAACGATCGCGGGCCGTTCCACGCCGGGCGCATCATCGATCTTTCCTGGGCCGCCGCCCACAAGCTCGACTACGCGGCGAAAGGCACGGCACGGGTGCGCGTGGAAGCCGTCACGGCCACCGATGCACCGGCAACGGCCGGTACGCCCGTGCCGGCCGGCGGCGCCGGCCGCGACGACGCTTTCATCGTGCAGGCCGGCGCGTTTTCCGCCGTTGATGCCGCCCGCCGGCTGGCCGATACGGCACGCCGTCTGGCCGCCGGGCCGGTGCAGGTGCGCACCGGCGACGACGGGCTGCATCGCGTGCAGCTCGGCCCCTACGCCGACCGCCCCGCGGCCGAACGCGCCGGTGCACAACTGCGCGCTGCCGGCATTGCCGATCCGGTCGTACTCACACAACCCTGAAGAGCACGGCCCCGGGCCACGCGCCCGGGAGCAGGCCGGCCACAACCGGCGGTGCTAGAATGCGCACCGCTTCCGGCTCCGGCCGTTCTCCCCTGCAGCAACCTGTCGCAGCAACATTCCGGAACATTTTCCATGACGCATTTTTCCACCCGCATTGCCGCCGTCACCCTCGCCGCCGTCTCCACGGTTGCCATGGCCCTGCTGCCGGGCGCGGCCCTGGCCGAACTGGCCACGCCGCAGCCGCCGATGATCGCCGCCAAGGCCTGGATCCTGATGGACGGCAAGACCGGCGCCATCCTGACCGCGCAGAACGCCGACGAGCGTCTGCCGCCGGCCAGTCTCACCAAGATGATGACCACCTACGTGGCCGACTACGCCCTGCACGAAAAGCGCATCCACATGGGCGACATGGTGAACGTGAGCGAAAAGGCATGGCGCACGGGCATGAAGGAAGGCTCGCGCATGTACATCGAGGTGGGCTCGCAGGTGTCGGTGGAAGACCTGTTCCGCGGCATCATCATCCAGTCCGGCAACGACGCCTCGGTGGCACTGGCCGAACACGTGGCCGGCAGCGAAGAACAGTTCGTGCAGCTGATGAATGCACAGGCCAAACGCCTGGGCATGGGCAACACGCTGTACATGGACGCGTCCGGCCTGAGCGACGGCCAGTTCAGCTCGGCGCGCGACCTCGCGCTGCTGGCGCGCGCGATCATCTATGACTTCCCGGAAAACTACCGCATGTATTCCGAGAAGGAGTTCCGCTACAACATCGGCCGCCCGCAGCCCAACCGCAACCTGCTGCTGTTCCGCGACCCGACCGTGGACGGTCTGAAGACCGGCCACACGAAAGCCGCCGGCTTCTGCCTGGTGGCTTCCGCAAAACGCGGCGACACCCGGCTGATCTCCGTGGTGCTCAACACCGCCAGCGAGAACGCGCGCGCCGACGAATCCGCCAAGCTGCTCGACTGGGGCTTCCGCAACTTCGAGACCTACGCACCCTGGCCGGCCGGCACCACGCTGGGCGAGACCGTGGTGTGGATGGGCGATGCGGACAAGGTGGCGATCGGGATCGACCAGGACATCGTGCTGACCATTCCGCGCGGCAGCCACGACCAGCTCAAGGCCGCCATCACCGTACAGCCGGAAATCCGCGCCCCGCTGGCAAAAGGCGCGGTGGTCGGCACGTTCGTGATCCGCAGCGGCGAGCAGGTGCTGGTGGAAAAACCGCTGGTGGCCATGGCCGATGTGCCGGAAGGCAATCTTTTCAAGCAGTTCTGGCACTGGCTGAAGCTGCTGTTCTCGGGCCTGTTCGGCTGACGCAGGCGGCGCCATGGGCATCGTGTTCCTGAACGGCGAATTCATGGCGGCGGAAGCCGCACGCATTTCGCCGTTCGATCGCGGTTTCCTGTTCGCCGACGGCGTCTATGAAGTGCTGCCCTGCTACGACGGCCGGCCGTTCCGGCTTGATGCCCACCTGGAACGGCTGGAGCGCAGCCTGGCGGCGCTGCACATCTCCGTGCCGCAAACACGCCTCGACTGGCATGCACTGATCGCGGCGCTGGTGGAGCGCAACGGCGGCGGCGACCTTTCCGTGTACCTGCAGGTGACGCGCGGCGTGGCACCGAAGCGCGACCACGCCTTTCCGAAAGAACCGCTGGACCCCACCCTGTTCGCCACCACCTCGCCGCTGCCGCGTTCCGCCGTGGACCTGCAGGATGCCGCCACCGGCGCAACGGTGATCACCGCGTCCGATATCCGCTGGAGCCGTGCCGACATCAAATCGGTATCGCTGCTGGCCAACGTCCTGCTGCGCCAGCAGGCGGTCGAAGCCGGCGCGCAGGAATGCCTGCTGGTGCGCGACGGCCACGTGCTGGAAGGCGCGGCCAGCAATGTCTTCCTGGTGAAGGATGGCGTGCTGGTGACGCCGCCGCTCTCGCATTACCTGCTGCCGGGCATCACCCGCCAGGTGGTGATCGAGCTGGCGCTGGCGCTGGACCTGCCGGTGATCGAGCGCGACATCGCCGAACGCGAGCTGCATCATGCCGACGAAATCTGGCTGGCCGGTTCCATCCGCGAACTGGTGCCGGTCACGGTGCTGGACGGTCGCCCGGTCGGCAACGGCGACATCGGCCCGCTGTGGCGCCGGCTCGCGCGCGCCTTCCTCACCCTCAAGAACGACTTTGCCGCCGGTGTCGCATGACCATGAGCAACGATCCGAAGGACGCCGACAAGACCGCCATCAACGAAGCGCTGTGGGAATTCCCGCACAGCATGACGCTGAAGGTGTTCGGCGACGCCGCCGTGCCCGCCGGCGAGCCGGAACTGGCCGACCTGGTGTGCGCGATCGTGGCGCGGCACCTGGGTGATTTCTCGCCCGGCGCGCTCAGCGCGCGGCCGTCCTCCGGCGGCCGCTATCTCGCCGTGTCGGTCGACATCGTGATCGAGCACCGCGCGCAGATCGAAGGCATCTACCGCGACCTGCGCGCGGAACCGCGCGTGCGCACGGCCATCTGATGACGGCACCCGGCCTGCCGCTGGTGGTGCGTCGCCCGGGACGGGTCGACTACACCGCCGCCTGGCACAACATGCAGGCCTTCACCGCGCGCCGGAACGAACAGACGCCGGACGAGTTCTGGCTGCTGGAACACCCTTCCGTGTACACGCTCGGACAGGCCGGCGATCCCGGCCACCTGCTCGCACCCGGCGGCATTCCCGTGGTGCAGACCGACCGCGGCGGCCAGGTCACCTGGCACGGGCCCGGCCAGATCGTCGGCTACGTGCTGTTCGACCTGCGCCGGCTCGGCATCGGCCCGCGCGCGCTGGTGGAAGGCATCGAGCAGGCCCTCGTCGCCACGCTCGCCGACGCCGGCATCGCCGCCTTCCCGCGCAGCGACGCGCACGGCGTGTACGTGCCGCAG
Organism: Pseudomonadota bacterium; assembly: GCA_049324475.1. Classification (GTDB taxonomy): domain Bacteria; phylum Pseudomonadota; class Gammaproteobacteria; order Pseudomonadales; family JADFDG01; genus JADFDG01. The sequence goes on along the minus strand of JBMOOO010000009.1, from coordinate 28,918 downwards.
GCCGCGGGCGAGGCGCGCAAGATCGCCTCGCTGGGCCTGCGCATCCGCCGGGGCTGCAGCTATCACGGGCTGGCGCTCAATGTGGATCCGGACCTCGAGCCCTTCACCCGCATCAATCCCTGCGGCTACGCCGGCATGGCCATGACCCGGGTCTGCGACGAGGCACCGGCGCCGGTTGCCCGCACGACGCTTGAGGACAATCTGGTCCGGCACCTGCGCGCGGCTTTCGGCCACGCGCCGTGAGGCGCAGCAGGGAGTAGAATGCCCGGCGCCATGACCGACACGCCCGCCCCCGTACCGCCCGCCCGCCCTGCCCGTGCCGATTACCGCGCCGAACCCGGCGTGAAGATGCGCGGCGCGGAAAAAATGGCGCGCATCCCGGTGAAGATCGAACCCACCGACGAGCTGCCGCGCAAACCGGACTGGATCCGCGTGCGCCTGCCGGCCGGCGGCGAGATCGAACGCATCAAGGCACTGCTGCGCCAGCAGAAGCTGCACACCGTGTGCGAGGAAGCGGCCTGCCCGAACCTGCCGGAATGCTTCGGCGGCGGCACCGCCACCTTCATGATCATGGGCGACATCTGCACCCGCCGCTGCCCGTTCTGCGACGTGGCGCACGGCCGCCCGAAGCCGCTGGACCCGGACGAGCCGAAACACCTGGCCGAAGCCGTGGCCGGTCTCGGCCTGAAGTACGTGGTGGTCACCAGCGTCGACCGCGACGATCTGAAGGACGGCGGTGCGCAGCATTTCGTGGACTGCATCCGCGCCATACGCGCTGCCAGCCCGGCCACGAAGATCGAGGTGCTGGTGCCGGATTTCCGCGGCCGCATGGACGTGGCACTGGCGATCATGAAGGCCGCGCCGCCGGACGTGTTCAACCACAACCTCGAGAACGTGCCGCGCCTGTACCGCGAGATCCGCCCCGGCTCCGACTACGCCTGGTCGCTGAAACTGCTGCAACGCTTCAAGCAGGAATGCCCGGACGTGCCGACCAAGTCCGGCCTGATGGTCGGCCTCGGCGAGACCGACGAGGAGATCGAACAGGTGATGCGCGACCTGCGCGCACACGACGTCGACGGCATCACCATCGGCCAGTACCTGCAGCCCTCGAAACACCATGCCCCGGTGAAACGGTTTGTGGAACCGGCGCGTTTCGAGGCCTGGGCAACATACGCGACTGAACTCGGTTTTACCGCCATCGCTTCCGGGCCACTGGTGCGCTCGTCCTACCACGCGGAGAAACAGCACCGCGGCGAGGACGTGGGCAAGCTCAACCCCGGCATGGGCGGAGAGACACCCCGGTAACGCGTGATAGTCTAGAGAGCTTGCGGACAACCCGCGTGCCGTTGCTTTACCTGGCCCGGTCGATGCCCGCCCGGGCCCGCACACACAGAACAAGAACACCCACGGAGAACACGAATGACAGTGATGTCGCGCCTGCTGGCCCTCGGCCTGCTGATGTTCTGCACCGCCGCACTGGCCAACACCCCGCCCGGCAGCAACTGGCGTCTGGTCGCCGACAAGAACGGCATCCAGGTCTACATGCAGCATGCCGACGACGCCCGCATCAAGACCTTCCGCGGCGTCACCCGCTTCAAGGTGGACAGCCTGCACACCATTTCCGGCGTGCTGAACGACACGCCCAACATGCCGCGCTGGATGCACTTCATCTCGCACGCGAAGGAACTGCGCCGCACCGATTACCTGAACCGCGAATACCAGTTCCTCACCTCGCTGCCCTGGCCGTTGCAGGACCGCGAAGCGCTGGTGCAGCTGCTGGTGCGCCAGGACCCGAACACGAAAGCCGTCACCGTGCACGTGGTCAACAAGCCGGACCTGCTGCCGCCAAACGACGAATACGTGCGCATCCCGCAGATGCAGGGCCGGTTCGCGTTCGCGCCCACCGGCAACGGCCACGAAGTGGAAGTGACCTACGAGCTGATCATGGACCCGGGTGGCTACATCCCGGCCTGGATCGCCAACATCGTGCTCAAGGACGTGCCTTATTTCACGCTGGAGAAGCTGCGCCGCGTGGTGGAAAGGCCGGAATACCACAACTGGCGGGAGCAGGTGCTCGTGCTGCCGTGGTGAGGTGCTGAGGCTTCAGCGTCGGGACATAAGCAAATGGATCCCATCGACAAGCCGCCGAAGCGGAAGCTCGCCATTGACATGCTTAATGCCGTGTTCGCTCAAAATGTTTAAGGCAACGCACCCATGAGCAAGTCACTGAATGAAGTCAGCAAGTTTCTGAGCTACGTCTTACGCCATGAACCACAGGCCATCGGCATAACACTGGACAGCGAAGGCTGGGCCGATATCGATGCACTGATCGAAGGGGCCAGCAAATCGGGTAAGTCGATTACCCGCGAGTTGATTCAGCAGGTCGTCGAAACCAGCGATAAAAAGCGTTTCACGATTTCAGATAAAGGCGAACGCATTCGCGCCGCGCAAGGCCACTCCACCAGCAGCGTTGACGTTACGTACCCCGAGAAGGTGCCGCCTGAGTTCCTCTACCACGGAACCGCTACGCGCTTTCTGGATTCAATTCTCAAGGAAGGCCTGAAGCCAGGCGATCGGCACTACGTGCATCTATCAGAGGATGAGCAAACGGCCATCGTCGTTGGCCAGCGCTACGGAAAACCGGTCGTTCTAAAAATTGAAGCCCTGCGGATGTATCGGCAGGGCTTCAAGTTCTTTCAGGCGGAAAACAGCGTCTGGCTCGTTAATTTTGTGCCAAAAACACACATACACTGAAAAAACCGGCCAAGAGTGCGCACCACTAACTGCGCCATGCGCGCGAAGCAGTTATACGATTTTATTTATAAACCAACGCCCTACTTTAGGGCTTCAAAAGAACATGCCACCACATGAATTGAGACGCCAACAGAATGAAGAAATACTCTGAAGTGCCTACGGCCAAAATCACCAGATAGCGCCCTGTCAGCATCGAGCAAATCGGAATTCTTGTACTCAACCAACGCCCCCAGAAAATTCGATTTTTCGCCCCCCTGAATATGAAAAACGCTATGCCCGTAAAATGGGGAAAGGTAAAAATATGCCGCCTTGAAAAAGCGCAAACATATTTTCCCTGTGCCCCCACCCTCAGAATCAAAAATAACAGTTACATCCAATGTATTACCGGTCATAGAAATCTCATAACCGCTTTCCCCATCGGGGGGCAAGAGACCATCGAGATCCAACAATTCAACAGGGTCAGAAAGATTCATATTTTGATCACCTTCTTGCTTTCTCAAGCGAGCCGCCGTAGTTGCTATCTAACTGCCTCTGAACCAGCTCATCAAACGTCACCCCCTGCGGGGTCTTCAGCCCTGTTTTATTGATGCCGTACCACTGGCTTTTTGGAATACCCGCAAAAATTAGTGCCGTTGAGGTTCTCGTATTTTGAATAACGGGGACGCCTTTCATAACGACATAGTTGATTGGAAGCTGACTCGGGCTAACCACGCCTTCCCTCAAGGCCTGAGCCAAATCATTTACCGTCTTGATATCTCGCCCAGCGACCTTCGTGTAGTGGTTAACTGCCCAACCACCAAACTCCTTTTCTCCTTTTGCAATTTTTTGAGCAAACAAGGCTTCCTCGAGAATACCTAAAGTCTTGACATCAAGCTCGCTAGGTTGAAAAGCCTTCCCTGCCTTAAGCTCGCTAGGTTGAAAAGCCTTCCCTGCCTTTCCAACCATCCCCAGTGGCAGCATCGCCCCAGCCACACCAAGCCCAGACTGAGGCGAAAATTCCGTCCCAACCCAAAGCGCCGAACCGAGCAGGCGATCCAGCGTAGTGGCGCCATCGGCATTACGCAGCTTGACTGCGTAATTTCTTGCTCCTTCCGCCGCAAGCTGCAGATCGTTGGTTATGCTGCGGTCGCCACGAATAAGTCCGTAAGTGATCGGATTGTTTACCGTGTCAGCACCCAGCGTGAATATGTCTTGCTGCAGCGCACGCTCACCCACTTCACCACTGAGAGACCAGTAACGCTCCGCATCCACGCCGCCAATTCGGGCAGGCGTCAGACCATCCCGGATCATCGGAGAGGCACCGCCGCTCTGTTGGGCCAAGAATATTTCTTGCGCAGCGACTCGCCGTGCTGATGCTCTTTCTTGAGCCAGTGCCTCTGCGTGCGCACCGTCCTTCATCGCGTCGGTGACTATGCCAGGAATGTTCACTGTGTCGCCCGGGTGTATGAGCGTGCTGTTACCCAGCAGGGCATACAGGCCGCCATCACCGAGTTCACGCTTTGCAATGCCGTAAAGCGTATCCCCCTTCTGCACGACGACCTGACGATCACTCGGTCTTGGCGGACCCATCATTTCGAAAGAAAAAGCGTCCAGAATATAGCCCGGCGAACTCAGCGAGTCGACACCGAGACCTTTCAAAGTGTCGTCAAAGACTTGATCAAGATATCCGTCAATGCCGCTGGAGAATGGCCCGGATGCCAACGAAGATTCCACCCTTTGCGACGCAGCTTGTGGCGCACTCGCCGCTACCGCCTCGGCCCCGGTCGCCACACCTGTGGCAGCCGCACTACGCGCAGCCAACCCCGTACTGATACCCTCCCGGACCACATCGCCCATGAATTGCGCAACGACACTGTTGGCCAGCTGCGCGTAGTTGGGCCTGCTGCCACCGAACCACTTGTCTTCCGTCACGGCAGCGATGCCCGCCGTGGTCATCTTGTTGCGCAGCGTTTCCAGGCTGGCCGGGCCTGCCGTGTCGAGCTTGTATCTTGCCAGCGTGCCCGCCGTGATGCCGGACACGATGGCATTGCCGGCCATCGCCTCCCAGCTGAATGACGGACGTTCGCCGTACAGGCGCGCGGTCGTATAACCACTGAGCGTGCTGGCCACCGAACCCTGCACGGCTCCCCAGGCTTTCTCCGAGGCGTCAATGGCCTTGACCGCCCAGGAAACGCCCGGTGCTTTCATGGCGACTTGCGCAATCTTGCCCAGTGCCACGCCAAAACCGGCGGTCAGCACCGAACCGACACCCGCACGCCCGACCGCCGCCCAGTCCACCGGTCCCTGGCCCAGCCACTTGTCCCCGACCTGCTGGGAAACGGCACTACCAACAACAGAGCCCAAGGCAACAGCCCCAATGGCAGCCAGGCTCGTCGAACCCATTGCGGCCACACCGGCTGCCCATGCCCCCAACGTGGTTACCCCCGCAGCAGTCGTGGTTGTCGCAAATGCAGCACCAAACGCCGCACCCGCCGCACCTGCCGTGAAGATGGTCGCCACTACCGCCACGACAATCATCACGATCTGCGCAAACCCGCCGCTCTTGTCCTTCGGCGGCGGCGGCGGCTTCGGCACCGGCGTGGTATCGCCGATGATGTCCGACGCGTTGTACGGCTTGACCGTGTCGTGCGCGTTGTAGCTGTTGGTCAGCACGTTCGGGATAAGAACCGTCGTGCCGTCGGCAATAGCGGTGTCTACGCTGGCCAGGCCATTGGCATCGGCAATCAGGTAGGCGTAACTCGTGTCTCCGTATACGGCACGCGCCACTGTTTCAGCGGTGTCATTGACACTGGCCACATAGCTGCTGGGCGTATTGCTGAGGTCCGCACTTGTCGCACTCTGGAATCCCAGCGAGAAAGCCACCTTGGGCTCGACACGCCCGACGTTCATCAGGGACTTGCCATCGTGGTAGTAGTAATACTGGCCCTTCCAGTCACCACTGATGCGGTGAACCCGCGCAATCATCTGGCCCATACGATTGGAAACGTAATTTCGCCAGAAAGGGTTTCCGCCGATGCTCTTGGCCTGCACCAGCTCGCCGTTGCCCACATAGTCAAACGTGGTTTTCCCGAAACCGGTCCCGGATGTAATTTCATTCTTGCTGACGGTTTCAATGATCTGCTTGTAACCATCAAACAAGGCAAACGTGGTCGTGTAGACCTGCTGATAGTCCAGATCCTGTCCGGAAGTCTTGAAGGCATCGTATCGATAGGAAAGCTGGTTCCCGGCGTCGTCACGCATATCCTTTTCATCGAAAAGAAGACGCGAACCCAGGTTGGCCGTGCTCGTCAGGTAATCGGTCTGCGATACAAGCTGGCCATCGCCCTGATAGGAATACCGGCTGTTGGATTTGGCGGACTCGTCGAGCTTGAAGTTTGACTGCGCAACCAGACGGCCATACGCGTCGAAGGTGTTGATCTGCTTCGGGCCGACCCACCCATTGTCCATCCAGCGCTGCACACCATCCGCGTCGTAGAACCGGAGATTGTCCTCGTTGTTGAACGTTTGGGGAGCCGCCGTGGTGTTCTGACCCAGCTGACGGAAATTATTGCTGTCCTCGATCAGGGCCAGGTTGCCCAGATCGTCGTAATGGAAATATTTCTTCTTGTACAGATCAAATTCACCGAAGCTGCTGCCACCCGTCTTTATCACGGAAGGCGTGTAATTACTCCACGCCTCTTCGGTTTTACGGCGGCCCGCCTCATCGTAGGTAATCTCGGTACCACCACTGCTGTTGGCGACCATCACGCCACCGCTCCACGCAGCATCGGCCAGCACCATCCGGTCCGCGAGGTCGTACTTGTACCAGTCATCGGCCGTCTTGGTGTTCCCGGAGGAGACCCAGGCACTGGCCAGCATGCGCCGGTAATTGCCGAACTCATCGTAATAGAACGTGATGTAATTCAGATTCGCCGTCGTGTAGTTCACGTTCGGGTCATAGAACATCGTCATCTGGCTGGAGTCCGAGACGACATTTTCCACTCGCCCCATGCTGTCCAGCCGGTAACGGACTTCCTGCAGGCCGTCGTTCCAGGTGCCGCTGGTGGTTATTTCTGCAGTTCGCGTATTTTTCTCCAGGACGATATTCCCGCTGGCGTCATAGGCGCGCTCGGTCTTGTGGATGTCGTAGTAAATGCCGCCACCTGCCTTGGTCTTCCGGCCGTAGTCGGTGGCAACCGACTGGAGCATGCCGTTTGCGTGGTAGGTGTGTGTTGTCACGAACGACGGCAGGTCGTAAAGAACGGGATCATCCAGATCAGGATCCGTGCCTGTCGCAAAGACGACATTGAGCCCGGAAATCGTCGACGGATTGTAGACCTTGGTGTCGGCATCGACGGCACCATCGTTGCCGTCATCGGTGCTCTCGGTTGCCAGCTGCCCGAAGACGTTGTAACCGTAGGTGGTCGTTCGGCCAGCCAGATCAACGTGGGTCGCCAGCCGGTTATAGGCCGCCGCGTTGTAGGTCCAGAGCAGGAATTTCCCGTTGCCGTCGATCTCCTTTTTCTTCAGGTTGGCTTCGTCATACTCGTAGGTCTTCAGAACCCCGGACTCAGTGCGGGTCTGGATGACATTGCCCCGCTCATCGAAGCGGGTGTACTTCACATTGCCGTTCCGGTTATCGACATATTCAGCCGCATCACCCCGGATTTCCGCGTAGCGCTGACCCGCCTCGTCGTACAGGAAGGACTGAATGGCAAACTTCCCGGTCGTCGGATAGTAGTGTGCGAAGTCCGTGCGGTCGGTCGTTTCAACCAGGACCTTGCGGGTAAAGATGCCGCTGCCTTCTGACGACGATGCGTCCAGATCCCAGCCCATGACCACCGCACCGGAGGCCAACGTTGCCATCGACGACAGCAGCCCCTGCGACACCGCGGTCGAGTAAACCTCCATCCCCCCGCCCACGCCGGCGTTACTGGAGTTGAAGCGGCGCATGTACAGCTTCTTGCCGGAGAAACCGGTCGGTGCGAACTCGTAGGAAACCACGTAACCACCGTCATTGGTGGCTGTCAGCCCGAACGACGTCAGCGTACCGGACAGACCCAGCGACACAGACGTTTCCGATCCACTGTTCGTGCCCGTCGCGGTGTAGCGCTGGACCCTCAGACTGGTACTGCCATCCTGCCAGACGGCCACAAAACCACCGGTGGACAACCGGGCGATCTTCCACTGGTAGGAGGCGAGCCCGAGGTCTTCAATCGTGAAGGTAGAACCCTGCAGGACACCGGATGCCGAATAACGGCGCGCATTCAGCTGCCGCATGTTCAGGCTCGACGAATAGCCGTGATACGCCACCACGAACTCGCCCGAGGTCATCACCACAATCTGCGGGTCGAAGGCGGTTGCCCCGCTGACGTTCTGATCTACCTGGGTTTCGCTGCCCTGCGCAGTACCACTGCTGTCGTAACGCTGGAAGAAGACCTTGTAGTCCGGGGTAGTGCTTTTCGGCGACTGCCAGGCAATCACGAAGCCCCCGCCCGACAGGGCGGCCACCACCGGATTCTTCTGGATATAGGCTCCGGAGGAATAATCCGTGGTGGTGGTGTTGACGATGAATTCGACCGTGCTGCCGTTGGTGGTCAGCGGCGTGCCACTGGCGCTGAAACGGCGTGCGTAGATGTCGTTGTTGTTGGTCCAGGTGGCCACCAGCGTGCCGTTGCCGTCGTCGAGCTCGACGATGGACACATCCAGGTCGCGGTCCGAAGAACCGGTGCCGGATACCGAGTTCAGCGCGAACGCGCTGCCGTTGACGGTGCCATCGGCGTTGTAGCGCTGCGCATACCAGCCGCTGCCGTCATTCAGGGTCCAGGCCACCAGATGACCGCCATTGGCCAGGGCAATGACCCTGGTGTGGTTATTGGTGCCGGCGGCCGCACTGTCGACCTGGGTCAGACCGCTGGTAACTGTCAGCCCATCGACCTGGACTGCACTGGGCTCAGACCCATAGGCCGCATAGGCAGCCTGGTTACCCGCCGTGAAGGCCCGTGCATAAATCTTGGGCGCGTAGGATCCCTCCAGGTTGGAGCCACCCCACAAGGCAACCAGGCTGTCTCCATCCAGTGCCAGCAAGGATGGCCGGGTGTAGTTGAGCCACGGCGTCGGATTTCCCTCCAGGCGTTCCAGTTCAACCCGCGCCCCCACCTCGTAATGCGCCGCATCAAAGCGGGAGATGAAAGTCCGGTTCTCCGAGTTGTTGCGCACCTCGTAGGTGATGGCATATCCGCCATCCTGCAAGGCGACCAGGCCGAATACGCCATCCAGCGTACTGTTCCAGTCCGCCTGGACGATACTGACCTCACTGCCCACTTTTGTGCCTGTACTCGTGAAGGCCTGGACGACAATGGCACTGGTATTCGGGCGCACCCACGCGGCGAGGAAATCTCCCGAAGACAGCATGATCAGCTGCGGCCGGGCTACGGCCGACAAACCCAGCGTGTTCATGGTGAATTCGCTGCCGGAGACCGTATCCGACGCACTGTATCTCTGGGCAAGAATATTGGACGCGGTGGAATAGGAAATCACATAACCGCCGGACGCCAGCGCCAGCACATCGGCATTCCGGCTATTCGCGGTGGTATTGACCTTGGTGGCCGACTTGATGACGTTCACGGACGTGCCCGTGCCGGCCGAATATCTTTTCAGGTACACATCGGCACTGGTGGTTGAGATCGGCGATTGCCAGACAACCACCCAGCTGCCATCAGCCAGTGTTGCCACGGAGGGCATGTCCTGAACATTGCTTGAATAATCGACAGTGTTTTCCGTATTGACCAGAACCTCGGCCGACTCCACGTACGAGCCGTCCGCATTGAAGCGACGCATGTAGATGTCGCCACCACGCTGCCAAACGGCGACGAAACCACCGGTTGACAGGGTGGCCAGGGACACCCTGATATCAAGCTGGGACGTGGACGCGTCCACGGTACTGATGACAAAAGCAGAGCCGGATGGCTGTCCGCTTTGGTCAAAGAGGCGTCCCTTGATCCTCTGCCCGTCCACCCATGCCACGACATAACCGCCGGTGACGACGGTTGATACGGTATTGATGTAAGGACTGCTGCCTGCCTCTGCGACCTGGGACTCACTGCCCGCGGGTTTCAGCGGCTCAGCCAATCCGTACCCCGGCAACCCCGTGCGCAACACCCCGGTCTCAATGACCCGGTTCATCGCGTCGTAATCGGTGTATCGCACCGTGCCGACACCGTCTTTCGTGGCGACACGATTCCCGTGCGCATCGACGGCGTATTCGCGGATGATGCCGGTGGCATCGATGTCCTTCACCAGCTGGCCGACCGTGTTGTAGAAGAACGACTCGCTGCGCAGGGCGACGGTGGTGGTACCGGTTTCCACCTTGCCGTCCAGTGCCATCGCCACATTGCCCAACGCGTCGTAACGCGCGGTCTTCAGTTGGCCCATGGTGATGGTTGCGCCCGTGACGGTAATTGCCATCTCCTGCGGGCTTTCTTCCGTCAAATTGCGGTTGTCGGCGTTGTACGTGTACTTCCAGGCCGAACCGCGGGCATCGGTTCTCTGCGTGACATTGCCCCAGCGATCGAACTGCTGTTTCACCAGCGGAATGGCATCGGTTAGCGTCGTGGCTGTATCGCTGCTGCTGCTCAGGTTGAACAAGGACTTCGGCAGACGCTGTTCGGTCAGGCGGCCCAGTACATCGTAGACATTGACCGTGACCCGGTCCGGGTTGGTCCCGTCACCCACACCGACTGAACGCGTCATCCGCCCGGCCAGGTCGTAGTGATAATGGGTTGTGCCGTTGGCGTTGACGGTCTGGATGACCCGGCCGGCCTTGTCGTAGGTGTAGGTCTCCAGCGTGGTGCCGTTGATCTTCTTCACGCTGACTTCGCCGTAGGCGTTGTACTCGGCGATGTCCGCGGTCTCTTTGGCCGTGGCCCCGTCCATGTAATGGCTGGTGGTAGCCGTCTGCCGCCCGAGCAGATCCCAGGCATAGGTTTTGCGCTTCGTCTGTGTGCCGGCACCCGAGGGCAGACCACTCCATTCGGAATAATCCTGCGTCACCTCCTGCGTTTCTTCGATGGTGCGGCCTTGCGCATTAACCTTGAACTGCTTCACACCGCCAGCGGCATCTTCCAGCGCAATCACATTGCCGGCATGGTCGTAGCTGGTTTGCGTCACCTGCGTCAGGCCCGCCTGCCCGCTGGCCGCCGCACGTGTCTGCGTCACGGCCTGACCGAACCGGTCATAGGCCATCATGACCACCGGCGAAGCTGAAAGGCGGTTGTCGTAGAGCGTAGTGCCGCCGTTCTGCACACTCCAGAACGGATCGATGCCACCCTCGCCACTGCGTGCCGTACGGCGCGCCGGCTCGGTCATCTGCGTGATACGCCCCAGCCCGTCGTAGTCCATGGTGGTGGCGTTGCCGGCCGCGTCCGTGTTCTGCACGGCTTCGCCGAAGGCGTTGTAGCCGACGGTGCCCACCGTCAGGGTTCCCGTGTTCTGCGTGTACGACGTCTGCCCGGCGTTGGCTGCCCACCAGGTGGCATTGAGTCGCTCGGTTTTCGTGAGCTGCAGCAGGTTGTTGTACGTGTACTGCAGGGTACGGTCGTTGCCGTTCGCGGACGGTGCCGACGGCACGCTGTTTTCCGTCACGCCGGAGAGCGAAACGGCCGTGGCATATTCGGTCTGCTTCTTGACCTTGTCGGTGTCGGCGAAGTACTCGAAGGCCGTGTAGTAACCGAGCCCGTCCACCATCGCCGTCTTGCGGCCCAGCGCATCGAAGTAATGGAACGTGGTCGGACCGCCGGCAATGACCTCCTTCACCTGCTCACCGAAAGCGTTGTAGGTCCAGTTCACGACCGGCGTGCCGGTCGTGGTCGAGCCGGTGACATTGGCGTAGTGCAGGGTGCCGGCGCCATCGAGGCTCTCCGCCACCCGGATCAGGCCACCACTCGAGCTGGTGGAGTCGCCACCGTAGACATACACCGCCACGGTTGGTTGCGCCACGGAGGTCTTCCGGTTCAGCGCGTCATAGACCATGGTCAGCGTGCGGTCGCTGGTGCTGCTCTCCGTGATCCGGGTGGACTCCAGCATGTGCGCTTCGGTGAGGAAAGTTCCCGAGGTCGGCGTCGTGCTGTTGATCGCGTTGGCGTAGCGCGTGGCGGTCGTGTTGTTGCCGTAACCGTCGTAGGTGCTTTCGGTCACATAACCCAGCGCATCGATCTCGAAGCGCAGGCGGTTCAGCACGTCATACACCCGGCGCGTGGTCGCCCAGGACGAAGCGCCCGTGGTGTTCACACGCTGCACGGCGGCGTTGCCGAAACCGTCGTACTGCACTTCGGTGCGGACCTGGAAGCGGTCGGTTTGGGCCACGCTTTCCCCGGCATTCCGGTCGTCCTTGTAGAACTTTCCGTCCGTGGTGTCATACCAGCCCGGCGCAATGCTGGCCGTCTGCCGGCCCAGCAGGTCGTACTCGAACGCGGAGGTACGCACCTCCGCGGTGTCGGTGACCGCCGCGTTGTTGTCCACCCGGTTGCCGACCACTTCACCCTCGCTGCGGGTCTCGAGGTTGCCGAAGCCGTCGTAGGTGAAACGGGTTTTCAGGACGCCGAGCACCGCCACCGGTGCGCTGCTGATCGTGACGATGAATTCCGCCGCCGGACTGGTCTGGGTAACCAGCTGGCCCAGTGCGTTGTACTCCCAGGTCGTGGTGCGATTGAGTGTATCGCTGGTCAGGCGGCCCGCCACCGTCGTCAGGGATTCGCTGTCACTGACGGCAGCACCACCGGTCAGTACGGCAGCGTGTCTCGTTTCCGACGTGACGTTGCCGAAGGCATCGAACACCCGGCGGGTGCCGTAGCCCAGTGCATCCACCGTGAGCTCGGCGTTGCCCACGGCGTCGTAGCGGTAATGCGTGCTGCGCCCGGCAAGACCGGTGATGGCCGAGGCCACCTGCGCTTCGGTCGGGTTGCCCGACAGGTTCACGGCGGTGCTGTAGCGCGTCTCGCGCAGCACCCGGCCGTGCGCATCGCGCACCTGCTCGGTCACATACCCCAGCGCATCGAGGCTGTAATGCAGGGCCCCGTTGGCGTCATACACGTAACGCGTGCTGCGGCCGTTGAGCGCCAGGGTCGCCTCGGCAGCCAGCTGCGCTTCCGTCAAATCGACAGCCGAGAGCACCATCGCCGAGGATGCCACGGTGCCGTAGCGGACCTGCTCCACCGTGCGGCCCAGCGCGTCGTAGCGGTTCTCGCTCAGGTAGCCCAGCGCATCCAGCGTGAAGCGCAGGCGGCCGGTCTGGTCGTAGGCAAAGCGGGTGACCTGCACCTGCGTGCCGGTGAGACCGGACACCGCCGAGGCCACGGCGGATTCGCTGTACGTACCGAAGCTCAGCGCCGAAGACGGCGCGTACTGCCGCTGCTCGATCACGTTGCCCAGCGCGTCGTAGATCTTCTCGCTGACATTGCCCAGCGCATCGATCACGAAACGCTCGCGGCCCAGCACGTCCCGCACGATGCGGGTGCGCACGACCGTGTCCGCCGCCGCGTTGGCGGCCTCGGCCGCAGCGCCCACGGTCGCCACGTCCAGCGCAGACAGGGCTCCGACGTCGATGTCGTTGCGGTACTGCAGGGTATCGGTCAGGCGGCCCAGCGCATCGAACCGCTGCTCGAGCACATAACCCAGGCTGTTGAGGGTGTAACGGGCATTGCCCGCCTGGTCGAGAATCGTGTGGGTGATGCGGCGATCGCCGGCCGCCGTGGCCGTCCAGGCCGCGTCCAGCGCCGACAGGGTGACCGAACCTGCGGCAATCGCGCTGCCGGCGACAGGTGCCGGGAAGCTGCGCTGCCCGACCACGCGGCCCAGCGCGTCATACACGTGCCCGTTGATCGCACCGGCCACCACGCCGCCGCTGATGACGGCTTCGTACGTCAGCTGGCCGGCGGTGTTGTACAGGTACAGGGTCTTGCGGGCGGTCTCGCCCGTGAGTGCGGCGGCGATGTGCGCTTCGGACCACGAGGCGGCGCCGGTGAGCACGTCGTCGTAGCGCAGCTTCGCGGTCACGTTGCCGGCATCGTCGTACTGCCACTCGCTGACCTGACCCTTGCCATCGACTTCAAAGCGCAGGCGGTTCAGTACGTCGTAAGCACGGTGTGTGCTGATGCCGGCCGGGTTGGCCGCCAGCTCGCTGGCCCAGTTCGCCGTGTTGGCCGACAGCGGCGCCAGCAGGCGCCGGCTCTCGATCACATTGCCGGCATCGTCGTAGGTCAATCGCGTGGCCTGGCGCAGGGCGTCCACCTGCACGGTCGCGCGGCCATCCTCGTCGTAGATCGTCCAGGTGCGCGCATCGCGGGCACTGTCGGCAGTCGGCGTCACCTGCGCCGGGGTCACCACGTCGCCGTAGCTGCCGGTAGCCACCCGCGTGGCGTAGCGCACCGTGGAGGTCACACGGTTGTTGTTGTCGTAGACGTATTCGGTGACATCGCCCAGCGCGTTGACCGCGTACTGCACGCGGCCGGCATCGTCGTACACGTTCCAGCTGCTGTTGCCGTTGGCATCCAGGGTGCGCGTCAGGCGGCCAGCAGCGTCGTATTTGTATTGCGTCCTGACATCCAGCGCCTGGGCGGACTGGTCGTCCGTCTCCAGCACACGCGCAAACACGCGGGGAGCCGTGTCGCTGACGTCATTCTTGCCACTCCAGGCAATGGCCATGCGGCCGCTGCCCATGTCGGTGATCACCGGCGCCAGGAAGGCGCTCGCGTCGGCCACACTGTCCACCGGATATGCCGGCCCCAGCGCACGGTACTGGGCGTCATAGCGCTGCACGTACAGTTCGCTGCCGGACAGGTCGGACTTCTTCAGCTGGTAGGCCAGGGCATAACCGCCGCCGGACAGGGCGGTCAGCGAGAACGACACCAGATCACGGCTGCCCGCCGGCCACAGTACCGGCTGCCAGCTGCTGTCGACCGGCGTGCCGGTGTTGTCGAACCGACGGATCTGCAGGGTGTCGTTTGCGGCCACAGGTTGCCACAGGACGGCGAAACCGCCACCGGACAAGGCCACCAGACGGGTCTGGCCGGCGTCGAGCCCGCCCGTGTTCAGCGTCAGCTCGCTGCCTTGGGCAACGCCCGACGACGAGAAGATCTGCGCCTGCTGGCGGATATCGTTACCCGGGCGAATGGTGCGGTAGGACACCATGAGATTGCCGTTCGACAACCGCACGATCTGCGGGTCTTCCGCCGATGTGCTGCCGGATGTGGTATCCACGGCCGTTTCCGAACCGGCCTTGGTGCCATCGGCATTGAAACGTTGCAGCTTGATGCGCCAGGCGAACTGGCCCACGCCCAGCGACACACGGGCTTGCCAGGTCACGGCAAAGGCGCCGCTGTCCAGCGCCAGCACGCGGGCATTTTTCTGCTGTTCGGCGGTCGTGGTGTTGGCCAGGGACCCGGCCGCATCCACGGCATTGCCGCTGGCATCAAAGCGACGGAAATACACATCCTCATTGTTCGACCAGACAGCCACAAAACCACCGGTCGACAATGCGGTCAGCGAGACGTCCCGGTTCAGGACGTTCTGGGTGGCGATATCCGTGTTCAGGAAAAATTCGTTGCCTGCCGGTACGCCGGCGCTCGTGTAGCGCTGCGCACGCCAGCCGTGCTCGCCGTCCAGGGGCCAGGCCACCACCAGATCGCCGTTGGCCAGGCGCACCGATGCGACACCGCCGGTGGTCGCGCTGTCTGCCGCGCGCACCGGCAGGGAACTGTTCTGAACTGTCAATTCGCGGAAGCACAGGCCAGCCGTGCCACCCGCCCAGGCCGTGGCCAGGTTGCCGTTGCCCAGCGGCAGCAGTGCGGGCAGGGCCGCAACACTGCCGGCACCGGCCATGACCAGCGGCAGCGAGGTCTGCTTGTGATTGGCGTCAAAGCGGACCACGGAGGCCGTGCCGTCCGTGCCTTGCCAGCTCAGGACATAGGCATTGTCGGTCGCCGCCGCAACCGAGAGCCCGCTGAAACCGGCCGCGATGGCAAACCTGACCTCGCTGCCTACCGCCACCCCCGCCGTGGTGAACCGGCGTGTGCGGATTTCCTGTTCGTTGGTGTTTTTCCGGTATGACACCACCAGATCGCCGCCGGACAGGATGTCCATCGATGCAGTGCCATCCGGATCGTAACTGAACAGCTCCACCGCACTGCCCGAGGCCACGCCCGTGGACGAGTACGTCCGGAGGTTGAATCCGTCCTGGTTCCCCTCATCATCACGATAGCCTACGGCAAAGCCGCCGGAAGACAGCGCGACAATCTGCAGATCCGTATACGAGTTGGCCTGGGTCGGTGAAATTTCCGTTTCACTGCCCTGCGCAACACCGCTGGCATCAAAACGCTGGAAGTAGATGCGGAACTTGCTGCCGGTATAGGGCGACTGCCATACGACGACGTAGCCTCCGCCCGTCAGGGCCACCACGCGGGCATTCTTCTGGGTCAGGGTGCTGTTGCCGGACCCCTGGTTGGCCGTGGTGGTGTTGACCAGCACATCATTCGTGCTGCCACCGGTTGTCTGCACGGCGCCGTTGTTGTCGAAACGACGCATGTAGATGTTGCCGGCATCGGCACCGCCGCTGCTCTGGTTGGTCCATACGGCGACAAAGCCGCCGCCGGACAGCGCCGTCAGCGACACATCCAGGTTCCGGGTCACGGCGCCGCCACCGGATTCAGCATTCAACGCAAATTCCGAACCGATCTTGCCGCCATTGGAACCGACCAGCTGGGCACGCCAGCCGCTGCCGTCAATGCGGGTCCAGGCGACCACGTAGTTGCCATTGGACAGTTTGATGATCCGGCCCGGAATGGTCGCACTGGCATTCGAGTTGGCGACCGTCAGGTTTCTGGTCAGGACACCGACACCCGGTTCGCTCCAGGTCATGGCCACATTGCCACTGGCCAGCAACGTGGCTGACGCCGACAGGGACTGGCTGCCGGAAACCGAATCGAGCACATTCGCAGCACCCAAGGCCCGGTGGAATGCATCGAAGCGCTGCACCCGCAGTTCCGTGGACGACAGGTCTGCAGAACGGACTTCGTAAAACAGGCTGTAGGTCCCACTGCCCGTTGCCGTCAGGAAAAAGATGCCGAGATTCTGCGTATCCGGCAGCGACAACAGGGAAATATCGGAATTGACCTCATTCCCACTGGAATTGAACTCCTGCGCCAGCAGCTCGCGGCTGGTGCTTTGCTCCTGGCGCACGGCAAGGAAACCGCCGGTTGCCAGCGCCACAACCCTGAGCGGACCGTTGGTCGGGCCGCCATTTTCGAGATCGAACGATCCACCCTGCGAACTGCCGGCCGCGCTGTATATGCGCCCACACTCCTTTCCTTGGTTATTGCTCGAGCGATAGGACACCAGGAAGTTCCCGTTGCTCAGCAAATGAAGCCTGGGGCTTTCTGCCGAATTGGATCCACTCTCGCTGTCCACGCGGGTTTCAGATCCCTGCGCCACACCGGACGCATTGAAGCGCTGGAAGCGAACGTCATAATACGGCGTAGTGCTTTTGGGAGACTGCCAGGCGACCACGTATGTGCCATCAGCCAGACCTAGCACACTGGCCTTGCCCTGAACGTACACGCTGGAGCCGTTGGTCTGGTTGGTCGTGGTGGTGTTGACCAGCACGTCATCCGTGCTGCCACCGGTTGTCTGCACGGCGCCGCTGTTGTCGAAGCGACGCATGTAGATATTGCCTGCGTCGGCACCACCGCTGCTCTGGTTGGTCCACACGGCGACAAAACCGCCACCGGTCAGCGCGGCCAGCGACATATCGAGATTGCGCTGCGAAGAGCCGCCACCCGTTACGGTATTGAGCGTGATCACACTGCCTTGCGCCACGCCGCTGCTGTTGTAGCGCTGCGCGCGCCAGCCGGTGCCGTCATCCAGCGTCCAGGCCACCACCGTGTCGCCGTTCGAGAGCTGCACGATCTTCGAATAATTCTGCGTGCCACCGGTCGAGCTGACGGTGGTTTCCGAGCCGGCCGTGTAGCCAACGGCGTCCATGATCGACGTTGTGGTGCCAACGGCATAACCCGGCGTGTTGCCGTTTGCCACCACCAGTTCGCCGGTCACCGGATCCAGTGCGTACTGCGGATCGGTGCTGATGCCCGCCGCATTCTCGCTCTGGCTGGTGACACGCCCGAGCGTGTCGTAGGTGAAGGTGGTGACCTGTTGCGCGGGGCTGGCGGTGGTGCCTTTGGCCACGGTCAGCTGCCGGCCTTCGCCGTCGTAGGTGTACGTGGTCTTCAGCGCCAGACCCGACGGGTCCACCGTCGCGGTCAGCACACGGCCGTTCTCGTCGTAGCCGTAAACGGTGGTGCGCTCCTGCGCCGTACCGTCGGCTTCCGTCACCGTGACCTGGCTGCCGTGCGTGTCGAAGGCGTACACGGTGATGCTGCCCGTGGCCTGCGTGCGCGTGGCCACCCGGTTCAGCGCGTCGTAGGTGAAGGTCACCACACCGCCCAGTGCGTCGGTGACGGTCTCCAGCAGACCGCTCTCGGCGTCGTAGGCGTTGGTCACGACAACCGTGCTGGCGGCATCTTCCGTGGTCAGCAGGTCGCCGTTGCGGTTGTACGCGTACGTGGTGGTGTGGCCGTTGCCGTCGGTGACGCTCAGGGTCTGGCCGTGCTCGCTCAGCGCGGTTGCCGTGACGACGCCCTCCGGCGTGGTGACGGTCGTGGTGCGGGTCACGTCGTCGTAGGCATACGTGGTGACCTTGCCCAGGCTGTCGGTCACCGTCAGCACCCGGCCCAGCGCGTCGTAGGTGCGGCTGCGCGTGTGGCTCAGCGGATCGGTCTCGGTCACCGTGCGGCCGGCGTCGGTGTAGGCGGTCGTGGTGGTCTTGCCCAGTTCGTTGGTCCGGCTGACGATGCGGCCGAAGGCGTCGTAGGCCGTGGCGGTGGTCACCGCCAGGCCACCCACGTCACGCACGGTACCGGTCACTTCCCCGCGCAGGTTGTAGCTGGTGCTGTCGGTCGCGAACACGTTCAGGGACTGCTCGCGCAGCTGTGTCGCCACCTCGCCGAACGCGTTGTAGGTGTACTGGGTGCGCCAGCCCTCCCCGTCCGTGCGCTGCGTCAGCAGCCCCCGCGTGTTGTACGTGTGCTGGACACGGCGGTCATGGGTGGCGTCCCGGATGCCTTCCACCAGCGACTTCAGGGTGGCGCCCAGCAGGCCACCGGTCAGGCTGCCCAGCGTCATGCCGGTGTCGGTGAAGGGGTTGTCGTACGTGCGCGTCTCGCTCACCTGGCCAAAGGTGCTGTAGCTCGTCTCGACGATGCCGCCGGCCGCGTTGATCACGTGCGTCAGCTGGCCCAGGTCGTCGTAGTAATACGTGGTGACGTGGTTCGCCCGGTCGGTCACCTGCGCACGCCGGCCCAGCACGTCGTAGCTGTACAGCTCGCCGTACTGCGCGTGGACGGCCGCGATCTGCGATTCGGTCATGCCGCCGGTCAGGTGCGTGGCGCCCTCGCCCCACAGCTTGCTGACCACCTGGCCGTAGGCGTCGTAGCGGTAGTGCGTCTCGCGCGCCTGGCTGCCGCCGCTGGCAGCCGTCTCCTGCACCAGACGGTTGTAGGCGTCGTAGCCGTAGCTCGTCACCGTGCCGTCGGCGGCCGTGCGGGTCGATACCCGGCCCAGCGTGTCGAACTGCGTGCTGGTGGTGACCGTGTCGCTGCCGGTCAGCGCGCCGGTGATCGTGCTGAACGCCGTGCTCGTGGTGACGGTACCGGTGTACGCATCCAGATACCGGACCGTCTGCTGCGTGCGCGCCTCGTCGTTGTACACGGTCGCGGTCACAAACTGCTGTTCGTTCACCGTGCCCGTCTGGCGGCCCTGCGCGTCGTAGAAGAACCAGCTCGACAGCCCGGTCGTGTTTGCCAGCGAACCCTCCAGGGCCGACAGCGTGCCGCTGGCCCACAGCGAGGAGGACGTGATCGACGCATAGCGCAGGCTCTGCCGCAGTTGCCCGGCCGCGTCGTAGCTGTGCCGCACCAGATAGCCCTCGGCATCCAGCTGCGCGATCAGCTTGCCGTCCTTGTCGTAGAAGAAGCGCGTGGTGCGCACCGGGCTGCTGCCCGTCTCCACCCGCAGCACCCGGCCGGCCGCGTCGTAGGTGGTGGTGCTCACCGTGCCGCCGGCATCGGTGATCGTGGTGCGGCGGCCCACGCTGTCGTAGCCGAACGCCGTGGTGCGGTCGTCCGCGTGGGTGGACGGACGGATCGCGGACAGGCTGGTCGGGGTCACCACCCCGCCGGACAGCCAGCTGCCGGTGCTTACCCGCGTGGCATAACGGATCTCGGACGTGATCTGCCCGGCTTCGTTGTACACCGTCTCGGTCACGCCACCCAGCGCGTCCACCCGGCCGACCACCCGGCTGGCCGCGTCGTAGAACAGGTAGCTGCGCGCACCCGCCGCGTCTTCCTGCATGCGCAGGCGGCCGGCGTCGTCATAGACATAGCTGGTGGTGCGCGAGGTCAGCCCGGTGGCGGCCTCCACCTGCGAGGTCAGGCGACCCGTGCTGCCGAAGGTCTGCACCGTGGTCCGGCTGACCGTGTTGATGGTCTGGCTCACCGTGGTCGTGCGCGCACTGGCGTCGTATGCCCAGGTCTTCGTGCCCGCCGCGCTCACCTCGCTCTGCAGACGCCCGGCACCGTCGTAGCCGTAGCTCACCTGCGTGGTCTCGGTCGTGCGGCCCGAACCCGTCACCGCGATCGTCTGCAGCAGCAACCCGGTCTGGTCGTACACATATTTCGTGTACGTCATGCCGCTGTCCGCGATCCCGGCACCGCTGCCGTCCACCGCCGCGTAATCCTTGCGCCAGTCCAGGTTGCCCCGGTAGTCGTAGTGCAGCGCGCTGCGCGTCTGCGCCGCCGTGGTCGGCAGCCAGCCGGTCAGGCTGGACAAACTCAGCGTGTCGGTCGGGGCCAGGCTGCCCACGCTGTACAGGTCCGCCGTGTAGCCGACCTCGTCCGTCAGCTGACCGCAGGCGTCGTAGCGGTACTCGCTGACGCGCCCTTCCGCGCTCACCGTGAAGCGCAACCGGTCGTTGCTGTCGTACACGTAGCGCGTCACCAGCGCCGTGCTGTCCGACGGCAGCGTCCACACCCCGCCGCTCTCGGTCGACACCGCCGTGTAGCGGATCTCGTTCTGCAGCTGGTTGGTCGCCGTGTACGTGCGCTTGACGGTGTTGCCGGCCTCGTCGCGCTCCAGCGTCAGGTTGCCGGCGCTGTCGTACACGTACGTCACCGTCCGGCCCAGCCCGTCGGTCACCGAGCTCACGTTGCCGTCGCCGTCGTAGGTGTACGTGGTGATCTGCCGCTGCCCGCCGATCGCCGGCGTGCGCACTTCCAGCAGCCGGTCACTGCTGTCGTAGCTGTACTCCCAGGCCTGGCCCGCCCCGTTGGTGACCGTGGTCACCCGGTTCGTGGTGTCGTAGCTGAACGTGGTGGTGCCGGCCGCGTCCGTCACGCTGGCAACGCGGTAGTCGCTGCCCACCAGCGTGTAGGTGAAGCTCACCGTCGTGCCGTCGCCCTGCGTGATGCTCGCGATCCGCAGGCTCGTGCTGTCGTAGGTGTAGGTGGTGGTGTACACCACGTTGTCGCTGATGCTGTTGTCCGACGGCGTGAGGTCCGTCTTCACCGTCGACAGGCGGCCGGAGCCGTCATACCCGTAATACACCCGCTGGGTCAGCGCGCCGCTCGTGGTCTCGCGCGTGTCCAGACGCTCCAGACGGCCCGAACCGTCGTACACGAACACGATCGCCTGGCCGGAACTGTCCGTCACGCTCGACAGACGGCCCGAGCCGTCGTACGCGAACGTCTGCACATTGCCCGACGTGTCCGTCAGGCTCACCAGACGGCCCGTGCTGTCGTAGCGGTCCGACGCCCGGCTGTTGCCCTCGGTCCACACCCACTGCGAGTTGCCACTGTCCCACGACAGGCTGTCGTGCGCACCCTCGCCCTCGCTCGACACGTACGCCGACCCGTTCCAGCTGAACACCGTCTCGTGGCCGTCCGCACCCGTGCGGATCACGCTCGACCCGCTGCTGTTCAGCGTTCCGGTCAGCTGCACCTTGCGCTCGCCGTTCCAGAACCAGCCGTCGGCACCGCCCACCGAGCCCAGCGCGTTGTAGGTCCGCACCGCCGTCAGGTCGATGCCCACCCCCGACTGCGTCCGGTCCAGGCCCTGGATCACCAGGTTCCCGGTCGATACGTTCACCCGCGCACCGCCCTGCGGCGAGCCAAAGCCCCCCAACAGGTTCTGCGACGCGTTGAACAGACCCAGACCGTTGCCCGTAACGATGCCGACCATGACGCACTCTCCTGAGCGGGGCCCGCAGGCCCGGTGATCAATACCTGCCCGTGGCGGGCAGTACTGAAAGCTCTAAGAGCGCGTTTCGGGAAAAGTTAAGGGTCAGCCCGGAAAATATTTGCGGGCTGGTCGTTTTTTGAGCAGGCAAGCAGGGTGCGGGCCGGGATCACGCCTCCAGCGTGAACTCCATCCCTTTGATCAGCCCGGAAATCTCGGCGAGACGATCCAGCGGATCGTCGATTTCCAGCAGGCGCTGCTGGTCCGGCAGCGGCACCGGCAGCAGTTCGGCCAGGCGATAGCCCACTTCGCGCGGGCTGGTGTAGTCAATGTCCGGCGGCGCGATGCGCCGGCTCAGGCCCGGCTTGTTGACCACCGCGCGCAGGAAACCGGCCAGCGACTGGTATTCCGGCGGCAGCACGCGGTCCTCGCCGGCCGGCAGCAGCTCGACGGTGGCGCGCAGCAGGCGGTTCGGCTCGATGCGCTTCTCCAGGATGCGGAAACGTTCGCCGCCGATGCAGGCGATCATCAGCAGGCCGTCCTTCGATTTGTCGAAATCGACGATGGCGGCCAGTGTGCCGATGGCATACGGCTCGGCCGACACACCCACCTCCTTGCCGTCCTTGATCAGCACCACGCCGAACGGCGCCTGCTGCTGCAGGCACACCGACACCATTTCCAGATAGCGCGGCTCGAAGATGCGCAGCGGCAGGAAGCCGCCGGGAAACAGCACGGTGTTGAGCGGGAACAGCGGCAGGTCGGTCAGATGTTCGCTCACGTGTGTTCTCCCCAGCGCGGCATCAGGGTCTGCGGCACGCCCAGCTGATCGAGGATGCGTGCCACCACGAAATCGATCATGTCCTGCACGGTCTGCGGCCGGTTGTAGAAACCGGGGCTGGCCGGGATCACGGTGGCACCCATGCGCGTCAGCAGCAGCATGTTGGCCAGATGCACCTCGTGGTACGGCGCCTCGCGCGGCACGATGATCAGTTGCCGGCGTTCCTTGAGGGCCACGTCGGCAGCGCGCTCGATCAGGTTGTTGCAGGCGCCGGTGGCGATCGCGGACAGCGTGCCGGTGCTGCAGGGGCAGATCACCATGCGGACCGGCGCGCTTGAGCCGGACGCGACCGGCGCCGTCCACTGCTCGTCACCGAAAGCAACGATCTGCTCCGGCTTCGCGCCGTACAGCTGCGTGAAGAAATCCGCGGTGGCATTGGTCTGCGGCGGGATTTTCAGATCGGTTTCGGTGCCGATCACCACCCGCGCAGCCTTCGACATCAGCAGGTAAACGCGCCGGTCCGCGCGCACCAGGCATTCCAGCAGACGCAGGCCGTACTGGGCGCCGGAGGCACCGGTGACGGCCAGTGTGACGGTATCGCCGGCGGCAGCCATGGCGACCGTTTCCGTGTTATTGCCCGTAGCCGCGCGCCATCAGCACGGCCAGGATCGGGATCACGAACACCAGGTGCGCTTCGATGGCCACGAAACGCTTCATGCGCTTGTGGTCGCGCGGATCAATGGCCAGCGTGCCCTCGCGTTCGGCGCGGCGCCAGCGGATGAACTGCAGCGTGGGCGGCACCGACAGCAGTGCGATCAGCACCACCAGCGTCATCTTGGCGTGGAAGAACGGCGTGGCGAGATAGAAATCCAGGCCCTTGCCGTAGAAGAACACCCGGCTCAGGCCGGCCGCGATCAGCACCAGTGCCGCGATGCCGTAGAACAGGTCGATGCGCGCCAGCGTGGCCACATGCGGACGGATGTCGTCCTGGCGCAGCAGCGTGTACTCGGTGTACAGCACACCGACCATCACCAGCAGGGCGATGTGGTGCAGGATGGCGGCAATCACTTCTCCGGTCATGTGCGTCTCTCCCTGCAGTTGACGATCAGGCTTTCTGTTTCAGCGCGACTTCTGCTTCAGGGCAGCCAGCAGCTTCTGGTGTACGCCGCCGAAACCGCCGTTGCTCATGATCACCACGGAATCGCCCGGGCGGGCCGCACCGGCCAGCGCGGCCACCAGGGCATCGATGTCGCCGATCACCTGCGCCGGCACCGTGCTGGCGGCAATCACGTCGTCCAGCGCCCAGTTGAGGCCGGCCGGCTGGTACCAGTACACGGCGTCGGCATCCTTGGTGGACGGCGCCAGGTGCTCGCGGTGCAGACCCATGCGCATGGTGTTGGAGCGCGGCTCGATGGCCAGCAGGATGCGGCCACCGCGCCCGGAAGCGTTCACACGGTTGCGCAGGCCGGCCAGCGTCACGGCAATGGCTGTGGGATGGTGCGCGAAATCGTCGTACACGCTGACGCCACCCACCTCGCCGAGCAGGTCCAGCCGGCGTTTCACGCCTTCGAAAGTCGCCAGCGCCGCCACGGCCGTTTCCGCGGCAACGCCGGCGGCCACCGCGGCGGCAATCGCCGCCAGCGCATTGCGCACGCTGTGCTCGCCGGCATGCGGCCAGCGCACCTCGCCGATCACCTGGCCGGCGCGCCGCACGCGGAAGGCGCTGCCGTCGGCGGCCAGCAACTCTGCCTGCCAGTCGCCGGACTCGTTGCCAAGACCGGTGGTTTCCACCGGCGTCCAGCAACCTTTCTTCAGCGTGTCGACGATGTTGTGCTCCACCGACGGGTGCACGATGCGGCCATTGCCGGGAATGGTGCGCACGAAGTGGTGGAACTGCTTCTTGATGGCATCGAGGTCGTCGAAGATGTCGCCGTGGTCGAACTCGAGATTGTTCAGGATGGCGATGTCCGGGCGGTAGTGCACGAACTTGGAGCGCTTGTCGAAAAAGGCGCTGTCGTACTCGTCGGCCTCGACCACGAAATGCGTGCCGCCGCCGAGGCGCGCGGAGATGCCGAAATTCTTCGGCACGCCGCCGATCAGGAAACCGGGCTTCAGGCCGGCATGCTCGAGGATCCAGGCCACCATGCTGGTGGTGGTGGTCTTGCCGTGGGTGCCGGCCACGCCGATCACCTGCTGGCCGGGCAGCACGTGCCGCGCCAGCCACTCCGGGCCGGACACGTACGGCAGGTGCCCGGCCAGCACGTGCTCGACCGCGGCATTGCCGCGCGACAGCGCATTGCCGATCACCACCAGGTCCGGTTTTTTCGCGAACTGCTTCGCATCGTAGCCCTCGGTGAGCGCAATGCCGGCCTGCTCCAGCTGCGTGCTCATCGGCGGATACACGTTCTGGTCGGAGCCGGTGACGGTATCGCCACGCTCCCGGGCCAGCATGGCCAGGCCGCCCATGAAAGTGCCGCAGATGCCGAGAATGTGGATATGCATGGAGGGTCCGTTGCTCTGGGAGACGCCGGCGGCAGCGGCCGCCGGACCCGGGCCGGCAGGGCCGGATCCCGGGCTTTCATGCGGCGTGTCCGTCGGGAATGCGCGCAGTGTACACGAGGCCGAACTCCCGTCCCGCCGGGCCATCCGGTATGATCGGCGGCCAGTTTTTCCCACCTGTTTCCGTCCTTCCCGGGCCCCTCATGAGCCAGAAGAAACCGGGCGCCGCCCGCCCTGCCGCCAACGCGCGGAAGAAGAACGCGTTCTATGCCCAGTCCGGCGGCGTCACCGCCGTCATCAATGCCACCGCCTGCGGCGTGATCGAAACCGCCCGCAAGCACAAGGACCGGATCGGCAAGGTCTACGCCGGCCGCAACGGCATCATCGGCGCACTCACCGAAGACCTGATCGACACGTCGAAGGAAAGCGCAAAGGCCATCGCCGGCCTGCGCCACACCCCGGCCGGCGCCTTCGGCTCCTGCCGCTACAAGCTGAAGTCCCTGGAGCAGAACCGCGCCGAGTACGAGCGCCTGATCGAGGTCTTCAAGGCGCACGACATCGGCTACTTCTTCTACAACGGCGGCGGCGATTCCGCCGACACCTGCCTGAAGATCTCGCAGCTCAGCGAAACCATGGGCTACCCGATCCAGGCCATCCACGTACCGAAGACGGTCGACAACGACCTGCCCTTCACCGACAACTGCCCGGGCTTCGGCTCGGTGGCGAAATACAGCGCCATCTCGGTGAAGGAGGCCGCGCTGGACGTCGCCTCGATGGCGAAGACCAGCACCAAGGTCTTCATCATGGAAGCCATGGGCCGCCATGCCGGCTGGATCGCCGCCGCCGCGGGCCTTGCCGGTGCCGGCGGTGACGAGCCGCCGCACATCATCCTGTTCCCGGAAATCCCCTTCGAGCAGGACGCGTTCCTGAAGAAGGTGGACGAAACCGTGAAACGCGTGGGCTACTGCGTGATCGTGGTTTCCGAAGGGGCGAAATACGCCGACGGCCGTTTCCTCGCCGATGCCGGCACCGTCGATGCCTTCGGCCACACCCAGCTGGGTGGCGTTGCCCCGGCACTGGCCGCGCTGGTGAAGAACAACCTGAAACTGAAATACCACTGGGCGGTGCCGGATTACCTGCAGCGCTCGGCGCGCCACATCGCCTCGAAGACCGACGTCGAGCAGGCCTATGCCGTGGGCAAGGCCGCCGTGGAAATGGCCCTGAAAGGCAAGAATGCCGTAATGCCCGCCATCGTGCGCAAAAGCAACAAGCCGTACAAATGGACCATCGGCGAGGCGCCGCTGGCGCAGGTGGCCAACGTCGAGAAGAAAATGCCCCGTGATTTCATCACGAAGGACGGTTTCGGTATCACGGCGAAAGCGCGCGCGTACCTCGAGCCGCTGGTGCGCGGCGAGGATTACCCGCCCTACAAGGACGGTCTGCCGCAGTACGTCCAGCTGAAGAACGTGGCGGTGAAAAAGAAGCTGGCAACGTCGTTCGAACTCAAGAAATGAACCGGCAGGAGTGCCGGAAGGCGCTCCCGCAAAAGAAACGAGAGCAGGGAGCCTGACATGAAGACCATTCCGCTTACCGCCTATCCCGCGGACACGCTGGAGACGCTGCTGTCGGGCATTCCCCTGTACAAGGACCTGATGCTGGAAAGCCGCGAGCAGACCGACACCCTGCTGCGCTACTCGCGGGTGTTCGAACCGGCACCGGGCGAAGTGGTCATGCGCAAGGGCGAGCGCGCCGAGACGTTCTACTTCCTGCTCAAGGGCCAGCTGGTGGTGTACCCGGACGGCGACCTGGCCCGCCCCGCGGTGAACTACCTGTCGGCCGGCCAGGTGTTCGGCGCGCTGTCACTGCTGTGCCGTACGCCGCGCACCGCCACCATCGTCGCCGACCCGAAGGTCTCCAAGGTGATGCTGTTCGGCACCGACTTCTCGCCTTTCGGCGACCTCACCAACTTCACGCGCATCAAGCTGTCGACCAAGCTGGCGTTCTGGCGCATGGTGGCGCACAACACGCGCTGGAAACTGGAGGTGTACCGCATGGAACATCCCAACCACCCGCTGGCCCAGGAACTGCGCCAGGTGGAAATCTTCCGCGGCGAGAAAAATTCCGTGGAAGAGCTGCAGAGCCTGGACCGCCAGATCTGGCAGCTGACCGACATCCTGCTGCAATGGAACGAGGTGCTCTCGGTCAGCCACCAGGACCGCAGCGACTCCGAGACGCTCTGACCGGGCGACGCCCGCCCCCGGTACCCCCGCCCTGTCGCCCGTCCGGGCCGGGGGTATAATGCGCGCCGTTTTCACCCCCCCCTCTTCCAGCCCGCAACGAGAGACACCCATGGATTTCACCAAGGTCCCGCCCGGCAAGTCCCCGCCGGACGACATCTACGTGGTCATCGAGATTCCGGCCAATTCCAGCCCGATCAAGTACGAGATCGACAAGGAAAGCCATGCCCTGTTCGTGGACCGCTTCATGGCCACGCCGATGTTCTACCCGGCCAACTACGGCTACATCCCGAACACCCTCGGCGACGACGGCGACCCGCTGGACGTCCTGGTGATCACCCCGTACCCGGTGGCACCGGGTTCCGTGGTGCGCTGCCGCCCGGTCGGCATCCTGTACATGAACGACGAGGCCGGCGGCGACGCCAAGCTGATCGCCGTGCCGCACGACAAGCTGTCGGCGCTGTACAAGGGCGTGAAGGAAGTGGCCGACCTGCCGCAGCTGCTGCCGCAGCAGATCCAGCACTTCTTCGAAAACTACAAGGACCTGGAACCCGGCAAGTGGGTGAAGGTCGACCGCTGGGGCAACGCTGCCGAAGCGAAGGCCGAGATCGAAAAAGCGATCCAGGCCGGCAAGAAGTAAGCCGCCGCCCGAAGGCAGAAAGGCCGGCATGTCGCCGGCCTTTTCCGTTTTTCAGGCTGCCGCATCATCGCTCCGGCGCCGGGGCGGCAGCAGGAAAGACAGCGGCGCGCGCCGCAACTGCCGTGCAAGCGCCGCCAGCACGGCCGGCATGCGTTCAAAGCCCTCACCGCGGGCACGGAACGCCAGCCACAGTGCCAGCGAAAAACTCACAGCGAGATTGGTGATCGCGATCAGGACGACACCCAGCAGCGACATTGCCAGCACCGCGGCCGGCAACGCGAAATCCGAACCGACCCAGGCGATGGCCACGTTGGCCGACGAGAAGGTAACGTGGCGTATGTCCAGTGGCAGCCCCAGCACCATGCCCACGAAACCGGTCAGGCCGAGCGCGAAACCGAAAAAGGTATTGCCGGCCAGCCCGCCGAGATGCTCCTGCAGCCAGACCGCCAGGCGTTCGCGACGCGCCACGCCCAGGAAGGCCAGCCGGCGTGCCGCACGCACGCGGTCGCCGATCCGCTCGTAGGCGGCAAGATTGTCGAAATAGCCGGACACGAGACCGGCACAGAACAGCCAGACGCCGGCGATGGCCGCATGGAACAGCGCCGGGCTTGCGAACGGATGCAGATCCGCCAGCAGTGCCGGCGCCTTTGCCGAGGGCGCGGTGGCGCCACCGGCGACCGCCAGCCAGGCCAC
>JBMOOO010000008.1:0-13300 GCA_049324475.1 Pseudomonadota bacterium | reverse complement strand
CGGCCGCCGGCCGGGGCGGCGGGTTTCGCGGTTTTTGCCGGCGTGGCCGGTGGCCGCGGCGGTATCTGGATGGCCGGGCGCTGGACGGTCTGCTGGGCATCCGGCGGCGGCGTGGCCGACGGGCGTGCGGTACCGCGCGCACTGCCGACACCGCTGGGGGCGGCCCCGGTCAGCGGCATCATGTTCTGGTTGGCCTGGAAGACCTGCAGGCAGGAGCCGCACCGCACCGTTCCATTGGCCAGTTGCAGTTGCTGGGCCGTGATCTGGAATTTGACGCCGCAGTGCGGGCACTGCGTCTGGTAGCGGTCGGACATGGGCATTCCCTGCGGGATGACGGGCGATTATGCGCACGCCGGCGGTGCGCCGTCACCCGGTGCGGCGGCGTCCGGACAGGCGTACCCAGTCGCCGTCGACGGCGGGTTCGTCCCAGTCGATCAGGGTGCGGTAGGCCGCGGCGACCTCGCCGGCCTGATCGCGCAGGATGCCGGACAGCGCGAGGTGACCGCCGGGCACGACGCAGCCGGCGATCTGCGGTGCCAGTTGCGCCAGCGGCCCGGCCAGGATGTTGGCGACCACGACATCGAACGAAGCCGGTGTGCCGCCGGCAAACTCGCGCGGCAGCAGTGCCGTCACCGCCACGCCGTTGCGTGCGGCGTTTTCCTTCGTGGCGAGGATGGCCTGCGGATCGTTGTCGACGCCGGTCGTTTCCGCGGCACCCAGCAGTCCGGCGGCGATGGCGAGGATGCCGCTGCCGCAACCGAAATCGAGTACGCGCTTGCCGGCCAGCCCGCCGGGGGAAACGGCGAGTCCGTCCAGCCAGCGCAGGCACAGCGCCGTGGTGGGATGCGTGCCGGTACCGAAGGCCAGGCCCGGATCGAGGCGCAGGTTGACCGCACCCGCGACCGGCGGCTCCGTCCAGCTTGGCACCACCCACAGGCGCTCGCCGAAACGCATCGGTTTGAAGTGCTCCAGCCAGACGCGTTCCCAGGCGCGGTCGGCCAGCGGCTCCACGCGGAATCCGGGCGGAGTCGTGTCGTAACCGGCCTGCCAGGCGTTGGCGAAAGCGGCGCGCAGGTCATCGGAGTCGACTTCCTCGCCGGCGAACAGGCCGACCACGATCACCGCGTCCCACAGCGGCGTTTCGCCGGGGCCGGGCTCGAGGATGGGCTGGTCCTGCGCGTCGAGATTGGTGATCGACAGCGCGCCCAGCGCGAGCAGCAATTCCTCTGCCGCGTCGACCTGGTCGCGCGGCAGCTCGATCTTCAGTTCAAGCCAGACCTGCTGCTCGCTCACGGCAGCATCACTTCCGCTTTTTCGCGGCCCCGTTTCACTTTTTGGCGATCCCGAGTTTCTTCTCGAGATAGTGGATGTCCACGCCGCCGTTCTCGAAGTGGGTATCGCGGAAGATCTGTTCCTTGTGCAGCGGCACGTTGGTGCGGATGCCGTCCACCACGATTTCGTCCAGTGCGTTTTTCATGCGCCGGAAAGCGATGTTGCGGTCCTCGCCGTAGGCGATGACCTTGCCGATCAGCGAATCGTAGTTCGGCGGTACGGTGTAACCGCTGTAGGCGTGCGAGTCGACCCGGATGCCGTTGCCGCCCGGTGCGTGGAAATAGGTGATCTTGCCCGGGCAGGGCATGAAAGTGGCCGGGTCCTCGGCGTTGATGCGCGCCTCGAAGGCGTGGCCCTTGATCTTCACGTCCTTCTGGGTGAAGGACAGGCCCTGGCCGGCGGCGATGCGCAGCTGTTCCTTGACGATGTCGATGCCGGTGACCATTTCCGTGACCGGATGCTCCACCTGCACGCGGGTATTCATCTCGATGAAGTAGAAGCGCTCCTTCTCGTAGAGGAACTCGAAGGTGCCGGCACCGCGATAATTGATCTCGCGGCAGGCCTGCACACAGGCTTCCGCCACTTCATCGCGCAGTTTCTGCGGGATGTGCGGGGCCGGAGCTTCTTCCACCACTTTCTGGTGCCGGCGCTGCAGCGAGCAGTCGCGGTCGCCCAGATGCACGGCATGGCCCTCGCCGTCGGCCAGCACCTGGATTTCCACATGGCGCGGATGCTCCAGGAATTTTTCCATGTAGACGGTATCGTCGCCGAAAGCGGCCTTGGCTTCCGAGCGGGTGACGAACAGCGAGTTCAGCAGTGCAGCTTCCGAATGCACCACGCGCATGCCGCGGCCGCCGCCGCCGGCGGCGGCCTTGATGATGATCGGATAGCCGATTTTCTTGGCCACCTCGATGGCGTTCTCTTCGGTCACCGGGCCGCCCGAGCCGGGCACGGTCGGCACACCGGATTTCTTCATCGCTTCGATCGCGGACACCTTGTTGCCCATCAGGCGGATGGTGTCGGCGCGTGGCCCGATGAAGGTGAAGCCGGAGCGTTCCACCGCTTCGGCGAAATCGGCGTTTTCCGCAAGGAAGCCGTAGCCCGGGTGAATGCCCTGGGCATCCGTGACTTCTGCGGCGCTGATCAGCGCCGGAATGTTGAGGTAGCTGTCCCTGGACGCCGCCGGGCCGATGCACAGGGCTTCGTCGGCCAGTCGTACGTGCATCAGGTCACGGTCGGCTTTCGAATAGACGGCCACCGTGCGGATGCCGAGCTCCTTGCACGCGCGCAGGATGCGCAGCGCGATTTCGCCGCGGTTGGCGATCACGACCTTGTCGAGCATGGGATGTTCTCGTGTGGGTGCGTGATCAGACGATGGTGAACAGCGGCTGGTCGAATTCGACCGGCTGGCCATTCTCGACCAGGATGGCTTCGATCACGCCGGCCTTGTCGGCCGTGATCTGGTTCATCATTTTCATGGCTTCGACGATGCACACCACGTCGCCGACCTTGACCGAAGCGCCGACTTCGGTGAACGCCGGCGAGCCCGGCGACGCAGAGCGGTAGAAGGTGCCGACCATCGGCGAGCGCATCACGTGGCCACTGCGCTTCACTTCTTCTTTCTTGCCGGCATCGGCAGCCGGAGCCGCGGCTGCCGGGGCTGCCGCCACCGGAGCGGCGGCGGGCGCGGCGACCTGATAGGTCACCGGGCCGGTCGGGGCGCGGTTGCGGGCGATGCGAACGGTTTCCTCGCCTTCCTTGATTTCCAGTTCATCGATACCGGACTCTTCGAGCAGTTCGATCAGCTTCTTGACCTTGCGGATGTCCATGCGTTTGCGGGCCTTGTTGGAGGATTCGGGAAATACCGGTCGTGCCGGTGTTCAGGAAGACTTCAGCCGTTTGACGGCCGCGGCGAGCGCCAGTTCATAGCCCTGTGCGCCCAGCCCGGTGATCACGCCGACGGCGATATCGGAGAAATAGGAGTGCTGGCGGAACTGCTCGCGTGCATGCACGTTCGAGAGATGCACTTCGATGAACGGGATCTGCACGGCCAGCAGGGCATCGCGCAGTGCCACCGAGGTATGGGTGAAGGCGGCCGGATTGATCAGGATGAACTCGACGCCTTCCTTCTTCGCCTCGTGGATGCGCTCCACCAGTTCGTATTCGGCGTTGCTCTGCAGGGTCAGCAGGTGCAGGCCGGCGGCCTTCGCGGCGGCCGTCAGGCGTGCATTGATGTCGGCAAGGGTGTCGTGGCCGTACTTGTCCGGCTCGCGGCTGCCCAGCAGGTTCAGGTTCGGCCCGTGCAGCACCAGGATGGTGGCCATGCCGTGGTTCTCCCCAATCAGGAAACAGAGCGCCGGGGAAACTGCCCCGGACGTGTGACCACCCGGTCATTCCGGGGGCGCACTTCAGCAGGCGGCAAGTCTAGGGGGAGGCTGCGGGGCTTGGGAACCGGACCCAACACTTCCTTACAAGTTGTGCCGGTGGCGGGACGTTGATGACAGGGTGTCAGCCGGATCCCTGCAGGTTCGGGGCAATTCGGGTTTTCAGCCAGTCCAGGAAGGCGGTCTCGTCCTGTTCGCCAAGAATGCGCTGCCCGGCAACCTCGCTGCCGTCCGGACGGAAGAACAGGATCGCGGGCAATCCCGGCACGTTGTACTCGCGCAGCAGGGCCTGGTTGGCCTCGGTGTTGGCGGTCACGTCCGCCTGCAGGGCCACGTAGCCGGCCAGGGCTGCCTGCACGGCCGGGCGCGGGAACACGTCGCGCGCCATGATCCGGCAGGCCACGCACCAGTCGGCGTAGAAGTCGAGGATCACCGGTTTGCCGGCCGCCTTGGCCGCTGCCAGCCGGGAAGCGAGATCCGCGCTGTCGGTGACGCGGGTGAACAGGGCATGGCCGCTGTCTGCCGCCGGGGCGCCGGCATGGCCGCCGGCAAAGGGGGTCAGCGGTGCCAGCACATCGTCGCCGCCGGCCAGTGCGCCGGCGCCCATGGCCAGGCCCCAGCCGAGGAAGCCGATGCCGATGGTCTTGCGGAACCAGCGCCAGCCGGTGGACGCCGGCGGTATCGGTTCCAGCGCGCCGAGGCAGACGGCCGAGCCGATGGCCAGCAGCGCCCACAGGCCCAGGGTGACCGGCCCCGGCAGGATGCGGCCGAGCAGGATCACCGCCACGCCCAGCAACAGGATGCCGAAGGCGATCTTCACACCGTGCATCCAGGCGCCGGCGCGCGGCAGCAACTTGCCCTCGAAGGTGCCGACCAGCAGCAACGGGATGCCCATGCCGAAGGCCAGTGCGAACAGCGCGGCGCCGCCCAGCAGTGCGTCGCCGGTGGAGCCGATGAACATCAGGGTGCCGGCCAGCGGTGCCGACACGCAGGGCGACACCACCAGCGCCGAGACGGCGCCCATCATGGCCACCGGCAGGAAGTCGCCGCCGGAGTGCTTGCGGGCGGCGAGCCGGTCGTGAATGAAGGCGGGCACCTTCAGTTCGTAGAAGCCGAACATCGACAGCGACAGCAGCACGAACAGGGCGGCGAATACCAGCAGCACCGGCGGCGACTGCAGCCACAGGTTCAGGTTGAAGGCCGCGCCCAGCAGGCCGATGCCGACGCCGGCCAGCGTGTAGGTGAACGCCATGCCCAGCACGTAGCCCAGTGACAGGAAAAACGCGCGCCGGGTGGAAATGTCGGCGCCCTCGCCGGCGATGATCGACGCCAGGATCGGCACCATCGGCAGCACGCAGGGCGTGAAGGCAAGTGCGATGCCCAGCAGCAGGAAGGTGCCGACAATGACGGGGAAGGATGCTTCCGCGAGGAAGCCGGCGAGTGCGCCGGCGTCGTTGCCTGCCGGCTTTGCCGTGGCGGCTGCGGACGATGCGCCGCCTGCTGCCGGCAACATGCCGGTGAAGTCGGCCGGCCACTCCTCGGTTTCCGGCGCATAGCACAGGCCGGCCTCGGCGCAGCCCTGGTAGGTGATCTTCAGCGTGGCCGTGGTAACGGGCGGCAGTTTCTCCAGCGGCAGCCGCACGCTGACTTCGTGGTGATACACCTCCACCAGCCCGAAGATTTCATCCTGCTTCATGTCGCCTTTCGGGAATTCCGGTTCGGCGAAGGCGGTGATGGCATTGCCGTTGTCGTCCACCAGCGCAAAACGGAAACGTTCCCGGTACAGGTAATAGCCGTCGGCGATCAGCCAGCGCAGGTGGAAGGCCCGGTCGTCGCGGTCCAGGCTGAGGCGGAACGCCTCGCGCACCGGCAGGAATTCGTCGTCACCGGAACTGCTGCCCGGCAGTGCGGCGATACCCGGCAGTGATGCCAGCATCAGTGCAAGTACGTACAGGATGCGCGCCGCCGGGCGACGGCTGGTGCGGAAGGCGGTACGGATGGTCGCGGAAATCATGCGTGGGTCCGGTGATGGCGGTGTGCGGGCAGTGTCCGGGACGGCGCTTAAGTGTGCCTTAAAACGCGGTTAAGCGTGCCTTAAGACGCAGATTCCTACAGTGCTGGCCATCACGAACCGGAGGCCGTCATGAGCCGCACGCTGCATCCCGTCATCGCCCTTGTGCTTGTCCTGCTTGCGTACGCATCGCCGGCATCGGCGGGCAGTCTGGATCTCGCGCAGTACCGGGGCAAGGTGGTCTACGTGGACTTCTGGGCCTCCTGGTGCGTTCCCTGCCGGAAATCCTTCCCGTGGCTGAACGGGATGGCCAGGAAGTATCCGGACGATCTGGTGGTGGTCGGCGTCAACGTCGATCGCGAGCGCTCGGCGGCCATGAAATTCCTCGAAAGGCATCCGGCTTCGTTTCCGCTGGTTTTCGATCCGGACGGAAAGCTTGCAGACGAGTACCGGCTGCAGGGCATGCCGTCCAGCGTGCTGATCGGGCGTGACGGGCAGATTGCGGAGCGGCATGTCGGCTTTCGTGAAGAACGTCTTGCCGATTACGAGGCCACCGTCCGGAAGCTGATCGGAAAATGACAATCGTCGGAGGAATATCCGTCATGGGCAGGGTGTTTGTGTTGGCCGCCACACTGGCGGTTGCCGGGTGCAGCAGCATGGGTGTCGAGCCCTGGGAGCGCGATGTGCTGGCGCGCCCGGAGATGGCGCTCGGTTACGACCAGGTGTCACGTGGTCTGGATGACCACATCTACTTCTCCAAGGAAGCGTCCAGCGGCGGCCGTGGCTTCGGCGGTGGAGGTTGCGGATGCAACTGAAAAAACCGGGACAGATCAGCGGCGCCCTGACGCTGGCGGCGGGTTCGTTGCTGGCCGGCGATGCGGCAGCCGGCGACGGCAAGTGGCAGATCGATTCCTCGCTGCTGTATTACGGCGAGCAGGATCGCGTGACGGCAGCGGAACCCGTGGTGAATGCCCGGCGCGAGCTTGGCGATGACGAGTTCCTCGATGTGAAGGTGGTGCTGGACGCCCTGACCGGGCCTTCGCACAACGGCGCACCGGTGCGGCCCTACGCCCAGACCTTCACCAGCCCGAGCGGCAACGGAATCTATACGACCCCGGCGGGCACGGTGCCGCTGGATGACGACTTCCACGACACGCGCGGCAATGTCGGCGTCACCTGGACACGCCCGCTGGCCGATCCGCTGTGGAAATCGACCCTGGGCGCCAACGTTTCCAGCGAGTTCGATTTCTTTTCCCTGGGCGTCAGCGGCACCCTGTCGCGCGATTTCAACAAGCGCAACACGACCGTGACCGGCGGGCTGTCTTTCGAGAATGACACAATCAGTCCGGTGGGCGGTGTGCCGATTCCACTGGCGCAGATGGATACCGGAGATCCGGATGCGGCGAAGGAAGGCAGCGACGAAACAAAAACCGTAACCGACCTGCTGTTCGGCGTGACCCAGGTGCTGGGCCGCAACACCATCGCCCAGATCAATTACAACCTGAGCATGTCGTCCGGTTACCACAACGATCCCTACAAGATCGTTGCGGACGACAGTGCCGGCGGGCCGCCGGGTGAGTTCTACTACGAATCGCGCCCGGACAGCCGCACGAAACATGCGTTGTACGGCGAGCTCAAGCATGCGCTGGCCGGCGGTGACATCGTGGACGGCAGCTACCGGTTCATGACCGATGACTGGGGCATCAGTTCGCACACCGTCGATCTGCGCTACCGGCATCTGCTGGGCGGCGACTGGTTCCTGGAGCCGCATGCGCGCTGGTACAGCCAGACGGAAGCGGATTTCTGGGTCGAGGCGCTGGATGCACCGCCGGTTGCCGGGGACAACGTGTCCTCCGATTACCGGCTGGGCGCGCTCACCGATACCACGTTCGGGCTGAAGGTCGGCAAGCGTCTGGGCGAGACCGGCGAGGCCAGCGTGCGGGTGGAATCCTTCCAGCAGAGCGGAGATACGGAAGCGGCCGACCTGTCGGCAGTGATCGTCGAGTTCGGCTACAGTTTCCGCTGGTAGGTTCTGCACGGGCATGCCCGTGCAGAACCGGCGGCCGGGTGTGCAGGGAGGAACCGGATGCGCGTGCTGCTGGTTGAGGACGACGAGTTGCTCGGCGACGGCTTGCGCATGGCGCTGGTGCACGACGGGCATGCCGTCGACTGGCTCCGGGACGGCGAGCACGCCCGGCAGGCGCTGGCCGGCAGCGAGAACTGGGATGTCGTCCTGCTGGATCTCGGGCTGCCCCGCCGCGACGGCATGGAGGTCCTGCGTGCCGTGCGGCGGCAGTCGTCGGTGCCGGTGCTGATCCTCACGGCGCGTGACCGCCTCGAGGACCGGGTCGAGGGTCTGGATGCCGGCGCCGACGATTATCTGGTGAAGCCGTTCGACATTGCCGAGCTGAAGGCGCGCCTGCGCGCGGTCAGCCGTCGCCACGCCGGTCGTGCCGTGGCGGAGGTGACGCACGGCGATCTGGTGCTGCGTCCGGCGGCGCAGGAAGCGCTGTGGTGCGGACAGCGCGTCGAGCTGACCCGGCGTGAATATGCGTTGCTGTCGGCGCTGGTCGAGAACGCCGGCCGGGTCCTCACGCGTGACCGGCTGGAGCAGGCGCTGTACGGCTGGAGCGACGATGTCGACAGCAATGCGCTGGAGGTGCACATCCATCACCTGCGCCGGAAACTGTCGCCGGGTTTCATCCGCACCGTACGCGGTGTCGGCTACTCGGTGGGCTGAGCGGTGTTCCACCGTCCGTTTTCCATACGTCGCTATCTGCTGGCCACCCTGCTGCTGGTGGCGACGCTCAGCATGGCGATCACCGGCTGGTTCGGTTACCGGGCCGCGCTGGAGGAAGTCGAGGAGCTGTTCGACGCCCAGCTGGCCCAGTCGGCGCGGGTGCTGATCGCCACCCTGACCACGCAGCCGCTGCTGTTGCAGGCGGAAGGCGACACCGTGGTGTTCCCCGCCTGGCAACCGGATACCGGCTCCGGCGACGAGACGATGGCCACCGGTGTCGACGATGACCAGGCCACGCCCTGGGGCCACCGCTATGAAACGCGGCTGGTGTTCCAGCTGTGGGAAGGCCATGACCGTCTGTTGATGCGCTCTGCCAACGCGCCCCTGCAGCCGCTGGCGGATTTCGCCGCGGGTTATTCGAAGCGGGATCTGGCCGGCGAAGCCTTTCATGTCTTTGCCCTGTCCCACGACGGCCTGTGGCTGCTGGTGGCGCAGGATGACTACATGCGCGACGAGCTGGCGTCGGAGATTGCCCTGGCCACCTTCGTGCCGCATCTGGTCGGCATTCCGCTGATGGCCCTGCTGATCGGGCTGCTGATCGGTCGCGGGCTGGCGCCGCTCGAGCGTCTGCGTCGCGCCCTGGCCGGGCGCGATGCCCACAACCTGGAGCCGGTCGGTGTGAGCGACGTCGGCGTCGAACTGCAGCCGATGGTGGAAGAGCTGAACGAGCTGCTGTCGCGGTTGCAGGCATCCTTCGAGCGGGAGCGGCGTTTCACGGCCGATGCTTCGCACGAGCTGCGCACGCCACTGGCCGCGTTGCGCGTGCAGGCGGAGAACGCGCTGGCAGCCACCGACGACGAGGCACGCCGGCATGCCCTGGCAGCCTTGCTGCGCGGCGTTGATCGTGCCGCCCGGCTGGTGTCGCAGCTGCTGACGCTGGCGCGCCTGGAGCCGGACATGGAAACGGCGGCCTTCCGGCCGCAACGGCTGGATGCACTGATCCGGGAAGAACTCGCGGAGCTGGCTCCCCTGGCCATGCGGCGCCGGCAGGAATTCGAATTCACGGACGAGATGCCGGGCGCCGTCGTTGCCGGTGACGCCGCTCTGCTGGGCATCCTGATACGCAATCTCGCGGACAACGCGCTGCGCTATTCCCCGGAGGGCTCGCTGGTGCGGGTGCTGGTCCGGGATGCGGGCCAGGGTCAGGTGGAGATGCAGGTGCTGGACGAGGGGCCGGGTGTTCCGCCCGGATCGGAAGAACGGGTGTTCGAGCGTTTCTTCCGTGTCGACAGCGGGCGTGGTGACGGTGCCGGGCTTGGCCTGGCCATCGTGCGCCGCATTGCCGAACGTCATGGCGGTTCAGTGACCGTGCTGCCGCGCCGGGATGGCGCGCCCGGCGGTTTCCGCGTGCTGTTGCCGCTGCAGCGCTGAGCGGATACCGGCAACTGGCAGCCCCGGTGTTGCTGTGCAACACTCGCGCTCCGCAGTTTGCCGCGTGACGGAGCCGGGCATGGGCGACATCCAGCTGGTGCAGACCGGAGGCCAGTGGCATGGCCGGTTTTCCGCCATGGCCAGCCCCTGCGAAATCATGGCGCACGACGCCGGTGAGCAGACCGTACGGCAGCTCACGGAAACGGCCTTCGCCGAAGCAAAACGCATCGAGCAGAAATTCAGCCGTTATCGCGACGACAGCGTGGTGTCCCGCATCAATGGCAGCCATGGCAGCCCGGTGCCGATCGACGAGGAAACGCACCGCCTGCTGCAGTACGCCGACCAGCTGTTCCGGTTGTCGGGAGGCCGTTTCGACATCACCTCCGGGGTGTTGCGCCGGGTCTGGAAATTCGATGGCTCGGACCGGATCCCTGCACCGGAACAGGTGCAGGCACTGTTGCCCCTGATCGGCTGGGAGCGCGTGTCGGCCGGCCGTCACCACGTGACGATGCCGGCCGGCATGCAGCTGGATCTCGGCGGCATCGGCAAGGAATACGCCGTCGACCGCGCGCTGGCGCAGCTGTCGGCGGCACATCCGGGCCCGATACTGGTGAACTTCGGCGGCGATATCGCCACCAACGGCCAGCGTTACCTCGGTACTGCGCAGGAGCGGGAGTGGGCGGTCGGCATCGAGGCGGCGGAAGGCGGCCGGTTCGCCACCGTGCACCTGAAATCCGGCGCCATCGCCACCAGTGGCGATGCGCGCCGTTTCCTGTTGAAGGATGGCCGGCGTTACGGTCACATTCTCGACCCGCGTACCGGCTGGCCGGTGCCGGATGCGCCGCGTTCGGTCACGGTGGTTGCCGCCAGCTGCGTTGAGGCCGGCACGCTGTCGACGCTGGCGATGCTGCAGGGTGCCGGCGCGGAAGCCTTTCTCGCGGCACAGGATCATCCACACTGGGTTCAGCGCTGAGCATGGACGAAGAACATCGACAACCGGGCGAGAGCCGGCTGGAAACCTTCCTGCTCGACTCGGCGGCTTTGCCGCGCCGGCGTCATCGCTGGTGGCCGCGCCTGCTGTTGCTGGCGGTGCTGGCCACCATCCTGCTGTGTGCCTGGTGGAGCCGTCAGCCCGAGGCACCGGATGTGGCGCAGGTGACGGCCGGGCTGGGCCGGCAGGCCGCCGTGCCGGGCGCCGTGAGCGTGGCGACGGTGATCGACACCGTGCGCGTGCTGCTGGAAAAACCCGGCGGCTTCACCGCCAACGATGCGTTGCCGCCCGGCGTGCTGCTCGACGACATGCCGGCGTTCGAGAACGGCGCCCTGCAGGCGGTGCGGGATTACCTGCTGGCGCTGCGCCGGGATTTTTCCCGGGCGGAAACCCAGTTCGTGGAGGACCCGGATCTGGTGCGTGCGGAATCGCGGCTGCTGTTCGACAGCAGCAGCTGGCTGGTGCCGCCGGCCGAGGGCGAATACCAGGACGGGATGCAGGTGCTGGCGCGCTATCTCGCGCGGCTGGTCGATGCGCCGCAGCCCGGCGCACGCTTCCACCCGAGAGCCGACAATC
Organism: Pseudomonadota bacterium; assembly: GCA_049324475.1. Lineage (GTDB taxonomy): Bacteria > Pseudomonadota > Gammaproteobacteria > Pseudomonadales > JADFDG01 > JADFDG01. The sequence continues at coordinate 1,835 of JBMOOO010000008.1, read as the reverse complement.
TCGCGCGCTGGCTGAGCGATGTCGGCCAGAGACTGGACCGGTACGGGCGTGATCTGGTGGCGTCCGGAACCGGCAACGCGGCATGGTCGGACATCGACAACGGATTTTTTGCCGCGCGCGGATACTGCTGGGCACTGCGCGTGCAGCTGCTGGCGGCAGAACATGATTTTGCGCCGGTGCTGGCGCCGGAAGACCGGCAACTGCTGGCCGACGCCGTGCGCGCGCTCGACGGTACGCAGTCGGGATTGTCCAGCCCGGTGATCCTCAACGGCAGCGAGTACGGCCTGCTGGCCAATCATTCGCTGGTGCTGGCCGGGCATGTCACGCGTGCTGCGGTGGCGCTGGGCGCGTTGCGCGCGCGGCTGTCGACAGCGGCCGCGCGCGGGGCTGTGGAGTACTGACCGTGCCGGGCATGCACGAGGCTCTGGAGCGGATTGCGGCCGGCGAGCACGCCACCGGCGTGGCGGACATGCTGGCGGCACTGCGTGGCCTGGAGCGTGCAGCGCCCGGAGCCGGTGTGGATGCACTCGCGCACTTTCTCGGGCATTACCCGGGTTATCGCGCTGCGCTGCGTGCGTTGTTGCGTGATCTGCTTGGCGACGACACGGCGGCGGCCGTGCACGCCGGCACGGGCATTCTTGCCAACACCGGTTTCGTCACGGAATTCGGCCGACGCCTGGCGGGCAAGTTCCTGCCACCGCCGCGCGACAACACGCTGAACGGGCTGTTCAGTGCCTGGTTCGATGCCGGCGATGACGTCGACTGGCTGCCGGCCGTGCCGGCAGCCAGCTGGCAGGGTCTGCTGGCGGCGATGCATCTGGATGAAGACGGCACCGATGCCTGGCAGCCGGCCCGGCAGGCGCTGGCCGATGCGCTGGACATGCTGTCGGTGCGTGTGGCGGCCATCGGCGTGGAGCCGGAACTGCAGCGGCACTACCGGGTGCCGCGCGCCCACAACAATCCGTTCCTGGCGCAGAACGCGGAGATGCAGCGCTGGCTGGACGGCTTGCGTGAAGGTGCGGTGCCGGATACGCGCCAGCTGGAGGTGCTGTTGTCGCAGTGCGCCGACACGGGCGAGCGCATCCGTCGTGCAGCACGCCGGTCCGGCGCCAGTTTTGCGCTGACCTTCGCGCTGCGTCGTCTGGGCCAGATGCTCGCCCGCATGCAGGTGCTGATGGCGCTGCTGGACAGCCGCGGCGGCGCTGATGCCGGTGCGGCGCGCATTGCCTATGCCGTGGAGCTGGTGCTGGCGGAGGCCGGTGCACACGGCGTGCGCGAGCATTTGCGGGACGGCGCCAACATGGTGGCGCTGCAGGTGACGGAGAATGCCGGTCGCACCGGCGAGCACTACATTACCCGCACACAGCGCGAATATCTGGACATGTTCCGATCCGCCCTGGGGGCCGGCGGCATCATTGGCGTGATGGCCATGATCAAGACGCTGACTGCCGCGCTGCATCTGCCGCCGCTGGTCGAGGCGCTGGCGTACAGCCTCAACTACGCGGCCGGTTTCGTGCTGATCTACATCCTGCACTTCACCATCGCGACCAAACAGCCGGCGATGACGGCGCAGACCATCGCCGCGCAGATTTCCTCCGGCCGCCGTGCCGATGTCGATGCGGTGGCCCTGCTGGTGTCGCGGGTGTCGCGCACGCAGTTCATTGCCGTGCTGGGCAATGTGTTGCTGGCCATGCCGGTGGCGCTGGCCGTGGCCTGGCTGGCGGTCGCCGGTGGCGCCACCGCGCCCTCGGCAAAGGCGCCGGCACTGCTGGCGGATCTGCATCCGTTCGCAAGCCCGGCGCTGTTCCATGCGGCCATCGCCGGCGTCTGGCTGT
>JBMOOO010000007.1:0-16509 GCA_049324475.1 Pseudomonadota bacterium | reverse complement strand
GGCGGCGGCTTTCGGAGCCGGTTTGGCCGGCGCCTTCGCAGGCTTGGCAGCGGCTTTCGGGGCCGGCTTGGCCGGCGCCTTCGCAGGCTTGGCAGCGGCTTTCGGGGCCGGTTTGGCCGGCGCCTTCGCAGGCTTGGCAGCAGGCTTCGCAGGTTTGGCGGCCGGCTTCTTCGCCGGAGCCTTGGCCGCGGGCTTGCCGGCCGGCTTCTTCTTGTCGTCCTTCTTGCCTTTCTGCTTGTCGGCCTTCGCCATGTCCGTATCCCTCTCTGTGTCGCGCTTGCCGATGAGGGCACCCAGGGCGCGACGAACCCGTGAAAATCGGCCTGCCAAAATAATGCGTCCTATGTGACTTGTCATGCCCGGAGGCGGGCGTGCCACTGCCGTTGCCGGCCCGGGGCGGGTCCGGGTCCCGGGCTAGAATGCGCTCCCCCGGATTCCGGACCCCTGCAAGCATGCGCACACGCCGCTGGGCCAGCCGCCTCGACGACATCCAGCCGTTTCACGTCATGGCCCTGCTGGGCCGCGCGAAAGCCATGGAGGCGTCGGGGCGCGACATCATACACCTCGAAGTCGGCGAGCCCGACTTCCCGACCCCGGCACCGATCCTCGCGGCCGGCCAGGCCGCGCTGGCCCGTGGCGAGACCTTCTACACGCCGTCGCTGGGTCTGCCGGCGCTGCGCGAAGCGATTTCCGGCTGGTACCGCGGCCGGTTCGGCGTGGCGGTGTCACCCGGCCAGATCGTGGTGACCCCCGGCGCCTCCGGCGCGCTGCTGCTGGCACTGGCGCTGGTGGCGGACCCCCGGGAGCGGGTGCTGCTGGCCGATCCCGGCTACCCCTGCAACCGGCATTTCCTGACCGTGCTGGGTGCCCGGGCGCAGACCGTGCCGGTCAGTGCCGCGTCCGGTTTCCAGTTGTCTGCTGCCGATGTGGGCCGTGAATGGCAGGCCGACACCGTGGCGGCGCTGATCGCGACGCCGACCAATCCGGTCGGCGGCGTGTTGTCCCGTGCCGCCCTGGCGGAGCTGGCCGCCGCCGTGCGCCCGCGCGGGCACCTGCTGGTCGACGAAATCTACCAGGGACTGAATTTCGGCGCGGAGCCGCCGCACACGGCGCTTGCGGTCGAACCGGATGCCATCGTGCTGAACAGTTTTTCGAAATTTTTCGGCATGACCGGCTGGCGCGCCGGCTGGCTGGTGGCGCCGCCGGATGCCGAGCCGGAACTGGCGAAACTGGCACAGAACCTCTACATCGCCGCGCCCACCGTGGCGCAGCACGCGGCGCTGGCTGCGTTCCACCCGGACACGCTGGCCATCCTGGAGCAGCGCCGCGCAGAATTTGCGCGACGCTGCGCGTATCTGGTGCCGGCGCTGGAGCGGCTGGGTTTCCGCATTCCGGTGCCGCCGCAGGGTGCTTTCTACGTGTACGCGGACGTGTCGGCCTTCACGCAGGACAGCTACGGCTTCTGCGAGGCTTTGCTGGAGCAGGAAGGTGTGGCAATCACGCCGGGTATCGATTTCGGCAGCGCGGACGCGGCGCGTTACGTGCGATTTGCCTGTACCCGTCCGCTGGACCGGCTGGAGGAGGCTGTGCGGCGCATCGCCCGTTTCACCGGGCAGGCCGGTTGACGGGCGGTGTGACGACGCCTGTCAGCGGATACGCTGCGGTACGGACAGGATGCGGATCTCGCCGTTCTCGACCGTGAATTCGACCTTCTTCAGCGATGCGCCCTTGCAGGGGCCGAGGATGCACAGGCCACTTCCGATCTCGAACAGCGCGCCGTGGTTGGCGCATTGCAGGAAGCGGCGATCCATGTCGAGGAATTCGTCCGGCTGGTAGTTCAGTTCGATGCCCAGATGCGGGCACCAGTTGACGTACACGTGCAGCTGACCGTCATGGCGTACGACCACCAGCGCGTGCTCGCCATATTCGTAACCCCTGGCCTCTTCTTCACCGATCTCGTCGGCGCGGCACAGTACCGTCACGGCATCAGGCCCGGATGCCGGCGGCGGTGAGCACGCCGGCGTGCTCGGCCGGTTGCAGGCGAGGGCCGAAGTTCGACACCACGCGTGCCGCGGCGATGCTGGCCAGCCTGCCGGCAGACGGGAAATCCAGACCGCGGTTGAGCGCGTGCAGGAAGGCACCGGCAAACATGTCGCCGGCACCGTTGGTGTCCACCGGCTTCACCGGTGTGGCCGCGATGCGATGCAGGTCCTTGCCGTCCCAGGCCAGCGCGCCGTCGCCGCCGCAGGTGATGACGAAGCTGCCGGCTGCGGATTTCAGCAGGCTGGCGGCGTCCTCCACTTTCTCCGTGCCGGTCCACAGCTGCGCTTCCACGTGGTTGCAGAACAGCAGGTCCACGCCGTCGCCGAGCATGGTGACGAGGCCGTCGCGGAAGTACTGCACCATGGCCGGATCGGAAAAGGTCATGGCAACCCGGCGGCCGGCCGTGCGGGCGATCCTGCGTGCATGCATGGCAGCTTCGCGTCCGGTGGCCGACGAGGCGAGATAGCCCTCGAGATAGGTCCAGTGCGAGGCGCGGATGGCGTCATCATCGAGATCGGCACGGTCCAGCGTTTCGGAAATGCCGAGGAACGTGTGCATGGTGCGCTCGGCATCCGGCGTGATCATTACCAGGCAGCGGCCGGTGACGCCGTTGCCGCGAGCACTGCGGTTCACCGCAACGCCGGCTTTTTCCATGTCGCCCAGATAGAAGTCGCCGGCTTCGTCGTGCGCCACCCGGCAGGAGAAGAAGGTGCGGCTGCCGAAATACTGCGCGGCGATGATGGAGTTGGCGGCAGAGCCGCCGCTGGCGCGCCGGTGTGCCGGGCTGTGTGCGGTCAGTGCGGCCAGCAGCTCGCGCTGACGTGCAGCGTCGACCAGCGTCATCATGCCTTTCTCGATGCCCAGCCGGGCCAGGAAGGCGTCGTCGATTTCCACCTCGGTGTCGAGCAGCGCATTGCCCATGCCGTAGATGTCATAGCGGGCGGGGGATGTCTCGGACATGCGCGGTCTCCGGGCAGGTTTGCGGCGGCGCACATTCTAGCCGCAAGGCTGCAGGCTATACTCGCGCGCCATGGCGAAATCCCCACGCAGCAAATCCCCGGGCAAGCCCGCGTTCCCGGTCAAGCCTGCCGCCGCCGGCAGTGCCGGTTTCTGGCCGCCGCTGCGCCGGTTCCTCTGGCGGGCCGGTCTGGCGTTGCTGGTGGTGTTCCTGGTCTGGGTAGCCTGGCTGGATGCGGCAGTGACCCGCGCCTTCGAGAGTCACCGCTGGACGCTGCCGGCGCGGGTGTATGCCCGGCCGCTGGACCTGTATGCCGGCAAGCCGCTGACTGCCGGGCAACTGCTGGCAGAGCTGCGCGAGCTTGGCTATCGGGAGGTTGCACAGCCGGCCGGCCCCGGCGAATTCGCACCGGCGGATGCCGGCAACACGGTCCGGCTGGTGACCCGCGGTTTCTCCTTTCCGGAAGGTGCCACGCGCGCGCAGACCGCCGCGGTGACGTTCTCCGAGGCACGCATCGAGAAGCTGACGGCGGCCGAACGGGTGTTGCGGATCGAGCCGGTGGTGATCGGCACCATACGTCCGCGCGATGCCGAGGACCGGGTGCTGATGCGGCTGGAAGAGCGCCCGCCGTACCTGGTCGAAACCCTGTTCGCGATCGAGGATCGCGATTTTCCCGAGCACGCCGGCGTGTCGCCGCGCGGCATCCTGCGGGCGCTGTTCGTCAATGTGCAGGCCGGCCAGGTGCAGCAGGGCGGCAGCACGCTCACGCAGCAACTGGTCAAGAACCTGTTTCTGGGCGACCAGCGCACGCTGGCGCGCAAGGCCACCGAGGCGGTGATGGCGGTGTTGCTGGAGGCGCACTACGACAAGAACACCATCCTGGAAACCTACTGCAACGAGATCTATCTCGGTCAGGCCGGGCAACGTGCGGTGCACGGTTTTGCCCTGGGCAGTCAGTACTACTTCGGCCGTCCGGTGCAGGAACTGAAACTGCATGAGGTGGCGTTGCTGGTCGGGCTGGTGAAAGGCCCCAGCCAGTACAACCCGTGGAAACATGCCGACCGCGCGCTGGAGCGGCGCAATCTCGTGCTGGATACGCTGGCCGGTCAGGGCATTGTCGATGCGGCCACGGCGGGGCAGGCGAAGGCGCAGCCGCTGGGCGTGGTGCCGGCGCCACGGCTGCGGCTGAACCGTTATCCGGCCTACATGACCATCGTGCGCAACGAGTTGCGCCAGCGTCTGCCGGAAGATGCGCTGGAGCGCGATGGTCTCGCGGTCTACACCTCGCTGGATCCGGGTGTGCAGCTGGCGGCGGAAACGGCGCTTGCCGACGAGTTGCGGCAGATCGAGCGCGCGCATGGCCTGGAGGGGCTGGAGGGCTCGCTGGTGGTGGCGTTGCCGCAGACCGGCGAGATCGAGGCTGCTGTCGGTGGTCGCGATGTCGATTACGCCGGCTTCAATCGCGTGACGGATGCGCGCCGCACCATCGGCTCGCTGATGAAGCCGGTGGTGTTCCTGGAGGCGCTGTCGCGGCCGGACGAATATTCGCTGGCCAGCTACGTGAGCGATGCGCCGGTGGAGGCAAAAGTGAAAGGCAGCCCGGTATGGCGGCCGGCCAACTACGACCATGTCAGCCACGGCGATGCACCGGACCACAACGTGATGCTGGTGGATGCGCTTGCCAACAGCTGGAACCAGTCCACGGCGCGGCTGGGCCTGGCCGTGGGTGTGGGCAGGGTGATCGCGCAGGCGCGTCGTCTGGGTGTGGAGGCGGAGCTGCCGCCGTATCCGTCGGTGCTGCTCGGCAGTGCCACGCTGTCGCCCCTGGAAGTGCTGGGCATGTATCAGCCGATCGCTTCCGGCGGCCTGCGGGTGACACCGCGCGCGGTGCGCGGCGTGCTGTCGGGTGACGGCGAAGTGCTGCTGACACGGGCTACCGGTACCGAGCGGGTGATGACGCCGGCCACCGCGTACCTGCTCACCTTTGCCATGCAGGAAACGCTGCGGCGCGGTACCGCGAAAAGTGCCTACACCGTGCTGCCGCCGGCGTTGAACGCGGCCGGCAAGACCGGCACCACCGACGATGCCCGCGACAGCTGGTTCGCCGGGTTCTCCGGCAATCACCTGGCCGTGGCCTGGGTCGGTTTCGATGACAACCGCGCCACGCCGCTGTCCGGCGCCAGCGGCGCGCTCCCGGTCTGGACCGATTTCATGGCACGCCTGCCGCAGGTGGCGCTGGCCGACACGCCACCGGCCGGTGTCGAAACCGTCTGGCTGGAGCCGGGTGGCCGGACGCGTTCCGGCTCCGGCTGTGCCGGTGCCGTTCACCTGCCGGTCGTGGCCGGCACGGCGCCCGAAGCGAGCACGATCTGTGGCACGGCGTCCGGCGCCGTGGATGAGGTCAAGGGATTCTTCCGCCGGCTGGTCGACTGACCGGCGGCGTCGACGGAAACGTTCCGTTTGTCACACCCCGGGGTTAGGCTGGTCCGGTTATCGGGCGCAGTGGCGGCAAGGGGCTGTCCGCGCGATTCCGGAGTTGCCGTCATGCGTGTCTGCATCCTGCTCGTTCCCGCATTGCTGGCCGGTTGTACTTCCACCGGCAACCCGCTGGTGCGCAGCGACCTGTTCGAAACCCAGGCCCGTGCTGCCGCCGCCCTGAACGGTGATGCGGCCGCGTTTGATCGTCTGGCGGTGCTCGGTGAGCGCTGGTCCGATCGTGCCGATCGCGGGTTCGTGTACCGGCTGGCGGCCTGGGACCGTGGCAATCGCGATCGGGCGGCCATCGTGGCCGACGAGGTGCAGCGCATGGTGCAGGCGCGTGACGCCGTGGTGTCACAGCGCGAACTGGCCGACGTGATGGTGAATGCGTTGCGCGATCTGGAAAGCGAGTACGACAGCATCATCGAGACACTCACCGACAGCGACGCGCCGCTGACCGACATCCAGCTCGCGGCCGGGCAGAAATATCTGGCCCGCCGCATGGTCGGCAGTCTGGTGCTGATGTCGCATTCAGACATGTCGCAGGCGGTGGAAGCTGCCGATCTGTTCGGTCGTGATGTCAACCGGTTCCAGCAGGTGCTCGAGGCGCAGCTGAACGGCAGCGAGGAGCTTGGCATCGATCCTCCGGACGATCCGTCGGTCGAGGATTCGCTGGCGCAGATCGAGGAGCTGTTCAGCGGCTACGTGGCAGACTCCGCCGGAGACGTGCTGGAGAACGCTGTGGCGCGCTATGACGCGTGGCTGGCCATGGGTGATCTCGCGGCGTTGACGCCGGCCGCGCGGGCGGCGTCAGGCGCGACGTCGCCGGCGCCCGCCGTTGCCGGGCCCGAAGAAGAGGCGGCCGACGAGGAAGCCCTCGATCCGGATGCCGAGGCCCTGCCGGCCGGGGACGGGCCGGAAGACGATGCCGGCGAGCCGCCCGACGATGCGTTCCCGGATGACCCGGCGGCGGAGGACGACATGCCGGTCGACGAGCCGCCGCAGGACGACGGGGACGCCGCCGGGATCTGACGGCGTCCGTTACAGCTTGCGCAGGCAGGCGGCTGCCGCAGCCACGCTGGCGTCAATGTCGCCTTCCGTGTGGGCGCCGGACATGAAGCCGGCTTCGTAGGCGCTGGGCGCCAGATAGACGCCCTCGTCCAGCATCAGGTGGTAGAAGCGTTTGAAGCGCTCGATGTCGCACTGCGTGACCTGGGCGAAGCGCGAGACGTTTTTCCGGTCGGTGAAGAAGAACCCGAACATCGAGCCGACCCGGTTGGTGGTCAGCGGTATGCCGGCCTTCGCCGCTTCCCGCTCCAGGCCGTCGCAAAGGCGCGCGGTGAGTGCCGCAAGCTGCCCGTAGAATCCGGGCCGCTCGATTTCGTCGAGCATGGCGAGGCCCGCACTCATCGCCAGCGGATTTCCCGACAGCGTGCCGGCCTGGTACACGGGGCCCAGCGGTGCAATCTTTTCCATGATGTCGCGGCGGCCGCCGAAGGCGCCAACCGGCAAGCCGGCGCCGATCACTTTCCCCAGTGTGGTGAGGTCCGGCGTGATGCCGTAGTGTGCCTGCGCGCCGCCGAGGGCAACGCGGAAGCCGGTCATCACTTCGTCGAAGATCAGTACGGCCCCATGCTGTGTACAGACTTCGCGCAAGGTTTCAAGGAAACCTTTTTCCGGCGGGATGCAATTCATGTTGCCTGCCACCGGTTCAACGATCACGCAGGCGACCTGCGTGCCTTCGCGGGCGAAATATTCGCGCACCTGCTGTGCATTGTTGTGTTCGAGCGTGATCGTGTGCCTGGCCACGTCGGCGGGTACGCCGGCGGAACTCGGCACGCCCAGTGTGAGTGCGCCGGACCCTGCCTTCACCAGCAACGAATCGGCGTGGCCGTGGTAGCAGCCCTCGAACTTGATGATACGGTCGCGGCCGGTGAAGCCACGGGCGAGCCGTATGGCGCTCATGGTTGCCTCGGTGCCGGAGCTGACCATGCGCAGCAGCTCCATGGACGGGACGATGCGCTTCACGCGCTCGGCCATCAGGATTTCCAGTTCGGTCGGGGCACCGAACGACAGCCCGCTGCCGGCAGCTTTCCTGACCGCCTCGATCACGCGCGGGTGGCAGTGCCCCAGCACCAGCGGGCCCCAGCTCTGCACGTAATCGATGTAGCGCTTGCCGTCGGCGTCGAATACGTATGCACCCTCGCCACGGGAGAAGAACACCGGTGTGCCGCCGACCTGCCGGAATGCGCGTACCGGTGAATTGACGCCGCCGGGGATGGATTGCTGCGCGCGTGAAAACAGTTCTTCGGAACGGCTCATGGTCATGGGTCCGGTGTGAACAGGTCGGAAAACTCGCGGGCCCGCCGGGTGATGTCATCGGCGGAAAACAGATCATGTATCACGGCGATGGCGTCGGCGCCGGCATCAATCAGCACGGACGCATTGTCCACCGTCACGCCGCCGATGGCCACGACCGGAATGTGCAGCGCCTCTCGTGCCCGTGGCAGCAGGCTGATGCCGGCCGGCGATGCCTGCGGCTTGGTCCGTGACGGGAAGAACCGGCCAAAGGCCACATAGCTGGCACCGGCCTGCTGTGCGGCCAGCGCCAGTTCGAGCGAGGCGTGGCAGGTCTGGCCAATCACGGCGTCATCACCGAGCAGTGCGCGCGCGTCCGGCAGTGCACCGTCACGCTGACCCAGATGCACGCCGTGAGCGCCGCTGGCGAGCGCCAGTGCGGCGTCGTCGTTCACCAGAAACAATGCGCCGGCCTCGCGGCACAGCATGGCCAGGGCGGTGGCCTCGCGCAGGCGAACGGCTGCATCGGCCGCCTTGTTGCGGTATTGCACGATGCGTGCGCCGCCGGCCAGCGCTGCCTGCACGCCTTGCCGCAGACGGGTTTCATCCGGCAGCAGCACGGGGTCGGTAATGGCGTAGAGACCGCAGATGCCGGCACGCATGGTCAGGGCAGGGAGCGGCGCACGCCATGCCATGCCGGCATGGCGTAGAACCGCCCGGGTATGGCCTGCCCGTGACCGGGCCGCTGTGCGTTCTCCAGTGTGTGCCAGGTGTAGTCAAGTGCGGCTCGCGCCGAGGTTTCCACGTCGTTGCCGTGTGCCAGCAGGGCGGCGGTTGCAGCGGCCAGCGTGCAGCCGGAGCCGTGGTAGTTGCCGGGCAGGCGTGGCCAGGCGTGCGCCGCGATTTCGCCTTGCGGGCCGTACAGGCGGGTGACGACTTCCGGCCCCGGTTCGTGGCCACCGGTAACCAGGACGTGCTTCGCGCCATTCCGCATCAGCACGCGTGCACACGCGTCGAGATCCTGCAGACCGGCCAGCGTGCGTGCTTCCGGTCCGTTCGGCGTGGTGACGGCCGACAGCGGCAGGAGTTCGTCGATCAGTACACGTTGCAGGTCATCCAGCGCCAGCGATCCGCCGCCGCCGGCTACCAGCACGGGATCAAGCACGACCGGCACCTGCGGGATCCTGCGCAGTGCGCGTACGATTTCCCGGGCATTGTCGCCACTGCCGATCATGCCGATCTTCACGGCCGACGGTGACAGATCACCCAGGATCGCATCCAGCTGCGCGCGCAGCAGTGACGGTGCCGTGACAGTGAAGTCGCTGACGTTGCGGGTGTCCTGCACGGTCAGTGCAGTCACGGCGGTAGCGGCATGGCCGCCCAGTGCAGCCACGGCCTCGATGTCGGCCTGCATGCCGGCACCGCCCACCGGGTCGTGACCGGCGATCACCAGCACCACCGGTTTCTTTTCCGGATGTTCCATCTCAGTTCCCGGTGAAGGGCCGCACGATCACCAGGATCACGATCGCGACCAGTGCCAGTACAGGCACTTCATTGAAGACTCGGTAGAAGGTGTGCGTGCGGGTGTTGCTGTCGTTGGCGAAATCGTGCAGGAAACGGCCGCACATGCCGTGATAACCGTACAGCAGGAACACGATGGCCAGTTTCGCGTGCATCCAGCCCTGGGTCCTGTAGAAGTCCCAGTTCAGCACCAGCAGCCACGCGCCCAGCACGAACACGGCGATGGCCGACGGCGTCATGATGCCGCGGTAGAGCTTGCGCTCCATGACCTTGAAGCGTTCACGGCCGACCGTGTCGGAAACATCCGCCATGGCGTGGTAGACGAACAGGCGCGGCAGATAGAACAGGGCCGCGAACCAGGTCACGACCGCAATGAGATGCAGTGCCTTGAGCCACTCGTACACGGTGGTGCTCCATGGGGAGGCTGCCGGGGCTGCGATTATCGCAGAGGCCGGTGCCGGTCGGTGCGTGCCGTTCGTGGTCCGCGGTAATCCGCGGTTGCCTGCCCGGCCGACGGCCGGTAGATTCGACAGCCCTTTACGTATTTTTCTGCGACGGGAGTGTGGTTGTGGCGATCAGTGTGGGCGTTGTCGGCGGCACCGGGTATACCGGCGTGGAACTGCTGAGGCTGCTGGTTCAGCACCCGGACGTGCGCCTGCACGTCGTGACGTCCCGTTCCGACGCCGGCCAGCGCGTCGCCGACGCCTATCCCAACCTGCGTGGCCGCATCGACCTTGCCTTTTCGGCCCCCGACATCGGTGAGCTGTGCCAGTGCGATGTGGTGTTCTTCGCCACGCCCAACGGCATTGCCATGGAGTCGGCGCCGACCCTGGTCGAGGCCGGTGTGAAGGTCATCGACCTGGCGGCCGATTTCCGCCTGAAGGATCCGGCCGTCTGGCAGAAGTGGTACGGCATGCCGCACAAATGCCCCGAGCTGCTGGCCGAGGCGGTTTACGGTCTGCCCGAGTTGAATCGTGACCGCATCCGCGGCGCCCGCGTCGTGGCCAATCCCGGCTGCTATCCGACGGCTGTCCAGCTGGGCTTCCTGCCGCTGCTGGAGAAGGGGCTGGTGGATCCGCTGCGCCTGATCGCCGACGCCAAGAGTGGCGTGTCGGGCGCCGGCCGGCATGCGCGGGTCGACATCCTCTACAGCGAGGCGTCGGAATCCTTCAAGGCCTACGGCGTGCCCGGCCACCGCCACCTGCCGGAAATCCGCCAGGGCCTGGACGTGGCTGCCGGTTCGCAGGTCGGGCTGACGTTCGTGCCACATCTGGTGCCGATGGTGCGCGGCATCCATGCCACGCTGTATGCCACGATCAAGACTGGTGACGTCGACCTGCAGGCCTTGTACGAGACGCGTTATCTCGGCGAGCCGTTTGTGGATGTGATGCCGGCGGGCAGCCATCCGGAAACGCGCAGCGTGCGTGGTGCCAACCAGTGCCGCATTGCCGTGCACCGTCCGCAGGATGGCGATACCGTGGTGGTGCTGTCGGTGATCGACAACCTGGTGAAGGGGGCGGCCGGCCAGGCCGTGCAAAACATGAACATATTGTTCGGCTTGCCGGAGACCACAGGTCTCACGCAGGTCGCGCTGCTGCCCTGAGCCCGTTGTCATGGCGGTAAAAGGCCCGCGTCTGCACCACATGGTGGTGGTGCCCGAAAAGCCGGGGCGTCAATGGCGCGTGCTGTTGCTGGTCTTGCTGTTGCTGGCGGCCGTGGCGGTTGTTGCCTTCCTGGCGGGCCGTATCCATGCCGTGCGCGCGCTGGCCGGTGAGGGCGGCGGCGATACCGGCACGATCGCCAGCCTGGAACACCTGCTGGAACAGAATGCCTCGCTGCGCGACGAGTTGTCCGTTTATCGCGGCAGCGGCGACATGACCCGCGAGGTCGAGGAGCGGGTGCGGGTGGAGAACCTCCAGCTGCAGGATCGCATTGCCGAGCTGGAAAAGGCGCTGGCCGATTACCGGCGCACGGTGCTGGCGGACCGTGCCGGCAAGGGACTGCGGATCGAGCGCCTCGAGGTTGCGAACACGGGCTCGCCACAGACGCTGCTGCTGCGGCTGGTGCTGGTCCGAACCGGCGATACCGACAGCGCGCTGGAGGGTACGCTGGACGGTGCCTTGACCGTGGACGGTGCGGCCGGTCGCGTGGTGTGGCCGCTGGCGCAATTGCTGGCCGTCGAGGACCGGCGGTTCCGCGTAAGGTATGTGGATGAACGCATGTTCGAGCTGCGCCTGCCGGAAGCGGCGACACCGGTGCGGCTGGATCTGGTGGCGGGTGTGACCGCGCCGCGACCGGACCGGATAGAGAAGTCCTGGCAACGCCAGGGAATCAAACCGCAGGGGGTGCCGGGCAATGCTGGGCAACAACAAGAGTAAAGGCGCCGGTGGCGCACACACGCTGATTGCCGCCAATGCGCAAGTGGTTGGGGACATCCGTTTCACCGGCGGTCTGCATGTGCAGGGGCACGTCCAGGGCAACCTGGTGGCTGGTCCGGAAGGCGGCGATCTTGTGATCGGCGAGGGCGGGCTGGTTGAAGGCGAGATCCGCGCACCCCATATCGTCATCAACGGCACCGTGCAGGGTGACGTGTACGCCACGGACAAGCTGGAGCTGGCGGCCCGCGCCGTTGTGACCGGCAATGTCTATTACCGTCTGATGGAAGTGGTGGTCGGTGCACGTGTCGACGGTGTCATGCGTCATACGGCCGGCGAAGCGACGGCCGGCTGAGAGGGTTGCAATGTGAGTGCGCATGTTGATGCCATGTCGCTGACCGAGGCTGCCGCGCACAAGCTGCGTGCGCTGCGGGCCGACGAAGGCAACGAGGACCTGAAGCTCCGGGTGTACATCACCGGCGGCGGCTGTGCGGGTTTTTCCTACGGGTTCAAATTCGACGAGGTCATCAACGAAGGCGATACGGTGGTCACGCGCGACGACGTCACCATGGTGGTTGACCAGCTTTCCATCCAGTACCTCGCCGGCGCCACGGTGGATTACACCGAAGGCTTGCAGGGCGCACGCTTCACCATCGAGAACCCCAACGCCAGCAGCACCTGTGGTTGCGGCTCGTCGTTCTCTGTCTAGCGCTTTGTCAGCGGATGGTGCCCGGATAGATTCCACCCAGCACAACCGGGCGTTTCGCGCCGGTGACCGCCGGCAGATTGCCCGCCCTGCCTTCCAGGGTTTGCCTTGCCAGCCAGGCGAAGGCCATGGCCTCCACATGATCGGGGTCGATGCCGAGCGCCGCGGTCGATTCCATATGCATTCCTGGCAGGGCGGCCGCGATGCGTGCGCGCAGGAGCCCGTTGTGGGCGCCGCCGCCGCAGACATACAGTGCCCCCGAGGATAATCCCCAGCGCTTCAGTGCATCGGCGACGCTGCGTGCGGTCAGCTCGGTCAGCGTTGCCTGTACGTCTTCTGCCGGCAAGGGCTTGCCGACCGCGTCCAGCTGCGCCAGCAGCCAGTCGAGGGCAAAGCGTTCGCGCCCCGTGGACTTCGGGGGCGCTTCGTCGAAGTAATCGTCGGCCAGCAGTTGCCTGAGCAGACCCTCATTGATGCTGCCGCTGCGCCCCCAGTTGCCGTCGTGATCAAGCGGTATGCCGTGGTGGCGGTCATGCCAGGCGTCCAGCAACACGTTGGCCGGTCCGGTGTCGAAGCCGCGCACGCTGATGTGGTGATCGCGTGCCAGCAGGGTCACGTTGGCCATCCCGCCCAGATTCAGTACAACCCGGTCTTCATCGTTGCTGCGGAAAACCGCTTCATGGAATGCGGGTACCAGCGGGGCGCCGTGCCCGCCGGCAGCAATGTCGCGTCGGCGGAAATCCGCGACGGTCGTTATGCCGGTGTATTCGGCGATCGTGTTCGGGTCGCCGATCTGCAGTGTGAACGCATGTGTGGCTTTCGGGCGATGCCGGATGGTCTGGCCGTGGCTGCCGATGGCGGTAATTTTCTCCGCGGCAACACCGGCTTCGCGCAGCACGGTCCGTGCTGCTTCGGCGAAGTGCCGGCCGACGAGCACGTCGAGTTCACCCAGGCGATCAATTTCGTTGTCGCCGGGTTTGCTCAAGGCAAGGATCTGCTGCCGCAACGATGCGGGCATGGGCGTGGAGCAGGCGTGAACCAGCGCCTGCCCGGTACCGGAAAACTCAACCAGCGCAGCGTCGATGCCGTCGATGCTCGTGCCCGACATCAGGCCGATGTAAAGCGATGGCATCACGGCAGGTCAGAGATCGGCTGTCCCGGGCTGCTTCGTATTGCGCTGGGCAACGGCAGTGCGGCCCGAGTAACTGTCCATCATGGCCACCAGTCGGCCGGCTTCGGCCAGGAAGGCGGGCTTTTCGGAGGCGGCAATCGGGTCGGCCGGCGCGGTTTTTACCCGCAGCGGGTCGACGTGCATGCCGTTGACGCGGAATTCGTAGTGCAGGTGCGGTCCGCTGGCCAGGCCGCTGGCGCCGACATAGCCGATCACCTGACCCTGTACGACACGGGCTCCGGAGTGAACGTTCTTGGCGAAGCGGTCCATGTGGGCGTAGAGCGTGGACTGCTTGTTGCCGTGCTGCAGGATGATGACACGGCCGTATCCACCCTTGTTGCCGGCGTACTCGACGCGGCCGTCGGCAGTGGCCTTGATCGGCGTGCCACGTGCTGCTGCGTAATCGACACCTTTGTGCGCACGCATGGTATGCAGGACCGGGTGAAAGCGCGCGCGGGAAAAACGGGAGCTGATGCGGGCGAAATCCACCGGTGTGCGCAGGAAGGCCTTGCGCATGGCAAAGCCTTCCGGTGTGTAGTATCCGGTGCGGCCGTTGGCGGTTGTGTAGCGGACGGCGCGATAGGTCGTTCCTTCATTGATGAATTCGGCTGCCAGCACTTCGCCGTCGCGCACGCGTACGCCGTCAACCAGCACTTCCTCGTACACGACCCGGAACGAGTCGCCCTGCTGCACTTCCAGCGCGAAATCGATGTCGTAACCAAAGACGTCGGCCATTTCCAGAATCACGGTATCGCTGATGCCGGCGCGCTTGCCGGCAGCGAACAGGGACTCGTCAATGACGCCTTCGGCAAAGCGGGTGACACTGACCGTAGGCTTCTCGATGATTTCGCTTTCGAACGTGCCGCTGCTCTCGTTGCGGCGTACGGTGACGACGCGATACGGGTCCGGTGCGTAGGAAATTTCGCTGACCTGGCCGCTCGGGTCGGTTGCCAGCTTGATGGTGGTGCCGGCGCGGATGGACGTCAGCTCCTTGCCGGCCGGGCCGGACTGCACGATCTGGTGCACGGTGGCGGAGGTGTGGCCGCGTGACGTCAGGATGCGTGCCAGTGTGTCACCGGTGCGCACACTGACGGTTTCCCAGAGACGCGAGATCTTCTGCTGGGTTGATGCCAGCACCGTTTGCGACGCTGGTGCGGCAGAGGGCAAGCCGTCGACCTGCCGGATGACACTGAGGGCCAGCGCCGGCACGGCGACGAGAACGGCCGTCATCAGGACGGCCGGGCGGATATTCGGGAGAGAGGCAAAGCCTGCCCGCCATGACTTGATGGAGGCCATTGGGGACTTCCAGTGAATTCTCGGATGTGACTGTAAGCTGGCGCCGATTCTAGGGGAACGGGACGGGGCGGGTAATTGCCGATGTTGTGACAAAGTTCCTGCCGGCTTGGCGGGGAGCCGGAGTCAGGCCCTAGAATGCGCGCCTTCCGCATCCCGAATACCCGCCCTGGACCCTTGCAGGACCCTTATATATGAAAGACGTGCAGCAGGCCCTGTCCGTGATCCGTCGGGGGGCTGCGGAGATCATCTCGGAGGCCGACCTGGCCGCGAAGCTGGCGCTGGGGCGACCCCTGCGCGTGAAAGCGGGCTTTGATCCGACCGCGCCGGACCTGCATCTCGGTCACACGGTGCTGATCAACAAGCTGCGCTGGTTCCAGGAACTGGGCCACCAGGTGGTGTTCCTGATCGGGGACTTCACCGGGATGATCGGTGATCCGACCGGCAAGAGCGCCACCCGGCCGCCCCTGACGCGTGAGCAGGTACTCGCTAACGCCGAAACATACAAGGCGCAGGTCTTCAAGATCCTGGATCCGGCCCGGACTGAGGTCCGTTTCAATTCGGAGTGGATGGACCGGCTGGGGGCTTCGGACATGATCCGGCTGGCCGGCCAGTACACGGTGGCCCGCATGCTGGAGCGGGATGATTTCAGCAAGCGCTTTCGTGGCGAGCAGCCGATCGCCATCCATGAATTCCTGTATCCGCTGGTGCAGGGATACGACTCGGTGGCCTTGCAGGCAGACGTCGAGCTGGGTGGTACCGACCAGAAGTTCAACCTGCTGATGGGGCGGACCCTGCAGAAACACTACGGGCAGGAGCCCCAGGTTGTCCTGATGATGCCCATCCTTGAGGGGCTGGACGGCGTGCAGAAGATGTCGAAGTCGCTGGGGAACTATGTCGGGGTCAATGACAGTCCGGGTGACATGTTCCGCAAACTGCTGTCGGTTCCGGATGAGCTGGTCTGGCGCTATTTCGAGTTGCTGAGTTTCCGGCCGGAGGGGGAGGTCAAGGCCCTGCAGGCGGCGGTTTCCGCGGGGGGGAACCCGCAGGAGGCCAAAGCGGAGCTGGCCAGGGAGATCATTACCCGGTTCCACGGCGTGGAAGCGGCGGCTTCCGCGCACCGCTCGGCGGGCAACGTGATCCGGGATGGAGAGATCCCCGAGGATGTACCGGAAATCCGGGTGCCGGCGGACGGTGCGGACGCGTTGCCGATAGGCACGGTGATCCGGCTGGCGGGGTTGGTCCAGAACGCCAGCCAGGCCCGGGATGTCCTGCAGCGTGGTGCGGTCCTTCTGGATGGGGTTGCGTGTCCGGCTGACCGGAAAATCGCGGTGGGTGCGACGCATCTCGTGCAGGCCGGCAAGCGAAAAATCGCGCGAATTACCGTGGTGCCCGGGCCCTGAATCTTTCGTTGACAGGCTGCGGCCGCTACCTATAATGCCGCCTCCCCGAAACGGGGGCGCGGGGCCGGAAATTTTCCTTTCAGCCTCGTTGACATGGGGGTGCCGATGCGTAGAATGGCGCTCCCTCGGGCCCTGGCCCGTCGCTCTTTGACAATCTGGCAGGCAATACGTGTGGGTGCTTACCCTGGTGGTCGAGGACAAACTCGGCGACCAGCAAGGTAAGCAACTCGTCGTCGGCTACCGAGAGGTAGCTGATACATGCA
>JBMOOO010000006.1:0-156476 GCA_049324475.1 Pseudomonadota bacterium | reverse complement strand
TGCCATCGTGGCGGCGAGCACGGATGCGATCAGGATGTGAAATTTCATGGGTGAAGTTCCTCTTCGGGTGAGCGGGGTGAACGGGACAGGCACGGATGCAGACCCGGAGCCATGGAGCGGTTCCGGACAGCGGGGGCTTGCAGTGGTTTCGGCAGGCCGGGGGGCCTGCCGGGAAGGGAGGGCGCGCGTTCCGGGCGCATCACTGGGTATTCCCTAGGATCCATGTGTGACTGGGATCACAAAGTTTATTGACCCTAAGTCCAAAGTCGTAGGAAGCCCGGGATGAACGGTCATCTCGGGAGATGAGAAGCTATGTTCTCTAAGTGACTGTTTTTATTGAATAAGGGAAAGCCGGAATGCGTGTATCCGGATTGTTTCCGGACTGAGACGGGAGTGCCGCCGAAATCAGTCAGACTTCGTAGGATTCAGGGTCGGCTGGCCGGAAGTGTCAGCTGAAAATGCCTTCGACGAAGGTGCGCAGGGGGCGGCGGCTGCGGGCCTGCAACTGCGCAACATCCGCGACCAGGGTTTCCCGCAACAGGAGCAGTTCAGCGGCGTGGGTCTCGCGCAACTGCTTTTCGCGAAGTGCCTGCAGGGTGGCGGCCTCGGCCCGGGCCCGCCCGACCTGCTTTCGCATCAGCCAGGCGGTGAGCAGTGCCGCAGAAGCGGCCGAGGCGATACAGGCGATCAGCAGGGTCAGGCTGGAAGACATCCGGGGGCACCGTGAGAGCAGTGAAAACAGGCGGTGCCGATCATGCCCCGGCTGCGGACAGCCGTGTCGGCCGACTGCCGGACAGGGCCCGGATCACGCCGGTTTGCCCGTGCTAGACTCGCCGCCTCTTCAGGATCCTCGTGCATGCCGGACGTTGTTTTTTCGGGGGTTGCGACCGGGTACTGGCTGCTGGTCGGGCTCGTTGCGCTGACGGGACTGGCCGCCGGCTGGCTTGCCGTGCTGCTGCTGGTGTACCCGGTACGGGCGACCGGCATTCCGGCCATCCTGCCGATCCAGGGAGTGGTGCCGTCCCGCAGTGCCGCGTTCGCCGCCTTTGCCGCCACGCATCTGCTGGACGGCCTCTCCTCGCCAAGGCGCTTCTTCGAGTTGCTGGGGCCGGACCGGTTCCGGCGCGAGTTCGGCCGGGCGCTCAAGGAGCGCCTGGACGAGCATGTCGACGACGTGATGAACCGCCGCAACGAGCGTTCCTGGGCCGCCCTCTCGGGGTATGCACGCAACCGTATCTATGCACACGTGCATCGGAGACTTCCCTACGTGGTTGACGATTTTGTCGACCATGTCCAGAAAGATCTCGACGATATCGTGCAGCCCGCCGCTCTGGTCCGACGCTGGTTCCAGAACCATCCGGAGCAGACAGCGCAGATCTTCCTGACAGCCTTCGGGCCGGATTTGCGGGCCCTGCTGCCGCTGGCGGCCCTGGCGGGCCTGCTGGTGGGACTGCCGCTGGCGCGGGCTGTCAGTGAACCCTGGCAATACATGGCCCTGTTTGCCCTGGCAGCCCTGGCCGGCAGTGCGCTGGTGCTCTGGCGCCTGACCCGGCCGCTGGCCGTCAGCGGCGTCTGGCCGTTCCGCGTGCACGGTGTGCTGCACCGGCAGCGCAGCCGTTTCATGCAACTGCTGGCGACGCAGGTTGCGCGCGATGCGCTGGCCTGGCCGGTGGTGGTGGGCGAATTCCTGCGCGGTGCCCATGCCGGGCGTGTGCGCTACATGATGCGCCGGGAAGTGGCCGGCATTCTGGATGTGCCGATGTTCCGCGCCTCCATGCAGATGCTGCTGGGGCCGGAAGGTTTTGCCGAGGTGAAATCGTCGGCGGTGGAGAAGGCCGTCGAGATGCTGGCGGATACGCCGGTGAGTGCCGCCCTGCGCGAACACTATCGCCTGGAAGTGGCGCGTACCGTCGAACACGCCGGCATGCGCCTCGGGCCGGACACCTATGCGATGTTCTGGCGCGAGATGCTCGCCAGTTCCTGGCAGGTGATCCTGCTGACGATCATGGTTGCCGGCGCCGGGCTGGGCTGGCTGACAAGCTGGCTGATGGCGCTGTACTGAGCGAGGTGGTCATGACATCCCTGCAAATGGTACTGGCCACGGCGGTGATCACCGCCATCGTCACCACGGTGTTGCTGTGCGCGGTGTTCCGCTGGTGGATGCTGCCGAGACTCGAGGCGAGACTGGCTGCGCAGATCGAGGCTTCGCGTGACGATTTCGCACGTGCACTCGAGCGCAGCGTGCGCAAGGGTCTGGCCGACGGTGTGGCCATGCTGCCGTCGCGGGAGGTCCTGCAGGACACGACCCGCACGCTGGCACGCACCGGCATGGAGCTGGTGGGAGACAGCCTGGGTGCCTGGCTGGGCGGGCGACGGGGCCGGCGCAGCACCGACCGGACGCCGGGCGGGGACGGCTCCGGCAACGACAGCGGCTGAGCGGGCCCGGGCGTCCGGATTGCGTCAGGCGTAGCGGCGGCGGAACAGCCGGGACAGCAGCAAGGCCAGCCCGAGTACGGCCAGCACCCAGGCCTGCTCCTGGTCGGCGGCGTCGGTGAAGTTGAACACCGGCAGCTTGCCGGTCGCCGTCATGAGCGCGAGCGCCAGCAGGATCGTCGCCACGGTAATCACGAACAGGTCCGTGCGCCGCTCCGCCCTCAGACTGGTTCGCAGGGCCTGCAGTTCGTCGAGGATCTGCTGCTGCACCAGCGCCTGCCGGCGCACTTCCTCCAGTACCTGGCCCACCGTCTGGGGCAGATCCTGCAGCCGTTCCAGCCAGGCCGGATCGTGACGGCGCAGCAGGCCCAGCACTTCCGGCATGGCGACATGCTCGCGCAGCCAGGTGCGGACCGCTTCCCACAGGTTGAAGGTATCGAGCACTTCCCGCAGTGCTGCGACGGCATCGGCGTCGCCGTCGATCTGGATGTCGCCGGCCGTGTCGTCGGCGGGCGCTTCTCCCGGAGGCAGCAGGGCCCGGTAGATCAGTGCGCCGGCGCTGCCGCGCACGCGGATGTCGGCGTCGCCGTCGAATCCGGTGGCCAGTTCGACGCCGTCGCGCTCGATCAGGCAATAGCAGATGTAGTCCGGATCGTAGGCGCGGATGCGTATGACCTTGCCCGCCAGACGGTCGAGCGCGGTCGACCCCTGCGGGTGCAGGGTCAGGGTCTGGTTGAGCAGGACTTCCAGTGTCCCCAGCACCATGAATTCGCCCAGCGACGGGTTGTTCTGCATGCGCGGCTCCGGCCAACAAGGCGCCCACGTTATCCCAACCCACCGGGCCGATAAAGGACTGCCGGGCCGACCGGGCAGTGTCGCCATGGCCGAAGCGGGACAGTTTTTTCACGCTATACTGCGCGCCCTCCGATGGGGCATGACGCCCCGTCATCCGACCTTCCGGCACTGGCCCGTGCGCCATGCCGACTTCGCGCAGGGAATCCGGGAGCGCGCTTCATGCTGGAAAGTCTGCAGGCCTGGTGGGCGGTGTTCTCCGCACAACCGGAATTCTGGGGTTATGTCTCGATGCCGTTCATTGCCGGCATCATCGGCTGGGCCACCAACTGGCTGGCCGTGAAGATGACTTTCCACCCCCTGGAATTCATCGGCATCCGTCCGTATTTCGGCTGGCAGGGAATCATTCCTGCGAAGGTCGACAAGATGGCCGCGATCGTGGTCGACAAGACCTTGCAGAAACTCGGCTCGCTGGACGAATTTTTCCGCGAGATGGAGCCGGAAAAGATCGCCGAGCACATCAGCCGTGTCGCCCAGGCGCGGGTGGAGGACTACACCGACGAGGTGATGAGCGAGAAAAATTCGGTGCTGTGGGAAAACCTGCCGATCATCGTCAAGCGGCGGGTATACCAGCGCGTCAGCCGCCAGATTCCCGAACTCATGGAAGGGCTGGTCAGGGACATTTCGGCAAATATCGAGGATCTGGTCGATCTCAACCACATGATCGCCACGTTGCTGGCTGACGACCGCAGGCTGCTCAACCGGGTGTTCATGGAGGTTGGCGAGCCGGAATTCCGTTTTGTGATCAATTCCGGTTTCTATTTCGGATTCCTGTTCGGCCTGCTGCAGCTGGCGGTCTATGTCCACTACCCCGAGCAGTGGGTCACGCCTGTGTTCGGTTTCCTGGTAGGTACGGCGACGAACTGGCTGGCGTTGAACGTGATCTTCCGCCCGCTGAATCCGAAGAAGCTGGGGCCGGTGACCCTGCACGGACTGTTCCTGAAACGTCAGCGTGACGTGGCGGCGACTTTCGCGCGCATCACCACCCAGGAATTCATGACGGTGAAGAATCTGATGCGCGCCGTCATGACCGGGCCGCGTTCGCACCGTACCCGGGCCATCATCAAGAAAAACATCCGCCCGCTGGTCGAGGGCGGTGTGGTGCGTACGGCAGCCCAGCTGACGGTCGGCATGGGGGGCTACATGAACCTCAAGAAAACCATCGAGGCCAAGGCCATGGACATGTCGATGGATCCTTTTGACGACCCGACCTTCAACCGTGAGCGCGGCGTGGTGGTGGAGCGCCTGTTCCGTGAGCGCATGGAGGCGATGTCGTCTGCCGAATTCCAGGATCTGTTGCGCCCGGCCTTCGAGGAGGATGAGTGGATCCTCATCATGGTGGGTGGTGCGCTGGGTGCTGTGGCCGGCCTGCTCCAGTGGAGCGTGATGGCCGCCCTCGGGGGCTAGGCCTCCGCCTTTCATCGGATCTGCGCCGATTTTTTCCGGGATCGTCCGGTTGTTTGACAATGCCGGGTGGCTGGTGGCGACAGGCCCCCTAGACTGGCGCCCGTGTCGACCTGTTTGGGTTGGCCACGCGCGAGACACGCACTGCATTGGCTTCTGGTTGTCACTGCCCGCTGGGCATTTCGGTTCACGGAGCGTCTGGCTCCGGACCTCAAGGGGATTGCGCCGCTGGCGCCTGTTTTTCCGGCATGAGACGACAGAAATGAGCGATTCAGACCGATTCGAAGAAAAAGCGGGTCGCATCCGCATCCAGGGCGGCAGTACCGCCGACCTGCGCAAGTACACCCACCAGATCTGGCTGGCTGGCCTCGGGGCCTTCGCCAAGGCGGAGGAAGAGGGCAGCAAGTTGTTTGACAACCTGGTCGATGCCGGCCGGGAAGTCGAGTCCAAGGCCCGGGAGAAGACAGAGTCCCGTGTCGAGGAAGTGAAAACCCGGGTGAAGGGCCGTACCGGCGAAACCCTGGAGAAGATGGAAAAGGCTTTTGACGACCGGCTTTCCGGCGCCCTGTCCCGCCTGGGTATTCCCAACAAGCGCGAGGTCGAGGCCCTGAACAGCCGCATCGAGGAGCTGACCCGCACGATCGAGCGGCTCAGCGAGGGCGACGGTAGTCGCAAGGGCAAGGACGGCGGCAAACGCTGATCTGCCCGGGTTTTGTAGCGCACACCGCTAGCATTAGTGGTGTACTTCCAGGCCGGCACCCCGCCGGCCTTTTTTTGTCCGCAGGAAACCCGGGCCGTCCCGGTGCACTCCGGGGATGCGCCCGCCGGACCTGCCATGAAGTTGTGCACAGCCCGCCTGGCGGCACCCCAAGTCAAAAGGGTTGCGAAATCATGATGCATTGGATTCTCAGGGAATCCATATAACTACATGATTTTAATGAAATTGGCGCGCAAGACCAAAAAATCGCCAGAAGTGGCTGGTCTGCGGGAATGAAGGCGTTGCGGGTGAAACCGGTCACCCTTTCCACACAGTTATCCACAGATTCTGTGGACAAGCGGGCCGGTGAAACGGATTCCGGACAACAAAAAGCCCGGTCGCAGCCGGGCTTTCCGCAGAGCAGGGTGCTCAGAAGCGGTACTTGCCCGCCACGATGTTCTGCTCGATCTCCGGGGTGACCCGGACATACTCATCCGAACCGGGCAGCAGGACATAGACCGGCGAGCCCACGCGCTCCAGATAGAAGGCGTCATCCTTCAGTTTGGCTTTCTGGTGCTTGAAGGTACCGGTGGTGTCCATGGCCTCGGACAGGCGCAGGAATACCGGCACGGCATAGGGCGGCAGGACCTGGCGCAGGTACTTCACCATGCCGCGGAAGTCGAATTGCCCTTCCGGCACGGACAGACGCAGGGAGGCCATGCCGCAGCGGCCGTTGGTGTTCGGGATCTCGACGCCGTAGACCACTGTCTCGACCACGCCCTGGTAGCCGTCGACCATGACTTCCACTTCAGTGGTGGATACGTTCTCGCCTTTCCAGCGGAAGGTATCGCCGGTGCGATCGACGAACTGTGCGTGCTTGAAGCCGATGTCGCGCATCAGGTCACCGGTGTTGAACCAGGCGTCGCCCTTCTTGAAAACGTCGCGCAGGATCACCTTCTCCGTCTTCTCGGGATCGGTGTAGCCCTTGAACGGCGACTTGTCGGTGATCTCGCCGATCAGCAGGCCGGCTTCGCCTTTCGGCACCTTTTCCATGTAGCCCTTCGCATTGCGGAAGGGACGATCGTTTTCCTTGTCGTAGCGCACGATGGCGTAGGGGATCGGGGACAGGCCGACGGTGTTGTCGAAGTTGAGGAGGTTGGTGAAACCGACGTTACCTTCCGACGAGGCGTACAGCTCCAGCACTTCCTCGATGCCGAACCGGTTCTTGAACGGCATCCACACGTTCGGGCGCATGCCGTTGCCGATGATCTTGGTGACCTTGTGATCGCGATCGTTGGGTTTCTCCGGGGCTTCCAGCAGGTAACGGCACAGCTCGCCGACGTAGACAAAGGCCGTGGCGTCGTATTTGCGCACGTCTTCCCAGAAGCGGCTGGCGGAGAACTTGCGGGCCATCACGAAGCCGGATGCGCCGGCCAGTGCGGATCCCCAGCCGACGCACAGGCCGGTGGCGTGGTACAGGGGCAGGGTGGCGTAGACGCGGTCGCGCGGCTCCAGCTGCATCGCGCCGAGCCCGAAGCCGCCATAGGCCTTCATCCAGCGGCCGTGGTTGAACACCACGGCTTTCGGCAGGCCGGTGGTGCCGGACGTGTAGATATAGAACAGCGGGTCTTCGATGTAGATGCGGCCGGCGCTTTCCGGGTCATGCGCCGGTGCGCCCGCGGATTCGACAGCCAGATTGCGCAGGCCCGCCGGCGTCGCGCCGGTATCCTTCAGCGTGTCGGCATCGGCCAGCCAGTAGATGGCCTCATCGCCGATTTCCAGCTGCGAGCGTACTTCCATGAACGGTTTGAGCAGCTCGTCGCCGACGATGGCAAGGCGCGGCTTGACCAGGTTGAAACTGTGGATGAGTACCTTGCCGGTCTGCTGCGTGTTCAGCATGGCATTGATGGCACCGATCTTGGCGCAGGCGGTGACGACGGCCAGCAGTTCCGGGCGGTTTTCCACGAACACGGCCACCACATCGCCCTTTTTCACGCCGAGCGACACCAGATGATGCGCGATGCGGTTAGCCCACTCGTTGAACTGGCGATAGGTCAGGTGCGTGTCGCGATACATGATCGCGGTGCCGCCGGGGTTGCGCTTGACGGCATCCTGCACGCACAGACCGAGACCGACCGGTGTTTTCTTGTCCGTGATGTTGCCGACCTTGACCCCCTTCACGATCCCCGGCAGCCGCTTGAACAGGCGGGGCATGCGGGCGAGGAACATCGGGACCGTGATGACGTCTTTGTGGCTCATGGGTTCACCGTAGCGCGAAAGATGCAGGCAAGGCCGGAACGACAAGGTGGGGTGGCCGGTTCCGGAAGGCGGGTAAACATAACCGCCCGTCCGGGGTCCGACAAGGTGACGGAACGGCGCGCTTCTGTGGAGGCACGCCGGATCCCGGGCGCGGGCTGATCAGGCGTCGACGTAGAGGTCCAGGCCGAGCCGGTCGGCCTGGGTCGGGTCCCAGGCGTAATGCGTGAAATCGGTGACGCCGCGTTCGCGCAGCAGGGCTTCGTCGATCAGGTTGCGGCCGGTCAGGGCCAGGTCCCCGGTGCGCAGGATCTCGTACGCGGCATCGGCCATGATGTCCGGCTTGCGTGCCACCTTGAACAGGTCGCGGCCACCCACCGAGAACTCCACGGCGGCGGTGGCGATCAGCGTGCGCGGCCAGAGCGTGTTCACCGCAATGCGGGCGTCACGCAGCTCTTCTGCCAGCCCGAGACTGAGCAGGGTCATGCCGTACTTGGACAGGGTGTAGGGTGCGTAGGGCTTGAGCCACTGGGGCTTGAGGTTCAGGGGGGGCGACAGGCTGAGGATGTGGGCATTGGCCGACTTCTTCAGGTAGGGCAGTGCGCAGTGGGACATCAGGTACACGGCGCGGGCATTGATGCCCATCATCAGGTCGAACTTTTTCGGCGCGGTCATTTCCACATTGGTGAGGCCGATGGCGCCGGCGTTGTTGACGATGGCGTCGATGCCGCCGAAGTGCGAGGCGGCCTTTTCCAGGGCTTCCCGCACCGGCATCTCCTCGCGCACGTCCAGCTGGATGGCCAGGGCGCGGCCGCCGGCGGCTTCCACGGCTTCCGCGGTCTGGTGGATGGTGCCTTCCAGTTTTGCATGCGGCTCCACGGTCTTGGCGGCAATCACCAGATTGGCGCCTTCGCGCGCGCAGCGCAGGGCGATTTCCCGGCCGATGCCGCGGCTGGCGCCGGTGATGAAGATGGTGCGGTTTTTCAGCGAGCTCATGGCGGTGTTCCCTGCGGTGTGTGTCAGGCGGCGGATTCGCCGGCGGCCGGCCGGATGACGGCCAGCAGATGCCGTGCCTTCACCTGGCTGCCTTCGGAGACGTTGATGGATTCGACGACGCCGGAGACGTCGGCCGTGATCTGGTGCTGGATCTTCATGGCTTCCAGCAGGACCAGCAACTCGCCTTTCTCCACGCGGTCACCCGCTTTCACGCGGACCGTCACGATGGCGCCGTCCATGGGTGCCTTGAGCTGGCCGCTGCCCGGGCCTTCGGCCGCCGCCGGCGGCGCCAGCGCCAGGTCCTCGAGGGTGCGCATGCCGTCGCCGCGGTCGAACAGGACACGCGTTCCCGTGACCCGTGCGGTGACGTCCTGCAGTACGCCGTCCAGCTCGATGCGCCAGCAGGCGTCTTCGCGTGCCAGCACGACCACGACATGCGGGTGGCCGTCAACGCGTACCCGGAATGCGCGCCCGCGGGCATCGGTGATCTCCTCGACCGTGGCGGCGGTCTTGCCGGTGCCGTCGCCCAGCAGCAGGGGCCGCGGCACCAGCAGGCCGGAACGCAGCGGGCGCTGCACGGGTGCTGCCTGCGCCTGCAGCAGCGCGGCAGCAAGGGCCAGTTCGCTGCTGTCGGCGCGGGCCGGTTGCAGCGACGGGTCGTCCTTCAGCACGTCGGCGATGAAGGCGGTGCCGAAGCGGCCTTCGGCAAAGATGTCATGGCGCAGGATGGCGAGCAGGAAACGCTTGTTGACGGTGACACCCAGCAGCATGGTGTCTTCCAGTGCGCGGATCAGGCGCTGGCGCGCTTCCTCGCGTGTGGCACCGCGGGCAATCACCTTGGCCACCATCGGATCGTAGTGCGGGCTGATTTCACCGCCGGTGGCGATGCCGTGGTCAATGCGCACGCCGTCGCCGGCCGCCGGCCGCCACAGCAGCACCGGGCCGGTCTGGGGCAGGAACTTGTTGGCCGGATCTTCCGCGTACAGGCGAACCTCGATGGCGGCGCCGCCCAGCTGTACCTGCTCCTGGGTCAGCGGCAGTCTGTCTCCGGCGGCCACCCGTATTTGCCAGGCCACGAGGTCCAGCCCGGTGACTTCTTCCGTGACCGGGTGTTCCACCTGCAGGCGGGTGTTCATTTCCAGAAAATAGAATTTCTCCCCGTCGAGCAGGAATTCCACGGTACCGGCGCCGGTGTAGTTGCAGGCGCGTGCAGCGCTGACTGCCGCTTCGCCCATCGCCCGTCGCAGGTGCGGCGTCATCACCGGGCAGGGCGATTCCTCGACCACTTTCTGGTGCCGGCGCTGGATGGAGCAGTCGCGCTCGCCCAGATGAATCACGTTGCCGTGGGTGTCGCCGAAAACCTGTATCTCGACGTGACGCGGATTGATGACGGCTTTTTCGATGATCAGCTCGTCGCTGCCGAAGGCGTTCTTCGCTTCCGACTTCGCGGTGCGGATCATGTCGACCAGTACGCGCTCCTCGTGCACCAGCCGCATGCCACGGCCGCCGCCGCCGGCACTGGCCTTGAGCATCACCGGGAAGCCGATACGCTTCGCCTCGGCGACCAGCCTGTCTTCCGACTGTTCGGCACCTTCGTAGCCGGGCACGCAGGGGACACCGGCTTCGATCATGGCGATCTTGGACAGGCGCTTGCTGCCCATCAGCGCGATGGCTTTCACCGGTGGCCCGATGAAGGTGATGCCGGCTTCGGCACAGGCCTGTGCGAAGTCTTCGTTTTCCGACAGGAAACCATAACCGGGGTGCACGGCATCGGCGCCGGATTTCTTCGCGGCGTCGATGATCGCCTCGATGCGCAGATAGGACTGGCCCACCGGTGCCGGCCCGATGCAGACCGCACGGTCCGCCATGCGTACGTGCGGCGTGTCGCGGTCGGCGTCGCTGTAGACAGCGACCGTGCGATAACCCAGTGCTTTCGCCGTGCGCATCACGCGACAGGCAATCTCGCCGCGGTTGGCCACGAGTATGGTCGAAAACTTCGCCATGACGATTTCCTCAGTCTGCCGCCCAGGCGGCTGGACGCTTCTGCACGAAGGCCATGGTGCCTTCAGCACCTTCACTGCCGCCCACGGCCTGGCTGAACATCACCGCGGCTTCGTCCAGGGCGGAGCCGAGCGGCACGCTGCCGGCCAGATGCAGCAGGCGCTTGGTGTTGGCATTGGCATTCGGCGCACAGCGTTTCAGCTGCTTCAGTACCTCGGCCAGCCTGGCGTCGATGGCTGCCGGGGAATCTTCGGTGAAGTGCACGATGCCGACGGCACGGGCTTCGGTGCCGTCGATGCGACTGCCCAGCAGGGTCAGCCGGCGTGCCTGGGTCAGGCCGACACGGTGCACCACGAACGGCGCGATCTGTGCCGGCAGGATGCCGAGCGACGTTTCCGGCATGGCGAACTGCGCATCCCGGTGGGCAATGGCCACGTCGGATATGCAGGCCAGGCCGAAGCCGCCGCCCATCACCGCACCTTCCAGCACGGCGACGGTGACCTGTGGCAGTGCATCCCAGCGCTGCAGCAGTGTACCGAAGGCGCGGTTGAAGCGTTGCCAGGCGGCCGGGCCTTCGGCAGCGGCTTTCGCACGCGCTTCGGCCATGTCCTTGATGTCTCCGCCGGCACAGAAATGGCCGCCGGCGCCGCGCAGGATCACGCCGCGGATTTCCCGCGTGTCTTCCAGCTGGTCGGCGACGCCGAGCAGCTCCTCGACCATCTGCCGGCTCATGGCGTTGCGTGCTTCCGGCCGGTTCAGCGTGACGTGCAGCCAGGGGCCTTCCTGTCTCAGGGCGATCTGGGTGGTTGCCGGGAAATCCATGGTTCAGGCCTTTTTCTTGCCCGGGAGGATGTTCATGGTTTTTGCGATGATGCCCAGCATGACTTCATCGGCGCCGCCGCCGATGGACGCAAGGCGGCCGTCGCGCCAGGACTGGCCGGCCGGGTTGTCCCACATGAAGCCGTTGCCGCCCCAGTACTGCAGGCACTTGTCGGCAATCTCGCGCGACAGGCGTCCGGCCTTGAACTTGCACATCGATGCCAGCTGCAGTGCCTCGTTGGTATTACCGTCGCGCACATAGATTTCACAGGTGCGGTAGATCAGGGCGCGCAGCAGTTCGACCTCGGTCTTGAGCTCGGCCAGCGTGAAATGCACGGTCTGGTTGTCGAGCAGCGGCATGCCGAAGACCTGGCGCTGGCGTGCGTAGTCGATGGTGGCCTCGATCAGCTTGTCCCAGCCCTTGATGGCGCTGACCGAACCCCAGATGCGCTCTTCCTGGAACTGCATCATCTGCATCATGAAGCCCATGCCCTCGGTACCGATCAGGTAGCGTTGCGGTACACGCACGTTGTCGAAGAAAACCTGTGCGGTCTGGGAGGAACGCATGCCCAGTTTCTTCAGCGGCTTGTCGACGGTGATGCCGCCGGCTTTCTTCGGAACCACGATCAGCGACTTGTTCATGTGCGGCTTGCCGTCGGAGGTGTTGGCCAGCAGGC
This sequence comes from Pseudomonadota bacterium, assembly GCA_049324475.1. Taxonomy (GTDB): domain Bacteria; phylum Pseudomonadota; class Gammaproteobacteria; order Pseudomonadales; family JADFDG01; genus JADFDG01. The sequence goes on along the minus strand of JBMOOO010000006.1, from coordinate 144,341 downwards.
AGAAGAAGTCGGCGGACGGCGAGTTGGTGATCCACATCTTGGTGCCGTTGATCACGTAGTCGCCGCCGTCCTTTTTCGCGGTGGTCTTGATGGCGGCCACGTCGGAGCCGGCGTGCGGTTCGGACACGGCGATGGAGGCGACGTACTCGCCGCGGATGGCCGGCGCCAGGAATTCCTTCTTGAGTTCCTCGGAGCCGAAGCGGGCAATGGCCGGGGTGGCCATGTCGGTCTGCACGCCGATGGAGAGAGGGACGCCACCGCAGTGGCACAGACCCAGCTGTTCCGCGGCGTACATGCCATAGGTGTAGTCGAGGCCCAGGCCGCCGTGCTCGACCGGCTTGGTGATACCCAGCAGGCCGAGATCACCCATCTTCCTGAACACTTCGTGGATGGGGAAGTGGCCGGCTTCTTCCCATTCCGCCACGTGCGGGTTCAGTTCCTTCTCGATGAAATTCGCCATGGTGCGGGCGATTTCCTTGTGCTCCTGGGTGAATTGCATGGTTGTTCTCCTTTTGTTCGAAGGTCCGGTCAGGGCGGCTCTTCGGGGATGGGTTTCCGGCCTTCAGAACCGGGACACGCCGAAGGTGTTCGGCATCAGCTTGCGGTGTTCGGCATCGCGGCAGATGTCCAGCAGCATGGCCAGTATCCTGCGGGTATCGCGCGGATCGATCAGGCCGTCGTCCCACAGGCGGGCCGTGCCGTACAGCGCCGTGCTCTGGCCGTCGAGTTTCTGCGCGGTGCTGTCCTGCAGGTACTGCAGAACCTTTTCGTCCGGCGTGACGCCCATGGCTTTCTGCTTCGCCTCGGCCACGATGCGCAGCACCATGCCGGCTTGCTGGCCACCCATGACGGCGGTCTTGCTGTTCGGCCAGGCGAAAATGAAGCGCGGGTCGAGGCCGCGGCCGCACATCGCATAGTTGCCGGCTCCGTAGGAGCCGCCGACCACGACGGTGAGCTTGGGCACGCGGGCATTGGCCACGGCCTGCAGCATCTTCGAGCCATGCTTGATGACGCCGTTGCGTTCGCTCTCCGTGCCCACCATGAAACCGGTGGTGTTGTGGAAGAAGAGGATCGGCCGGTTGCTCTGGTCGCAGAGCTGGATGAACTGCGCGGCCTTGGCGGCACCCTGGGGCGTGATCGGCCCGTTGTTGCCCACGAAACCGACCGGGTTGCCCTCGATATCCAGCCAGCCGCACACGGTCTGGTTGTCGTATTCGGTCTTGAAATCGAGGAATTCGGAACCGTCGGCGATGCGGGCGATGATCTCGCGCACGTCGTAGGGACGTTTCGCGTCGGCCGGGACGATGCCCAGCAGGTCCTCGGCGGGATAGAGCGGTTCGGCAAAGACTTTTGCCTCGCGCTTCGGCGACTGGTCGTTCCAGGGAATCTTCGCCATCAGTTCACGGGCAATGCGGATGCCGTCGGCATCGTTCTCGGCGATGTATTCGGCGGTGCCGGCGATCGAGGCGTGCATCTCCGCGCCGCCCAGGTCTTCTTCGGTGGCGATCTCGCCGGTAGCCGCCTTCAGCAGCGGCGGACCGGCCAGGAACATGTGCGCGCGCTTGCGCACCATGATCATGTAGTCGGACAGGCCGGGCTGGTAGGCACCACCGGCCGTGGCGTTGCCGTGCACCACGGTGATCTGCGGCAGACCCATGGCGGACAGTCGTGCCTGGTTGGCAAAGCCGCGCGCGCCCTCGACGAAGATCTCGCCGGCATAGTTCAGGTTGGCGCCGCCGGATTCGGCCAGGGTCACCATCGGCAGCTTGTTCTCGCGGGCGATGGTCTGCAGGCGCAGCGACTTGTGCAGCCCGGCCGGGGTGATGGTGCCGCCCTTGATCGCCGAATTGTTGGCCGCGACCAGACAACGCACGCCACTGACGTAGCCGATGCCGGCGATGGTGCCGCCACCGGCTTCCGTGCCGTCCTTGTCGTCGTGCATCAGATGACCGGCCAGCGAAGACAGCTCCAGGAACGGCGTGCCCGGGTCGAGCAGCAGGCTCAGGCGCTCGTGCGGCAGGATCTGGCCGCGCTTGTGGAATTTTGCCGCCTGCTCGTTGGCCTTGGCGACGACCTTCTGTTCGATGGCGCGGAATTCGTCCACCGCCTTCTGCATCATGTCGCAGTTGGCACGGAACTCGGCGCTGTTGCGGTCTATGCGTGACTCGATGACAGCCATGGTCGGTTCCCGGTCAGTTGCCGTCAGTCTTGAATACGTCCGGGATCACTTCCCGGTGGAAGCCTTGCCAGGCCTGCGACGGTGTATTGCCCGGCAGGTCCCAGGCGGCGACGTTGCCCTGGGAGGCAGCGCCGTCGATGCGGATGTTGGTGCCGGATACAAATGCCGCGGCATCCGACAGCAGGAAGCAGATCACGCTGGAGACTTCCGCCTCGTGGCCCATGCGCTTGAGCGGAACGGCGCTCTTCAGCTTCTTGATCACGACCTTGAACGCATCCGGATAGGTATCCATGCCGGAGGACATGATCCAGCCGGGTGCCACGGCGTTCACGCGCACACCGCAGTGGCCCCATTCGTAGGCGGCGGTTTTCGTGAAATTGTCCATGCCGGCACGGGCCGCGCCGGAGTGGCCCATGCCCGGCATGCCGCCCCAGAAATCGGCCGTGATGTTCACGATCGATCCGCCGCCGCGGTTCATCGACTGCAGGAACACTTCGCGTGCCACCAGGAAGCCGCCGGTGAGATTGGTACGCACCACCGCTTCCCAGCCTTTCTGCGAAATGACGGCCAGCGGCGAGGGGAACTGGCCGCCGGCGTTGTTGACCAGACCGTGCACGGGGCCATGTGCAGCGATGATCGAGGCGACCATCGCCTTCACGGCGTCCTCTTCCCGGATATCGCAGACCCGGTAGTCGGCCTTGCCGCCGTCTTCCCGGATTTCCGCCTGCACTTTCACCAGTTTGTCTTCCTTGCGGCCGACCAGCACGACATTGGCACCCAGTGCGGCCAGCTCGTGTGCGGTACAGCGGCCTATGCCGCTGCCGCCGCCGGTGACGATGACGGTCTTGCCGGTGAAAGCACCGGGTTTGAGGATGGAGTTGTAACCCATGTCAGGCTCCGGGCATGTTGGCCAGTTCGCGTGGAACCGGTATCGGGAAGTCGAGCAGCTGCTGTGCGAAGGCCTTGCCTTGCGGGTCGATGCGCAGGCTGGCGATGCCGCCGCCACCCAGCGCGTTTTCCAGCAGGAAATTGAAAGCGTCGAGGCCCGGCAGTTCCCAGCGGGTGACGCGGCCGGTCTGCGGGTCGAGCGTGTGCTTCATGTATTCGGCAACCGCGGCATCCGTCAGCGCGGCGCGGATGTACGGAACGAATTCCGGTTTCCGCGCCATCACGCCGATGTTCGAGTGATTGCCCTTGTCGCCGCTGCGCGCGACGGCGAGCTTCACCAGCGGTACGGTCACGGTGCCGGTTTTGGTTTCACCGGTTGCCGGCGCGGCCACCATGGACGGCGAAAATCCGCCGTCAACCGGTACCTGGCTCGTCGTGGCTTCGCCATCCATGTCGACGGTTGGCGTGATCAGCGATTTCGGCACCAGGCAGGAGAACAGGCGGATGCGCGGATTGTCCTTGGGCCGGCCACCGACGATGCCGGACAAACCCGGCGCCATGCCGGTGGCCGCCTGGGCAATCTCCCGGCCGAACAGGCGCAGCGCGTTCTTGTCGTTGTGCACGCAGGCGATCTTCACCACCACCTCGCGCGGGTTCAGCATGCGGGCGTTGGCGCCATAAGTGGCTTCGTTGCCCAGCACCTCGATGCTGGTTTCGCGGAACGGCGCCACGCCGCGTTCGCCGAGCAGGCGTTGCACGCGGGACAGGATCGCTTCCGCCACACGCTGGCCCTTCTTCGCGGCGTCGATGCCGCCGATCAGGAAGCTGGCGGTGATGCGGTTGCCGTCCGGCCAGGTGGCGGACACCTTGTAGGAGGATGTCGGCGGCAAACCCTTTGCGCCGGTGACACGCACGCGGTCCTTGCCGTCCTGCACGAGTTTCACCCGGGTGAAGTCGCAGACCACGTCGGGCAGGATGTAGGCGCGCGGGTCGCCGATTTCATACAGCAGCTGTTCGCCGACCGTGAACGGCGTGACCAGGCCGCCGGTGTTTTCCGGTTTGGTGACGACGAAGCTGCCGTCGGCGCGGCATTCGACGATCGGGAAGCCCATGTCCTCGTAGCCGGGCACGGATTCCCAGTCGGTGAAATTGCCGCCGGTGCACTGGGCGCCGCACTCGATGATGTGCCCGGCCAGCGAACCCTGCGCGAGCTTGTCGTAGTCGGACAGCGTCCAGCCGAATTCGTGCAGCAGGGGGGCCAGCACCATGGCGCTGTCGGCAACACGACCGGTCACGACGATGTCGGCACCGCGGGCCAGCGCATCGGCAATCGGCTGCGCACCGAGGTAGGCGTTCATGCTGACCGTGAAGCCGGGCAGCGGCCTGTCGCCGTCGAGCTCGCGGATGTCGGCGGGCAGTTCCGCGCGGCGCGCCTGCAGATCGTCGCCCAGCACCAGCGCCACTTTCAGGTCGACGCCGGCAGCGGCCAGCGCCTTTTTCAGGGCCTCGCGGCAGGCCTGCGGGTTCACGCCGCCGGCATTGGCGATGACCTTCACGCGTTTTTCCGCGATGTCCTTCGCCAGCGGCGCGATCACTTCGGTGACGAAGTCGGTGGCGTAGCCGGCGTTCGGGTCCTTCATGCGGGCGCCGGCCATGATCGACATGGTGACTTCGGCGAGGTAATCGGACACGAGGTAATCGAGCTGTTCCTGGCGGACCAGCTGGAAGGCGGCCGCATTGGTGTCGCCCCAGAAGGCGGCGGCGCAGCCGATGCGGACAGGGGTTTCTCGCATGGTTGTCATTCCCGGGGGAAGGGGAGGCCGGCTAGGCAGCCGGCCGGGGCGCGGCTACACTACCAAGCAAGCGCTTGGTCTGGCAACGGCCGGACCGGACGGCCCGGGACCGGTCCGGGCACCCCCGTACGAGGAATCCGCGAATCATGGTCACACCTGCCAGGACCTCCCGCCGGCGTTCGCCCCGCGTCAACGGCATGGACGACACGCCACGCGGCAAGCTGCTGTCCGCGGCGGCACACCTGTTCCGGGAAAAGGGCTACGAGCGCACCACGGTGCGGGACATCGCCGCGCTGACCGGCATCCAGTCCGGCAGCCTGTTCCATCACTTCAGCAGCAAGGAAGAAATCCTCAAGGCGGTGATGATCGACGTCATCCGTTTCAACACCGAACGCCTGCGTGCTGCGGTGGATGGCGGCGCCGACACGCGCGCCAGGCTGCGCGCGCTGATCGACTGCGAGCTGCAGTCCATCGTTGGCGATACCCGCGAGGCGATGGCGGTGCTGGTGCATTGCTGGGACGGACTTTCGCCGGCCAACCAGCAGGAAGTGCTGGTGTTGCGTGCGGTCTACGAGGACATCTGGCTGGCGGTGCTGCGCGATGCGCAGCGTGACGGACTGGTGAATGTCGATCCGTTTGTGCTGCGCCGGCTGCTCACCGGCGCGATCTCCTGGAGCAATACCTGGTTCGATCCGAAGGGCCCGATGCCGGTCGGGGAGCTGGTAGACATCGTGCTGGGACTTGTCACCTTGCGCTGATGTTGTTCGTGACCCGATAGTCGCGACCCCGATTCCGGTTGCAACACGCGCGGAGCTGCCATGTCGAAAGTCCTGCTGGAGCGCGACGGCCATGTCGCGCGGGTCACGTTGAACCGCCCCGAGGCGCACAACGCCATCGATCCGGAAATCGCCCTGCGCCTGGCCGATGCCTGGGCGGAGCTGCGCGACGATCCGGATGTGCGCGTGATCGTGGTGACCGGCAGCGGCGCCAGCACGTTCTGTGCCGGCGCGGATCTCGGCCGCATGGTGACGCTGTTCAACGGCGGCCGTACCGCGGAAGACGAGTGGGACAAGCGCCTGATGGGAGACATCTTTGCGCTGGACCGCACCCTGTTGCGCGATTTCGACACGGTGAAGCCGGTGATCGCCGCGGTGAACGGCGATGCCATCGCCGGTGGCATGGAAATGCTGCAGGGCACGGATATCCGTGTTTGCGCTGAACACGCGCGTTTCGGCCTGCAGGAAGTGAAGTGGGGACTGTTCCCGGTCGGCGGCTCGACCGTGCGCTTGCCGCGACAGATTCCCTATGCGGTGGCGATGGAGATCCTGCTGACCGGCGAGCTCATCGACGCGAAGCGTGCGTACGAGCTGGGCCTGGTGAACTACGTGCTGCCGGCCGACCAGGTGCTGCCGAAGGCAATGGCCATTGCCGAGCGCATTGCCGCGAACGGGCCGCTGGCCGTGCGCGAGGTGCGTCGTTCGGTGCGGGCCTGCATCGGTCTGACCGAGAAGGACGGTCTCCAGCAGGAGAAGATCCTGGGCGCGCCGATCTTCATCTCGCGTGATGCCCGTGAAGGGCCGCGCGCATTCAAGGAAAAACGCAAGCCGAACTTCGAGGGGCGTTGAACGCATGAATGTGGCTGACAACACGCCGGTGCTGGTGGGCGCCGGCCAGATGACCAGCAAGCTGCCTCCGCAGCAGGCGCCGACACCGCTGGCGATGATCGTGGAAACGGCGCGACGTGCCGCGCGCGACACCGGACTGGACGAGGGCATGCTGCTGGCGAAGGTCGATACCATCGCCAATACCCGTCTGGCCGTGGATTCCACCGACATACGCGGTATCGGCATCGGCCGTTACCGCAACATGCCTGCCAGCGTGGCGCAGGAGCTGGGCGCGACCCTGCGTGCCGGTTTCTATTGCGGATCCGGCGGCGATTCGCCGCAGTATCTGGTCAACGAGATGGCACAGCGCATCGCGGACGGCAGCAGCGATGTGGTGCTGCTGGCCGGTTCGGAAAACCTGGCAACCCTGCTGGGCGGCATCAAGTCCGGTTTCAAGCCGGACTGGCAGCGCGATGCCGACAGCGATCCGCTGGAGATCGGCAGCAACAGGCCGGGCAGTACCGAACACGAGAACCTGTACGGATTGTTCCTGCCGATCAACACCTACCCGCTGTTCGAGAATGCGCTGCGGGCGCAGTCTGGTCGCTCCATTGAGGAACACCGGAAGTTCCTGGGTGAGCTGTTCGCACCTTTCAGTGCCGTGGCCGCCGGAAATCCGCATGCCTGGTTCCCGGTGGCGCGCACTGCGGAAGAGATTGCCACGCCATCGCCGCAGAACCGCATGATCAGCTTTCCGTACACGAAGTACATGAATGCGATCATCCAGGTCGACATGGCGGCCTCCGTGCTGATGATGTCGGCCGGAACGGCGAAAAAACTGGGTATCGACCGCTCGCGCTGGGTGTTCCTGAACGGCTGCGCCCAGGCATACGACCACTGGTGGTTGAGCGAACGCGCCGATTTCACCTCGTCGCCGGCCTTGCGCCGGTGCGGTGAGGAGGCCTTGCGCATGGCCGGCCTCGGAATCGGTGACATGGCGCACTTCGACATCTATTCATGCTTTCCGTCCGCGGTGCAGATTGCCTGCCGGGAGCTGGGCATTGCCGTCAACGATGCGCGCGGACTGACCCTGACCGGTGGCCTGCCGTACTTCGGTGGCCCCGGCAACAACTATGTGATGCATTCCATCGCAGAGATGATCGGCCGGTTGCGTACCAATCCGGGTACGCACGGGCTGCTCAACGCCAATGGCTGGCACGTGACCAAACACGCGGTCGGTATCTATTCGACGGAGCCGCGCCACGCGCAGTGGCAGCGGGTACTGCCGGCGTCGTACCAGAAAGACATCGATGCCCTGCCGAAGGTGCGACTGACCGAGATCGCCAGCGGGCCTGCACGCATCGAGACCTACACGGTGAACCACGGTCCTGCGGGCCCGATGACGGGCATCGTGGCAGGTCGCCTTGGCGACGGTACGCGCTTCTTTGCGCATACGCCGAACGATGCGTCCGTACTGGCAGAGCTGATGCAGAAAGAAGGTGTGGGTCGGCACGGCAAGGTGACACACGAGAACGGAAAGAACGTGTTCCGGCCGGAATGAACTCAGGCCGTTCCGTCTGCTATTGCTCGTCGGTGGTGCCGCGCGACTCCAGCCAGACCGCGTAGACGCCACCGCCGATCACCAGGGCAATGCCCGCCAGCGTCATCCAGCCGGGCACTTCCTGCCAGAACAGGAAGCCGATGCCGCCGGCAAACACCACGCCGAGAAAACTCAGCGGCGATATCACGCTGGATTTCGCCCAGGTGTAGGCCGCGGTGTAGAGCGCCATGGTGATATAGATCGAAACACCGACGAACAGCAGCACCAGCGCATCGCCGGTGCTGACCGGAGCCCAGGTCGCGGCGGCAAAGGGCAGTGTGGCGATGGCCGCGATGAAGAAATACCAGAAGATGATGGCCTGGGGCGCCTCGCTCATGGCCAGTTGCCGGGTGGTGGCCATGGATACAGCCAGACCGATGCCGGCAAGACTGCCGATGATGTGCCAGACGCTGATGCCTTCCGTGTCGGGATGCAGGATCAGCAGCACGCCGGCAAAACCGATGCCGATGGCCAGCCAGCGTGCAGCGGGCAGGCGTACGCCCAGCCACAGGAACAGCACCAGCGGCACCCAGAGCGGGGCCGCACTGCGCAACAGCGAGGCATCGACCAGCGGCACATGCGCCAGCGCCACGTAATAGGCCATGAACCCGATCCAGCCGGCGATGCTGCGCCAGAAATGCAGGGCAAACCGCGGTGTTGCCAGCGCGCCGGTGCCGTGTCTCAGGAGCCAGGGAAGCAGCACCACCACGCTAACCAGATACTGGGCAAACACGATGGTGTAGGGCGACACGCGTGCGCCGAGAAACTTGGCGGCGGCAGCGGCGGTGGAGCCGACCAGGCTGGTCAGCACGGCGTAGACGACGCCCCGGCGGAGGTCCTGGCGCGGGCCGGATGGCTGGTTCATCGGTCTGGTCCGTCGCGGCGCCGTGCTTGCGGGGTGAACGGGGATTGTAATAGAAACGCAGCTTGCCGCCGAAACCCGTGCAGTCCGGATCATGGCCGACGTCAGCAGTGAAGAATCCCGTGCCCGTTTGCGCAAACTCTGCGAGCTGGCGCTGGGCACCGTGCGCCACAGCGTCGAACTGGGCATACGCTTCGAGGATGCCGCCCCCGGTGGCGTCACCCTGCGTCTGCTGCACAGTCCCGCCATTGTCGGCAATCCCTGGAACGGTGTCGTGCACGGCGGCGCGATACTCGCGTTGCTGGACCAGACCGGTGGTCTGGCCGCCGCCTGCCGGTTGTTCCCGGACTATGACATCACGCCCACGCTCGATCTGCGTATCGATCATCTGCGTCGCCCGGAGCCGGGTATCGATTTCCTGGCGTTTGCGGAGTGCTACCGCATGACCTCGCAGGTGGCATTCGTGCGCGGCTGCGCGTACCAGGCATCGAAAGATGATCCGGTGTCGACCTTTGTGGCCACCTACATGCGTCTGGGTCTCAAGCGGAGCATGCTGAAGTCATGAGCGATACCAGCAGTCGACTGGCCGATGTGGTGGCGGAGTGTCGCGCTGCCGGCAATTTCGATCGCCTGGTGTCGGCGATCCCGTATGCGCAGTTCCTCGGCATGCGCTGCAGCGTCGAGGAGGACGGCGATCTGTTGTTCTGCCTGCCGGCCAAGGCGGAGAACATCGGCAATCCGACCCTGCCGGCCCTGCATGGCGGTGCCATCGGCGGTTTCATGGAGCACGCGGCGTTGATACATCTGCTGGCCACCATGAACCAGCCGCGCATGCCGAAGACCATCGACCTGTCCATCGACTACCTCCGTGCCGGTCACTACCGGGACTGCTGGGCCTCGTGTACCGTTACCCGTCAGGGCCGTCGTGTGGCCAATGTCATGATCACGTGCTGGCAGGAAGACCGGTCACTGCCGATTACCCAGGCCCGGGCGCATTTCCTGCTGGCGGACCCGGATGCCCAACGGGCAGCGGAAGGAGCCGGTTGATGAGTACATTCCTGTTGCTGGTGGGGCTGTCCCTGTTCGCGAGCGGCGCTGCCATGTATCTCTCGCATGCGGCGCGTCACGACCCGCGCTGGGTCGCAGGCTCGCTGGTGTTCCCTTTTGTCGTGCCCCTGTACTACCGGCGTCACTGGGATGACCTCCGGATCGCCGGTCTGTTGCAGAGCGCGGGACTGGCCATGACGGTGGCCGGTGCGTTGATGATGATTGTCCAGTCCGGGCATCCGGAAGGTCTGGTCGATGACCGCGGGAGCTTCCTGCTGACATCGCAGCTGAAGCAGGACAGCGGCTTCGTCGATTCCGAGCGTGCCCTGCAGCTGCTGGTACGTCGCGGCCCCGGCAGCCCGGTGGCGGGGCGCCTGCACGGCGAGCCTTTCCGTCCGGACCGTGTCGAGCTGATCGACGGCACGTTGCGCCTGACCCAGGGGCAGGGTTTCCTGCCGGAGCGGGAGCTGGCCGTGCATTTCGGCGAGGGCGGGCTCGATCCGTCTGCACACGTCAAGCGGGCCATCGCGCCGGGTGCCGGCGATGTGCCGGAGGTCTACATGACCTGGCGCGACGAGGACGGCAATCCGGTGACGGAAATATTCCGCGGCGGCTATCGCCTGGAGCTGGAGCTGGCGCCCCTGCTGCGCAACAAGCTGTCCGGCTACATCCAGGTCATGCTCCCGGATCGCTGGGAGAGTTATGTCGGCGGCGACATCCTGGTCAATACCAGCCACCTGCGCTACGTCGGGGACGAGGTTGACCGTCATTTCGATCACGACGATACGCTTCGCTTCATTGCCGAGGAGTATCTGCGTTCGCGTTACAACGAAGGCGACATCGACAACATCACCTTCAACAATCTGGTGCTGGATCCGCTGGAGGGCCTCGGCGGAACGTATGCCGATGTCACCCTGAAGGACGGCCGTGTCGGCCATCATGTCATCAAGGTTGCGAAGAACGAGTTCGGGTGGAACGTGCTGCAACCGGAATCGGCGGCGGCAACAGCGGCTGCCGGGTTCAAGGATGTCTACAGCGTGTTGCCGCCGGAGGGCCTGGTGCAGCAGCAGCGGCCGGTCGAACGGGTGCCGGCCGCGCCGGTGGTGCGCAAGCCGCCACCGGAACGCGAAGTGGCTTTCGAACAGCTGGATGCCTATACGGGGCAGGGCGCGGTGGTCGAACTGCGCGACGGTCGCCGGGAGCAGGGCGTGCTGCGCGGCTTGCGCAAGGAGCGTCTGATCGTGGAGACCATGCGCGCGAGCGGCGTGATCGAGTACACGGTCTCGGCTTCCGAACTGGCCCGCATACGTCTCAACAGCGGCGAAGTCATCCGGATGCCGGGCGTGGCCCCGGCGTCAGCGAAACCGGCGGCGGCCTCTGCAGCCGTGGCGGCCGCGGCGGTCGCGCCGGTGATCATCGGCGACCGGAACCTGACGCCGTACATGAACCGCTCGGTGAAGGTCGTTGCGAGTGACGGAAAAACCACTTTCGGTATTTTCCGCGGGCTCAACAAGGATCGTCTGGTGATCGAAACGATGGTGGGCGGCGGCAAGGTCGACTACAACGTGCCGGCCGACCAGCTGCGCTCCATCGATTTCGCCAGTCAGTAGGGGATCGTGCCCGCAGGCACGGAAGCGATGGCGGAGTCGCCGGAAGGACCGCGGATCAGCGGTCCTTCATGAACTCGAACTGGTAACCCGTGGTGCTGGGCAGCAGTTCCATCAGCGTGCCGCGCAGGGCGCTGGCATCCGGCGCACCCGGCGTGCCGATATTGAAATCGCCGAGCTTGTCGAAATTCACAGCCAGACGATCGCTCAGCCCGTCCTGGCGGACGATCTGCGTGTGCACCAGGGCGTCTTCGGCAAGATCACGGACGTCCTCGTCGTGGATGGCGGCCAGGGTTTCCGGTACCAGCTCGCCCAGGCGCGGGCGCTGGTCCATCAGGGCGTCGGCATTGGAAACGGCAATTTCAGAGCCGTTCTTGCCCTGCAGTCCCTGACGCTCGGCAGCGGCATCGCGCTGCTCCTGGTCGTCGCTGTCGAATTTCTTGTCGGTCACCACCTGGCCAATGGAGATTCCCTGCACGTAGGCATCCACCAGGCCTTCGCCGTCGAGCTCGACGACTTCGGCCCCGGCCAGACCGGGTACGGTCAGGGCGCAGACGACGAGAATCTGTGGATATCGCATGACAGGTGTCCTCCGGATGAGCGGCCGCCGGGTTGGCGGAGTCACCTCCGATGTACCGGTTTCCCGAGCCTAGCACCGGCCCCGGTGCCTTTCGTTGCGTTTCTGTAAAACCGGGAAACACGTCCGGCCCGGTCCGACGAACGTGGGCGATGCCGGTGATGGCCGGTTATGATCCCGGGCCATCTTGAGGGCGGTGTCGTGCCGTTCCCATGCGCATTTTCCGGGGGCAGGAGTGGGTCACAGCACAGCAGTCATCGGCGGCGGCAGCTTCGGTACCGCCATCGCCAACATCCTGGCCGACAACGGACACCGGGTTCGCTTGTGTCTGCGCGACGCGGCGGCGGTTGCCGAGATCCGGAGTACAGGTGTGAACAGTCGTTACCTGCCCGGGTTTCACCTGAATCCTGCGCTGGAACCCACGACGGACATGCCGGCTGCGATTGCGGACTCCAGGCTGGTGTTCGTGGCGGTTCCCAGCCGGGCGTTCCGGGATGTCCTGCGCGACATGAAGCCACACCTGCAGCCGGGCACGGTCCTGGTCAGCTGCACCAAGGGCATCTGGCCTGACGGCTTCCTGCTGATGAGCCAGTTGATGGCGCAGGAAACCGGGAGTGAGCTGATCGGTGTCCTGAGTGGCCCGAACCTGGCCAAGGAAATTGCCGGCCGGATGCTGACCGGCTCGCTCATTGCCAGTACCCGGAGCGAGGTGCGTGAGCTGGTCCAGCAGACCCTGTCCTGTTCGTATTTCCGCGTCTATGCCAACCAGGACATCTTCGGTGTCGAGCTGGCCGGTGCGCTGAAGAACATCTACGCCATTACCACCGGCATGGCGGATGCGCTGGGCATGGGCCAGAACACCAAGGCGATGCTGATCACGCGCAGTCTTGCGGAGATGAGCCGCTTTGCCGAGCGCATGGGCGGCAATCCGCTGACCTTCCTCGGTCTGGCCGGTGTGGGTGATCTGGTGGTGACCTGCTCATCGCCGCTGAGCCGCAACTACCAGATGGGATTCCGTATCGGGCAGGGTGCATCCGTCGAAGAAGCCGCGAAGGCGATCGGGCAGACCGCGGAAGGCGTGAACACGCTGAAGCTGGTCAAGCACAAGGCCGACGAACTGGGTGTGTACATGCCGCTGGTGACAGGCCTTTACGACATCCTGTTCGAGAACCAGCCGCTGCCGACCATCATCAAGCGCCTGATGAGCGGCGACCAGAACAGCGATTTCGAATTCACCTCCGGTTTGCCGGCCGGTCACTGACATGGAGCTGGTGCTGATCCGTCACGGCGAGGCCGAGCGTGATGCGCCGCGTGACGAATTGCGGCCATTGACCGCGCGCGGCACGGATGAAGCACGTGCCAGCGGCCAGCGACTGGCAACGCTGGGCCTGCCGTCACCGTTCGTGGTTTCCAGTCCCTATGTCCGTGCACGCACCACGGCAGACATCATTGCGACGGTGCTCGGATCCGGGCCGGTGCGCGAGCTGCGCGGCATCACGCCGGACGACAACCCGCGTCAGGCCGTCCTGAATCTTGCGCAGGCATGCCAGCCCGGGAGAACGCTGGTGGCCGTCACACACATGCCCCTGATCGGCAGCCTGATTGCCCTGCTGGTCGACGACGACCTGCGCCAGGCCCGTGGTGTGCGGACGGCGGGGGGTGTGGTTCTGGCGGGTGATTTTCCGATGCCGGGTGCCATGCGCATCCGGACGATGCTCGACTGACCACTGCACGGGAGCGTTCGGCATGACGATCTGGAAAATACGCCCCGACACGGTGGCGGTGTCGCAGATGCAGGAACACACCATCGCCAGTGTGCTGGGGATCCGCATCACGGAATTCGGTGATGACTTTGTGCGCGGCACCATGCCCGTGGACCGGCGCACCCACCAGCCCATGGGAATCCTGCACGGTGGCGCATCCGTGGTACTGGCGGAATCACTGGGCAGCCTGGCAGCCAACCTGTGCGTGGATGCCTCGAAGCAGTACTGCGTCGGCCTCGATATCAACGCCAATCACATCCGTGCCGTGCGCAGCGGCGTGGTGACGGGCACGGCACGTCCGGTTCACCTGGGGCGTACCACCCAGGTCTGGGAAATCCGCATCGAGGATGAAGCCGGCAAGCTGGTCTGCCTGTCCCGGCTCACCATGGCCGTGCTGGAGCGCTGATGGGCTCAGCCCGGCCCGCGCAGCCGGAGCGGGTCGGCCGGTAGGCTGACCCCGGCCCAGCCGCCGGTCATGAAGGCCCGGATGTTGGCGTGGTTGCTGCCGGCCGGATCGGCCAGTACGTCCCGGTAGTGCTCGGCATAGAGGCCCAGCAGGGTCTGTTCGTCCAGGCCCAGACGCTTGCCGAAAGCCAGCAACTGGCTGGAGGCGGCATTGGTGCCGGCCGGATTGCGGACCGGAGACGGGGTGGATTCACCGACGCTGAATGCGACTGGCGTGCATTCGTAATGACGCCGGATTGTGCTCATAACCTCTTGAAACATAAGAGAACTATCGGTGCTGCGCGCAATCAGGCGGGCCAGTTCGATATGCATTTCGGGTCTTCCGGAAGGCTGGGGGTGACAATATTTGTCTAATACTAATTCATTAGATATGTAGAATGGGTTCAGGAAGATTCCTGAGGCTACTTTGACCGATCGGTCAAGGACATGAGTGCTAACTCGTTGCCTAGCAAGGAAAGTATACCGTTCGTCGGTCTCCGGATCGGTTCAGAAGAAAGTGTGAATTGCTACCGCTGGATGGGCCTTAAGGCTGATGTATAACAGCTCCACTGTTACCGGAGCCGGCAGCAACTGACCATAAGCGTCACCTGCACCGGCTACCCTCAACCTGAACAGGTTTGTCTACGCCATGGCCGTCAAACAGGAAAAAGTCACCACACTCGATCTGGCGATCGGCATGTACGTTGCCGCGCTGGACCGTCCCTGGGTGGAGACACCGTTTCCGATCCAGGGTTTCCACATCGCAACGCAGACCGATATCGAACAGCTGCGTCGCTTCTGCCGTCATGTCTACATCGACCGCAGCCTGAGCCGCATCCAGGTTTCCTTCGACCCGGCACCGGTGGTTTCCCGTGGCGTCAAACGCAATGCTGCAGGCATCGTCAATCCGGCTGCACGTCTGCGCAAATTCGATCCGGTGGCCTATCCGGTCACCCAGCCGCTGCAGAAGGAAGTCGCTGTCGCCGCCACGGTTCACCAGGAAATCGCCCGCGCCATCGTGCAGGTCCTGAACGACGTGCGTGGCGGCAAGGATCTCAACTTCCTGGTGGTGAAGAAGGTTGCCGGGTTGATGGTCAACAGCATCTCCCGCAACCCTGACGCTTTTGTCTGGCTGTCGCGCGTCCGCGATGCCGATTCCTATTCCTACGCACACTCCCTGCGGTCGTCGGTATGGGCCCTGGTCTTCGGCCGCCATCTGGGCATGCCGCGCGACATCCTTGAAGACCTCGCCCTGGGCGTGCTGCTGTCCGAAGTCGGCAAGACGAAAATTCCGCGCAGCCTGCTGATGAAGGCCGGCAAGCTGACCGAGGAAGAGTTCGCACAGGTTCGCAAGCACGTCGAGCATGGCGTGGATATCCTGCGCCAGTGCCCGGGTATCAGTGAGTCGGTTGTCTCGGTGGTGCAGTTCCACCACGAGCGCTTCGACGGCACCGGCTATCCGTACGGCCTGTCCGGAACCGACATTCCGCTGCTCTCGCGCATTGCCGGTATCGTCGACACCTACGATGCAATCACCAGCCCGCGCCCCTACGCAGAAGCCCGCTCCTCGACGGAAGCGGTCTCCATGCTGTACGAATCGCGCGACAAGCTGTTCCAGGGCCAGCTGATCGAGCAGTTCATCCAGGCGGTTGGTGTGTATCCGACCGGAACCCTGGTTCAGCTGAGCACCCAGGAAGTCGGCGTGGTGATCTCGCAGAACACGTCGCGCCGTCTGCGTCCGGTGGTCATGCTGGTGGCTGACCACGAGCAGAACCTGCTGCCGCGTGCGGAAGTGGTTGACCTGATGGAAGTGAATCACGACAGCACCGGCAAGCCGCTCTCGATCGCCCGCTGTCTGAAGTCCGGCGATTTCGGCATCAACCCGAAACTGCTGCAGGTCAGCGCGATCTGACCAGACGATAAAAAAAGAAAGGGCGCCGCTGGCGCCCTTTCTTTTTGCGGCGGATTTCCTATTTCTTTTTCTGGCCTTCTATCGCGATTTCCTGCTGCAGCAGGCCGTCCGTGTCGTGGATGCGGATGTTGACGCCCAGGGCTTCCAGGAACTTGTACTCTTCCACGGCCAGGAAGCGGTTGGCGACATCCTGCGCGCGGGCAAGGATCCATGGATGCACGTACATCTGCATCCGGACAGTCCGGGCGTTTTTCCCGGTGTCGCGATACCACTCGAGCAGCGTGCCCAGGGCTGCATTCCAGTGTTTCTGCAGGGCTTCGTAATCATCGGCGAGCACGGCCAGCTCGATATCGCAGGCCTTTTTCATGAACCCGGTCCTGGTTTCCGATTCCTTGACGACGATGCCGCGCCGGTGCAGCTCCGCCAGCAGCTGATCCTGCTTGACGTTGGTGGTCTGCTGGCTCAGCAGATCCTCGATCATGGCGGCCACGGTCTTGCCGCTTTTCGGGCGCTCTTTCGGATCCTTGGCCAGCAGTGCGTCCAGCAGTCGCTGGTAGCGGGCCAGCGCCGGCGGCAGCTGGGGAACCGGATCCTGCAAATGCCGGATGCCGATGGCCATGGAATCGGGGCCGTCGTAGGGCACTTGCCGGGTCAGCATTTCGTGGAGAATCACGCCCAGCGAGTACAGGTCGGTGCGACCGTCCACTTCGCTGCCGCGGTGTTGCTCCGGGCTCATGTAGCGGGGTGTGCCGACGGCGAGGCCGATCTGGGTCAGCCGGTTGTCGACGGCGCGTTGCCTGGCCACCCCGAAGTCCGTCAGCACCGGGGAACCGTCGGCGCGGAACAGGATGTTGTCCGGCTTCACGTCCCGGTGAATGCAGCCGTGGCTGTGCGCGTGGTCGAGCGCCAGTGCCAGCGAGCGCAGCAGGCGCAGTGCATCCTGCGGTTGCAGGCCCTGCTTGATCCAGGTGGTGAGATCGCCATGGTCGAGGTATTCCATGACGATGTAGTGATCGCCCTTGTTCTGGCCTGTGGCCAGTACCCGCACGATGTTGGGGTGCTGGAGCCGGGCCAGTATCTCGGCCTCGCGCAGGAAGCGTTGCGACCAGCCCGGGTCGTTCTGCGGCTGCAGGACCTTGATGGCGACTTTCGGGCCGCCGGCGGCGGGTTCAGCGAGAAAGACGGTGGCCATGCCGCCACGACCCAGCAACTTCTTCAGGCGGTAGCCGGGAATTTCCGGGAGTTCTGCCACGGGTGCCTCCTTGTCGGGACCAGGCCCGATTATAGGCAGGCAGAACGGAAATCAGCTGCCCTTGCTGAGGGTGTCCAGCCAGGCTTTTTCCGAGGCGCGGGCCGCCGCCAGCTTGGATTCAAGTCGGCGCTTCTGGCGATCCAGTTCCAGGAAGAAATTGACCTTGCCCTTGAGGATGATCGGCTCGATCGGCTTGAACAGGTAATCGACGGCACCGGCCTTGTAACCCTGGTGCACGTATTTCTGTTCCTTGCTGATGGCGGTGACGAAGATGATGGGAATGTTTTTCGTCTTGGGATTGTTGCGCATCAGGGCGGCCACTTCGAAGCCGTCCATTTCCGGCATCTGCACGTCGAGCAGGACGAGGGAGACATCCTTTTTCAGCAGGATGCCCAGCGCCTGCTGGCCGGATCCGGCCTTGATCAGGGTGCAGTCCAGGTCTTCCAGCACAACTTCCAGCGCGACCAGATTCTCCGGGGTGTCATCCACCAGAAGAATGGTCGGCGGCGGTTCGATGGCGTCCTTTTTGTCGATACCGTCGTTCATGGGAGGCGGGGGGTTGCTCGGCAGGCGGCCATTATAGGTAGCAGGCAGGGCTTGTATACCCGCAGGTTAGGCTTGCGCAGCAACCCGATCCTATAGGGGAAAGTCATTACCGTCCTGCGTAGGACAACCGGTAGCCGGCATGGTTTGCCCGGGGTGCAGGGCCGTCAGCCAAGCTCGAGCCAGAGCGGGCAATGGTCGGACGGTTTGTCCATGGCCCGGATGTCATAGTCGATGCCGGCATCGCGCATGGCGGGTGCCAGTACGTGCGTAGCGAGAATCATGTCGATGCGCAGGCCGCGGCGGGGTTCCTGCTCGAAACCGCGGCTGCGGTAATCGAACCAGCTGTAGCGGTCGTCACGGTCGGGATTCAGCCTGCGCCAGCTGTCCACCAGCCCCCAGTCCAGCAGTCGGGCAAACCATTCGCGCTCTTCCGGCAGGAAGCTGCAGTGCCCTTCCTTCAGCCAGCGTTTGCGGTTGCTGTCGCCGATACCGATATCGATGTCCTGTGGCGCGATGTTGAAGTCACCCATCAGGACCAGGGCCTGCTCCGGCGAGAAATGCGTGTCCAGGTATCGGATGACGCCGGCGTAGAATTTTTCCTTGCCGGGAAACTTCACCGGGTGCTCCCGGTTTTCTCCCTGGGGGAAATAGCCGTTCAGCACCGTCAGGGTGCGCTCTCCGAAGGGAATTTCCACGCCGATCAGACGGCGCTGGGCATCCTCGCCGTCATCCGGCAGACCGTGCATGACGCGCAGGGGTTTTTCCCGGGTCAGCAGCGCCACGCCGTAATGGCCTTTCTGGCCGTGGAAGGCCGCGTGGTAGCCCAGGGCCTCGATGTCCGCCAGCGGGAACTCGGGGTCGGCCACCTTCGTCTCCTGCAGGCCGATCACGTCCGGCGTGTGTCGCTGGACGATGGCGGCCATCTGGTGCATGCGTGTACGGAGACTGTTGCAGTTGAAGCAGACCAGGCGCATGCGGCAGCAGTCCGGGCGGGAAGAGGGGAGCGCCGATTCTAGTCAGTGACTGCCGCCGGTAACAGCATGTTTCCGGTGCGCACCAGGATGCCGCTGGCGCCGGCCAACAGCCCGGTGGCGGTACGGAACATTGGGCCGGCGGCAAGCCTGGCCCAGGATGGACACAGGTCCGCCGCCTTGCGGCCACAACAACAAACAGACCGGGGTCCTGCATGTTCGAGTCCGTACGCCCGAACGCCATGCTCGCTTTCAAGAGCGTCGCTTTCCTGCTGGTGTTCATTGTCTGGCTGTTGCCGATGCAGGCCATGTACTACGCCAACGGCAGCGGATACCACGACCTCTACGCATTCTGGCCGCTGCTGGTCATTTTCGGCGTGGTGCCGCTGGTCGATGCCCTGCTCGGCAAGGACCCGGCCAATCCGTCCGACGAGCAGGTCGAGTGGCTGTCGCGTCTCTGGATATTCCCGCTGTTCACGCTGGCCATGGTGCCCTGGCAGTACTGGGCCCTGTACGAGAGCGGGCAGTACATGGTGACGGCGCCGCTGTCGCCGGTCGGTTACTTCGGCTGGATGGTCTCGGTCGGTGCCTGCGCCGCCATCATCGGCATCAACGTTGCGCACGAGCTGATCCACAAGGACTCGCGCCTTGAGCAGTGGGCCGGCGGCCTGCTGCTGGCCAGTGTGTGCTACGCCGGTTTCAAGGTGGAGCACGTGCGCGGTCATCACGTGCATGTCTCGACGCCGGAAGACGCATCGAGCTCGCGCTACAACCAGTCGCTGTACCGGTTCCTGCCGCAGGCCTACACGCGCAATTTCATGGCGGCCTGGAAACTGGAGGCGGCGCGCCTGACACGCCTGGGCCTGCCGGCCTTCCACTGGCGCAATGAACTGATCTGGTGGTACTCGATCAGCGCCCTGCTGGCCGTCGTCAGCGGCCTGCTGTGGGGCTGGCTGGGCGTGCTGTTCTTCCTCGGCCAGAGTTTCTTTGCGGCAACCCTGCTGGAAATCGTCAACTACATCGAGCATTACGGTCTGCATCGCCGGAGGCTCGAGAACGGGAAATACGAGCGCGTGACGCCGGCGCATTCCTGGAATTCGAACCACCTGTTCACCAACATCCTGCTGTTCCACCTGCAGCGCCATTCGGATCATCACGCCAACCCGAAGCGCCGCTACCAGGTGCTGCGCCATTTCAACGAGAGCCCGCAGTTGCCCAACGGCTATGCCGGCATGGTGGTGCTGGCACTGATTCCGCCGCTGTGGTTCCGCGTGATGAACCCGCGGGTCGAGGCCTACTACAAGGGCGAGGAGTGGCAGCTGAGCAACGACCAGTTCTCGAAGGCGGCCCGCCAGCACGCGGAGTGACAAACCTGTCACTCCGGGTTGCCTGAGAGCGATTGACAGCCCGCGACGAGGCCGGCAATCCTGCCGGCCTGTTCGTTTCCGGGGCTTGTCGCCGTGACCCGACCGCTGCTCGTTTTTTCCCACGCCAACGGCTTCCCGTCCGGGACCTACCGGAAATTCCTCGACGAACTGTCCGGGGTGGCGGACGTCATCGCGCCGGACATGTACGGGCACGATCCGCGTTTCCCGGTCGACGACAACTGGGGCAATCTCGCGCTCGAGCTGCTGGCCTTCCTGCGTGAACGCGCGGACCGGCCCGTGTACGGCATCGGTCACTCCATGGGCGCCATGGTGACGTTCATGGCGGCGCATCGCGAGCCGGAACGTTTCCGTGCCATCGTGATGCTCGATCCGCCGGTCATCAACGGGTTCGCGGCCTATCCGTTCCAGGTGCTCAAATGGCTGGGCCGGGCAGATCCGGTGACGCCGGCCGGCAAGAGCAAGTTCCGCCGCACTGTCTGGCCTTCCCGCGAGGCGGCGCTGGCCGAGTTGTCGCGCAAGAAACTGTTCGCGAACTTCGATCCGGACTGCATGCGTGCCTATGTCGAATCCGGAACCGAGCCCTGTGCGGAGGGCGTACAGCTGCGCTACCGCCTGCCGGTGGAACTCGCGGGCTTCCGCACCACGCCGAGCAATCCGCACCGTTTCCTGCGGCCGCTGCGCGTGCCCGGCCTGCTGGTCACCGGTGAAACCTCGGATGTCGCCAGGCCGGATCATGTGGCGCGCCTGCATCGCCGGCACCGCATGGAGCACCGCGTGATGCCGGGCGGGCATCTGTTCCCGCTGGAACACCCGCTGGAAACGGCGCAGGCGATCGCCACCCGGATATCCGCCTGGGAGCGGGAACTGCCGCGCGGGGTGCGTCCGTGAGCACGCCGCAGGAAATACGCCTGGCAGCGCGTGGTCTGTCGCTGGCGGCGCTGCGCTGGCACGCCGGTGCGCCGCACCGTGTGCTGGCCACGCACGGCTGGCTGGACAACGCCGCCACCTTCTCCGTGCTGGCGCCGCAGTTGCCGGATTGCGATGTCGTGGCGCTGGATCTCCCGGGTCATGGCCGGTCTGCGCACCGGGGTGCCGGCACCATGCAGTTTTTCATCGAGTACGTGGCGGATGTGGTGGCCGCACTGGATGCGCTGGGCTGGCAGGATGCCGTGCTGCTCGGGCATTCGCTGGGCGCCGGCGTGATGACCTGCACCGCCGGCACGGTGCCGGAGCGGGTGCGTGCGCTGTTGCTGATCGAGGGCTTCGCGCCGCAGCCGGCGGCGCCGGAAAAAATCATCGACAGCCTGCGGGCGGCGGTGGCGGCGGGGCAGAAGGGCGCCGGTGAATCCGCCGGCTATGCCGACATGGCGGCTGCCGTGGTCGCGAGACGCAAGGGTTACTGGCCGCTGTCCGACGGCGCCTCGGTGTCGATCCTGGAACGTGCACTGACGGCGGATGCCGCCGGCGTGCTGCGCTGGCATACCGATCCGCGCCTGCGCCAGCCTTCGGCGCTGAAGCTCACCCGCGAACAGCTGGCAGCCCTGCTGTCCGGGGTTCGGGCGCCGGCCCTGGTGCTGGGTGCGGCGCAGGGGCTGTTCCCGTCGCGCGAGGCCCACGCGGATGCGCTGTCCGCCGTGCCGCAGCTGGAGTACCGCTGCCTGCCGGGCGGGCACCACCTGCACCTGGAGCCGGACACGGCGCCTGCGGTGGCGCAGGCCCTGCGGGAATTCCTGGCGCGGAACGCGTGAGGGACTTGGCCCGGCAAGGGCTTCCGCTATGATGCGACCGCCCGGTCACGAGCCGGGCCGATCCCGATCCCGCATCTGCCCGGAGTCCCCATGAAAATGGTCGCCCCCGCCGAACTTGCTTCCTACGTGGGCAAGGATCTCGGCACGTCCGACTGGTTCCTGATCGACCAGGCCCGCATCAACGCCTTTGCCGACGCGACGCTCGATCACCAGTTCATCCACGTCAACCCGGAAATGGCGAAAGCCACGCCGTTCGGCGGCACCATCGCGCACGGCTATCTCACGGTGTCGCTGCTGCCGCACCTGCAGACCTCGATGGCGGACATGATCCTGCCGCAGGGCCTGAAGATGGGCATGAACTACGGCTTCGACAAGCTGCGCTTCATGGCGCCGGTGAAAACCGGCAAGCGCGTGCGCGCACGCGCGAAGCTGCTGGCTGCCGACGAGAAGAAACCCGGCCATTGGCTGCTGAAATTCGAATACACCATCGAGATCGAGGGCGAGGACAAGCCGGCCCTGATCGCCGAATGGCTGCTGATGTATTTCGTCTGAGAAAAAACCGGCTGCGCTGATGCGGCTGCGTCAGCGCAGGCTTCCGGTACCGGGCGTCAGCGCAGGACTTCGAATTTCATGCCGGCGCGCTGCAGGCGCCGGATCAGTGTGTGGCCGATGCCCGAAGCCGGCGTGATCACGCCGGCGTGCGGCGGCAGGTCGGGATCGAGCGCGATCGCCAGCGCCGATTCCGCCAGCATTTTCGCCGTCTCGTCATAGCCGGGGTCGCCGCCGGCCACCTGGCAGGTCACTTCGTGGCTGCCGGCACGGGCAATGAACAGCACGCGGAACCAGCTTTCCGCGCGTTTTTCCGCCGACGGACCTTCACCGCCCGGGCGCAGGCGGCGCAGCAGGTCCGCCGTGGGCTTCAGCTGTGCCAGCGCGAAAACCGCGCCCACACCGACGATGCCGCCCAGTACCGGCAGCAGGTGATCGGACAGCAGATAGTGTCCGTAGGCAAACGTGGCGCCGTAATCGCCGCGCAGCCGTGCCGATTGCCGCACCACCTGCGGATCGATGGTCGGCAGCGGGCAGGCCCAGCGCCGCAGTGCGCGTTCGTGGTAGAGCCGCATCGGCAGGGCACGCACCGTTTTCGGCGCATCGGGGTTGCCGCTCTTCGGCCGGTTCTTCAGGTATTCGCGGGCGCGTGAAAACTGTTCGATGGCCGAGTTCCAGGTGCCGCCGGAAAACGTGGCATCGGCTTCCACGAAACCTTTCACCTCGATGTCGGCCGCCGCGAAGGCGTCCTCGCCGATCTTTTCCCGCAGGGCATCCAGCGTGAACAGCACGCCCAGGTCGTGCGGAATGCTGTCGAAACCGCAGCAGTGGATGATGCGCAGGCCGCGGGCTTTCGCCGTGTCGTGGTACATCGCGCGCGAACGGTCGACGAACTCCGGTTCGCCGGTGAGATCGACGTAGTGGGTGCCGGCCTCGACGCAGGCGGCCAGCACGTCGGCGCCGTAGCGCAGGTACGGGCCGACCGTGGTGATCAGTACGCGGGTGCTGTCGGCCATGGCCGAGAGCGAGTCGCGGTCGCCGGTATCGGCCAGCAGGGTATCGACCCGGGCATCGGGTGCCACGGCGGCGATCTGCCGCAGGACGTCGTCCAGCTTTTCCTGGCTGCGCCCGGCCACGGCCCAGCGGAACGGCTGCTCCAGCGAGGCCCGTGCCAGCCAGGCGGCAACCAGCCCGCCGGTGAAGCCGGTGGCTCCGAAAAGAACGATGTCGTAGGGACGCTCGGCCATGGGGACACTCCTTGTGCGACGGGGCTGTGCGGGGTCGTATCGGGTACGGGCCCGGCATATTGCCAGACGCCGGGCCGCCTGTTGCAGCACGGGGGCAAAAGGCCCGATGAGACCGGGATCACAAAAGTGGCGCCGGGATGCAATGTGAACACGGTCACGAACAGCCCCGGGCGTTGTTATAGTACGGGCGGCCCCGTCACACCGGGCCCGCTTTGCCCCTATCCATCCACCCCGCCGACCGGGACCGGAGCCGCGAACCATGACGGCCAATGGCGCCAAGAAAACCCGTGTCCTGCTCGTCGACGATTCCAAGGTCATGCGCAAGGCTGCGCTGAAGATGCTGAGCGACGAGTTCGAGGTGATCACCGCCGAGGACGGCGTCGACGGCTGGCGCCAGCTGGAGACGGATACCGAGATCCAGGTGGTGTTCACCGACCTGTCGATGCCCAGGCTGGACGGCTACGGTCTGCTGAAGAAGATCCGTTCCGCGGAAGATCCCGGCGTCAGTGCCATGCCGGTGATCATCGTCACCGGCGCCGAGAACGACGACGATGCCCGCGAGAAGGCGCTGGACCTGGGCGCCACCGATTTCATCACCAAGCCGTTCAACTCCACCGATCTGGTCGCGCGTGCCCGCGCACATGCCAAGTACCAGCGGGTGAAAAAACAGCTGCAGGAGCAGAGCACGGTCGACCTGCTGACCGGGCTGGCCAACAAGGCCGGTTTCATGGAGCGGCTGAAGCAGGACATCTCGTTTGCCAAGCGCCACCAGCAGCCGCTGTCGATCGTGCGCATCGAGATCGACGACTTCAAGAAGCTGTTCCTCAGCCACGGCAAGGACGTGGCGGATTCGGTGATGATGCATGTGGCCCGCATCATCCGCACCCGCATCCGCAAGGAAGACACGGCAGCCCGCATCGGCCTGGCCCATTTCGCGATCTCGCTGCCGACCGGCAAGCCGGACGGCTCCAAGGGTCTGGCCGACCGCATCCGCGCCGAGATCACTGCCAATCCGCTCAACTTCGGCGGCAAGCCGGTACGGCTGGCCGCCAGCGGCGGCGTGCTGACGCCGGAACCGCATCCGGGTCTGACCGCGATGAGCGCGATGGAGGAATGCCAGCAGGTGCTTGATGCCGCCATCAAGGCCGGCGGCAACCGCATCCTGGGCGATGTCGACATCCGCAAGACGCGCGCCGACGTGCTGCTGCCGTCCAAACCGGTGCCGCCGCAGAAGGCGGAAGTGCAGGTCGGGCAGGTGCGTATCGACGACCTGCTGGCCCAGATCGAGAAAGGCAATACCCAGGCCGCCATCGAACAGCTGCCGCAGACGCTCAAGCGGTTGCTGCCCATGCTCAAGCTGCTCAACGAGCGTCAGCGCGGCCAGCTGATCCAGTTCCTGCAGAAACTCAACGAGACCTGAAACCCGCATGAAGTTGCAACATGAAGACCGCTATCCCTTGCCGGTCGAGGACATGTTCAGGGTATTCACGGAAAAGGATTTCTACGAAGCACGCTACGCCGGCACCGACGGCCGCTACGAGTTCGTCGAGTTTGGCCCGCGCGGCAACACGTTCGTGATCGATGTGAAGCAGCACATGAAGCTGCGCAAGGGAACGGCCCTGCCGGCCTTTGCCCAGCGTTTCGTGCGCGACGAGAATATCCTGCGCACCACCATCGAGTGGGACATGACCGGCGGCAGCGAGCGCCGCGGCGTGCACCGGTTCCGGATCGACGGCGTGCCGGTGGAAGTGCAGGGCAGCATGCGCATGAGCCCGGCCGCCGACGGCTGCCGCAATCTCATCGAGCTGAACGTGACCTGCTCCATCCCGCTGATCGGTGGCCAGATTGCCCGCATGATCGCCGAGCGGGCCGGTGCCAGCCTGAAGAAGAACCACGACAGCACGCTCCGCTACCTGGTGGCGCGCGGTCTGGTTCCGGCCTGAGCCCCGCGCATGGCCAACACAGACATTCCGCAGCGCAGCGACTACCGCTATTTCGTCGACATCACCACGCGCTGGCACGACAATGACATCTACGGCCACGTGAACAACGTGGTGTATTACTCGTATTTCGATTCCGCGGCGAACCACCTGCTGATCCGTGAAGGCGGGCTGGACATCCATGCTGCCGGCATCATCGGCGTGGTGGCGGAATCGCAATGCCGCTACCTTGCCGGTGTCAGTTATCCGGATGAGCTGGAAGCCGGGGTGCGCATCGAGCACCTGGGCAACCGCTCGGTACGCTACGGCATCGCGATTTTCCGGCGCGGCGAATCGGCGCCGCGCGCCGCCGGGCACTTCGTGCACGTGTTCGTCGAGCGCGCCACCATGAAGCCGGTGGCGATTCCGGAAGCCATCCGGACCGCGCTGATGCGTTACGCCGCCTGAGCGGGCGCGCGCGCCGTCTTCACGGCCGGCGCCGGGCCAGCGACCGGCCGATCTTCACCATCTCGTCCAGGTAGCGGGAATACCACAGCCGCTTGAGCCACCAGGCGCGGCGTGCCCTGGTGTGCGGCAGGCACAGGAACGTGCCGGCGCCGACATCGCGGTACACCCGGTCGGCGATGTCGGCAGCCGTGATGTCCGAGGAATCGAGCAGGCGGTCGAAACTCTTGCGCATGGCCGCATCCGGCGTGCGCAGCGATTCCATGAGGTTGGTGCGGAAGAAGGAAGGGCAGACGCAGGTGACGCGGATGCCGAACGGGGCCAGTTCGCCGTGCAGCGTTTCCGACAGCGACACCACGCCGGTCTTGGCGACGTTGTAGCTGGACATGCCGGCCGGTGCCAGCAGGCCCGCCATCGACGCGATGTTCACGAGATGCCCGCTGCCCTGCTGCTTGAACAGCGCGGTGGCCGCGCGCGCGCCGCGCACCACGCCCATCAGGTTGATGTCGAGCAGCCACTGCCAGTCTTCGTCGGTGAGTTTTTCGAACGTGCCGCCACCGGCCACGCCGGCGTTGTTGACGAAGATGTCCAGGCCGCCCCATTCGCGCACGCAGGCGGCGACCAGGGCATCGATGTCGTCACGGTTGCGTACGTCGGCCTGCACCGCCAGTGCCGTGCCGCCGGCACGGCGCACGGCATCCGCGGCGTCGGCCAGCCGTTCCGGGTGGATATCGGCCAGCGCCACGCGCGCACCGGTGCGGGCCCAGCGCAGGGCCAGTTCGCGGCCGAGGCCGCTGGCGGCGCCGGTGATGGCAATGCGGATGTCCATGAACGTCTCCGTGAAGGGGGCGGCGCGTCGGGGCCGGCCCTCTTTTTACACGGTCGCGTTCAGGCGCGCAGCATCCGGTACAGCTCGTCTTTCAGATGCAGCCGGCGCAGCTTCATGGCTTCCATGGTTTCGTCGGCTTTCGGGCTGCCTTCACCCTCCAGCCGGCGCACTTCCCGGTCCAGGTCGTTGTATTCCCCGAACAGCCGGGCGAAGTGCCGGTTGCCGGTCTTGAGGTCGTGGATGCGCTCCTTCAGCTCGGGAAACTCGCTGTTCAGGGAGTGGTTGCCGGGTTCCATGCGGACTCCTGGGGCGTGCCTGCGGGTACCGACAAGCGAACCACATTCCCTGACCGGGCCGGTTTGATGCGGGTCAAGGCGTGGCGGAAAATGGCCGCCACACCCTCCGTGCCGGATTGCCATGCCCGACCACAACACCCTGATCACCTGGGCCACCCCGGTGTTCTTCGCGCTGATTGCCCTGGAAGCCTGGACGGCGCATCGCCGCCGGCTGCACGTGTACCAGCTGGCCGACAGCCTCACCAGCCTGGGTTGCGGCGTCTGGACGGTGACCGTCGAGGTGTTCACCAAGGGCGCGCTGCTGCTGTTGTTCGCCTGGCTGGAAACGCGCTGGGGGCTGTTCGATTTTCCGGCCGATTCGCCCTGGACCTGGCTGCTGTTCTTTTTCGTGCTGGATTTCCTGTACTACTGGGCGCATCGCTGGTCGCACGAGATCAACTTCCTCTGGGGCGTGCACGTGCCGCATCACCAGAGCGAGGAATACAACCTCACCACGGCGCTGCGCCAGGGTGCCTTCCAGGACACCGTGCACTGGCCGATCTACCTGCCGATGGCGCTGCTCGGTTGCCCGGCCGGTGTGTTCATCACGCTGCTGACCATCAGCAAGTTCTACCAGTTCTGGATACACACGCGGCTGATCGGCCGGGTGCCGCTGATCGAGGGCATCCTGAACACGCCCAGCGCGCATCGCGTGCATCACGCGGTGAACGACCGCTACGTGGACCGCAACCACGGCGGCACGCTGATGATCTGGGACAAGCTGTTCGGCACCTGGGTGGAGGAGGGCGAAGCCTGCGTCTACGGCGTGCGCAAGCCGTACCACCGCTGGAACGCCGTGGCGGCGCATTTCGACTGGTTCGCGGAAATCCTGCGCGATGCCCGCCGGTCCGGGCGCTGGCGCGACCGCCTGCAGATCTGGTTCCGCGCCACCGGCTGGCGGCCGGCCGATGTCGAGGCGCAGGAGCCGCGTGCGCCGTTCTCGCTGGCGGATGTCCGGCATTTCACCGCGGTGCGCGACGGTCGCTGGCGCCGGCCGGCGGCGATTGCCGTTTTCGTGCTGGCGGCCATTGCCGGCAACGTGCTGCTGGCCGAGGCCGGCACGCTCGACACGAGTCTCCGGCTGGTGCTGGCGCTGGACGTGACCTTGCTGCTGCTGGCGATGGCCTGGCTGCTGCAGCCCCGGCCCGGCAGCGACTGAGCTGCCTTCAGCGGTTGCCCAGTTCCTCGAACACACGGAATTCCGCGGCCGTCAGCGGTGTGATCGACAACCGGTTCCGCTGCAGCATCACCAGCTTGGCAAGACGCGGCTCGGCGCGGATTTCGTCCAGCGGCACCAGGCGTTTGAATTTTGCCGTGAACTGCACATCGACCTGCAGCCAGCGCGGTGTTTCCCGGGTGGACTTCGGATCGAAATACTCGCTGCGGGCATCGAACTGGTCCGGGTCCGGATAGGCCGTGCCGACGATCTTCGCGGTACCGGCCGCACCGGGCGGTGTGGCATTCGAGTGATAGATGATCACCGGGTCGCCGGACCGCATGAGGTCACGCATGAAGTTGCGGGCTTCGTAGTTGCGTACGCCGTTCCAGCCTTCCGTGCGACCTTTCTTCTTCAGGAAGTCGTCGATGGAAAACACGTCCGGTTCGGTCTTCATCAGCCAGTAGCGCATGTCGGCTCGCGGTTCATTCGTCGGGGAAGGTGTCCAGCCAGGCCCGCGCCGCTTCCTTCGACTCGAAGATGCGGATCGGATAGGCCGGGCGCCACATGTTGATGAAGATGCTGGACAGGTGGCGCTCCAGGGCGGAGCTGCATACCAGCGCGGCGGCGGTGACGGTGTCGCTGACTTCCTTGCCGGCGGAAAACCGGTAGGACGCGTAGTCGAAGGAGACAACGCGGCTGCCGCTGATCATGATCCGGTGCCGCTTCCGGCCGGACGCCGCCAGCAGGGCCCGGCGGCGCTCGAAGGTATAGCGGGCCATGCGGATGTCGACCCGCGCGTGGGGAGGGTATTCGGTGCACAGGATGCCGCGATCCTCCCAGACACGGGCCAGGGGCGGATCGGGCACTTCGTTGTTCGGCAGGGGCTGGCTCACGGGCTTTCGAATCCTTTCCGGGGCTAGGCTCCGGCGCTCGGGCAGCATGCGCCGGATTTCAGCGCGTCCCTGTGCCGGACGTCAATTGTATTCAGCGGGTTTGCAGCCGGTGGCGTGCCGTCATGGCGTTGAACCGTACGGTTCCCGGCGTTGCGGTTTTTTCATGGCGGGTCACCCGGAGAGGATTCCGGCAGCGGCGGATCCGCCAGCCAGGCCCGCGCCGAGATTTCATCGGGAAACAGGCGGATCGGGTAGCGGGGGCGGAACATCAGCACGAACGGTGCCGCAATCACCCGTAGCGCCGGCGACACGGTCACGACGGCACAGGCGGCAATGTTGGCGGAAATGCGCGGGCTGACCGCCAGCCGCGAGGCGTCGTAGTCCAGGCCGGCAAGGCGGGAGCCGGTCACCAGCAGCCGGTGCTGCGTGTCGCTGCCCATCAGCGCCATGCGGCGGTGAAAGATGTGCTCGACCAGATCGCCGGTCACCTGCACGCCGGGCATGAACACGATCCGGCAGATGTCGCCGTCCAGCGACACCTGCACGCATTGGTCGAGCGGTTTCCGGCTATCCGTCATGGATGGCACTCCGGGTCATGGGGCCCGCGTCTTGCGGGCAGGGAATCAGGCGGTATTACGCGGCCTCCATCGAGGCCAGCCAGCGCAGGGCGGCATCGCGGTCGTCGAACAGGCGGCTGGCGTAGGCCGGCCGGAACATGTTGATGAACATGCTGCCGAGTGATCGTTCCAGGCTGTTCTGCACCACGATGGCCATGCGGCCGGTGATGTCGGCCACCGGTTTGCCGGCGGTGTATTTCGAGGCCGCGTAGTCCATGTGTATCAGGCGCGTGCCCCAGGCGAGGACTTTCTGCGGTGCCGGTGCGGCCTCCAGCAGGGCCACACGCTGGCGATAGATTTCCTCGACCATTTCGCGCGTGATCCGCGCGCCGGTCGGGAATTCGATGCAGACGATATCGGCTTCCAGCCAGACCCTTGCGCTTCCCTGCGGCGGCAGGGATGCAGTCATGATCTGTCCAGCAGGGCGAGGAATTCGTTGCGGGTCTGGGCGCTGTTGCGGAAGGCGCCGAGCATGACCGAGGTTTTCATCACCGAGTTCTGCTTTTCCACACCGCGCATCATCATGCACATGTGGCGTGCCTCGACGATCACGCCGACGCCGAGGGCGCCGGTGACATCCTGCACGGCATCGGCGATCTGCCGGGTGAGGTTTTCCTGGATCTGCAGGCGGCGTGCGTACATGTCGACGATGCGTGCCACCTTGGACAGGCCCAGCACCTTGCCGCGCGGCAGGTAGGCCACGTGGGCATGGCCGATGAAGGGCAGCATGTGGTGCTCGCACAGCGAGTACAGCTCGATGTTGCTGACCACCACCATCTGGTCGTTGTCGGACGGGAAGATGGCGTCGTTGACGATGTCGGTCAGCGACTGCCGGTAACCGCGGGTGAGGAATTCGAAGGCCTTGGCGGCGCGTTTCGGCGTCTCGCCGAGGCCGGGACGCGTCAGGTCCTCGCCGACGGCGCGGATGATGCTGGCGAACGCGTCTTGCATGTTCGGCGTGGAGTCCATGCGGGTTCCGTAGAGGTCGCGAGGTGCCGGTCGCGAAACAGGAAGCCCACCCTACGCGATCCTTGCGGCGGCGCCAAGGCGGGCTGGTACGGGACCGGCGGCGGAAAACCGCGATGCGCTCAGGGTTCTCTCGGATGCCCGCGATCGCCGGCGCGGCGCAGCAGCACGTACAGGGCGCCGGCACCGCCCTCGTGAGCCGGTGCCGAACAAAAAGCGAGCACCCGGGCATCGCGCTGCAGCCAGTGATTGACCTCGGCCTTGAGCGTGACCGAGTCCGGGCCGCTGCCCAGCCCCTTGCCGTGCACGATGCGCACGCAGTTGCTGCCTTCGTCCTGTGCCTGCCGGATCAGCCGGTCGACCGCGCGCAGGGCATCGGCGCGGGTGGTGCCGTGCAGATCGACGCCGAGTTGCCACGGAATCTGTCCCTTGCGCAGTTTCTGCCACTGGCGCAGCTGCAGCCCGTCGCGCCGGAATTCCAGCCGGGCGTCGGCGGCCACGGCGGCAACATGGCCGAGTCCGTCGACGGTGACCGTATCAGCGGCCGGATGCTCGCTGGCGGCGGCCCGGCGACGCTCGATCATTTCCCGGTCGAAACGTTCGCGGGCCGTCGGCGCGCGCGGTTCGCCGGCCAGCGGCCGCACGCCGGCCAGCTCGCGGGCGAGCAGTGCGGCATCGGTATCCGGCGGCGACTGCGGTTTCGTGGTCATGGCGGTGTCGGACGCGGGCGCGAAGGGACAGGCAACAGTGCCGTGCGCGGGCTCCTTGGCTATGATGCCGGGCGTTTGCCCGCCGATAAACCGGAGTCTTCCGTGGCCACCCTCGATACCGTCGCCGCCGTACGCGATCTCGCCACCGTGCGGGACTTCCTGCGCTGGGGCATGACCGCCATGAACCGCGCCGGCGTGCATCTCGGGCACGGCACCGACGATGCCTGGGACGAGGCGCTGGCGCTGGTGCTGCACGCGCTGGCACTGCCGCACGATGCCGATCCCCGCATTCTCGATGCCCGGCTGACCCAGGCCGAGCGGGAGCAGGTGGCGGAGCTGGTCCGGCAGCGGGTGGAAGAGCGGGTGCCGGTGGCCTACCTCACCGGCATCGCCTGGTTTGCCGGCCTGCCGTTCCGGGTCGACTCGCGGGTGCTCATTCCCCGCTCGCCGATTGCGGAGCTGATCGCCGACCGTTTCGAGCCCTGGCTGGACGCAGACCGCGTGCAGCGGGTGCTGGAGCTGTGCACCGGCAGCGGCTGCATCGCCATCGCCTGCGGCGTTGCCTTCCCCGATGCCGACATCACGGCCACGGACCTCTCGGCCGATGCCCTGGCCGTGGCCCGGGAAAACCGCGTGCGACACGGCATGGAAACGCAGCTCACGCTGGTCGAGGGCGATCTGTACGCCGGTGTGCCGGGCCGGTTCGACCTGATCGTCACCAACCCGCCCTACGTGGATGCCGCCGACATGGCAGCACTGCCGCCGGAATACCGGCACGAGCCGGCGCTGGGGCTGGCCGCCGGTGCCGACGGCCTGGACCTGGTGGTGCGCATCCTGGCCGGCGCCGGCGAGCGTCTGACCGATCACGGCCTGCTGGTGTGCGAGGTCGGCAACTCCGATGCCGCGCTGCTGGACCTGTTCCCGCAGGTGCCTTTCGTCTGGCCCGAGGGCGAAGGCGAGGGCGGCGTGTTCGTGCTGGCGGCCGCCGACGTGCGTGCCCACACGGCCGCGTTCCGCGCCGAGGCCGCCCGCCGCGTATAATCGCCGCTTCTTCCTGCAGCCCCTCGTTTCCACTTTCCCCGGGATTTCCTGCGCATGTCCGGCAACACCTTCGGCCAGCTGTTCACGGTCACCACCTTCGGCGAGAGCCACGGCCCGGCGCTGGGCGCCATCGTCGACGGCTGCCCGCCGGGGCTGGAACTCACCGAGGCCGACCTGCAGCGCGATCTCGACCGCCGCAAGCCCGGCACCTCGAAGTTCACCACCCAGCGCCGTGAAGACGACGCGGTGAAAATCCTCTCCGGCGTGTTCGAGGGCAAGACCACCGGCACGCCGATCGGCCTGCTGATCGAGAACACGGACCAGAAATCGAAGGACTACGCCAACATCGCGAGCACCTTCCGCCCCGGTCACGCCGACTACACCTACACGCAGAAATACGGTTTCCGCGATTACCGCGGCGGCGGTCGTTCGTCCGCGCGCGAGACGGCGATGCGCGTCGCCGCCGGTGCCATCGCCAAGAAGTGGCTGAAGGAAAAATTCGGCATCGAGGTGCGCGGCTACGTGGCGCAGATCGGCGACATCGGCATTTCGTCGTTCGACTGGAACGAGGTCGACAACAACCCGTTCTTCTGCCCGGACAAATCCGCCGTGCCGAAAATGGAGCAGCTGATCGAGGACCTGCGCCGCGACGGTTCGTCCGTGGGTGCGCGCGTCAACGTGGTGGCGACCAACGTGCCGCCGGGCTGGGGCGAGCCGGTGTTCGACCGCCTCGATGCCGACATCGCCAAGGCGCTGATGAGCATCAACGCCGTGAAGGCGGTGGAAGTGGGCGACGGTTTCGCCGTGGTCGGCCAGCGCGGCGAACAGCACCGCGACGAAATGACGCCGCAGGGTTTCCTCTCCAACCACGCCGGCGGCATCCTCGGTGGCATCAGCACCGGCCAGGACGTCACCGCCAGCATTGCGCTGAAACCGACCTCCAGCATCCGTATTCCCGGCCGCTCCATCGACGCCGACGGCAAGCCGGCAGAAGTGGTGACCACCGGCCGCCACGATCCCTGCGTCGGCGTGCGCGCCACGCCCATCGCCGAAGCCATGCTGGCGCTGGTGCTGATCGACCACGCCCTGCGTCACCGCGCGCAGTGCGGCGACGTGGTCTCCCGCACGCCGAGGATTCCCGGCAGCGTGCCCTGAGCCGTGAGCGAAGCGCGCGGCTATCCCTACTGGAAACTCAGCGGGTTCTACTTCGCCTACTTCGCCGTGCTGGGTGCGATGGTGCCGTTCTGGAGCCTGTTCCTGCAGGACCGCGGCTACTCGCTCACGGAAATCGCGCTGCTCACCGCCATCCCCATGGCCACGCGCATCGTGGCGCCGAACCTGTGGGGCTGGATCGCCGATCACCGCCGCCGGCGCATGCCGGTGGTGCAGCTGGGCAACCTCGCCGCGATTGCCGTTTTCTCCGGCGTCTGGTTCGTTGATTCGTTTGCCGGCATGGCGCTGGTGATGGCCGGCTACAGTTTCTTCTGGAACGCCGTGCTGCCGCAATTCGAGGTGATCACGCTCAATCACCTGGGCGCGCGCATTGCCGAATACAGCCGCGTACGCCTGTGGGGGTCGATCGGTTTCATTCTCGCCGTGCTCGGGCTGGGTGCGGTGTTCGACCGGATCAGTGTCAGCTGGCTGCCGGCGTTCATGCTGGTGCTGATGATCGCCATGTGGCTGGTGTCGCGCGCCACGGTCGAGACGGATGCGCCGCCGTCGCACCGCGGCCAGGCCGGCGGGTTCGCGCAGCTGCTGCGGCACCCGGTGGTCTGGGCGATGCTGCTGGCCTGCCTGCTGATCAACTTCTCGCACGGCCCGTACTACACCTACTTCTCCATTTACCTGGAACAGCGCGGCTGGACGCGGCTGGGCATCGGCGGGCTGTGGGCGCTGGGCGTGATCGCGGAAGTGCTGGTGTTCATCGTCATGCACCGGCTGCTGCAGCGTGCCGGTGCCTTGCCCGTGCTGGCGGGCGCGGCGGCCGGCGTGATCCTGCGCTGGCTGCTGCTGGCCTTCCTGCCGGATTTCCTGCCGGCGCTGCTGCTCTCGCAGGCACTGCATGCCGTCACCTTCGGCTTCCTGCATGCCGCCACCATCCACTTCTCGCACCTGCTGTTCACCGGTGCCAGCCAGGGGCGCGGCCAGGCGCTGTTTTCCTCGACCATCTACGGCGTGGGCGGCGCGTCCGGCGCGCTGGTCGCGGGCCTGCTCTGGCCGGTGTACGGTGCGCAGGTCGCCTTCGTGGCGATGTCCGTGACCGGTGTGGTGGCGCTGGCAATCATCCTGCTGCTGGCGCGGCATCCCTTGCTGCAGGAACCACGGCTGCAGGAACCACGGCTGCAGGAACCACGGCTGCAGGAACCACGGCTGCAGGAACCACGGCTGCAGGAACCGCCGCCATGAACGAGCGCCTGCGCATCCCGTTCCCGGAATTCCTCGCCCTGATCGGCGTGATGATGGCCGTCGGCGCGCTGTCGCTGGACATGATGCTGCCGGCGCTGGGCGTGATGGGCGACGAACTCGGCGTCACCGACCCCAACCGCCGGCAGGAAGTGATCACCGCGTTTCTCGTCGGCATCGGCGTCGGCCAGCTGTTCTACGGCCCGCTGTCGGACATCTACGGCCGCAAGCGCATGCTGCTCATTGGCCTCGGCATTTTCATCGCCGGTGCGCTGTGGGCGACCGTCGCGCATTCCTTCGAGGCGCTGCTCGCGGCGCGCGCCCTGCAGGGCTTCGGCGCCGCCGCGCCGCGCGTGATCTCGGCGGCGGTGGTGCGCGACCTGTTCGTGGGCGACCGCATGGCGCGCGTGATGTCCTTCGCCATGCTGGTGTTCATCATCGTGCCCATCTTCGCGCCGGCGCTGGGCATGGCCGTGCTGCTGGTGGGCGACTGGCCGGCGATCTTCCTGTTCACCGCCGCCTTCGCGCTGGTGCTCGCCCTGTGGAGTGGCCTGCGCCTGCCGGAAACGCACGGCAGCGTCAGCGGGGCAGGGCGCAGCCTGTGGGCGCGCATCGTCCACGGCGTGAGCGTGGTGCTGAACACCCGCGTGACCCTGGGCTACAGCCTCGCGCTGGGTTTCCTGTTCACGCTGCTGATGACCTACGTGGCGACCTCGCAGCAGGTGTTCCAGGACATCTACCAGCAGGGCGAGCGCTTCCCGCTGGTGTTCGGTGCGATCGCCGCGGTGATCGCCTTTGCCAACGTGCTCAACGCCCGCTTCGTGCTGCGCTACGGCGCCGCGCGCATCGCCATGGCCGCGCTCTGGCTGCTGGTGGCGGTGACCGGCGTCCTGCTGCTCCTGTGCCTCGCCGGTAACCCGCCACTGGCGGTGTACTGGCTGGGCATGTCCGCCACCCTGTTCCTGTTCGCCGCCATCACCCCCAACCTCAACGCGCTGGCGATGGTGCCCATGGGCCCGGTGGCCGGCACCGCCTCGTCCTTTATCGGCTTCTTCACCACCCTGATGGCCAGCGGCCTGGGCTGGCTGATCGGCAGCCAGCTGGGAGACAGCGTGCTGCCGATTGCGGTGGGGTTCTTCATTGCCGCGCTGGCGGCGGCGGGGGTGGTGTGGGGGGTGCAGAGGGGGGCAGAATGATGAGCCCTGATGGCTAAAGGTGAAGAGTGTCGCTGCGGCAGATGATGCTGAACTAAGTCGAGACAATTCGGATCAATTTTTGGTTCACCTGCGATAATTCGATGGATTTTTAGTGGTGGTCAAGGGAACAGCACATACGATGGGTGATTTCCATTGTGCCGTTGATTAACTTCAAGGGTTGACGTGTCAAGGGCATAACTGCGTAGAAGCCATCGGGCTGTGGTTCCCACGACGTCTCCTATTTCCGCTCTGCCATGAAGACTAAGTCTGTTGTTGATGACTAAGATGTCCCCGGGCAATACAACAACTGATATCGCAACCTTGTTACAAGCGTCTTCTAGATTCTTCGCTGCATGTTCAGCCACTCCCCCGAGTTCTGTCGGCTCGACGTTGCTGTGGCTGTATCGAATGTGTGTGTTGGAGCCGACGTCTTTCAGGATGGGCTCGTCAATTACTACTAGTTCCTTTCCCAGAACGGCTTTCATCCCCTGAACGAAGGTCTTTTGAGACGTAATGGAGTATTGGGGTTTTTTGAGCTCTGCAATGTCCCTGGCGTGCAGGGAACTTAGTATGTTCTCGAGTGGAATGACCCTTGTAGGGACTTCATTGGAGTTGCGTAGCCCGGCAAGAGTCACAAGTTCGGGCGAGGGTGCAATGCGTGAATATTCGGCGTTTTTCTCACCACTGAGCGGGAAGCTGACGCCGTCTGTATGTCCTCGCATGCCTTTCCGTGACTTCTCAGGAATCAGGCCCTCTCCTTGCAGCGGGACCAGATTCACGAACAAGTTGCCGCCATTTTCCGTGGAATAGGCGACCGTCTCCAGCTTGAGCATGCCGTGTATTGCGAGCACCGCCGCCCTTGCGGCTATCGTTGCTTGCGTATTGGGTACCGGAGTGAAGTCCGTGGGGGTGTGCGGCAGCTGAGCCGGGTTAAACGCCTGGCGCAGGTGGCAGTACGGCACCTTCATTACGAGGCCCCGCACAACTTCGAGATCAAGGCCTTTGTCGCGAAGCAACTGCTCTGCTGCCGTTGCAAGGCTGGCACTGAGGGTGGCGGGTGCATCCAATGCCGCCAATTGGTCCTTGGCGGTAGTCAGTTGTATCCACGCATCCACGGCAGCCCTGACGGCCGTCGCGAGGTCCGTCTCCATCATGGGCCACCCCTCATAGTTGATACATTATTGATACACGCATACACTGTGTCAAGGGGGGGCTACCGCCCCTCCCTTAATCTCATGGAGAACATCAATGGCCCCCGCTCATGACTCTGTCGACCTTGCAGAGGGAAGAGCATTGCTGGCTCGGCTACCGCCTTTATTCCTTACTGCTATAGAAACAGCCCAACTTGGACCCCGGGATGGAGGGGGTGTGTTTTGTGCGGTTGAACTACCAGAGCTTGGTACAAAAAAAATGGTGGGATCTACCGCTAGAGATGCAATTCGAGAAGCCCTGTTCGAAATCGCAGAAGCGCTCGCGAGAATCACAATTCGGGAGCAGTCAATTGGCCGTTCATACGAGGGAAAAATATGTTCGTATGCGGCAGTCGAAACTAATGAAGAAAGCAGTCTGGATTCAGGGCGATTCAAGTCCAAGGGTCGACAACTGACCATTGGGATATCAATCCCATCAGAACTTAAGAATTCGCTGACGGAAATAGCAGAGCATGAGAAGTTAACTTTCTCACATGTTGCTCGGCAGCTGGCGGAATTTGGATTTGAAAATTTTGATGAAAGATCGTTCTATGAAAGCCCAAATAAACTAATTTCTCAATTCTCTAGTGAAAATAAGAACTGGGGTGTGCTCGGCACTGAGCAAGTAATGCTTAGGCTTGATCCATCCTTGGCGATAAGGATTCGGGCAAGCGCAAAGGCAAACAATAGATCGGCTTCAGAGTTCGGTGTTTTGATGATATCAAATGGTCTTTTCATTAAAAATGAAATTTCCGAAGTTGAGAGGCAGATTTCTAAATATAAAGGGGCTGCAACAAGAAGGCTTGCCTTGGATGTTGGATTGGGGGCTCATGCTGCGCTTTTGTCTGGGATTCTTGTTGGATCTACTCAGGCGCCTAGAAAAATAATTAATAAACTAAGCGATTTATTTAGCGTCAGTGAATATGCTCTGAGGGAGTATTTAAAGATCTCCTGCCAAAGAAGGATAGTTCCTTCATTTAAGTCGGAAAATGGAAAGCCAGAGGTTTATGGAGGCGCAAAGTCGTGGCGGGAAATGGTTGCGTCCTTAAAGTTGCCTGCCGAGCAGGCAGAAGAACTTCTAAAATTGGACGAATAATTCAATGAATCCGTTTCAGCGGGCTCGGGATAAGGCTCTGAAGGTAAGAGAGGCCCTCTTTCCTGGTGGGGCGGAAAATCCAATTCCAGCAAAAGACCTCGTTGGTGCGATTGAGGGTGGTCTTGGCCTGGCCGTTGAGTCTATTGCGCCCACTTTTCCCGATCTCGGGCGGGGAACGGCGGTTCTTCAGCGCGACCAAATGTTCATATACGTCAGCAATGTTATTCCTCCGTGGGGTGATGTTTTCTGTGGTTTGGTTGCGCATGAATTGGGGCATTGGTACCTTGATGCAGAGCAAGATAAAACGAAAGTTGTGAGCCTTAGCGAGATTTTTTTGGGAAACGAATCTTCTGCTGTCATGAAGGTGGAGGCTTACGGGGCTAGGGAGCGGAAAGAGCTGCAGGCGAATGTTTTTGCTAGGGAGTTCCTTCTGCCTAGGGGATTGGCTAAAAGGCTATATCTGAATGGTTCTAGCTCAAAAGAAGTAGCGCAAGAGCTTGGAGTTCCAATTGATTTCGTTCGTCAGCAAACGCTTGATGCATTGCTTCTACCAGACACGGATAACTTGGCCGGATATCTGCACCCTCCTAGCCCCGATCAGTTGGCTGCAGCAAGAGCTGAAGAGCGTGCGGCAAACGTAGTTGCAGGCCCCGGTACAGGCAAGACAACTACGCTTGTGCATAGGGTGAAATATTTAGTCGAAGATAAAAAAGTAGATCCTAGTCGAATTCTGGTTCTTACCTTCACAAACAAAGCGGCTGCTGAGATTGTCGACAGATTGCGGAGTTCTGGGATTGCTGGGGCGGCGGATATTTGGGCTGGAACATTTCATTCTTTTGGCCTCGAATTTCTACGGAAATACCACCATAAGTTTGATCTTGATGCGGATGTGAAGGTCGCAGATGACTTGTCTTCCATTTCGATGTTGGTGGCCGCCCTCCCTCATTTGCAGTTGCATTATTACCTTAGAGTTGAAGATCCTTATGATTGGTTGGCCCCTGTTGTTGAAGGAGTAAAGCGACTAAAAGAGGAGCTGGTTACTCCCGAGGAGTATCGGGAATTCGTTTCTGATAATCCGTCGGAGGATGCTGATGTTCAGCGGCGCCGGGAGGATGTGGTAACTCTTTTTGAGGCTTATGAGGCTATTCTGGCGCAGAACAAAACCATTGATTTTGTTGATTTGATTGGTAAGCCCGCGCGTTCTTTGAAAAGGGATCGTGAGTCATATGCCGAAATGGCAGACAGATTTGATCACATCCTGGTAGACGAATATCAGGATGTTACTCAGGCAATGGTGGAGTTTATTCGCCAGATTGCGAAAAACTCCAAATCAATTTGGGTTGTCGGAGATATTCGCCAAGCTATTCATCATTGGCGCGGGGCTTCTCTAAAGAGCCTTTTGAGATTTGATGCTGAATTCAAGACGCATGCTGGTGGGGCAAGGATCCAGCGGTACCCACTAGATACAAATCGAAGAAGTTCGCATGAGATCCTGGAGTTAATTCAGGAGATAGGAAAGCAGCACAAGTTGGAATCTAATTTTCCGCTGGATCCCATGGTTTCATCGGTTGGGAATCTTGGGGTGCTGCCTCAAGTTGTAACTTGTACAAGGAAGGATGAGATCGCGGGTGCGGTTGCAAGCAAGATCTTGTCGCTACGTCAATCGGGAGTTGATTTTGGGAATCAGGCGGTTTTATGTCGTAGGGCTTTAGATGTTCAGGTCTTGGCTGATTCGCTCGGCTCCCGCGGAATTCCTGTCATCTATGTTGGGGACTTGAGTCAGCGTTCGGAGATTAAACGTCTTATATGCTTGATGCAGTTGCTGGTAGAGAGGCAGCCGAACGCACTTTTGGGGCTTTTGGAAGTGCCTGGGCTGGCAATGCCAAGTGTAGATATTAGGCGCCTTCTTGCGGCGGCAAGCTCCGATGTGTCGTATCAGCGGGGTCGATGGCTAATGAGCCCGCCTAGCGGGCTTACCGCAGCTGGGTTGGATGTTGTTGCTAAGTTCAGCGCGTTGTTAGCCGCGCAGCACCGTGGGGTTAGTCCCTGGGCCTTTCTTTGCGACGTTATCTTAGATAAAAAATTTGGCCTTCCTAATTCCTCGGATAATTCAGTCAGTGCATGGTTAGAGCGTATTGCCATATGGCAGTTTGTGTCTGCGACTCGGAATGGCGGCGGGGAGGGATCCAGATTACGTTTATCGCGATTTTTGATTGAGCATCGATTGCGGCAGCGTGTAGGTGGAAGTTACGTTGATCGAGAATTGCCTCCAGAGGCTGGTAGCCTAAACGGCGTAAGGCTTTTGACCGTTCATGGAAGCAAGGGATTAGAGTTTGAGGCGGTGCATGTTGCTTATGCGGATTCAGGAAGTTATGGGTCTCAAAAAGGTACGTGGAACCCTGCTGAAAATGTATTGGATATTGTTCCCCCAGAAGCTCTTGGTAGTAGCCGAGAGGAATACGAAGTAGAGGAAGCTGTTGAGCGGAACAATCTTTTTTATGTCGCTGTGTCCCGTGCAAAAAGACATCTGATTATTTATCAAGATAATCAGTTTGGGGATCATACACTTGCGCCGCAACTTCAGCATTTCCCAAGAAAGTACACTTCGGTCTCATATGAAGAGCCACGAGTTCGCCTTGAGGTTCGTGAAAATCCTAAAGAATTTTCCCATGCGGGGGTGGTTAAGTTTGAGAAATTTGATACGTATTCCAAGTGCGCGCTGCAATTTTGGTATTCAAATATAGTTGGGCTGAGATCGGAGGCCGATATCGATAATTCGCTAAGAGCCCGCAAGGCGACCATGATTGCCCTGCGGAATTTGGCATCAGGGGTGGCTGGGGTGCCGGAGTCCTTTTTGGTGGCGGCATGGGAAGATCGGAAACTTCCATCTAGCTCGGATGATCCCTCGCTATGGCGAGATGCAAATTACGCCTTTTCATTAGGGGTCAAGCGAATTCGTTTTCTTCAGGAGGGTGGCGGCCAGTTTTCTGAGCCTACTGCGGTGGTTGGCGGTGTGGAAGTCCAAATGCCATGGGGATTTATCAGGCGTGAGCCACATTCAACCGAATTTTCGATGATGCGTTTTTCTCGTCGAAGGGTGGACGATATAATTACGCTGTTAAGGCCTATGGTAATTGGGCTCAATATTTCTGGAACTAAATCCATGTCTTTGAGCTACGTTCTTTCTGAGAAGGTTGATGTTGTTCCCGGTGTTAAGCGAATTGATCAAACTAAGTCATTTAAGGCGGCTGTGAAAATGCTGTCTGGCGATAATGGTCCTACAAGAGGCCGCTTCTGCGGCCGCTGTTCTTTTTCCAGCATTTGTCCATCCGCGCCAAGGTTATTGGGTATTGATTAATCTGAGTGGATTTCGTCTATATCGGATGTTAGGTTCTCGCGTTCAATTTTTATTGATATCTTGCCTATTGATTCCGCTCCCCCTGCAACATCCCCACCATCGCCCTCGCCGCTTTTGAGAGGGTCCGCCCCGGGTGATACACCACCCCCAGCTCCCGCTGGATCCGCAGTTCATTCACCGGCAGCGCGACCACCTGCGCGTCGATCATGCTGGCCGGCAGCACGCTCCAGCCGAGGCCGACGGCGACCATCATCTTGATGGTTTCCAGGTAGTTGGTGCTGATCGCGGTCGGCGTGGAGAGTCCCTTCGCCGCGAACGCGGCATCGACGATGCGCCGTGTGAAGGTCACGTCGCTGGGCAAAATCGCCGGCTGCTGTGACAGCGCGCGCAGGGTCACCGAGTTGAGGCCTGCCAGCGGGTGATCGGCGGCAGCCACCACGGCCAGCGGGTCGTCCCAGATTTTTTCGGTGCGCAGCGGTGTGGCGGTGTCGCCTTTCACCGCGATGTTCTTCGGCGGCAGCGTGACAATGCCGAGCTCCATGCGGCCGGCGATGATGTCGTCCCAGGCTTCCTCGGAATCGATGAAGCGGATGTCGAGCTGCACCTTCGGATAACGCGCGGAGTATTCGCGCAGCACCGGCGGCAGGCGGTGCAGGCCGATGTGGTGACTGGTGCCGAAGGTCAGCGTGCCCTCGATCTCGCCGTCGTGCAGGTTGTGCAGCGCGCGGCGGGTGTCCTCCAGGGTGAGCAGGATGGCGCGCGCCCGCGGCAGCAGGGCGTCGCCGGCCTCGGTGAGCCGCACCTCGCGGCCGATGCGGTCGAACAGCCGGGTGTCGAGGTCGCTCTCCAGCTGGGCGATGCGCTTGCTCACCGCTGGCTGGGTCAGGAACAGGCGCTCGGCGGCCCCGGTAAAGGAGCCGGTTTCGGCCACGGCGAGGAAGGCACTCAGGCCCTCGAGGTTCATGCGGCGCTCCCGGTCCGGGGCGCGGGCCGCCGGATTCCTGATGGCTATCCAAGTCATGAAAATGATGAATTGGAATTATTGGCGGGGGAAGCCCAGACTGCGCCAATCCGGAAAAAGGACTTGAACCCCGGCCGCTGAAAAGAGGCCGGGGGCGACTTTTTCCGCCCGATATCACCCCCGGGAGACGCAGGACATGGCCGGCAAGACCCTCTACGACAAGCTCTGGGATGCCCATCTCGTGAAGCAGCGGGATGACGGCTCGGCGCTGATCTACATCGACCGCCAGATCATCCATGAGGTGACCAGCCCGCAGGCCTTCGAGGGTCTGCGCCTGGCCGGCCGCCAGCCGTGGCGCCTCGATACCAACGTGGCGACCATCGACCACAACGTGCCGACCACGCCGTTCAAGTCCGCCGCCGAGATCAGGGACGACACCTCGCGCATCCAGGTGCAGACGCTGGAAGAAAACACCAAGGCGTTCGGCATCGTCGAATTCGGCATCGGCGACGTGCGTCAGGGCATCGTGCACGTGATGGCGCCGGAGCAGGGCGCGGTGTTGCCGGGCATGACGGTGGTCTGCGGCGATTCGCACACCTCCACCAACGGCGCGCTCGCCTGCCTCGCGCACGGCATCGGCACCTCGGAAGTCGAGCACGTGCTCGCCACGCAGTGTCTGGTCGCCAAGAAAATGAAGAACCTGCTGATCCGCGTCGAGGGTGAACTCGGCGCCGGCGTCACCGCGAAAGACGTGGTGCTGCACATCATCGGCGTCATCGGCACCGCCGGCGGCACCGGCTACGCGATGGAGTTCGGCGGCAGCGCGATCCGTGGTCTTTCGATGGAAGGCCGCATGACGATCTGCAACATGGCGATCGAGGCGGGCGCCCGCGCCGGCATGGTGGCCGTGGACCAGAAGACGATCGATTACGTGAAAGGCCGCCCCTTCGCGCCCACCGGTGCCAACTGGGAGAAGGCCGTCGCCTGGTGGAACACGCTGCACTCGGATGCCGACGCCAAATTCGACCAGGTCGTCGAGATCCGCGCGCAGGACATCCAGCCGCAGGTGAGCTGGGGCACGTCGCCGGAGATGGTGTTGCCGGTGGACGCCGTGCTCCCGGATCCGAAAGCGGAAAGCGACGACGTGAAGCGCAACGGCATGCTCCGCGCCTACGAATACATGGGCCTGACGCCGGGCATGAAGATCACCGACATCAAGGTCGATCGCGTGTTCATCGGTTCCTGCACCAACTCGCGCATTGAAGACCTGCGCGCAGCGGCGGCGGTGGCCAAGGGCAAGCAGAAATCGGCCAGCGTCAAGCAGGTGCTCGTCGTTCCCGGTTCCGGTCTCGTCAAGAAACAGGCGGAAGCCGAGGGCCTGGACAAGGTGTTCGTCGCGGCCGGTTTCGAATGGCGCGAGCCGGGTTGCTCGATGTGTCTGGCCATGAACCCGGACAAGTTGCTGCCGGGCGAGCACTGCGCGTCCACCTCGAACCGCAACTTCGAAGGGCGCCAGGGCAACGGCGGCCGTACGCACCTGTGCAGCCCGGCCATGGCGGCGGCCGCCGCGATCGCCGGTCACTTTGTTGATGTTCGTCAGGCTGGCTGAGGAGAAAGGTCATGGAAAAATTCACCACCGTCACCGGCCTGGCCGCGCCGCTGGACCGCGCCAACGTCGACACCGACCTGATCA
This sequence comes from Pseudomonadota bacterium, assembly GCA_049324475.1. Classification (GTDB taxonomy): domain Bacteria; phylum Pseudomonadota; class Gammaproteobacteria; order Pseudomonadales; family JADFDG01; genus JADFDG01. The sequence goes on along the minus strand of JBMOOO010000006.1, from coordinate 99,533 downwards.
TTCCCAAGCAGTTCCTGAAGAGCATCTTCAAGAGCGGCTACGGCCCCAACCTGTTCGACGAGTTGCGCTACCTCGACGAGGGCGCGCCGGGCATGGACAACAGCAAGCGGCCGCTGAACAAGGAATTCGTGCTCAACCAGCCGCGCTACAAAGGCGCGCAGGTGTTGCTCGCGCGCCGCAACTTCGGTTGCGGGTCGAGCCGCGAGCACGCGCCCTGGGCGCTGCAGGATTTCGGCTTCCGGGCGGTGATCGCCCCGAGCTTTGCCGACATCTTCTACAACAACTGCTTCAAGAACGGTTTCCTCCCCATCGTGCTGACCGAAGAGCAGGTCGACCAGCTGTTCCGCGAGACGGTGGCGACGGAAGGCTATCGCCTCACGGTCGATCTCGCGAAGCAGGTGGTGGTGACGCCGTCCGGCCAGTCGTTCGCCTTCGAGATCGATGCCTTCCGCAAGCATTGTCTGCTGAACGGCCTCGACGACATCGGGCTCACCCTGCAGGATGCCGACGCCATCCGCGCCTACGAGGCAAAGCGGTCGCGGGAAGCGCCCTGGGTATTTGGTGCAATCCACAAATAACGCGGAAAAAACGGAAGGAAACCCCGCAATGAGCAAGACGATCCTGGTACTCCCCGGCGATGGCATTGGCCCGGAAATCATGGCCGAAGCCCGCAAGGTGCTGGACAAGCTGAATGCGCAGCACCGGCTGGGCATCAAGGTAGAGGAAGACGTGGTCGGCGGTGCGGCGATCGACGCCGACGGCGTGCCGCTGCCGGACCGCACGCTGGCGAAAGCGCGCGCGGCCGATGCGATTCTCTTCGGCTCCATCGGTGGCCCGAAGTGGGACACCATCGAGCGTTCGATCCGTCCGGAGCGCGGGCTGCTGAAGCTGCGCAGCGAGCTGGGCCTGTTTGCCAACCTGCGGCCGGCGATCCTGTATCCGCAGCTGGCGGGTGCCTCGTCGCTGAAACCGGAAATCGTGGCGGGCCTGGACATCCTGATCGTGCGCGAACTCACCGGCGGCATCTATTTCGGTCAGCCGCGCGGCATCCGCACGCTGGAGAATGGCGAGCGCGAGGGCTACAACACCGACATTTATCGCGAATCCGAAATCCGCCGTATCGCGAAGGTGGCGTTCAACCTGGCCGCCAAGCGCGGCAACAAGGTCTGTTCGGTGGACAAGGCCAACGTCATGGAAGTCACCGAGCTGTGGAAGCAGGTGGTGACCGAGGTGTCGAAGGAATATCCGCAGGCGCAGCTGAGCCACATGTACGTGGACAACGCGGCCATGCAGCTGGTGAAGGCGCCCAAGCAGTTCGACGTGATCGTCACCGGCAACCTGTTCGGCGACATCCTCTCCGACGAAGCAGCCATGCTGACCGGCTCCATCGGCATGCTGCCGTCGGCGTCGCTGGACGAGAGTGGCAAGGGCATGTACGAGCCCTGCCACGGTTCGGCGCCGGACATTGCCGGCCAGGGCGTTGCCAATCCGCTGGCGACCATCCTGTCGCTGGCCATGCTGTTCCGCTACAGCTTCAACCTGCCGCAGGTGGCCACGCAGATCGAACAGGCGGTGGGCAAGGTCCTCGACCGCAACCTGCGCACGGCCGACATCTGGAGCGAAGGCACGAAGAAGGTCGGCACGAAAGAGATGGGCGACGCGGTGGTCGCGGCGCTCTGAACGGATGACGGGGCCGTTCGCCCGGCGGGCGGACGGAACGCACAAAGATTGATCAACAGGTGAATGACATGAGCAAGCAATACGACGTCTGTGTCCTCGGTGCCACCGGTGCGGTGGGTGAAACCCTGTTCGAGGTGCTGGAGCAGCGCAACTTCCCGGTGCGCAACCTGTACCCGCTGGCTTCGGCCCGTTCGGCCGGCAAGACCATCCAGTTCCGCGGCAAGAACATCCGGGTGCTGGACGTGGCGGAGTTCGATTTCAGCAAGGCACAGATCGGCCTGTTCTCGGCCGGCGGTTCCGTCTCCCGCGAGTGGGCGCCGAAGGCGGCCGCGGCCGGCTGCATTGTGGTCGACAACACCTCCGAGTTCCGCTACCGCGACGACATCCCGCTGGTGGTGCCGGAGGTCAACGTCCACGCCATCGCGAAGTACAAGGCGACCAACATCATCGCCAACCCGAACTGCTCGACCATCCAGATGCTGGTGGCCCTGAAGCCCATCCACGACGCCGTGGGCATCGAGCGCATCAACGTGGCGACCTACCAGGCGGTGTCCGGCACCGGCAAGGAGGCGATCGAGGAGCTGGCGGCCCAGACCGCCAACCTGCTGAACGCCAAGCCGATCGAGGCGAAGGTCTATCCGAAGCAGATTGCCTTCAACGTCATCCCGCAGATCGACGTCTTCCAGGACAACGGCTACACCAAGGAAGAGATGAAGATGGTCTGGGAGACCGCCAAGATCATGGAAGACGATTCCATCAAGGTGAACCCGACCGCGGTCCGGGTGCCGGTGTTCTACGGCCACTCCGAGGCCGTCCACATCGAAACCCGTAAGAAAATCAGCGTAGAAGAAGTCCGGGCCCTGTTGGCGAAGGCTCCGGGCGTGAAGCTGCTGGACGAGCGCAAGCCGGGCGGCTACCCGACCCCGGTCACCGAGGGGGCCGGCCAGGACCCGACCTGGGTGGGCCGGATCCGCGAGGACATCTCCCACCCCCGGGGCATCAATATGTGGGTGGTGGCCGACAACGTCCGGAAGGGGGCGGCCCTCAACGCCGTCCAGATCGCCGAGGTGTTGATAAAAGACTATATTTGATGGATAGTTAGCCGCACTACGTTAGAGAGTTTCTAGGTTTGGCCGGCAAGACTGCCATCTGACAGCCACTTGCCGGCATCCCTGCGGGCCCCGGTTTGCAGGGGGCCCCGGCGCCGGGGACAACAACAACGACGAGATTAGGGTGGGGCAATGGTTCGAAACAAACTCGCCGCAGCAATCCTGAGCGCCGGCCTCGCGCTGCCGGGGCTCGCCTCGGCGCTTGGCGTGGGCGAATACACGCTCAAGTCCTATCTCAACCAGCCGCTCGCGCTCGAAATCACCCTGCTGCAGACCAAGGACCTGACGGTCGAGGAAGTCGTTGCCACGCTGGCGTCTCAGGAGGCTTTCGAGCAGGCCGGTGTCGACCGGGTTTTCTTCCTGCAGGACATCCGCTTCGAAGTGGAACAGCGGAACGGCAACATGGTGATCGTTGCCCGCACGTCCAAGCCGGTGAACGAGCCGTTCCTGAATTTCCTGATGGATGTGCAGTGGCCGCAGGGCCGGCTGCTGCGTGAATACACCATCCTGCTGGACCCGCCGGTGTTCAAGACCGGCGATGCACCGACGGCAACGGCCGAGCCGGTGACGGTCAGCGAGCCGGAGCCGGTCACCACGACCGAGGCCGCGCTGCCGGCGATAACACCGGTCGAGGAACCGGTGATCGTGGTCGATTCCGACCTGCCGCCACCGCCTTCCGGAACTGTGGCGTCACCCACTTACGAAGAACCCGCAGCGCCGGCACAAGAGCCGGCGCCTTCGCGTCCGGCGCCGGTGGCGCAGGAAGGCGATTACCGTGTCCAGGCCAACGACACGCTGTGGCAGATCGCTGCGCAGCATCGTGGCAGCGGCACCGTGCAGCAGACCATGATCGCGATCCAGCGCGCCAACCCTGAGGCCTTCATCCAGGGGAACGTGAATCTGGTAAAGAAGGGCGCAGTGCTGAGGATTCCGGGCGAGGCCGAAGTCCAGCAGGTCAGCACATCTGAAGCGAACGCCGAATTCGCCTCGCAAACCCGCGCCTGGCGCGAACTGCTCGACCAGCGCGGTGTCGTGCTCCCGTCCGACAGCGCGACGCTGGAAGCCGGCAAGACCGCCGGCACGCGTCCGGCTGCACCGAAATCCACCGGCAAGGGTGAAGTCACCCTGGTAGCGCCTTCCGCATCCGGCAAGGGCGCCAAGGCCGGCAGCGGCAAGGAAGTCGAGGCACTGCAGAACCAGCTGGCCATTGCCGAGGAAGGTCTCGACAAGGCCGCGCGCGAGAACAAGGAACTGGCCTCGCGCCTGGGCGATCTCGACAAGCAGGTCAAGGCCAGCGAGAAGCTGCTGGCGATGAAGAACGACCAGATCGCCGGTCTGCAGGACGAACTCAAGAAACTGCGCAAGGAAAAGGGTCTGCCGGCTGCGGCCGAAGAACCGAAACCGGCGGAAGTGCCTGAAGAACCGGCCGTTGCCGAGGCTGCCCCGGCCGAAGAGCCGGTGAAACCGGCGGCCGAGAAACCGAAGAAAAAACCGAAACCCGAGCCGGTCGTCGAGGAAGCTCCGCCGCCGGCACCGGAAGGCAATTCGTTGCTGGTGCCGATCGCGGGTGGCGTTGCCCTGCTGGCAGCCCTCGGCGGCGGTCTCTGGTTCATGCGTCGCCAGAAAGCGGCAGCACCGGCAGCGGCCCAGTCGTATGCCGAGGAAAGCCACGACGCGCAGGTCGCCGACGATCTGGCGCAGCTGCAGGATCTGAACCTGGGCGGCAGTTCCGACGACGACGTGACGACGATCGCGGCGGGCGGCGACGGCGACAGCAGCGGCGATCCGCTCGGCGAAGCCGACATGTACATGGCCTACGGCCGCTTCCAGCAGGCCGCGGACATCCTGTACGCCGCGCTGCAGCGCGAGCCGGAGCGTGACGACATCCGCGTCAAGCTGGCCGAAGTCTACGCCGAGATGGGCGATACCGATTCCGCACGCGAACAGGCGTCGTCGGTTGCTTCCAGCGGCAGCGACGACGTGCGCCGTCAGGCGGCCGCCGTGCTGGCGAAAACCGGTGGCGGTGCCGCCGGCGGTGGTTCGGAAGCCGCCGAGGAAGCGCTGCCCAGCCTGGACGATCTGGCCCTGGAATTCTCCGGCGGCAAGCAGGAAAGCGCCGTGGACGAGCTGTCCTTCGATCTGGACGAGCCGGCCCCGGCAGCGAAAACGGCGAAGACCGCCGCCATTCCGGCTGCAGCACCGAAAACGGCGAAAGCGCCGGCCGTCTCCGCGCCGGAGCCGGCCGACGATCTCGAATTCTCGCTCGACGATCTGGACATGGCCGAGCCGGCCTCGACGTCTTCCACCACGGAAGTGCGCTCGAAGCAGGCGCTGGACGATGCCCTGTCGCTGGAAGACAGCAGCCTGGACGATTTCTCGTTCGAGGAAGCCAAGCCGGCGGCGGTCGCCGAGGAATTCTCGCTCGACGAAGAACTGTCCTTCGACGCGCCTGCCGAGGAACTTTCCCTCGAGGCCGCGGAAGAGGAACTCGATTTCAACGCCACCTCCGGCGTGCAGGCCAAACTGACCGACGACGTGATCGAGGCGGCGGTTGCCGCACCGGTACCGGCGGCCGTGGATCTGGAATCGGAGCTGGCGGATCTGCAATCCGATCTCAAGGACGAGGGTGTATCGGCATCCGGCAACGGCGGCGATGATTTCGACTTCCTTGCCGACAGCGACGAAAACGCCACCAAGCTCGATCTGGCCAAGGCCTACATCGACATGGGCGACGCGGACGGCGCGCGCGACATCCTCAATGAAGTGGTCGCCGAAGGTACGGCAGCCCAGAAGTCCGAGGCCCAGAAACTGCTGGCCCAGGTTGGCTGAAACGGCTCTCCGCGGTGGAACGAGGCGGCGCTTGCGCCGCCTTTTTCTTTGTCGCAGTTTCTGCCCTGACACGGCCTGACAACGACGGATCACATGCGCATCGCGCTGGGCATTGAATACAACGGTTCGCGCTACCACGGCTGGCAGATGCAGGCCCACGGGTCCGACAGCATCCAGGCCCGGGTCGATGCGGCCGTGTCTTTCGTGGCCGGCCATGCGGTCACCACGGTCTGCGCCGGCCGGACCGATGCCGGCGTGCATGCCACCGGCCAGGTGGTGCACTTCGATACCCGTGCGGAGCGCGACGCGCGCGCCTGGATCATGGGCGCCAATTCGCGCCTGCCGGACGATATTGCCGTGCGCTGGGCGGTGCCGGTGCCGGACGATTTCAGCGCGCGTTTCAGTGCCTTCGCGCGCCGCTACCGTTACCTGATCCTGAACCAGCCGCAGCGTCCGGGCCTGCTGGGCCGCAACATCACCTGGCATTACCGGCCGCTGGATGCCGGCCTGATGCACGATGCCGGCCAGTGCCTGCTGGGCGAACGGGATTTCAGTGCGTTCCGCGCCGCCGGTTGCCAGTCGAACACGCCGATGCGCAATGTCCTGGCGCTGGCGGTGCAGCGGCAGGGCGATCTGGTCGTGCTGGACATCCGGGCCAACGCCTTCCTGCACCACATGGTCCGCAACATCACCGGCACCCTGCTGGCGGTCGGCAGCGGGGAGCTGCCGCCGGAGCGGGTACGCGAACTGCTGGACGCCCGGGACCGCCGGCTGGCGCCGGCGACGGCACCGCCTTATGGGCTCTACCTCGTTCAGGTAGACTACCCGCCGCATTTCGGAATACCCCGGCCTGAGCCGGGCCCATTTTTCCTGCCACCCTGACCGGATTCCCGGATGCCGCAAGGCAAACCGGGCGGATGACATTGTCGTGCGTGTGCGAACCAAGATCTGCGGCATCACCCGTGCGGAAGACGCGCTGGCGGCAGCGGCCCTCGGCGCGGATGCGGTCGGGTTCGTGTTCTGGCCGCAGAGTCCGCGCGCGGTGACGCCGGAGCAGGCGCAGGCGATCATCGCCGGCCTGCCGCCGTTCGTGACACCGGTGGCGTTGTTCGTGGATCCGGCGCCGGCAGACGTGCAGGCCGCGATCGCGGCCGGATGCGCGCTGCTGCAGTTCCACGGCGACGAATCGCCGGCGTTCTGCGCGCAGTTCCGCCATCCCTGGATCAAGGCGGTGCGGGTCGGGCCGGAAACGGACGTGCGTGCCGCGGCACGCGGTCATGCGGCGGCCGGTGCGCGCGGGTTGTTGCTGGACACGCTGGTGGCGGGTACGCCGGGCGGTACCGGGCAGCGGTTCGACTGGGCGCTGGTCCCGCGCGATCTGGCGCTGCCGGTGATCCTGGCCGGCGGACTGACGCCGGAGAACGTGGCAGACGCCATCCGCACCGTGCGGCCGTACGCCGTGGACGTGAGCGGCGGCGTGGAGCAATCGAAAGGCATCAAGGATCGCGTGCGCATGGCGGCGTTCCTGGCAGGAGTGAAACGTGGCGAACAAGATTGACTACACGCAGTTCCCGGACGCCCGCGGCCGGTTCGGGATTTTCGGCGGCCGTTTCGTGTCGGAAACGCTGATGGCGGCGCTCGACGATCTCGAGCAGGCCTACCGGCGCCTGAAGGACGACAAGGACTTCCAGGCTGAATTCGACCGCGACATGACGCACTACGTCGGGCGTCCGTCGCCGCTGTACCACGCCGAGCGCTGGAGCCGGAAGCTGGGTGGCGCGCAGATCTGGCTGAAACGCGAGGATCTGAACCACACCGGCGCGCACAAGGTGAACAACACCATCGGCCAGGCGCTGCTGGCCAAGCACCTCGGCAAGCCGCGTGTGATTGCCGAAACCGGTGCCGGCCAGCACGGCGTGGCTTCGGCCACCGTGGCGGCGCGTCTCGGGCTCAAATGCCAGGTGTACATGGGCAGCGAGGACGTGCAGCGCCAGTCGCTGAACGTTTACCGCATGAAGCTGCTGGGCGCGGAAGTGATGCCGGTCACCAGCGGTTCGAAAACGCTGAAGGATGCGATGAACGAGGCGATGCGTGACTGGGTCACCAACGTCGACGACACCTTCTACATCATCGGCACCGTTGCCGGCCCGCACCCGTACCCGATGCTGGTGCGCGACTTCCAGAGCATCATCGGCCGCGAGGCGCGCGCGCAGTCGCTGGCGCAGTTCGGGCGCCTGCCCGATGCGCTGGTGGCGTGCGTGGGCGGCGGCTCCAACGCCATCGGCCTGTTCCATCCGTTCCTGACCGATGAAACGGTGAAGATGTACGGCGTGGAGGCGGGCGGCGACGGCATTGCCACCGGCCGCCACGCGGCGCCGCTCTCGGCCGGCCGCCCCGGTGTGCTGCACGGCAACCGCACCTATCTGATGGAGGACGAGAACGGCCAGATCATCGAGACGCACTCGGTGTCGGCCGGTCTCGACTATCCGGGTGTCGGCCCAGAGCATGCCTGGCTGAAGGACATCGGTCGCGTGAACTATGTCGACGCCACCGATACGGAAGCGCTGGCCGCGTTCCGCGAGCTGACGCAGACGGAAGGCATCATGCCGGCGCTGGAATCGAGCCATGCCGTTGCCTACGCGAAGAAACTGGCGGCAACCATGCGCAGCGACCAGCACATCGTCATCAACCTGTCCGGCCGCGGCGACAAGGACATCCTGACCATCGCCCGTATCGACGGCATCACCCTCTGAAATTCGGTACCCGGAACGCGACATGAGCCGCATTGCTGCCACGTTTGCCCGTCTTGCGCAGGAACAGCGCAAGGCGCTGATTCCCTACATCACCGCCGGCGATCCGGACCGGAACGTCACCGTGCCGCTGATGCACGCGATGGTGGAAGCCGGTGCCGACATCATCGAGCTCGGCTTTCCCTTCTCCGACCCGATGGCCGACGGCCCGGTGATCCAGCTGGCGCACGAGCGGGCGCTGAAGCACAACACCTCGCTGCGGGACAGCCTGGCCATGGTCCGCGAGTTCCGCACCCGCGACGGCCGCACGCCGGTGGTCCTGATGGGCTACCTGAACCCGATCGAGGCCCTGGGGTACGACCGGTTCGTGGCCGAGGCCGTGGCCGCCGGCGTGGACGGCGTGCTGGTGGTGGACCTGCCGCCGGAGGAGTCGGACGCGCTGGCCGGGTCCCTGAAGGCGGCCGGCCTGGACCCGATCTACCTGCTGGCGCCCACCACCACGGAAGCCCGCATGAGGCTGGTGGCGGCACAAGCGTCCGGTTACCTCTACTACGTGTCCCTGAAGGGGGTGACCGGTGCGTCAACCCTCGATGTCGGCGACGTTGCCCGCAAGGTCGAAACAATCCGCAACATTGCCCGTTTGCCGATCGGGGTGGGGTTTGGCATAAAAGACGCCGATACCGCTGCCGCGATCGCCCGTGTTTCCGACGGGGTGGTCGTGGGCAGTGCTCTGGTCAGGACGATCGAACAGCACGCTTCCGAACCTGCCCGCATCCTTTCCGGTGTTCCCGGCCTGCTGCGCGAGATGCGCAGCGCCATGGACCAGAACCGGTGACGGGATCGACGGGCGAGGACATGGACAGGACATGACCGAACCCAACGATCCGACCGAATCCCAGGCCGACGGCAGCAACTGGCTGGAGCGCATTCTCCCGTCCGTACGCAACAAGAATGTTGCCGACCGCCGGACCAGCGTGCCGGAAGGCCTCTGGCGCAAGTGCCCGAAGTGCGATGCCGTGCTCTACATGCCGGAGCTGGAGCGCAACCTCGACGTCTGCCCGAAGTGCGAACACCACCTGCGCATGACCGCGCGCCGTCGTCTGGCCATGATCCTGGACGAGGAGCGCCGCATCGAGATCGGTGCCGACATGGAGCCGATCGACTTCCTGCGCTTCAAGGACAGCAAGAAATACAAGGACCGTCTCACGGCGGCCCAGAAGGAAACCGGCGAGACCGACGCGCTGGTGGTGATGCGCGGCGAAATCAACCAGCTGCCGCTGGTGGCCGCGGCCTTCGAGTTCAATTTCATGGGCGGCTCGATGGGCTCCGTGGTCGGCGCCCGTTTCGTCAAGGGCGTGGAAGTCTGCCTCGAGAAGCGCCTGCCCTACGTGTGCTTCGCCGCATCCGGCGGTGCCCGCATGCAGGAAGCCCTGTTCTCGCTGATGCAGATGGCCAAGACCAGTGCTGCCCTGGAACTGATGAAGGAGCAGGGCATCCCGTTCATCTCCGTGCTGACCGATCCGGTCTATGGCGGCGTCTCGGCATCGCTGGCCATGCTCGGCGACGTCAACATCGCCGAACCCAATGCGCTGATCGGGTTCGCCGGCCCGCGCGTGATCGAACAGACCGTACGGCAGAAACTGCCGGAAGGTTTCCAGCGCAGCGAATTCCTGCTGCAGCACGGCGCGGTCGACATGATCGTGCACCGCAAGGACATGCGGGACACGCTGTTCAGGGTGCTGGCAAAATTCACGCACCATTCGGTCTGATTCAGTCTGACAAACCGGGCGCCTGAGGCGCCCGGTCTGTTTCCGGGCACTGGAAACTGCATGAACCGTTTCGACAAGCTTGCCGACTGGCTCTCCTGGCTGGAAACGCTGCATCCGGTCGTGATCGAGATGGGGCTGGGCCGCGTGCGCACGGTGGCCGAACGGCTGGGCGTGCTGTCGCCCGGTGTGCCGGTGGTGACGGTGGCCGGTACCAACGGCAAGGGCTCGGTCACGGCGCTGCTGGAGGCGATGCTGCGTGCGCACGGCCTGCGCACCGCGCTGTACACCTCGCCGCACATCCTGGATTTCAACGAGCGCATCCGCGTCGACGGCGCCAATGCCGGTGACGACGACATCGTGCGGGCGCTGGCGGCGGTCGATGCCGCGCGCGGCGACATATCCCTGACGTATTTCGAGTTCACCACCCTGGCTGCTTTCGTGCTGTTTTGCGCGCAGCGCCCGGATGTCTGGGTGCTGGAAATCGGCCTGGGCGGGCGCCTGGATGCCGTCAACGTGATCGATCCGGATGTCGCCGTGCTGACCTCGGTCGGCATGGATCACATGGAATTCCTGGGCACGTCGGTGGAACAGATCGGTTACGAGAAAGCCGGCATTTTCCGTCACGGCCGCCCGGCCGTGGTCGGCGAGCAGCCGCCGGCCAGCGTGCGCCGGGCCATGGCGGAGCTGGCGCGGCCGGGTTTGCTCGCCGGCCGCGATTTCGCCGTGCATCCACAGCTGCAGGCGCAACCGCCGCGCTGGCAATGGCAGGGGCGTTCCGCCAGCGGCCAGCCGGTCGTGCTCGACGATCTGCCGGTGCCGTCGCTGGCCCTGCCCAATGCCGCGCTGGCCCTGCAGGCACTGCATCTGCTGCCGTTTCCCGTGCAGGCGCAGGCGGTGCACGAGGCGCTGTGCAGCGTGGTGCTGGCCGGCCGCAACCAGCGCGTCGACGTGCAGGGCAGGGCGCTGGTCGTCGATGTCGGCCACAATCCGCACGCGATCCGTTTTCTGCGCGGCGAACTGCCGCGGCACGGCGTCGGCATGCGCTTCCATGTGGTGCTGGGCATGCTGGCCGACAAGGACATTGCCGGTGTGGTGCGCGAGTTGGAGCCGCTCGCGCAGTCGTGGCATATTGCGCCGCTGCCGGGCCCGCGCGGTGCATCGAAGGCGCAGCTGCAGGCAGCGCTGGCCGGCAGCGCGGCACCCGTGCAGGCGTACGACGACATCGCGGCAGCCGCCCGCGCGGCCTGTGCCGCGCCGGATCGCCTGCCGGTGCTGGCCCTGGGTTCGTTTTTCACCGTCGCGGGAGTCCTGTCTTGGATCAGAACCTGAAGAACCGTCTGGTCGGCATCGGTGTGCTGCTGCTGGTGGCGGCGGTGGTCCTGCCGCTGCTGCTCGACGGCGCCAACCGCGACGCCCTGCAGGCCGATACCCGCCTGCCGCCGCCGCCGGAAGTCCCGGCCGCGGACGCGCTCCTGCAGGCCCCGGCCCCGGAACTGCCGATGGCCGAGGCGGAGCTGGCCCGGGAGCATGTGCCGGCCGAGCCGGAACCGGCGCCGGTCATTCCGCCGGTGGCCGTGGCGCCCACCCCCACGCCCGCACCGGCTGCGGCGCCGGCGCCTGCCCGGGCACCGGTGGCCGAAACGCCGGCACCGCCGGCTGCGGACCCCCGACTGGCCGGGCTGGCAGAGGCCTGGGACGTGCAGCTGGCGGCCCTGTCGTCGGCGGAGGGCGCCGAACGCCTGCGCGCGAAGGTGGCGGCGGCCGGCTACAAGGTGCGGGTCATCCGGGCCGGCAACCTGCTCAAGGTCGTGGTCGGGCCGGAACTGCGGCGGGCCGATGCCGAAAAATTGCGCGACCGGCTGGCCGCCGATGCACGCATCGGCAAACCTGCCGACGCCCGACTGGTCCGCTACATTCCCTGATCGCTGCGGTTTGTCCTTGCTTGGGGCAGGGTGAGCGCTCTGGTAACATCGCGCGCCTCGCTACAGGGATCCGTCATGAACGCTGCCGACTGGGTCATCGTCGTCGTCATCGGCATCTCCATGCTGCTCAGCCTGCTGCGCGGTTTCACCCGCGAAGCCCTGTCGCTGCTGGCCTGGGTCGTTGCGCTGGCCGGTGCCCGCATCCTGGCCCCCTCGCTGTCGGCGCTGTTCGCCGGCTGGTTCGACACGCCGGCCCTGCAGGAACTCGCCGCCTTCGCCGCCTTGTTCATCGTCATCCTGATCGCCGGCATGCTGATTGCCTGGATGATGTCGGAAGCAGTACGCAACTCCTCGCTGTCGGTCGGTGACCGGCTGCTCGGCATGGCCTTCGGATTTGCCCGCGGCGTGGTGATCGTCGTGGTGGCAGTGGCGTTCAGCGTGCCGTGGTTGTCGGGCGAGAACTGGTGGCAGTCCTCGCAGATCATTCCGCATGTGGCACTGCTGGAAGGCTGGACGCGGGAAACCGCGCATACCCTGGGTGTCTGGATCAGCGGCTGACCGGAGAACGAACGCATGTGTGGCATTGTCGGTATCGTGGGTCGCTCGCCGGTCAACCAGACCATCTATGACGCGCTGACCCTGTTGCAGCACCGCGGCCAGGACGCCGCCGGCATCGTCACCAGCGATGGCGGCAAACTGCACCTGCGCAAGGAAAACGGCATGGTGCGCGATGTGTTCCACACGCGGCACATGCAGCGTCTGGCCGGCAACATCGGCATCGGTCATGTGCGCTACCCGACGGCGGGTTCGTCCAGCGCGGCCGAGGCGCAGCCGTTCTACGTGAACTCGCCCTACGGCATCACGCTGGCCCACAACGGCAACCTCACCAATTCCGACGTCCTGGCCCGCGAGGTGTACGAGGACGACCTGCGCCACGTGAATACCAGCTCGGACTCGGAAGTGCTGCTGAACGTGTTTGCACACGAGCTGCAGCAGCTGGGCAAGTTCTCGCCGAACGCCGACGATATCTTTGCGGCGGTCGGCGGCGTGCACCGCCGCTGCCGTGGCGCCTATGCCGTGGTGGCCATGATCACCGGTCACGGCATCCTCGGGTTCCGTGACCCGAACGGCATCCGCCCGCTGTGCTATGGCGAGCGCATGACCGAGAGCGGCCCGGAATACATGATGGCGTCGGAAAGCGTGGCCTTGTCCGCGCTCGGCTTCACCATCATCCGCGACATCGATCCGGGCGAGGCCATCTTCATCGACACGCGCGGCACGGTGTACACCAAGCAGTGTGCGGAAAATCCGCGCCTGATCCCGTGCATCTTCGAGCACGTGTACCTGGCGCGTCCGGATTCCATCATCGACGGCATCTCCGTGTACAAGGCGCGCATGCGCATGGGCGAGCGGCTGGCCGAGAAGATCCGTCGCGAATGGCCGGACCACGACATCGACGTGGTGATCCCGATCCCGGATACCAGCCGCACGGCAGCCCTCGAGCTGGCCAACCGGCTGGATGTGAAGTACCGCGAAGGCTTCATCAAGAACCGCTACATCGGCCGCACCTTCATCATGCCGGGCCAGAACCAGCGCAAGAAATCGGTGCGCCAGAAGCTCAATGCCATCGAGCTGGAGTTCGACGGCAAGAACGTGCTGCTGGTGGACGATTCCATCGTGCGCGGCACCACCTGCAAGCAGATCGTGCAGATGGCCCGCGAGGCCGGCGCGAAGAACGTGTATTTCGCCTCCGCGGCACCGCCGGTGCGCCACCCGAACGTCTACGGCATCGACATGCCGGTGGCCAACGAGCTGATTGCCCACAACAACCGCACGGTCGAGGAAATCTGCCGGCTGATCGGGGCTGATCGTCTGATCTACCAGGACCTGCCGGACCTGATCGCGGCCTGCCGCGAGGGCAACCCGGAAGTGGACGGCTTCGAGTGCAGCGTGTTCGACGGCCAGTATGTGACCGGCGACGTCAACCGCGACTATTTCCTCGGCCTGGAGCGGCAGCGGAGCGATGCGGCGAAAGCCGAGAAGGACCGGGAACTTGCGCTCATGCAGATGGACCTGCACATTACGCGCTGAGTACGGCCGCATCCGGCGGCGGTGGCCGGCGTTGCCCGGCATCCACTGACTGCCGTCTTCAGGGTTGGGAGCTACTGGCATGACCGACAAGGATTCCCGCCGTTTCGACACCCTTGCCATCCGCGAGGGCGAACTGCGCACCGAGCTGCAGTCGCACGGCGATCCGGTTTTCCTCACGTCCAGCTTCGCCTACCGCAGTGCGGCCGAGGCGGCGGCACGTTTTGCCGGCACCGACCCGGGCTACATCTACTCGCGCTTCACCAACCCGACGGTGGCCAGCTTCGAGCAGCGTCTGGCGGCCCTGGAGGGCGGCGAGCAGTGCGTGGCGTTCGCGTCCGGCATGGCGGCCATCCTGGCGACCTTTGCCGCCTTCCTGCAGCAAGGCGATCACCTGGTCTGCTCGCGCAACGTGTTCGGCACCATCCCGGTCCTGCTGACGAAGTACTTCGGCAAGTTCGGCGTCGCCGCCACGTTCGTTGATGCCACCGACTACGCGGCCTGGGAGCAGGCGATCACGCCGAAGACGAAGCTGCTGTTCGTCGAATCGCCGTCGAACCCGCTGGGCGAGATCGCCGACATCCGCCGTCTGGCGGCCGTCGCAAAAAAAGCCGGCGCGAAATTCGTCGTCGACAACTGCTTCTGCACGCCGGCGCTGCAGAAGCCGCTGGCGCTGGGTGCCGATATCGTCCTGCACTCGGCCACCAAGTACATCGACGGGCAGGGCCGCTGCCTGGGGGGCGCGGTGGTCGGCAACAAGGCCGACATGGCGGAAGTGTTCGGCTTCCTGCGTTCGGCCGGGCCGACCATGAGCCCGTTCAACGCCTGGGTGTTCCTCAAGGGGCTGGAAACGCTGCGCATCCGGATGGAAGCGCATTCGCGTGCCGCGCTGGACGTCGCGCAGTGGCTGCGCGCGCAGCCCGGCGTCACGCAGGTGTTCTATGCCGGTCTGCCGGATTCGCCGCACCATGCGCTGGCGACGGCGCAGCAGCGCGGCCTGTACGGCGGGGTGCTGTCGTTCCGGGTCAAGGGTGGTGACGGTGAGGGCCGGGCTGCGGCCTGGCGTTTCATCGACGCCACGCAGCTGCTGTCGATCACGGCCAATCTCGGCGACGTGCGCAGCACCATCACTCATCCGGCGTCCACCACGCACGGCCGGGTAAGCGAGGAAGAGCGTGCGCGCATGGGCGTGACGGAAAACCTGATCCGCGTTTCGGTGGGTCTGGAAGACGTTGCCGACATCAAGGCGGATCTGGCGCGCGGTCTGGCGGTGCTCTGAAGGCGTCCTGCGTCTGCGGCGCGCAGTCGCGTACCGGGTACGGCATGCTTTCCGGCCGCACGTACACATCGGTGGTGTAGACCTGTCGCGTCGAGGCGCGCCAGCCGCCGAAGTGCGCTTCCACGAACGCCGCCTGCCAGCCGGTGTCCGGCGTTGCCAGGGGCGCCCGGTAGCGGCCGTCGGCATCGGCGTGCAGTTCCCGTGAATGCCAGATGGCGCCCTGCGTTTCCAGGCGGAAATCCCGGGCGGCAGGATTGTGCGCGGTCCACAGCAGTACCTTGCGCGCGGGGGTGGACGGCGTCACGAGCAGCGTGCCGTTGTCCTCCTGCCAGGCGAGCGCCGGCGGTGTGCGACCGGTGACGACATCATCGACCCAGTTGCGTACCTGCTGCAGCAGCTGTGTGCGGTCGGCGCCGTTCTGGCCGTGATCGGTGTTGGCGGTGTAGCGCAGCCGTTTCTCGCCCGGCAGGGCCGCGAAATAGAAGCGTGAGGCATCGCTGACGAAAAATTCGTCGCCGGCAGAGTTCAGTACCAGCTTGGGCATGTTCAGACGATCCAGATGCCGGACCGGATCAACGATGTCCAGCAGGGCGCCGGCGCGCGGGCCCTGCAGCAGGCAGCGCAGCTCCAGTGCCTTGTAGTCGCGCAGGGCGGGCGCGTAGTCACCGTAGGCAGCGAGGTGGTGCGGCAGTTGCCGGGCGAGGTCGGGCATGTCGATGGAAACCGGAATCACGGCCTGCACGCGCGGATCGACTGCGGCAGTCAGCCACGCGGCCCAGCCACGTTTGGAGGTGCCCATCAGCACGAAGCGGTCGATGTCCGGAATGTCGCGCTGCCGGCGTGCGAACGCCTGCGCAGCATCCATGGCACGCACCGCGGCCTTGACCATGGCCGGATGCACCGGCCAGTCCGCATCGTCGCCGGCGAGAAAACGTTCGAACGAGCGGGCCAGCAGGGCATCCTCGCGTCGTCCCCGGGTTTCGCCGGTGAAACGCAGCGGCTGGTTGGGAACCTGCCGGACTTCCACCACGGTGCGGCAGAAGGTTGCCGCCACCAGCGGAAATTCCGGGCGCATGGTGTGGGAAAAACGGTCCTTGTTCTTGCCGCCGGCAATCAGCAGCAGCGCCGTGTGCGGGGCCTGCTGCCGCAGGCAGGCCAGGGTGCGCGGCCGGATGATGCGCAGCTCGTGCTGCCACAGGGTCCGGTCCACCCGTGTTTCGTCCAGCCACTGCTGCGATTGCAGCTCGAGGAACCAGACTTTCACGAAGGCATTGCTCTCTTCGCGCCGGAGTGTCCAGCCGAAGGCCGGATCCGGGCGCTGCACATACTCTGCAAGCGCATGCCCTGCATGCGCGGGGTCCTCGAGCGCACCGGCGGCCGCCGGCCTGCCGATGGCGCTGATGAGGACCCATGACAGGAACAACAGGAATCGCCACACCCGCATGCGCGCAGCCTCCGCCCCGGAAATCCAGACTACGCCCGGCCCGGGCAGGCGCCAATCGTCCGCGCGACCGATACGCCGGTGCTTTTCACGCGCGGGCGGTGCCCGGGTTGTGTTTCGTGACCGGGTTCGCTTCCGGTAGAGTCGGGGGCTGACTCGCCGTGGAGCCGTATCCGGATGGATGAAAAACTGATCACCCAGGCCGTTGCTGCCGTCGACAGCGTGTTGCTGGGCAAGCGACGCCAGGTACAGCTCGCCATGGCCTGCCTGTTTGCGCGCGGGCACCTGCTGATCGAGGACCTGCCCGGCATGGGCAAGACCACGCTGGCCCATGCGCTGGCGCGTGTGCTGGGCCTGAGTTACAGCCGCATCCAGTTCACGGCGGACCTGTTGCCGGCCGATGTCACCGGTGCGGCGATCTTCGACCGGGACAAGCAGAAATTCGTGTTCCGTCCGGGGCCGGTGTTTGCGCAGGTATTGCTGGCCGACGAGATCAACCGCGCCACGCCGCGTACCCAGAGCGCACTGCTGGAGGCGATGGAGGAGCGGCAGGTGACCATCGAGGGCAAGAGCTATCCGCTGCCCGATCCCTATTTCGTCATCGCGACCCAGAACCCGGGCTCGCAGATGGGCACCTATCCGCTGCCGGAGTCGCAGCTGGACCGTTTCCTGATGCGCATCGAGCTGGGCTATCCGGATCCGAAGGTGGAGCGTTCGCTGCTGATGGGCGAGGATCCGCGCGTCACCATGACGAAACTCGTGCCGGTGCTGGCGCCGGCGCAGCTGCTCACCATCCAGCAGCAGGTGCTGGCCGTGCATGCATCGGACACGCTGCTGGACTATGTGCAGCGCATCGTTCGCTACAGCCGGGAGCAGGACCAGTTCCCGATGCCGCTGTCGCCGCGCGGCGCCATGGCGCTGCTGCGCGCCGCGAAGGCGTTTGCGTTCGTGCAGGGGCGTTCACACGTGGTGCCGGAAGACGTGCAGGCGGTGGCACCCTGCGTGCTGGAGCATCGCCTGCGCGGTGCGGTCGGTGGCGGTCACAGCCGTGGCCAGTCGCTGACCGAGCGCGTGCTGACCGCGGTCGCCGTGGTGTAGGGCGCGCCCGGCCATGCTGTCGGCCCTGCGCGGCGCGATCGACCGGCGTTATCAGGGCTGGCTGAACCGCCGTATTCCGCGCGAGCGCCAGGTCACGCTGGACCAGCGCCGGATCTTCATCTTTCCCGGCCCGCGGGGCGGCATCTTCGTGCTGGTGCTGTTCCTGCTGTTCCTGGGCGGCATCAACTACGCGAACAACCAGATCCTGCTGCTGTGCTTCCTGCTGGCCTCGCTGGTCAACACCACGATCCTGCACACCTATCGCAATGTGTCCGGCCTGCGCATCGAGGCCTCGCGCGCGCACGGCGGTTTCGCCGGCGAGGCGGTCGATCTCGACATCGTGGTCAGCGGCGCGCCCGGCCGGGCCCACCGCGGCATCCTGCTGCGCTGGGACGACGCGGCGGAAGTGCGGATCGACATCGAACCGGACCAACCGCAGACGCTGCGCTTTTCCGTGCCGGTCAGCCGGCGCGGCCGTTACGTGCCGCCACGCATCGTGCTGCGTTCGTTCTATCCGCTGGGTCTGGTGCGCGCCTGGAGTTACATCGCGCTCGACATGGAAGCACTGGTGTGGCCGAAGCCGGTGGCGGACGACCTGCCGCCGGCCGACGACGGCAGCGAGGAAATTGCGCAGCGGGAAGGGCGTCGCCCCCGCGGTGTCGACGAGTTTGACGGACTGGTCCGCTACATACCGGGCGATGCGATGACCCGCATCGAGTGGCGCGTGTATGCCCGCACCGATGAATTGTTCACCAAACGCTTCACCGAGCCGGGCCGCTCGCGTCTGTGGCTGGATTTTTCCGCCTGGCCGCAGCGCGACGCCGAAGGGCGCCTGTCGCGCCTGTGCCACTGGGCGGTGGAGATGGAACGGCGCGAGCAACCCTACGGCCTGCGCCTGCCCGGTACCCGCATCGAACCCGCACACGGCGAGGAGCATCACCAGCGCGTGCTGCGTGCGCTGGCACTGTTCCCGGGCGGGGCCGCGACATGACCCAGATCGAACTGGCTTCTTTCCAGGTATCGCGGCGTGCGCTGCCCTGGCTGCTGGCGGCGGTGATCGCGTCCGTCCTGCCGCATGTGCAGCACGTGCCCTGGTGGCTGCTGGTCGTGATGACGGTGTGCGTGGGCTGGCGCTGGGCCGTGCACCGGGGCCTGCTCAGCTATCCGCCGCGCCGCCTGCAGGCGCTGTTCGCCGCGGCACTGGCCGCCGGCGTGTTCCTGCACTACCGGACGCTGGCCGGCCACCAGGCCGGCACCGCCATGCTGCTGGCCATGTTCGCGCTCAAGCTGCTGGAGATGTACAAGGAGCGCGATGCCTATGTGGTGATCCTGATCGGCTATTTCGTGGCCGCCACCGCCTTCCTGTTCCACTTTCAATTGCTGATGGCGTTCTACGTGATGTTCGTGGCGTTGCTGTTCACCGCCGCGCTGGTGGCCATCAACACCAGCCTCAGCGTGCCGCGCACCGAACCGTTCCGCCGGGCCGGCTGGCTGTTGCTGCAGAGCATTCCGCTGGCGCTGGTGCTGTTCGTGGTGATGCCGCGCATCGGCCCGATGTGGGCCATGGGCGTGAAGCCGTCGGAGGTCCGTACCGGTGTCGGCGAGGAAATGTCGCCGGGCAGTATCGGCGAGCTGGCGCTGTCGGACGAGCTGGCATTCCGCGTGGAATTTTCCGGCCCGGTGCCGGCAGCGTCGGCGCTGTACTGGCGTGGCCTGACACTGACCGATTTCGATGGCCGCACCTGGCGGCAGTCCACCGATATCGATCGCTACAGTTCGCTGGTCTGGTACCGCAATTCACCGCGGCGCCCGGACTGGCTGCTGCGCATGGACGCCGGCATCGCCGCCCTGCCGGAGCGGAAGCCGCTGGAATATTCGATCTATCTGGAGCCGACCCAGCGTCCCTGGCTGTTCGCACTGCCGGTGCCGGTGTCGGTGGATCACGCCGATGCCGGGCTGGCCTACGACCAGCGCTTGCGCGCGCGTGCACCGGTCAAGGTGCTGACACGCTACCGCGTGGTGTCGCTCGAAGGGCTGCCCCGGGACGTCGACGCGCCGGAATGGCTGCTGACGGACAACCTGCAGCTGCCGCCCGGTTCCAACCCGCGTGCCTTCCAGTGGGCACTGCAGCAGCGCGCGGAAGTCGACAACGATGCCGATTACGTGCAGCGCGTGCTGCGGATGTTCCGCGACCAGGAATTCGTCTACACACTGCAGCCCGACCGGCTCGGTGCACAGCCGGTGGATGCCTTCCTGTTCGAGAGCCGGCGCGGATTCTGCGAGCACTATGCCGGCGCCTTCGTGTTCCTGATGCGTGCGGCCGGCATTCCGGCGCGGGTCGTGGCCGGCTACCAGGGCGGCGAGCGCAATCCCTACGGCAACACGCTGGAAGTGCGCCAGTACGATGCCCACGCCTGGGCGGAAATCTGGCAGCCCGGACGTGGCTGGATCGAGATCGACCCCACGTCCTGGGTTTCGCCGGAACGCATTTCCGACGGCACCCGCCAGGCGCTGAGCGACGAACGCAAGGCACTGGGCGGAAGTTCGCTGGCGGAAGCCTTGCTGGGCGATACGTTCCAGACCCTGCGCGGTGCCTTCGCCTTCCTCAATCACCGCTGGAATGCCTGGGTGCTGGGTTTCGATGAAGGTGCCCAGCAGGGCCTGCTGAAAAACTGGCTGGGCAGTCTCTCGCCGTATCGCATCGGCATGTTCGTGCTCGGCACCGGTCTGCTGGTGGTCGGCGTGCTGGTGCTGTGGATGTTCCGCGGCAGCCTGTTCCGGCGCGACGATCCGGTGACGCGCGAGTACCGGCGCTTCTGCGCGGCCTGGGCGGCACGCGGCAACCCGCGTGCGTCCGGCGAGGGCCCGCTGGACTACGGCGAACGTCTGCGTGCCGCGGATCCGGGGCGTGCCGGCGCCGTCACGCGCTTCATCGCCCAGTACGTGCAGCTGGCCTACGGCGGAAAAACCGCCGATGCCCTGGCCCTGAGGCGACTGCGCGAAGCACGCGCGGCGGCGGTGTAGCCACGATGCGCCTCTTCGTACTGGCACTGATTGCCCTGGCCGTGCTCTGGTTCGGCCGTGATTTCTACCGGGACACCGGCGCGGGGCCGGCCGCGCACGGCGCAGCGGATCGTGCGGCTGCCGGCAGCCCGGAGACCGTTCCGGATACGGCGGCGGATGAAACGGCCGATGGTTCATCGGCGGCCGACGATCCGGAACAGGACACGGCGCTGCTGGCGAATGCGTTTTCCCTGAACGGCTATGAACTGACACCGCGCGCGGATTTCCGCATCACCGCCCGCGTGCTGGGCCGGAAGGAATACAGCTCCGGTCGCGAGAGCGAGCTGTCGCCACTGGATCTCGCGCTGGGCTGGGGGCCGATGTCGGACGATGCCGTGCTGGACAGGATCAGCATCAGCCAGAGCAACCGGTTCTTCTTCTGGCGCACACCCGAATTCCCGATCCCGCGACGGGAGATCGAGCGTCATGCCTCCAACATGCACATGATCCCGGCTGACGAAACCGTGGCAGACCGCCTCGATGACGTCGATGTCGGCGACGTGGTGACCCTGAAAGGGAAACTGGTGGATGTGCGTGCCGATGACGGCTGGAAGTGGCGCACCTCGCTGACCCGGGATGACACCGGCAAGGGCGCCTGCGAACTGTTCTACGTGGAGTTCGTGATCACCCAATGAACGCCGTTCGATGAGCGTCATCCCGTGAACACGCCTGCCCGATTCCCGGTTGACGAGGTATTGCCGGCGCTGCTGCACACGCTGGCCGAACGCCGCGTTGCCGTGCTGCAGGCGCCGCCCGGTGCCGGCAAGACCACGCGCATTCCGCCGGCGCTGCTGGATGCCGGCTGGCTGGACGGGCGGAAAATCCTGATGCTGGAGCCGCGCCGGCTGGCGGCACGTTCGGCCGCACGCTGGATGGCGGCACAGCGGGGAGAGACGGCAGGACAGACCGTCGGTTACCGCACCCGGCTGGATACAAAAGTGTCCGCGGCCACCCGCATCGAAGTGGTGACCGAAGGCATCCTCACGCGCATGCTGCAGGGCGATCCCGCGCTGGCCGGTTACGGCATCGTCATCTTCGACGAATTCCACGAGCGTTCGCTGCAGGCGGATCTCGGGCTCGCGCTGGTGCAGGAAACGCGGCAGGCCCTGCGCGAGGATCTGCGCCTGCTGGTGATGTCGGCGACGCTGGACGCGGCGCCGGTGGCGGAACTGCTGCGGGATGCACACGGGCCGGCACCGGTGCTCACCAGCGCCGGCCGGGCCTTTCCCGTGGCCACCCGGCATCTGGCGCCCGCGATGCGGACGGCCTGGCTGGATCACCTGGTGCAGGTGTTGCCGGACATTCTCGAGCGCGAGGAAGGCTCTGCGCTGGTGTTCCTGCCCGGCGCCGGCGAAATCCGTCGCGTGCAGTCCCTGCTGTCGTCACGTCTGCCGGCCGGCGTGCAGGTGCTGCCGTTGTACGGCGATCTGGCCGGCGATGCCCAGGATGCGGCGATCGCGCCGGCGGCGCCGGGCACGCGCAAGGTGGTGCTGGCGACATCGATTGCCGAAACCAGCCTGACCATCGATGGCGTGCGCATCGTGATCGATGCCGGCTGGCAGCGCCGTGCCCTGTTCGACCCGGGCAGTGCCATGACACGGCTGGTGACCACGCGCGTGTCGGCGGCAGCCGCCGAACAGCGTCGGGGCCGCGCCGGCCGTACCGCTCCCGGCGTGTGCGTCCGCCTGTGGCCGGACAGCGAGCAGCTGTCGCCGTTCACGCCACCGGAAATACAGGAAGCGGATCTGTCCGGGCTGGTGCTGGAACTCGCGCAGTGGGGCACGCGCGATCCGTCGTCGCTGGCGTGGCTGGATGCGCCGCCGCGCCCGGCCTGCGAACAGGCGCGGGCCCTGCTGCAGCAACTGGAGGCGGTGGATGCGGCCGGCGCGATCACGCCGCACGGCACCCGCATGCTGTCCGTGGGACTGGCACCGCGGCTGGCACATCTGGTCGTGCGCGGGCGGGAGCTGGGCCACGCGCGGCTGGCGGCGGATATCGCCGCACTGCTGTCGGAGCGGGACATCGCCGGCCGCGATGCCGGTGTCGACCTGCACGCACGCATCGAACTGCTGCGCGGCGGTCAGGCACACGGCGGCGATCGCGCCCGGCTGGCCGCCTTGCGCGAAAGCGCCCGGCGGCTGGACATGCGCGGCTCCGGGGATGCGCCGGAACAACCGGAAACGGCCGGCCTGCTGCTGGCGCTGGCGTATCCGGACCGGGTGGCCCGCCGTCGCAGTGCGGACGGGCACCGCTATCTGCTGGCGAATGGTCGCGGTGCGCTGCTGCCGGAAGGTGATCCGCTGGCAAAACACGAATGGCTGGTCTGTGCCGATCTCGACGGTGAGGCACGCGAGGCGCGCATATACCTGGCGGCACCGGTGTCGCGTGCCGGCATCGAGCGGGTGCTGGCGAAGGAAATCACGGAACAGGACCAGACCGGCTGGGATGCCGCCAGCGAATCGGTGATCGCGAAGCGGCGGCGTTGTCTCGGAGCGCTGGTGCTGGAGGAGAAAATCCTGCCGGCGCCGTCGGCGGAACAGGTGCTGGCGGCGCTGCTGGCGGCCATCCGCGAACGTGGCCTGGCGGCCCTGCCGTGGGACGATGCCTGCCGGCAGTGGCGTGCCCGCGTGCAGTTGCTGCACGGACTCGATGCCGCCGGCTGGCCGGACCTGTCGGATGCGGCGTTGCTGGCAACGCTGGAAGACTGGCTGGCGCCGTTCCTGTCCGGCATGAACCGGCTGGCGCAGCTGAAGCAGCTGGCACTGCCGGCGGCACTGCGTTCGCTGCTGCCGTACGCGCAGCAGCAGCGGCTGGAAGAGCTGGCGCCGGAACGCTGGCAGGTGCCGACCGGCTCGGCGATCGCCATCGACTACTGCGCGGAAAACGGCCCGGTGCTGGCGGTGAAACTGCAGGAAATGTTCGGCGCCACGGTAACGCCGGCGGTGGCGCAGGGGCGTGTGCCGCTGACGCTGCACCTGCTGTCGCCGGCACAGCGGCCGGTGGCGGTCACGCGCAATCTGGTGACGTTCTGGCAGCAGGGCTATCCGGATGTGCGCAAGGACCTGCGCGGCCGTTACCCGAAGCATCCCTGGCCGGAAGATCCGCTGGCGGCTGCGCCGCAGCGCGGCGTGAAGCATCCGCGCCCGCGCCGCGAGTGAACCGGTTGCCGGCGGCGACGCCGGTTACTTCAGTGCGGCGAGCTGCTCGATGATGTCGGTGCCGTGCCGGTAGACGATGGTCGGCGTCGACTGCTGGGTGTATTTGAGAATGGTGCCGCGGATGAAGCCCCACTTGGTGACGACCCGCTTGATGGCCTCGGCCTTCTTCGGATCCTTGCTGTATTTGTCACGCAGGGTGTTGATCATGCCGTCGAGCCGGGTCGACATCTTCGCGAGGTCGTCCTCGATGGACTGGTCGTTGTTGTCGGAGAAGGAGCCGAAAGGCGATCCGGCGGTGCGGATGTACACCGCCATCACGCGGGCGGCCAGCAGCAGTGCCTGCTCCTCCGTGCCCTTGCCGCTGCCCAGCTGGTAGTGCCGGTCGACGGCGTTCTGCAGTTCACCGAGCGACGTGCGCAGCTCGGCGTAGGCGCGGGCATCGTAGCCGATGGCCAGCATGCCCTTGTTCTGGCGATCGCCTTCCAGCGACAGGCGTACCAGCCGCCAGGCTTCCGCCGGTGCATTGCCGGTGGCCGTGTCGGCTTTCATGTCGGCCAGTACCGGTGCCAGCGCGGCATCCAGCGTCTTGATGCGTTCGCGCAGTGTGGCGTTCACCGCGCGGTCGGATTCGTCGTACAGCATCATGGTGGTGTCGATGTCCAGGCGCTGGAGCTCGACCATCACCGCCGTGGCGCCGGCGCGGTCCACCGCCAGGGCACTGCCCGGCAGCAGCGCGAGCAGGGCGGAAAACATCCATACGGGCAATCGCATGCGGTCTCCGTTGCGGGCACGGACTGTGCCCGGCTTACTGTTCCCAGATCACGCCCTTGCCGCTCTGCCACTTCGTCAGGCGCTCGGCATAGTGCTTCTCGAGTTCGTTGCGCTTGATCTTCAGGGTCGGCGTGACGATGCCGTTCTCCACCGACCAGGCCGCCTTCACCACCACACAGCAGGCCAGCTGCTCGTGCGGGTCGAGGGTGTCGTTCACCGCCTTGCGCAGGGCTTCCAGCTCGCGGCTGAAATGTTCCCTTTCGGACTCCCGCTCCGCCATCCGTACTTTTTCTTCCGGGGTCAGGTTGAGCAGGGCGATCGGCTGGGGCATGTCGGCGCCGACCACGCAGACCAGTTCGATGCCGGGCAGGCCGACCAGCTTGTTCTCGATGGGCGCGGGCGCTACGTATTTTCCCTTGCTGGTCTTGAAGATCTCCTTGAGCCGGCCGGTGATGCGCAGGCGGCCGTCGGCGTCGATTTCGCCCTGGTCGCCGGTGCGCAGCCAGACCTTGTCGATGAAGGCGGCGGCGCTCATCTCCGGCTCCTTGTAGTAGCCAAGCATGCTGCCCGGGCTCTTCACCAGGATCTCGCCGTGCTCGCCGATCCGGCAGTCCACGCCGGGGTTCGGTTTGCCGACGTAGCCGATGCGCTGGTCACCGACGCGGGTGGCGTGCGACCAGGCCATGTTTTCGGTCATGCCGTAGACCTCGAGGATCTCCAGCCCGAGCCGCTTGTACCAGCCGATCAGTTCCGGTGACAGCGCCGCCGCACCGGACAATGCCAGCCGGCATTCGTTCAGGCCGAGTGCCGTCAGCAGCTTTTTCCGGACCAGCCGGTTGAGCAGCGGGATCTTCAGCAGGCGCTCGAGTTTTCCCGGCGGCATCTTCTCGCAGACCTTCTGGTAGAACTTGCTCCAGATGCGCGGCACCGCGAAGAACACGGTGGGTCGCGCGCGCTGCAGATCCTGGGCGAAGGTGTCGAGCGATTCCGCGAAGAAGATGGTCAGGCCGTTGTACAGCATGGCGCCCTCGACCGCGACCCGTTCGGCCACGTGCGACAGCGGCAGATAGGAGATCAGCCGGTCCTTCTCGCTCATGCTGTACACCTTGCCGGAACCGGAGCCGATGGCGGCAAAGCGTGCGAAGTCGTGCATCACGCCCTTGGGCATGCCGGTGGTGCCGGAGGTGTAGATGATGGTGGCCAGATCGGAAGGCGCGGGGTTGGCGATGTCGTCCAGCGGCTTGTATTCGTCGACGATGTCGTTCCAGGTGCGGAAGCTGTTGCGGGCATCGTCCGGTGCCAGCGAGAACGCCACGCAGGTGACGCCGTCCGGTACGCCCGGTTTCATTTCTGCCCAGCCGTCGAGCTTGCCCACGAACAGGATCTTCGAGCCGCTGTGCGTCATGATCTGGTTGACGGTCTGGGCGGTGAGCGTGGGGTAGAGCGGCACACTGACATGTCCGGCCATCCAGATGGCCAGGTCGCAGATGATCCACTCCGCGCAGTTTTTCGACAGCAGGGCGACGTTGCTGTGCGGCGCCAGATCCTGCATGCGCAGCCATGCGGCCATGCGGCGTGCTTCGTCGTCGATCTGCCGCCAGCTGTACTCGCGCAGCCGGCCCTGGCCGAGCGGTTGCACGAAGGCCGTTGCATCGGGGCGCCGTGCGACCTGCCGGGCGAAGGCTTCCAGGGGGTTGAGCAATTCCTGTGCAGTCTGGGTCATGGTCTCTTGTCTCCGCGGACCGTGGCATCCGGATGGCTGTAAAGTATGCCGCAGGGCAACGGGGGCCGGCCGCCATTTTTCTTTTTGCGGTCGTTCCCGCTTCCTGAAAGAATCCACCGCGCGAGGTACTGCCGGCCCATGAACGGAGCCGGGGCGCCATGGACGCAATACAGCCAGGACAACAGGGCATGACCGCTCCCTACAGGATCATCATCGTCGGAGCGGGCCCGGGCGGGCTGAGCGCAGCCGTGCATGCCGCGGCGCAGGGCGTTTCCCATCTGTTGCTGGAAAGCAGCCCCGGCCCGGCCAACACCATCCAGCGTTACCAGAAGGGCAAGCACGTGATGGCCGAGCCGGCCATCCTGCCGCTGCGCAGCCCCCTGCCATTCGTGGCGGGCAGCCGGGAAACGGTGCTGGCCGCCTGGCAGGAGGCCGTCGCCGGGGCCGGCGTCAATGTCCGCTACGGGTCGGAAGTCATCGCCATCGGCGGCCGTCGCGGCGCCTTCCAGGTGGTCACGGCCGGCGGCGAGACCCTGCTGGCCGAACACGTGGTGCTTGGCATCGGCATCCAGGGCAACCGGCGCGAGCTCGGCGTGATCGGCCAGGAACACCGTTTCGTGCAGTACCAGCTGGACGACCCCGACGAGTACCGCGGCGAGAGCATCGTGGTGGTGGGCGCCGGCGACTCCGCGATCGAGAACGCCCTGGCACTGACCCGCCACAACCAGGTCTGCCTGGTGAACCGGCGCGACGATTTCGACCGCGCCAAGGAAGGCAACCTGACGCTGGTCAATGCCGCCATCAAGGCAGGCCGGCTGCAGGTGTTCTACAACACCACCGTGCGTGCGCTGCTGCCGCCCTCGGACCGGGAACAGGTGCAGCGGCGCAGCGGCCGGCGCGGCACCATCCTGCTGCACACGCCGGAAGGCGATGTGCCGATTGCGGTGGACCGCGTCATCGCCCGTCTGGGTGCAGTACCGCCGCGCGGTTTCGTCGAGGCCTGCGGCATCCGCTTCCCGTCGGCAGCTGCCAATGCCGTGCCGGAACTGTCGGCGCACTACGAATCGAACGTGCCGGGTCTCTATGTGGTCGGTGCACTGGCCGGATTCCCGCTGATCAAACAGGCCATCAACCAGGGTTACGAAGTCGTCGAGCACATACTCGGCCGCGCGGTGAAGCCGGCCGACGACGGTCTGCTGGCCGGCAAGTTTGCCGTGCTGCCCTGGGAGCTTGACGTCGACGACACGCTGTCGCGGCTGCGCGAGCGCATTCCGCTGCTGAAACCGGTCAACCCGCTGCGTTTCCGCGAACTGGTGCTGGAAAGCCGGGTGCTGGCGCCGGCACCGGGCGAGGTGATCTTCCGTCGCAACGACTACACCAGCAGTTTTTTCTCGATTGCCGAAGGCGACGTGGAAGTGGTGATCGACGAGACCACCGATACCCGCATCCGCATCGGTGCCGGCCAGTTCTTCGGCGAGATGGGCCTGATCTCCGGGCGCCGACGCAGCGCCACCGTGTATGCCGGCAAAAGCTGCCTGCTGCTGGAAACGCCGCGCCGCACCATGCGCCGGCTGATCGCATCCAGCGACGCGGTAAAACGCGGCATCGACGAAACCTTCATCCTGCGCGCCATCCACTCGCAGTTTGCCCCCAACTCGCCGGTGGAGGATCTGGCCGACCTGGTGCGTTCGGCCGAGCTGCGCCGGTTCGATACCGGCGAGGAACTCTTTCATGAGGGTGACACCGGCGATGAATTGCATCTGGTGCGCAGCGGCTCGCTGACCGTGTCGCGCCGGCTGGCGGGGCGCGAGGTGGTGCTCTCCTACGTGCCGGCCGGCAAGTACGTCGGCGAGATGGGGCTGCTCGGCAATGCCCGGCGCAGCGCTACGGTGCGTGCGGCGGTACCGACCGAAACCGTGGTGATGAAAAGTGCACCTTTCCTCACCTTGCTGGAGCGCGACAGTGCGCTGAAGGCCCAGGTGCAGCAACAGATGCGCGACCGGCTCAACCTGAACGCGCGCATGGAGTCGGCACCGGCCGACGGCGACCTCATCACCTTCCTGATGGGCCAGGGGCTGGGCGAAGCCACCGATGTTCTGCTGATCGACGAGTCTCTGTGCATTCGCTGCAACAACTGCGAGGACGCCTGCGCCGGTACCCACGACGGAAACTCCCGGCTCAACCGCGAGGCCGGGCCGACCTATGCGCAGATCCACGTGCCGACTTCCTGCCGGCACTGCGAGCATCCGCACTGCATGAAGGAATGTCCGCCGGATGCCATCAGTCGCAAGCCGAACGGCGAAGTGGTGATCGCCGACAACTGCATCGGTTGCGGCAACTGCGAGCGCAACTGCCCCTACGGTGTCATCCAGATGGGCAGTGCCGGCGGCCGCCAGCCGTCGCTGTTCGAGCGCATCCTGTTCGGCAGCACGACGAAGGCGAAAGCCGATCCGGATGCGCCCAAGGTGGCGGTGAAGTGCGACATGTGCGGCACGCTGTCCGGTGGCCCGGCCTGTGTACGCGCCTGTCCGACCGGTGCGGCGATACGCATCAGTCCGGAACGTTTCGTCGATCTGGTCCGCCGGGAAGAGTAGGGCGCCGTGAAGACCGAGATGCACCAGTCCTTCCTGCGTTACCGCAACGCCCTGTGGCTGAAGGTGGCCATTGCCGTGTCATTGCTGGCGCTGCTGGCCTATCTCTGGCACCGGCCGGGTGAGCCGCCCAACGGCGGCACCTGGCTGGGCTACACGCTCGGCACGCTGTCGGCGTTGCTGGTGCTCTGGCTCACCGCCTACGGCCTGCGCCGGCGGGCCTACCGTTCGCGCATGGGCACGGTGCAGGGCTGGCTGTCCGCGCACGTGTATCTCGGCGGTGCACTGCTGGTGCTGGCAACGCTGCATACCGGTTTCCAGTTCGGTCTCAACGTACACACGCTGGCCTGGGTGCTGATGGTGCTGGTGATTGCCAGCGGCATATACGGCACCGTGGCCTACCGGCGTTATCCGCGCCGCATCACCGTCAACCGCGACAACCGGGACCGTACACTGCTGCTGCAGGAGATCGCCACGCTCGACAAGCGTTGCGAGGAACTGGCCGAATCGCTGGGCGAGCCGATCGCCACGCTGGTGGCGTCGGCCACCGAGCTGCTCCAGCTCGGCGGCAGCCCGCTGCAGCAGCTGCTGGCGCGCGACAGCTCGCGCATGCTGGAGCCGGTCGGCGACAACGAAAGCTGGCGCCGCACCGCCAACCATCACCAGTCGCGGTTGCTGTTCCTGCTGGCCGGCGAGCTCTCGCGCTGCCGCGATCCGGAGCAGGCGGCACGCCTGCAGGAGCTGATCGACCAGGTGGGGCACAAGCGGCAACTGATCCGGCGCCTGCTTGCCGACATCCGCATGCAGGGTCTGCTGGAAATCTGGCTGTACCTGCACGTGCCGCTCACCGTCGCCCTGCTGGCGGCCTTGCTGGCGCATGTCGTCAGCGTGTTCGTGTACTGGTAACCGGCCATGCGTACCCTGTTGCGTCGCATCGTGGAGGCCGGCAGCCAGCGCGGCTGGGTCGACCAGTACCTGGACGGCGACACGCTCGGTATCGGGCGCGGTACCGACCAGGAAATCCACCTGACCGATCCGACCGCGGCACTGCGCCATGCGCAACTGGTGCTGGGCGACCGTCCGCACCTGCGCGCACGCGGCAACCAGGATCTGTCGGTGAACGGCCGCCTGTGCCGTTCGGCCACGCTGATGCCGGACGACGAGATCCTGATCGGCTATCACCGGCTGAAGGTGATCGAGCCGCCGGCTCCCGGCATCCGTCTTGCGCTCCTGCTGGAAACGGTCGGCACGATCACACCGCTGGAGCTGGAGGAGTCGCGCTTCCGCACCCGGCTGGCGGACGTGCGCTGGCTGCGTCAGCGGCCGCTGGCCTGGTTGCTGTTCCTGCTGGTGCTGGGACTGTGCCTGGTGGCGCCGATGCTGGTGGCGCACATGCCCGAGTGGCGCAAGGACCTGCGCGAATCTCCGCTGCCGGATGACAGTGCCTGGCTGGCCGGGCCGCTGCATTCGGTGCATGCATTCATCGGTGATGATTGCCAGGCGTGCCATACGCAGACGTTCAATCGCGTCGAGGACGATGCCTGCATCGCCTGTCATGGCAAGACCGGCCGGCATGTCGATCCGGTGCATCATCGGATGCCGGAACTGGAGCAACGCAGCTGCGCCAGCTGCCACCACGAGCACAATGAATCGGTGTCGCTGGTGGTCGACGAGCAGCCGTTCTGCGCCGGGTGTCATGCCGGTCTGTCGGCGCGGCTGGGCGGTGCCACGAAGCTGGAGGACGTACGCGATTTCGGCAAGGCGCATCCGCCGTTCCGCATGAGCCTGCGTTATTACGATCCGGGCAGTGCGAAGTGGCTGCAGACCGACCGTGTCGACGTCACGGCGGCCCTGCGCGAGCGCAGCAACCTGAAATTCGACCACCGGCTGCACGTGGCGAAGGAAGGCCTGAAGAACGAGCAGGGCGTGTTCGAGGTGCTCACCTGCAGGAGCTGCCACCAGACCGGCCGCGACGGCATGCTGATGCAGACCGCCAGCATGGAAAACAACTGCCAGCGCTGCCACGCGCTCACCTTCGACGTGACGGCGCCGCAGCGCACCGTGCCGCACGGCGATCCGGACCGGGTGATCGCCAGCCTGCGCGAGTTCTACAGCCAGCGCTTCGTCGACGACATCCGGAACCGGCCGGCAGACACCCGCCAGCCGGGCGGTGCCACGGTGGACGTGCTGCAGGCCGAGGGTGTGGCCTGGGTGAATGCGGAGGTGGCCCGTGCCGGCCGCGACCTGTTCGAGCGCCGCACCTGTATCACCTGCCACGACGTGCAGGCCGTGGAGCGCGACGGCACGACGACATGGACGGTGACGCCGGTCAGCCTGAACGCACACTGGTTCCCGTCGGCATTCTTCAACCACAGCAAGCACCAGACCATGCAGTGCGGCGATTGCCATCCGGCATCGAAATCCACCGATGCGGGGCAGATACTGACGCCGCGCATCGAGACCTGCCGCAAGTGTCATTCCGGCGGTGAGGGCGGGCCCGGACTCGAATCCGGTTGCGTGGCCTGCCACCGTTTCCATCTGCCGCATGCCGGTTTCATCGGTGATCGTCTGGCGCCGGATGGCACGCACGGAAAAACGCCGGTGTCCCGTGAGCTGCCTCCGCGCGGAGTCCGGCAATGACACGCGGCCACACCGGTCGTGCCCTGGCCGGGCTCATGCTGGGCGTGTGGCTGGCCGCCTGTTCCGGCGGCACGGGCAGCGATGCCGGCTGTGACGGCAGTTGCGGCACGGCGGGCGACGCGCTGTCCGTTGCCGATGTGGAAACGGTGGTGGCACGCGCGGTCGCCGAGGCGGATGCGCGCGGTGTCGAGGCCACGGTGGCGGTGGTTGACCGTGTCGGCAACGTGCTGGCGGTCTACCAGACAAACGGCGCGGGCGGGGAGTTGGTGATCCGTTCGCCCTACGGCCGCAGCGGCGGGCTGGAAAACATTGCTTTCCTGCCTGCCACGCTGTCGGCGATCAGCAAGGCGGTCACGGCGGCCTATCTGTCCAGTGAAGGCAACGCTTTCAGTACACGCACGGCCTCGCAGATCGTGCAGCAGTTCTTCAATCCGGGCGAAAGCGGCCAGCCGGGCGGTCCGCTGTTCGGCGTGCAGTTCTCGCAGCTGGCTTGTTCCGACGTGATGGCGACGACCGCCGCCGGCACGCCGGGCCCGAAGCGTTCGCCGCTGGGGCTGTCGGCCGATCCTGGCGGTTTTCCGCTGTACCGCAACGGTACCGTGATCGGTGGTGTCGGCGTCGAGACTGATGGTGTCTACACCTTCGATGCCGATGTCGCTGACCGTGACGACAGTGATGACGAGGCGGTGGCACTGGCCGCCACGGCCGGCCTGCCGGCGCCAGGCAAGCGACGCGCGGAATACATCACCGTGGACGGCAAGCTGCTGCGCTACAGCGATGCGAGCGGTGCGCTGACATCCGGCACGCCGCCGCCCTTTGCCGGGCTGGACGGCGCACTGGTGTCGGTGCCCGGCTATTTCTCCGCCACCGGCGGCGTGCTGGCCGGCACGGCCTTCGGTACCGCGGCGTCCGGCATCCGCGCCGATGCCGGCCTGTTTCCCGGTCGCGATGCCTTCGTGCTGGTGGACGGCAGCGACAGCGAGCGTTATGCGCCGCAGGCGGGGACCGATGGCGTCGATGCGCTGTCGGCAACGGAAGTGCAGGCGATTCTCGACGAGGCACTGGGCGTGGCAGGGCAGGCACGGGCGCAGATACGCCGGCCACTGGGCACGTCCGCACGCGTGAGCATTGCCGTGACTGACCGCAACGGTGTGCTGCTGGGCCTGGTCCGCAGCCGCGATGCGCCGGTGTTCGGCATCGACGTGGCCGTGCAGAAGGCGCGCACGGCTGCGTTCTTCTCCGGCACGTCGTCCGCCGCGGAACTGGCGGCACTGCCGCCGGCGGATTATCTGGAGGCGGAGCTGGTGCTGGGCCTGCCGGTGATTGCGGAGCAGCAATCCGTGGCCGGTTACCTGCCGGCGTTCCGGGACTTCATTGCCCGTCCGCTGGCTCTGGCCGACGGCGAGCTTGCGTTTTCCTCGCGGGCGGTCGGCAACCTGGCGCGTCCGTATTACCCGGACGGCATCCGCGGCAGCGATCCGGGGCCGCTGTCGAAAACGTTTCCGGACTGGAGCCCGTTCAGCACCGGCCTGCAGCTGGATCTCGCCTACAACCGCGTCACCGGCCACGCGGCTTTTGCCGCCGGCATCGCCGGCAGCGACATCGCTGCCGGTTGTTCCGGCATCGTCCGCAGCACCGGCGACGGCCCGGTCGATCCGCTGGCCAACGGCCTGCAGATCTTTCCGGGCGGTGTGCCGGTCTATCGCAACGGTGCACTGGTCGGTGCGGTCGGTGTATCCGGTGACGGTGTCGACCAGGACGACATGATTGCGTTTCTGGCCGTTGACCGTGCCGGTCAGCATGCCGGCGACTTCACCAACGCACCGGTGCCGCGCCGGGCCGACCTGCTGTCGCCGCAGGGTTCGCACCTGCGTTACGTGCAGTGTCCGCAGGCACCGTTCCGCAACAGCAGCAGGCAGGACGCATGCGCCGGCCGCTGACACTTTTCCTGCTGTGTCTGACGGCCTGTCTGCCGGTGCCGGCGGCAGCGGCGGACGATCCCTGTGCGCTGTCGCTGCGCGAGCAGCTGCGCATTCCCGGCCAGATGCCGCGCCGGCAGGACGGCAGCGAGTGCGATCCGCGCCGCTCGCCGCCGCCACCGCTGCTGCAGGACCAGCCGCTGCCGGCGCTGCCGGACCGCTGGCGCATCGTCGACAGCCTGCCCGGTTACGGCGACCAGCGCCTGGATCCGTTCCGCCGCAACCCGCTCAAGGGCGACCGGCCGCTGCGCGACGACTGGTTCCTGGTGCTGACCGGCATTTCCGACACGGTACTGGAACCGCGCCGCCTGCCCACGCCGGTCGGCCCGCAGGGCAGCGGCAGCAGCGACCTGAACGTGTTCGGCGAAGGCGAGCAACTGCTGTTCTCGGAGACGCTGTCGCTGGAAGTGGCCTGGCTGCGCGGCGATACCGTGTTCCGGCCACCGGACATCGAATTCCGTTTCACGCCGGTGCTGAACATCAACCGCAGCGCACTGGACGAGCGACGTGCACTCGACACCGACCCGCGTGCCGGGGAATCCCGGATCGACGAACACCTCGGCGTGCAGGCGGCTTTCGTCGATTTCCACCTGCGCAACGTGTCGGATCGCTACGACTTCGACAGTGTCCGGATCGGCATACAGCCATTCAATGCCGATTTCCGCGGCTTCCTGTTCCAGGATGCACCGTTCGGTGTCCGGCTGTTCGGAACCCGGGACAACAACATCCACCAGTACAACCTCGCCTGGTTCCGGCGTCTGGAAAAGGACACCAACAGCGGCCTGAACGACATCGGTTCCCGCCTGCGCAATGACGACGTGCTGGTCGGCAACTACTACTGGCAGGATTTCCTGGCGCCGGGCTTCACCGTGCAGGGATCGCTGCTGTACAACCGGAACCGGGAGACGTCCTTCTTCTACGACAACAACGGCTTCCTGAATCGCCCGGCCTCGCTGGGCACGGAACTGCCGCGCGAATACGACGTCTGGTATCCGGGCCTCAGCGCCGACGGTCATGTCGGCCGCTGGAACATCACCGCCAGCGGTTATGCTGCGCTGGGTCGCGACACCCCGTCGGTGTTCACCCGCGGCAGTGCCGACATCCGTGCCTTTTTCGGCGCCACTGAATTCGGCTTCGACAACGACTGGCAGCGCTGGCGGTTTTCCGCGGTAGTGGCCAGCGGCGATCGCGATCCGTTCGACGGCACCGGGGAAGGCTTCGATGCGGTGTTCGAGAATCCGGTGATTGCCGGTGCAGATACCAGTTTCTGGATACGCCAGGGCATTCCCCTGATCGGCGGTGGCGGGGTGACGCTGTCGACCCGCAACGGCCTGCTGGCCAACCTGCGCAGCTCGAAAGAGCACGGTCAGTCGAATTTCGTCAATCCGGGCCTGGTCCTGCTCGGCGCCGGTGTCGATCTCGATCTCACGCCGCAGACAAGGCTGTCGTTCAACCTGAATCACCTGCAGTTTGCCGCCACGGAAGTGCTGGAAACCGCGCGGCAGCAGGCCGGCCTCGATGCGGACATCGGCTGGGATGTGTCGGCTGCCGTGATCTGGCGGCCGCTGGCGATCCAGAACATCGTGTGCCGGCTGTCGGCCGCGGTGCTGCTGCCGGGCGGCGGGTATGAGCAACTGTTCGGCGATGAAACCGGGTACTCGCTGCTCGGCAACGTCGTGCTGACCTATTGAGGACATCCATGAAACAGGCGTCGCCGCTGACCCGCTCCTTGCTGTTGCTGCTGCCGCCCTTGCTGGCGGTGCTGCTGGCGGCGCACGTGGTGCAGGCGAAGTCCGGCCCGCAGGCGGCGTTGCGCCATTACGCGCCAGCGCCGGCGGCACCGCTCGACCAGTCGCCGGCCGATGCCCATGCCAAGAGCAGCGGCTGCGTCGGTTGCCACACCGGCAGCGATGCCGCCAGCATGCATCGTTCGCAGGCCGTGGTGCTCGGCTGCACCGACTGCCATGGCGGCGATGCGACAGTCGTGCGTCCGGGCCATGCACAGCCGGATTCAGACGAATACCGGGCCGCACGCGATCGGGCCCATGTGCTGCCGCGTTTTCCCGACGACTGGAAATTCCCGTCCAGCGCCAACCCCGAGCGCAGCTACACCCTGCTGAACCGGGAAGCGCCGGAATTCATCCGTTTCATCAATCCGTCCGATTACCGGGTGGTGCGCGAGTCCTGCGGTGCCTGCCACCTGCCACAGATCCTGGCGGCGGAGCGTTCGCTGATGGCGACCGGCGCCATGCTGTGGGGCGGCGCCTCGTACAACAACGGCATCCTGCCGTACAAACACTACATGCTCGGCGAGGCCTACACGCGTGACGGTGAGCCGGCAGCCGTGCATGCCCTGGCGCCGGTCGATGCCCGGCAGCAGGCCAACGGCATCCTGGAGCAGTTGTTGCCGTTGCCGGCCTGGGAAACGGTCAAGCCCGGCGACATCTTCCGTGTGTTCGAGGACGGTGGCCGCAACAACAATTCCCAGTTCCCGGAAGTGGGTCTGCCCAATGCCACCGGCCTGCTGCAGCGGCTGGAAGAACCCGGCCGCCCGGACGTGAAGCAGTCGAACCGTGCGGCCGGTACCGGTGCACGCATCTCCGTGCCGTTGATCAACATTGCCAAGACCCGGCTCAACGATCCGCTCACCTGGTTCCTGGGCACCAACGACCAGCCCGGTGATTACCGCAGCTCCGGTTGCGCGGCCTGTCATGTGGTGTACGGCAATGATCGCGACCCGCGTCACAGCGGCCCCTACGCGCAGCATGGCCACGGCGGGCGCAGCATCAGTGCCGACCCGGTCATCGCGAAGGACGAGCCGGGCCATCCGCTGCGCCACGAATTCACCCGTTCGATTCCTACCAGCCAGTGCATGGTCTGCCACATGCACCAGCCGAACATGTTCATGAACACCTTCCTCGGTTACACCATGTGGGATTACGAGGCGGATGCGCCATCCATGTGGCCGGAGCAGCAGAAATACCCGGACGCGGCCGAGATCCGTGCCATCAATGACCGCAATCCGGAAGCGGCGGCGGCGCGCGGCAAGTGGGGCGATCCGGAATTCCTGGCCGGCGTGTGGGAGCTGAATCCGCAGCTCAAGGACACCCAGTTTGCCGACTACCACGGCCATGGCTGGAACTTCCGCGCCGTCTACAAGCGTGACCGGGACGGCAACCTGCTGGACAAGGACGGCGCGCCGGTGGCGAACGACGATCCGCACAAATTCAGGAAAGCCGTGCACCTGTCATCGGTGCATGTGGATGTCGGCATGCAGTGCGTTGACTGCCATTACGCGCAGGACGCGCACGGCAACGGCCACATCTACGGCGAGGTGGCCAGCGCGATCGAGATCAACTGCCGGGATTGCCATGGCACGGCCGATGCGTATCCCACCCTGCGCACGTCCGGCCCGGCAGCGCCGCCGCGCGGCCATGACCTGACCCTGCTGCGCAACCCGGACGGCAAGCGCCGCTTCGAATGGGTGAAGGGAAGACTGGTCCAGCGCTCGGCCGTCACACCGGGGCTGGAGTGGGAAATGAGCCTGGTGAAGGACACGGTTACGCCGGGTCACGCGAAGTACAACGCGAAGGCGGCACGCGCCAAGCTGATGGGGCGCGATGAAAAGACCTGCCATTGGGGCAAGGACGTACCGGCCGGTGCACGCGCCCATGGCGACGACAGCATGGAGTGCTATACCTGTCACACCTCGTGGACCACCTCCTGTGGCGGTTGTCACCTGCCGATCGAAGCCAACTGGAAGACGGAACGTCATCATTACGAGGGCGGCGAGAGCCGGAACTTCGCCACCTACAACCCGCAGGTGGCGCGCGACGAGATGTTCATGCTGGGCCGGCAGGGCGAGCTGCACGGAAACCGCATCGCACCGACCCGGTCCAGCTCCGCACTGGTACTCAGTTCCACCAACGCCAACCGCGAGCGAATCTACATCCAGCAGCCGCCGATTTCTGCCAGCGGTTTCAGTTCGCAGGCCTTCAATCCGCACTACCCGCACACGGAGCGCAAGACCGAAACGAAGACCTGCAGCGACTGCCATCTGTCGCGGGCCAATGACAACAACGCGATCATGGCCCAGCTGCTGATGCAGGGAACCGGTTACATCAATTTCGTCGGCCGCTACGCCTGGGCCGGTGGCGAGCGCGGTGTCGCCGCGGTTGCGGTCACGGAGTGGGAAGAACCCCAGGCGGTCTACGGCAGCTATCTGCACCGTTATGCATATCCGGATTTCTGGCAGCGCCATGTCGACAATGATCTTCAGCTGAAAGACGTACACACGCACCGCGGCGGTCCTGCCGGCTGCGTGCAGCTGCGCGGCGAGTACCTGTATGTGGCAGAAGGGAAGAACGGTTTCCGGGTGCATGATGTGTCCGGCATCGACAACAAGGGCATCTCGCAGCGCATCGTGTCGGCGCCGTTCAGCCGGCGCGGGCAGGATGTGCGGGTGCCCAGCCGCCAGGCCACTTGCGTGGCGTTGCCGACCAACCAGCCGATTCATCCGCCGCGCAACAGCGGCGAGCTGATGCGCAACACCAACCGCGAGCAGCCGTTCCATCCGGTTTACAACTACGCGGTGGTGACCGACGGGGAAGAGGGCCTGATCCTGGTCGATATCAACACCCTGTCCGACGGTGAATTCCGCAACAACCGTCTGCAGCGTGCCGTGACCTGGAACCCGGACGGTGTGCTTGCGGGCGCGCGCCACGTGACGCTGGGCGGCCGCTACGCCTACGTGGCGACGCTGCGTGGGCTGGCGGTGGTGGATCTCGACGATCCGCTGAAGCCGGTGCTGGCGGCACAGCTGCCGTTGCAGGACATGCGTGCCTCGGCGCTGCAGTTCCGCTACCTGCTGGTGAGTACCGCGCAGGGTGTGGAGAGCATCGACGTTACCGATCCGCGCCGGCCACGGCTCACCGGCAGCCGCATCCGGCTGGCCGATGCGCGCCGTCTCTATATTGCGCGTACCTGGGCCTACGTGGCGGCCGGCGGGGAAGGTCTGGCCATCGTCGACATGAAGGATCCGGAGAAGCTGTTCCTGCGCAGGCTGTTCAATGCCGGTGGCGCGCTGGGCGATGTGCACGATGTGATCGTCGGCAGTACCAATGCCTCTGCCTTCGCCTATCTGGCCGACGGTGCCGGCGGGCTCAAGGTACTGCAGCTGACCGCGCCGGATACGCAACCGAATTTCTACGGTTTCAGTCCGGTGCCGATGCCGCAGCTGGTGGCCCGGGCGAACACGCCGTTCCCGTTGTTGTCGCTGTCGAGGGGGCTGGACCGTGATCGCGCCGTCGACGAGACCGGTGGCCAGATCGCCGTCTTCGGACGACTGGGCTCGCGCCCCTTCACGCTGCCGGAAATGCAGAAACTGTATCTGGGCGATGACGGCAAACCTTACTTCGTCACGGATGAGCCCGACATCAAGCCGGATGCCGGTGCGACCAGGAGGTCCCGATGAATCTGCGCATGCCGTTGCGGGCGATACGCTGCCGGGTGCTGGCCCTGTCTGCGCTCCTGTGGGTGCCGGTTGCCGGTTTTGCCGCGGAAGCGGTTGCGGCGCCGGCGGCGAACCTGCCGGGAAATGTGGCTGCGCAGCATGTCGGCGTGGCTACCTGTGCCTCCACGGTGTGTCACGGCAGTGCTGCCGTGCGCGGCAACGCCGGCATCCAGTACAACGAATACGTGGTGTGGAGCCAGTCTGATCCGCATGCGCGTACCTGGAACGTGCTGCTCGGTGCCGATGCCCGCCGGATCGCAACCCGGCTGGGCCTGCCGAACGCGCACGAAGCGCCGGTCTGCCTGGCCTGCCACACCGATTACGTGCCGGCTGCCCGGCAGGGAGCGAAGCATCTGTACTCCGACGGTATCGGTTGCGAGGCCTGCCATGGCGCGGCGTCGGGCTGGCTGCAGTCGCATGCCCGTGCCGGGGCCACCCATGCGGACAATCTGGCACAAGGCCTGTATCCGCTGTCGGATCCGGAGCAGCGGGCGGATCGCTGCCTGTCCTGCCACGCCGGCAACAGTGAGAAATTCGCCGGCCACGACATGATGGGTGCCGGTCATCCGCGGCTGCAGTTCGAACTGGTGAACTGGCTGCGCATGCAGGTGCCGCACTATCGTGCCGATGCCGACTATGCGCGGCGCAAGCAGGCACCGCCGGACGACGCCACGCAGTGGGCGATCGGCCAGCTGGCCAGTGCCCGCAACCTGTTGCGTACCGTCGACAGCCCGCGGCTGGATGCCGGCGGCCTCTGGGTGGAGCTGGCGCTGTTCGATTGTCATGCCTGCCATGCGCCGATGAACGCCGGCAAGTGGCAGGTGCGCGACAGTGCACGCACGCTGCGTCCGGGATCGGTCCGCCTCAACGACAGCGCCTTGTTGATGACGGCGCTGCTGGTGCAGGTGCGCGCACCGCAGGACGGTAAACTGCTGCGGCGTGGCATCGAGGATCTGCATGCGGCCAGCCAGCAGTCGCGCGATGCGCTGCATGAAAAAGCCAGGGCGCTGGTGGCGCAGATCGATCGCCAGCTGTCGACGCTGAAACAGGAACCGCTCGATGCGCGGCAGGCACAGCTGTTGCTGCCGACGGTGCTGGAATTCGCGGCCAGTGGCCGCTTCAACGATTACCTGACTGCGGAGCAGGCCGCGATGGCGGCGGACATCCTGATGCGCAGCGGGCAACCGGACCGGTACGCACAGCTGGCGCCGCAGTTCGACGCCGTGTTCACCACGCTGGCTGACCAGAACCGCTTCCAGGCGCCGGCTTTCGTGGCGGCGGTGCGTCGCCTGCGCGAAGCGGCCGGGTTCCGCCAGTCCGCCCCCTGACCCGCTATGGACGCTGATGTCGCGTCTGTGGCACTTTTCCGTCGCCATGCATTCGATGTTGCCGCTCTTGCGCGGTGCCATCGCCACTTTTCCCCGGAGGTTCCATGAGCGTGCAGCAGGCATTCGACCAGGCGCAGAAAGACGTCAAGACGCTGACAAAGCGTCCGTCCAACGACGATCTGCTGTTCCTCTACGCGCACTACAAGCAGGGCGCGGACGGCGACGTGAAGGGCAGCCGCCCCGGCATGCTGGACATGGTCGGCCGTGCCAAGTACGACGCCTGGGCAAAACTCAAGGGCACGTCGAAGGATGCGGCCATGCAGAAGTACGTCGACAAGGTCGGCGCACTGCTGAAGTCCCACCGCTAGGCGGTGTCAGCCGGCCAGCGGCAGCCGGCGCAACTGCTCGACGATGTCCAGGCCGTGCCGGTACACGATGACCGGCGTGGCCTGCTGCGAATGGCGCAGCATCGTGCCGCGGATGAAATTCCACTTGGTCTGCACGCGCGCCAGCGTGGCGCGCCGCTCCGGATCGCCGGCGTACTGTTGCTGCAGGGTGGCCAGCAGCCTGTCCATGTGCCGGACCATGGTGGCCAGGTCCTGGTCGATGCTTTCGTCGTTGTTGTCGGAGAAGCCGCCCAGCGGCGACGCTGCCGTGCGGATGTACACCGCCACCATGTCGCTGGCATGCAGCACGGCTTCCTCGGTCGTCGAGGCCGGCCGGTCCA
The DNA here is from genome assembly GCA_049324475.1 of Pseudomonadota bacterium. Classification (GTDB taxonomy): domain Bacteria; phylum Pseudomonadota; class Gammaproteobacteria; order Pseudomonadales; family JADFDG01; genus JADFDG01. The sequence goes on along the minus strand of JBMOOO010000006.1, from coordinate 58,076 downwards.
GGCGATAACGATCACGCAGCGCGCGCAGCAACGCCGGCATGGCGGTCCGCAGTTCCGCCAGCGTGCGCGCGTCGTAGCCGGTTTCGATCATGCCGCGGTTCTGCCGGTCGCCGACGATGCTGCTGTTGACCAGCCGCCAGGCTTCACCGTTGCCGACCATGGCGCCGGTGTCCGGCAGGGTCGGCAGCAGTTGCTGCATGGATGCCGTGGCGACCGTCAGCTGGCGCCGCACCCGTTCGCGCTGGCTGCGATCGGTTTCGTCGTACAGCATCATGAAGGTCTCGACGTCGAGGCGGTTCATCGCCAGCACGGCATCGATGGCAGCACTGCGTTCCACCGCCGGCACGAAGCCCGGCAGGGCCGTCAGCAGCGCGGCGGCAGCCGCCCGCAGGGCAGCAACGCGGAACAACGGGAAGGCACGGGCCATGGCGGTTCTCCGGCTGCGCGGCATGCGCAGGCGGGCGGCATGGTGTCACCGCAACGTCGCGGCGGCTTGCTGCCGGAGTCCGGATGGCCGCACGGTCACGGACAAGCCGGGCCGGTCCTCAGGGGCGGGCCGCCACGGTCCGCCGGGCGAAAGCGGCCATCTGCCGCACATCCGCACGTGCTTCCGGCAGCAGCGGCCAGAACACCGGCCAGACATGCGGCTGGTCCGGCCGCGAGATCAGCGAGGCCGGCACCCGGGCCTGCCGGGCCCGGCGCAGCACGGCATGGGTGTCGTCACGCAGGCATTCGTTCTCGCTGACGGTCAGCAGCAGCGGCGGCAGGCCGGTGAAGTCGGCGAATACCGGCGAGGCATGCGGATGCCGGCGCTGTTCCGGATCCTGCACGTACAGGCTTTCGCCGGCCGAGATCATGGCGGCCGACAGCACGCTGTCGCTGTGGTCGTTGTCGATGTGGCTGGCCGCGGTCGCGGTCATGTCGGCGAACGGCGACATGGCGATGGCCGCCGCCGGCAATGTGCGTCCGCTGTCGCGCAGGCGCAGCAGCAGGGCGAGGGTCAGTCCGCCGCCGGCGGAATCGCCGGCCACGAGGATGTTCTGCGGATGCCAGCCGTGTTCCAGCAACGTGTCCCAGGCGGCCACGGCATCGTCGACGGCGGCCGGAAACGGATGCTCCGGTGCCAGCCGGTATTCGGGCAGGAACACGTCCGCGTCGAGCCGGCGCGCGAGCTGCCCGCACAGCGGAAAGCAGGTGCGGGTGATGCCGGCGATGTAGCCGCCGCCGTGGAAATACAGCAGCGCGCGCCGGCTGCCCTTGACCTGCAGCCAGTCGCCGGCGATGCCGTGGCCGGTGAAGCGCGCCGCCCGGATGCCGGGCGGCAGCAGGATGGCCGGCACCGGCATCTGCATGGCACGACGCAGATGCCGCACCAGTTGCTGCGGACTTTCCACGCTGTCCATCCGGATGACCCGGCGGGTGTACAGCGTGACCAGCCGGGTGGCGAGACCGGGCACGGGCCGATCAGGAATTGACGGCAGCGGCCGCGGCGCGCGCGGTTTGCTTCGGGTTGCTGAACTCCATGATGCCGTCATCCACCTTGCTGTAGCGCAGCAGCGGCAGGTCCAGCGCGTAGTTCTGGTACAGCTTCCACGGCGCCTTGTTGCCCTGCTTGGGCATGCGGCCGGCCGCACGCTGCAGGTAGCCGGACTGCATGTCCACGAACGGCACCGGCACGACTTCCGGATCGTGGTTGCGCGGCGTGCACTGGCGATTGCCGGTCTTGTCCATGTGCTTGAGCAGGCGGCACACGTATTCGCTGCTGAGGTCGGACTTCAGCGTCCACGAGGCGTTGGTGTAGCCGAACATCATGGCGAGGTTGGGCAGGTTCTGGAACATCACGCCCTTGTAGTTCATGGACTGCGAAAGATCGAACGGCTTGCCGTCGACGTTCAGCTGCATGCCGCCGAGCATCTGCAGGTCGAGACCGGTGGCGGTGATGATGATGTCCGCTTCCAGTTCGGTGCCGGATTTCAGCTTGATGCCTTTCTCCGTGAAGGTGTCGATGTGGTCGGTCACCACCGAGGCCTTGCCCTTGCGGAGTACGCGGAACAGGTCACCGTCCGGCACGGCGCACAGGCGCTCGTCCCAGGGGTTGTAGCTCGGCGTGAAATGCTTCATGTCGACATCGCTGCCGGCCAGCTGGCGGCGCACCATGCCCAGCAGCAGGCGGCGGATCGCCTTCGGTCGCGATTTCGACAGGCGGAACACGGCCATCTGCAGGCCGATGTTGCGGGTGCGGCCCATGCGATAGACCAGCATGTCCGGCAGGAACTTGCGCAGCGTGTTGGAGATCACGTCCTTCTCGGGAATCGAGGCGACGTAGGTGGGCGAGCGCTGCAGCATGGTGACGTGCGCCGCCTTGTCGGTCATGGCCGGCAGCAGCGTCACGGCCGTGGCGCCGGAGCCGATGATCAGCACGCGTTTGCCGCTGTAGTCGAAATTCTCCGGCCACTTCTGCGGATGGATGATGGTGCCCTTGAAGCGCTCGCGGCCTTCGAAGTGCGGCGTGTAGCCACCGTCGTAGTTGTAGTAGCCGGTGCAGCCGAGCAGGAAATTGCAGGTGAATTTCACTTTTTTCCCGGTGGCTTGCTGCTCGGCCTCGACGGTCCAGCGGGCGTCGATGCTCGACCAGGAAGCGGACAGCACCTTGTGGCCGAAGCGGATGTGCTTGTCGATGCCGTACTCGCGCGCGGTTTCCTGTACGTAGGAACGGATGGTGTGGCCGTCGGCGATGATTTTCGGATCGGTCCAGGGCTTGAAGTTGTAGCCCAGCGTGTACATGTCGGAATCCGAACGGATGCCGGGGTAGCGGAACAGGTCCCAGGTGCCGCCGATGGCCTGACGGTTCTCCAGGATGACGTAGCTCTTGTCCGGACACTGGTGCTTCAGGTGCCGTGCGGCACCGATACCGGACAGGCCGGCCCCGACAATCAATACATCAACGTGTTCGCTCGACATGGAAGTACCTGTTCAGGAAGAAGTAATGCCGGTGACCGCCCTGTGGCGGACCCGGGCATTCTCACGGCCCGGGGCAGGGGCGCGGGAGTGGCCGGACGGCCACATTTCCGATCATTTCGGGCCACATGCCGGGTTCCCGGCCGCTCAGGCGGCGGCCAGGATCTGCCGCAGCACGAACGGCAGGATGCCGCCATGCAGGTAGTAATCGATCTCGATGGGGGTGTCGATCCGTGAACGTACGGTCACGCGTTGCGTGCTGCCGTCGGCCCGGGTGATGACCAGCGTCATCGCCTGCCGGGGCTTCATGCCGGCACCCACGCCCTCGATGGCAAAGGTTTCACGGCCGGTCAGGCCCAGCGTCTGGATGGAGTCGCTGCCTTCGAACTGCAGCGGCAGCACGCCCATGCCCACCAGGTTGGAGCGGTGGATGCGTTCGAAACTGCGGGCGATCACGGCGCGGATGCCCAGCAGTTGCGTGCCCTTGGCCGCCCAGTCGCGCGAGGAGCCGGTGCCGTATTCCTCGCCGGCGAACACCACGGTGGCGGTGTCGCGCCGGATGTACTCCATGGCGGCTTCGTAGACGGTGGTCTGTTTGCCGTCCAGCAGCGTGTATCCGCCTTCGATGCGCGTGCCGTCGGCTTTCGGCGGCAGCATCAGGTTTTTCACCCGCACGTTGGCGAAGGTGCCGCGGATCATCACCTCGTGGTTGCCGCGCCGCGAACCGTAGCTGTTGAAGTCTGTCGGCTGCACGCCGTGTTCCGTCAGGTATTTGCCGGCGGGCGTGGACGGCTTGAAGGAGCCGGCGGGGGAAATGTGGTCGGTGGTGACGGAATCGCCCAGCACCAGCAGCGCCTTCGCGCCCGCGATCGGCTGCAGCGGTGCCGGTTGCGTGCGGAAGCCGTCGAAGAACGGCGGCCTGGCGATGTAGGTGGATGCCGGCCAGGAATAGACTTCGCCCTTCGCACCGGCCAGATCGTTCCAGAGCGCGTTGTCTTTCGTGAAATCGGCGTACAGCCGCCGGAAGTTGCCGGGATTCAGTGCGTACTTCAGGTTGGCACGCACTTCCTCGTTGGCAGGCCAGATGTCTTTCAGGTACACCGGCTTGCCGTCCTTGCCGGTGCCCAGGGCTTCGGTGGACAGGTCGATGTCCACCCGGCCGGCAATCGCGAAGGCGACTACCAGCGGCGGCGAGGCCAGGAAGTTCGCTTTCAGGTTCGGATGGATGCGTGCCTCGAAATTGCGGTTGCCGGACAGCACCGCGGCGCCGATCAGATCGTTCTCGAGGATCGTCTCGTTGATTTCCGGATAGAGATCGCCGGCATTGCCGATGCAGGTGGTGCAGCCGAAGGCCGCCACCGAGAAGCCGAGCTTGTCGAGGTATTGCTGCAGGCCGGCTTCGCGCAGGTATTCCGGAACCACGCGCGAGCCGGGCCCGAACGAGGTTTTCACCCGCGGATGCACGGTGAGGCCTTTCTCGACCGCTTTCTTTGCCAGCAGGCCGGCGGCCAGCAACACGGACGGGTTCGAAGTGTTGGTGCAGGAGGTGATCGCCGCGATCAGCACATCGCCGTGGCCGACGTCGATATTGGCCGCATGGCCGGTCGGCGCGGCGGCGGCCGTGATGGCGGCGGCGGGGTGGTTGTCGACCATTTCCACTTCATTGCGGTACGCGTGGTTGCGTGCGCTAGGATGCATGTTGACCGGCACCACCCGGTTGCCGTCCGCCTGCAGTTTGGTGACGTAGCGCTTGCCGAGTTCGGCCGGCGACTTGTTGAAGCCGTTCTCGGTCAGCGGCGCACTGAACAGGTTCACGAACTGCGACTTCATCTGCGGCAGTTCGATGCGGTCCTGCGGGCGTTTCGGTCCGGCCAGCGAAGGCACGATGCTGTCCAGGTCCAGAACCAGCACGCGGGTGTAGTCGATCTCGCCGGCCTTCGGCATGCCGAACAGCTGCTGGGCGCGGAAGTATTTCTCGAAGGCCTCGATTTCCGCTTCCGTACGGCCGGTGCCGCGCAGGTAGTTCACGGTTTCGCCGTCGACCGGGAAGAAACCCATGGTGGCGCCGTATTCCGGTGCCATGTTGGCAATGGTGGCGCGATCGGTCAGCGACAGCGAGGCCGCACCTTCGCCGAAGAATTCCACGAACTTGCCGACGACCTTTTCCCGGCGCAGCAATTCGGTGATGGTCAGTACCAGATCGGTGGCGGTGACGCCTTCGCGCAACTTGCCCTTCAGTTCCACGCCGATCACGTCCGGCGTCAGGAAGTACACCGGCTGGCCGAGCATGCCGGCTTCCGCCTCGATGCCGCCCACGCCCCAGCCGACCACGCCGGCGCCGTTGATCATGGTGGTGTGCGAGTCGGTGCCGACCAGTGTGTCGGGGTACAGCACGCCGTCGGCGGAAGTGTGCACGCCGCGGAACAGGTACTCGAGATTCACCTGGTGCACGATGCCGATGCCCGGTGGCACGACCTTGAAGGTGTCGAAGGCCTGCATGCCCCATTTCATGAAGCGGTAGCGCTCGCCGTTGCGCTGGTATTCCAGTTCCATGTTTTTCTGCAGTGCATCGGCGGTGCCGAAGTGATCGATCATCACCGAGTGGTCGACCACGAGATCGACCGGCACCAGCGGTTCGATGGCCTTGGGATTTTTCCCGGCGGCCTGCGCGACGTTGCGCATGGCGGCAAGATCGGCCAGCAGCGGCACACCGGTGAAATCCTGCAGTACCACGCGCGCGACGATGAACGGGATCTCGTCGGTGCGTTCCGCGCCCGGTTTCCAGCCGGCCAGTTCCCGCACGTGCTGTTCGGCCACCTTCTTCCCGTCGACATTGCGCAGCACGGCCTCCAGCACGATGCGGAGGGAGACCGGCAGGCGGGAAATCTTCCCGAGCCCGGCGGCTTCCAGTGCCGGCAGCGAGTAGTAGCGGCGCGGGCCGGCCGACAGCGTGAGTTCCCGGAGGGTGTCGTGGAGGTTGTGCGCGGCCATGGCGGGCTCCTGCGGCGGGGCGCGGGGACGGGGCGGGGTATCCGGGGATTCTACGCCCCGGTTCCGGAGCTGCTCCGGGGCCGGTCCGGCGATGGGCGCCGGTGGCGGTCCGGCCCCGATCCGTCCATACTTCGACCGCTATCGAAACGACAGGAGCCTGCCATGGCCCGCAAGACCGTGCTCATCACCGGCGGCAATTCCGGCATCGGCCTGGCCATTGCCCACGAAGCCGCGGCCCGCGGCGCCCGGGTCTGCATCGCCAGCCGGGACCAGCAGAAGTCGGCGGCCGCGAAGGCGGCCATTGAAAAGGCCGTGCCCGGCGCGGAGGTGGAGACCTTCCGGCTGGATCTGGGCTCGCTGGAAGCCATCCGCGCCTTTGCCGCGGAATTCCTGCAGAAACACCCGGTACTGGACGTGCTGGTCAACAACGCCGGCACCAACCTGGAAACGCAGAAATTCACTGCCGACGGTTACGAGATGCAGTTCGGCGGCAACTACCTCGGCCCGTTCCTGCTGACGCACCTGTTGCTGCCGGCGCTGGAGAATGCGGACGACGGCCGCATCGTGCACATGGCCTCGATGATCCACCTGATCGGCCGCATCGACGAAAGCACCTTCCGCGGCCGCAAGCCCTACATCGGCGTGATGGCCTACGCGCAGTCCAAGCTGGGCAACATCCTGTTCAGCCACGCGCTGGCGCGTCGCCTGGCATCGCGCGGCATCACCAGCAATGCCATGCACCCCGGTGGCGTGAATACCAACATCTATGACGACCTGCCGGGCTGGATCAGCGGTGCGCTGCGGCCGTTCCTGATCGGGCCGGACAAGGCCGCGAAACTGGCCTGCGATTTTGCACTGGCACCGGAACACCGCCAGACCACCGGCACCTATCGCACGGTACAGCCGCCGTCCTTCCAGAGCCGCAAGGCGCGCAATGTCGAACTGCAGGAATGGCTGTACGCGGAAAGCTGCCGTCTTGCCGGCGTGACGCCGTTGCCGACCCCCTGATACTGCCGGAGTTCCTGCATGCCCAACGTCGTTGTCCACCAGGGTGCCGTACTCGGTTCGGTGCTCAGCTCCACACTCACCGCCTGGCGCGGCAGCCTGGTCATCCGTGCCGTGCCGCAGCCGCCGAAACCGCTGCGCCTGTACGACATCGAGGGCTGCCCCTACTGCCGGCGCGTGCGCGAAGTACTGACGGCGCTGCATCTGGATTGCGAGATCCTGCCATGCCCGAAGGGCGGCACGCGCTTCCGGCCGGAAGCGGAGCGGCTTGGCGGCAAACAGCAGTTCCCGCTGTTCGTCGATGAAAACACCGGCGCGGTGTTGTACGAATCGAACGACATCGTGGCGTATCTGTTCCGCACTTACCTGGATCGCGACGTGCCGTCCCTCTACCGCACGCCGCTGGCGCCGGTGCTGGGTTCGCTGGCAACCGCGGTGCGTCTGGTACGCGGTGTGCGTGCGCGCGCGGCCAGGGTTCCGCAGCAGCCGCTGCATCTGTGGAGTTTCGAATCCAGCCCCTATTCGCGGCTGGTGCGCGAGCGCCTGTGCGAGCTGGAAATTCCCTACACGGTGCACAACCTCGGCAAGGAACACTGGAAGGAAGCCGGCCCGGCCACGCGCCGCGTCCTGCCCAATCCCTATGTGCCGCGCGAAGGCGGCAAGCGGCATGCGTTCTGGCAGAAGCACCGGTGGGTGTCGCTGCCGTACCTGGAAGACCCGAACACCGGTGTGGAACTGTTCGAGTCGGCGGACATCATCGATTACCTGGAAGCAACGTACGCGGCCTGATGTGCCGGTGCGGATGTACGGCGTGAATGAAAACGGGGCCTTGTGGCCCCGTTTTCATTTCCGGTACGGCTTGCCGGTGCGGATTTATTCGCGCAGTTTGGCCAGCAGGCGCAGGAACTCGATGTACAGCCACACCAGCGTGACGGTCAGGCCGAAGGCGCCGTACCACTCCATGTGCTTCGGTGCGCCGGCGTTGACGCCGGATTCGATGAAATCGAAATCCAGCACCAGGTTCAGCGCAGCGATGGTGACCACGAACAGGCTGAACAGGATGCCGACCGTGCCACCTTCGTGGATCATCGGGATGTTGATGCCGAAGAAGCCGAGCACGAAGCTGGCCAGATAGACGATGAAGATGCCGCCGGTAGCGGCGACCACACCCAGCTTGAAGTTCTCGGTGGCCTTGATCATGCCGCTGCGGTAGGCAAACAGCAGGGCCGCGAGCGTGGCGAAGGTGAGACCGACCGCCTGCATCACGATGCCCGGGTACCTGGCCTCGTACATGGCCGAGACGGCGCCGATGAACAGGCCTTCGACCACGGCATACAACGGTGCCGTGACCGGTGCCCAGGTCGGCTTGAACGTGGTGGCGAGAGCCACGATCAGGCCGCCGATGGCGCCGGTCAGGATGTAGGGCATGGCGCCGCCCGGGTTGTTCACCAGGTCCAGCTGCATCCAGGTGCCGGCGGACGTCAGCACCACCAGCATCAGCAGGAAGAAGGTCTTGTTGACGGTGCCGTTCAGTGTCATGGCATCGCCATGACCGGTCACCAGCTGGCCGCTGCCGGCATCCAGGAACACGTTTTCGTTGAGGGCGGGGTTGCCGCTGCGCATGGCGAGGTCCTCCGTGGGGTGGCAATGCAATGACAGGGCGGAGTGTAGCCGGTTTCCGTGTCAGTCCGGTTCGACCCGCAGGATGCGGCCTTCGGGGCTGTCTGTCAGCAGGTACAGCAGGCCGTCCGGGCCCTGGCGCACGTCCCGCAGGCGCTCCTGCAGGTCGGTGAGCAGGGCATGGCGGGCGGTGATCTTTTCGCCGGCCAGTTCCAGACGCCACAGGGTCATGCCGGCCAGCGAGCCGGAAAACAGGTTGCCGCGCCAGCCGGGATAGCGGTCACCGGTGTAGAAGGCGAGGCCGCTGGGCGCCGTGGAACGGGGTACCCACCAGGTGAGCGGCTGTTCCATGCCGGCCTTGTGCGTGCCTTCACCGATTTTCTCGCAGGTGCCGTAGCTGCAGCCGTACGTGATCACCGGCCAGCCGTAATTGCGGCCGCGCTTCACCACGTTGATCTCGTCGCCGCCGCGCGGGCCGTGCTCGCTGGCCCACAGCTCGCCGGTCTCCGGATGCAGGGCAGCACCCTGCACGTTGCGGTGACCGAGACTCCAGATCCCGGGCTGCGCCCCGGCCGTGTTGCGGAACGGGTTGTCGTCCGGAATGCCGCCGTCGTCGCGCACGCGCACGATCTTGCCGTGGTACTTGTCCAGCTGCTGCGCTTTCGCCCGTTCCTCATCCTTCTGCCGGTCGCCCAGCGTCACGAACAGAAAGCCGTTGCGGTCGAACACCAGGCGGCCACCGAAATGCCCGGTGCTGCGGACTTTCGGCTGCTGCCGGAACACGACCTCGACGGGGCCGATGCTGCGCAGGTCGTTGGCCAGCCGCGCGCGTGCCACGGCCAGGCCGTTGGTTTCGCCGTCGCCGGACTCGGCGTAGCTGAAATACAGCAGACGGTTGTGCGCGAAGTCCGGATGCAGCGCCAGATCGAGCAGACCGCCCTGGCCGCGTGCATCGATGGCCGGCAGGCCGGTCAGTGCCGGCGAGACGGTGCCTGAGGTTGTGACATGCCGCAGCCGTCCCGGCCGCTCGCTCACCAGCATGCTGCCGTCGGGCAGGAAGGCGAGGCTCCACGGATGTTCGAGGCCGGAGGCCACCGTGACCGTGTGCACGCCGTCGTCCGGTGCTGCGCTGCTGCCGGAAAATCCCGGCACCAGCGCCAGCAGGCCGGGCTGCAGCCAGAATGCCAGCGCGATGGCCAGCACGCTGACGGTTGTGGAAAGCCCGGTCAGCCAGACCAGGCGCGGATTCAGCCCGGAACGGAACACGCGGTCAGTTGCCGCCGAGGAAGTCGGCCTTGCCCAGCGGCACGCCGTTGTGACGCAGGATGTCGTAGGCCGTGGTCAGGTGGAAATAGAAATTGGGCAGCGACCAGCCGGTGAGGAATTTTTCGCCGGTGAAATCGTAGGTGGCCCAGGGAAATTTCAGGGTGATCTGCCGGCTTTCCGCGCCGTCGAATTTCGCCGCCTCGATGCTGTTGATGAATTCCAGCGTTTTCTGGATGCGGGCGCGCAGCTCGGCCACGGTTTTCTCGTTGTCCTCGTGTTTCGGCAATTCCACGCCGGCCAGGCGACCGGCGCCGCCCTTGGCGTGATCGCAGGCGATCTGCACCTGCCTTTTCAGGTCGAACATGTCCGGCGCCAGCCTGGCGTCCAGCAGGGTGCCGATGTCGATGCCGCGCTCGGCGGCATGGGCTTCCGCCTTGGCCAGGATGCCGTCGAGGTTTTTTAGGCCGCGCTTGTAGACGGGCACGGATGCGTCGCGAATGGTGAAGGCCATGGTGTTCTCCGGGCGGACAGGAAGGGCAAGGGAAAACGGAAAAAACGGAAACCGGTCGGGCGCCCATTCTGGGGGCGGGGTGGGCGGGAAACAACCGTTGCCCGGGCGGGGTTCAGCCCGCCAGCTGCTCGCGCAGGAACGGCAGCACGAGTGCGTCAACGGCGTCCGGGTTGTCGGCCATCGGCCAGTGACCGCTGCCGTCCAGCACGTGCACGCGGGCGCGTGGAAACGCCTGCTTCTGTGAGTCCGCGAGCGATGCCGGCAGGTACTTGTCGTGCGACCCCCAGATCACCAGTGCCGGCCGGTCCTGCGTGCGCAGGGCGTCGATGAGTGCGGTGCTGCCTGCAGCCGGGTCCGGTGTGTTGCGGTACAGCGCCAGCACGGCATGGCGGGTATCGCGGTCGAGATGGTCGTACATGCGGTCGATGAAGGCGACCGGCAGCCCGCGCGGACTGTCCTGCTGCAGTGCACTGCGGAAACCGCGCCGGTTCATGACCCGCATGAACAGTTCGCCGAGCAGCGGCGTGCGGTAGATGCGTGCGATGCGATGCCAGCGATAGGCCGGAAACACGCCGCAGTCGATCAGCGTGACGCTGGCGAAACGCGCCGGATTCCGTGCCGCCCAGGTCAACCCCCAGGGGCCGCCGAAATCGTGCAGCACCAGATGCACACGCTGCAGCCCGAGCAGGTCGATGATGCGGCCGATGAAGGCGGCACCGCTGTCGACGCTGTATTCGCGCTTGCGCGGCTTGCCGGCCAGCCCGAAGCCGGGCATGTCGAACACCACGGTGCGGGCAAAAGCCGATGCCGCCGTGGCCAGCGGCAGGAAATCATCGGCCGACCCGGGGCTGCCGTGCACGAACAGCACGGCTTCGTCGTCGGCAGCCGGCCCGCCGGTCCAGGCCCGGGTTTCCAGACCGTCGGCCAGCAGGGTGCACTGAAGCGGGAGCTGCGACATGGCGGGCCCTCCGGTGGCTGTCATGGCCGCGACACTATATACGGCAACACGGCAGGCCACGCCCGCCGCCGCTTGACCCGGGGGTGCCGGGCGACCGGCACCTGCGGGCAAGCCGCCTGCCGGAGTGCCTGCAAGAATCGGGGTCAGACGTGAGGGCCACAACATGATCGGTTTCCCGCTGGGTGTCCTGTTCACCAACGCCTTCGAGTGGTACGCACACAAGTACGTGCTGCACGGCACGCCGGGGAAACCGGGCGAGGGCCGGCACAGCCCGGTGCCGAGCTCGATGAAAAGTCACTGGACCCACCACAGGATTGCGCGCCGCTCGGAATTCCACGAGGACGGTTACCGCGAGGGTCTGAAGAACGAGCGGGTGAAGCTGGAAGTGCGGGCGCTGTTCGTGCTGGCCGGCGCGACCACGCTGGTGGCGCCGGTGGCACCGTTCTTCACGCTGGGCACGTACTACGGCGCCGTGCGTTATTTCTACATCCATCGCAAGGCCCATCTCGATCCGGAGTGGGCGAAGAAAAACGTGCCCTGGCACTACGATCACCACATGAACACCAACCAGGATGCCAACTGGTGCGTGACCCGTCCCTGGTTCGACTACGTGATGGGCACGCGGGTGATTTCCTCGCCGGAGCTGATGGAATCCAATCCGCTGGGCATGCGCTTGCCGGGTTTCGTCGAGCGGCCGCTGAACCGTCTGGCGCGGCGCCTGTCGCCGCGCGCTTTTGCGAAGCTGGACGAGAACCGTCGGCAGGAAGCGGCGAACCGCACGGCCGGTTTCGATCTGCCCATGCCGGATTGACCGGCGGTCGGGCCGGTGGCCGGTCCGGCGGCGGGGTCGATTGACACCCGCCGTTGCGCCGCTAGGCTCCCGTGACGAAATCGTTTCCGGGAGGCGGTGTGACGGAGTCGGGTAGCATCAGCCGGTTTTTTTCCGGCGTGCTGGAATGGCCGGCGGTGCCCCGGGGCATGTTGCTCATGGGCATCCTGCTGCCGGTGTTCGTGCAGTACGCAGGCTGGGGCCTGTACGTGCTGGCACGCGACGACCGCGAGCAGCTGATCGACGTCGCCTTCACGTATTCCCAGATTCCCTGGATGGGCCTGCTCATCGCTGCGGCCCTGGTGCTGCTGGCCGTCGGGCAGTTCCTCAAGGAGCGCGTGCCGGACTCCAAGGCCTACGAGCTCCTGGCCGTGATGTTCTTCGCGCTGTCGCTCGGCTACTTCGGCTGGATGATCGGGCCGCTGTCGATGCCGGCCGGGGCGGTGATCATGGGCGCCCCGCTGGTGGGCTTCATCGTGTTCGACCGTGTTGCCGTCACGCTCGGCTGGCTGTCGGTGCTGACGTTGCTGGTGGCGGTGTCGTTCGCGGCCGCGGCCGGCTGGATCGCCTACGCGCCCCTGATCGTGCAGCCGGCACCGGGCGACCTGACCTACGCGAATTTCTGGACACTGAGCCAGTTCTTCTGGGCGGCACCGCACATGATCAGCACCTTCGTGCTGGCCTCGTACGCGCTGGCCCGCTGGCGCGAGCGTGAACAGGCCTTCCGCACGCTGAGCATGACCGATGCGCTCACCGGCGCGCACAACCGGCGCAGCACGCTGGAATTCCTGGAAAGGGAAGTGGCGCGCACCCGCCGCAGCGGGCCGCCGCTGTCGGTGCTGCTGGTCGATCTCGATCACTTCAAGCGTATCAACGACACCTGGGGTCATCCGGCCGGCGACGGCGTGCTGCAGCAGACGGCGTGGACTCTGGATGAAGTGCTGCGCGACTACGATCTGGTCGGGCGCTGGGGCGGCGAGGAATTCCTGCTGGTGTTGCCGGACACCACGCCGGAAACGGCGCTGGCACTGGCCGAGCGTTGCCGCGAGCGGCTGGCGGCCATGGTCATCGAGACCGGCAACGGCCAGCGCATTCCGGTCACGGGCAGTTTCGGGCTGGCCAGCAACGCCTCCAGCCTCGACGAGGACGCCACCGCCCTGGTGCAGCGGGCCGACGAGGCGCTGTACCGGGCCAAGCAGGCCGGCCGGAACCGGGTCGAGGTCGGCTGAGCCGGCCTGATCATTCCGGCCACACCGTCCGGTCATTTACCGGCGGCCCGGGCTGGCGCAGAGTCGGTGGCGGTTTTGCCTGCCGCGGAGCGCCACCATGACAACAAGAACCGTCCCGACCTTCTGCCGTGTCTGCGAGCCGTCCTGCGGCCTGGTGGCGGAGGTGGAAAACGATCGCCTGGTGCGTCTGCGGCCTGACAACGATCATCCGGTCACGCGCGGTTTCGCCTGCCACAAGGGCATCGGTTTCGACGCCATCCATCACGACCCGGACCGGCTGGACGTGCCGCAGAAGCGCCGCAACGGCAAGCAGGATGTGGCGCAGTTCGGTGCCGTCGGCTGGGACGTCGCCATTCCGGAAGTGGCGGCGGCGCTGAAGGCGGTGCAGCAGAAATACGGTCACGATGCCGTGGCCGGCTACATCGGCAACCCGACCGCCTTCAACGCGCTGGGCACGCAGGCGCTGACCTCGTTTTTCCTGCAGCTGGGCTGCCGCCGGATTTTCACGTCCGGCACCCAGGATTGTTCCAACAAGTTTGCCGGCAGCGAAGCGGTGTTCGGTACCAGCACGCTGCACCCGGTACCGGACCTCGAGCATACGAAGTACGCGCTGATATTCGGCGAGAACCCCAAGGTGTCGCACATGAGCTTCGTGTCCATGGCCGATCCCATGGAGAAATTCCGCAAGGCGAAGCAGAACGGCGCGCAGGTGTACTTCGTGAATCCGCGGCACATCGAATCGGCCACGCCGGCCACCGGCGACCTGCTGCGGATACGGCCGGACACCGACCTGTACTTCATGGCGGCCCTGCTCAGCGAGATGGATGCCGCCGGCCTGTGGCGCGAGGACGTGCTGCGCGAGCACGGTACGCACGTGGCAGAGCTGCGCGAGTTCATCCGGCCCTGGAATGCCGACAGCACGGCACCGGTCACCGGCATTGCGGCCGACGTCACGCGCCGCATTGCCCGTGAATTCGCCACGGCGGAATCGGCCTGCGTGCACATGAGTACCGGCGTCAACATGGGCCGTCAGGGCACGCTGTGCTACTGGCTGCTGCACATGCTGGCGTTCGTGACCGGCAACCTCGACCGGCGCGGCGGCAATCTCTATTCGCTGGGTTTCTACCCGGCCGCCAAGGCCGGGCGCATCAACCTCAAGAACGTGTTCTTCAACAGCGAGTTCGGCGAGCTGCGGGTGATCCGCGGCGCGCTGCCGGGCAACCTGCTGGCCGACATGATCGAATCGCAGACCAGCCCGGTGAAGGCGCTGGTGGTGATCGCCGGCAACCCGCTGCTGTCCATGGGTGGCGGCGAGCGCCTGCGCAAGGCCTTCGAAAAACTCGATCTGCTGATCGTGCTGGACATGTTCCGCAACGCCACCGGCGAATGCGCCGACTGGCTGCTGCCCTGTACCGACATGCTGGAACGCCGCGACCTCAACATCTGTGGTCTGGGCATGCAGCACGAACCGTTCGTGCAGTACACGGATGCGGTGGTTCCGGCAGCGGCGCAACGGAAAGAGGAGTGGTGGATCCTCGGGAAGATCGAGCAGGCGCTGGGCCTGCGTTCGGTCTTTGACGAGGGCGAGACGCCGGATATTTTCTTCCGGCTCAACCGCATGATGTCCGGTGCCGGGCTGTCGGTGGAGAAGCTGCGGGAAGCGCCGCAGCACACGGTGTCCCTGCCGCCGGTGGCGGACGGGCGCTTCTACAGCGACTGGATACAGACCGATGACAAGCGCGTCGATTGCTGCCCGCCGCTGTTTGCCGAAGCCATGGCGCGTGCGCAGGCCATTTTCGCCGAGCTGCAGGCCGAGCCGGCGCACACGCTCAAGCTGATCAACCTGCGCACCAACTACATGCAGAACAGCTGGTACCACAACGTGGAGAAGCTCAAGCGTGCCAAACGCCTGAGCAATCCCCTGCACATGTCGCCGGCGGACGCCGGGCGGCTCGGGCTGGCGGACGGGGACCCGGTCACGGTCAGCAACGGCAATGGCCGTATCGAGGCCGCGGTACTCATCGACGACACCCTGGGCGCCGGCGTGGTGGCCATGACCCATGGCTGGGGCCAGGAGCGCTCCTTCGGGCTGAACGTGGCGCGCCGGTACCCGGGGGTGAACGCCAACGTGCTGCTGCCCAGCGGCCCCGGCAGCTACGAGAAGCTCAGCAACCAGGCGCACATGACCGGGGTACCGGTGCAGGTTGCCCGGGCCTGAACCCCTGGCCCCGGGCGCGTCCGGGGCATCCGCCGAAAACGGCCATGCCGGGTGGCGTGGCCGGATATAACCGGTGTTTGTCCGGTCCGGTCCTGCGGCGACCGGGGGGCATTGCCAGCATCGGGTGCCGCAAGCAGCATTGCGGCCATCCCGAGAACAACAACAAGAGACCCCTTGCCCGAGGTGTCGCGTGGATATCGATACACCCTGTATCCCGCTGGGTCACATCCAGACCTATTTCGACCTGCGCAAGAGCCTGGTGCCGGATGCGGACTGGCTGCAGCGCAAGAGCCAGCTGAACGTGCGCAATCCGCACGAAATCCTCGAGACCATCATCGGCATCGAGCCGGCGGAGTTCTATCGCCGGGCCGGCATCGAGAATCATGCCGACCCGGGCATTTTCATCAGTACCCGCCAGTGCCTGTCGCTGGTCCGGCAGGCCGTCGAGGCGCTGGAGATGCCGTATCTCGGGCTGGCCATGGGCAACCTGATGACGATTTCACACCACGGCATGGCCGGCGTGGCGGCGGTGACCCAGCCGACCCTGCGCGGCTGCCTGGAAACCATCGCGCGTTTCTGCAGCGAGCTTTTCCCGCCGCTGGAAATCACCGGCGGTGTCGAGGGCGACGAGGGCTCGCTGGTGATCGGCGAGGTCATTCCGCTGGCACCCTGGACGCATTTCTTCTACGAACTGAATATCGCCAGCTTCTACGCCAACATGCAGTACCTGCTGGGTGAGGAGCGGCAACCCTGGCGTATCGAATTCAGTTATCCCGAACCGGAATGGGGTTACATCTACCGCCGCTATTTCCGCTGCCCGGTGGTGTTCAATGCTGCGCGTACGCGCATCGTCGGCGATCCGGCCTGGGCCGACATCGAGCTGCCGCTGGCCAACCGGCTGATGGCGATGGCCGCCGAGAAAACCCTGTTCGAGAACATTCCCACGCGTGCCATGCGGCTGCTGCCGCTGCGCCTGCGCCGGCTGCTGCTGCGTTACTACGGTGCGTTCCCGTCGCTGGAACGTGCCGCCAGCGATCTGGGCATGAGTGGCCGCACCCTGCGCCGCAAGCTGGCCGAGGAGGGCACCAGCTACCAGCAGGAGCTCGACCAGGTGCGGCAGAAGCTGGCACAGGAATATTTCGCGCGCGGCGGCCAGTCGGTGACCGAGCTGGCGCTGATGCTGGGCTTTGCCGATTCGTCCGCGTTCGCCAAGGCGTTCCGTCGCTGGAGCGGCTGTTCGCCCAGCGAATTCCAGGAGCGCCAGCGCGCCTGAGCCTCAGGCCGTCACGCGGATGCGCCGGCGGCCTTCCTGTTTTGCCGCGTACAGTGCGGCGTCGGCGCGCTGCAGGAGTTGCTGGGTTGTGGTCTCCGCCGATGGCACGCTGCAGGCCACGCCGATGCTGGCGGTGATGTGCGGCGCCGCGCCGGAGGCGTCATGCGGTATGGCCAGCAGATCGAAAGCGGCCATCACGCGCCGTGCCACGTCCTGCGCGCCGGCAATGTCGGTATCCGGCAGCAGGATCACGAATTCCTCGCCGCCGTAGCGCGCGGCGAGGTCGGCCGGGCGCAGCAGGGCATCGCCCAGCGCCTTGCCGACCGCCGCCAGGCATTCGTCACCGGCACTGTGCCCGTAGCGGTCGTTGTAGTTCTTGAAGTAATCGACGTCGACGAACAGCACCGACAGCGGTTTGCGTTCGCGTTTCAGCCGGTCCCACTCGGCATCGAGCCGGCGGTCGAATTCGCGCCGGTTGGCCAGCCCGGTCAGGCTGTCCTGGTGTGCCAGCCGCAGCAGCTCGCGGTTGAGTGCTTCTTTTTCGCGGGCATCGCGCACGATCAGCAACGCCTGCAGGAAGCCGGTCTTTTCCTTTTCCTCGGACAGCCAGCACACGAACAGACAGACCGCGGTGATGGCGAAGAAGTAATAGCTGAGTCCGCGCCAGTCGATGCCGTCCGGTGCGTACAGGGCGGAGGCCGCCAGGCCGACGCTGCCGCCGGCGGCGCAGGCCATGGCGGCCTGCAGCAGTGTCAGCCGCAGCGCGAGTGTCACCACGGTGACGGCGATCATGCAGAAATAGCTTTCGGCGGCGGCGACCTCGGCGTTCTCCAGCAACTGCGGCATGGCAACGAACTTGGCGATCAGCAGGGTTCCCAGCACGACGGCCAGCCAGCCGTAGTGCTGCTGTATCGCACGGAACTGCGCCAGTACCACGCCACCGACCAGGGTCACGCACACCGAGAGCGATCCCCAGCTCCACAGGTCGGTGTCGCGGGCGTTGAGCGTGCCGTTGAAGAAGCTGTTGCTGACCAGGGTCAGCACCATGGCCAGCAGCACCAGCGGCAGTGACGTCAGGCGCACGTAGCGGGACAGGTCGCGCAGTCGCCAGGCGTGGAAGGCCGGTTGCAGGTCGGCGGCGATGGGCAGGCGCAGGGGGCGTTCTTCCAGCAGCGTGCGGATGGCCAGCGCGCGCTTGTCGTCGATCTCCGGCGTCAGGGTGGGAAACGAGCCGGTCAGGATTCCTTTCATGGGGGTCCTTGGGAAACAGGGGTCCGTCCGAGTCTAGGCAGGGCAGACGGGGCGGTCATGCGTACTGACCGCACATGGTACGACGGACCGGGCGCGGAAGAGGGGCCGGCACCGGGTTTGTCCGGGAAGAAGCTCCGCTCGTCCACATGTCAGGTTCCGGCGTGGTGCATGCCGGCAGTATCGACGGGGGTTCAGACCCGTGATGACACACGACAAGGCACAACCATCATCCGGAGGTTACATGGCAGTCAACGCGGGGAAAGCCGGTGCGGAGAAGAAAAACCGTGCCCTGGCGCTGCATGCGACGGCGCAGGAGAAGGTCGTCTACCTGCAGAACATCCAGCCCTATCTGATCGATCTTTCCCTGCGCGAGAACCCGGTCGGTGCCCGGGTCGGGCAGACGCTGGCCGACAAGCTCGCCATCCTGCCGCTGGTGCGCCAGTTCGGTTTCAGCAACGTCCTGCTGGGCACGCTGGACTATTCGATTCCGGACGAACTGGAAGTCGACGATGACTTCCTGATGTACATGCAGAAAAACAATATCGACATGACCGGCGGCTTCGTGTTCACCGCCATGGGCCAGGTCGACGGCAGCGGCAATTTCACGCCGGACCCGTCCATGCTGAAGATGCAGTCGTACGGCGTGCCCAACACGCTGCACGAGATCTACCTGAGCGACATCGGCATGCAGGCCAGCGGCTACACCATCGATACGGTGCTGGCCAGCATCGGCCCGAGCGTGCAGTGGCTGATGGAGAACATCCGGGGCGACAACGGCGGCCCGCCGCGCATCCTGATCAACATCGTCGATGGCTGCGATGCCTTTGCCCAGGACCCGGAGCGCACCTGCGACGTGTTGCAGCTGCTGTCGACGCTGCCGATCCAGGGCATCAGCATCGAGGATGACCGCGGCACCTACCTGCCGTTCCAGGTCGGTATCTACGTGGCCATGGCACGCGCGATGCTGCCCTCGCCGTTCCAGATCCTGGTGCACATGCACGCCGGCGGCGGTTTCGAGAACGCGTCGCTGATCGAGGCGCTGAGCAACGGTGCCGACGGCGTCTGGGGCGGCCTGCCCAAGCGCGCGGCGGTGATCGGCCACGCATCGCTGGGCGAGCTGATCGCCAATCTGGTGCGGCTGGGCAACGTCAACATGGCCTCCACCTACCAGCTCCAGCAACTGCTGCCGCTGGCGACCCGGCTGCAGATCCTGGACGAGGAGCAGCGGGTGCCGGACGACCTGCCCATCCTCGGCAACAATGCCTACCGGCTGACGCTGGGTTTCTTCGAGCAGCTCGATGGCCGCTTCATGGACCTGCCGCCGACCGCCATCGGCGGCAAGTACGGTTACCGGGTCTGCCCGGTGGTCAGCGATGCCCCGGTGCTGGCCGGGCGGCTGGCGGAGGTGACCGGGCAGCCGGCATCGTCCTTCCCGGCGAACGTGCTGGAAATGATGATCCGGCTGATGCGGCGCGATCAGCGGGCCGGGCTGCGCATCATCTACGACGAGCCGGCCAACCTGCTCGACCTGTACCAGCGGGCGCAGGCAGCGACCTGAGGTGTCCGGTACAGCCGCATCGACGGATGCGGCTGTACCGGTGCCGGCGAATGCCGGAGAATGCCGCGGGCGACGTACCCGGAGATTTCATGGCGGCATATGGGCAGTAAGCAGGACGACCCGGTCCCGGACGACCCGGTCTACAAGACCTTGCTGGAATCGACCAAGGCAATTCCCTGGCGCATCGACTGGAAAAGCATGCAGTTCACCTATATCGGTCCCCAGATCGAGCAGTTGCTCGGCTGGAAGCCGGAGACCTGGGTGAACGTCAACGACTGGGCCGAGCGCATGCATCCGGACGACCGTGACAACGTCGTCAACTTCTGCGTGTCGCAATCCCAGTCCGGCATCGATCACGAGGCCGACTACCGCGCCCTGACCCGTGACGGCGGCTACGTCTGGATCCGCGACGTGGTGCACGTGGTGCGCCGCGACGGCGAAGTCGAGGCGCTGGTCGGATTCATGTTCGACATCAGCGAGCGCAAGAAGAACGAAGAGGAAGTGAAACGCCTGCAGCGCGAGCTGGAGAGTGTTTCGTTCCGCGACAGCCTGACCGATCTGCCCAACCACCGCATGTTCGAGCTGGTGCTGGAACGCGAGCTGGCCAGCGCGCGCCGCAGCGGGCAGCCGGTGTCGCTGGTGCTGGTCGATATCGATTTCTTCGCCAGTTACAACAGCAGCCACGGCCCGCTGGCCGGCGACGAGTGCCTGCGCCGCGTGGCGCGGCTGCTGACCGCGGCGGCGTCCCGCCCGCGCGATTTCGTGGCCCGTCAGGGCGGCGAGGAATTTGCGCTGATCCTGCCGGAAACGGATGCCGCATCGGCGCAGACCGTGGCCGAGCGCTGCCGCCGGCTGGTGGTGGAGTCGCGCATGCCGCACCCGCTGTCCGGCATCGCCTCCTATGTCACCGTGAGCGCCGGCGTGGTCACGCGCGTGCCCAACGGCAACGACGACCCGAAGACGATGGTCGAGGCGGCCGGCCGGCTGCTGGCGAAAGCCAAGGAGCAGGGCAGGAACTGCGTGCGGGTCTGAGCGGCTCCGGGGCAGGCCTGTATGTTCAGGCCTCGCTGCCGATGATTTCCAGCAACCGGTCCAGAGCGCAGGGCTTTTCCAGGAAGCGTATGCCGTCGCGTGCGATGAAGCGCATGGCTTCCTGGGTAAAGGTGCCGCCGGAGAGGAACACCATGCGCGCCGCCTGGTCCGGCGCAAACCGGGAAATGGACTCGTGCAGGAGCATGCCGGTCATTTCCGGCATCATCAGGTCGCACAGGATGATGTCGTAGCGGATACCGGACTGCAGCTCTTCCAGTGCATGCCGTGCACTGGTGGTGCCGGTGACGTCGTGTGCCATTCGCAGCTGGCGCGTCAGCGCGCTGACGATTCCCGGGTCGTCGTCAATCAACAGCAGCGAGCGTCGCTTTCCGGTCGTTCTGGCTGCCGGTGCCTGCGTGGACAGGGGCAGGCGAACGCGGAACAGGCTGCCTTTGCCTTCCGTGCTTTCAACCTCAATGGTTCCGCGCATGGCGGTAACGATGCGCTGGACGATTGACAGGCCGAGTCCGGTGCCAACACTGACGGCTTTCGTGGTGAACAGGGGTGTAAAGAGCCGCGATATGATTTCCGGCGACATCCCGCAACCGGTGTCACTCACCTCAATGACGGCATGGGCGCCGGCTTCTTCGCGGACGATGACGCGGATTTCGTTGTTCTGGCTTTTCCCGGGCGGAATGGCCTGTGCCGCATTCACCAGCAGGTTCAGCAGTACTTGCCCGAGGCGGGCGCTGCTGCCGTTCACCACGGGCTCGGCCTGATAGTCGCAGGACAGGCGCGCGCGCATGCGGATTTCGTGACAGGCCATGCGTACTGCCGACTCGATCACGGGTCGAAGATGGACCGGCTCGCGGATTTCATCGTCTGCACGCGAGTAGACGCGGAGATCGCGCACGATATCCCGAATCCGTTCGGCGGCTTCCCGGGCATGCGACAAATGCTCCAGGCCGTGGTGCGACTCCAGTGATGTGCGTACCGCGCGCGGCATGTCGGAGACACTCCGGGCCAGCATCTCGAGGTTGGCGATAATGGCGGCAAGCGGGTTGTTGATCTCGTGCCCGACCCCGGCCGCCAGCATGCCCAGCGATGACATCCGGTCCGCCGTTATGAGCTGGGCAGTCATTTTTTTCTGTTCGGTGGTATCCGTCACCATGAACAGGGTTCCTTCGCCGGATTCGTCCGGAAAGATGTTTACCGACAGGCGTGCCGTGAATCGTGTTCCGTCCGCACGCAAAAACTCGACGTCAAGGATCTCTGCTGCGGCTGCATTCCGGGTACAGGCTGCGATCACGTCACGGGCATCGCTGGCCACGTGGTCCAGGATGCTGGCCCCGGAAAGCGACTCCGGATCCCTGCCGAGCAGGTCGGCCATGCGGGCGTTGGCGTATCGGGTCTTTCCGCTTGCATCAACGACCCAGATGCCTTCGCGTGCGGTCTCGACGATCCGTCTGAACCTGAGGTCGCTCTGGCGCAAGGCCTCCTGTGCATGCTGGTGGGATATGCGATCGCGGGCCTCCCGCAATTCGCGTTCCACCACGGACTGAAGCCTTGCCAGATTCCCCTTCATGATGAAGTCGTTGGCGCCTGCCTTGAGCAGGGCAACTGCACTTTCTTCGCCGATTGTCCCGGAGATCACAATGAAGGGGATTTCCGGATTGGATGATTTGAGGAGAGACAGTGCCCGGGGCGCGCTGAAATTCGGAAGGGAAAAATCGGATATCACCAGGTCCCACTTTTCTCCGTTCAGTGCCGATTTCATTTCCTCGGCAGTCTGAACCCGGGTGTGGTGAAGATCGTAGCCTTCGCGCTGAAGGGCGCGCTGCAGCATGGCGGCGTCGTCCGGGGAATCCTCGACCAGCAAAAGGCGCAACGTCCTGGGCATGGGGTTACCTTTTCTCGAGCGACAGCGGCAGTGCCTGGTTCACCGTCAGCCAGTACACGCCGAGCTGGTGAGTGGTTTCAAGGAAATCCGAAAAATCGACAGGCTTCCGGATGAAACTGTTGGCACCGGAATCGTAGCTTGCCGCGATGTCGCTCTCCTCCTGGCTGGAGGTCAGGACGACCACGGGGACGCGGCTGGTTCTCGGGTCGGAACGCATGCGGCGCAATACCGAGAGCCCGTCCATTTTCGGCAGTTTCAGATCCAGGAGGACGACTTCCGGCTGCAGGCTGGTATCCCGGCCTGCGTAGGTGCCCGTTCCGAACAGATAGGACAGTGCGTCTTCGCCGTCGCGTGATACCACGACATGGTCGGCGAGGTTCATTTTCCCGAACGCCCGCAGGGTGAGGTCAATGTCATCCCGCCTGTCTTCGATCAGCAGGACGATGCCGGTGCGTTTCATGCGCTTTTTTCCGTTGTTCCGGAGTGCAGGGTGAAGCGGAAGGCAGCGCCGGATCCGGGGTTGCCTTCCGCGGAGATGTGTCCGCCGTGCCGCTCGACGATGCGCTGGACCGTGGCCAGACCGATGCCCGTGCCCGGAAATTCCTCCATGGTGTGCAGGCGGCGAAACGGCTGGAACAGTTGATCTGCACAGGTCATGTCGAATCCGGCGCCATTGTCCCGTATGCAGAAAACGGTTTCTCCGTCGGCGCTCTCCCGCCCCATCGTGATGACGGGGCTCGATGTCCTGGCGGTGAATTTCCAGGCATTCCCCAGCAGATTCTCCAGGGCTACGCGTACCAGCGGGGGATCGCCGATGGCGGTCATGCCGTCCTCGACCCGCACATCGACCCGGCGCGCCGGTTCCTGCCGGGCCAGATCCGTGAGGATTTCCCGGGCCAGGCGGGTGAGATCCAGCGGAACCGGAATCATCTCGCTGCGTTCAATCCGCGCCAGGTGCAGAAGGTCGTCGATCAGCGTCGCCATGCGTTGCGTCGCGGCGCGTACCCGGCCCAGATAGTCCAGCCCCTGTGCATCCAGCCGGTCTCCGTAGTCTTCGGCCAGTGCCTGACTGAAGCCATCGATGCTGCGCAGTGGCGCGCGCAGATCGTGCGATACCGAATAGCTGAATGCGGCCAGCTCCCGGTTCTTGCGTTCGATGTCGACCAGGAGGGCTGCGCGCGTTTCCGCCAGCAGTGCGGCGGATTCCGTGGCCCGGCGCCTGATACGGGCCATTTCCAGGTGCGTGCGGACGCGGCTGATCAATTCCCGCGATGAAAATGGCTTGACCAGATAATCGTCTGCGCCGGTATCCAGACCGGCGACCCTGTCTTCCTCGCCGGCCCGTGCCGACAGGAGGATGACCGGGATGGTGGCCAGGGCCTCGTCGAGACGCATTGCCTGCAGCAGGCCGACGCCATCCAGATTCGGCATCATCACGTCGCTCAGTACGAGGTCCGGAGGCCTTGTGCGCATGATCGCAAGGGCCTCGCGCCCGTCGACGGCGCTTTCCACACGCCAGTGCGGGTGCAGAAGACGCAACAGGAAGTCACGCATGTCGGCGTTGTCGTCCACCACCAGCAGGAGCGGTTTCCCGGCGTCGTCGTCTCCGGGGGTGCTGCTTTCCTGTTCGGCGGGTGTCCAGACCGCAGGTGCGGGCAGCGCCGGCTGGAGCAGTGCCGGCTGGAGCCGGGCCGGCGTTGCCGTTGCCCGCTGTTCCTGGCACAGATGCTGTGTGCCGAGCGGTATGCGCACGCGGAATGTACTGCCTTTTCCTTCCGCGCTGTCCACTTCAATGGTTCCGTTGTGCAGGGCGATCAGATCCTTGACCAGGGCCAGGCCGATGCCGGTGCCCTCGAAATGGCGGCCTTTGTGGCCGGGTATGCGGTGAAAACGTTCGAACAGGCGCGGCATTTCAGCGGCCGGGATGCCTGTGCCCGTGTCGATGACTTCAAGCTTTACGAATTCGCCGTCCGGGAGCAGCCTGACGGTGATGCTGCCTTGCAGCGTGAACTTGAAGGCGTTCGACAGCAGGTTGAACAGGATCCGCTCCCACTGGTCCGGATCCACATATACCGGCGCCGGCAGCGTTGCGCAGTCCACCTGCAGCGTGAGGCCGCCCTGCTCGATGAGGCCACGAAAGTTTCCGGCGATGTCGGTCGTGAGCGAGGCAATATCCACCGGCGCAAAGTGCAGTTCGAATCTTCCTGATTCCAGGCGGGCGAGGTCCAGCAGGTTGTTGACCAGCTGCAACAGGCGCAGTGCGTTGCGGTGTACCGATATGACCGTCGACCCGTCCAGACCCCGGCCCTGGCGCAGCGCTTCCTCGAGTGGCCCGAGAATCAGTGTCAGGGGGGTGCGGAATTCATGACTCACGTTGTTGAAGAACGTGGTTTTGGCCCGGTCCAGCTCATCCAGCCGGCGGTTGGCGGCGCGCAGCTGGTCGTTCGACTCCTGGAGTTGCTGTGAGCGCGCCAGGATTTCCGCTTCCATGCGGTTGGCCCGTGCCCGCAGGTTTTCGGCCAGACGGGATTGCTCGGTGCCGTGCTGCTTCATGCGCACGAACTCGGTCACGTCCTCGACGCGATGTATCAGGAAGCGGATGCTGCCGTCCGCCTCGAACACCGGCTGGTTGACCGGGCTCCAGAAGCGCTCCTCGAAACCGGTACCGTCGGGCCGGGGTATGTCGTATTTCTGCACGCTGAACGTATCGGGTTCCCGGCTCGCCACGGCCCGTTCCAGCGAGGCGCGCAGATTGCGTACACCGTCGGCGGCAGGATTGTCCGGATTGTCCGGAAAAACCTCGAACAGACCCTTGCCGACGATCTCCTCGCGCCGGGTCAGGGTGGCAGAGAGGTAGGCATTGCTGGCCGCCACGATGTGGTAGTGCGGCGGGTCGTTGCGCAACACGAGATACAGACCGGGAGCCGCTTCGAACAACCGGCGGAAATCAGGCTCGTCCGGGCGATCCCCGGAACGGGGTGCGGATGCCGGTGCGTCCCCTGGTCGTCGCAGTGAATCCCGGTTGGCGTCCATGAAAACCCCGGATCGGTGTCTGTGGCCCCGTGCCACAGCGCTCCTGTGCTGCGGATACACAGCATCAGATTCCGTCAGCCAGGATGATTTCAGGATTTAAAAGGCAAAACCCTCCGGGTATCAACCACATGGCTTGTGCGGTGGTCGGCGGGCCGTGTCATTTCAGGCAGTTGCTGCCACTGCAGACCCGGAACTTGTACAAGCCGGAGGCTTTTGTATGACCTGAGCGGGGAGGGGAAAGGCCCGGTCCGTTGCTGACCGGATTGAACCGAAGCTTGTCCCTTGAGTGCGCGCGGCCCGTCCGGCTGTTGCCCGAGTATCGCCACGCCAACCGGCAGCGATACCCGTACAACAAAAACAACCCGGAGGTTTCCGTGAAACGTCTCGTGCTATTGCTCGCAACGCTGGCCGTTGCGATGTCGGCCTCGACCGCCAACGCCCTGTGCATCTTCAACTGCAGTTACGCCAAGACCAAATACCCGATCGTGCTGGTGCACGGTCTGTTCGGTTTCGAGCAGATCGGCGGTGCGGTCGACTACTTCTACCAGGTGCCCGGCGCGCTGAAGGACAAGGGTGCGAAGGTGTACACCCCGGCCGTGCCCGCGGTCGACAGCAATGAAGTACGCGGCGAGCAATTGCTGCTGGAAGTGAAGAAGGTGCTGGCGGTCACCGGCGCGCAGAAGGTGAACATCATCGGTCACAGCCAGGGCAGCCCGACGGCGCGCTACGTGGCCGGCGTGATTCCGGCCAGCGTGGCGTCGGTGACGGCCATCGGTGGTGTCAACAAGGGCGCGCCCATGGCCGACGTGCTGGTCGGCGTGTACGACGCCGCACCCGGCATCGGCGGCTTCATCTATGACATCGTCAACGGCGCGACCAGCCTGCTGAACCTCGCCACCGGCGAGATCTACGAGCCGAACGCACAGCGTTCCATGCAGTCGCTGTCCACGGCCGGCTCGCTGGCCTTCAACGTGAAATTCCCGCGCGGTGTGCCGACCACGGCCTGCGGCGAGGGCGCGTACTCGGCCACCATCGGTACCAGCAAGCAGTATTACTACTCGTGGACCGGCAACAGCGGAACCATCACCAACGTGTTCGACATCCTCGATCCGCTGGTCTCGCTGACCACGCCGGCGTTCCTGCTGGCACCGCAGGACAACGACATGCTGGTGGGTGTGTGCAGCACGAAGTTCGGCAAGGTGCTGCGCACCGACTATCCCTGGAACCATCTGGACGAAGTGAACCAGATGCTGGGCCTGATCGGCCTGGGTGCACCGGATCCGGTGGCAGTCATCGTGACCCACGCCAACCGCCTGAAGAACCAGGGCCTGTAAGGACGCAGCGCCATGAACAGGATGCTGGCAGCTTCCGCCGTGGCCTCCGTGGTGGCCGCGGGCAGTGCAATCCTCCTGCAGGATCGCACTGCCATGGAAACCTTTGCCGGGCCGGCAGCGGCGGAGCGTGTGCCGTCGCTGCACGGATTTTTCCTGCCGGCGACACCGGCAGGGCAGGGTGGCCCGGCGTTTGTCACCGGTCTGGAAAACCTGCCGGCCTCGCTGGCCGGCACCGATGTCGACGATGCCGTACGCACGGACGACGACGGTCATCTGATCGTCGATTCCGCGGTGCGCTCGCTGTTCGATTATTTCCTGACCACGGTCGGCGAGGAGCCGCTGGCCACCGTGGCGGCACGTCTGCGGGCGTACATCACGCAACGGCTGGCAGAGCCGGCACGCGGCGAGGCGCTGGCCCTGCTGGAGAGCTATCTCGCGTTCTGGCAGGAGGCCGGCGCGTTGTCGCGCAGCGCACAGACCGCGCCGGGCCGTGATACACCGGCGGCGATGGCGGAGTATCTCGAGCGGATGCGTGCCCTGCGCAGCCGCTATTTCGGCCGTGATGTCGACCAGGCGTTCTTTGCCGAACAGGATGCCTATCACGACTACACGCTGGCACGGGTGCAGGTGATGCAGGACGCCGCGCTCACGGAAGTGCAGCGCGCGCATCGCCTGGGCGAGCTGATGCAGCAACTGCCGGCCGGCACGCAGGAAGCCCTGCGCACGGCCACCGTGATGCAGACGCTGGACGGCCTGACCGACAGTTGCCGCCGCGACGGCTGCAGTGACACGGAGGTGCGCCGCATCCGGGAAGCGCTGGTGGGTGCGGAGGCCGCGGACCGTCTGGAAGCGCTGGATCGCGAAGAGACGGCACTCAGGGCCAGGCTGGCCGACTACTTCCTGCAGCGCGACCGCATCGCGGCCAATGTCTCGTACAGCGACAGTGATCGCCAGATGCAGATCGGGGCCTTGCAGCAGCGGATGTTCAGCGAGGAGGAACAGCTGCGGCTGGCGGCACTGGAGCGCATCCACGACGGCGGAGCCGCGGCCGCGAACTGAAATCCCGGCGCGGTCACCGCATGGCACGAAGACCCTGCCCGCCGGCCGTTGTTGCCGCCGGGCAGGGCACCTAAGCTGGCGGTTCAGTCAGAACCGGACCGCCCATGATCTTCGCCTTCGACAATACCTACGCGCGCGATCTGCCCGGTTTCAGCGTGGCGGGCACGCCGGCGCCTGCGCCGCAGCCGCGCCTGCTGTTCCTGAACCGGGAACTGGCGGCGGAGCTGGGCGCGCAGTTGCCACCGGGCGCCGATGCCGTCGCCGGCCTGTTTGCCGGCAACGCGTTGCCGCCGGGTGCACAGCCGGTGGCCCAGGCCTATGCGGGTCACCAGTTCGGGCATTTCTCGCCGCAGCTCGGTGACGGGCGCGCGCTGTTGCTGGGTGAGGTGATCGACGTGCACGGCCGGCGCCGTGACATCGCCTTCAAGGGTTCCGGGCGTACCGCGTTCTCGCGCGGGGGCGACGGCCGGGCCGCGGTGGGGCCGATGCTGCGCGAGGTGCTGATCGGCGAGGCCATGCATGCCCTGGGCATTCCCACCACGCGCGCGCTGGCGGTGGTGGCCACCGGCGAGCCGGTGCAGCGCGAGGAAACGCTGCCCGGCGCGGTGCTGACCCGTGTCGCCGACAGCCATCTGCGCGTGGGCACCTTCGAGTATTTTGCGGCGCGCGGCGATGCCGAGCGCGTGCGGATGCTGGCCGACTACACCCTGGCGCGCCACTATCCGGCGTTGCGCGACGGCGACGAACCGTACCTGGCGCTGCTGCGCGCGGTGGCGCAGCGGCAGGCCAGGCTGATCGCACAGTGGATGAATGCCGGTTTCATCCACGGCGTGATGAATACCGACAACATGGCGCTGTCCGGCGAGACCATCGACTACGGCCCCTGCGCTTTCCTGGAAGCGTACGACCCGCGCACCGTGTTCAGCTCCATCGATCATCACGGCCGTTACTGCTACGGCAACCAGCCGGCCATGGCGCAGTGGAATCTCGCGCGCTTTGCCGAAAGCCTGCTGGTGCTGCTGCACCGCGACGAGCAGCAGGCGGTGGCCCGGGCCACGGACGTCGTCCATGCCTTTCCGGACCAGTACCGGGCGGCGCTTCTGGATGGCCAGCGCGCGAAGCTGGGTCTCGGGGGCGATGCCGCGCGCGATGCAGAAGACACACAGCTGGCGGAGGATTTCCTGGCGCTGCTGGCCGCGAACCGCGCCGACTACACGCTCTCGTTCCGTGAGCTGTGCGCCTCGGCAACCGGCAACGACCTGCCGCTGCTGGAGCGCATCGCCGACGGCGAGGCGCTCAGGGCCTGGCTGACCCGCTGGCGTGCGCGCGGTGCGGAAGACGGCGCCGCCACGCCGGAAAGGAACGCTGCCCGTGCCGCGGCGATGCGCCTGGCCAATCCGCGCATCATCGCGCGCAATCACCGGGTGGAAGAGGCGCTGGCCGCGGCCTCGGGTGCCGGCGAGCGCGCGCCTGACCTGGCAGAGGCCATGGCGCCGTTCGAGGCACTGCTGGCCGCCGTGCGCGATCCGTTCAGTGACGACCCTGCACTCGCGCGCTACGCCGAA
This sequence comes from Pseudomonadota bacterium, assembly GCA_049324475.1. Lineage (GTDB taxonomy): Bacteria > Pseudomonadota > Gammaproteobacteria > Pseudomonadales > JADFDG01 > JADFDG01. The sequence continues at coordinate 28,486 of JBMOOO010000006.1, read as the reverse complement.
CCGGCGCCGCCGTCGGTCGCGGCCTGCCACAAGACTTTCTGCGGCACCTGAGACGGCATCAGGATTTCTTCGCCGGCGTGGCAAACTGCACCTTGCTGAACGAGAACACGCAGCGGGTCGCGGTCATCACGCTGCCGGTGTGATCGTCCAGCACGCCGGTGAACTCGATGCGGTCACCGGCCGCCAGCGCGCTGACGCGCTTTTTCTGCACCAGCAGGTCGTCGCGCGTGGTGGCCACGCCGGTGCAGCGGCCATCGGACGGATCGCGGAAATAGACCACGAACTGCGCCGGTGCCATGGCATTGGCGGTGGTCTTCGACAGCCCGGTGACGATGCCCGGCACGGTGAGCCGCGTGCGCTGGTATTTGTCCTGCGCATTGATCGCGTTCTTTTTCCACTCGGCCCACAGTTGCGGCAACGTGATGCGGGTGGCACCGGCCAGCGGGCGCAGGTCGCCGGAGAGGGCGTCGCCGGTGGCGTGCAGGCCGTCGTCGAACGTGTCGAGCGCGCCGTCGAGCGCATCAAGCGCCTTGCAGCCGGACAGCAGCAGAGTCGCCGGCAGCACGAGGAGGAGAAGCCGTTCACGCATGGCGGCGCTCTCCGGCCGGTGTGCCGCGCGTGCGCCACAGCACCAGCGCCGCCGCAAGCACGGCCAGCGCCGCGCCCAGCACGCCGGTGTTCAGGCCCAGCACGGTACGTTCCGTGCCGTCGTTGTGGCGCATCGAACCGCCGTAGAGATCCTGCAGCAGCAAGGCGACCAGAAACCCGCCCATGACCAGCAGGGCGATGCCGGCGGCCTGCCGCGTCGCCCCGCGCACCCAGGCCAGCCACAGCGCAGCCAGACCCAGGGCGCAGTTGGTGATCAGCTGCCAGGCCTCGTGCAGCCGCGCATGCGGCGGCCACAGCGGATTGAACAGGTGGGTGTCGTCCAGCTCCAGCCAGGGCACGGCCACGGCATAGAGCAGGACACCGAAGGTGATGAGCAGGCGATCGGTCATGGGGGGCTCCGACAATCCTTACGGCGTAAGGGTACGTCGGAACTATAGACTTACGGTGTAAGCTGTCAACCGCCGCCCTGCCGGAGTCCGTCATGCCCGCGCCCCGCAAGCCTGCCCGTTCTGCCGCCCGCGCCGGCCGCGGTGCGCTCAGCCGTGATCGCATCGAGACGGCGGCGCTCGCCCTGATCGATGCCGACGGTCTGGAAGGATTCAGCATCCGCAAGCTGGGCGAGGCGCTGGGCTGCGAGGCGATGAGCCTCTATCACCATTTCCCGTCCAAGGCGCATCTGCTCGATGCCCTGGTCGATCGCCTGGTCGATCGCCTGGTCGCGGCATTGCCGCGGCCGCCGCGCGAGGCGCCGCCGGCGGCACGGTTGCGCGCGCTGGCCCACGCCTGGCGCGCGCTGGCGCGGCAGCATCCGCGTTTCTTTCCGTTCCTGTCGGTGCACCGGCTGAATTCCGTCACCGGCGTGGCTTTCCTCAACGAGGTGATGCTCACGCTGCGTGATGCAGGACTCGACAGCGAGCGTGCCGCACGGCTGTTCCGCGCGATCAACTATTACCTGGTGGGCGCGGCGCTGGACGAGGCGGGCGGCTACGGCCACGGACCCTCGTCGCTGGCGCCGGTGGATGACGCCACGCTGGCGCGCGATTTTCCGGCGCTGGCGGCGCTGGGTGCCTATGCCGATCCGGCGCAGTTCGACCGCACCTTCGACTTCGGCCTCGACCTGCTGCTGGCGGCGCTTGATGCGCCGGCCACGCGCCGGCGCTGAGCGTCGCATTCAGGCCGCGGGCTGCGCTCAGGCGGCGGGCTTGAGGTGCCGCTGCAGGAACGCCAGCTGGTCGGCCACACTGCGTTCGAAAGCGGCACCGAAATACACGTCGAAGTGACCCACCGGATAGCGCACGACTTCCGCTTTCGGCATGAGGGCTGCGGCTTTTTCCACCGCGGATACCGGTGCCACGGTGTCTTTTTCGCAGATCTGCAGCAGCGCCGGGCAGCGCACGTTCGCGGCGTCGCGGATCGGGCGGAAGCGCGGCACCAGCAGCGCGGTGCGTGCGGTGACTTCGTTGCGGAAACCCGGCGGGCACAGGCGCACATAACCGTCCCAGGCATCGGCGCTGGTCATCGCGCCGATCTCGCCGGGCTTTGCGACGATCGGGATGTAGTGCGGGGCCGCGCCGGTCAGTGCGCGCGCGGCATCGAACAGGCCGTGCGCGCTGACCTTCAGCAGTGACAGCGGTCCGGCATAACGCGCGATCTCCACCGCGGCGGCCAGGCCGTCCAGCAACGGGCACTGGCTGACGGTGGCGGCGATGTCGCCGTCGCGCGCGGCCACGCTCACCACCAGCCCGCCGGCAAACGAGGTGCCCCACAGCGCGATGCGCGTGCGGTCGATGCCGGGCAGGCTGCGCACGCAGCGCAGGGCTGCCTGCCAGTCGGCGATCTCGGCGTCCGGGTCCAGGCGGTTGCGCGGTTGCCCGTCGCTGGCGCCGAAGCCGCGGTAGTCGAAAATCAGCGTGGCCAGCCCGGCGGCGTTGAAGCGCTGCGCGTACTGCTCCAGGTGCATGTCGCGCGTGGCGCCGAAGCCGTGGGCCATCAGCACCAGCGGCACCGGGCCGCGGGCGGCGGCGGCCGGGTAGGTGAGCCAGCCCCGGCAGATGGTGCCGTCGCTGGTGAAGGCGATGTCCTGGCGTTCCGTGGTCAGGGGGTTGGCGGTCATGAGGCGGTCTCCCGGGGTCTTGAATCAGGTTCAAGGCCTAAGGTAGCCTTGCCTTGAACCTGATTCAAGAGGCATGACCCATGGCCCGCACCCGCCGCGAGCTGGACGCCGGACAGAAACGCGATGCCCTGATGGCGGCCGCCCGCCGGCTGTTCATGGCCGAGGGCTACGACGCGACCGGCATGGCGCGCATCGCTGCCGAGGCCGGCGTCGCCCCCAACACCCTCTACTGGTACTTCGACGACAAGGACGCGCTGCTGATCGCGCTCCTCGACGAACTGGTGGCCGAGGCGCTGGCCGAATACGCGCAGGTGCAGGCGCGCCCCCTGGACGCGCAGCTGCTGTGGCTGCTGGGGAAATTCGACGCGGCGCCGGGCCTGGTCACCACCGTGCACGCGCGCCTCGCGCAGTCCCCGGCCATCCATGCCTGGCACGAGCGCTTCCACCGCATGGTGGAGGCACTGGTGATCAGTCTGCTGGCCACGCACGGTGTGCCGGAGGCCGAACGCTATCCGGCGGCACGCATCGCCATGTTCGTCGTCGAAGGGCTGCTCTCGCATCACGCCGGCGCGCCCGGTGAGCGCGCCACGCTGGCGGCGCTGCTGGCTGCGCGCATCGTGCCGGCGCGCTGAATCCGCAACGTCCGTTTCTTCAGGGAGAACCCGCATGCCATCCAATGCCTTTCCGCGCCTGGCCGGCCAGGTCGTCCTCATCACCGGTGCCTGGGGCGGCCTGGGCCGCACGTTCGCGCGGCACCTGCTGGCCAGCGGTGCGCAGCTGATCCTCAGCGACCTGCGCGAGCAGCCGCTGGCGTTGCTGGCCGAGGGCGGCGGCCTGCCGCCCGGCTGGGAAAGCCGGGTGCTCGGGCAGGTGGTGGCTGATCTCAACACACCCGAGGGTCCGCAACGGCTTTACGAGGCCTGCCGCGCCATTGCGCCGGTGGATGTGGTGATACACAACGCGGGGCTGGGCTGCATCGGTTACTTCGGCGACATCCCGCGCGAGAAGATGAACCTGCAGATGCGCGTGATGCTCACCGCGCCGATGGAACTCACGCACCTGTTCCTGCCGGATTTCCACGCGCGCGGCAGCGGCCACTTCGTGTTCATTTCCTCGGTGGCGGGCTTCATTGCCACCTCGCTGGGCGCCAGCTACAGTTCCGCCAAGTTCGGCATCCGCGCTTTCGCCATGGCGCTGGCCGGGGAGATCCGCCCGCGCGGGCTGGACGTGACCATTGTCTATCCGTTCTTCACCCGCACCGCGATCCTCAAGTCGCCGACCTTCGGCAGCGCGAAAATCCCGGTGATGCCGCGCATCTTCATCGACGAGCCGGACGACGTGATCCGCACCGCCTTGCGCGCGGTCGATCGCCGCCGGCTGCACGTGCGCCCGGGCTTCTACTCGAAGTTCATGTGGAACGTGCAGCGCTTCTGGCCGGTGACCAGCACGCAGATGCAGCCGGAGACGCTCTGAACGCGGCCCTTGCCGGGGGATGCGTCAGAACCACGCGTCCTGCATCGCCAGCGCGGTATCGTCCAGTGCCGTGAGCACGGCCGCCTGCTGCACGGTCTGCGGCAATTCCCGGCGCAGCCACCAGCGTGCGGCCTGCAGCTTTCCGCGGCAGAAATCCGCATCGCGGCGGCCGTCGGCCAGGGCGCGCACCGCCACGTTGGCTTGCCAGGTCCAGATCCAGGCCACCACGATGCGGCCCATGAAATCGAGGAACACGGCGGAGTTGGCCGTCAGCAGCGAAGGCGGTACGTCGCGGCAGGTGGCGAAGAACATCGCCACCTGTGTCAGGCGGTCGATGGCGGCCGTCAGCTGCGTGCCGAGCTCCTGCGTGTCCGCCTGTTCGCCGGCTTTCGCGGCTTCAGCACGCATCAGTGCCAGCAATTGCCGGAAGGTGCCGCCGCCGTTGAGGCCCAGCTTGCGCCCGAGCAGGTCCAGCGACTGGATGCCGTTGCTGCCTTCGTGGATGGGGTTGAGCCGGTTGTCGCGGTAGTGCTGCTCGACGATGTACTCGCGCGTGTAGCCGGCGCCGCCGTGCACCTGTATGGCCAGATCGTTGGCACGCGGGCCGTATTCGCTGGGCCAGGCCTTGATGATCGGCGTGAGCAGGTCCAGCAGGGCGGCGGCATCGGCGCGCGCCTGCGGATCCGGATGCGTGTGCTGGTCGTCCACCAGTCTTGCCGCGTACAGGCACAGCGCGAGCGCGGCCTCGGCAATGGCTTTCTGTTCCAGCAGCATCCGCTTCACGTCCGCATGCTGCACGATGGGGATCATCGGCGAGCGCGGGTCGCGGTTGTCCGGTGCACGACCCTGCGGACGGTTGCGCGCGTACTCCACCGATTCCAGGTAACCGGCCACGGCCAGCACGGCAGCACCGGTGCCCACCGCGATGCGCGCCTCGTTCATCATGTGGAACATGTACTGCAGGCCCTTGCCCGGTTCGCCCAGGAGATAGCCGGTGGCGCCTGCTTTCTCGCCGAAGTTCATCGCCGTGGAAATGGAGCTGCGATAGCCCATCTTGTGGAACAGGCCGGCCAGCTGCACGTCGTTGCGTGCGCCGGTGGAGCCGTCGTCGTTCACCAGGAACTTCGGCACGATGAACAGCGAGATGCCCTTGACGCCGGGTTCGACGCCTTCCGGCCCGCGGATCTTGGCCAGCACCAGATGGACGATGTTTTGCGAGAGGTCGTGTTCGCCGGCGGAAATGAAAATCTTGCTGGCACGTACGCGATATGAGCCATCGGCCTGCAGATCCGCGGTGGCGCGGATGTCGCCCAGCGAGGAGCCGGCGTGCGGTTCCGTGAGGCACATGGTGCCGAAGAAGCGGCCCTCCAGCATGGGCAGGAAAAACCGCTGCTTCTGCTCCTCCGAGCCGAACTTCTCGATCACGGTCGCCGCCGACTGCGCAAGGAAGGCGTATACGGTGGAAGACACGTTGGCGGCCTGCACCCAGGCAAAGCAGGCCTGGCTGACCAGGTGCGGCAACTGCATGCCGCCCTGTCCGTAATCGCGGCCGGCGCGGGTCAGTCCGGTTTCGATGACGGCGTCGCAGGCGGCCCGGATCTCCGGAATCAGCGTGACGGTTTTGCCGTCGAAGGCCGGCTCGTGCTCGTCGCCCTTGCGGTTGTGGTTGGCAAAATATTTTTCCGCCACCTGGCGCGCGGTGGCCATGGCGGCGTCGAAGGTCTCGCGGCTGTGCTCGGCGTAGCGCGGGCGGGCGCACAGCGCTTCGGCGTCGAGCATGTCGTAGAGGATGAAATCGAGATCGCGCGCGTCGAGCGTCTTGTTGGCCATCCGGCAGTCAGTCCTTCGGTTCCAGTTCGATCTTCAGCGCATCGGCCAGCTGTGCGGCGTGCGTCCATTCCGGGCGACCGCCCATGACGGCCAGGCCGAGGCGCAGCATCATGTCGCGCGTCTGCTTCCAGGCTTTCTCGGTGTGCATGGTTTCCAGCTGGTAGCGGAAACCCAGGTACTCCATGCCGCTGAGCAGCGTGTCCACCTGCAGGCGGCTGGGGCGCGGGCGGCCGAGGCGCTCGACCAGGCTCACCAGCTCGCGGCCGAGGATGGACAGGGTGCGCTTGCGGTGCGCGGCGGCGGGCGAGCGCGCGTCGTGCAGCTCTGCGTACAGCGGGCGCAGCATGTCGCCCAGTTCGTTGCCCCAGTTGCGCCAGGCGGTGAAGCCCGCCACGAGGGCGGCGGTCGGATCGGGGCTGCCGGCCACGGCTTCCAGCAGGCTGTCGATCAGCTGGTCGTTGGCCTCGTGCAGCACGATGTCGATCGGTTCGTCCGTGTTGCGGAAGTGTTTGTAGAAGGTCGGCCGGGACAGCTTTGCTTCCGCGAGCACCCGTTCCACGCTCAGCCCGTGATAACCGGTGCGGGTGAACACCGTGCGGGTGGCATCCAGCAGACGCTGGCGGATGGCTGCATGCGTTTCCGGCGCGGCCGGCGGGCGGCCGCGGGGTTTGGCAGCGGACTTGCGCGTTGGCGGCGCCGTGCCTTTCCCGGTCTTTTTCCCCCCGTCTTTTCCGGCGGCTTTTTTGGCCGGCTTCGGCTTTGTGGATGTCTGCACGGGTTTCCGTACGGATTTCGCGGCGGCCGGTTTCTTCCGGCGGGCAGGGGCGGCGGCTGTGCGGGCCATGTCGGCGTGCTCCGGGGATGCCCGCAGGCAGGGAGCCTCAAATTAGGATAACGGCAGTGTCAGCGCAATTCGGACATGACGGAGCGCGCGCTGTTTTCCGGCCGTGTCCGGATATCCCGGTGAAGTTGTCCGCAGCTCCCGATGCGGCGGGCGATCACGCCGGTGCGGCGGCTGCCGGCCGGTCCGGCCCTTCCAGCAGCGCCACCACCATGTCGGTCATGGCGTTGATGAAAGCCTTCTCGGAAATCGGCGGCGGATCCTGCAGCAGGTAGCGGATGCTGGTGAACAGTGCCGAGTTGATCAGCACGTAGAGTTTCGCTTCCAGGTGTTTCACCGGGTAATCCTGCCGGTTGCGCAGGAAGTAGGGCTGCGCCATCACGGTGAAGAACTGTTCGAGCGGGTCCAGCACCTTGTGCACCGGCACGTGGTTCCAGTTCTGCACCAGCTCCCGCATCAGCGGGTCGTTGCGGATCATGCCGATGCCGAGGGTGAGGCCCATCTTCGTCACGTCACGCAGCGCGTAGCGCGTGAAGTCGACGTTGTTCGCCTGGGCGCGGAAGGTGCTGCCGATGTCCTGGCTGATGCGTTCGAGCAGGGCCTCGAGCAGGGCTTCCTTGTCCGGGAAGTACTGGTAGAGCGAACCGATGCTGACGCCGGCCTTCTCGGCGATGTGGTTGGTGGTGGTGTGCAGCACGCCGCGTTCGACCACGACCGCGGCGGTGGCGTCGAGCAGGCGCGAGACCAGTTCGCGGGATCGTTGCTGGCGGGGCAGTCGTCGCATGGCGGGAGTCTGTCGGGTGCGGGAAGAAGCGCAGGGCTGACGAGAAACGCGAGTTGAAGGTGAGTAACGGCTCATATTAGGTTTCCGGCACTTCGCCGGCAACCTGCACGAGGCACGATGAGACCCGCCATTTCCGCCGTATTCCGCGCCTGTCCGGCCGCTGCCGGCACGGCCACGCCGCCGGCTCCGGGCCGCCCGTTCGCCCGGGTCCGGGCCTTCCGTCTCGTCACCGGGCTGCTCACGGCCCTGTCCCTGGGCATGCCGGCCACGGCCGCCGCCGGCGAGCCGGCCGGGCCCTGGCCCGGCGACCCGCTGGCCCACGAGCGGGCGCGCATCAAGCCGGTGGAAATCGGCAGTGCCCGTGGCCAGAACAGCGTGTTCATCCTCGGCGCGCTGGTCGACGGCGACAACAGCAGCGACATCTATTTCGGCGGGCAGCTCGGCGTCGAGTTCCAGCTGCACGAATTCGGCGGCATCCGCATCAGCGGTTTCCAGGATCTGGCCGACAGCGAGGGCGAAACGCTTGCGCACAAGTTCAGTTCGGTGCGCATCGGCCCGGTGCTGCACCTGCGGCCCTATCGCCGCGTCGATCTCGGTGCCTATTTCGAGGGCGGCGTGCTGGTGGTCGATGCGGTCGACGGCAAGAGCAGCGCCAAAGCCCCGGAGCTGACCACCGGCGGTTTCATCAATATTCACCTGGACAGCTACATCCACATCCGGCTGGAACTTGAGCAGAGCTGGAGCAATGTCGAGATCGACAACGTGCTCGGCGAGCATGAACAGCTCGTGGCCAAGTTCGGCATCGGTGCGGTGTTCTGAGGCGGCCATGGCGAATCCGGATAACCGCAAGACAAAAGGCAAGCCGCGCGTGCTGGTGATCGGGTCGGGGCCGGCCGGTCTCGCCGCCGCCGCGCGCGTGCTGGAAGAGGCGGGTGACGGCGTCGAGCTGCGCATCATCCACATGGGTCACTGGCTGGGCGGCAAGGCCGCGGGTTTCCGCAATGCCGCCGGCCGCGACTACGAGCACGGCTGGCACATGATTGTCGGGTTCTACGACAACATGCGTGCGCTGATGGCCCGTGCCGGCATCGATGTGGAAAAGACCCTGCTGTCGATGCAGGGCGAGGCGCACATCTACAACGAAGAGGACCGCACGCTGTTCACCATCGGCGGCAACAGTGCCTTCGACGTGATGCGCCAGTTCCTGCAGTTGCCGATGCTCGAGCCGGCCGAGCGGCTGAACGTGGACCGGGTGATGGCCGAGGCCTGGCTGGTGGCCACCGGCGCCGGCGACCTGGCGCGCTACGACGACCAGTGCTTCACCTCCTGGTGCATTGAGCGCGGTCTGCGACCGCACGTGGCGCGCAAGATCCCGCTGTTCCGTTTCTTCCGCGAGGCGTATTTCAATTACCCGGGCGAGATCAGCGCCTACCACCTGCTGCAGAGCGTCCGGCTGATGGGCAGCATGAAACGCGCCACCCAGTACGTGCTGCCGGCCGACTATTCCAGCGTGATCTGGAACCCCATCGGCGAGTATGTGAAGGGCATGGGCGGGCAGATCATTCCCTACACCATGGCGCTCAACTGGCGTTACGAGGGCCGGCGCATCACCGGTGTCGAGGTGGCGCAGCCGGATCCGGCCGGCCATGCGTTCGGCCACGGCCACTGGCCGGCCGGCCCGCTGCCGGTGAAAGAGGGCACCCGGCGCACGCTCGAGGATTTCGACTACGTGATCTCGACCATTCCCAACGCGGTGTTCTGCACCATGAACGCCGATGACGAGCGCTGGTGGAACTCGCCGTATTTCTCGCGCCTGCGCAACCTGCGCAGTGCCTCGACGGTATCGATGACCGTGCTCACCGGAAAACCGGTGTGTCCGTACCCGGGCCCGGTGTTCGGCCTGCCGGCACCGCTGGGCATCTGCACCAACATGAAACCGTACTGGACGCGCTACCGCGACGATCCAGAGGTGGGGGCGGTGCTGGCCTTCGTCGGCCAGGAGCGCGGCTTCGAGAGCTGGACCGACCAGCAGATCATCGATTTCACCTTCGACAATTTCTCGGCGGTGGAAGGCTTCGGCGACATCCGCGCGGCCGGCGTGCTCGATATCGAGTTCCACCGCAATGTAGCCGACCATTCGCGGCTGTTCGACTGCGAGCCGGGCGTGCAGCCGTTCCGCCCCGGGCCGCGCACACCGTTCCACAACCTGTATCTGGCCGGCGACTGGGTGCGCAACAAGGTCGATCTGGTCTGCATGGAGGCGGCGATCACGTCCGGCCAGGAAGCGGCCGGCCTGGTGCTGGCGCAGGCGCGTGTCGAATTCCCCGGCCGCATCGGCCGGCGGACGGAGGTGCGCGCATGAACGTACGTGCCGATATCGACGATCCGTTTGCACCGGAAGCCGATCCGTACCCGCCGGGAACGCGCATCGCGCTGCGCGAGGAAAACGCCGCCGCCGCGCATTCCTGCGCATGCGGCAGCGCCGCGCCGGGCCCGTCGCTGTCGCGCCGCCACGCGCTGCTGGGCATGGGCGCGCTGGCCGCCTTGCCGGTGGTGGCCTCGGCGGAACCCTTTGCCGTGCCCTGCGTGCAGGAGAAACAGAAAATCACGCCGTGCCGTCACCGGTACTGCCGGCACTACGGCGGCCACAGCGATTACCACGGGCGCTGATGCGCCCGCGGTTCAGCCTGCGCGCGACTGGTCGGCGAACTTGTCGAAGAAAATGTCCGACGGCTCCATGCCCTGCGACGCCATGACGCCGATGCAGGCATCGATCATCGGCGGCGGCCCGCACAGATAGCCCTGGGCGCCGGCGCGGGTGATTTCCGGGATGAGTGCCTCGGTGACCCAGCCGCGTTGCCCGGCCCAGTCGCTGCCCGCCGGCTCCTCCGAGAGCACCGGGATGTACTCGAAGGGCGCGCGCCACTGTTTCTGCAGCGCGCGGATCTCGTCGCGGTAGTAGAGGTCGCGCTGCGTGCGTGCGCCCATCAGCAGGAACACCGGCCGCTGCACGGCGTCGGTGTGCAGGGCACCCTCGAGCAGGGCGATGATCGGCGCCAGGCCACTGCCGCCGGCCACGCAGACCAGCGCGCCGCTGCCCTCGCGCAGGTGGAACTCGCCGAGGCTGGCGTTCACGTTCACGGTGCGACCGAGCGCGTCGGTATCGGTGATCCAGTGCGACATGCGTCCGTCCGGCACGCGCCGCACGAAAAACGAAATCGTGGCGGTGCCTTCCTCGCCGGCGGCATGCGCGAAGGAATAGCAGCGTGCCGGCATGTCGGTGCCGGCCGCTTCCACCGACGCATACTGCCCGGGCAGGAAGCGCACCGGCGCGTCGAGCTCGATGAACACTTCGGCGATGTCGTGGGTCAGCATCTGCTGGCGCACGACGCGGCCTGCGCGGTGCTGGTTGGCCAGCGGGTTGACCGGCAAGGCGACGGTGACGTCCGAGAGCGGAATACTCTGGCAGCCGAGAATGTAGTGGTTGCGGATTTCCTCGGTGGAGAGCAGATAGGCCTTGTCGGTGAGCTCGCGCACCTTGCCCGATACCAGCCGGCACTTGCAGCTGGCGCAGCCGCCGACCTTGCAGCTGTGCGGGAAATCGATACCGGCGCGCAGCGCACCGTTGAGCACCGTCTCGTTGGCCTCCAGCAGCAGCGGCGGGTGATCGTCGACCACCAGCCGCAGTTCTTTCTTTTTTCCCCAGCCGAACATCAGTAGCCGAGCCCGCCTGCCGTGGCGGGTGCCGCGCCGGCGGTGTTGGCGACGCTCTGCTGCAGCTCCGGCCAGCCGCTGGCCTCGTTGGCCTTGCGGATCAGGCCGTACTCGCTGCGGTCAGCCTGGGTGCGATCCCATTCCAGCAGTTTCGGGGCGATCTTCTTCCGCCACAGGGCGGGCACCAGCGCCGACACGTACGCACCCATGAAACCGCCCGGCATGATCGGCTGCTCGGCGTGTGCGCGCAGGTCCTGGTAATGGATCTGCGCGTCGGCGTGGTGATGGCTGTGGCGCGTCAGGTTGTAGGTGAGCACGCCGCTCACCGTGTGGTTGCAGTTCCAGGAGTGGCGCGGCTGCACCGGTGCGGTAGGCAGGCGCAGCAGGCCGTAGTGCTCGATGTAGTTGAGATTCTCCAGCGCGAACTTGGTCATGAAGCAGACGATCACGTGGAACAGCACGCCCGTCCAGCCGGCGCACCAGAACGCAAAGGCGGTGGTGGCGATCGACACCATCATCATGCGCAGCAGCACGTTGTGCGGCGACAGGAACGGTTTGCCGGTCTTCGCCAGCCGGCCTTTCTCGATTTCCCAGGCGTTGACCACGGTGCGCTTGAGCGCCTTGGGCAGGTGCTGGTAGATCGAATCGCCGCGGGCGGCGGTGGCCGGGTCCTTCATGGTGGCCACGTAGGCGTGGTGGCCGTAGACGTGCTCGATGGGGAAGGCGATGCCCCAGTTGAAGGCCATGGTGATGCGGCCCAGCCAGAGATCGAACGGACGATCGGTGCGGTGCGTCAGCTCGTGGCCGGCGAGGCCGCCGGCGCCGGTGGCCGCCGGGGCGATGGCCAGGAACATCAGCACGTAGTGGTACCAGGCGGTGCTGTTGCGCGCGGCGATCACGTCGATGCCGGTCACCGAGGTGAGCCAGGCGCCGTAGCCCAACGCGTCGCGGTCGCCGCTGCCGGCCACCCAGAACAGTGCGAAGAACAGGTACAGCGCCACCGGGGTCGAGAGGTACAGCGCCACGTCGTGTATCCAGTCGTACCGGTACGGTTTCTCGTCCAGGTCGTAGGGAAACATCTGGTCGAGCAGCACGATGACGGCGATTGCCGCCAGCGGGGTGACCCACAGCCAGATGCCGCCGAAAAACAGCATGGTCGCGGTCAGCACGCCCAGGGCAGGGCCGAAGAAAAAGCGCAGGTAGCGGAACATGGCCATCACCTCTTGCGAGTGGTCGTTGCCAGGTGGTCGCGTGGCCCGGATACACGATGTATACCGGTGGCCCACTCTAGCGGCGGCAGAGGCATTTGCAATATTGAGCCAAGGCAATTTTTGCGGGGAAAACGCGGATCTTTCGCCCGAAGTAGACGGAAATCCGCAGACCGTGGATGGCGGCGGGCGGGGCGTGCCGTCCGGCAGCCCGTGGAGCCGGGCTGCCCGGCCGCCGCCCGGAGCGGGCGGCCGGGACCGTGGCGGGCTCAGAGGCCGGCGTTTTTCAGCCGGTTGGCGTGCTCGCGGAACAGCGATTTCGGGTTGGCGGTCAGCGGGCTGATCAACCCGAGCAGGTGGTTCATCTCGTCGAGATGGTTCTGGTAGTAGTTGTCACGGATCACCGTGCCCAGGTGGCTGCTGCACGAGCCGACCAGGCCGTCGTTGGCTGCACCGAGGAACACCACCGAGGCAATGCCCAGCGGGGCGTCGAGAATGTCCAGCGGATGCGTGATCTGCCCGGTGCCGCGGGCATCGCCGCTCCACGACCAGTAGCGGATGCCGTTGTGGCTGGCGGCCCCCTGGCCGCAGGCGGTAACCGGCACGCCACCGGGGAAACGCTGGTTGAACGCCACGGAGCCGGCCGTGGACAGCGACTGCAGCGATGCGCGCGCATCCATGTTCAGCGGGCCGGTGGTGAGGATGCCGAGGATGGGCAGGATGGCATCGACCACCGCAAACGCGATGTCGTCACCGCCGATGGCCTGGATCAGCGCGTTGTCGGTGATGCCGAGTGCGAGATCCGCCGCCGCCGCGCCCTTGTTCACGCCGCCCACGCCGGTGACGGAAGCCACCAGCTGCGGCGCGACGCCGGCCACGTAGCGCGCCGTGGGCGAGCCGTGGCTGTGGCCGATCAGGTTCACCTTCGGCTTGCCGGTGATGGCGACGATGTCCTGCACCTGTGCCAGCAACTGTTCGCCACGCACTTCCGTGCTGTTGATGGCCGACACCTGCGGCACATACACGGAGGCACCGCCGGACATCAGTGCCTGCGGAATGCCGTAGAAGTAGTCGATGGGGCCGAGCTGGTCGAAACCGGCCGCGCCGTGCACCAGCACGATCGGGTATTTCGTTTTTGTGTAGCTGCCACAGAGCAGCAGGCAGTCGGCACGCGCGGGGCTGGACAGGGCGGAAACGCACAGCGTGGCCATGGCCACGACAACGGCGGCGATCGGGCGGATCATGAGGGGCTCCGTTTTTTCTTGTTGGTATGGCCGGAACTGCTGCCTGCTGCGGCCGGGGGTGCGGCCAGGCATCGGCGGCGTGACCGATTGGTCACTGCTGCCGGAACCTAAGCCAGCCGCGGGCCCCGCACAACACATGCGGAGCCTGCAGGAGACCGGCGGCAGTGCGTCGTCAGCGGTTGGAGGGGGAAAGAGGGAGGGGGGGTCGGCCGAAGTTCGTAGGCGCTGCCGCTGCCCGGGTCACTGGTCGCTCCAGCGGGTGATCGGCCCGCCGCCGATCGTGCCGAAGGCCCAGCCGATGGACGCCTGGACCTTGAGCTCCGCGGAATCGGTGTTGGCGTGCGGGAACAGCGAACCGACGCTCAGGGTCACCTTCGCCTTTTTCAGGTCCGCGTTGGTGTTGAAGCCGAGATACAGCCCGCGTTCGACATCCTCCTCCATATCTTCCAGCGGGGTGCTGTCCTCGCCGAACTGGCCCATGGCGATGTCGATGTCGTGCGAGAACGCCGTTCCCTCGTACAGGTTCGGCAGCGAGTAGTTGATGCCGATCTCGGCATAGCGCTGCACGCCGTTGCCGTCGTAGACGGTATCCAGCGGCTGCAGGCTGAAATTGATGTACGGCCGTGAGTTGGCCGGAATCACCGTGCCGATGAATTTCCGGGCCGCCTTCGCGGCAAAACCGGCGCCGGCATCGTCGCGGGACAGCAACCGGGAAACCCATTCGGTGTAGAAGCCGTAGGACACCCGCGCACCCCAGAAGGACGCGCCGAGATCGGGAAAGTGGCTCAGGGTGGCGAGCACCTCGAACTGCGGATAGGCCGGCTCCATGTACGCGCTCTCGATGTTGAACCAGCAGCGGTCATGGCTGGCCAGCAGCGCTTCATCGGAGCACCGGCCGCGGACATGCGACTGCGATGACACCAGCCAGGCGGGGTCCGCGGCGTCCTGTTGCCGCGAGAGCATCGCCTTGACGTCGTCGACGTTCGGCAGCGCGCTGTACGTGGAAGTCTTGATCACCTGGCTCTCGACCGGAAAGCTGTTCTCCGCCACCAGCGAGTAACCCGTGTCCTCGTCGAGGATGAATGCCATCAGCACGGCGGTGATGGCGGCCGTGTTGGCCTCGACGATGTGCTTCTTGTTGTACAGGTTCTCCGGCACGCACAGGCTCTGGTCGCCGAAGGCGTACCAGGCGACGCTGCGGCAGGCTTCGCCGGGCGGATTGACCGGCAGACGCGCCAGTTGCGCGAGGGCGGTACCCGGCGATGCTGCGCAGTGTGCCTGGCCGTCCGTGGCGGACCGGCCGGATGCACCGGGCCCGCCGGCATCGCGCGGGCGTTCCAGTGCGGTGCAGCCCCGGTCTTTCCAGCGTGCGAGCTCTTCCACCCGCTGTTCCCGGCTGATCAGGATGGCGCGCGCCGCGTCGGGCACGCTCATGCCGCGCAGCCAGCGGCCGTTCTCGTTCCAGAAGTCGTGGAAGTTCAGGCTCGCGTTCTGCTGGGAATTCACGCGGGAAAAACCCATGTGCCCGATCGAGAACGCGTCCTGCAGGAAGTGGTCGGCGTAGGCCGAGTAGACGATGGCTTTTTTCAGGGTGACGGCCGCTTCCAGGCTGCGGCCGGCGAGCCACTGCGCGCGCGCCTGGCGGGCCTGTTCGAGTGCCAGCAGATGGTGGCGCTGCCAGGTTTTCTTCACGTCCGGCCAGAAGTGCTCGTGGTTGCGCAGCGCGAGGGTGCCGTAGTTCTCCCAGCTCAGCGCCTCGAGTTCGCCCTTCACGTCGAGAAAGTGATCCGGCGAGGAAATGTGGTCGCCGGCGAGTGCCGACCAGATGCCGTAGGACGCCGCATCCGCCGGCACGTTGCGGCAGGGCAGGGCGCGCAGCAGCTGCAGGCTGCCCGTGCGGGTTTCCGCGGCGGCGCTGTTTTCCTGTGCGGCCGTTTCTGCCAGCGCGCGCTCCAGCTCCGTGCAGGCGTTCAGGAAAGCCGCCTCGCCCAGATGCCGGTGCTCGTCGAAGTACCAGGCCTGCGCGTGTCCGCAGCACAGCAGCAGGGCGAGGGCGGGCGCGAGCGATTTCCGCGGGAACATGTCCGTGGTTCCTGTCGGGCAGATTGGGGAAGGGGGAAGGCGAGGGCTTTTTACGTCCGGCGTCGCGGGCTGGCAAGAGTGTGGCATGGCCGGGCCGGGCACAGCGCCCCGGGTGCTTGCCTGGCCCGTGTTGGCGGGGAGGGAGGCCCGGTCTGCGAGAGGGCCGGGCCACGATGTGCGACAGGCGCTGCCGGAAGGGGTGGGCAAGATCGCACGGGGTGATTAAGGTTCGGGGCTGAAGAAGCCTGACCGGCCGGGAAATTCCCGGCCAGTGCAAGCCGGTGCCACCCACCCGTTTTGAGCCGTATATCCAGCAGGAATATCAGTACCCGTGAACCAGCCATCCCTCTCCGCCTTCATCTGGTCCGTCGCCGACCTCCTGCGTGGCGACTACAAGCAATCCGAGTACGGCAAGGTCATCCTGCCGTTCACCGTGCTGCGCCGCCTGGACTGCGTGCTGGAGCCCACCAAGGCTGCCGTGCTCAAGGAGTTCGAGGCCAAGACCAAAGAGAAGCTGAACCCCGAGCCGTTCCTGCTGCGCAAGGCCGGCCAGAGCTTCTACAACACCTCGCCGCTGGACATGAAAAAGCTGGTGGGCGACGCCGACCACATCCGCGAGAACCTCTACAGCTACATCCAGGGCTTCTCGAAGGACGTGTGCGACGTGTTCGAGCACTTCGAGTTTCACACCCAGATCGACCGCCTGGCCAAGGCCGGCCTGCTCTACCAGGTCACCGAGAAATTCACCCGGATCGACCTGCACCCGGACAAGGTGGACAACCACCAGATGGGCCTGGTGTTCGAAGAGCTGATCCGCAAGTTCGCGGAAATCTCCAACGAGACTGCCGGGGAACACTTCACCCCGCGCGAAGTCATCCGCCTGATGGTCAACCTGATCTTCATCGAGGATGACGACGAACTCACTGCCGGCAAGGCCGTGGTGCGCACCATCTACGACCCCACCGCCGGCACCGGCGGCATGCTGAGCGTGGCCGGCGAATATTTGGCAGAACACAACCCGCAGGCGCGGCTCACTGTGTTCGGGCAGGAGCTGAACGCCGAGTCCTACGCCATCTGCAAGGCGGACATGCTGATCAAGGGGCAGGACGTCGCCAACATCGCCTTCGGCAACACGCTCTCTGACGACGGCCACACGCACCAGAAGTTCGACTACATGCTCTCCAACCCGCCGTTCGGCGTGGAGTGGAAGAAGGTCGAGAAGGAAATCCGCAAGGAGCATGAGCAACAAGGTTTCAACGGCCGCTTCGGGCCGGGCCTGCCGCGCGTGTCGGACGGCTCCATGCTGTTCCTGCTGCACTTGCTTTCAAAAATGCGACCGGCCGCCGAGGGCGGCAGCCGCTTCGGCATCGTGCTCAACGGCTCGCCGCTGTTCACCGGCGGCGCCGGCTCCGGCGAGAGCGAGATCCGCCGCTACGTGCTGGAGAACGACCTGTGCGAGGCCATCGTCGGCCTGCCGACGGACATGTTCTACAACACCGGCATCGCCACCTACGTATGGATTATCAGTAACCGCAAGCCGGCCCACCGCAAGGGTAAGGTGCAGCTGATTGATGCTGGCAGCTTCTGGCAGAAGATGCGCAAGTCGCTGGGCAGCAAGCGCAAGGAGCTGGGTGACGAGCACATCGCCGAGATCACACGCCTGTTTGGCGAGTTCGTGGAGGCGAAGAAGGACGGCAAGCCGATCAGCCGAATCTTCAGGAACGAGGATTTCGGCTACCGCACCATCACCGTCGAGCGCCCGCTGCGCGACGACCAGGGCAAGATCGTGCTGGGCGAGAGGGGCAAGCAGAAGGGCAAGCCCCAGCCGGACTCCAGCCTGCGCGACACCGAGAACGTGCCGCTCAGCGAAGACGTGGAAACCTACTTCAAGCGGGAAGTTGAGCCGCACGCAAAGGACGCCTGGATCGACCACGAGAAGACCAAGGTCGGCTACGAGATCCCGTTCAACCGTCACTTCTACGTGTTCCAGCCGCCGCGGCCGCTGGCTGTGATCGATGCCGAACTCAAGCAGGTCACCGACCGCATCAAGGCGATGATCGAGGGGCTGTCGGCATGAGTTTTCCGCGTTATCCGGAGTACAAGGACAGCGGAGTGGAGTGGCTGGGGGATGTGCCGGCGCATTGGGGTGTAGTGCGTGTCAAGAACCTGCTCCGGCGCATGGGGTCTGGAGGTACGCCTGACACACAAGTGGATGGTCACTGGACGGATGAAGGCAATGGAATCCGGTGGGTAGCTATCGGTGATATGTCGGGCAGGGATGTAGTTTCCGATACGGAAAAGCGCATAACGGAGGCGGGCGCAGCCTCAAAGGGCCTTGATGTCTGGCCGGAAGGGACTCTTCTATTTTCAATGTATGCAAGCCTTGGGCATGTTGCTGAGCTATCCGTGCCGGCGGCTATTAATCAGGCAATTCTGGCGCTGCAGCCTGACGACGATGTTTCGCAGTCATACTTGAAACGCTGGTTTGAGTATCTGAGGCCGTCTCTTAAGCGCGAGGCTAGCAGCAATACTCAAGACAACCTAAATGCCGAAAAGGTAAGAAATCTGGTCGCGCTTAGGCCGCCATTGATTGAGCAGCGGGCGATTGCGCGCTATCTCGGGCGGGAGCTTCAAAAGGTTGATGCGCTAATTTCCGAGCAGGAAAGGCTGATCGCCCTGCTCAAGGAAAAGCGCCACGCCGTCATCTCCCATGCCGTCACCAAGGGCCTCGACCCCAACGTCCCGATGAAGGACTCCGGTATCGAGTGGCTCGGTGAGGTGCCGGCGCATTGGGGGGTTGTCCAGAGTAGGAGGCTCTTTCGTGTACGCAGTGAGCGTGCATTGGATGGAGACCAGATGCTTACTGCTTCGCAGAAATATGGCGTTCTATATCAATCCGAATTCGTTGAGTTAGAGGGGCGTCGCGTTGTAGAGGTAATCAAGGGCGTAGAGAGCCTTCTACATGCGGAACCAGACGACTTCGTTATAAGCATGAGAAGCTTTCAGGGCGGCATTGAGTGGTGTCGATTGAGGGGGTCGATCAGCTTTCACTACGTCATGCTTGTTCCAGTCAAGCATGTTCACCCGCCATTCTTTTCTTACCTTTTTAAGAGCATGCCGTACATTCAGGCGCTTCGTTCCACGACAGATCTCATTCGGGATGGGCAAGAGCTGCGATATTCACACTTCGTTCAGGTCCCGATTCCCATAATTCCTATGGCGGAGCAGGAGAAGATTGCTGAATTCCTAGTCGATAAAACGGTAAAGATGGATGCGCTGATTGACGAGGCCGGGCGAGCGGTCGTGCTCCTTAGAGAGCATCGGGCCGCTCTAATCTCTGCTGCCGTCACCGGCAAGATCGATGTCCGGCAGCTCAATACTACGGAGGCTGCATGAGCCGTACCCTGGTTGCCCATGAGCAGCCGCTCTCCAAGATATTCAGCGACGACTACGTCTTCTCCATCCCGGGGTACCAGCGCCCTTACTCTTGGGCGACCGAGCAGGCGCGCGAGCTGCTGGATGACCTCTACGGATTTATGAAGGGCGGTGGTGAATCGCTCGGCGACTTGCCGCCTTATTTTCTTGGCAGCATCGTGCTCATCAAACAGGAAGCCCTGCCGCCGACGACGGTGGTGGATGGCCAGCAACGGCTGACCACCCTGACCCTGCTGCTGTCTGCCATCCGAGCCAATGTGTCGGACGGCAAGGCCAGAAGTGGGCTATCCAAGCTTATCTATGAGCAGGGCGACGTCATCCTCAATACCGCCAACCACTACCGTCTGACTCTGCGTGAGCGGGATCGCGACTTCTTCCGCGAGTACGTCCAGCACGAAGGCGGCATCGACAAGCTGCTCGTGCTCGACAAGACGCTGCCGGACAGCCAGCACAACCTGCGCGAGAATGGCCGGCTGTTCATGGCGCGCCTTGCTGAGATGCCGGAGGGTGAGCGCATACGTCTGGCTCAGTTCATCGCCACGCGCTGTTACCTGGTCACGGTATGCACGCCGGACCTCGATTCGGCCTATCGCATCTTCAACGTGCTGAACAGCCGCGGGCTCGATCTCAGCGCTACCGACATCCTCAAGGCTGAGATCATCGGCGGCGTGAAGGCAGAGAAGCGCGAGCGCTTCACGGAGGACTGGGAGAACATCGAAGACGATCTGGGCCGCGATGACTTTGGAAACCTGTTCAGCCATATCCGCATGATCCATCGCAAGGCCAAGCCCAAGGGCACCTTGCTCAAGGAGTTCCGCGAGCACGTCAGCTATGCCTCGCCGGAAGCTTTCATGGAGCAGACGCTGCTCCCGCTGGCGACGGCCTACGAGGAGATCACCGATTGCGCCTATACCAGCCTGAAGGGCGCGGAAGCGGTGAACACCTGTCTCTACTGGCTGAACCGCATCGAGTTCACCGACTGGATGCCGCCAGCGCTGGTGTTCATGTCCAAGCACCGCAACGACCCCGACCGCATCATCGCTTTCTTCCGCGACCTGGAGCGACTGGTTTATGCCATGTTGATCGGTCGCTGGGGCGTGAACGAGCGTATCGAGCGGTGCTCCGCGCTGACCGTTGCCATCGAGGCCGGTAAGGACCTCTGGGCGGAAGGTTCGCCCCTGCTGCTGACGAAAGCCGAAAAAGGCGAGGTGTACCAAGCGCTGACCGGGCCGCTCTACAACGTGTACTCGGCGCGGGCGCTGTCTTTGCTGCTGCTCCGGTTGGACTCGCTGTTGTCGGGAGGTGGCGCGAGTTACGACTTCGAGGTCATCACGGTTGAGCACGTGCTGCCGCAGAACCCGCCGGCCGGCAGCGCCTGGCAGGAGTGGTTCCCGGACGATGCCCTGCGCCAGCACTGGGTGCACCGGCTCGGCAACCTCGCGCTGCTGACCCGCAAGAAGAACAGCGCCGCCAACAACTACGATTTCGACCGCAAGAAGAAGGCCTATTTCACCAAGGGTGGCGTGTCGCCGTTCGCGATCACCACGCAGGTTCTGGCGGATACCGAGTGGCGGCCTACGACGGTCGAGAAGCTGCAGGATGAGCGGCTTGCGCTGCTTGAAAAGCACCTCGCGCTCGAAGATCGGGAGATGCCCGTGGTCAGCACATTGCCGGCATCCAAACCCAAGTCAGCGGTATCGGGCAGCATGCTGGTCGATATCGACCGCCTGTTCTATTGCAAGGCGTCGGAGTCGGATGCCTCGGCGCGTTGCACCAGTGAAGGGCTCGTGGTGTTGAAAGGTTCTACCGGCCGGTCTTCGATGACGGAATCACTGAAGGAGCATGCCTATCGTGGGTTGCGGGACACGTTGCTCGCTCAGGGCGTGATCGTCGATACAGGCAACGGTCGAATCCGGTTCGAGGTTGACCACCTGTTCAAGGTTCCCAGTGCCGCCGCGGTGGCGATCATGGGGCGAGCTGCCAATGGCTGGGTGGAATGGAAGGATGCGCAGGGGATGACGCTGCGTGATGCCTGTGGTGTAACGACCGAGGAAGCGGAATGAGTCTTCACAAGGAAATCGAGTTCGAGAACGACATTTGCGCTCACCTCGGCGCCAGCGGCTGGCTCTACGCCGAGGGCGACGCCACCGGCTACGACCGCGCTCGCGCCCTGTACCCGGCCGACGTCGTTGCCTGGGTGCAGGCCGTCGCGCCACAGGCTTGGGAGTCCCTTACCAAGAACCACGGCGCCTCTGCGGAGGCCACGCTGCTCGACCGCCTGCGCAAGCAGCTCGATGACCGCAGCACCTTGGACGTCATCCGTCACGGCGTAGAACTGCTGGGCCTCAAGCAGCCGCTGCCGCTCGCGCAATTCAAGCCTGCGCTCGGTATGAATCCCGACCTGCAGAAGAGATACGAGGCTAACCGCCTGCGCGTCGTTCGCCAGGTCCGCTATTCCACCGCCAACGAAAACGCCATCGACCTGGTGCTTTTCCTCAACGGCATCCCGGTTGCCACGGTGGAGCTCAAGAGCGACTTCACCCAGAGCGTGAAGGACGCCGTCGACCAGTACCGCTTTGACCGCCAGCCCAAGCCCAAAGGGCAGGGCCATGCCGAGCCGCTGCTCGATTTCCCGCGCGGCGCGCTGGTGCATTTCGCGGTGAGCAACAGCGAAGTGATGATGACCACCAGGCTGCAGGGGCCGGCCACCACCTTCCTGCCGTTCAACCTCGGCACAGAAGAGGGCGGTGCCGGCAACCCGGTGAACAAGCACGGCCACCGTACCGCCTACCTGTGGGAAAAGGTCTGGGCGCGGGACAGTTGGCTGGAGATCCTCGGCCGCTACCTGGTCACCAAGCGCAACGACAAGAAGCAGATCACCTCGGTTGTTTTCCCGCGCTATCACCAGCTCGATGCCACGCGGAAGCTGGTGGCGCAGGTGCTGGCCGAAGGCCCGGGCCAGAAATACCTGATCCAGCACTCGGCAGGTTCCGGCAAGACCAACTCCATCGCCTGGACGGCGCACTTCCTCGCCGAGTTGCATAACGCCCAGCACCAGAAGGTGTTTGATTCGGTGCTGGTGGTCAGCGACCGCAACGTGCTCGATGCGCAGTTGCAGGAAGCGATCTTCGATTTCTCGCGCATCACTGGCGTGGTGGAAACCATCACCGGCGAGTCCGGCAGCAAGAGCGCCCAGTTGGCCGAGGCCCTGAAGAACGGCAAGAAGATCCTCGTCTGCACCATCCAGACCTTCCCGTTCGCGCTGAGCGCCGTGCAGGAGCTTTCCGCCACGCAGGGCAAGCGCTTCGCGGTGATCGCCGATGAAGCCCACAGCTCGCAAACCGGCGAAGCCGCCTCCAAGCTCAAGCAGGTGCTGTCCGCCGAAGAGCTGAGGGAACTGAACGACGGCGGCGAGGTAAGCACCGAGGACCTGCTCGCGGTGCAGATGGCGGCGCGTGCGAATGATGCCGGCATCACCTACGTCGCCTTCACCGCTACGCCCAAGGCCAAGACGCTGGAACTGTTTGGCCGCCGCCCACACCCGGACCAGCCCGCTGGCCCGGAGAACCTGCCGGCGCCGTTCCATGTCTATTCCATGCGTCAGGCCATCGAGGAGGGATTCATCCTCGACGTGCTGCAGAACTACACGTCCTACAAACTCGCCTTCAAGTTGGCGAACAACGGCAAGGAGTGGGACGAAAAGGCGGTCGAACGCAACGAGGCCATGAAAGGCATCATGCGCTGGGTGCGCCTGCACCCGTACAACATCGCACAGAAGGTGCAGGTAGTCGTCGAGCATTTCCGCGAGAACGTCGCGCCGCTGCTCAATGGCAAGGCCAAGGCCATGGTGGTGGTCGGCAGCCGGCAGGAAGCCGTGCGCTGGCAGCTCGCCATCGACAAGTACATCAAGGCCAGCAACTACAAGATGGCCACCCTGGTGGCGTTCTCCGGTGAGGTGAACGACAAGGAATCCGGCCCCGACCCGTTCACCGAGAACAGCAAGATCCTCAACCCGAATCTCAAGGGCCGGGACATCCGCGGCGCCTTCGACACGGACGAGTACCAGATCCTGCTGGTGGCCAACAAATTCCAGACCGGCTTCGACCAACCGCTTCTGTGCGGCATGTACGTGGACAAACGCCTCGGTGGCATTCAGGCCGTGCAGACGCTGTCACGTCTCAACCGGGCCTACCCCGGCAAGGACATTACCTACATCCTCGACTTCGTGAACGAGCCGGACGATGTGCTGGCGGCGTTCAAGACCTACTACGAGACCGCCGAGCTCGAAGGCGTCACCGATCCCAACCTGGTCTACGACCTGCGTGCCCAGCTTGACGCCACCGGCCATTACGACGACAACGAGGTCGAGCGGGTGGTGAAGGTAGAACTGGACCCGAATGCCAGGCAGAGCGAATTGCTGGCCGCGCTGGAGCCGGTGGCTGACCGCCTGCTGAAGAAACACAAGGCGGCCGCAGTCCGCCTGAAGGCCGCCCAGGACAAGAAGGACGAGGCTGCCGAAAAGTCAGCCAAGGAAGAGATCGATGCCCTGGTGCTGTTCAAGCGCAACCTCGGCGGCTTCCTGCGGGTCTATGCCTTCCTCTCGCAGATCTTCGATTACGGCAACACCGCCATCGAGAAGCGCGCCATCTTCTACAAGCGGCTGATGCCGCTGCTGGAATTCGGCCGTGAGCGGGAAGGGGTGGACCTGTCCAGGGTCGTGCTGACGCACCACCGCCTGGTGGACAAGGGTGAACGCGATCTGCCGCTGGCCAAGGGCGACAAGCTCAAGCCGCTGGAAGAGGCGGGCAGTGGCCAGATCAACGAACCGATGAAGGCCTATCTCAATGAGATCATCGAGAAGGTCAACCAGCTCTTTGAGGGCGATGTCACCGACAACGACAAGCTTGTTTACGTGAACAACGTGCTCAAGGGCAAGCTGCTGGAATCGAACGTGCTTATCCAGCAAGCCAACAACAACTCCAAGGAACAGTTCGCCAATTCACCCGACCTTTCAAAGGCGATTTTGGACGCCGTTATGGATGCGCTGGACGCGCATCAGACCATGAGCAAGCAGGCGCTGGATTCGGAGAAGGTGCGGGATGGGCTGAAGGACATCTTGCTGGGGCCGGCGAAGTTGTATGAGGCGCTCAGGGATAAAGGTGAACGGTGACGGCAATGGATGTCAGGCATGGGTCTTATATCGTTGGTGATGGCCATCTGCGCATGATCGGCGGGCGGCCGGCTGTAGGGGCGGCCAGCCTGGAGGTTGTAATCGACGTTGCCTGGACTAAGTGGTCGCATGATCGACGTATTGTTTCTGGCTCGTTGTTTTTGTCCAGCCAACAGGGTCAAGAGCTCGCTGAGCTGACCATGCGTGGAAGATTTATTGATGCGGTGTTGGGCAGAACGGACTGCCTGGCATTCAAGGGATTGATTAGCTATCAGGCATTGGAAGAGATTGAGCGTTTGAGGGCCGGGAAAGACCTGGCGCTGAAAACCCAGTACCAGCTTCTGACCGACGATGGCTGTTCCACAAAAGAAGGTCTTCAGGTTTTCCCGAATAAGGGGGATCGCCTTCTGGAAGGATGGGACGGAGATGCTTCCATCAATATTGCGGCGGCAACTTGGCTTGGCATCCTCGAGAATGTGGGCTATCGAAGCGGCCTGATCCTGGAACTCACCTATCCTTTAGGTCGGGATAATGAGAAATCTCTGGTGCGATATATCAAGAAGGCCAGAGATGCTTTTGATGGCGGTCGCTATGACGATTGTGTGGCGCAAATCAGGCATATTCTCGAGGGGATTGATGAGCGTCGTGGTGACGCTAATGCCGCCTCCGTTGCGGTTGGAAAATACAGAGGTTCTCCAGAGGCAAGGCGGGCCATGACGTTTTCTGAGAGATTGCTGGCTGTACGAAAAAGTCTTGAGCACGTCAGCCATGCGCCGCATCACAAGGGTGATGACGTGATTGCCCGCGCCGAAGCCAAGGCCATGCTGGCTATGACGGCTGCGATGCTGGAGCTATTTCCAGAGCCATCTGTGTGACTGGTCTCGAGCCACCTGATGCGTATCAAGCCGCTTTCGTCAAGCGGATCCTCGGCTGCAAGCCCGCCCGTGCCGCCAGCCGGATCAGTTGCGCAATACTGAACTTGTCGATCTTGCCGCGCTTCAGATCGGAGATGCGTGCCTGCGTAACGCCCAGCCGTTCGGCAGCAGCCACCTGGGTCAGTCCGGAGGCGTCCAGCCAGGTGTGGATGGCCATCAGCAGTTCCGAGCGGATTTCCAGTTCTGCAGCTTCTTCTTCCGGGAACAGGTCGTAGAACACGCTGCGGCCGGCCGGCGTGATGTGCTCCACCCCATGCGGGAGAGCGGGGGGGCTGGTCACTTTGCGGGCCTTGGGCGCCGTGCTGGCCTTGCGTGCAGTTTTTGCCGGCTTTTTCATCATGGTCTCCCGATCATCCGGAATCGTTCGCGAGCCAGTTGGATGTCGCGCTGGCTGGTTTTCTGTGTCTTCTTCTGGAAGGCGTGCAGCACGTAAATTCCTTCGGGGCGCTCGCACAGGTAGATGATGCGCCAGGCGCTGACGCCGTCCTGCACGCGGATCTCCCTGACACCGGGCCCGATCGTGGGCATCGGTTTCCAGTCAGCCGGTGCCAGCCCTTCCTGTACGCGCCTTAACTGGTAGCCGGATTGCCGGCGTGCTTCTGCCGGGAAGAGGGACAGATCCTTGCGGGTGCTGCCACGCCAGAGCAGTGGTTTCATGGTGAATATGCTCGTTTTTGCATTGTTATGCAAATACAAGCATATGGGTGCGGCCGGTCGGAGTCTGTCGGCCGGGATGGAATGCGAAGGAGGTTATTGCGCGAAAGGGCGTGCGTGACTGCCGGACTGCGTTGGGTCGGCAATAAAAAGCCCGGCTCTCGCCGGGCTTTTTATTGGTCGCGGTTCGCGGGTCTAACCCGCTCGCTACGTGCCGGGGCTCACTGCCCCTGCGCCACGCTGATCTTCGCCGTGGCCGCCTTGTCGGTGTACTCCGGCATGCGGTCAAAGTTCAGGTAGCGGTAGATGTCTTTCGACATGGCATCGATCTTGTTGGCGTACTCCATGTACTCCGCGACCGTCGGCAGCTTGCCCATCACCGCGGCGACGGAAGCGAGTTCCGCGGACGCGAGATAGACGTTGGAGCCCTGGCCGAGGCGGTTCGGGAAGTTGCGGGTGGAGGTGGACACGCAGGTGGTGTTCGGGGCGACGCGGGCCTGGTTGCCCATGCACAGCGAGCAGCCCGGCATTTCGGTGCGGGCACCGGCGCGGCCGTAGATGTTGTAGTAACCCTCTTCCATCAGCTGGTGCTGGTCCATCTTGGTCGGCGGTGCCAGCCAGAGGCGGGTGGCGAGCGAGCCGCCTTCCACCTCGTCCAGCAGCTTGTCCCGGGGCTTGTCTGGCCCCGGCCCTTCCCGCATATTCGCTATTCGCGAATTCCGAATATGGCCGCCCGATGGAACTCAAGCCCCAGGACCTGCTGGTGTTGCTCAAGGTCGTTGCCCATCCGGGGCAGCGCTGGACCTATGCCGGGTTGGGGCTGGCCTTGTCCATGAGCCCCTCGGAGGTCCATGGCAGCGTCAAGCGGTCAGTTGTGGCCGGGCTGGCGGTGGTCAAGGAGCGGGGCATCTGGTCGCCCGTGCGGCCGGCCCTGCTGGAATTTGTGCTGCACGGTGTTCGCTATGTCTGGCCGGCGCTGCCCGGGCCGGTGAAGCGGGGGGTGCCCACGGGTGTGGGCGCCGAGCCACTCGCCAGCAAGATCAATGTCGCGTCCGGTGAGGCGCCGGTGTGGGCACATGCTGCCGGAAGCGCCAAGGGGCCGACGCTGTCTCCGCTTTATCGCACCGCACCGCAGGCAGCGTTGGCAGATCCGGCGCTGCATCGTTTGCTCGCACTGATCGACGCATTGCGTGCCGGACGTGCACGGGAACGCGCGTTGGCGGCCGACATGCTGCGTGTGCTGATCGTTGGAAGTAACGATGCGGGCTGATGATCCCAACCTGCCGCACTTGCGTCGCGTGGCTGAGGCGCTGGGCGATTTGCGTGAGCAACTGGTGTTTGTGGGCGGTGCGGTGGCCGGACTGCTGGTGACTGACCCGCTTTCCGATACGGTGCGAGCGACCCGTGATGTCGATGCCGTGATCGAGGCGGACCGCGCCCGTTATATCCGCATCGAACAGGTGGTGGCGGAACGTGGTTTTGTGCGGGATCCCGGCAGCGACGTTATTTGCCGTTGGATACATCGTGAATCCGGGGTGTTGTTCGACCTGATGCCGGTGCGTGAAGACGTGCTGGGATTTTCCAATCGCTGGTATGCCTACGCTGTGCAAACCGCGGTTCCGGTCGATCTGGGCGATGGCCTGACGATCCGCTGCGCCAGTGCCGTGGCGTTCGTCGCCACCAAGCTGGAGGCCTTCACGAGTCGCGGTGCCGGTGACTTTCTGGGCAGTCACGATCTTGAAGATGTACTTAATATCGTTGATGGTCGCGAGCAGCTTGTGCAGGAAATGGCGATGGCTCCGGTGGCTTTGCGGGAGCGAGTAGCTGCTGTTCTGGCGGGCCTGATTGCCAACCCGAATTTCGCGAATGTGCTGCCGGGGTTAATCGCCGAACCGGAGCGCGTCGATTTGGTCATGTCGCGCCTGAGGAAGCTTGCTCTGTGATCTCCCGGCAATAAAAAAAGCCCGGCTTTCGCCGGGCTTTTTCCTTTCAGGACTTTCGCTTACTGCCCCTGCGCCACGCTGATCTTCGCCGTCGCTGCCTTGTCGGTGTACTCCGGCATGCGGTCGAAGTTCAGGTAGCGGTAGATGTCTTTCGACATGGCATCGATCTTGTTGGCGTACTCCATGTACTCCGCGACCGTCGGCAGCTTGCCCATCACCGCGGCGACGGAAGCGAGTTCCGCGGACGCGAGATAGACGTTGGAGCCCTGGCCGAGGCGGTTCGGGAAGTTGCGGGTGGAGGTGGACACGCAGGTGGTGTTCGGGGCGACGCGGGCCTGGTTGCCCATGCACAGCGAGCAGCCCGGCATTTCGGTGCGGGCACCGGCGCGGCCGTAGATGTTGTAGTAACCCTCTTCCATCAGCTGGTGCTGGTCCATCTTGGTCGGCGGTG